>JALHOT010000011.1 GCA_022842845.1 Cyclobacteriaceae bacterium | reverse complement strand
AGTGTAGAAGTGCCCCTCCACCATAAAGATGCATACACCTTACTCATTGCTGTGCTGCTGTCTGCTCAGTGTACTGATGAACGTGTAAATAAAATTACACCATTGCTCTTCAAGCAAGCTGATAATCCCTTTGACATGGTAAAAATGAGTGTCGAGGAGATAAAAGAGATTATCAGACCCTGTGGCTTATCTCCTATGAAATCAAAGGGCATTCATGGACTTTCTCAAATTTTAATAGACAAGTACAACGGTGAAGTACCCAATACCTTCGAGGCCTTAGAGGCCCTGCCTGCGGTTGGGCACAAAACAGCTTCTGTGGTAATGACCCAGTGGTTTGGTATTCCTGCCTTTCCTGTTGACACGCATATACATCGGCTGGCTTACCGTTGGGCCCTATCCACCGGTAAAAGTGTAGAACAAACCGAGCATGATTTAAAGCGACTCATACCAGAAGATCGTTGGAACAAAGCACACTTGCAGATCATCTATTTCGGAAGAGCCTTTTGCCCAGCCCGCGGACATGCGTGGACGGAGTGCCCCATCTGTAAGAAATATATGCGCAAAGAGTTAAGAGATTAAGAGCCAATATTCTTTCTTTGCTGCCATGAATGACCTCCGCATTATCTTCATGGGTACCCCTGATTTTGCTGTACCAAGCTTAGAAATTTTGGTCGAACATAAATACAAAGTTGTAGCCGTTATTACTGCCCCCGATAAGCCACAAGGCCGCGGCCAAAAAATTACTTTTTCTCCAGTAAAAGAATCAGCGCTTAAGCATGGCATACCCGTACTACAACCTACCAACCTTAAATCACCAGCTTTTTTAGAAGAATTGAAATCTTACCAGGCTAACCTCCAGATTGTGGTAGCCTTTCGTATGTTACCAGAAAGTGTTTGGAGTTTACCCAGCTTAGGCACCTTTAACCTGCACGGATCTTTATTGCCACAGTACCGAGGGGCTGCGCCAATCAATTGGGCCATCATCAACGGAGAAAAAGAAACAGGGGTCACTACCTTTTTCCTCAAACATGAAATCGATACAGGCAGTATTATCTTTCAGGAAACTGAGCCGATTCTCGAAGAAGATACTGTTGGTAGTTTATATGAACGCTTGATGTACAAAGGGGCAAAGCTGGTGCTTAAAACAGTGAAGGCAATTGAAGCAGGTAGTTACCCATCCTTACCGCAAAATGAAAATACTGTTATCAGGCATGCCCCTAAAATTTTCAAAGAGACATGCGAGATTAAGTGGGATCAAAGCACAGAACAGATCTATAACTTTGTGCGTGGATTAAGTCCTTACCCCGCAGCATGGGCTATGCTAAACGATAAGTTTTTCAAAATATTGAAATGCCGCAAGCTTGATTCAGCAGATGGGGTCACACAAAGTATTCCTGGCAGCATCCGTACTGATAACAAACAGTGTCTTCACATCAAAACAGCTGATGGCTGGATTGGTATTGAAGAATTCCAACCCGAAGGAAAAAAGAAAATGCTGGTACAGGAGTTTTTCAGAGGAAATAAAATTTGAAATAATTCATCAGTATAGACTGCTCAAAAAAGATTCTTAATCTACCATCATCATGATCATATCACTGATTGCTGCTCATACTACCAACAAAGTTATTGGCAAAAACAATGACTTACCCTGGCGCTTACCTGATGACATGAAATACTTCATGGAAACCACTAAAGGCCATTGTGTTATTATGGGCAGAAAGAATTATGAATCTATCCCACACAAGTTTAGACCTCTACCAAACAGAATCAATATTGTGGTTACACGACAAAATAATTTTAAGGCTGAAGGTTGTCAGGTAGTACATTCTTTAGAGGAAGGAATTCATTTTGCCAAAGCACATCAAGAGCATGAGGTTTTCATCATTGGTGGTGCTGAAATCTATCAACAGGCACTCCCCCTAGCTGATCAACTTTACCTGACTGAAATACATGCTACTATTGAAGGTGACACCTACTTTCCAACAGTTGACTATCATGTGTTTAAGGAGCATAGTCGCATCAAACATACAGCTGATGATAAGCATGCCTACCCCTTTGATTTTGTGCTGTATAAAAGAAACAGATAATTCTCTAACTTGAAGAAAAAAGTATGGACGCTCAAAGATTAGATGGTCATAAAAGAGTACTGGGTATTCTTTATGTTATTTCAGGCACACTCACCTTAATCGGAATGCTCATGATTAATGCGGTTTTGGCATTGATATTTAGCTTTGTTTTTGATCAGGCTAATCCGGATGAGCAGCGCGTTATAGAATTGGTTACAGCCATCATGTCTTACCTGCCTTGGCTTATCATTACTTTCATAGCCGCACCTACCATCATTGCTGGTATCGGGCTACTTACCAGACAAAGCTGGGCAGTAATACTATCACTCATCATCGGTTGTTTAAAACTATTTTCGTTCCCGATAGGTACTGTGATCGGTGTTTACGCCATATGGATCTTCTCAGAAGATCAAAAAATTTCACGCAGCAATACGTCTTCCTGATATGTCGTCATTACAAAATAAAGTTATCTGGATCACCGGAGCCTCCTCTGGAATTGGTGAAGCCCTTACTTACGCTTTAGCCCAACACAATACAAAACTCATTTTATCCTCAAGAAGAAAGGAAGAACTGGAACGCGTTAAGGGTAATTGTCCTGGGCATGCACAGCCCAACATTCATATCCTGCCACTGGATTTATCCTTGACTGATACTCTGACTTTATCTGCTGAAGCCGCTATTCAGGTATTTGGACATATCGATATTCTCGTTAACAACGGAGGCATTTCTCAAAGAGCCCTCGCAAAAGAAACGAGTTTAGCGGTAGACCGAAAAATAATGGAGATAGATTATTTCGGCACTATTACACTTAGCAAAGCGCTGATTCCTCACTTCATTCAAAGGCAACAAGGGCACTTTGTAACGGTAAGCAGCATTACCGGAATTATTGGTACTCCCTACCGAACTGCTTACGCTGCAGCGAAGCATGCCTTACAAGGTTTTTTTAATTCCTTACGGGCAGAGTTGTGGAAAGAAAATCCTTCCATTTACGTAACAATGATTTGTCCCGGTTGGACAAACACCAATCTCAGCTTAACTGCTTTGAAAGGAGATGGATCTACTCAGAATAAAAAAGATGATACCCATGCAGCTGGACTCAGTCCTGCCTTTGTGGCCAATAAAATTGTAAACGCCATCATCTATAAAAAGCGTGAGATTTATGTAGGTGGATGGAAAGAAACACTGGCTGCCTACCTGCATCGATTTACCCCCGGTTTGTTTGCAAAAATTGTAAGAAAGGCTAAAGTGAAATAGTATTGTATCAATGGGCCATCAATCCTATTGAAAAGCCTGGCCAATGTTTATTGTTTGCAGAGCTTATACCGTCATGCATTCCTTCTTTTTGTATTCTGCCATTGTACGTTATCGAGGTAAAAACATATAAACTGCTGATCTTCGGATGAATTTTTCTTCCAAGTAGTAATTCTGGCCTTATCAATAGGTTTACATCTTTACTCAACTTTCCTTTGATTTCATTTATATGTAATATGCTGGCACCATAGGCATAAAACCAAAACTCACTACCGCCTTTAGCCGTTGAACGACTAAAAAAATATTTTCTCAGCGCGTAGCCCAATGCCCATTGCATATTGCGGTCAGCAATCCAATCACCTCTATTCGCATAGATTAATGAATTCAGAACATATTTAGTTTTACTCTCTGATGATATCCTTCCATTTTTTGCATTCCCCGTTGTCATCTCAACATTGATAGGGAATAACTCATTTGCATAGGCCACTAAATTCATAGTGTTATCAACATTGATTAATCCAATAGCAGTCCCATCACGCGTGCCCATATCCTTACCCCGTTTATAAATATTGATTAACCCTAATTGGGTTCCCTGCATACGACCTGCTACATTAACAATTCCTACTTGATAACCATTCATCCTGATCTTAGCTCTGTTAAAAAGACCCAATTGAAGTCCAGTGTAGTCAGCATTCTCATAACCATTTTTACCTTCAATGAAACCCGCTTCATTAAATGCACTTATTTGAACGCCATACAAACCCCCTTGCGTATAATTAGTGAGCGTTGCTATTTGCACACCATCCATGGATTGAATAGAAACGTTTGAAAATCCAGCGAGTTGACATCCGAAAGAGTACTTATAAACAATGTTACTAATGCCTGCTGCCTGAAAACCAAATAAGGCATTGCCCACCACATTCACACCACCAGTGCTTTGCCAGCCATAAACATTGGAAAGAACTTTGTTAACAACACCAGAAAACTGGGCACCTGTTAAATTCGCCTCGAAGCCACTTTTGTATTTCTGCTCAATCTCCTTTTCGCTCAATCCCTTATAGGCATTGATACCCGTTACATTGGCAAGACCTGCGATCTGAAGTCCCCTTGTTTCCAATTCATTGGCATTAGACACTGCGGCCAGTTCAAAGAATCTTGTTTTTCCTGTATAACCAGCACTGAGATTGAATGAAAAAACATTGGCCAAATTAGCTCCGTGCATACCATTGCTGCTGATACCGGGGCTTAAAGAGAAATGAAAAAGTCTACTATCTTTCTTTCTATGTTGTGCCAACACAAGGGTGCTGCAGCTGCACACAATGATCAATACTTTGAACATAAAGAGGGGCTTAGGAATACCTCTTAACTGATCACTATCAAAATTATTATGTTAAAATCGTAAAATATCTTATAAGCCCGATGAAGGGTTAATAGGTCTTGGTGATGTCGGCAGGAACACAAATAATAAAGTCGGCCAAACCCTTATTGCCCTCTTCCACCTGGTTGATATCCTTTTGTTCTACTACCTGCAGTGTAAGCACTTTAATTTTTGCA
The DNA here is from genome assembly GCA_022842845.1 of Cyclobacteriaceae bacterium. GTDB lineage: Bacteria > Bacteroidota > Bacteroidia > Cytophagales > Cyclobacteriaceae > Chryseotalea. The sequence goes on along the minus strand of JALHOT010000011.1, from coordinate 94,467 downwards.
TCGGCTTGCCTAATGTACCAAACGATACCCTCAAAATTTTGTGAATGATAAGAACCATTGACATGTAAGAATGGGAAGGATTTACTCTGTAAAATGAAATGAGCCATCGTAGCATCTTTCACAGCCTGTGAGCGCGCCATATTCTCAGCTGTACCGGGAGCGCCATGGGTTCCCATTTGATCTATCATTGTCTTGTAGCCAGGTAAGGTAAGATCAAAAGTAATTGGCTGAGGGGCTATCCAGCCTTTCGCTTCAGCTGGCAAAGAACCGAGTGTTTCTAACCCTTTTTTAAAGACAACATTGGCATACCTGCGCGGAACATTCGTGGCGATGACCCTTTGCTTTTTCTCTTTCGCAAATTCAACCAAAGGCTTATAGTCGTTTTTATAATTGTCCCACACTTTTGCCTCGCTCAACAGCAGTTTCTCATCGATAAGCCCTGATAAATATTCATTAAGTATGATTTGGTTATCTGCTTCGAACATCTCCATGCCTAGGGTGACGGCACCGCGCTGGGCAAATATTTCTTTCATCACTTGCAGTTCCAACCAATGAGCCATTGAATTATCGTGCAACTCCCCAAAAAAAGTAAGATCAGCTTTTGCTGCTTCCTTCATCATAATTGCAAAGTCAGCCGGCTTACCTTCTTTCGTAAAAATTTTATAAGTCGGTTTATCTTGAGCAAGCGCACTTGTCGTGACACTAATCAAAAAGAAGGCAAGCAGTTTTCTCATAAAAAAATTTTAATACAAAGTTGAAAGATTTTTCAAATAAATAACTTTTAGTGGCTGAAAATTGAAAGCTATTTTTCCTGTCATCAACTATGCCTTTTCGTATTTTTATACAACCTGCAGCGGACCACCCGTACCTAGTAAATAGGTAATTGAATTCCTGCTATTAAATTCGTCAGGGCACTTAGCTTCCAGGGTCTTTTGTACTTAATTAGTATGGATCTCACTAATCTTAGCACTGGTCTTAAATTCCCTTAGCCCTTCTTGTTTAGCAATGGTAACTTTTACTTCATCAGACCATCGCATGCCCAGCAAGCTACTATTATGTATTTGATTTGATAAAAGTCTTCATGTCGGTTTGAGTGAACAATCTATTATTCATCAAACAACCCGAGCTGTTCTGTCTCGCCTCTTTGTTTGAATCTAGGTTGTAATTCGCCAAAATTCGATAGTGAGATGCCTAGCAAACGTACTTTTACCTGATCGATTTCGGTACCTTTCAAAAGTTCAAGAGCCGTTTCTTTAATTGTTTCTTCATCATCGATACCGACAGTGAATGATTTGCTACGCGTTATTTGCCTGAAGTCGTGATACTTGATTTTTAATGTTACGGTTCTGCCCTTTAGTTGATTTTTTTGCAGTCTGTTGACTACCAACACGGCAATTTTCTTGACTTGTAGCACCATTTCTTCTACATCCGTTAAGTCGTAGGCAAAGGTGTCTTCTGCTCCTACTGATTTTGTTTCACGGTCAGGCTGTACAGGTCTGTCATCCTGGCCACGCACAATTTTATAATAGAATCTGCCAGCTTTGCCAAAGTATCGGACTAAGTCAGCTTCCGAAAGTTGTTTGAGATCTGCTCCTGTATGCAAGTGCATCTTCTTCATCTTCTCAGCCGTTACCTTGCCTACGCCAAAAAATTTTTCAACTGGAAGTTTTTCAACAAAGGCTTCCACGCGCGAAGGTCCAATAAAGGTAAGTCCGTTAGGCTTGTGCATATCTGAAGCTATCTTGGCCACAAACTTATTGATAGAAACACCTGCCGAGGCTGTAAGTTGTAACTCCGATTGTATAGCTTCTTTGATCTGCTTGGCAATATCAATCGCAGAACCAATGCCTGGTTTATCTTCAGTTACATCCAGATAGGCCTCGTCCAGCGAAAGCGGTTCGATTAAATCAGTGTAGCGAAGAAATATCTCACGAATCTTACTGGAAACTTCTTTGTAAACACTGAAGCGCGGATATACAAATATCAACTGCGGACAAAGTTGTTTCGCCTTCTTGGATGGCATGGCTGAGCGCACACCAAATTTTCTGGCCTCGTAACTAGCTGTGGCCACCACACCGCCTCGCCCATCGGGCGAACCACCTACAGCTATCGGTTTACCCCGATACTCAGGGAAATCACGTTGCTCAATGGAGGCATAAAAGGCATCCATGTCTACATGAATAATTTTCCGATAAGGCTTTGCGATGACCTCCTCCATAGAGATGCAATTTAACGAAGCGCTGGTGACAAGCCTATGTCAGGAGAAACTACAAACTCCCGAATGATTGAAGAATGAAACATTCATAGGATAATCTTATGCTAATTCCAGCGTACCCTTACAACTTTCTCGTTCTTTTTAAAATGAGCAGGAATGGCTTTGAGGATAGCATCTCTGAGCTTTTGCAAAAGTCTTTCCTTGATGAAATTATGATGAACGGCCAGACTCACCTCACGTACTGGTTCAGGACTGGTAAAATGGCGCACATTTTTATTTTTGGTGCCCACTGCCAACTCGGGTATTAATGTGTAGCCATAATCGTTATCTACCATGGCCTTTAATGTTTCTAACGAGCCACTTTGGTAGTTAAGTTGGTGCACAACTTTTCTGCCCATCGATGTACATAAGTTCTCTACCTGTCCGCGGAAGCAATGCCCCTCTTCCAGCAGTAAAAGATTATCATAAGTAAGTGATTTAAGACTGACTCTATCTTGTTTGTAGTACTTCATCTTCTCTGAAGTGTACAACAGAATCGGCTCATAAAAAATAGGTATCTCCCGGATCTCTTTATCATCCAGCGGACTTACTAAAATACCCAGATCTAGTTTGTTACTCTTTAGCTGTGATACTATCTCCTGCGTTTGCAATTCCGTTACAGTAAACGAAGTGCCCGGATGCTTTTGCAAAAATTCATTCAAAAATCTTGGCAGTAAGTAGGGAGCCAGCGTTGGTATAACACCCAAACGAAATTCACCTTCGATGGTATCCTTTTCAATTTTTACCGAATCCCTTAGACTTTTAATTTCCTTTAAAATGTTGCGTGCTTTGTTAATTACAGTCTCCCCAGCAGGGGTTGGTTTCAATGGCAAGGTGCTTCGATCAAAAATCATTACATCGAGTTCCTCTTCCAATTTTTTCACCATCATGCTAAGCGTGGGCTGGGTAACATGGCATTGCTGGGCAGCTTTTACGTGATTGCGATGTTCATCTAAGGCTACAATATATTCAAGTTGTTGTATGTTCATGGTGGCTGGTATTGATAAAATCAATACAAATCTATAAAGATATAGCGCTCATCAATAGGCCAACACAGCCATGTTTGTAATAGAAATGAAGACGAAGGAAGTGTGAGGAACTGTCAGCGAAGGAGTGGAATTGAATAGAAATGGGTTAGTAATTACCCTCCTCTCTATTGTCTAACTAGTGATTATCATTACCAAATAACGGTATTTCACTATTGCTGGCTAAACTCATTATCGTGTATTTCGTTATTCAGTTTGCTGACACAGTAGAAAAAAAGACCAAAGTGCAGAAGCAGCATAAAGAGGACAACGTAAATCATTTCTAGCATCATTAACATAACAAAGGTGATCACAAACGGGCGCCAGTGCTTGTTAAGCTGATAGCAGGCATGACAGAGGTAAGATTCATGCACTTTTTGGCATATTTTATGAAGGCCAGTTCTAAAAATTCTGTATTAGCAATATTTAAACACTTTTATTTTGTTATTCTTACCAATTATAAAATCAAAAGCATGAAGCGTTTACCCGGCTTAGTCTTATTTTTTCTTGTTTTCATTCATTCCTTCTATTCTGATGCACAATCAACCAACATCGATAGTGCCCAAGGACCTCCTCTTAATTGGTTTTTGCTAGATCCAGAGGCAGATAAAATGCAAGGGGTGAGCATAGAAAAGGCCTATCAAAGTCTATTAAAGGGTAAGCCATCTAAAAAAGTTATTGTAGCCGTAATCGATACTGGTGTTGATATTGACCACGATGACCTTAAAGACAATATCTGGACAAATACATTGGAAGTGGCTGGTAATGGACTGGATGATGATAAGAACGGCTATATTGACGATGTGCACGGTTGGAATTTCATCGGAGGTAAAACTGGCAGCACAGTCAATGATCACGCAGAAGTAACCAGGGAATACTTGCGTTTAAAACCCATCTATGAGAATACGACAAAGGCCAATAAAAAAGATAAGACCGGTATTGCCTACTGGGAAAAAGTAAAGACTAAATACGAAAATGATTCTAAGGCAAACCAAAAAAACCTGGATGAGTATACCCAGCAGCTTAATCTTTATGTTAATGCTCTTATCACTATCGATTATTACGACAGCCTCATCCGATCAAAAACTGGTCTGAAGCAAATTACATTAAAAGAAATAGACGCTCTTGAAGCCTCAACAGACACTTTATTGATGGCCAAAAAAACCTTACAAAGTGTTTACCAAAGTCTTGAACCCGAAACTGAATTAGGAGCCTTCTTAGCAGAATTGGAAATGCATGTTATCGGTTTAGGCGACTACGTTGAACATCTGCAAGCAGCAGTAAAGAGTTATGATCTGTCTTACAATCCGCGCGAGGTAGTGGGTGATAATATTAACAATGTAGATGAACGCTACTATGGCAACAACGATGTGAATGATGCCAGCAAGCACGGCACCCACGTAGCCGGCATTATTGCTGCCAACAGAAATAATGCTGTTGGCATGAAAGGCGTAGCGGATAATGTTTTGATCATGCCAATACGAGTAGTGCCCTCCAGTGGCGATGAACGCGACAAAGATGTAGCCAATGGCATCTTATATGCAGTAGACAACGGAGCTCAGGTCATTAACATGAGTTTTGGAAAATACTTTTCTCCTAATAAAGAAGTTGTTGAAAAGGCTATTCGTTATGCAGAACAAAAAGGCGTGTTACTAGTCCATGCAGCAGGCAACGATGGCGATGACATTGACGTGAAAGATCACTTCCCTGTACCACAATATTCAAATGGAAAAGTGGCTAACAACTGGTTGGAAATTGGTGCTTCATCGTGGGGTGAAGGAAAAGACTTTGTGGCTGACTTCTCGAATTTTGGTAAGAAGACTGTCGATGTATTTTCTCCTGGCACTTCTATCTACGCAACGATTCCTGGCAACGAGTACGAATCTTTACAAGGCACCAGCATGGCCACTCCAGTCGTCAGTGGTATTGCTGCCATTTTACTAGGCTATTTTCCAACACTCAACGCAAATGATGTAAAAGAAATTCTCCTTCAATCCACCAGAAAATTTGACGGACTTAAGGTCAGCAAACCAGGTAGCAGCGATGAAATTGATTTTAGCCAGCTCAGCAAAAGTGGTGGTCTTGTCAATGCCTATGAAGCAGTTAAGTTAGCCAGCACCTGGAAGCGAACAGAGGGCAAAAAATAGTTTGTTAAAAAACGTAGCGAAGGCCCATGCCTCCCTGTATATGCCTCCAGCCAGGTTGCTGCAGAATATCAATATAATATTCCATTTCAATAAAGGCTGAAATAGGGAGTTGAAAGTAGGCATATTCAATTCCGGTTACTACTTGCAGTCCTTGGGTTAGTCGCTTATTCGTGAAAGTGGCCGGCTCATTAAAATTAGGAGCGGTTTCATAGAAATAGTCATATTCTATGCTAGTTCTTCGCAGTTCCCAACCGCCTCCTCCATAGATTTGCAAACCCTTGGCCAACTTATCAGCATCCATCTGATAGAGTGCTTTTACATCCAACACAAAATCAGACCTGACTTTATGCGATAAGTACTCAACTCCCTCCAATCCAGGAACAAATTCATTCTGCTTCAACGCAAATTCCTCTCTAAAGAGTCGGCTATACAAACTACTGGATGGAGAACCCATATCTACCACTAAGGCATAATGTTTTACAGGGTAGAGTTTATAGCTAAATGAAAAGGGATCGCCCACTTTAAAGCCAATTCCCTGATAAGGATACTTACTATTTTCAAAAATCGGGCAGATGGTTTTAGCCTTACGATGGCCCACTACCGGGGCACGAAAATTATGGCGGTCGCGGGTATAAGAACTTCTGGATTTAAAAGACGTGCTCTTTTGCGCCACTGTTGTTTTTGCCAACAGCAGGCATATAAATAGAAAAACGAGACGTCTGAGGGGGTACATCACAGCAAATATAACCCTTTTCAATAGCTATAAAGACAAGCCATCCACGAAATAGTAAATCAGGTTTTAGGCAAACTCTTTGTACTGCATCTTATGCAGTTGGGCATAAAAACCATCTTGCTGGAGTAATTCATCATGTTTACCGGCTTCCTTGATTTCACCTTTATCCAGCACTACTATTTTATCGGCCTTTTGAATAGTTGATAAACGGTGTGCAATCACGATAGCAGTACGTCCCTTCATCATCTTATCTATAGCCTGTTGAATCATCTCCTCCGTTTCACTGTCCACTGATGAGGTGGCTTCATCCAACACTAAAATTCTCGGGTCGTAAACCATGGCGCGAATGAAAGAAATAAGCTGGCGTTGCCCTACTGATAAAGTAGAGCCCCGCTCCATTACATTGTAATTCAATTTACCCGGTAATCTTTCAATAAACTTTCTAGCTCCCACCAAGTCTGCAGCATGCCAAACCATTTTCTCGGTAACGTCATCGCTGCCCAAGCTAATGTTTCGATAAATCGTATCACTAAAGAGAAAAACATCTTGCAACACCACACCAATGTTTTTACGCAGGTGCCCAAGCTCGTAATCGCGCAGATCGCGGCCATCAATTTTTATTTCTCCTTTGTTAATCTCGTAAAAGCGATTCAATAAGTTAATAATCGATGATTTACCAGCACCCGTTGCTCCAACCAGCGCCACTGTTTCACCTGCTTTAATATCAAGATCAAGACCCTTCAGTACATATTGATCATCAGTATAGGCAAACCATACTTTTTCAAGTTTAACGTTACCCTCTATATGATTCGGAACATAATCTCCATTCTTTTGAACATCGGTCTGATCGTCCAGCAAATTCAAGATACGTGAAGAACTCACAATACCCATTTGCAAGGTATTGTATCGATCGGCTATCATTCGAATAGGCCTGAAAAACATTTGTATGTACATAATAAAGGCAATGAGTTTACCAATGGTAATGCCTGTCATTTCTTCGTGCAGCACACCTTTGGCCCCATACCAAACCAATAAACCAATTCCTGCGGCTGCTATAATTTCTGCAACCGGAAAATAGATAGAATAATAAAGTACAGAGCGGAGGTTAGCATCCCGGTGCTCCTTATTTATTTCCTTAAATTTTTTGTATTCATGATTTTCGCTGGCAAAAATCTGCACGATGTTCATGCCCGTAATGTGCTCCTGCACAAAAGTGTTAAGGTTCGCTACGGCATTGCGAACATCGTTAAAGGCTACCTTTATCTTCTCTTTAAAAATATAGGTACTAATGAGCATCAGTGGTATAGTGGATAAACTCAATAAGGAGAGCCGCCAATCTGTATAAAACATGATAGCAAGAATGAAAATGATTTGTAATAAATCACTGACCATGGCGGCCAATCCTTCACTGAAAACATCAGCCAAGGTTTCGACATCGCTGATAGTACGTGTTACAAGACGACCAATGGGTGTTTTATCGTAGAACTTTAAACGCAGGTTAATAAGATGATCGTACAACTTGGTGCGTATATCACGAATTACCTGTTGGCCTAACCAGCCTGATAAATACGTGTGTGCGTATTGGGCAATGGACTGTATAAACAACATCCCCAACAAGAACACGATCATCCATAACATGCCGGTATAGTCTCCGTTGGCCACATCCTTATCCAGGGTATACTGAATCAACATTGGCCTCAGAGGAGATAATAGACCAATGGCTATGGTTAAGAAAACAACCATATAAAACCTGCCCTTATATGGTTGTACAAAACGCATGAGCCGGCTCAGCACAGACCAATCTATAATATTCCCACTACTAACTTTTTCCTTTTCCACTGAGTTCTATATAAAGCCTAATACAAATATTATAAGTGCATACAAGTTGCTATTGTTGAAAAACAGCTTCTGGGTATACCACTTTTGTCAAAAATAATCCATGTGGTGGTGCATTCATCCCTGCCTGCTTTCTGTCTTTGGCGTCAATGATTTGCTGAAAAGCTGCAACCGACAGCTTTCCACTTCCCACCTCCAATAAAGTACCTACAATTGCCCTCACCATGCCTCTCAAAAATCGGTTAGCAGAAATATGGAAAATTAGTCTATCGCCATCCTTAACCCACTCAGCCCGATTAAGGTTGCAAATAAAGTTGTTTACATCGGTTTTTACTTTACTAAAAGCTGCAAAGTCTTGCTTACCAAGCAATAAAGAAGCTGCTTTATTCATTTCGGCTACGTTCAAAGGCTTAAAATGGTACAAGGCCAAACCTTCTTGAAAAGGATTTTTTTTGAGCGTGATGTGATATTCATAAGATCGTTCAAGGGCCGAATAGCGGGCATGCACATCCTCAGCAACCTTTAGTATATTTTGAATCGAAATATCATGCGGTAAAATAGCATTGAATCGTCCTAAAAATCGTTCAATGTCTAACGCTTGAGTTAAATCTGCGTGAAAGAATTGTTGCGTACAGTGAACTCCTGTATCAGTACGACCGCTGCCCACAATTTTTACCTCTGCTCTTAAAAGTTTAGAAAAGGCATCTTCCACCACGGCCTGTACACCTACGGCATTGGGCTGACTTTGCCAGCCAGCATATTGGGTACCATTGTAAGCAATCTCGAAAAGGTAACGCATGAATACTAATTCTTAGAATTTACTATAGCTTTTGAAAGTAATGGTAGATGTTTACTAGTTCTCTTTCGATATCCATAACACTCCATTCATACAATTTTCTTATTGAAGTTTATCAATTATGATTTTCTCCTCACGCATTCAAAGCATCAGCACCCACTGAATTTAATTGTAATAAATCTATTGAAAGGGTGGTTTTCATTACGTAAGTACTCAGAACAGTTTTACGAGTTATAAGATTGTGTAGTTTTGCCGGCAAGTTAAAGTAAGCATTATATGTGGCAAAGAATTCAAACCGTATTTCTGGCAGTCGTTGTTATTTCAATGATAGGACTCATTTTTATGCCTATCTGGGTATTTGAGCCAAGTACAGAAAATGCGCATCTTCTGTATGCCCTTCATTATACCGAAAAGGTAAATGGCGTTGGGAATCCTCTTTATATGCCCTATGCCATCACAGGCATGCTAGCGGTAGCAGCCGCCACAGTGGCCTTTATCAGCCTTCGTAAATACAATAACCGCATGCTTCAGATGAAGTTGGGGGCCCTTAACTCTTTATTAATGTTGGGAGCCATGGTCAGCATTGTGTTTTTCGTACTGGATCTTGCCAAAACCCACCAGGGCGGACAATACGGTTCTGGCTTCTGGATGATCGCCATTGGCGTGGCCGCAAACTTTTTGGCCAACCGATTTATCCGCAGAGATGAAAAATTAGTGCGCGATTCCGAACGCTTGCGCTAGTTTTACGTATATAAGCTTCAAAACAACTTATATCATGAAAAAACTTCCCATGTTGAGCATTATGCTCCTTATCACTACTGTTGCTTTTGCACAAGAATACAAGGTAATCACTACTGTTGAATCCATCGTTCCGCTCGGTATTGGTCGTTCACGCATGCTCGATGCCAAGCAAACAGCCGATTACAAAGCCCTGACAACCGCCCGCACTGACGGCAAAAAAAGCGACCAGGGAGATGTAAAAAGAGAAGATGTAAAAATTGAAAACTTCGAAGAAACCAAGCTTTTGAACTTTTACAGTGCGGTGGGTATCAACTTCCAAAACATTGCCTCTAACGATGCCGTGGTGTCCAGCAAACTTACCGAAATGGCCAAAGAAGGATGGGAACTCGTATTCGTTACCAGCGGTGTAGAGAGCGAGGCAGGTAAACAAGACGGAGAGGGTATCTTTATTACACGATACGTCTTTAAAAAGAAATAAAACTGCCAAGCTGGCAGAAAGTGCCCTTTGGAATAAAAATTGAAATCCTGCTCCGGCAGGATTTTTTTATTCTAAACGTACAACTATGGCAGAAGTAGCAGAAAAAGGCAGTATCTCGATTCATACCGAGAACATTTTCCCCATCATTAAAAAATTCCTTTACAGCGACCACGAAATCTTTTTACGCGAACTGGTTTCAAATGCGGTGGACGCAACCCAAAAGTTAAAAAAGCTATCGTCTTTAGGTGAGTTTACCGGAGAACTGGGTGACCTGACCATTGAAGTGAGTTTCGATAAAGAGAAAAAAACCATCACCGTAAGCGATAAGGGCTTGGGCATGACCGGTGAAGAGATTAAGAAATACATCAATCAAATCGCCTTTTCTGGTGCAACCGAATTTGTAGAGAAATTCAAAGACAAGACCGATGCCAAAGACATCATCGGTAAGTTTGGACTTGGCTTTTACTCAGCCTTTATGGTGGCCGATAAAGTGGAGGTAATCTCCAAATCATTCAAAGACAACACCGAAGGCGCCCGTTGGATTTGCGATGGCTCAACCGAATTTGAACTAAGTGCTGCAAAAAAGGAGAAGAGAGGTACAGATGTAATTCTTCATGTGAATGCAGATTCAGAAGAATTTCTGGATGAGTTCCGTTTAAAAGGAATTCTGGAAAAGTACTGTAAATTTCTTCCGGTAGAAATTAAGTTTGGCACCAAAGATCAAAGTGTTGAAGATGGTGAGGATAACGATGGAAAGAAAAAATACAAAACCATTACCGTTGATAATATCATCAACAACCCTAATCCACTGTGGGCCAAATCACCGAGCGAACTAAAAGACGAAGACTACATTTCATTTTACAAAGAATTATATCCCTTCAGCGAAGACCCGCTGTTCTGGATACACCTCAATGTAGATTATCCATTCAACTTAACAGGGATACTCTATTTCCCTAAAGTCAAGAATGACTTTGAAATGCAGAAGAATAAAATTCAATTGTACTCTCGTCAGGTTTTCATTACCGATGAGGTGAAAGATGTTGTGCCTGATTTCCTGATGTTACTCCATGGTGTTATCGATTCTCCTGATATTCCGTTAAACGTTTCGAGAAGTTATCTGCAAAGTGATGGTAACGTAAAAAAAATTAGCCAGCACATCACTAAAAAAGTAGCCGATAAACTTCAGGAGCTCTTCAAAAAAGACCGTGCCGACTTCGAGAAAAAATGGGATGATGTAAACATCTTTGTAAAATACGGAATCATCAGCGATGAGAAGTTCTACGATCGCGCTAAGGATTTCACATTGCTGAAGAATGTTGACAAACAATATTTTACTTTAGAAGAGTACAAAGAAAAGGTGAGTGCCAATCAGACCGATAAAGATAAAAGTCTGGTGTATTTGTACAGTACTGATGCTGGTAAGCAAGATAGCTTTATACAAGCTGCAAAAAATAAAGCTTACGATGTAATACTCTTAGACGGTGTTTTAGACAATCACTTTATTAACACCCTTGAACAAAAAATCGAGAAAACGCAAATCAAAAGGGTTGATAGTGAAATTGTTGATAAGCTTATCGACAAAGACACGAAAATGGAAAGTGTTCTCAGCAAAGAAGAACAAGAAAAAGTTAAAACCATTTTCGAGAAAGCCGTAAACAATAAAAATTATACAGTTGCTGTAGAATCACTTTCGACAGATGATTTGCCGGTGGTAATCACCATGAGTGAGTGGATGCGCAGAATGAAAGACATGGCCAAAATGGGCGGTGGAGGCTATGCCTTCATGGGAGGCATGCCTGATAATTATAACGTGGCCATTAATGGTAATCACGCCATCACACAAAAAATATTGAAGGCCGACAATGAAGAACAGCAAGCTAAACTAGCCAAACAGGCTTTTGATCTTGCCTTACTTTCTCAGAACATGCTAACCGGAGCTGACCTAACAAGTTTCATTAAGAGGAGCATTGAGCTTGTTGGTTAAAACTGACAATCACAATCACAGAATAAAAACGCACGCTTGATCATGCGTGCGTTTTTATTTTAGGTGTACTATAGTAGTAAGCGAAACTTACTTATTTGATGGCAAAATCATCAAAGCTCAGGGTGTCAGAGATATTTCTTATTCTAGCCTTAGGACTTAACTGATAGGCCAGTGCCACTGCCAACAGGAAGAAGAATACCAGGTAAAGCGAATAGAAAGTAATAGGCGAGAAAACGAATAAGCCATGATAACTCAAATAATTATAAGTAAACGCAACCGCCAGGGATAATATGCCTAGCACGCTAAACCATGCACCATAGCGCTCAAAAAGCATAGCACGAAGGATAACTACCACAACATAAATTAACAATGCACCGGCCAACAAAAGATAAACGTTTAACAAATTGGTATATACCAATGCCGGAGTTCCTGTAGTTAAAAACAAAAATAAAAGATTAGAATAGAGCAGAACCCTCTTAACAAGTTTATTGGTATCCATGGGGTAAAGATTGGCGATAAACTGTATAGCCCACATCATGGTGAGATACAATGTTATATACTCGATCTTCAAAGCCAGCTCCCAATCAAACCAGGGCATCCATTGAATGGCCAGGTATTGTTCGGAGAAAATAGACCGAAGGCCCCAGGTAAGGCAAAACAATGCAAAGAATAAAACCGATTTTTCACGTTTGGCAAAGGTGTAGATACTCAGAAAAAATACACCCAGAAAAAATAGCACACCCATCAACACCATATTAACCAGATTTGCTCTACGCTGTTTTTCGAGTAGTTGCCCTGGCAATCCTAATCTTATAGGGTTTTTAATTCCGCCCTTGGCATGATGAAAGTTTGCAATTTGCAGGGTAAGCGAAACTGTATCGGTGAGGGTGGAAAAAGTAATTACTTGCGGTAACCACTGAGGTTTAGTGTCTCTTCGCGTTGAAGCCACAACACCATTTTTACCTAACAATTCTTCATTTACCCATAAGCTATAGGCGCTATAAAGCTGAGGTATTTCAATGGCCAACGTTCGAAGATCCCTATTTGGTAAAATTAGGAGTCTATAGGTAGCGACACCCTGCTCTTTTCCATTGCTCCATTCGTGTGGCAAATTTACATAGCCAGTGCTCAATGGCTCCTCATAAGGCTCCACCAATTTTTCAGGAAAATGCAACCATTCTCCATTCAGCAATAGTGGTGATTTAGTAAAATCATGGTTCCTCAGATCGAGGATACCTCTCTTTGCGCTTGGATTCACCTGTGCATGAAGGGGCATAGTGAAAGCGCAAAGCAACGAAAGAATTGCCAACATTCTTGATACCATGGGCTTGGGGCTTGGTAGCTTATTTAAGATACGAATATACAGTAAAGCTTAAAAAAACGAGTTGCAAACGTTTTCGAAAGATCAAAATGTAAGTTTTTTCTTTCTATTACACCTTTTCTGGGGCATTTAAAACGCGGTTAATCGGGCAACTGCCCGGTAATTACCCGGTCGTAGGTAATAAAATCGGTATTAACCGGGGCTAAACCCTTTTGTCTTAATAATAAGGCTATTTGAGCCCGATGATAGGTGGAATGATTAACCAGGTGAATCATGATGTTTTCCACCTTGTTTCTATAGGGGTCGCCCACATAATTAGTATAAACCAACTCGCGGCTAAAATCTGAATGTTCATTAATAAAATCCAGCCATTGATGGCCAATCTCATGACTCATAATTTCTAATTCCTTTAGCGTGTATTGCTTCCAAAGTGGATAAGCAGCTGGAGAATTACCCTTTATGCGGGCCAGCCAGATGAATAAGGCAGATATGGTATGACTCATTAAAGTCAAAATCTTTTCATCCTCCACTCGTTGTGCTACCAGGCAGTTAATCACCTTTTTATTGGCCCACACATTATAGCTGTAAAGCTTTACGAAATATTCTTTCATCTTTAAGCACTAAAAATATTACCCTATGAAAATCGCGGCAAGTTATCAGGTTTTTGTTTGTCTGGTGCTTTGTACCCAACTAGTTTTTGGCCAATATCAACCTACCTCCACAATCGAATCTTACCTCGACATTTCTCTGACCACTGCTGAGAGAGATTCTTTGCTGAACAATCTTCAGGGCTATTACCAAAATTACAAAGCACTACACCAACATAGGTTACCCAATAGCGTACCCATGTCTATGGTATTCGACCCTGTGCCAGTGGGCTATACTTTCGAATCAACGCAGAAAGCAGTTGACTGGGGTTTACCCGCGAAAGTAAGCTTGCCTGAAAACAAAGAAGACCTTGCCTTCTTCCCTGTTTATAAACTGGCAGTATTAATCAAACAGAAAAAAATAAGCGCTGTTGAACTCACCCAGCTTTACCTAAATCGCTTAAAGAAATATAGTGACACCTTACAGTGCACAGTCACCATTTTGGAAGAACTTGCCTTAGCACAGGCCAAAAAAGCAGATGAGGAAATTGCCAAAGGAAAATACAGGGGACCTTTGCATGGCATTCCCTATGGTGTGAAAGATTTATTAGCCGTTGCCAATGCAAAAACCACCTGGGGTGCAGAGCCTTTCGAAAATCAAGAAATAAACGAAACTGCTTTTGTCGTAAAAAAGCTAGAGGAAGCTGGTGCTGTATTGGTTGCCAAGCTGAGCTTAGGGGCTTTGGCCATGGGCGATATTTGGTTTGGCGGGGTTACCAAAAATCCCTGGAATCTTAAGCAAGGTTCTAGTGGTAGTTCTGCCGGTTCTGCTTCAGCTACCGTAGCGGGTCTGGTTGGCTTTGCCATTGGTTCAGAAACGCTTGGTTCTATTGTTTCTCCTTCAACGCGCTGCGGAGCCAGCGGCCTACGACCTTCTTACGGCATGGTAAGCCGCCAGGGTGCTATGGCATTATCTTATAGCATGGACAAACTTGGGCCGATTTGTCGTTCTAGTTTAGATGCAGCTATAGTATTGCACGCTATCAAAGGTAAGGATGAAAATGATCGGTCAACACAAGAAGTAGCATTTAACTATGCCGCTAAAACTGATATAAAAAAATTAAAAGTGGGATATTTGAAATCTGCTTTTGATGCTCAGTATGCGAACAAAGAGAATGATGCCAAGGCCCTGGCGGTGATCAAATCGCTTGGCATGAACCCCACGGCTGTAGAGCTACCTCAGTCACTCCCTATTGGATCACTACTCATTATGTTATCTGCAGAAGCAGCCGCTTCTTTTGATGAGTTAACACGAACTAATCAGGATGATAGCTTAACGAATCAAAGAAGAAATGCCTGGCCTAATTTATTCAGAGCGGCTCGCTTTATTCCAGCAGTAGAATATATTAATGCCTCCAGGGTTCGATGGGAACTGATTCAAGCTTTGCACGAAACTTTTAAAAACTATGATGTAATTATTTGCCCAAGTTTTGGAGGTAGTCAATTATTGGTAACCAACTTAACTGGCAATCCCTGTGCTGTGATGCCGAATGGTTTTAATAAAGATGGAAGCCCCACGAGCATTTCTTTTATAGGCAAACTCTATGGAGATGCGAACGTAGCAAGACTGGCTCATGCTTACCAAGAGGCTACCGAGTGGGAAGAAATGCAACCTCCTTTGTTCAATACAAAATAAATTTACTTAACACGCTCTAAGCCTTCTTTGGCTTCTTTCGTGTTGGGATCTAATTTAAGCGAGAGGGAATAAGCTTGTTTTGCTTCAGTCTTATTTCCTTTCTTTTCATAAATATTTCCTAATCGCAAGTAGGCGCCTGCGTGACTGGGTTCATTTTTTTGTGGTTGATATGCCAGGTATTTTTTCAAATGCATTTCGCCTTGTTCTAACTTTAAACCCGATACTGCACTCAATCTTCCTAATTGATATACAACAAGCATGTTATTGTCCATTTTCAATTCATTTTCATAAATGGTAAATGCTTTGTCATATTGTTTTTGCTGAGCATAGAAGCTGGCAAGACCGGATATTTTTTTAGGGTCTGCTTTAACCATCGCGATAAATTCTTTTTCAGCTTCAACTATTTTTTTTTCACGATAGTAAATATTGCCGGCCGCACGATGACCTTCCGATAGATCTATCATTTTGATTTGACTGGCCATCTGGTACGCCTTTTCGTAACTACCACCCATAAAACCCGGAGCTTGGGTATAGTATTCAATCAGTGAAAGACGTGCGTCCATATTTTTTGCATCCAACTCAATGGCTTTCTCCCAGGCAGCTTTCATCTTTGGCGCGAGTATACCTTGGCTTAATGGGTTGGCATCTTTGGCTATGTTACCCAATGCATTGCCATACCAATTATGATAATTCGGATTTTTTGGATTTGTATCACTGGCTTCTTCAAAAAAATCGGCAGCGCTCTCGTAATCTTGTTCATCAAAAGAAATTCTTCCTAATAAGTATTGTGCTTCGGCATAATCGGATTGGTCGTCATCGATGGTGGCCAATACTTTTTTAGCTTCTGCCTTTTTATTGTTTTCGTAAGCCGTTTTTCCTTTTTGCAAGACAGATTGAGCTTCTGCAATAGAAATAATGAAAACCAAGAATAATAAGGAGAGAAGAAATTGGTTGCTGCATCTCATAGAACAAGGATTTTCTTCAAAAGACGCTAATATTTTGCGAATGGTTGCTTTTAAGATTCAATTTTTAAAGAAAAACCTATGCCATGTTGATTTTGAATCTGAACAGCACTATCGTGTCGCAGGTATTTTCTGAGTTTAGAAATAAATACATCTAAGCTGCGCCCCATAAAATAGTCATCATCGCCCCACACCTGATTTAAAATTTCATCACGCTTAAGTGTATTATTTCTGTTGCGATACAGAAGCTCTAAGATCAATGCTTCTCGTTGAGTAAGTGTGCGGGTCTCTACTGCGCAGGAGAGCTTAAGCTTTGCAAAATCAAATGTATATTTCCCAATTGATACAACTTCATTGATCGTGTCTGCTAAAAGCTTTCTGCGTTTAATGAATATCTCTAGCCTGCAAAAAAGCTCCTCAAAACTAAATGGCTTAGTGATATAGTCATCGGCCCCTGTCCTAAACCCCTCTAATTTATCCTCCATCATATTCTTAGCGGTCAGAAAAAGAATCGGCACTTCTTTATCCTTATCGCGGATAAAACGAGCTACTGCAAAGCCATCTGCTTTAGGAAGCATGATATCAAGCAGAATAACCTGATAGAGGGATGGTTTAAAAGCATCAATCGCTGACTTGCCATCCGCATGTAATTGAACATCATACCCACGCAGCTGCAAGTTATCCTGAATCACAAATCCTAAATTTGGATCATCTTCAACCAGTAATATTTTGTATTGATGCTTCATGAGGCAGGAAGTAAAATTGTCAGTGTAGTACCTTCTCCGGGAGCACTCCGAAGGCTCAGCTTGCCATGGTGCGCATCTACAACTTGCTTAACATAACTAAGGCCAAGTCCAAAACCCTTTACATTGTGAACATTGCCTGTTGGAACCCTAAAAAACTTATGAAATATCTTTTTGTGATATTCGTGGGCAATACCAATGCCATTATCAATAAACTGAATTTGAATATACTTTCCTGCATCTGTTGTGTTAATGCAAAGCTGTGGGTTGCCCTCAACATACTTTAAAGAATTATCGATGATGTTAGCCACGATATTACTCAGATGATGGAGATCTCCGATAACGGTTTTCTTAGTGGCCTCAGAACGGATGGTAACCTCCGCACTCTTTTCATTGATAATTGGCCTCATGCTTTCAACCACTGCGCTGAGTAAATCCTCTATTAACACCGTTTCTTTTTTTAACTGCAAATCAGGCTTGTCCAATCGCGCTACTTGTAAAAGTCTTTCCAAGTGCTGACGCATCCGCTGTGTCTCTTGCTCAATAATATGGGTATAGCTTAGCAATCTTTCTGTCTGAGGTTGATGCGCTTGTTGGCGCAATACTTCGTTGGATAATGCTATGGTAGCCAATGGCGTTTTAAACTCATGGGTCATGTTATTGATAAAGTCCTTTTGAATCTCCGATAACTTTCGCTGCCTGAGAATGACAAAAAGTGCGTAGGCGAAGAAAATGATTACGACCAATAACACCAACGATGAAAAGGTCCAGATGCCCATTTGATTCAGCAGCTGCAACTCACGCCCCGGAAATCGAACACCAAAATAATAACTGGCATTTTTCAACTTAGGCTGCTTTGATAGCTGTGATTCGCTGTTAACAATGCCGGCAGACACCATTTGTCCATAAACCATGCATTCTTGTGAGCAATCATAAATGCCATATTCGAAATCAACTTCAATACCTCTTTTCTCCAACTCTGTTTTTAAGAGAAACTCTAGCATAGAAGGATTGATGTCGCTGTTTAACATCACAGCATAATAGTTGGTAGAAATCTGGACAACAGGATTGATGGCTGGCGCTGGGTTATTATTCAAGGAAAAAAACTTTTGGGCAACACTGAGCAGTGCCGTATTTACCTGTCTGTCGAAATCGGAACGTTGCAGATCAAAAGCTTTTCTTACCCAATAAACTTGAGTAATGGTGATGCCAATGATGCTTAAGGCTGCCAAGAGTACAACTATTCTCAGTGTAGAGGTTTTCACAAGGTAAAAATACGTGAAAGATGGGCCTTGTGTTATCACTTAACATTTATTAACACTTATTGGCAATTGCTTAACAAAGGGGAAGTCGGAAGTAATTCAATTTTACAGACCGATCGGATCACTCAGTATTTTATTAAACTAAAAATTACAATCATGAAAAAAACAATCATTTTATTATTCGCATGCTCCATGGCATTAGTAAGCATTGCTCATACCAGCCTATTATTCAAATGGAGTTCCACACAGCATGATTTTGGCACCATACCACAAGGTAAAGCCGTGAGTCATACATTTGAATTTATTAACACTGGTAGCGAGCCACTCGTAATTACAGGGGTAAAGGCCTCGTGTGGTTGTACGGTGGCGGATTATCCCAAAGATCCAATTGCCCCAGGCATGAATGGCCATATAAAAGCAAGCTTCGATGCAGGTAAGCTGGGCACATTCGTAAAAACATTGCTCGTAGAATCAAATACCTCAGAAAACCCTGCACTTACACTGAAAGGCTTTGTTGTAAAATAAATATGCCTTTATCGTAAAAAAAAGTGATAATCAGTTAAACAAAAGTGAGGTATTGTTCAATGCCTCACTTTTTCACGCAGGCAAACAAATGTACGTATGCTTACCAAAATGCAGGATTTACACAGGTGGCTCGAAATATCACTGCCATTGATATGTTCTTAATCTTTAGAGTGTTATCTTTGAGATGCAGGTAGTGTGCCCAAATCAGTTTATGCACTGCTTGTATTAAAATTAAAAGTACATGAGTTTACCATCACTTCAATTTGCAAAAGAGCGCCCTGAATTTTTTTCTACGCTAAGTCAACGTGTCAATGGCTATTTCAAAAGCAATAACATTGACAAAACAGCTAATACCGAAATGGTTATTAAAACCATTTTCATGTTTTCCCTTTATTTTACGCCTTACTTCTTAATCATTGGTGGCATTACCACAAACCTTTGGATCCTTTTTGGCTTATGCATACTCATGGGCTTTGGCAAAGCAGGTATTGGTTTATCAATTATGCACGATGCAAACCATGGTGCTTATTCGAATAAAGCTTGGGTAAATACTTTATTAGGTTACTCTCTCAACCTGGTAGGCGCCCATATGATGAATTGGAAAATTCAACACAACGTACTGCACCATACCTACACCAACGTTCACGAGGCGGATGAAGATATTAGCCCAAGAGGCGTTTTGCGCTTATCTCCCGAATCAAAATGGAGACCTATCCATCGTTTCCAGCACATCTATGGCTGGTTATTGTATGGCTTAATGACATTGGTGTGGACATTTACAAAAGACTTTTACAGAGTATTTAAATACCATCAAGAAGGTTTATTGACCAGACAAAAATCTTCTCTGGCTAAAGAATTAGCAATCATGATTTTTTCGAAGCTTGCTTACTTCGCTTACATCATAGGAGTGCCTTTACTGTTGCTTGATGTTACTTTTACACAAGTAATTGTTGGTTTTATTGCTATGCACTATTTAGCAGGCTTTATTTTGGCTGTCATTTTTCAACCTGCACACGTTATTGAGGGTACTGCCTACCCCACACCCGATGAAAATGGCACCCTAGAAAATAACTGGGCTATCCATCAAATGCGCACCACAACTAATTTTGGTCGTAAGCATAAAATTTTCTCATGGTATGTTGGTGGATTAAATTATCAGGTAGAACATCACCTGTTCCCTAATATCTGCCATGTTCACTACAAAGAGATTTCAAAAATTGTAGAAGCAACCGCAAAAGAATTTGGTGTTCCTTACCAATCCAAAGAAACCTTTTGGCAAGCCATCAAAGCACATGCCCGTCAATTAAAAATGCTTGGTAAAAAACCCGATGCTGTTCAAAATATAACAGCCATGGCTGCCTGATAAAAATAATCTTCGATTAAAAGCTGTTTGGACTAAACTCTGAACAGCTTTTTTTATGCTCATTATTTAAGAAAGGAAATGTTTCGCTGTAAGCCATCTAACTTGGTGCGCTTCACTGCAGACTTCTTAAAAACTTGTTGAAAAATTTCTTCGGTGATTTCTTTCCAATCGCTTTCAGAAAGCTTCTTCAAGTCTTCACTTGGTTCAAATCGTTTTTCCTGGTGAGGTTTTGAAAAACGATTCCAGGGGCATACATCCTGGCAAATATCACAGCCAAAAATCCAATTTTCGAATTTACCCTTCACATCATTTGGAATGGCCTCCTTTAATTCTATGGTAAAATAGGAAATACACTTGCTTCCGTCCACCACATAAGGTTCTGGTATTGCATCTGTTGGGCATGCATCCATGCAGGCCGTACATGTACCACAATAATCTTTCACAGGTGTATCGTACGCCAAGTCAAGATCAACGATTAGCTCTGCCAGAAAAAAGAAACTCCCCATTTGCTTATTCAAGAGTAGTGAGTTCTTGCCAATCCAACCCGTACCAGCCCGTTGAGCCCAGGCTCTCTCCATTACAGGCGCAGAATCTACAAATGCACGACCTTCGATTGCGCCAATACTTGATTGAAGTACGGCTAACAACTCTTTGAGTTTATCTTTGACTACGAAGTGATAGTCTTCACCATAGGCATACTTGGCAATTTTCAAATTGCCATTGCTTGCCAAGTCTTGCGCTGGAAAGTAATTGTAGCCCAAGGTAATCACCGACTTAGCTCCTGGCACCAATAATCTTGGATCTAAGCGCTTATCGAAATAGTTTTCCAGGTAAGACATCTTACCGTGATAACCCTTGTTTAGCCAGGCCTCCAGCTTGGGTGCTTCATCTTCTAAAAATTCAGCTTGGGCTATACCACAAAAACTAAAACCCAGCCTTGCCGCATGGCTGCGCACTAACTGAGAATTTTTTTGAATGGTGCTCTCCATTATCAGTCAAACAACCCTGCAGATTTACCCGCTGGTAATGCTATCTTCAAATGCTTGTAGGCTTTATCAGTCGCTTCGCGGCCTCGTGAGGTTCGCTTTAGATATCCTTCTTGAATTAAAAAGGGCTCGTATACCTCCTCAATGGTCTCGGCTTCTTCCCCAACGGCAGAAGCAATGGTTGAAATGCCCACAGGACCCCCTTTAAATTTCTCGATGATGGTAAGCAGGATACGGTTGTCCATTTCGTCCAAACCGTTTTGATCAACATTCAAAGCATTCAAAGCCATTTTCGCTATGTCCATGGCAATGGTACCATTGCCTTTGATTTGAGCAAAGTCTCTTGTTCTGCGCAGCAAGGTATTGGCGATGCGAGGCGTACCGCGGCTTCGCCTGGCTAGCTCAAAAGCGGCATCATCGTTAATAGGTGTTTGCAAGATGGCCGAAGAACGCTTAACGATAGAGGTAAGTAAATTTGAATCGTAATATTCTAAACGCGCATTGATGCCAAAGCGTGCGCGCAAAGGAGGTGTTAACAAGCCAGCGCGGGTCGTAGCACCTACCAAGGTAAAAGGGTTAAGGCTTATTTGAATAGACCTGGCATTGGGCCCTGAATCGAGCATGATATCAATTCTGAAATCTTCCATGGCCGAATACAAATACTCTTCTACCACAGGGTTCAGTCTGTGGATCTCATCGATGAATAGCACATCATTAGGCTCAAGGTTCGTTAACAAGCCGGCTAAATCACTGGGTTTATCTAAAATCGGACCCGAGGTAATCTTAATATTGGATTGAAGTTCGTTGGCAATAATATGCGACAAAGTGGTTTTGCCTAAACCCGGAGGTCCGTGCAACAGTACGTGATCCAACGCCTCACCCCTTTGTCTGGCGGCCTGCACATATACTTTGATGTTTTCAACAATCTTCTCCTGACCAGTAAAGTCGCTAAATGAAAGGGGCCTTAAAGCCTTCTCAGCTTCCTTTTCAGAAGCACTCATTCCTTCATTTTCACCCGTCAAATAATCTTCACGCATATGCGAAGGTAAGCATTGTATTGAAAAGGAGTTTTAGCAACATTGTTGCATTTATGCCTTTTTTAATAACTTGCATGCTTTTAGCACAGATGAGTCTCCGCAACAAAAACATCCTTTATTCCATCATTTTATTTGTTGCCATGCTGGCGGTTTGGCAGTACCGAAAAAGCAAAAATCCTGCTTTCATCCAGTTAGAAGGGGAAACCATGGCTACCACCTACCATGTGTCATATTTTGATGAGCAAAACAGGCATTTCAAACAGTCGATAGACTCGCTGCTTATACTGGTCAACCAATCCATCAACAATTACGATTCAAGTTCAGAGGTTTCCAGGTTTAATAGATCTATCGATGGCCATGAAATAAAGCTTCCCTATTTCTTGCCAGCACTGCAAAAAGCGCAGCAAGTATTTGTGCAATCCAATGGGGCATTTGATATGACCATAATGCCCCTGGTAAACTACTGGGGCTTTGGACCTGATAAGCGATTGCTGGGTGACAGCACAAAAATTGATTCATTGAAAAGCCTGGTCGGTTTTAAAAAAGTAACGATCTCAGAAAAAAAAATAGGCAAGGCTGACCCCCGCACACAATTAGACTTTGGTGGCATTGGTCAGGGCTACGGTGCAGATGTTATTGCTGACTTTTTAAAATCCAAAGGCATTGTCAATGCTTTGGTAGAACTAGGCGGTGAAGGCTTGGCTATGGGCATCAACTTACGAACACAAAAACCTTGGGAAATAGGCATTCTTGATCCCAACTCAACACGTGAACAACTGTCATTTAAGGCATATGCATCTTTGCAGAACCGTGCCTTTACCACATCAGGTAATTATTTCAATTACAAAATTGTTGATGGGAAAAAATTCTCGCACACCATCGACCCTGAAAGTGGCTACCCGGTGCAGCGATCTATTTTAAGTGCCTCCGTGTTTGCCAAGGATTGTACTACAGCCGATGCCTGGGGAACAGCCTTCATGGTAATGGGCCATGAACGCGCTATTGAATTGGTGAAACAGTTGCCTGATATTGATATCCTTCTTTTCTATACGGGTGCTGATGGATCTGTACAACACTTTATGACGGATGGTATAAAATCCTCAATCACGATCAATCCTTAAAACAATGACAGTAAAACTGCTTGTCCTTTTTCTCACACCACTATTATCCGGCCTGTTGGTGTACTTTGTGCCCAATGCACGCAATAGTAATTTCCGTTTACTGCTTGTTTTTGCTGGTTCGTATCTTTTTGGAATAACCGTCACGCATATTCTTCCGGAATTATATCACCAATCTGTAGGTGCCGAATTGATTGGATTGTTTGTATTGGCGGGCTTCTTTCTACAACAAGTGCTGGAGTATTTTACGAATGGAATCGAGCATGGGCATATTCATACACATTCTTCGGATCACCATCCTCATCATTCACACCATCACAGGCAAGTATCCGCTATAGTATTATTGGCCGCATTATGCCTTCATGCCTTTTTAGAAG
This sequence comes from Cyclobacteriaceae bacterium, assembly GCA_022842845.1. Taxonomy (GTDB): domain Bacteria; phylum Bacteroidota; class Bacteroidia; order Cytophagales; family Cyclobacteriaceae; genus Chryseotalea. The sequence continues at coordinate 70,496 of JALHOT010000011.1, read as the reverse complement.
GCGGTATGCTAGCACAGCCATTGCAAATGGGGCCTCACTATGATATGAATGCCATCCTTTTGGGTATAGCACTGCATCGGGCGCCAGCTGCTTTTGCCCTCATGACAGTATTGGCCTTTCAACTAGGCTCAAAACGGCAGGCCATCCCTTACCTCATCAGTTTCTCTATTGCTGCACCTCTGGGTTTGCTAATTAGCTCCTACCTTGCAGAAACAGAAATTTTATCGGGCAATGCTTTAATTTATTTATACGCGCTAGTCAGCGGAAACTTTTTACACATCTCCACAACCATTGTATTTGAAAGCAGCCCTGATCATCATTTTAATGCAAGAAAATTAGCAGTGGCTATTTCTGGTGCGCTAATTGCCGTGATTGTTGAATACATGCTGTAAGTGTTACTCTAAATATTTACTCTGGCAGGGTTACTTAGTCGCAAAAGGAACTATAAATCTTTATAAGTCAGAATATTTCTGATAGTTTTATAGGCTTTAATCAATTGCTCATGAAAACCCAGAACAAAACCTGGTGGAGTGCAGGTTTTATTGCTGCCTCACTGCTCTCAGGTTGTAATTTCAATAATCTCCTGGATACTGATTTTGAATCTATAAGTACCGCTCCAACACTTGCCATACCACTGGCCTATGGTAGCTTAAGCATACAAGATCTTTTAAATGATGCTGATTCGGCTAATATCAAAATTTATCAAAGTGGCCCCGATAAGGATGTGGTGTATCTGGCATATGAACAAACGTTAAAGACCCAAGGCATTCGCGAGTTGCTCCAAATCCCGGATAAGAATGTAACCCGGGGACTCAACATTAACACAAGCCCGAATCCAATTCCTGTTCCGAGCAACTCAACCTTACAACTTCCGGCAGGCAATGTTAGCTTCGATTTAGCCTTTGATCCTGAAAAATTGGATGAAATCCTGTTCACCACTGGCAGTTTGCGAATTACTGCCCAAACGAATCCCGTTATTCCAAACCTCCAGTTTGAGGGCCAGATAACATTAAACTCATTTACCCGTAATGGTGTAGCCCTTAGCCAGACTCTTCAGAGTGGTGGTGCCGCACAAACTGTTTCCATTGCTGGGTACCGGGCATTATTAAATAACAATGTATTCGAAGCACAAGTAAGGGTTACCGCTAGAAGTGGCGCAACAGCCTCAGCCATTCCATCAGGAACGCGTTTTAATATTACCCTTGATTTTGTTAATGTGAACTTCGATTACATCAAAGGATTTTTTGGTGATCAAACTGCCGATTTGCCCGATGAAACCTTAGTCATCGGTGCGTTTGAAAATGTATTTGAAGATGTTGATGTTTCGATTGCCAATCCTAAAATTTCTTTCGTTGTCATCAACGAATATGGTATTCCGGTAAATGTAATTTTTAATACACTCGAAGCACGTAAAACTGGTGGACGTTTAGGAGTACAACTCAATCCATCAAGCCCCGTCACAGCAGCCGTTCCTGGCACAATGGGCGATTCTGCTTTCACATCCGTAGCTGTTACCAATGCCAAAGCCCTGCTTGACTTTGCCCCAACAGAATTTTACTATAATGTAAGCGCTCGTATTAACCAGGGACTTACTGATGGCGATAACTTTTGTAAAAGTGATGCTGAACTTAAAGTTCGCATGTCGGTCGAAGTTCCTTTTATTGGCAATGCCAGCAACATCGTCTTGCAAGACACCATCGATCTGGATTTGGGAGACATTGAATCTTCAGAAATAGAATCAGCCTTGCTAAGAATCAGTACTGTTAATAAACTACCTATCGATGCTACGGTTCAACTCTATCTGCTGCGTGAAGATCTTTCTGTGATCGATGCTCTCATCAATACTAACGATAGTCAATTTATTAAGGGAGCCAGTACTGATCCCAGCGGAACCCCTACGACAGCAGGCGAAACGAATCTGGAAATTGATATAACCAAAGAAAAAATTGACAAGGTATTTGATGCTAAAAAAATAGTTTTGGTAGCATCCCTGCAAACAGCGGATAATCCTAAGAATGTAAAGTTCAGGGCTATCGATAAACTGGAGATTAAAGTAGGCTTGAAAGCTAAGGTTAAACTAAATGTTGACTTATGATGAGCCCAGCTTTCAGAAACCCCCACTTACTTATTCCTTCTATGAATCGCTTGCTTACCATCTTCATAGTTTTGAGTTCTGTACTTGTTTATGCACAACCTGAAGCTACCATGTATACCCTATCCGGGGTACCACAGCATGTTAATTATAATCCGGCCTTCGTACCCAACTATAAATTTGTTTTAGGCGTTGGCCCCTCTTCTGTTCATGCACACTATTCTAACAGCAGTTTTTCTTATAGCGACCTGGCTGTTAGAAGGGGCGACTCACTGGTAGCCGATCTGGTGAGATTTAATGGTTCTTTGAATAAAAAGAATTATATCACAACTGGTGGAGACGTAGAAGTTTTCAGATTAGGTATCAAATTCGGAAAGCATCTCTATTTTAATTGGACACTTGGCAGTAAGGTGTTTGCACGGCAAATGATTCCTCAGGATCTGACTTCCCTGTTTATCAATGGTAATGCTGGTTTCATTAATGGCACTGCCTCATTCTCACCGCAAGTAGAAGCCACATCTTACCTGGAAGCCGCATGGGGTGCATCCTATGTGGTCAGTAATAAACTTACCGTTGGCGCTAAGTTAAAAGTATTAAGAGGCATCGTTAACGTTAGCACAGAAAATACAGCCTTAAGCCTTTCGGTTAATGATGACTACAGCATGACGCTCGTTGGCGATGTTTATGCGCGTACCTCTGGGGTGCAAAATATCGATAATGCTGAAGTCAAAGACTTTATGAAAAATAAAGGCCTTGCCCTTGACTTAGGGGCTACTTACCAATTGACAGACAAAATTTCGTTGGGAGCCAGTGTACTTGATATAGGCGCCATCAATTGGCGAAACGACACCTATGCTTATCGCATGGATCCAGCGCAAGCTCGCTATACGTTTTCCGGGGTAGACCTGCAAAAAGTGCTGGATGGTGACGATGCCTACTTTGATGCGCAGATGGATTCCATTGAGAGCAAATTCGAATTACAAGAAGGTGCCAGCGGCTCCTACCGCACACCGCTTCCAGGAAAAATGTACTTGAATGGAAGTTACAAATGGGAGAAGCAAATCACTTTTGGTGCATTACTCTTCATGGAAAAGTTTCAGGGAAGATTACATCCTGGCCTTTCTGTATCTGCTCATAAAGAATTTTGGCGCATAGCAGGCATATCGCTTAGTTATACAGCTATCAATGGAGGCTTTGGTAATCTTGGAGCCGGCTTCAATCTTAACTTAACACCTTTTCAATTTTACATAGTGGGCGATAACTTGTTGCGTATGCCGCTATCATACCTGGCCAATGGCGGTAGCTACGAAAAATTTGCCAGCAACTTGCGTTATTTCAATGGAAGAGCAGGTATTAACATCGTTTTGGGAAGAGACCGCTCTGACGAAAAGAAAGGCTACAACAGCAGAAGCAAGTAACTTTGTAGCTTAATAAAAGTAAAAGACCTGCGAATGCAGGTCTTTTACTTTTATAGGATCATACTCATCAATTAAACCTCGTTCTTTCGAAGTAAAGTTTTTTGACCTTGTTCTCTAGCGCCATGGCTTTAGGGAAAAGAATTTCGTTTTCAATGCGTGCATGTACGATTAAGCTTTTTTCAAAATTTTTTAATTCAGCATAAAGCACTTTAATGTGAAGGGGCGTGTTTGACGTGATCGCGTAATCTTTCGTGATTTTTCTTATCCCTTCCATTTCATCATCATGTGCCTCATGTTCCGAGGCGAATTTATGGAGTGCATTCTTTTCGAGCAGATAAAAAAGCCTGGTCGGATTATAATTGCCCTTGGCAGCTCGCTCTAAAGCACGTATGTAGCTGAAAAGTGTATCCTCCTCTTCATAAATGTGATGAATAAAATCCTCCACAAAGAGTGGAAATACCACCTTCAAATCACGCTCAATGCCTGTATAGTCGGCATGTCTGGCGTTAAAAGACTGTACCAAACCAGCCATATAAGGCAGCTTATGCTTAATAAAAATAAAATGAGCGTGTTTAAGGTATTCAATGATCAGGTCGATGGGGTAAGCCGTCAGTGACAATTCTGCATCCTGCACCAAGGATGGGGATTCCAGTTCCCTTAAAACCTGCTCTAAACGCAAACCTTTCTTAAGGCAAACCTGCTCCAGCGTTAGCTCAGAAAATTCGTAAAACTTGATGCCAAAATAAAACAGTACATACGCGTGCACATAATTCTGCGCTACTAGCTCTCCAATTGGCGTATTTTTCCAGCTTATCTGCTCCATTATCTGTCAAATATAAAAATCAAACCAGTAAAAAAATATCAAATTTTGCCCGAAGTTCGTCTTTTGTTAATGATTGATGCATGATAAACGTCACCAACATTTAGCTTCGTATTTTCGTTATAGTAGATCATGAGTGAAATTGGTAATTCAAAAACGCAAATAGTCCTCCCCCTTGTTCTCTGTGTGGGCCTGGCCGTAGGTATTTTTATTGGCAGCAAACTTTCTTCTGGCAATAGCCTTTCCAACGATGTGGGCAAGGATGTTCAAAAATTCAGAGAAGCACTCACCTACATTCAAAAAGACTACGTAGATAAGGTAAACACCACAGAGTTGGTAGACGATGCCATCGAGCACATGCTTACCAAGCTTGATCCACACTCGGTGTATATTGCTGCCCGCGACACTTCGCAGGCTAACGAAAGCCTGCGGGGTAACTTTGATGGTATTGGCGTAGAGTTTAATATTTTCAATGATACTATTACAGTAGTTACGCCCCTGAGTGGCGGCCCCTCTGAAGCACTAGGGATTCGTTCAGGTGATAAAATTGTTAAAGTAGATAGCACACTTGTGGCTGGGGTTGGCATCACGACAGGTGACGTAATGCGATACCTGAAAGGCCCAAGAGGAACCGAGGTAAAAGTATCTATTGCGCGAAGAGGTGAACCTCACCTGTTAGAGTACACCATTATTCGTGATAAAATACCTACGTATTCTGTAGATGTTTCCTATATGGTTGACCAAGAAATTGGCTACATAAAAGTGAGTCGATTTGCCGCCACTACCTATCAGGAGTTTGAAGCGGCTTTGAAAAAGTTGAAAGGTCAGGGCATGAAAAAATTAGTACTTGACCTGCAAGGAAACCCTGGGGGTTACATGGACATGGCCATTAATATGTTGGACGATTTTCTTCCTGCTGGCAATAAAATAGTTTTTACTAATGGTAAAGCGAGTCGATACGATCAGGATGCATTTGCTACGAACAAGGGATCTTTTGAAGAGGGTGATTTAATTGTTTTAGTCAACGAAGGCAGTGCCTCTGCCTCCGAAATTGTGGCGGGTGCCTTACAAGACAACGACCGAGCCTTGGTTGTTGGTAGAAGAACTTTTGGAAAAGGTTTGGTTCAAACCACTTTTGATCTGGATGGAGGCTCCGAAATGCGCCTCACCATTTCCCGCTATTATACACCCAGCGGAAGGTCGATACAAAAACCTTACGAAGATGGAAGTGAGTACGATCGTGATATTGTAAGCCGTTATACCCGGGGTGAGTTCTTTCATGCAGACAGTATAAAATTTAATGACTCATTGAAATACACAACACAAAATGGCAGAACTGTATATGGTGGTGGTGGCATTATGCCAGATTATTTTGTGTCATTAGACACAACACTTAACAGCCACTATTTAAACGAGCTGTATGTATCCAATGCGATTAATGAATATACGTTTGATTATGCTGATAAAAATCGTGAGGCTTTAGAGAAAATGGGCTGGGATAAGTTTTATGTAAGCTTTCAAGTAAACGATCAAATGCTTGAGGAACTTGTGGCAGCCGGGAAACGAGCCAAAGTCAAACCAGATTACCAAGAATTAAGAGAGCGCAAGAAAGTTTTTCAAGTTCATGTAAAGGCCCAAATAGCCAGAAAAATTTGGGGTAATGATGGCTTCTTTCCTGTATTCAATGAAACTAATGAGGTTTTTTTAAAGGCCATTAAAATGTTTGATCGCTTGCCTGAATTGAACAGGCAAAAAATGTAAAGTCAGGATTGAATTTCATTCTGTTCTGATCCTTTGCTTTTTAGTATTTTGCTAGTCTAAAATTCACGCTATGTATTATTACAGTCTTGGCTCTATTCCACCCAAACGACATACTCAATTTCGCCAGCCTGATGGCAGCCTCTACAAAGAAGAACTGGTAAGCTCTGAAGGCTTTTCTAATATTTATTCGAACCTATACCACATCAATGCACCAACGCGCATTAAAGGCATCATAAAGCAAGAGCCCTACGGTGCGAAACAAATTGATGATTACAGCCTCAGACAAACACACCTCAATACTTCTAAGGTTACTACCACCGGGCAGGATTATTTGAGTGCACGCAAAGTGTTGCTCATGAACAACGATTGCTCCATTTCTATCTGCTCACCTGTTCAGCGTAAGATGGATTACTTCTACAAAAATGCTGAGGGCGATGAGGTGATTTACATCCACGATGGCAAAGGCGTACTCATTTCGCAATTCGGAAAGTTAGAAGTACGGCAGGGCGATTACGTTGTTATACCTCGCACGGTTATCTACAAATTTGAGTTTGAAGAAGGACCGCTTCGTTTGCTCATTGTTGAATCTGCGTCACCGATTGAAACACCCAATCGCTATAGAAATGAACTGGGACAATTGTTGGAACACGCTCCTTTCTGCGAACGCGACATAAGACCACCACACGAATTAATTACCGATAGAAGTAAAGGTGACTTTTTGATGAAGATCAAAAAGCAAGGCTACCTGCACCATTACATGTATGATTATAGTCCGCTTGACCTGGTTGGCTGGGATGGATTTCTTTGGCCTTACGCATTCTCTATCCACGACTTTGAACCGATTACAGGGCGCATTCATCAACCACCGCCTGTACACCAAACTTTTCAAGCGCGCAACTTTGTAATTTGTTCTTTTGTACCTCGTCTATTCGATTATCATCCGCTGGCTATTCCTGCACCGTATAATCATAGCAACATTGATAGCGATGAGGTTTTATACTATGCAGAAGGAAACTTTATGAGTCGCAGAGGTATTGAGCGTGGTTCATTTACACTTCATCCAGGTGGCTTACCACATGGCCCTCATCCTGGCACTGTAGAAAAAAGTATTGGCGCGAAAGAAACACATGAGCTTGCTGTGATGATTGACACCTTCAAGCCATTGTACTTAACAACAGACTCGCTGGAGTTTTTAGATAAAAACTATCCGATGAGTTGGACTGATGCCTCCACAGAACCCTATAACGAAATTAACACGCCATAATTTACATGGCCGCTTTGTCAAAGCAAACCCGGATTTTCTTCATCCTATTTGGATTTCTGGGTTTGCTCTTCAGTGGTATTAGTGGCTACTATTACTTTCTTTACAACAAACTATCAAGCGAAGGGCAGATTACAAATTCGATCGTAGTAGACTATACTTATGGCCGCGGTCAACGATCTGCGCCCATTCTAGAGTATCTTGTTAATGGGAACGTCTACACTCATCGTCACCCAACTACCATTAGAGGAGGTGAAACTATTTTTCCTCTAGGTAGCGAACACAAAATTGTATACCTGCCAAGTGATCCCTCTGAAGCCGCAATGCTCGGCACTATTGAGACCCAGGGATTAGGCTATATTTTTTATGGCTCTATGCTGTTTTTTATTTTACTACCAATTGCCATTTTTCTCTACAAATACTATTTGACTTAGGGGATGACTGCATTTGTTAATCATTTCTTTCGAACCAAGAAGCCAAACGCAGCGGCTGTAAAAAACATCAATAAACTATAAATAGCCGGAGGCACCGACATGGTTGAATTGTTCAGCACGTTCAAAGCAATGTAAATAGCAAGGGTGCCATTGTGTATGCCTATCTCCATACCTATAGCGATGGCTTGCTTCTTTTCTACTTTAAAAAACTGAGGCACATAATAACCAACAGCCATACTCATTACATTAAACAATAAAACGGGTAGACCTAAGGAGCCGGCATAATCAATCAGCACCTGCTTTTCGCGAATGGTTACAGATACAATAATGATTAGCAACACCAGTGCTGATAAAATTTTGACAGGCTTATCCATGCGCAAGGCAAAAGAAGGAGCCTTACTTTTCACTAACATACCTATGGTAACCGGTACCAATACAATCGCAAAAACCTCTACTACTTTGCTAAACTGCATAGGCACATACTGCCCGGAGTCAAGAAAATAATCAAGCGATGCATTGACGAGCAGGGGAAGTGTGAATAAACTCAAAACACTATTAACAGCCGTGAGGGTAATGTTTAAGGCAACATCACCATTTGACAGATGGCTGTAAAGATTTGCTGTGGCGCCACCTGGAGAGGCCGCCAACAACATCAAACCAACGGCTAAAACCGGGTTTAACTCAAAAGCGATGACCAGACCAAAGCACAGCAAGGGCAACAGAATCATCTGACAAAACAGCGCTATGCTCATGGCCTTTGGATACTTGGTGAGTCTTTTAAAATCTTCTACAGTAAGTGATAGGCCTAGGCCCAACATGATAATGCCCAAAGCAATGGGTAGGAACAGGGAGGTAAGTTCAGACTGCTGCATAGAAAATGGTTTTAGCTAAAATACTTAATTTACCATTCGTATCCTTAGCTTTGATTAATACGTTAACAGCATCATGCAGAAATTTTCTACCCCCATACAGATTCGCTGGGCCGATATTGATCAAAACAGACATTTGCGCCACAGCGTCTATTACGATTACGGAGCCATGGCCCGCATTGAATTTCTAAATAACCACGGGCTTACATCAGAAAAATTTGAAGAGCTTCACATGGGCCCCATCCTCTTCAGAGAGGAAGCTATTTTCAGGAGAGAAATTAAGTTTGGCGATAGCGTAACCGTTGATGTAGAGCTGGTGAAAGCCAGCGCTGATTTTTCACGCTGGAGCATGCGACATCATTTTACTAAGCAAGATGGCACCCTTTCTGCCATGGTCAATATCGATGGCGCCTGGATCAATATTATCGAGCGTAAACTGGCAACTCCTACACCCTTTATTCAAAGTGTTTTCAAAGACTTACCCAGAAGCAACGATTTTAGCTGGATAGAGCTGACTAAAAAGTAAACATCTCAACTCAACACCTCATTAACTTACCTTTCCTTAAATGAAAAATCTCCTGATACAGTAAAGTATCAGGAGATTTTTGAAAGATAATTTCTGCTTAAGCCAGTTCCGCAATCACTGTTTCACCTCCGGTGGTAACCTGATTCATCTGAACAGTCACTTTTGCATCTAAAGGCAAGAAAATATCAACACGCGAACCAAATTTGATAAAGCCAAACTCCTGGCCTTGGTCAGTTTGTCGCCTTCTTTAACGTACCACTTAATTCTACGTGCCAAAGCACCAGCTATCTGACGAAAAAGTACTTCTGTACCACTTTGCGTCTTCACCACTACAGTAGTGCGTTCGTTTTCCGTACTTGATTTAGGGTGCCACGCTACTAAATATTTACCAGGGTGATATTTGAAATAGCTGATGGAACCAGCTGCCGGCATTCTGTTAACATGTACGTTGAAGGGTGACATGAAAATTGAAACCTGCTTACGTTTCCCTTTAAAATATTCAGATTCCTCAGCCTCCTCTATCACTACTACCTTACCATCGGCCGGAGCAATAATATGCTTGGGATTTTTAACCGTATTGCGCGATGGATTTCTGAAAAACTGCAGTACAATCAAAAAGAAAACCAGGCCCACACCTGTAATTACATTTCTGATAATGTTCTGTCCAGGCAGAAAATAGTCGAAGCCATAAATAATGGCTACCAGGATGATCAGTAAAACAAATAGTAAAGTGCGGCCTTCGCGATGTATCATATAAAAGAATCAGTTATAGGGTAGAGAAACCGAGAAACAAATACAGCAAGCCTTTCGGCTTGCTGTACAAAATTAGACAATATCCTCAATAGTCAATTGCTGATTGAGTGCTGAAAACAGTTTAGTAACCACCGCGGTACTTATAGGTTTTAGCAACCTTATCGATTGCCACCATATAAGCTGCTATACGCATAGGTACTTTATAGTCCTGAGATGTTTTATACACATTGTTGAAAGCGTCTTTCATGATTCTGTCGCTTCTGCGGTTCACTCGGTCAGCTGTCCACTTATACCCTAAGCGGTTTTGCACCCATTCGAAATAAGAAACAGTTACACCACCGGCATTCGCCAAAATATCAGGCACCACCATGATGCCTTTTTCATTAATGATAGCATCTGCCTTTGATGACGTAGGTCCGTTGGCACCTTCTACAATCAATTTAGCTTTGATATTGGGGGCATTGGTTGCGGTGATCTGATCTTCCATAGCCGCAGGTACCAATACATCAACAGGTAAGGTTAATAGATCATCGTTGCTAATAATGCTCGCTTCTTTGAAACCTGCCAAAGAACCTTTGTTAGCATCGCGATAGGCTACTGCCTTTTCAATGTCTATACCTTTTTCATTATAGTAAGCACCCGATACATCACTGATAGCCTGAATAATTAAACCACGCTCTGCCAACAAACGGGCCGCCCATGAGCCTACATTACCAAAACCCTGAACAGCACAGGTTGCCTTGTAAGGATTAATCTTCAATTTTTCCATGGCGGCTAAAGCGGTAACCATTACACCGCGGCCTGTTGCTTCGGTGCGGCCCAAAGAGCCACCCATTACAATAGGCTTACCGGTAACAACAGCATTAACTGTCATGCCCTGGGTTTTAGAGTATTCATCCATCAACCAGGCCATTTCGCGAGGCCCTGTACCCATATCAGGCGCAGGAATGTCTTTGTCAGCACCAAAAATATCGATCATGGCACTTGTGTAAGCACGGGTTAAACGCTCTATTTCACCAGCAGACATAGTGCGTGGGTTACATGTAATACCCCCTTTTGCACCTCCATATGGGATATCAACAACCGCACACTTCCAGGTCATCCAGGCAGCCAAAGCCTTTACTTCGTCAATGTTTACGTGTTCATCGTAACGGATACCTCCTTTAGATGGACCAAGAATGGTTGAGTGAATAACACGATAGCCTTCAAAAACCTGAATGTGTCCGCTATCCATCGTAACCGGGAGCGAGACGATCACCTGCTTGGCAGGCGTCTTCAATACGTTGTAAACTTCTTCTTCAAGACCTAACTTCTCAGATGCCACCTTAAAGCGTGACATCATGGCTTCAAACGGATTTTCTTTGTCTGCGAGTGGAGCCGGTTCTATGTATCCCATAAAGTTTTATTGATAGTTGAATTTTGTTCTGCTCAGTGTCTATTTTTAACCCGCTGATCCTGAAAGGGTTCAACAAGGGTGCCGCAAAGATAGCAAAATCCCATTTTCCACCTTAAGCAAACGTGTGAAAGCCTTTACAGTATTATTTGAAGACAATCATTTATTGGTGGTAAATAAGGCTGCCGGCATTCTGGTACAAGGTGACGCCACCGGAGATACCCCCCTGGTAGAGCTCTGCAAAAGCTATATTGGGAAGAAATTTAATAAGCCTGGGGCTGTTTTTATGGGTGTTGTGCACCGTTTAGACAGACCTGTGAGTGGCCTGGTGGTGCTGGCCAGAACCAGCAAAGCCCTGGAAAGGATGAACGAACTCTTTCGCACTAAACAGACTCAAAAGACTTATTGGGCCATCGTGAAGAATAAGCCTCTTAAAGAACAGGACACGCTTATCCATTGGCTTCTAAAAGATGAGAAAAAGAACAAAACTACTGCCTATACTAAAGAAACGGAGGGAGCCCTGCGATCCGAGCTGAGCTATCAACTCATTAAAAAAGTAGATGACCATTACTTGCTAGAGGTTAAGCCCGTTACCGGAAGGCCACACCAGATCAGGGTACAACTGGCCAGCATAGGTTGCGTTATCCGGGGTGATGTAAAATATGGGTATCCGATTGCTAATGCAGATGCGTCCATTAATTTGCACGCACGAAAACTTTCTTTTATCCATCCAGTTAAAAAAGAACTTATTGAATTTGAAGCACCGCTTCCTTCGGAGGAATATTGGAATAAAGTATGAACAAGACCTGGACTGAGCGATTAAGAGAAAGATGGCAGCTAAGCAGCATCTGGCAGGTCGTCATTGTACTCCTTGTTTTTGCATGCACAGGATTTACTGTACTGTTTATTAAAAAACCACTGCTTAATTTTTTTGCAGGTGAGGCAGGCAACACCCTCACTGCCTCTGTGCTCTATTATATTCTGATATTGCCCTTATACAATGTTATCTTGTTAATCTACGGTTTTCTATTTGGGCAGTTCAATTTCTTCTGGGCTTTTGAGAAACGATTCATGAGCCGTATCGCAGGTATTTTTCGTAAGGAAAGAAGCAAGTAAAAACCTACCGGGTTACAGCCCTAGCCGACTGCTATTTCACTAAATGATTCTGTGCTAAAATACAGCGTGGCGATTCGCTGAATATCATCCGATTTCATTGCACTGACACGATCTATCATCTGCTGATAATAGTCTTCCGGCAAATTATTGAGCAAGATTGTCTTAAACTTATCTGCATGTGCGAAGGGCGTTGTGACTTCTGCCTGTAGAGAACCTATAAAGTGATTGCGTGAAGTCTCCAGCTCTTCTGCCTTAATAGCTTGCGTTTTGAGAAGGTTGAGTTCTTTATGGATTTCAGCTACGGTTAATTCGCGGTTCTCGCGATTAACGTCAGCCCCAATAATGAAGTAGGCATCGCGAACCAATGGGTGCACCGAAGAATAGATGCCGTAAGTGAGACCTTTCTCTTCTCTTATATTTTTCATCAGGCGCGATCCGAAATAACCACCCAGCAGATGCGTAACAAAAAGAAGTTCGAAGAAATCTTTATGATGGCGATTGATGATTCGCTTACCCATGCGGATGGTGCTTTGAACACTGCCCTCTTTGGTAACATATTGATTTACCGGCAAAGGTTTAGCAAAGTCAAGCTCTTTTTGATTAGCTGAACCAATTGGTAAAGCCTCTAAAAAGTTTGTTAAAACACGTAGGGTTGTTTCGGTAATATGACCCGCTGCTATCGCCTGAAAATTAAGAAGGAATGATTGCTGGAATGCCTGCAACTTCTTACTCTCTATTTTTTCAATTCCTGCTGAATCTAGTTCACTTCCATAAGGATGATCGCCAAAGATGGCTTTTCGAAAATATTTGCCTGCCAGAAAGCTTGTCTTTTCTTCATTCACCTTCAGGTTCTGCAAAGCAATATTCTTAGCCAACAACAATTCCTCCTCAGGAAAGGTGGCTTCATATAAGATCTCATTTACTACGGCAAGCACCTCAGCCAGATTTTTGGTGAGGGCGTAAATGGTAATTGTGATAAAATCGTTGCCTGCAGTAATCTCCACATGAGCGCCTAAGGCATCGAAGTATGAGGCTATTTGAAAACTGCTTTTCGCTATGGTGCCCTTATCTAATTGGGCTGCTGCAAAATGAGCAATCCCTGCGGAAGTTTCATACCACTTGCCAGCTTTAGCCATGAGTTCAAGCCGGATAACTTCCTGCGTACCGCCATGCAAAACATAAAGGGACGTTCCGTTAGCCGCGGTAAAGCGCTGTGGATTGAGTAATGTGAGAACCGAACTTTTCTGAAAGGGAGGTGCTTGCGTTCTGTCTAGCATGGGCTTAGTCAGTAACAGACTCATTCAATGCCGATGGCACTTCTGGAATCTGCATCATGAGTGTAAAGCGAATGGTTTCTGCCAGGGCATTTTCACGTCCGTTGGTCGGAGCCAAATAAGCTACATCTAAGCCAAAATTGTTCTTCCTGAACCCCAATCCTATGGTGAGGTATTTTCGATTACCCTTTTCTTTTGCCTCATTAAAATAGCCCAATCGGCCAGCAAAAACAGCATTATACCAATACTCAACCCCAACAGAGGTAGTTATCTCTTTCAGTTCTTCTTCAAAACCACCGGGAGCATCTGTAAATGAGCCGAACATACCACTGAGTAAAGCACGGTCATCATCTCTACCATCAATAATATTACCTTGCTCATCTCTAATAGGCGGTGTTGGCACCATTAACTTATTGAAATCAAGCAAAAAAGTGATGGTGTTAAAAGGATCCAATTCTGTTTTGAAAGCAGAACCTATGCGCAGATTTACAGGCAAAAAGTTTGTGTTGTTATCATCTGAATAAGAAATCTTAGCACCAATATTGGAGATCACAGCACCCAATGATAACTGAGACAACCTGGCGCTTTGTAATGGCTTGGTATAAAATACACCGGCATCTACCGCTACACTCTGGCCTGGTTTGGCATCAAACGTAGTGCTGTTGAATTGGCCGGTAAGGTTAGAGTAAATATATCGACCTGTTAAGCCCACACTAAAGTTTTCAGAAAGCAAACGCGAATACGTTGCGTCTATGGCTACATCGCGCGGGTTATAGTCGCCAAGCGACAGGTTGTTGATATCTCTGAAGAAAACTTCGCCCATGTTGAAGTATTTTAACGACACTGCTACAGCCTCTTCGCGGTTAAGTTTATAAAAACCAGATAAGTAAGCGATGTCCATATCATTCACGATTTTGCCCAGCCAGGGTGTATAGGACAAAGAACCACCATAGGTACTATTAATGTGTACCAGTTTACCGGGATTCCAATAAGTAGCATTGGCATCGGCCGATGATGCCACCCCTGCTTCACCTAAACCTGCATGCCGTGCATCTGGTGTGATGGTAAGAAAAGGGGCAGATGAGGTAATAACACTAGAACCGGTAACGGTTTGTGCAACAACTGAACCTGCAAATGAAAAGAGAGAAATTGCAGCAATGAGATACTTCATTCGAAATGGGTTCAAAACTCAAAGATAATCAATTCAAAATAATAAGCTTAGCCTGGGCTGTAGCCCTTTTTCCGGTGCTTTCAGAACGCACGAACAACCTGGCAACGTATATACCCGCCACTAAATCATTTCTTTTTAAGGCGCTCAAATCCACCCTAAAAGGGCTATTCAATGCCGGTATGCTTTCTTTTAAAATCTGTTGTCCCTGCGGGCCATACAAAACCCATTCTGCTACCAGATCTTCCCCGGCCGTATTGTGGGTGAAGAAAAGTTGAGTCTCCTCCGCAAATGGATTAGGGAAGTTGCCAAACTCTTCGATTACCATGGTCTCACCATCAGTCACAACAAAATCAACGGTAGCCTCAGCGGGGTTATTATGGGTGTCCCAGGCAAGCACTTTTATCCTATGCTTACCTGGACTTAAATCTCTCAAGGGAAATACAACCCTTCCTTGTGTAAAATCATCAGCCTCTGCCAGATAAAATTCACCAAGTTCAAAAACAATATCATCATCTAAGATGGCTACCAAATCATTGCCGATGCCATAATTAGAAATAGTAATGCCACTTTGATCGTTTAGTCGAACGAGCAGCTTAGCATCGGATGAAACAATACCTCCATTCACAAAAGTCTCATCATTCATAAAAACAGAAACGACAGGAGATTGATTATCGGGGATGATCATGCCAGCAGAACCGCCAATTTTAAATGCCTCAACACCTGCCGCTGTTTTATTTTCTGCGCGGGCGAATATGGTAAGCCGGCCATCTCCCATCGCGTAGGCAATATTCTTAGGAACTCTAAAATTAAACTCAAACTCACCTGCCTTTACATTGGCATGTCCTTTAAAAATTAAGGAAGACCATTGCCTATAGCTAAAAGGGGGATTCTCGTTGCCCAACGTCCTGACTAAGGAAGCCTTATCATATACTGCAGCCTCAAGTAATCCATTGAAGTTTTGATCTGCCTGCCCAGATCCCCCATCTACATAACCGCGAACTGTAACCAGCGATAATGCCTGCAGGGTATCCGTTTGTTGATCGGTGCTGAGCGAAGTAATTTTAATACGCTCCTGCGGAAAGGCCAGTTGCATGGAAGGATCGCCCAATAAAGAAAAATTACGATTGGCTACCCCACTCAGGCTGTTGTTTTTTGTATCGCGAAAAATATCGCCAAGTGATCGAAATTGCTCATTTTCCTTTTCAAGAAAGGCATCGTAAAAAGCTTTATTCAAATTAAAGTTCGTGGAGGAATTAACCGGTCGGGCTGTGGTGACTAAACCTACTACTCCATGCTTCTCGCGTAGCAAAATAATTTCGGCTGCTGATGTTACCTGACCATCATCGTGGCGACCGAATTCGCAGGTGGCGGTTACCAGAAATGGCAAACGATCGTTTTCAAGATCGAGGATCATGAGTTCATCCAATACTTTTTCTGCTGCCCATTGGTATTCATTGCCATGACCTGTGTAGTTGATTACTAGGGCACCGCTTTCAAAAGCATTTTGAATAGCCCTTCTTGCCTCTGGCGCCAGTTGACCTGCCGGTCTTGAAATTTGAGTAAAGCCATCAATGTAAATTTTCTCAGCACTAAAAACTGAGCTATTGCCTGTTTCTACTTGTGAGGCTAGCAAATCTGCCTGGGCCTGATGAACATTGAAATCACCATCATCGGCTACAAACGTAATTTTTGTTTGCCAGCTACCCATTAGTGATTGCCTTGTTTCATAATCAATAATTTTATCAACCATGTGATTGGCCTGTTGTAGATGCTTCGCGGGAATCCGGCCAACTCCAATATCCATGGTTTCATTGCAGGCAAAACACTCACGCCATTCTCCTTCATTATCTTCCAGCAAAGCAAAGAAATCATCCGATGAATAGGTTTCGAGCGGACTCACAGAGTTGCGCGACTCATACGTAAGCACACGATTAAAATTGTTCGGCAATACATTTTTATAGTCGTAAGTGCCTTTACCAAAAAGCAATAAATACTTAAACTCCTGAGGGTATCGCTGCTTCACGTAACGGGCTACATCACGGATGGCCACCACATCTGGTCTTCCTCCTGAAAACTCGTTAAATATTTCATTGACAGTAACAACCCTTGATTCAATGCCTGTATAAGAAATGCGATGATCCGCCAGTCGCTGGGCAGCTGTTCTCAATTCATCATCTGTTACTATTAATAAAGTGGCAGCCCCCATGCCACGTAAGTTCTGGTTGTTTACTTTTACTAAAGCTTCTGTAGGCAAAGGCACATTAAAAACAATAAACTCTTCCAGCGCTTCCGTGTTGGCTGTAAATTCTGCTACACCATTTGATACTTGCAAAGCATAGTTCATTGCATTGATTGGATCGCTTACATTCCATACTTGTGCAGCACTGCTGACCCTTTCTATTGCAAAGCGTGATACCGATTGTTGCAAGCTTTGTAAGGAGCGAAAAGCAGTTTGCTCTCCATATGCTGCCAATTTTCTAGTGAAGGTCAGTGTAAAAAAATCGAGATGACCATAAGCACTTCCGCTTCCATTTCTGGTGAAGCTATACCTCAACTCTTGTTCTGCTCTGCTGCCAGCCCCCACATCATTGGCATTGATTAAAAAAGTATCGCGCTTATGTCTTGCTTTAATACCGTATTGTGAGTTGGGCACTTGAGGCACAAACTGCTCGTTTATTGCTACATTATTAAAATTTAAGGTGAAGGCTGCCCCTGCCAGAGAATATGCCACCACATCAGACACTAACTTAAGGCTGGTGCCCGGCATGATTCCTTCCGCCTGAAACCTGATACTTTGTTGGGTATTATTCTCAAACCTTTCACCAAACCATTCTCTGCCTGATTTTAAAATATTGGTACTGGTGAGCTCGTGATGGATTACTTCTTGAAAGGTATTTACAAGCGCTGTGGAAGTTAAGCTCGGTGCCTGAGACAGGCGTTTCCCCCGATCACCTCCAAAAGTGATGAAAACGAAATTTTTTCCGGTGTATAAATTTTGCTCGTAAGCAAAAATCTCTTTTTGCCTACTGAAACTCTGCTTGTCAGGTCCCTGAGCATAAAACAAGATAACATCAGAAGAATTGAATACACCATCATTTTCCCCTTGTACCATAATGGCACTTTGCAGCAGATCCACAGGTCGACTTGTGGCATTAGGCTGTGGCAACATGCCACCCGGATTGGTGTACACTTTAATCGTGCGTGGGTCTATGCTGTTGACATCAATGCCGGCATTTTTGAGCTGAGCTTGGGTTACTCTGTAAACCCCGGTTTTGTTGATGCCTGCTTTTAACCATATGCCTTGACTTAGCACAGAAGATTGTCCATAAGCCACCGTTAATCCTACCAAGCAGGAAAAGATAACAAGGGTGAACGCAATTGTGAGTTTTGAGTAGTGCAATTTTATAGACTTAGGTTATGCTTTTTTTGCCTGACCAGACCAACTAGCAAACAACGAGAATAATACATAAGTTATTATCACCAGGGGTAAAGAAGATTGTTGTAAAGCTATGATCAGCACCAGGGCCACGAACAAGAACAGAAATCGAAGCTCGTTACCCTTCCATGCAAAGTTTTTAAATTTTAAAGCGAACAAGGGTATTTCAGCGACTAATAAATAGGAAAAGATCAGAATAACTACCACCAACACAACAGGCTGCTGCACAAAACTTAGCGCTACTGCCGGTAAAAAAGGAAGTGCGGTCAAAAACAAAGCATTGGCAGGTGTTGGCAGACCTATGAAGGAAGTGCTTTGGCGCTCATCAACATTGAATTTTGCCAGACGAAGGGCTGAGAAAACAGCAATGGTAAAAGCTATGTATGGTAAATAAACATTCACTGATTGATCCTTCAACCAGGTGTACATCATGACCGATGGCAGCACCCCAAAACTGACCATGTCAGCCAATGAATCCAGCTCTTTTCCTATAGGAGAATTAGCCTTCAGCCAACGCGCTGCAAAGCCGTCAAAAAAATCAAACACACAAGAGGCCCAGATAAAGTAAGCGGCTGGCACTGGCAAACCTTCTAAAACAAAAACAATCCCCAGACAACCACTCAACAAGTTGAGGCAGGTAAGGGTGTTAGGTAAATGCTTTAGTAATTTCATGATCGTAAGGCACAAAAAGGATTGAACTTTTTTTCATACGCAATGGTGGTTTCAAGGCCATGGCCCGGATACACTACTACTTCATCTGGCAAAGTAAAAAACTTTGTGTGAATACTTTGAATCAACGTAGCATGACTCCCTCCTGGCAGATCTGTTCTTCCAATACTTTCCCGAAATAATACATCGCCCCCAATCAGTATTTTTTGTGATGCTATATATAAAGCAACATGGTCAGGCGAGTGACCGGGTACCGACAATATTTGTATTGCCTCTTCGCCCAAAGTTAATGGGGTATGCTCTGTTAAATAGCCATCGGGCACTGCCTCATGGTATTGATGGAATCCATAAGAAGGCGCATAGGCCTTTACAGATTTTAATACAGCTTCTTCTCCTTTTGGAATCAGCAATGGCACCTTATAACGCTCTTTTACAAAATAGTTACCCAGTACATGGTCAATATGACAATGGGTGTTGATCACCTGAGTAATGGTTAATTGATTTTCTGTAATAAAAGCGCTGAGTTCTTCCTGCTCCTCGCGGTAATAGCAACCCGGATCGATAATGATGGCTTGTCCAGCATTACTATAAAGCAGGTAAGTATTTTCAGCAAAATCGTTGAAGGTAAAAACCTTAAGTTTTAGCATATATTTTAACAAAGGGCAAGTTAGCCAATGATGCCATGGCTGCAATAATTTCTTACTGATAACTGCCCAAAATCGCACACCTGTCCGCTGTTCTGAACAACCCACCAGCCATAAAAGGCTCCAATGACCCTTTATGCCATTGGCACGGCTTTGGCAAAAGGGGTATGAAATCCTAAGTCATGAAGTATGCTTTTCTCCTCTTTGTTCGAAATCTAAAACGCCAGAAATTATTCTCTACGATAAATCTGCTGGGTTTAATCGTAAGCATAACGGGCACTCTGCTAATTTATCTATATGTGCATTTCGAACTGAGTTACGATACTTTTCATACCAACGCAGACAGAATTTACCGAATCAATCAGACCTTTATCTGGGGTGAACGCAATGAACATCAGTTTGCCTCCACAGGGCCTGGAGTCGCCCATGCGATTCGGGAGGAGCTGCCCGAAGCAGAACTTATCACCAGTCTGTATACCCCTGGTAATTTTTTAGTTTCCTATACCAACTCAAACAATGAAGTGATCTCCTTTGAACAAGAAAAGGTGTTAGCCGCAGATTCCAACTTTTTTGCCATGTTCAACTACCCTCTGGTAGATGGAAATCCGGAAACGGCCTTGACGATTGCGAACACGCTGGTAATGACAGAAAGCATTGCTAAAAAATATTTTGGGAATGAAAATGCGGTAGGAAAACTAGTGCGCATTGGAACAGGCGAAGAAGAAAAAACCTATGAAATATCAGGAGTTGTAAAAGATCTTCCTGAAAACTCTTACATCCAATTTGACATGCTCTTATCAATGGAAAGCTTTCCGATGGTAGAGCGCATGCGGTGGAGTTGGGTGTGGACACAATTGGAAACCTATGTACGCCTGGCTGAAAATACGAATGTCGAGAATACACGAGTAAAGATGGCGGGCATTCCGCGTAAACATGCTGAAGAGACATTACAGCGCGCTATGCACATGAGCTTTGATGACTACATCAAGTCCGGCAAAAAGTGGGAGCTCTTTCTTCAGCCACTTACTGGTATTCATTTACCCAGCGAAGTTGTGTACAACCGTATTAACCGCGAAGTAGGCAACATCAAAATCATTTATTCTCTTATCGGTGCCAGTACTTTTATTGTATTGCTCTCCTGCATCAACTTTATGAATTTAAGCACAGCACAATTCACACGGAGAATAAAGGAAGCAAGCATTCGAAAAATGCTGGGACTCCAACGCAGCCAGCTCAGCGCCTTCTATTTTATAGAGGCCTTTTTCTTCACTTTTCTGGCTCTGATAGTAAGTCTTGGTCTCATTCAAATGTTGTTGCCCGGGTTTAATTATGTAACCGGAAAATCCCTTCAGCTCAATCTCTTTTCTGATGCAACCTTAGTCATTTCGTTACTGCTGCTCATCACCTTTATGAGCGTGCTCTCCGGGAGTTACCCTGCCCTCTTTCTCAGTCGTTTTAATCCGGTGGAAGCAATCAAAGGGAAACTGCGAACAGGCCGCGAAGGCCGATCTTTCCGCAATGGCTTGGTTGTTCTTCAATTTTCAATTTCAATTTTACTCATACTCTGTACAGCAGTTGTTTTTCAACAGCTAAAGTTTGTGGGCACTAAAGATTTGGGTTTTGACAAAGAGAATTTAGTTGTGCTGAAAGGTGCGGAACGCATATCTGATCCAGAAGCACTTGCGCAAGAGGCCACGCTAATTCCCGGAGTGATTCAAACTTCTCTTTGTACCTCACTTCCTCCCGCTGTGTATGGCGGTGAAACCTTCCGGGCCGAAGGACAGAACACTAATTTCCCTCTCAACTTTGCTACCGCTGATGAAGGATTTCTTCCTGCTCTGGGCATCACCTTAGCATGGGGAAGAAACCTGGAGATAGGCAATGCCGCAGATCACAACAAAGTACTGCTGAATGAAACGGCTGTAAAACGGATCGGGTGGGCGTTGGATGAAACAACCATCGGAAAAAGAATTGCAACAGAGGAATCATACTTTGAAGTAATCGGTATTGTAAAAGATTTTAACTATTGGACATTGCAAGCGCCTATTGAACCCCTGGGCATTTTCCATTACAAAAACAGCGCACTCGCTCCCTACGAACCAAAGAAATATGTAGTACTGAAAGTGACCGCTCAAAATAGCGAGGCATGGGCAAGCACCTTGAGCGCCCTGGATAAGTTATGGGAAACCCATGGCAAAGATTTACCTTTTCAATACGAGTTTGTAGACAATGCCTTTGACGAAACGTTTAAAGAGCAACATCAATTTGCGAAGGCCCTTACCCTCATTGCATCGCTGGCCATACTCATTGCCTGCCTGGGTTTATTGGGTATGATTGTGTACTCCCTCGAACAACGCACCAAAGAGATTGGCATCCGCAAAGTATCAGGTGCTTCCGCTTTCAACATTCTGGTGCTCATTGCCAGAAGTTATACAAAACTAATCATCATTTCCTTTGTCATCAGTGCACCCCTTTCCTATTGGCTCATGCAACAATGGTTGAGTGATTTTGCTTTCCGTATCACTCCTTCCCCGCTACTGTATGCACTGGTGGGAATCAGCACATTGGCAATAGCCATTCTCATTACCAGCTATCATTCGTTAAAAGCTTCCATGCAAAATCCGGTGGAGGTTTTACGGGATGAATAGTGTTCGTTAGCACCTAAAACGAAGCTCGATCTCTATCTTTTTATAAAAGAAGCAATCGATGTATTTTGCGGGGTGAAGCGTTCGGAAAAAATAGATTTTCTTATTGTGGGCCAGGGGCTAGCCGGTAGCGTATTGGCCTTGCAACTCTATCAGGCAGGGAAAAAGATAGCCATTCTTGGTAAGGAAGAGAATCATTCCTCACGCATTGCGGCCGGTTTGTTCAACCCCGTAACCGGAAAAAATTTATCTAAAACCTGGATGGCGAATGAAGTGTTCGCGCAGCTTCATTCGTTTTATTCTGAAGCTGAGCGCCTTACCAAGGCTTCTTTCTTTCACCCTTTTCCGATCTACCGTCCCTTTCTATCAATTGAGGAACAAAATGAGTGGATGGGGAAAAGTGCCTCAGCCGAATGGTTACCCTTCATCAGCAAAGTACTCAGCAGCACTACAGGGTGGCCAGGTGTTAATGATGCCTTAGGCGGGCTGCTCCTTAAACAAACAGGTTTTGTAGATGCCAATACCTTCTTAGATGCTGTAAAGAATTTCTTTGAGCAGCAAGAACGTTATGCCTGCGAAACTTTTGATCATTCAGCGCTTCAACTTTTCGAAAGTGAAGTTGTTTATAAGTCGTGGACGGCCTCGAAAATCATTTTCTGTGAGGGCACCGAATCTTTAAACAATCCACTTTTTAATTGGATTCCCATCCGCCCATTGAAAGGAGAAACGCTTACCATTAAAGCTTCCTTACCCGAGAATGCGATCATCAATCGGGGGGTATATGCTGTCCCGCAAACAGATTCTACCTATAAAATTGGTGCTACTTATGAGCCCAGAGACCTCTCTCCCTCCAACACAGAAAAAGGAAGAGTGGAATTAGAGGAAAAATTTACCGAGATTTTCCTTCTACCCTATACCGTGGTAGACCAGGCCTGGGGCTTTCGGCCCACCAGCCCCGACAGGCGTCCAATTATTGGAGAACACCCCGAACATAAAAACGTTTTAACATGCAATGGCTTGGGCACAAAAGGGGTAAGCCTGGCTCCCTTTGCCACTTCATTGCTAACTGAATTTTTACTCACAGGAAAGCGTTCGGACATATACGCTGCTGTGGATGTGAGTCGTTATTATTCTTTATATTGGAAGGCTGTAGATAAGAAATGAAAAGACGGTTTATACTTTTTACTTTATTGGCATTTTTAGCAGGGTCAAACCTTGTGGCGCAACAGTCGCGCGAATCTTTTGGTAAAAACCGCTTTCAGTACCGCAAATTTGACTGGCAATACATCAGCGGGGAGAATTTTGATATTTATTATTACGATAGCCGCAAAGGAATTGCCGGAGAAGCCCTCACCTTTCTAGAGTCTGAATTCGATCGCATCACCGATCTGATTGGCTTTCCGCCCTATTTTAAAACCAAGGTCTTTTTATACAACTCACTTACCGATTTACGGCAAAGCAATGTTGGCCTCAATCATACAGCGCTGAATGTGGGCGGAGAAACGGACTTCATCAAACCCTACATTGAGGTAGCCTACACGGGTACCGCCCAGGAATTTAAGGAAGAGCTTTTATTCAAAACGTCAGAGTTACTGGTGAATGAAATGATGTATGGTGGTAACCTGAAAGATATTTTTCAAAATGCTTTACTGCTCAATTTACCCGAATGGTTTGTACAAGGAGCTATTCACTATGTAGCCAAAGGATGGAATGCCGAAATGGATGATTTTGTGCGTGACCTGGTGCAAACAAAACGCGCACAGCGCTTCACCAAATTTGATGGCAAAGAAGCCGCCCTGGCGGGTCAATCATTCTGGAATTTTATTGCCGAGAAATATGGCAAGAGCAGCGTACACAATATTCTGAATTATACCAGGGTTACCCGAAACGAAGAGAAAAGTCTGCTGATTACCCTGGGCATCAGTTACAAAAGGTTGATGAATGAATGGGAGGAGTACTACCTGAAAATGGCGCAACAAGCCAATAACTCATACGTTGTGGCTCCGCAATCAAATCAATTCACCAAACAACCCAACCGCACTGTTTATTACACAGCTGTAAAAGTAAGCCCGGATGGGAGGCATGTGGCTTATGCCGAGAATGATCGCGGTCGTTTTTCGATAACAGTTAAATCGTTGGAAAACGGCAAGGAGAAAAAAATTCTGCAAGGAGGCACCCGGGTTATCGGTCAACGGGTAGATTATACTGTGCCTTTAATTGGCTGGTCAGATGCCAATACCCTAGGCGTTATAGGTGTAAAACAAGGCGATTATTGGTTTTGGTTATACGATCTCACTACCCAATCAAAATTGCCGCGCCAGCTTGATAAGTTTAATAACATCAGAAGCATTAGTTTCTCTGCCAATGGAAGATTAGCAGTAATGAGTGCAGACTTCGAAGGCAAAAACGATCTTTACTTACTTAGCACCAGACGTGACCGAACCCGCAGGCTGACCAATGATACTTTCGATGACCTTGATCCATCTTTTGTGCCTGGCACCAACCGAATCGTATTCTCTTCCAATCGCCCTGACGATTCACTACGAACAGGCAGAAGAGTTCCGCTCGCTGAGTTAACAAACCAATACAATCTCTTTTTGTACGATTTAGATAGCACTAAAAACAGCCTGACACGCATCACCAACACTCTTAGTAAAGATTTTGCTCCTCAAGCCCTGAATAGCAACACTTTCTATTATCTCAGCGATCAGCGGGGTATTATCAACCTGTTTAAATTCGAAAGAAGCACCGGCATTTACTCACAGGTTTCCAATTTCAGTTCCAGCATCATTAACTACGATCTCAATATCGAAAACAGAACCCTGGCCTTTGTTACCAGTAAGCGACTTGAACAAAATATCTATATAGATAAAAATTTTGATTTCGGCCGGCAAGTATTTACACCCTCTACCCGCAGAAAAGAACTCTTACAGGCTCGCACCATCCGTGAGCGCAAGGTCGTTAACGAAAATAAAAACATGAGCGTGAAAGAGTTGCTGAATGCACGCTTAAAAGCCGCTAGCGATACCACCAGTATTCAAGTAGAAATTACCGATTCGCTTTCTGCGAAATCTGATAGGATCAGCATTAATATAGAAGGCAATAAAACTGTTAAAGAAGACAGTATACCAGCCGTAAAAGAAAAACCGCTAAACACTGATGACTACACATTCGAAGATGAAGTTGCTGAAGTACCACGCACCACCCAGAGTTTTTTAAGCAGATATGCTAAAGCCAGAGATAAGCAACGCGTAACGGGCCCCTTCCCTTACGATCCTAAATTTAGCGCAAGTAATTTGGTCACATCTCTGGTCATCGATCCTTTACGCGGCCTTGGCATCCAACTGGAAACCCAAATGAATGATATGCTCGAAAACTATCGCATCTATGGAGGGGTGATGCAATCATTCGACTTTAAAAGCGGAGATGTATATGGTGAATTCCAGTACTTGCCTTATTACGTAGATTTCAGCGCCCGCTTCGATCGCAGGTCGATATATTGGGAAACACCGCCCAACCTCGATAATGGCAATCCTGACAACTTTAATTATTCACTCAACAAACTGGAAGTTGGCGCCTCCCTTCCGCTCAACGATAGAACACGATTTACCGTAAAGCCCTTTGGAGTAGTAACCCGATCTGTTAACCTGGGCCCTAGTGGTTTAACACAGAATTCTCCTACCGCCACTCCCCTTAATGTATTTTATGGAGGCTTCAGGTCAGAGTTGATTTACGACAATGCTATCATTACCGGGGCAAATCTGATCGAAGGTTCTCGTGGTAAAATAACCTTTACGCATCATGAAAATTTTGGCAACAGCCAATTAAGCTTCAGTCAGATATCAGCCGACTTAAGGCATTACCAGAAATTGTATAAGGAAATTGTGTTGGCGGTAAGAGGTTTTGGTGGTAGCTTTTTCGGAAATGCCCCTAAACAATACTTACTGGGAGGCATGGACAACTGGGCCTTCAACAACTCGCGTACTGTTGGTAGCAGTTCTACAGGCCAAGTTAACCCACTTGGTGCCCAGGGGCAAAATCAAGAACTGCTCTTTGTTGAATATGCTACCAGCCTGAGAGGATTTAATTACGCAACACTCTTTGGTAACAATGTGCTCCTGGCCAACGCAGAACTCCGCGTGCCACTCGTGCGTGCACTAAGCGATGGTCCTGTGGCATCCAATTTCTTTAGAAATCTGCAACTCACAGCTTTTTACGACATTGGTACCAGCTGGTCGGGTGAAGCCCCCTTTTCTTCAGGAAATAGTGTTAGTTACGAAGTGATTAAACAACCACCTTTTGAGGTTGAAATCAAAAATTACCTGAACCCTTGGTTGTACAGCTATGGTTTTGGCATGCGATCCGTCATTTTGGGTTATTACATGAAGTTCGACTTTGCCTGGCCAGTTGAAAACTTCAAGCGTCAGGATCCAAGACTGTTTATAACCCTTGGCTATGACTTTTAGGGCAAATACCCACCACTACTCTTTACGCCCGGTAAATAGTATCTTGCCACTTTAATTGTTTTATGATCAAATCCATGACGGGCTTCGGCCAAGCCTCCTTAGAGGGCACTACCTTTCAATTAAATGTTGAAGTGCGAAGTCTCAACTCAAAATTCCTTGATTTAAATCTTCGCTTACCGAAACTCTTCGCAGATAAAGAGCTAGATGTTCGCAATCTCATTACAGAGAAACTAGAGCGCGGCAAAGTATCCATCAGCTTTGACTATCAACAGCAAGGACAACAAGAGCCACAGATCTCTTATAACAAAGAATTATTCAAAGCGTATTACACACAGCTGCAAAAACTGGCTAATACTGTAGAAGCCCCTCAAGACGCCTTATTTCAATTGGCCCTGAACTCGCCCGGTGTAACTGAAAACAAATTTGACGAAACACTTAGCGAAGAAGATTGGGAGAAAGTTAAAGCAACCTTGCACAAAGCCATGTCTGACTGCGATTCATTTCGCACCAAAGAAGGCGCTGTTTTATTAAGTAAGTTTAAAGAGTACATTCAAACCATCAGCAAGTGTTTAGCTACCGTAGAAGAATTGGATCCTAAACGAGTGCAACGTGTTCGGGATAAATTAAAAGGGGGTATTCATGAACTTTTTGGCGATGAGGGCTTTGATAAGAATCGTCTTGAGCAGGAGATTATTTTTTACATAGAAAAACTCGATATACAAGAAGAGATTGTAAGACTTGGTACACACCTCAAGTACTTTTCACAGGTTTTAGACGAGCGGCAATCAAACGGCAAAAAACTTGGCTTCATTGCGCAGGAAATAGGTCGCGAGATCAATACCATTGGCAGCAAAAGCAACGATGCTGATATGCAGAAAGTAGTGGTGGTGATGAAAGAAGAATTAGAAAAAATAAAAGAGCAACTCAATAACGTTTTATAAAATGGCCAGCGCAAAAATTACTATTAACAACAACGGATCATTAAAAGTAGAAGGGGATTTCGAAATCGTAGACGCCCAGGGTAATGCATACGGCTTGCAAGGCAGAACCCTTGTGTCGCTATGCCGATGCGGTCAATCAAAAAACAAACCCTTTTGTGATGGCTCTCATAAAGGTATTTTCGAACACGAAGCTACCGCTTTTGAACTACCACCGCGCAAAGTATAAGTAGGATGAAGTTAAAGGAATGTCCGTCTTGTGCCATGGAGATTGACGAAAAGGCAAAAATTTGTCCTATTTGTCAATATGAATTCACATCTCACAGTACCGCCATTCGATGGACAGCCCTGGCACTCGTGATCCTCTTCCTTGTTTACTTACTGTTTAACATACTGTAAGGATACGCTTTTCACATACTCATTTAACTGCTTATGTAATTGTTAGCAGCAGAGACCAGGTACAGGCTATCTTAGGTTTTCTAAATAATGATGTATGTTAAAACGCTTGCTTTTTATTTCTTGTTTATGGGTATCAAATCTGGTGAACGCTCAAACATTAGGTGAGCTAACTGTTGATAAAATTATGCGCGATCCCAAATGGATTGGCATTGCCCCAAGCAATATTCGCTGGTCACTCGATGGTAAAACAGTTTATTTTGATTGGAATCCTGAAAATGCCACCAGCGATTCTCTTTACAAAGTAAGTATCGCTGACAGAAAACCTCAAAAAGTATCCAAGCAGGAACGCATCAATTTGCCTTCCTTGAATGGTACATACAACAAGATCTACACAAGCTATTTATTTGAGAAAAATGGAGATGTTTTTCTTCATGATATCGCCACTTCAAAAAGCAAACAGATTACCAATACTATAGCCCGCGAAAGCAATCCTACATTCTCTGGCGATGAGCGCAGGGTAATTTTCACTTCCGATCAGAATTTATACAGTTGGGAAATCGCCACCGGCAATCTTACACAACTCACCGATTTTAGAAAAGGAAAAAGAAACTCAAGCCCTCCACCTAGTGAACAGGAGAAATGGTTGAAGCAAGATCAGCTCACCTTTATTCAAATCATACAAGAGAGAAATGAGACGCAAAGCGAAGCGGCACGTATTAGAAAATCGGAACAGGCAAAGCGCCCAAAAGAAATTTACCTGGATGATAAAAATGTAGACCAGGCCAGGTTAAGCCCTGATGGAAAATTTATAACCTTCAGACTTAGTAAAAACGCTAACGCCAAAACCACAATTGTGCCCAACTATGTTACTGCTTCTGGCTTTACTGAAAATATTTCTGCAAGAACCAAGGTGGGTGCCAATCAAAATAGCACAGAACTATTTGTGTACGATATTGTCCGCGATACTGTTCTTCAGGTAAAAACGGATGGTCTGCCTGGTATTAATGAAAAGCCACTCATAGCAAAAGAAGAAACCAAAGACAAAAAAGCAAGTGTGCGTGCAGTATCATTTTTTGGCCCTGTATGGACTGATGATGGCAAGCAAGCCCTCCTCATGCTGCGTGCCGTTGACAATAAAGATCGGTGGATTACACTATTAGATGCAGCCACGCAAAAACTAGAAGTAATACATCGCTTGCACGATGAGGCCTGGGTAGGCGGGCCCGGCAGTTTTAGCATGGGTTGGATTAATAACACAAACGCCTGGTTTGTTTCCGAAGAAAGTGGCTACGCGCATCTTTACAGCTTCGACTTACTGAGCAAAACTCAAAAAGCACTCACTTCAGGAAAGTACGAAATTCAACAAGTCAACTTATCGCGTACTAAAAAACACTTCTACTTAACAACAAATGAAATACATCCTGGAGAAAAGCATTTTTATAAACTGCCAATCAACGGTGGCATGGCTGAAAAAATAACTACCTCAACCGGAGCCTATGAAGTCGAGGTTTCTCCCGATGAAAAAATGCTGGCCTATCGCTATTCCTATAGCAACAAACCATGGGAATTATTCCTCAGCGAGAATAAAGTAGGCGCTAAGCCACAACAGCTCACACAATCATTAACAGCAGAATTTACCTCTTACAATTGGCGTGACCCCATAGTGACAACAGTAAAAGCACGCGATGGTGCTGCTATCTATACCCGATTATACAAACCCACCAAATCCAATGGCGCTGCAGTGATATTTGTACACGGTGCAGGTTATCTGCAAAATGCCCACAAGTGGTGGAGCAGTTACTTCCGAGAATACATGTTTCATAATTTATTAGTTGACAAAGGTTATACAGTAATAGACATGGATTATCGTGCCAGTGCAGGCTATGGACGTGATTGGCGCACAGGCATCTATCAGTTCATGGGTGGTAAAGATTTAACAGACCACGTAGATGGTGCCGAATGGCTAGTCAAAGAACACGGTATAGATCCCAAGCGCATTGGTATTTACGGAGGATCGTATGGAGGCTTCATCACTTTAATGGGGATGTTTACCACACCAGATGTTTTTGCAGCCGGTGCAGCCTTGCGCCCTGTAACTGACTGGGCTCATTACAACCACGGTTATACATCCAATATTTTAAACACACCAGTAATGGATAGCCTGGCCTATGCCAAAAGCTCCCCCATTTATCATGCAGAAGGGTTGAAGGGAGCATTACTGATTTGCCATGGTATGGTTGATGTGAATGTCCATTTCCAGGATGTAGTGCGCCTATCGCAACGCCTTATTGAACTGAAAAAAGAAAATTGGGAGTTGGCTGTTTACCCGGTAGAAGATCACGGCTTTGTAGAGCCCAGCAGCTGGACAGACGAATACAAACGCATATTAAAATTATTTGAAGAAAAACTTAATTGATGTAGACCCTAGGTTATAGTAAGATCAATTGAGGCTGTCTCAAAAGTTAATGAGTGACTTCATCGTTACCGTAGCGCTTAGAGCGATTTCTCCCTCCATTACATCTGAGTAGAAATAACGATTATACTATTGAGACAGCCTCATCTTACTGCCTCTGTTAAGATCATGATCTTTCATGCGTAGCTACTTATGTGTCGAAAAAAAATACCATAGAACGGTAAATTTTCAAAAAAATACACACCGTTACTTTTATTTTTTTCTTAACCATGAAGCCCAACTTAACTATTGCATTATGTGTCTATATGAAGTTGTTCATTTTTCAGGTGAGTCTTTTTCACAAAAATGATTAAAATATTTAAACACCTTTGACCAACTAATATTTACAATGTTGTGTCTATTGGCTGTTAAACAAAACTATTTTAAGAATGAAAAAAGTAAATCACAACACATTGTCAAATCGTTTGTCCTTGTTATTGCTCCTTTGTGCTATGCTTTTTGTTACAGCAAGCTGCGAAGACGATGAACCATCCGCTGTTGTTGCCGCGCCTACAGTTGGCAATGTCTCAGCCATTACAGCATCTGGATTTACGATTAACTGGACAGCGGTAGCTGGAGCCGACAAGTATTTATTAGATGTTTCTACTTCTAACAACTTTGCTACAACTGTGACTGGATTCAGCAAGAAAGAAGTAACAGGAACTTCTGCTAATGTGGCAGGCTTAACCACCAAGACAAAGTACTATTTCCGTTTGTATGCGAAAAAAGGAAGTGCCACTTCAGCAGCTTCTATAACTAAAGATGCAACAACACTTTAGTTAAGTTAAATTCAATGGGCTTTTGTGCTGCAGAACAAAAGCCTGATTGATTACACATCAGCTATCAACAACTAATGCTTAGCTTCTCTTCACAAGAATTTTCGCCAAAAAAGTTAAATCAATTTTGCTAAGGTACTAATATAACGCTCAGGCACTTCTCCCTTGGTTGCGGCTACATAATCATTATAACTGCAAGGAATAATACTATTTCTGGAATAGCGCTTATTACCATTAGGGTTAGGCACTTCCAACCACCACTTTTCGCTCATCTTACTCTTGTAGAAGGAAATGGTTTCGGGATCGGATGGCATGGACACTGTGTATTTTATAAAATCATTACCCTTAAAGTTTTGCTCATTTTTTCTGTGATAATAGCCTTCTATGAAATACCAAATCATGGTAGCAACTACCGAAGCTGTTTTTTGATGAGCATCGTCTAAGGCAGGATGATATCCATAAAAACCAACAGAGCTCAATTTCTCATTCAAGCCTGCGTACCAGCAGATCTGACAAGCTTCTTCACCGGTTAAACCGAAAGGTTGTGCATATCGGTTACCGGGGGCATCGCTAGAGCGAATAGCCGTAACATCAAAAGAAAGCAAATCTGCATGCCTGATGGCAGGTTCCATCTCTTGCATGTTTGTGCGCATCTGGCCAATCCTGAATGCTTCAAAATACAGTTTCTCTAACACCGCCACAGAGAGTGGATCTATTAGATAACTTTGATAAGCAAGATGAATGTAGTTGAACAGGTAGTTAGGCTCGTGCAATAATATTTTATGAACATGCTTGCGATCTGCACTCGCCATCGGGTCGTCATCCAAATCAAGAAAAGCATCAACATTTAAAAAACTCACCAGCTTTTCAAAAGTTTCGTAGGCAGCGTATTGACCAAAATCCAAATCATGATCACCCCCCATAATAATGGGCAATACATTTTGCTCCAATACAATGCGGCAAACTTCGCTTAACCTTGTATAGAGTTCACTTCGGTCATGACCAGGATTAAGATTGCCCAGGTCAACAATTTTAAAAGCGCCTGCACCTCTTTTCAGTTGATATAATTTTTTTCGGATTTCATCTGATGCTTTTGTATCTGGATCACCAATGCCAATCAACACCATATGAGCCTCGCGGTAGTCAGGCATTTTATCGCCATAGACGCGAATGTTTTTATAGAAGGAAGAGGGAGAAGTTATATTCTCGTAAATGCTTTCGTCAACGGGTGAGAAAAAAATGGTTAAGTCCATATGGCTTGGAATGAAGTGTGAATATAATCATTCCAATCTTGAACTTGGAAGTGACCTACCTGGATCTGTAAATCACGCCCACAAATATTGCCTCGCCTACAAAATCAGGACATGTATTAAAACCTGCAATGCCGCCAAACTTACAAAGCTCCTGGCCGGCACAATCATACACAACGGTCATGGCATCAGCGCAGCCATTACAATCGGTTATCGAAATAGCCAGTTGATCTTTGTAACGATATTGTTCAATCAAGCCTTTACCTGCCTTATTCCGCCTCATTTTTTGAAGTTCAGCGTTAAGCCAATCACTATCACCACAAGGATTTGTTATGCTTTCATCGCAGGTAAAAGCAGACAAGGCTATAAAGAGAAAGCTCAGGGCTATGAATATCCTTTTCATAAAAGCGATTTCTCTTTAGACACCCAATCGAATAAACTAGTTGGGCTAGTTTATTGGGAATAAAAAAGCCTCTCTTTGCAGAGAGGCCCTTTGTGTTGATGATCAAAGTGGATTAACCACCAAAATCGTCAAAGCGGATATTTTCTTTTGGCGTACCCATCTCATCGAGCATTTTCAATACGGCTGCGTTCATCAATGGAGGACCGCACAGGTAAAACTCAATATCTTCTGGTGCCGGGTGATTTTTGAGGTAGTTATCAAACAAGCACTGGTGGATGAACCCAACATATCCATCTGCATCCTTATCGTCCAGGCCTTTCTTTACCTTCCAGTTATCTTCCGGCAGAGGCTCGCTCAAACCAATGTTAAATTGGAAGTTGGGGAACTCCTTTTCGATTTTGCGGAAGTGCTCCACATAGAAAAGCTCTTTCTTTGAGCGACCACCATACCAGTAAGAAACCTTACGGTTTGTTTTTTCCGTATGGAAGAGGTGGAAAATCTGTGCACGTAAAGGAGCCATACCCGCACCACCGCCAATGTATACCATTTCGCGTGGAGTCTTGTTGATATGGAATTCTCCATAAGGTCCTGAAATAGTTACTCTATCGCCAGGTTGGCGGGAGAATACGTAAGAAGAACAGATACCAGGATTTACGTCCATCCACTTATTATTGGCACGGTCCCATGGTGGCGTAGCAATACGGATGTTCAGCATCACTATGTTACCTTCTGCAGGGTGATTAGCCATCGAGTAAGCACGGAAGATGGGCTCATCATTCTTCATTTTGAGATCCCACAACTTAAACTTATCCCAATCGCTTTTGAACACATCTTTGCTGCTGTGACCCAGTTCAGGATGAGGTGTAATATCCATCGTCTTAAAATCGACTGTTAAAGCTGGTACATCAATCTGAATGTAACCACCAGCTTCGAAGTTCAAAGTTTCTCCCGGAGGAAGTTTTACTACAAATTCTTTTATAAAGGTTGATACGTTATAGTTGGAAACCACTTCGCACTCCCACTTCTTAATGCCGAAAATTTCATCCGGAATACGGATGTTCATGTCTTGCTTTACTTTTACCTGGCAGCCTAAACGCACGTTACTCAATTTTTCGGCACGGCTCAGGTGACCCATTTCTGTTGGTAACACATCGCCACCTCCAGACTCCACCACGCACTTACACATGGCGCAAGTGCCCCCTCCACCGCAGGCAGAAGGCAAAAATATTTTTTCGTTGGCCAGGGTTGATAAGAGTGAGCTACCGGCAGAAACTGTAATCGTTTTTTCGCCATTGATAACCACTTTAACCGGGCCCGATTGAACCAATTTTGCCTGGGCAAAAATGAGAAGCGCCACCAAAAGCAGGATAATAACGGTGAACGCCAGAATGGAAGAGGTAATAACCATAACAGGTAAAATTTAAGTCCACAAATATAAGGGTGCCTGTCAATTTATGCTCGGCTGCCAACGTAATTTTTAAGACTTTAATGGTTTGTATATCAGTTATTTATATCCCCGCGGCTTTTGTTTAATCAAAATCAATGGCAGAAGTGTTCTGCCCTCCGGTTGAAACACCAAGGTCAGTAGTAATGTGAGGGTCGGTTCTGGCGGTCGAAACTGATAAAATATTGATTAGCATTTAATCTGCCCTTAAACATGCTTGCGTGTTTAAGGGCAGATAATGGAAGTCATCTGACGAAAAAGAGTCTGCTAATTATTAACCTAAAAAACCTGGTTGCCCAAAAACAAGATCATTGAAGCACTACACCTCCAGCAATTGATGAGGGCGCTTTTCGCTTAGCGGCTTAAAGCTTACCTGAGGAGCCAGGATTACACTTACGCCTGCCCGCAGGCTTAGCTCTTTGAACTTGTTCAAGGTTAACTCGCCCTGTAAAAGTTGTTTGCCATGGGCAGCATAGCCTGACTTGAAATTGACAAACTCTTGAATGCTTACCTGCTGTTCTTCATCGAAAGTAACAATGGCTTCCACCAATAAATCATTAGAAAAAGTAAGTAGCTCATGTTGCAATCTCTTTTTATACTCGTAGGCGTAACCATAGGTTAATGCTGAGACGTCTGACAGTACAGCCGATCCAGTTGGATAGCTACCGGCACCCTTGCCAACAAAAGTTTGCTTTTCGGCAAAAGCACCTTCCACCAACACAGCATTGTACTCATTACGTATAGAAGCCAAGGGATGGTGGGCCTCTATCAATTGAGGTGCTACAAAACCAAAAACCTGATCGCCTTGCTTAAAGGCTCTGGCCACAAGCTTGATAGAAAGATTGTGCTCCTTTGCGTACTTTAAATCGGTGGAAGAAATTTTGTTTATCCCAATATTGATAACATCGGATGGCTTTACAAAAACACCAAAAGTATGGGCCATGGCAATTACCAGTTTAAACTTTGCATCATAACCTTCTACGTCTAATGCTGGATCTGTTTCGGCAAATCCAAGTTCCTGTGCTTTTAACAAAGCTTCTGCATACGACTTCTTTTCTTCAAAAACTTTTGTCAAGATGTAGTTAGTAGATCCGTTAAAGATTCCCTCAATAGAAGTTAAAAGATCGTTATCGTAATACTCCTCCAAGTTTCTTATGATGGGTATACTACCACAAACAGATCCTTCGTATAATATTGATTTTCCATACCGCTGTTGCAGCTCGTAAAATTCTTCTAAATGCTCGGCCAGCATTCTTTTGTTGGCTGTCACCACGTGTTTGCCATTGATCAATGCTTGTTTTACAATAGCATAGGCTGCTTCATGATCGTTGATCAATTCAACTACCACATCGATGGATGGATCATCAAGAATTACTGACTTTTCGGTTGTAAAAAGATCGGCTGACAAAGTTCTGACTTTGTCTTTATCCTTAATTGCAATTTTCTTAACGACCGCTTTAACACCGTGTGTCTGGTTTAAAACATTATAAAGGCCTTGCCCTACTACTCCAAAGCCAAATAGGCCAATTGTTAATTTTTTCTTCATCACTAAATATTTTTCTTAAATAAGATTTTGTGCAACTATAAACTGGTTCGAATCGCTATAAAACTTCTCCAACACTTTAGTCAATTGATCATACTCAACCAAAAAGCCATCGTGGCCGTACAGCGATTGTATAATGGCCAGGTCAGCACCCGGTATATGCTCTGCTAAAAAAACCTGTTCATGCAAGGGGAATAGCAGATCACTATCAATACCTATCACCAATGTTTTTGCTTTAATCAGTTTTAAAATTTCTGCCACCTCACCTCTGTTTCTGCCTACATGGTGGCTATCCATCATTTTCGTAAGGGTGTAATAAGCAAAGGCATTGAAACGCTTTAATAGTTTTTCACCCTGATAACGCTGATAGGTGGCTGCTTTAAAATTATCAGCAATCGCTGCAGATTCTTCTGACTGAGCTTTAAGGTATGTGTCATAGGTGCGATAAGACAACATACCTATGGCGCGAGCCGCTTTCAAACCCTCAGCACCCGCCAGGTAATCATTGCGGTGCCAGGTTCGATCAGCCTCTATCGCCATACGCTGTGCTTCATTAAAGGCAATACCCCAGGCTGAGTGTTGAGCGCTGGTGGCAATAGGTATAATGTACTCAAACACATCGGGCTCTTGAATAGCCCACTCCAATACTTGCTGACCACCCAGCGAGCCACCAATTAATGTATGAATACTTGAGATGCCTAGCGATATGCGCAGCAAATCGAAAGCACGTACTACATCGCGATTGGTCAATGTTGGGAAATCGTGAAAGTAGATGGCATCTGTTTCAGGATGTCGGGAGAAAGCATTGGTAGAACCATAGCAACTTCCGAGCATGTTGGCGCAGACAATAAAATATTTCTCAGGATTATAGACACCTTGTTCTCCGAACAAAGGACCCCACCATGCAGTAACATCGGCACTACCTGTTAATGCATGACAAACCCAAACAACATTATCTCGATTCGCATTCAGTTGTCCAAGCGTAACATACCGAAGTTGGAAGCCGGGCAAATATCCGCCCAGCTCCAATTCGAAAGATTCATTAAAATAAAAAGTTGCTTCTTGTTTCATAATCACTGCTCATTGTCATTGCACGATAAGCTAATTCACTAACTCCTGTTCAAATACTTTTTCAAAAGCCTGGTTAAAGTCTGCTTTGATGTCTCCTATATGCTCTATACCCACTGACACACGTAGTAGGGTTGGCAATACCCCTGTAGACAATTGCTCCTCTTCACTCAACTGTTGATGAGTAGTGGCCGCTGGTTGGATAATCAAGGTCTTAGCATCGCCAACGTTAGCCAAATGGCTTACAAGCTTAAGGGCATCAACAAATTGGGTTGTGTGTTCTTTACTTCCTTTTAATGTAAAAGACAGCACGCCACCAAAGCCATTGCGCAAATACTTCTTGGCCAGCTTGTGATAAGTGCTGCTGGCAAGGCCAGGGTAGTTAACACTTTCTATTTGCGGATGCTCTTCTAACCATTGTGCCAATGCGAGGGCATTATCAACAGTACGTTGCACACGCAGTGATAAAGTCTCTAAGCCTTGTATGAGTAAAAACGAATTAAAGGGACTGATAGCTGCACCAAAATCGCGCAAGCCTTCTACCCTTGCCCTAATGATAAAGGCTATATTTGGCAAGCCCAAAGGATTGTTAACCCCAAATACTTCTGCAAATTTTAAACCGTGGTATCCTTCAGAGGGCTCTGTGAATTGTGGGAATTTTCCATTACCCCAATTGTAATTGCCGCTATCAATAATTACACCTCCGATAGATGTGCCATGACCGCCAATCCACTTGGTGGCAGAAGCTACAACCACAGCCGCACCATGCTCGATAGGTCTAAATAAATAACCTCCTGCACCAAAAGTATTATCAACTACCAATGGAATACCATAACGCTTGGCAAGAGCAGCCAAGGCATCAAAATC
This sequence comes from Cyclobacteriaceae bacterium, assembly GCA_022842845.1. Lineage (GTDB taxonomy): Bacteria > Bacteroidota > Bacteroidia > Cytophagales > Cyclobacteriaceae > Chryseotalea. The sequence continues at coordinate 32,608 of JALHOT010000011.1, read as the reverse complement.
AGGTATATTAAAACCTGGATTACCTATGGTTTCTAAATAAATGGCTTTGGTCTTTGCATCAATGAGTTTTTCAAATGCCTCTACCTTATCTCCTTCAGCAAAACGCACTTCAATACCCAATCGCTTAAAGGCCACTTTAAACTGATTGTATGTGCCTCCATAAACAAAAGAGGTGCTGACAAAATTATCGCCTGCTTGTAAAATATTATTGAGGGCAATAAACTGTGCTGCCTGACCACTGCCCACCGCCAAAGCAGCCACGCCTCCTTCCAAGGCAGCAATACGTTTCTCAAACACATCGGTGGTTGGATTCATTATGCGTGTATAGATGTTGCCAAACTCCTTTAAAGCAAAAAGATTAGCTCCGTGTTCAGAGTTTTTAAAAGTGTAAGAAGTTGTTTGATACAAAGGCACAGCGCGTGAGCCTGTGGCATCGATTTCATGACCAGCATGTAGCTGTAGCGTTTCAAAATGTAAATTAGACATAGTTATATTGTTAAAGGGTTAAAAATTCAGAATGAAGAGATGGGCAAAGCAATAACCTGACTGGTTAAGCCTTGTGTGTTGCGTTACGGTTAAGAATACTCGTTAACAGCAACAACAGCGCATGCAACAAGTGCATGGCATACAGACAATAATAGATTGGATAGAGTCGCGAACGAAAGCAACCAAGCTAGTGATAGCTTGTTCAATGAGTTGGATGGTGTTGAACATTTTCATTTCAATCGTTTATAGTTCTCCTTGGCACCTTGCCAGGAGCAGGATTTAGCACCTTTCGCCCGATCTGCCGGGTGGGTTGCTAGCGCTTCAATGAGCCTGTTCTCTCTGCGCTTCTTTATAAATCGATTGGGCGGATGGCCTTCTCGACTATGATGACACAAACGTATAGCAGTTTGCTAGAGTTTCCAAATACCTTAAAAAAATTATTTTTACTTACAGCTGTTAGTTTAAATCTGGTTGATCGTCTTCATGCACACTTAAACCCCTTTCGATGGTATCGTTGATGGACCGCACCACTCTATCAAGTTCTTCGGCTGATTGATGTAGGTAATTAGTTAACTCTGCTTGTTCTTCGATTGATTTACTGTGCTGCATTAAGGCCACAATTCCCATAATGCTGGCAAGAGGTGCTCTTAATTTATGCGCATTGATAAAAGCATAATCTCTCAATATTTTGTTTTGAATTTGAAGCGCTGTGGTTCTTTCTAACACCATACTCTCCAAATTTTCGTTGATCTCCAACACCTTATCATGCATGCGCTCGATCTGGGTGTTCTTTGACTCCAATTCATCACGTTGCAACAACACTTCTTCTTGTTGCGATCTTAACTCCTCATTCACAGCAACTAGCTCATCATTGAGTTCACTCAATTTCTTATGCTGATAACTAATCTCACCATTTTTATCACTGAGCTGTTTATTCTTATACCTGATTTTTTTATAATTCCTAAAAGACATCCAGAGTAGTGATAGTGCCAGCAACAATGACAGCGAGGAAAATACGAGCAGATAATTTCTACTCTTCAGCAAAGAAGATTTCAATTCCGCATCCTTTTTCAACAACTCAATCTCGGTTTGCTTTTTCTCGGTTTCAAAACGAAGACGTTTACCAGCCACCTCAGTTACTGTGATTAAATTTTGTACACTGTCTTTATACGCTGTAAATAGTTTATAATAACGAAAAGCACTTCTTTCATCGCCTTGCAACTCCTTAATACGTGCTAACAGCTCGTAAAGGTCTCGCATAAAAGCGCGCAGGTTTGCACCGATAGCAACCTGCAATGCAAGGCTTGCATGCTCCTCGGCCAGGGAAAGCTTGTTTTGCTTTATATAAACAGAAGCCAATGATCTATTTGAAAGTATTATGCCACGATTATCTTTAAGATTGCCAGAGAGCTCAACACATTGCTTATAGTTAACAAGGGCTGAGTCTAAACGACCTCGCTTCTCCAACACATTACCCAGGTTTCGCAGGTTGGTTGAAACACCCAGAAAGTATTTTTCTCTTTTACTGACATTAAGTGCAAAAGAGTAAGCTTCATTGGCCTTTTCAAATTCATTCAATGCCAGGTAAGCATCTCCAATATTATTCATCACGGAAGCTTCTCTCCACCTATTTTTAAGAGTCTGCTGTAATTGTCTGGATCTGATTAAAAAATTCAAAGCCTCCTTAGGCTGGTTCATGCCATTGTAGGCCGTACCAATATTTGAAAGAATATCAGCCTCTGTTTGTTTCAATCCATTTTGCTCGGCTATTCTCAAACCTGTTAAAAAATAGTTGATGGCTGTGAGCATATCTGATTGCGCCCAAAAGGCCAGGCCAATTTGCCTGAAAGCTTCTGCCTCTCCTTTTACATAGCCAAGACTGTCAGCAATCTTCTGTGCCTCAAAGCCATGTTGTAAAGATGAAATAGGACTGTTATAGTAATTGGCAAATGCCAACTGATTAAGCACCCAGATACGATTTGTATCCCTTTGCTGATGAACTTCAAGCAGTCTATTCAGTGAATCTGCGGTTAATGGCACCTGCGCATGGCCATCCTTCGCAAAAGGCTGAATCAGTAAAAAGGCCAATGCTACTATTCGGTAATATTTCGGGGAGAAATTCGAAAGCATCTTATTCAATATACGTAAAAAAAGAAAGCTGCCAATTAGCAGCTTTCCTTGGTGTTAAACCAAGCTTTTATTCTACTAGGTTAACATGCCACCATCTACCTGCAATACCTGTCCGGTAATGTAAGCCGACATATCAGAAGCTAAAAACACACAAGCATCTGCCACATCTTCAGGGGTGCCTCCGCGCTTCAAAGGAATGGCATCTCTCCAACCTTGCACAGTTTTTTCATCAAGCTTACCTGTCATTTCTGTTTCTATAAAACCTGGCGCAATAGCGTTACTCCTGATGCCTCGCGAACCCAACTCCAGAGCTACTGACTTAGTAAAGCCAATAATGCCCGCTTTAGAGGCTGAATAATTAGCTTGACCAGCATTGCCCTTTAAACCCACCACAGAGGTCATGTTAATGATAGAGCCACTCCTTTGTTTCATCATTTGCTTGGTGGCTGCCTTTACTGTGTTGAAGCAAGATTTCAGGTTTACGTTAATCACGCGATCCCAGGCTTCTTCATTTAAGCGCAGCAGCAGATTATCCATAGTAATGCCTGCATTGTTCACCAGTACATCTAATGAACCAAAGTCTGCAATTACATCATTGATTAGTTTATCAGCCTGGGCAAAATCAGAAGCATCTGATCTATAGCCTTTGGCTTTTACACCTTTAGCTGCGAGTTCCGCCTCTAAGGCCTGCCCTTGTTCTACACTCGATAAATAGGTGAAAGCCACATTAGCGCCTTGTTCGGCATATTTTAAGGCAATGGATCGACCAATGCCCTTCGAGGCCCCGGTAACGAGCGCGGTTTTATTTTGGAGTAGTTTCATCTTTTGATTTTAGGTGTTTATAGAAAAGTATAATAAATGCAATGAGGCCTATCAGACCGGCATCTCTTACAAAAAGACCCTCCACCAGCTGATATTTGAGATTCATAAAGGTGCCTGCCACAATGGCCAGCGAACTAATCGTTAAAAGTAGGATATGAATGATCTTCATTTTGCCAAAAGTAAGCAAAAGCCTCAAATCTGTTAAATTTTGAGTTTTGAAAGCGCAAATGGGGGCTTATCTTTGGCAGCGAAATTAAAAGCATAGCTATGTCTAAATATGATTTAATCGTTATCGGTAGCGGGCCTGGTGGATATGTAGCCGCCATTCGTGCCTCTCAACTCGGCATGAAAGTAGGGGTGGTGGAAAAAGCGGAATTGGGGGGTATTTGCCTTAACTGGGGTTGTATCCCTACAAAAGCTTTATTAAAGAGTGCCAACGTATTTGAATATATCAAACATGCCAAAGATTACGGAGTAACAGTAGGTGAGGCAAAAGCAGACATTAAAGACATGGTGAAGCGCAGCCGCGATGTGGCCGCAGGCATGAGTAAGGGTATTCAGTTTCTATTCAAGAAAAATAAGATCGACCACATCGTTGGCTTTGGCAAAGTTAAAAAAGGCGGGAAAGTTGAAGTAACGGATGCTGAAGGCAAAAAAGTTGACTACGAAGCCAAGCATACTATTATCGCTACTGGCGGCCGTTCACGCGAGTTGCCCTCCATGAAATTCGATGGTAAAAAAATTATTGGCTACCGTGAAGCCATGGTCTTACAGGAACAGCCTAAGAAATTATTAGTGGTCGGTTCTGGTGCCATAGGTGTTGAGTTTGCCTATTTCTATAACGCCATAGGCACTGAAGTGACTATTGTAGAGTTCATGCCGCGCATTGTGCCGGTTGAAGACGAAGAGGTTTCTAAACAACTGGAAAAGTCTTTCAAAAAATCGGGCATGACTATCTACACCAGCGCTGAGGTAACGGGTGTAGATACCAGTGGCAAAGGCTGCGTAGCTACTGTAAAAACACAAACGGGTGAAATTAAAATCGAGGCTGATATTGTATTGTCTGCTGCCGGTGTTGTTACCAATTTGGAAGGCATTGGCTTGGAGGATGCAGGCGTGAAGCACGAAAAAGGTAAGATCCTTGTTGACGATTACTACAAAACAAACATACCAGGCATTTATGCCATTGGTGATGTAGTAAAAGGCCCGGCATTAGCGCACGTGGCCTCAGCAGAAGGCATCATTTGCGTGGAGAAGATTGCTGGCCAAAATCCACATCCTCTTAACTACAATAACATTCCTGGCTGTACATATTCTTCACCAGAAATTGCTTCTGTTGGCTACACAGAAGAAGCCGCTAAGAAAGCCGGTTATGAAGTGAAAGTAGGCAAGTTCCCCTTCACCGCTTCAGGAAAAGCCAAAGCGGCTGGTGCTCCTGATGGTTTTGTAAAAGTAATTTTTGACGCCAAATATGGCGAATGGTTGGGCGCTCACATGATTGGTGCCAACGTTACTGAAATGATTGCAGAGGTTGTGACGGCACGCAACCTGGAGACTACTGGTCATGAAATCATCAAATCAGTACACCCACACCCTACGATGAGCGAAGCTATTATGGAAGCAGCAGCTGCTGCTTATGGTGAGGTAATTCACTTATAAAAATCCCTATGTAAATTTTAAAGAGGCTGCTCCGGCAGCCTCTTTTTTTTATACTTGTGCCCTGCCGCTTTTTTATATTTCTTCGCTAATAATTCATTTATATCCCCGGCACTCAAAACCATATCTCCGAAGAAACACTTATTCTTCTTCTTAAAGCCAAAGACAGAGATGCCTTCAGTTACCTATACGATCATTACGCGGGCGCTTTGCACGGAGTAGTAACACGCATCATTGTGAATGAAGATATAGCCGAAGAGGTTTTACAGGATGTTTTCATGAAAATTTGGGACAAAATTGATCAGTATGATGCTACTAAAGGGAAACTTTTTACCTGGATGTTAAACATAGCCCGCAACCAGGCGATTGATAAAACACGTTCTAAAGAACTTTCTAAAGACCAAAAAACCAAAGACATTAGTAAACTCGTAAATACCATTGACCGAGCAGATTATGGGGAGCAAAGAATTGATGGAATCGGTTTACCAGAAGTTTTAAAAAAACTACCGGAAGAGCAACAGTTAATTATTGATTACCTCTATTTCAAAGGGTATTCGCAATCGGAGCTGGCGGAAGAACAGAATATTCCGTTAGGCACCGTAAAAACAAGACTACGGTCTGCCCTGCAAACATTAAGAACTATACTAGGCGTTTGAATATAGAAGCGTACATATCGAGCGGAATTCTAGAGGCGTATGCGGCTGGGTTGCTTTCAGCACCCGAGCGCAGAGAGGTTGAGCAACAACTGAAGCTACACCCTGTGTTAAAGGATGAGTTGGCTCAAATAGAAACTGCTCAAGAACTCTTGTTAATGAAATCGGCCATTCAGCCGCCTGCCAGTATTAAGGATAAGCTTTTTGAAGCGTTGTATGAAAAAGCTGAAAAGAAAGTAATTCCTTTAAAGTCTTCAAATAATCAAACACGTTTCTGGCAATTTGCTGTAGCCGCCTCCTTAAGTTTAGCTGTTATCAGCTCTTTCATTGCCTATAATTATTATAATAAGTGGCGCACAACTGTGATCAGTCTAAACGATTTGATTTCACGCAATCAACAAATCGCAGAAGATTATAATACGGTGAATAATCGCATTAATCAACTTGAGCTTGACCTGCGTGTTATCAACAATCCTGACTTTAAACGCATTATCATGAAGGGCACAGCCAATGCTCCCGAAGCTTTGGCGTCAGTGTATTGGAATGAACGTAGTCAGGAAGTTTACCTGAACCTTCAAAACATGAAGGAACTCTCAAAAGAAAATCAATACCAACTATGGGCCATCATTGATGGCAAACCTGTAGATGCTGGGGTATTCGATGGCAACCTGGCCGGATTAATAAAGATGAAAAATATTGGGCTCGGTGCTTCGGCCTTTGCCGTCACCATTGAACCCAGAGGTGGAAAAACCAGTCCAACCCTAGAAGCGATGGAAGTCATTGGCACCATTACCGCTGGTTAGGATTAGCATAGTCCGTATTGTGCATTCTGTACCTTTTTACCCTTCTAAGCAGTTTATCAAACTATTATTCCAGATAGTGGTTTACTAAAGCGTACCTTTGTGCATTAATTAACTGTGAAGAAAAACCTACCCGTTCAAGGCTATTTTAAACGCGCCAAAGTATTTGGCATACTTCTCGTTGGCATTTTAGCCGTGTTAGCCTTCCTATATCTGTATAATTGGTATAATTCCTGATCTGATAGCCTTCAGATAACAGTCTGTTTTGATAATTTAGCAGACTAAACATTCATATCATGAAGGCTTCTGCAATTGTCATCCTCCTGCTATCGGCATGCACGCTCTATGCTCAAAAGCAAGATTCTATCATGCAAGTGCAATACGCTTCTGCACTTAAGAAATTAGAGGCCAACGACCTGAATGATGCCGTACTCCAGTTTACTCAATTAATCAACTCAGGTTTTAGCAATAAGGAAGTATTTGTAAAAAGAGGTGTTGCTTACGCTAAACAGCAACAATATGAAAAAGCCAAGCTTGATTTGGATGAAGCGGTTAAAGCCCGCATCAATACGGTTGATCTCTTCGAGTTCAGGGGCTTAGCCAAATATAATCTAAACGATGCCACCGGAGCCGCTACTGACTTAGAGAAAGCAGTCAGCATGGGTGCCGCTAACTTTGATGTTTTTGCAACACTCGGTAATGCCAAATTTAAACTGGAAAGTTTTAAGGATGCAATTACCAATTACGATAAAGCCATTGCCCTCGGCAAGGCTGATCACATACTTTACAATAACCGAGGTAAAGCAAAATTCAATTTACAGGATTATCAAAACGCATTGCCTGATTTTGAAAAAGCCCTCGAACTAAAAAATAATTATGACAAAGCCATTGAGAACAGAGCCGCTACACGCTATGCGTTAAAAGATTGGAAGGGAAGTGCAGAGGACTTTGAAAAGATTGTGGCCGCTGGCAAAAGTGAAACGGAGCTTTTTCAAAAATTAGGAACCGCCAAATATGAATTAAAAGACTTTAAAGGCGCTGCCGAGTCACTCAACAAGGTTATAGCAAAAGGCCTCCGCGACAAGATGGTTTTTCAAATGCTGGGCCTGAGCCAAAAAAGTTTGGGAGATTGTACAGAGGGACAAAAGAACCTTAGTGCAGCCATCGGCATGGGCAGCACCGAAAAAGATGTGTTTTATCAACTTGGAACCTGCCAGTATAAAAACAAAGAGTACACGCCAGCTATTGAATCACTGAGCAGAGCCATCAGTGCAGGAGTAAATGAAGTGCCCGCCTTCCTCATGCGTGGTCACGCTTATTTCAATACTAAAAACAATGATGCAGCCGCCAAAGATTATAACAGCGCATTATCACTGGGCGCTAAAGACTATGATCTCTTTAAAAATTTAGCCGATATCCACTTTCTTAAAAGTGATTTTGCTAGTGCCATCCAACACTACGATGCTGCGCTGGCCTTGAACGATAAGGATCCGATACTCTTCAATAATCGTGGTAAAGCAAAAGCCAATACACAAGATCTAAAAAATGCACTGACTGATTTTGATAAAGCCATCAGTATCAATGCCGACTACGACAAAGCCATTGAAAACAGAGCCTCCACGCACTATGCGCTGCAAAACTGGAAAGAAGCATCAGCAGGTTTCGATAAACTCATTGCTGCAGGTAAAACAGAAACTGACTTCTTACAAAAAACAGGCACTGCCAAATACATGCTAAAAGATTATAAGGGCACTGCAGATGCTTTGAATAAAGTATTAGCCAAAGGCTTAAAAGATAAAGAGGTATATAAAATGCTTGGACTCAGTCAGGCTCAGGTAGGCGATTGCACTGAGTCGGCCAAGAACCTTGCGCTTGCTGTAAGCATGGGCATTAGCGATCAGGATACTTTCACACAATTAGGTACATGCCAGTATAAAAACAAAGAGTATACAGGTGCTTTTGAGTCAATCAGCAAGTCCATTAATGCAGGCGCAAGCAGTGCAAACCTTTATTTGATGAGAGGGCTTTCTGCCATCAACTTACAAAAGCCTGATATAGCAGAACCTGATCTTGAAAAAGCGATAGCCATGGGGGTAAGAGATTTTGACGCCTACAAAAATCTGGGAGACATCAATTTCAAAAAGGAGAATTACCCAAAAGCCATTCAATACTACGAGGAGGCATCCATATTAAACGATAAAGATCCTGTGGTATTTAATAATCGTGGTAAAGCCAAAATGAATATTGATCAAATGCCTGCCTCTATCGCAGATTTTGATAAGGCCATTCTTCTTAAGCCTGATTATAGCAAAGCATACTTCAATCGTGGAACTGCTAAATTCAACACCAAAGATTTTGCTGGAGCAATCACCGATCTTGAAAAATCTAAAGCAACAGAAGGAGAAACAGCTGAGCTCGTAAAAATGCTTGGTGTAGCCAACTACACAGTTAATAAAAAAGAAGTCGCCAAAGACTATCTGGAAAAAGCATTGAAGGCGGGTGTGAAAGAAGGTAAAGTATATCTATATGTCGGCTTTTTAAGGTATGATGGCAAAGATTTTAAAGGTAGCGTTGAGGCCCTCACTGCTGCAGAAGCCAGTGGAGAAAAAGAAGAGAGCATACCTGAGAAGAGAGGAAAGGCTTCATTTCAGCTAAAAGATTATGCAGCAGCCGCTAGTGATCTCGAAAAAGCTACTGCCGTTAATACAAACGATCTTGTTGCTTTCGAGAACCTTGGGCTCTCATACATACAACTTAAGAAAGAAGAGGAAGCACTCAAGGCACTAGAAAAAGCCATCAGTCTCAGTTCGCAGAGCAAAGAAGTTTACTACGCTGCAGGCAATGGTCGCTTTAAACAAAACAATTTTACTGGAAGTATTGAGGCATTCGATAAGGCAATTGCCTTAGGGCAAAACGATGAAGTTATTTATAATAACCGTGGTAAGGCAAAAGTAAATGCAGGCCTTGTACAAGAATCTATTGTAGACTTTGATCGATCTATCGGCCTTAAAAATGAGTACACACTGGCCTACAACAATCGTGGTCGCGCCAAGTACACGCTCAACGATTTTAAAGGTGCAGCAGCCGACATGGCCATCGTTGTATCTAGGGGGCAGGCTACTACCGAAGAACTCTCCATCTTGGGCATTTCAAAATTTAAAATCAATGATTTCAAAGGTGCTCTTGACCCCTTAAACAAAGCCATAGAAGCGGGCGGTAAAGAAGCAAAAGTTTTTGCAGCCCGAGGCTCTTCCCACTTTGAACTTAAAACATATGACAAAGCTATCAGCGATTTAGCCAAGGCCATAGAGTTAGGAGAAGCCACAGCAGCCATGCACTACCAGCTGGGAACAGCTCGCTTTCTCACAAAAGATTACTCTAATGCCCTTCAAGATCTTGACAAGGCCATCAACGCTGGTATTAATGATGCACTGGCCTTTGATATGCGAGGATTCTGCAAGCTTGAAGGTAAAAAATATGAAGAAGCACAAAACGATTTTTCATTGGCTATAGACCGTGATGCTAAGCTAGCCATTGCCTTTTTTCATCGGGGCGATGCACGCTACTGGCTAAAAAATATAAGTGCAGCCCTCGATGATTACACACAGGCGGTTAATCTCGGTCACAAAGATCCTGCACTTTATAACAATCGTGGGAAACTCTTCTACGACATGGAAAATTATACTGAAGCCTTAAAAGACTTTAATGTTGCCTTAACCAGCAATAAAGAATTTATTACCGCCTATCAGAATAGAGGTAACCTCTTCATCAAAACAAAAAAGTATGATGAAGCGGCCAAAGATTATCGCATGGTTGAAAAGTTAACACAAAAACCAGATCCCGAATTATACCGCTCACTAGCCGATGCCTACTACAGTGGAAATAATTATGTGGCCGCCAACGAATACCTTAATAAGGTGATTGCTGCAGGTATCAAAGACAAAACTATTTATTATCGCAGAGGAAGGGTTCACCTCGAACAGGAAATGTACATCGAAGCTATCAAAGATTATGATGAAGCACAGAAAGCAGGTGAGAATACTCCTCAGCTCTTTGCAGACAAAGCCAAAGCCTACCTGGGACTTGAGGATACAAAGTCTGCTGTGAACGAGCTTAACAGTGCGGTAAACCTTGACCCAAAAAATCCGGATAATTATTTCAATCGTGCTTTGATCAAAGAAGAAATTGAGGACTTTGAAGGAGCCATTTTAGATTACAATCGTGTAATACAATTAAACCCTGATGATGCCTTGGCTTATTATAACAGAGCCACTTGTAAGGCAAACAATGAAGACGCAGGCGCTGCTATTTCGGATTTGGATGAAGCCATTCGCATTGATCCTAAAAATGCAGCTTATTTCAAGCAAAGAGGGAATCTTTATTATCAAATAGATGACAAGCAAAAAGCATGTACTGATTGGCGTAAGGCTGTCGAATTAGGAGATCCTAAGGCCAGATTCTCTCTTGATTCTTATTGTAAATAATAGCATACGTCTATGATTCATTGTATTAACTCATAGACGTATTAATTACCTTTTACCTTTCTTCTTATGAGAAGGCTTGGGGTCGGTCGTCTCTTCATTGCGCTTACCAGTTACACGCCTGTAAATAAGCATGAAAAACAGCACTGTCGAAACCATTACTGCCCAGTAACCATTGGCAAAACCAAAGTTCATGATCTGGTGCAGGCCCATGATAAAAAATGCCACAGAGCCCGACAATAAAATAACATCCAGTAGTTTCATTTTTAATCCTCTTTTACCTCAAAGTCACCAGTAACTTTCTTTATTTCAAAGTCTGAAAGATCTTGTTTAGCCTCCATACCCTCTCCATAAATTACATCACCCTGCTGCCTTATGGTGACAAACTTCTCCGTAAATATTCTTTGGTTGGAGGGCGTCCAGAATAATTCTTCTGTGTTGAGTTGCTCTTCCTTTATTACATTTCTAACGACTACATCACCACGACCTCTCCATTTATTTTCTGCTTTAAAGTAAAAAGCATGATTAGCTGTCAGGGTTGACTCAAGATTCCCCAGTGCATCGTAGAATTCAAGATAAATACCTTTAGGGAATTCCTGGTCGCTATTTTTAAATTCATGCACCAGAGGTGTTTTCATTTTTACTTTAACAGTGCTGTTTTGACTGTAAAACAATTCCATATTCTCCACCTCACGCAAAGGCCCTTCATAAATGATTGGATCCTTCACCTCAGTATTGCCGCAGGCTGATAGCATCAGTAACAAGAAAATAATGGCTGCGTATTTCATATTGATTGAAATAAAAAAGCCATCCTGCATGCAGGATGGCTCTTCTTGTTTATATAAAATTAGTCACGAGTTCTAACGGTTGTGCTCTCGCCAATCCAACAGCCTACACGGATGCTTTGGCCTTGAGAGTAGTTCACCAGGAAGATATCTTCCTTAGAAGGGAAGTTTGATTTAGAAGCACCCATCTTTTGAGAAGCTCCCGCTTTTGCATAATAATCGTAAGCGATTAAGTACACAGCACGGTCATCCGCCTGGTTCTCCATTTTCTTACAATCGTTAAAGCTGTTGAAGTATAGATCACCGATCTTCTCATAAGCTTCTTTGTTATTTGGATCCGTAGAGGCTGCCTGACGGAATAATTCGCGGGCTTCGCCTTTAGCACCCTTTCTTGAAGCAATGCTTCCCTGTAGAATCAATACTTCTGCCTTTTCAGGGTTACCAGGTGCAATCTCCAAAGCTTCTTTTAAGTAGAAGTCTGCTTTCTCAATATTATCACCGGTCAGGTAACGTACGCCTAAGTTTTTAGCTAAACCATAGTCTTTCTCTACAGCATGGATAGCTTCACCTGCCTCAAGCCAAAGTGGATCTTCTGTACACTTACCTTGCAACATAAATCCGAAAATCTTTTTAGCTAGTGCTATGTCAGTAGGATTTTGCTTGAACTTAGGTGCCAGCGTTGATTTAACACGGTCGCAATCAAATTTAACAAGTGTTAATAAGATTGCATCAATATCATCTTTTGTCTTCTTCAACTTATCGATGGGCTTCTGCTCGCTTTGTGTCTTTTTAATCTTGGCATCTACAATGGCGCTAACCATATCATACTTTTCCAGAATCTGGTCTTCTGAAAGATTCTTGTACTTCAAAGCAGAAATACGAACCGCCTGCATGTAAGGGAGTAGCAAGCCATCCATGATGTTATTTCCATTTAACTGAAAAGCTTTGTCCATAATAGGAAGTACCTCTGCACCTTTAGCACTGTTGATGTTAAACTTATAGAATGACAGGGCTTTACGTGCCATGACTGAGCTTTCTTCACCGCAGTTTTGAATGCGCATATCATACATGATCATCAAGGAGTCAACGTATACCTGCTTCTTTACCAGGTCTTTTTCCTGATCAGCCAGCTTGTCGAACATTTCTGCACCATTGATGTAAATGCTTGTATTCAGATTGGGAGCATTTGTTATCAGCCATTGGTGAGGGGCAACTGCCTGTTTATAATGTCCATTCTTCACGGCATCTGTGTACAGAACATTTTTCTCTTCAGCTGTAGCCTTGTCTTCAGGCCATTTCCATTCCTTACATTGAGCAAAGGAGCTTACACTGCCCGCCAATAAGAAAAACATTAAGCTTACTTTCAGAACATTCCTTTTCATCTTCTTTACGTTAACTAATCAAACTTTCTTTTTATAAACCACTGGTCGTTGAGGGTAACACCTAAATAGACTTTGAAATAATTTTCTGTAAGTCCATTTTCTTGAATACTGCCTCTTCTGCCCGTTTTAAAGGCCAAGTCTATGCTGGATCTTCCGGTTGGTAGAGATAAGCCAAAATTAATGCCAAAATCATTAACCTTTTTGCCGTTCGCGAAAAAAGGGGCCTGGCTGATGCCTGCTCGGTATGTTACTCGCTTTAAATAGTTCAGGGAAATCAGATCAGGGGTGTACTCACCACCTACAGACCATCTCCAGGTTTCTCCCAAATCATCATCTGCCACATTCAACGACCGGAAGGTACTCCAGTCTTTATAGTAATAATCGATGCCAACGGCCCATTTTCTCTCCTTAGAGAAGGATATACCCCCCCCAAAACCAGCTGGTAATTCAAGCTTACCCACCTGTCTGTCCAATAAAGTGGACTCTATTGTATCGCTACTTAAGCCATTTAAGCGAAAAAGCTCAACATCGCGTTCTGCACCAATTTTGCCATTGAAATCATAAACCGCACCAAAGCTTAAGCGATAGCTGCCATCAAACAATGAATCTTTACTGTACGAAATACCTGCACCAAGCAAAAAGCCCTTAGAGTACGTGTTTTCATTTATCCCCGGCACGAAGGGTATAGGCTGCGATGCCACATCAATTTCGTTGAGTGTTACATTATTGACAGAACCAAAAACATAAGTGGCCTTAATACCTACTGATAAGTTTTTATGCAAGGCAAAACCATTTGACCAATACAATTGAGTTAAGCCGCCAGTACCCTGCTCCGTTACTGTGGTTGTATCGACAACTTGATTGTTATTATCAAATACCTGCAGGTCATAACGAAGTCTGAAATCAACATTGGTATAAGGCATTAAGCCAAGCGAGGTACTGATTTTTGCAAATTTGATAGGGAAGGCTATGGCCAGGTAATTCATATTACCGCCACGCACGGTTTCGCTGTTGTTGCCGTCAGAAAGATCAAGTTGTTCACCCACCAGACCTACCTGAAAAACCGTAAGTCTGTTATAAGTTAATAGGGCTGGATTTTGATTATTTAAGTACCAGTATTGCGGATGGCTTAGCCCCAAGCCGGCCATCCCCTGATTATTGGCCAGCGCATTGCCGTAGCTTTCGCCTATACCAAAGGTGGAGTAAGGACTTTTAGCGGCCTGCCCCCAAACACCACTGACTGTCAATAAAACCAACGAAAAAGAGAAAAAAACGCTTCTACTGACCGACATTGTGTAATAAAATACTGTTTAAGCCCTTCAAAACCAGATTTTGGACCGCAAATATGGCCCCTTTCAGGCGGTTTTCAAAAAAATGCGTGTCACCACCACATAATATCACGCGCAGTTGGGGATTATGCTGCTTATAACGCTCAATTATGCCATCTATTTCGGCCAACATACCATTAAAGGCTCCGCTTTGGAGGCAACTCTTCGTACTATTTCCAACTAAAGGGATATCCCCGGTGATTTCAACCAAAGGAAGCCTGGCTGTAAATGTATGCATGGCCTTTAAACGCATGTGCAATCCAGGAGAAATCGCACCTCCGAGGTACTCAGCATTTTCATTGATAAAATCATAAGTGATACAAGTACCACTATCAATCACCAGGCAAGGCGACTGTGGGAATATGGCATGCGCAGCACAAACACCCGCCAGCCTGTCAACTCCGAGGGTTTCGGGTGTTGCGTATAGATTGGTAATCGGCAAGGGTAAAGTATGATCTAAAACATAGGTGCTTGGAATATGCCTCGTGTAAGCCAATAAACCATCGTATGATTTACTGACAGAGGCCAGCAACAAATAATCTGCCTGGCAAGTCTGAAGGAACGACTTGAGTGAGTCCTCGTCCACAAAGACACGTTCCTCTATCAATTCATGCTGATTGAAAATACCTACCTTGCTGTTTGTATTGCCGATATCAATCACCAGATTTTTCATAGCATGAAGAACAATTCCAAAAGTAAAGATTCTCAAAGCAAGTTTAAAGTAATCAGTTTAATGTCGGGCACATCTTTAGATGGCCTTGATATTGCTTATTGCACCTTTTCGAAAAACGCCAAAGGATTTTGGTCCTTTACGCTTGAAGCAGGTGAGACAATCCGCTACAGTAACAGCTGGCAAAAATTGCTTGGTAATGCGCACCGGGTAAGTGCAGAAGAATTATTAATCCTGCATAGTGCTTACGGAAGATACCTGGGTGAAGAGGTGAAAAAATTCAAACAATTAAACGCCATCAAAAAAGTAGACTTTGTCTCTTCGCATGGACACACTGCATTTCACCAACCGGCTAAGGGCTTTACTTTTCAGCTAGGCGATGGTTATGCTTTGCACCAAAGCAGTGCATTACCGGTTGTGTGGGATTTTCGAAGCCTCGATGTTGCCTTGGGAGGCGAGGGAGCACCACTGGTGCCTATTGGTGATCGTTTACTTTTTTCAGCATACGATGTTTGCCTTAATCTAGGGGGTATTGCCAATCTTTCTGCAGAGGTAAAAGGGCAACGTAAAGCATTTGATATTTGCTTTGCAAACATGGGACTAAACTACTTAGCCCAAAAAAATAAAAAACCATTCGATAAAGAAGGAGCGATGGCTTCTGATGGATTGATCAATGAAAAACTGTTGGGGGCTTTAAGCAAAGCGTACGATAAGCTTGATAAGACAAAACCATCATTGGGACGCGAATATTTTGAGCAGCATTTTCAGCCCCTCCTTGACAACGAGAAAATATCTGTACAAGACAGGCTCAGAACTTTCACTGAAAGTATCGCCCAACAAGTTGCCCGTGCCATTGGCCAGGAAAAAGAGAAATCTGTACTAATCACAGGCGGAGGTGCGTTCAATAGTTTTCTATTGTATCGATTGGTCGAACTCTGCGGGGACAATAACAAACTCGTTATTCCCGATGAAGCTATTATCAATTTCAAGGAGGCTATAGTATTTGGTTTGCTGGGCACCTTAAGGGTTTGTGGAGAAATCAATACACTAAAGTCAGTTACTAAAGCATATCGCGACAGCAGTGGTGGTGTGATGACAGGTTTTTGATAGCTTTGAAACTTTATTGACAAGCATGAACGACCTATTACAAAAATTCGAAAATAAAAGACCAGAAATAGTATTTGAATGGAAAGACCCGGAGACTGAAGCCGTGGGTTGGGTAGTGATCAACTCCCTGCGTGGGGGTGCGGCCGGAGGTGGCACACGCATGCGCGTAGGGTTAGATAAACGCGAGGTAGAATCGTTGGCTAAAACCATGGAAGTAAAGTTCACTGTATCGGGTCCTCCCATTGGTGGTGCTAAGTCAGGTATTAATTTCGATCCTTCAGATCCTCGCAAATTGGGGGTACTCCAGCGTTGGTATGCAGCAGTGATGCCCTTGCTAAAATATTATTATGGTACTGGTGGCGATTTGAACGTTGATGAAATCCATGAAGTAATTCCTATCACCGAAGACAGTGGTATTTGGCATCCGCAGGAAGGTGTGTTTACCGGCCACTACAAGCCCAGCGAAGCGCAAAAAGTAAATCGCATAGGTCAGTTAAGACAAGGCGTGGTAAAAGTAATTGAGGATGGTGCCTTCGTACCCGATCTCAATAAAAAATATACCATTGCTGACATGTGTACAGGCTATGGCGTTGCCGAAGCAGTGAAACATTATTATGAGTTGTGGGGTGGTAACATCAAAGGCAAGCGTGCAGTAGTGCAGGGTTGGGGTAATGTGGGCGCGGCCGCGGGTTTCTATTTAGCAAAGATGGGCGTAAAAATCGTAGGCATCATCAGTCGCGAAGGAGGCTTGATGAATCAAGAAGGTTTTACACAAGTCGAAATTGATAAGCTGGTGCTCGACAGACAAGGCAACAGAATTGTATCCGACAAATTATTATCCTTCGATGAAGTGAATTCAAAAATCTGGGATGAGGCATTTGAAATTTTCATTCCGGCTGCTGCCTCACGCCTGGTAACCCGCGACCAGGTTGACAGAATGATTGCATCAAAACTGGAAGTGATTTCTTCTGGTGCCAACGTACCTTTTGCCGATCCGGAGATTTTCTTCGGCCCTACTGGCTTGCATGCGGATCAGCAAGTATCAGTTATTCCGGATTTTATTGCTAATTGTGGTATGGCCCGTGTCTTTGCTTATTTCATGGAGCGGGAAGTGAGCATGACGGACACCGCCATCTTCAACGATATTTCCTTAACCATCAGGAAAGGATTAGAGAAGTCATACAAAAAGAGTCAAGCAAAAACCAATATTGCGCAACACTCTTTCGAGATTGCCCTGCGACAACTTGTTTGATCGTGTGTACCTGCTTAAATCAAAAGCCCGGTTTATTAGCCGGGCTTTTGTGTTTTATATTAAATAATGGCTTGATCCAATATCCACCCCGTTAAACTTAAACGCTGGCGAGTAGCCGGCAATACTTCGTGCTCCAGCACATCACTGCGAAAACACACCAGTCTGCCCGCTAAAGGCAACACATCCAAGGATTCATTCTCTGTATAAATACGAAGTTGGCCACCTTGCTCCTCCTTCCAATCGTTATTCAAATAGCAAATAACCGACAGCTTCCGATGGTCATCTTTTTTAAACTGATCTAAATGTCTTTTATAATAAGTACCCACTGGATACACCGTCATATGTACTTCATAATCCTTTAGACTCAAAAACAAACTCCTGTTGAGGTATTGCACTAACTCATTCAATCTGTTTAAATAAACCTGCGCGGCAGGGGGCGCTGTATTTTTATCGAGCCATAGAATATAATCGCCCCTGATCGCTTCGTTTATCTGAAGATCGGTGCGTTTTCCAATACCGGCCTTTTTAAAAAATTTTTCATGCTCACTAAAATGAGGAAGCTCCAAAATTTTACTGACCTCTGTAGGTGTGAGGAAATTGTCGATAATTGCATAGCTTTTGTCGGCCAGGCCATCTGCCACCAAATCAAAAATGTTATCCATGTAACAAAGTTACAAGATGTCTGTCTTACCAAAAGTGTTTAGCTTAAAATGATTACAGTATGATGAAAGCCTTTGTAAAATTAATGATGTTGGTACTTATTGTTTTTCTGAGCGCCTGTGGTGATTATAAGGATGTAGAGTTACGACAACTTAGAAATGTAACGGCTGATGTAAGTAATGACCCAATGCTCAAGATGGAGGCTGTTTTTTTCAATCCCAACCAGCAACAGGGTAAGCTTAAGGCCATTAATATCGATGTATTTGTAGAGGGTAAGAAGGCAGCCGTTATTAAGCAAACACTTAAAATAAAAGTACCATCTCAAGGCAATTTCACCGTTCCCATTCAGGTTAAACTCAACCTAAAAGAACAAGGGTTATTCGGTACCCTTATGGGTATGATTGGGGCAAAACGTATGAAGGTACACTATAAAGGAAATATTCGTATTAACTATCATGGCTTACCCATCATAGTGCCGGTAGACCATGAAGAAGAAATCAGGATACGGTTTTGAGGTGGGCAATAAGTAAAGGGTAAGGCCTTCTACTTCAATATGCCACCACGCACCCTTTGTGCATTGAAGCTTTGCTTCTAAGTGCTTATATTGGGTTGTAAACCTAAACTATGAAAAAGCTCCTCGCCTGGCTTCTGCTCAGCACACTCATTATTAGCTGCACCACAGAACAAAAAAAATCAAAAACCTTTAGCATTAGCTTTACAGAGGCGCTAAGCAAAGAAGCGCAGGACGGGCGTCTGCTCCTGCTCCTGGCCAAAAGCGATAAAAGTGAGCCTCGCTTTCAAATCAACGATGGACTTTCTACCCAGCTCATTTTTGGCGTTGATATAGAGGGAATGAAACCCGGAGACAATATTGTTATTGATGCGGAAGCTTTTGGCTTCCCGATTTCATCTACCAACAAAATTCCTGCGGGGGAATATTTTGTGCAAGCCCTTATTAACCGATACGAGACGTTCAATCTTAAAACTGGTCACACAGTAAAACTTCCTCCAGATCAGGGCGAAGGACAACAGTGGAACAGAAAGCCTGGCAACTTTTACAGCAAGCCTATAAAAATTACGATTGATTCAACTCAATCTCAACAGGTTGATATTATCATGGATCAGATCATTGCACCTTTGGAAGAACCCAAGGACAGCAAATACGTGAAGCACATTAAAATTCAAAGCAAACTATTATCGGAGTTTTGGGGACGCCCCATGTTTTTAGGGGCTCATGTATTAGTACCCGAAGGATTTGAAGAACATAAAGAAGCACGTTATCCACTTATGATCTATCATGGGCACTTTCCAAGCGATTTTGGTGGCTTTAGCGAAACACCTCCACCAGCTGATATGGACACAACTGATTACAGTGCACGCTTTGGCATCTACGGTTATAAAAAAATGGAGGCGCAAGAAGCTTTTAATTTCTACAAACAATGGACAAGTAAAAATTTTCCAAGATTTCTGGTAGTAGAAATTCAACACGCCAATCCTTACTATGATGATTCTTATGCAGTGAACTCCGCCAATCTTGGCCCCTATGGAGATGCCGTCATGCAAGAACTGATTCCTGAAATTGAAAAACAGTTTAGAGGGATTGGTGAAGGTTGGGCTCGCTTTACTTATGGAGGTTCAACCGGTGGTTGGGAAGCGCTGGCCGTTCAAATGTTTTATCCTGATCAATTCAATGGCTGCTTTGCTGCCTGCCCTGATCCTATCGATTTTCGTGCTTATTGCTTAGTAGATCTATACAAAGACAAAAATGCCTATTGGTACGAAAGTGACTTTAAAAAACTTCCGATCCCTTCGCATCGCAATTACCTGGGTCAAATCCAATCGACCATGCAGGAGAGTAACTATTACGAATTAGCGCTCGGTACTAAATCCAGAAGTGGGCAGCAATGGGACATTTGGGAAGCAGTGTACTCACCCCAAGGAGAGGATGGCTATCCTAAAAGAATCTTTGATAAAGAAACCGGAGAGATTGACAAAACCGTAGCCGAATATTGGCGAGAACATTATGATCTCCGTTACATTCTTGAGCGAGATTGGGCAACGCTGGGACCGAAACTTGAGGGTAAAATT
This sequence comes from Cyclobacteriaceae bacterium, assembly GCA_022842845.1. Taxonomy (GTDB): domain Bacteria; phylum Bacteroidota; class Bacteroidia; order Cytophagales; family Cyclobacteriaceae; genus Chryseotalea. The sequence continues at coordinate 12,308 of JALHOT010000011.1, read as the reverse complement.
CATATCTACTGTGGTGATATGGACAATTACTACCTCAATAATGCGGTGTACTTAATGGAGGACTTTTTAAAGAAGACCAGCAACCCATTCTATAAAGGAGAAGTGGCTTATGGCGATAGAGCCGAGCATTGCTGGAATGGCGATCCTGTAAATCCCAATTATCTTTCTCGACTGCGTTACAACACCATGTACCTACCCAAAATTTTAAAACGTATAGATGAGAGCGCTCCGAAAGGAGCTGACGTCAAGAGTTGGCGATATTAAAGAGTTTTAAGTCCTTTTTAAAAATCCTGTCGAAATCGACAGGATTTTTTTTGCTCTGTAACCAGTGTCACAGACCTGGTCAATATTGTTTTGTTACTTTCTCATGTGATAGAAAGAGACGCGATGAAACTCAGAAGTCAGATTGACGAAAGTCATGTAATAGTATCTGAATTATCATTACACCTTTCTTTTATTAAACAGACATTTACAACATCAAATCCTACCTGATATGAAAAAGATACTAATCCTCGGAGGCGGTACTGCTGGCACCATGATGGCCAACAAGCTTCGTAAAAACTTACCACTCACAGCCTGGGAAATTAAAGTGCTTGATAAAGATGAAATCCATTATTATCAACCAGGCTTTCTGTTCATACCCTTTGGTATCTATCAACCCGAAGACGTAGTGCGCGATAAAAAAGATTTCTTCTCTAAAGGAATTGATTTTGAAATTGCAGAGGCTGCTAAAATTGTTGGAGAAGAGAACAAGATCTTGTTAAAAGATGGAAGTGCGATTAGTTACGACATACTCATTATCGCGACAGGGGCGCAGGTAGTGCCTGAAGAAACTCCCGAACTAAAAGGAGAGCTTTGGTATAAAGATATTTTTGATTTTTATACCTATGAAGGCAGCACCAAGCTTGCAAAAAAACTCGAAAACTGGGAAGGTGGAAAATTAGTCATCAACCTGGCCGAGACTATTATTAAATGCCCGGTGGCACCGCTTGAATTTACATTTTTAGCCGATGCCTACTTTACTGAAAAAGGTATGCGTGATAAAGTTGAGATCACCTACGTTACACCGCTCTCAGGTGCTTTTACAAAACCGAAGGCCACCAAAATGCTTAGCCAGCTATTGGCTGAGAAGAAGGTAAATGTGGTCCCCGATTTTTACCTGCAAAGAGTTGATAATGAACGCAAAGTGCTTGTATCATACGATGATAAAGAAGTGCCATTTGACTTGTTAGTAAGCATACCTGTTAACAAAGGCGCTGATGTGATTGCCAACAGCCATATGGGCGATGAGGACGGCCTCAACTTTGTGCCAACCGATAAACAAAGTCTGCAATCACAACAATTCAAAAATATCTTTGTCATTGGTGATGCCACCAATGTACCGGCATCAAAGGCAGGCTCTGTGGCTCACTTCGAGGCAGAGGTGTTAACAGATAACATTTTGAATTACATCAAAGGGTTACCCTTCGAAGAAAAATTCGATGGACATTCGAATTGCTTTATAGAAACCGGTTTTGGTAAGGCTGCGCTCATAGACTTTAACTACACTACAGAACCATTGCCAGGTAAATTTCCGCTTGCCGGCATTGGCCCTATGGAATTGCTAAAGGAAAGTAGGATTAACCACATGGGTAAGCTGGCCTTTAAATGGATTTACTGGCACATGCTCCTCACCGGAAAAACCTTACCTGTCTCCACCGCTATGTCCATGACGGGAAAAGAAGTTGAAGAAGAAGTACTTGTTTAATTATACACTAAACACCCTAATTATATGGAAACCATCTTAAGTGCACCGCTACTAGCCACCAATGAAGAAGGCTATTTAAAAAATTATACAGAATGGACAGAAGAATGGGCCTGCGCCATCGCTGCTGAACATAACATTGATCTTACAGCCAAACACTGGGAGGTACTGCAATGGCTAAGAGCCAAACAAGCTGAAGGTGTAGCCTTGTCATTGCGCAAAGTAGGCAACTCAGGCATAGTAGATATTAAGCAGTTGTATGCGCTCTTCCCCGGAGGTCCGCTTAAAATATCCAGCAAAATTGCTGGCATACCCAAACCTGCCAGCTGTATCTAACCTTAAACACCAAAGCTATGACAGACACATTAGAAGTAGTGCAAAGCAAAACCACTACAAAACTCAATAAGAAAGAAAGCTACCCTGTTAAAAAGATGCTCATTATTTGCTCTAAAGGTAAGCTTGAAGATGTTTATGCAGCCTTGGTAATGGCCAATGGTGCATTGATGGAAGGCATAGAAGCAAAAATGTTCTTTACCTTCTTTGGCCTGGAGGCCCTCACTAAAAAATATGCAGACAATCTCCACACAGGCACCACCGGTAATCCAGCCTTGATGCATGGGGTACCTGATATGATCAAAGGCCTTCCTGGCTTTGAATCATTGGCCTCCTATATGATGAGAAAAGAAATGGATAAACTCGAGATACCACACGTAACAGAGTTCTTTCAGATGATAGAAGCAGGGGGTGGTGAGATTTATGCCTGCCGCTTAGCTGCTGATATGTTCCATCTGAAAAAAGAAGATTTTGTTCCCGAGGTCAAAGACATTATCACAGTCGGTGATATGTATGCCCTTGCCGAAGGACAAGGAACTCAGATTATTTTTATATAGAGGTAGGGTGTATAATCTGAGATGTAAAGGGGGCTGCTCAAAAGGCAGTCCCTTTTTATAGGTTATTTACACCAATCCACTAAAGCATTTTCGTCACCATCATTACTACAAAACCAAAGTGTTTATTAAGACAAAAGTGACTATGTTTAACTGAATAAAAATCCTCCTATTCAGTATGAACAAAACGCTTGAACAAGTATACCATGCCCTCGAACTGCAAAGAGCTACATTGCTAAAGGAGATTCAGGGGCTTTCACCAAATTTAATTGTAACTAAGCCAGCGCCCGGTCAATGGTCAATTGTTGAGATTCTCACACACCTTTATACTTCCGAAAGACTTTCCATAGCTTACATTAAAAAGAAATCTCAGGGCATTCATCAACTCAAGAATGCGGGGTTGCAACAAAGTTTAATGTTGCCCATCTTGAAAATATCCCAGCGTCTTCCATTTAAATTCAAAGCCCCGAAAGTTGTAGTAGAAAACACACCGGAGGCCATGCCCTTAGAGACATTGCTGGAGCAATGGAATTTACTCCGTATTGAACTTAAAAGCCACCTAGAGCACCTGGGCGATGCTCACGTGCATAAATTAGTCTATAAGCACCCAGTAGCCGGGCGGCTAAGTGTAGTGCAGGCCATGCAATTCTTTGCCGAACATATCACCCATCATAAGGCTCAAATAAAAAGAACCCTTAAATCCCTTAACAAATTGTAGTATTAGCCTTCAACTTTAAAATTCATGAAACAGTTTCTTACCATCATTCTTCTGGGCATCGTCAGCTGGGCGAATGCCCAAACCCTTAAAAGCCCTGACGAATTTTTGGGTTACACTTTGGGTGATCGCTTCACTCGTCACCATGAAATGATCGACTACTTCCGTTATGTCGATGCGCAAATGCCTAATGTGCAGATTACGCAGTATGGCAAAACTTACGAAGACCGCCCTCTCATTTACACTGTTATTGCATCACCCGAAAACTTCAATAAGCTGGAAGAAATCAGACAAGACAATTTGAAGCGTACAGGAATGCTTGCGGGTACACCTTCTAACAATAAAATTGCCATTGTGTGGATGAGCTACAACGTACATGGCAATGAAGCCAGTGGCATGGAGGCTGCCCTTAAAACATTACACGAATTAGTCAGCACACCTCGTGGACAAGAGTACCTCAAAAATACGGTAGTGATTATGGATCCTTGCATCAATCCGGATGGCAGAGATCGCTATGCTAATTTCAACAACCAATACATCAACAACATACCCAATGCGAGCCCCGATGCCGCTGAAAACAATGAACCATGGCCCAGAGGAAGAGCCAATCATTATTTATTTGACTTGAACAGAGACTGGGCCTGGTTGCAACAAACAGAATCGCAGGCACGCTTAAAAGCATATAACCAATGGATGCCACACATCCACGTTGATTTTCATGAACAGGGCTATAACAATCCCTATTATTTTGCTCCTGCTGCGGAACCATTCCATGGTGTTATCAGCAATTGGCAGCGAGAATTTCAAACCGTTATCGGTAAAAATAATGCCAAGTACTTCGATGAAAACGCCTGGTTGTTTTTTACAAAAGAAAGATTTGATCTGTACTATCCCAGTTATGGCGATACCTATCCTACTTACAGTGGTGCTATAGGAATGACGTACGAACAAGGGGGCCAAAGAGGTGTCAGCATCATGACCAACGAAGGTGTACCATTGACACTAGAACAACGCCTGCTGCACCATCATACTACCGGCATGAGCACTGTAGAAATAGCAGCAAAGAATGCCACTAAACTGGTCGATGAATTTGAAAAGTACTTTAAAGAAAATCTCAATAATCCGGTTGGTGCCTATAAGAGCTACATCATTAAGGCTGACAACAACCCTGATAAAATTGAGCAACTAACCACTTGGATGGACCAGCACGCCATTGCTTATGGTGTAGTGGGCAGCGCGCGTAGCACTAAAGGATTCGATTATCAAACACAAAATCAAGGTACTATTAGCATAAATGCTGAAGATATAGTGATCAATACCTTTCAGCCTAAATCGCGTTTTATTACAACAGTTTTTGAACCACAATCAAAACTGCCTGACTCCATCACATACGACATTACTGCCTGGAATTTGTTTTATGCCTATAACCTAAAAGGATACGCTGTAACAGAAAGAATTAATCCAGGCAAAGGCTATGAGAAAAAAAACAATGCAGCTAGCAACATCAGCAAGGCTTATGCCTACATTTTCAAATATGAAACAGTTAAAGACGCTGAGTTTCTGGGCGAAATCTTGAAAAAAGGGTTTAGAGTTCGTGCTGCCCAGCAGGCATTTTCGGTGAATGGTAATTCTTTTAATGCAGGTACGCTGATTGTTACCCGAACAAATAACGAAGGTATTGCCGATTTCGACAAAGTAGTCCAAACGCTTGCCTCATCTTATAAGCGAACTATCTATACTAGTAATACTGGTTTTGTAGATCAAGGAAAAGATTTTGGATCTTCAGAAGTTGCCTATATAGAAATACCTCGTGTGGCCATGCTCATGGGCGATGGTACCGCATCCCTTTCTGCAGGTGAGGTGTGGCATTATTTTGAACAACAACTTCACTATCCAGTTACCCAAATAAGAACAAATCTTTTCAAGCGCATTGATCTGGATCAATACAATGTTTTAATTGCTCCAGAAGGATACTACGATATATTCGATGATGCACAACTAGACCGTATCAACACTTGGGTGAGTGCTGGTGGGAAGCTGATCATTATTGGTGATGCGCTGGAATCATTTGCGGATAAGAAAGGATTTAGCCTGAAGCATTACAAGAATGATGAATCGAAAAAGGCCATTGAAAAATTAGAAGAGGAATGGAAAAAGAAAGATGGCTTGATTCGCTATGAAGATGCTGAACGGAAGGAGATCTCCGATAATATTTCAGGAGCCATCTATAAAATTTCCGTTGACAATTCTCATCCGCTAGCTTTCGGATTAGGCAATCATTACTTCACTTTAAAAACCAACACCATTCGCTACGACTTCATGGACAATGCATGGAATGTTGGTGTGCTGAAAGGCGCTGCCAAACCTATTCAAGGTTTTGCTGGCTACAAAGTCAATAGAAAAATGGACAATACACTTGGCTTTGGTGTACAACAAAAAGGCAGAGGTAACATTGTGTACTTTGTTGACAATCCCTTATTCCGTTGTTTCTGGGAGCAAGGAAAGTTTGTATTTGCTAATGCCGTTTTTATGGTTCAGTAAAAACCTAACATCTTAAATCAGACCCGTTAGTGCAGGCACTAACGGGTTTTCTTTTTATAAACCAATCTACCCCAAGGCTGTTTTATAATTATGGATAGAAAACCCATACAGGTTGTCTGGTTTAAACGCGACTTACGCTTAACTGATCATGACCCACTAGCTTATGCTGCCCAGTCAAACCTGGCAACCCTGCTCTTGTTTTGCTACGAACCCTCTCAGCTTGTTGCAGCAGAGAGTGATGAGCGTCATTGGAGATTCATACACGAATCAATTACTGATCTTAATCGTCAGCTGCAAGCCTTCAAAACAGCTGTTCACATTTCTACTCAAGAGGTAAAAGAAACCTTTGAATCACTTCTGAAAAATTATAATATCATTCAGGTACTCAGCTATCAGGAAAGTGGGCTAAGAATTAGTTATGACAGGGATAAAAAATTAAAGCGCTATTTTAATCAGGAAAACATCAAGTGGATTGAATTCCCATATGCTGGTGTTAAAAGAGGTCGGCACAATAGAACAAACTGGATTGACGAATGGTACGAAACGATGGAAAGTCCCTGCGATAAGGCTGATCTGTCGCAAATCCAATTCGTCAATATTACTTGTGATATTCAAAATACTAATTCAATTTTTTCAATCAAGAATAAACTATTTCAACCGGGTGGTGAGCAGCACGCCAACACTTACTTACAGAGCTTTCTATTAGAAAGATCAAAGCACTACAATCAATCCATTTCAAAACCACTTGCCAGCAGAACAGGTTGCAGTCGTTTGTCACCCTACCTGGCCTGGGGCAATATTTCATTACGACAAGTGTACCAACAGACTCAACAAGCAATTGTTAATAAGAATCACCGTTGGCAACTCAGCAGTTTTGCAGCACGCCTTCGCTGGCATGATCATTTCATTCAAAAATTTGAAATGGAAGAGCGGATGGAATTTGAAAATATTAACCGAGGATTTAACTCCATTCGTACGCAATGGAATGAAGAATACTTTCTTGCCTGGGCAGAGGGAAGAACAGGCTATCCATTGGTTGATGCTTGCATGCGTTGTTTACAGGCAACTGGTTACATCAATTTCAGAATGCGATCCATGCTTGTTTCATTTCTTACCCATCATTTATGGTTGGATTGGAAGCGAGGGGCCGTTCATTTAGCGAAACTATTTCTCGACTTTGAGCCTGGCATTCACTATGCCCAAATTCAAATGCAGGCTGGTGTAACTGGTATTAATACCATTCGCATTTACAATCCTGTTAAGCAAAGCACAGAAAATGATCCTGAGGGTCTGTTTATCAAGCAATGGTTACCTGAATTAAAAAATATCCCCTTATCGTTATTACATGAACCTTGGCGAATGACAGGCATCGATCAGCATTTTTATACTTGTCGATTGGGGATAGATTACCCAGCACCGATTGTTGATATTACAAAGACATACAAACATGCTTCGGCCATTTTGTATGGCATGCGAAAAGACAATCTGACTACTAAAGAAGCACAGCGAATTATTGCCATGCACACACACGAAGAACGTATGGAGTAAATCAGCGGGGGCGCTTTGAAATTTTATTGGTTGATATTTGTCGCTGGCGAGTGCACTTAAACCGATCTACCTCTTCACCTCTTTGCTTTACGTGTTTTGTCTTCCTTCCCTGAACACGCGCACGCCATCTTTCCCAACTCTTTCGTTGTAAACTATTACGCATCAACTCAATCACTTCCAGCTCACTCAAACCAAACTGCATCTTAATGGCATCAAAGGGAGTTCTGTCCTCCCAGGCCATTTCTATAATACGATCTGTCTCTTCAGCTGTTAGCATATCAACTTAACAGCAAACCAAAAAATAGGTTTATCAATCAATAGGCGTGTCACTCCCCGGCCGCAGATTTATTCAACCTGAATAAATAACTAATACCAAAAACAATGCCCCCTGGTCGAAGCAAGCGTAAAACCTGTACACTGGTTGGATCAAGGGCTGAACCATCCTTAACAGTATAAAAAGTAGCACCACTTGCGTTGGCAGAAAAACCAAATTCCAAATTAAAAGCATCACTGTTTTTAAATGTAAATTCTTTAATGGCTGTAAAACTAAATAAGCCTTGTCGGTGCAAATCCATAAGCACCATTTGTGTGGCGCCACCGTTGACCTGAAACTCAATTTCAAAATCCCTTAGCCCAGAGGCCGCCAGAGGCCGAACTATAGCCAAGGCCAAAACGCCAGTCACCTTTGGTTCTTGGTTTAAATAAAAATCCAAGGCCCACCTTTGTGCCCCATGAACCAATACCTGCTCCAACTCTTAAGGCATATTGTTCATCAAATTTAAAATCGCCACTAATACCAATTAGCCCATTGTGTTGATTGAGACCTCCACCAATACCGAGATAATATTTTTGTGCATGGCATGTGAAAGCCAAACAAGACAAAAAAAAGAGTGCTGTGAGTATTTTCATATTGAATAAAACAATCAACAAAAGTTAATACGAAATCCCGCAAACAAAAAGCCCACCGTGGTAGGTGGGCTTAACTCATTTAATTGAGACCTTATTAGGCAGATTTTAAAGCTTCCGCACCGGCCACAATTTCCAAAATCTCTTTGGTAATCGCTGCCTGACGTGTTCTGTTATAGGTTAATTTTAATTCTTTCAACAACTCACCTGCGTTCTCAGTGGCCTTATCCATGGCCGTCATTCGCGCGCCATTTTCAGAGGCATTTGAATCTAATAGGGCTTTGAATAATTGCACCTTTAATGACTTAGGAATTAAACCTGTTAAAATTTCTCCACGATCAGGTTGATAAATGTAGTCAATCTCTGTGCTCTTTTTTCCTGCATCTGATGAGGGTAATACAGGTAAAAATTGTTCAGTTCTTAATATTTGAGTAGCAACATTCTTGAATTCGTTGTATACAATCTCAATTTTGTCGTAACGGCCTGCCTTAAACTCATTCATCAAAAATTCACCCATCTTCGAAGTCTCCTCAAAAGACAAGTGGCTGAACATACTAGAATAGTCTGTCACCAATCCCACTTTTCTTTTGGCAAAGAATTCAGATGCCTTTCTGCCTACAGGAAGAATGGTAACATTTCCTTTATCGAATTGTGCCTGATATTTATCGGCAATCAACTTCAATACGCCTTTAAAAATATTGCTGTTGAAGGATCCGCACAAACCACGATCAGAACTCACTGCTACAATCAATACTTTCTTTTCTTCGCGCACCTGGCTGTACCATGCATCGCTTAAATTATCAGTTTGTGCCGAAGAGATATTTTGAAGTATAGAAGACAACTTCTGGGCAAAAGGACGCATTTGCGTAATACGATCCTGTGACTTACGCAACTTAGCAGCCGCCACCATTTTCATGGCTTTGGTTATTTGCTGCGTAGACATCACTGAGGTGATTCGTCCTTTTACTTCCTTTAGGTTAGCCATAATTTCAATTAGTCGATTTGAAATTTTGAAGATTTGAAAATGTCTCCATTCTCAAATCTTCAAATTGAAATATTTTCAAATTAATATTTAGAAGCAAGATCAGTAGCAACCTGCTTAATGATAGCTACATCAGCATCTTCGAATTTGCCTGCACGCAAGTTGTCAAGCACATTGCGATGGCTGGCATGCATCAATTCAGCAAATTCTTTTTCGAACTGTCTTACTTTATTAACTGGCACTCTGTCGATAAAACCACGTGTTGAAGCAGTGATGATGGCTACCTGCTGCTCTACAGAAACCGGTGCATATTGATCTTGCTTCAAAATTTCCTGGTTTCTTCTACCACGCTCGATAGTCAACTTAGTAGCCGCATCAAGGTCAGAACCGAACTTCGCAAAAGCTTCCAATTCGCGGAACTGTGCCTGATCCAACTTAAGGGTACCCGCTACCTTCTTCATTGACTTGATCTGTGCAGAACCACCCACACGCGATACCGAAATACCTACGTTAATCGCAGGACGGATACCTGAGTTGAAGAGGTTAGTCTCCAAGAAAATCTGACCATCAGTAATGGAGATAACGTTAGTTGGAATGTAAGCAGAAACGTCACCAGCTTGTGTTTCGATAATTGGAAGTGCCGTTAAAGATCCGCCACCTTTTACCAAATGCTTGATAGAAGCAGGAAGGTCATTCATGTTTTTAGCGATATCATCATTGTTGATGATTTTCGCAGCTCTCTCCAATAAACGTGAGTGCAGGTAGAATACGTCACCAGGATAAGCTTCACGCCCTGGAGGTCTTCTCAACAACAAAGACACTTCGCGGTAAGAAACAGCCTGCTTAGACAAATCGTCATAGATAACCAAAGCAGGACGTCCGGTATCGCGGAAGAATTCGCCAATCGCTGCACCCGTGAAAGGCGCAAAGAACTGCATAGGAGCAGGATCAGAAGCGGTAGCTGATACAATGATGGTGTATGGAAGTGCTCCGGCCTTTTCTAAGGCTGCCGCTACAGTAGCTACAGTAGAACCTTTTTGACCTACGGCTACATAGATACAGTAAACAGGCTGGCCCTTTTCGTAAAACTCTTTTTGGTTAATGATCGTGTCGATCGCAACGGCAGTCTTACCAGTCTGGCGGTCACCAATGATCAATTCGCGCTGACCACGACCGATCGGAATCATCGCATCAATCGCTTTGATACCGGTTTGTAAAGGCTCGTTTACTGGCTGACGGAAAATAACACCAGGGGCCTTACGCTCCAGTGGCATATCATACAAATCACCGGCCAAAGGACCCTTTCCATCGATAGGGTTACCCAAGGTATCAACCACACGACCCAACATACCATCGCCTACTTTTACTGAAGCGATTTGCTTGGTGCGCTTTACGGTATCTCCTTCACGGATGTCTTTAGAATCACCTAACAAAACGGCACCTACGTTATCCTCTTCAAGGTTCAATACAAGAGCCTTCAGGCCATTGTCGAACACAAGAAGCTCACCAGCTTGTGCTTGTGTTAATCCGTAAATACGTGCCACACCATCACCCACTGTTAATACAGTTCCTACTTCTTCAAGCTGGGCTTCAGTGCGGGCATGCGAGAGTTGCTCGCGCAATATTGCTGATACTTCTTCTGGTCTGATCTCTGCCATAATCGTTGATCGTTTGTTGTTGTTGCTGTTCGCTATCGCGATTTAAAGTTCTTTTATATAAGGGTTGTAGCTAAACTTAACTTTCAATGCCTTCAGCTTGTTTTTCATGCTGGCATCGATTTGTCGATCACCAACATTCAATACAAAGCCACCAATCATCTCAGTGTCTACCTTTTCAACCAGTTCAATTTCTTTCTTATTGCTTATTTTTTTCACCATCTCACCAAACTCTGCGCGCAAGGTTGCATCGATGGGTGTAGCCGTTGTTACAGTGGCTTTTCCAATACCCTTGTACACATTATAAGCATTGTGAAACTGCTTGGAAATGTCAACCAAAATAGCCTCGCGGTTTTTTCTGGTTATGATATCAAAAATGGCAAAAGTGAGGGAGTGCACTTTTCCTTTGAAAAGTTTCTCTAGAATGTCGCGCTTCTTATCGTGCTTGATAACAGGGTTACGCAGCATCAAAGCAAAGGAGCGGTTCTCATCAGCTACTTTGGCAAACAACAGCATGTCGTTATGCACAGCGTCTAATGCGTTTTGTTCCACTGCTAAACCTAGCAGCGACTTTACATATCGGGAGGCAACACGGGTTTCGGCCATGTGCTTAGTTCAGTTTTAGTTCTTTAATATAACCGTCCACAAGATCCTTCTGAGCTTTGTCACCAGCAAGGTTCTTTTTCATCAACTTCTCAGCAACTTCTAAAGAAAACATGGCCACTTGTGTGCGCACATCTTTCATGGCAGCTTGCTTCTCGATGTTGATCGCCTGACGGGCATCATCAATAATTTTATCTGCTGCCTTCTTCGCATCGGCTGCTGCCTCGTCTTTCAAACGATTGGCTGCTTCACGCGCCTCTTTCAGCATTTTGTCGCGCTCCTCGCGAGCTTCCTTTATAAGCTTTTCGTTGTCTGACTTTAAAGCAGCAATTTCTTGTCTTGCTTTTTCAGCAGTATTCAATGCTTCGGTAATGGATGTTTCACGTTCTTTCAATGAAGCAAGAATGGGTTTCCACGCCAGGAAGTATAGCAATACGACTAGCGGAAAAAATACAATGGCCTGCCAAATAATGAGACCAGTGCCGGGGGTTAGTAGTTCCATACGATGTTGTTTCGTTAGGTTGTTAAGAAAACGAGCCCTGCCAAGTGCAGGGCTCTGTTTTTTTCAATCTTAAGACTTGAAAGAGATAAGCAGGCAAATTACTAGACCGAAAAGCGCTGCCACCTCAATAAGAGCTGCGATAACAAGCATAGCTCCCTGGATTTTTCCAGAAGCTTCTGGCTGACGTGCCATACCTTCCATGGCGGCACCACCAATTTTACCGAT
>JALHOT010000010.1 GCA_022842845.1 Cyclobacteriaceae bacterium | reverse complement strand
ATCAAAAAGGCAGGCTTCATCGCCTGCCTTTTTTGCTTTTGCCTGCATGCTCAAAGCCAACATCCACTCAGCGAGCAACAAACTAAGGCATACAAGCTTGCCTTAAGTTTCCAGTGGAAAGAAGCCAGGGCTTTAGTCAACAACCAGCAACCCTACTCCATTTACATTATTGGGTTAAGCCATGCTCATGAATTGCTTTTGAATGAAGACAGCGATTTGTTAGATGCTTACACATTCCTATTTGAAAAACAGCTTGAAGTACTCGAAGGCATTCAACCAATCACGCCAGAGGTACTTTTTACCCAGGCAGAATTGAATCTATTATGGGCCTTTGTCTATCTAAAGTTTGGGCAAGAATTTGAAGCAGCCCTGCATTTGCGCAGTGCCTACAAGGTGGCAGCAGAATGCCGGGAAAAATACCCCACCTATTTACCCATTTTAAAAAGCCATGGTTTGCTGCAGGTATTACTGGGAGCAGTGCCTGAAAAATACAATTGGATATTAAGAATGATGGGCATGGAAGGTGACACACAAGCAGGGTTGGCAGCGCTGCAAAAGCTTAGTCAGTCAAGGGAGGCCTTTGCACTGGAGGCCTCTCTCCTATTGGCCTTGCTCCATAATTATGTATGGCAAGAACCAGATAAGGCAAATGCTTATATAGAGCCAATCCTTGCTGAAGATCCTCATCAACCAATGACGCTTTTCATCAAGGCTTCCTTAGCACTTAAAAGTCACGATGCCAACACAAGCATTAAGGTCTTACAAGCCCTTACATCCCTGAAAATCCCGACTGTTCAATATTTGCTGGCCGAAGCCCTGCTCTACAAAGGTGATTACACACAAGCGATCGATTACTTCCAAAGCTATGGCAGGGAATTTAAAGGAAGTAGTTTTAGGAAAGACGTGCACTTTAAAACCGGTATCTGTTACCAGCTATTAGGTGAGCAGGAAAAGGCGCAGCAATACTATCAAATGGCGCGCACCTTCACTGTAGAGAATACAGAAGCTGATAAATATGCCAGCCGTGTGCTCAATTCTGCAGAAGGCATGAATACGAAACTGACCCGCATTCGCTTTTTTACTGATGGTGGTTTTTTTGATCAGGCGAAAGAAGTGGTGAAAGAAGTAAGCCCTGCTGATATCCCTACACTTAAAGAACAGGTGGAATTTTACTACCGTCAGGCCAGGCTGGCTCACCTAGCAGGACAAAGTAATGCAGCACGCCTTTTCTATGAGCAAACCATTGATATGAGCGACAAACAGACCTGGTATTATGCCCCTAACGCCTGCCTGCAACTGGGGTATTTAAAACTTGCCTCAAACGATAAAACAATGGCCCGGGAGTATTTTACAAAGGCCCTGAGTTATAAAAAGCACGAGTATAAAAATAGTATTGACGCCAAGGCGAAAGCTGCATTACATCAGCTAAGCGAGCGTAAATGAAGGGTATCGTTATACTTGGCCACCGAATACATTGTTCCTGTAAAGTTAAGTTGATACAATCCAAGATTCTGATGCTCAAACATATCCATAGCTTTCAGCGGATAGTTTAACAGATAACAGAGCAAGATGCGGATAGCCCTTCCGTGCATGCATATCAGAATGGTTTGCTCATCGTGGTTACCCATAATGTATTCCATGGCCTGCTGCAAACGGGCCAATACTTCATCGGGGCTTTCCCCCTTTTCTATGCGCAAAGAAGTATGCCCCAATTGCCATTGGCGAAGCATATAATGATAATACTCATCCTCTTCAGGCGTGATGGGGAAACCCTCCTTTGTACCCCAGCTGATTTCATTCAGCCCGGCTATGGCTTCGTGAGATATGCCCTGATTCAAAAAGGGTTGTACCGACTGCTTGGTTCTTTGCAGGGCAGAAGTGTAAATCTTATCGAATTGTATTGACTGATAAGCCTGATGAAAGGCTATGGCCTGGGCTTGCCCCAATTCATTCAGGGAACTGTCTACCCCGCTTCCTTGCACAATGCCGCGCAAGTTGAAATCGGTTTGGCCATGACGTACGATATAGATTTTTTTGGGGCTCATTTTTGGCTAATTTGCCCAGCCATTTCCCAATCAGTCAACAGTATGGCTAAGCGGGCGCAAGTATAAGAAGATATCCTTGAATTATGGGGTATGCTTCGGCAGCGTTGATAAAACAAAGCTTGAACGAATGAATATTTTTAAAGTAGACCTGGATTTGCAAGCGTTGAACCGCATGTCGGCCAATAACATGCTAGCCCATGTGGGCATAGAGTTTACCGGCTTTGGTGATGATTTTATAGAAGCTAAAATGCCGGTAGATCACAGAACCCATCAACCCCTTGGCTTGTTACATGGAGGTGCTTCTGTGGTTTTGGCAGAAACCTTAGGCAGCATTGCTGCCAATTGCTGCGTTGACAATGCCAAACAATACTGTGTAGGACTTGAAATCAATGCCAATCACATTAAGAGCGCAAAAAGCGGTTTTGTAAAGGGCCTGGCCAAACCAATACATATTGGTGGAAGAACCCAGGTTTGGGAAATTAAAATCCACAACGAGAGCAATGAACTCGTTTGTATTAGCCGCATTACCATGGCTGTGATGGATAAAAAGTAAAGAAGTGCTTAGTATTTGAAATGTGCTGATGAAACCTACTGAATCAAGTAATACCTTAACTAGTAGCAACAAGCAATTGCTTTGGCAGGAGATATTACATCATGCCTTTCAGCAGGGTGATTCAGTGGCGCTATGGCGTTTGCCAAATGATGATGTGCAACAACTCATTATTTCAGGTACATCAAAAACATTGCAGCCGCAAGATACCCTTGAAGAATTGCCGGTAGGTTTTATGATTGCCCCTTTCATGGCAGGGTCAAGAACCTTCTTACCGGCAGACTATTACTTTCGCTTTAGTGACCAGGCATTATTAAGACCGAATACAAGTCTTGAAAATAATTCTCACACTTGGTTAAAGCAATTAAGCAAAGCGGCCCAACCCATACGACCCAATTTTTATCAAAAAGAGAATGGCTTGGCTGTCACTTCAGATAAAAACGCTTACATAAACCTGGTAGAGAATGCCATTGTATTGATTAAAGAAGGTCTGGCCGAAAAGATTGTTCCTTCAAGATCTAAAAGTGTTACAGCTGATTTCAATCTATTGGATGCCTTCGATAAACTTTGTCAGCGGTATCCTGCGGCCATGATTTCTTTAATCAGCACGCCTACCCATGGCACTTGGTTAGGAGCCACACCAGAACTGCTAGTGTCTATTGACGACAAACATATTTTTAAAACAGTGGCCTTGGCCGGAACCAAGGCTTGGGTGGAAGGCACGGATAGCAAAAATGTAGCCTGGACCCAAAAAGAAATTGAGGAGCAGGCACTGGTTGAACGCTACATCATCAGTTGCTTTAAAAAAATACGCTTGCGTGATTACGAAGAGCAAGGCCCTAAAACGATTATTGCTGGTAACCTCATGCACTTGAAGAGTGATTTCAAGGTTGATATGAAGGCAACCAACTTTCCTCAGTTGGGAACCGTTATGTTAGACTTATTGCATCCAACCTCAGCGGTATGTGGCATGCCGAAAGATATTGCCCTGCAATTCCTTAACACCCATGAAGGCTATGCGCGAGAACTCTATAGCGGCTACCTGGGCCCTGTCAATGTTCAAGGTAATACAAGCTTGTTCGTTAACCTACGCTGCTTGCAGTGGCATGCTTCGATGGCGCGTGTTTATGCGGGTGCAGGAGTAACGATCGATTCGCAAGCCCATAAAGAATGGGAAGAAACAGAAATGAAAATGAATACATTGATCAGTGTTATTTTTGATCAATCCACCAAGCATACTCTATAGTCTTGCAAGCCATTTACGATATCGCTGAAATCTGTGCGCAAAAAAATATAAAGCATGTGATGCTTTGCCCTGGGTCCCGCTGCGCACCTCTTACGCTTGCCTTTACGCGACAAGGGAGTTTTAACGTGCGGGTGTTTAGCGATGAGCGAAGCGCTGCCTTTATTGCCTTGGGCATTGCACAGCAAACAAAACAAACTGTTATCCTCATTTGCACTTCGGGTTCTGCTTTGTACAACTTTGCACCTGCTATTGCAGAGGCATATTTTTCCGGTATACCCTTATTAGTGCTTTCAGCTGACCGCCCTACTGAATGGATCGCGCAACAAGATGGGCAAACCATTTTTCAGCAAGACATCTTCGGTAAGCATGTAAAGAAATTCTATCAACTTCCCCAAGAGTATACACATCAGGATAATGTATGGGTTATTAACAGAATGTTGAATGAAGCCATCAACCTGGCATCAAATCAGCAGGCAGGTCCGGTCCACATCAACGTTCCACTGCGAGAACCTCTTTACCCAAGCAACCAACAAAGCATCTACTTCACAAAAGCACAGCGCATTATTCAGCAAAAGGATAATGAGAGTAGATTGAGTGATGAGATCAAGAATTTATTAATACAACAATGGAAGCAATACAATAAGGTATTGATTGTAAGCGGTCAGCAAAAGGCGCACCCCGCTTTAACACAACTACTGCAATTTAATTCAGAGAAACACGACCTTCCGGTTGTGGCCGATATTCTATCCAACCAGCATAAATTAGAAAGCACCATTCAACACGCGGATGCTTTTTTAGGGCAAGCACCAGCAAACCTGAAGGAATCATTGCAACCAGAAATGCTGATCACTTTTGGCGCTGGCCTTATTGCAAAACAGGTTAAACTCTTCTTACGCAACTACAAACCAATTATCCATTGGCACATTGGTGAAAGCGATCAGGTGGTAGATACTTATCAAAGTTTAACACATACCGTTACAACAAGCCCAGAAACTTTTTTCACTTTTCTAAGCACCCTCGATAAAAAGGAAAGCTTCGATAAACAGAAGAAAGAAAACTATTGTCAGTTGTGGAACCTAGAAGAACAAAAAGCCAAAGAACTTATCAATAGCTTTTTCCCCACGACTGAACTGGGCGAATTTGAAATAGTGAAGGAGGTTATTGATCATCTACCTGCCGATGCAACTTTACATTTAGCCAACAGCATGAGTGTTCGTTATGCTAATTACATTGGTCTAAGCAAGGCCCATGGCAACATTCAGGTGTATGCCAACAGAGGCACCAGTGGTATTGATGGTTGTACCAGTACTGTAGTAGGTCATTGTTTAGCCAACCCTAATAAGTTGCATGTACTGATTACGGGTGATATTGCCTTCTTTTACGATCGCAATGCCTTCTGGCATGCTCACGCAATCCCTAACTTAAGAGTCGTATTGCTTAACAACCATGGTGGCGTCATCTTTAAGTTGATTGATGGGCCTGCTGATTTAAAAGAGGTGGACGAATTCTTTGTTGCCAAACAACAACTCAATGCCAAACATCTTTGCACAGAATTCGGCTTAGATCATTTAGTGATTGACAATCGAAAGAAAATAAAGAACCAACTCAAGAATTTTTTCGAAAGAGATAATACCGCAAAAATTCTGGAGATAGAAACAGACAGTAACTTGAATAAACAGATTTTTGAAAATTTTAAGAATAAACTAAAAGAACGCTATGAATCTTAAATATCCCTGGCAGCCGATTAAAGAGTATAAGGAAATTCTATTCCATCAATACGAAGGCATTGCCCGTATTAGTATCAATCGCCCACAGGTCCACAATGCCTTTACGCCACTGACCGTACAAGAAATGATTGATGCCATGAATATTTGTCGCGAAGACATGGATATTCGTGTGATCATCTTAACAGGAGAAGGCGGTAAAGCTTTCTGCAGTGGTGGTGATCAAAGTGTGCGTGGCCATGGTGGCTATGTGGGGCAAGATGCAACCCCACGCCTTAATGTATTGGATCTTCAAAAAATGATCCGTTCCATTCCAAAACCAGTAGTAGCAGCGGTAGCAGGTTGGGCCATTGGTGGTGGCCATGTGCTGCACGTAGTGTGTGACCTCAGTATTGCTGCAGAGAATGCGCGCTTTGGCCAAACAGGCCCTAAAGTAGGCAGCTTCGATGGCGGCTTTGGTGCTTCTTATCTGGCACGCATTGTTGGCCAAAAGAAAGCCCGTGAAATTTGGTACCTGTGTGATCAATACGATGCCAAAGAAGCCCTTGATATGGGGCTCGTTAACAAAGTAGTGCCCCTGGAAATGCTAGAGGAAACTTACGTAGCATGGGCTAAGAAAATGATTGCTAAAAGCCCTATCGCTTTACGCATGCTCAAGTCATCATTCAATGCGGAATTAGATGGTCAGGCAGGTATCCAGGAACTGGCTGGAAACGCTACGTTGTTGTACTACCTGTCGGAAGAAGCGAAGGAAGGCAAAAACGCCTTCCTGGAAAAACGCGATCCAGACTGGTCTAAATACCCGAAATTTCCTTAATCAGTAAATAATCACAAAACCGTCATCGCCAACTTAGTAAAAGCTAAGTATGAACGATGGCGGTTTTCTTTTTTATCAAACTTTACTTTATAGCGTAAAAAGGTGAACTTGTAATATATTACCAATCAATTTATCGACAGCACCTATGCAAATTGAACAAAGAGAAATTTATAGAGCCATCGCAGAAATGGCTTACGTTATTGCCAAAGCTGATAAAGGATTAAGTGCTGATGAGCGCATGACTTTCAATAAAATTGTTGAAGAAGAATTAGATTTCAATTCGTGGGTTGCCCAAAGTCGTTTTGAGTTGCTAGATGAAGTAACACAACCCAGTATTGACATTGCTTATAACGAAGCCATGCATGATCTTAAGAAATACAAAGATCACCTTACTACAGACCTGAAGGAGAAAGCCATTCGCGTGATGCAAAAGGTGGCAGAATCGTGCAGTGGTTATAGTGAAAAAGAAAAGTTGATCATCGATCGTTTTAAAAACGACTTAAAAAGCCTGTCAGCCTCTTGATGTGAATGCAGTATACCCATACACAACTACTACTTAATGGTAAAATCAATAATATTTCCTCTATTCTTCAAGGAGATGTTACTGGAGAAACTGAATTTGAAAAAGCCACACTGCTCTTCATTAAACGCTGGCTTAATGGCCAGCAACACTTTACCTTACAAACCAGTGGTTCTACAGGAACACCCAAGAAAATTGAAGTAAGCAGGGAGCAGCTCATCGCTTCTGCCAGGGCTACCCTACAGGCGCTATCGCTGCAAGAAAACAATAGCGCGCTGATCTGCTTGCCAACACAATACGTGGCCGGCATTATGATGTTGGTTCGCTGCCTCATTGGCAATTTATCCATTACCGCCATTGACCCTACCAGCAATCCACTGAAAGACTTAGATCCAGCATTTACATTTGATTTCGCAGCCATGGTTCCATATCAGGTATCTGCGATCATCCAGGAAATGGGACCTTCAGCCTTGAATCGAATCAGTAAAATCATCATTGGTGGGGCCCCCATACCCAAACATGTAGAACCAATATTAGCGAAGTCCGCATCATCAGTTTATCAAACCTATGGTATGACGGAGACGCTCTCGCACATTGCCTTACAGAAAATTTCTGGTGTTGACAGAGATGATTACTTTACCGTACTTCCTAATGTTCACATCAGCACAGACGATAGAAACTGTCTGGTAATACAGACCAATTTCCTCACGGAATCCATCATAACCAATGATGTAGTAGACATACTAAGCCCCACTACCTTCCGCTGGTTAGGGCGTGCAGATCATATCATCAATTCAGGAGGTATCAAGATATTCCCTGAAAAAGTTGAAGAGGTGATCTTTACCACTTTTGAAGAACTATCCCTCAACCATCTCTTTTTTGTGGCCGGCATACATGATGATGTATTAGGCAGTAAGGCCGTTTTGATTATTGAAAGCGAACAAGCGCTGGATGAAACAAGGCTTATTCAACGACTAAAGGCCCAACTGAAAGCCTATGAGGTACCGAAGCAGATTTTCTATGTTCAGGCATTTGCTATAACCCCTACTGGCAAGATAAACCGCCCCGAAACATTGCGTAAACTTGGTCTTTGAGGTATGGATAAAGCCATCTATTTTTGCCAATCTTAATTTATTCTTATGGGACGCATATTTGAGAAACGTAAGCACAAGATCTTTGCTCGCAACGCAAAAATGTCAAAAGCCTTTACCAAAATTGGAAAGGAAATAAATATTGCGGTAAAATCTGGTGGTGGTAACCCAGAAACCAACTCAAAGCTTCGTACCATCATCCAAAATGCGAAAGGCTTAAACATGCCGAAGGATAAAGTGGAAGCTGCAATTAAGCGAGCTACCTCAAAAGAAGACAAAGATTACCAGGAGGTAGTCTATGAAGGCTACGCCCCTCACGGAGTGCCAATATTGGTAGAATGTGCTACCGATAATCCAACCCGCACCGTGGCCAATGTGCGCCTTATTTTTACCAAAAACGATGGCAGTATGGGTAACTCTGGTTCTGTAGCTTTTATGTTCGAGCGTAAAGGCGTTTTCAAGTTTGCGCCAAACGTTTTAAACCTGGAAGAATTGGAACTAGACTTGATCGATGCCGGAGCCGAGGACATTGAACAAAATGAGGAAGAAACAGTGGTGCACACCAAGTTTACTGACTTCGGACAAATGGTGAAGTTTCTCGAAGATAAAAAGATTGAAGCCACCAGCGCAGAGTTACAGTACATACCAACTACAACTAAAGAATTAAGCGAGGCTGAACAAGACGAGGTACTAAAACTCGTAGATGCCTTAGAAGAAGATGATGATGTTCAGAATGTCTATCATAATCTAGCGTAATGAGAAGCTTGTTGCTATCGATGATAGCCTTACTGCAAGCAGGGAACATGCTGTTTGCACAAGAAGCCGTTGATCTTGACAATTACAATATTGAACATTCTTCTAATCAATTCTCTATACCAGGATATCTTTACCTGGGGCTTGCCGGAGGCCTACCCGATCTAACTTTACAACAATCTATCAAGAGCGATTATGGAGACATAACCCTTGGTTTTGCCTCAGGCTTTGGCATCAATCCCTTTGGTAAAAAACGTGAATCCCCTTTGTTGCTGGGTATAGATTTCTCCTACCTTACTTTTGGAAGAGATAAGATTACAGATCCCTTCACTTCCTTCAGATACAAGTTCACGATCAACAAAATATTTGTCGGCCCCAGTGCCAGGATTTATTTTCCTTTAAAAGGCAAGATTGCCCTCTTCGCAGACGGCATGGTTGGCGGTCATATTATGAATGGACGTATCAAAGTAGATAAAACAATCTTTGACGATGGTGAGGAAGACATCGTCATTGGCAGTGAAAATGATGGAAGTCTTGGCTATGGTTTTGGGCTGGGCATCCACAGCCGAAAAGTAAGACTGGTAGAAACTGACCTCCCCGAAGCCCACGCATCTTTCTTTGTAAGGCTTAGCTATTTATCTGGTGACCGGTCGCGCTTTATTAAAAGGGGCTCCGTACAAGTAACAAATGATGTGCTTAGCTACCAAACTGGTTTTACAAGTACCGGAATGATCCAGCTAACAATCGGAGCTATCATCTATTAATCGTAAAAATCCTTTGATGGTCTAATTAGACCCCTTTACGACCTGTCTGAACACCAATTAAATTGCTAATTTGCATATTGTAAATAGCTACCCCTCTTAAAGTGATCTTTACATTGAACCGTGTATGCCTAAAAATCTGTGGCCTGCTGCTTATTTCAATGCATTGCCATGCACAAAAAGAAGTAACCTACTCTATAGGTTTATTTGGTGGGGTAACTTCAACATTTACATTTGATGAAGGCATTAGCCTTGACCCACGATACCAGGCTAAATATGGCGCTAAATTTATTCCTGGTGGGGTGCATGCCGGTGTCGATTATATGGGCTTTGGCTTCATGGTAGATCCTCAACTTACCGAGGTCGGCCAAACTTTTAACATACTCAACACGCAAGGAGGACAAGTGGGTGAACGAAGCATCAGCATGACTTACTTGCAGATTCCCTTCTCCTATAAAAAGCACTTGATCGATTTATCCTTTTTCAAAGTGAGTTTTGTTGCAGGCATCAGCTATGCCCATTTGTTAAAAGCCAATGAAAGTATCAAGCACATTGATGCAAAACTCATTTTTCCTGCTGCCACGTATAGCCTTTTACCTGATACGTATACAGTTGAGTATGATGGTGTGGTGAGCCCTCTTGTCAACAACTTGGAGACCCTTAAGAAAACGGATTTCAAATCAGTACAGGTTTTTGGATCGTTGGGCCTGCGATCTGACTGGGATATAACCGATCACGCCAGGTTATCTTTTGATCTGCGCGCCAACGGAGGTGTATTCGATCCACGATCTGCTGACTACCTAAACCGTGCTGACAACAATCAAACGATTTATGAAATCGCTGGTGAGCGCAGGGATGTTTTTTTCTCACTCACTTTTGGCTACTCACGTTACTTGTTTATAGAAACAAAAGCCAAACCTAAAAAGGTGAAATCCTTTGTGCAATACGGCCCCAAACGCAAAAAGCCTAAGTAGATGAATCCAACATGTATTGTGAGTGGTGCCAGTGGGCAACTTGGTCATGCAGTAGTAGAGGCTTTATGCAAGGCTAACTTCTTTGTTGAGGCAATTGGCAGAAAAGATTTAGATAAAAGCAAGGCAGAAAACGTACAGTACACCAGCCTTGATTTAAGGGATGAGCTGCCTGTACAGCACTTTTTAAAAGCCAGTATCGAGCAACATAAAAGTATACAAGCAGCTGCGTTGCTCGCAGGCGGCTTTGCCATGGGAAGCCTGGAAAACACCGCTTATGCAGACCTAGAAAAGCAACTGAACATCAATTTCAAAACAGTCTACACTTTAATTCGCCCTCTCTATCAACACATGCAAGAGCATGGTGGTGGAAACATTATTGTGATTGCTGCCAAAGGAGCTCAACATTTAGAGCTGGGCAAAGGCGCTTTGGCCTACACCCTCTCAAAATCTTTGCTGCTGAACCTCGCAGCTATTCTAAATGCAGACCGTGATCAAACCAAAGTGACTATCCATGTGATTGTACCTGGTACCATTGATACCCCCAGCAATAGAGAGGCCATGCCAAAGGCTGATATGAGCAAATGGGTAAAACCTTCTGTTATTGCCAGCAAAATTGTAGAACTTTTAGCGGGCCACTCGTCAGAGAATCAGCCAACCATACACACCTTCTATTAATCCTTAAATATCTCCCAATTGTGGTCGAATCAGTATTTCCTCCACCACACTGCGTGGTGAAATAGCATGACATGCATAAATGAGGGAGGCCACATCTTCAACACTCATAAAACGATCTTCCGGTAGGTCAACTCCATCCCAACTGGCCGTTTTTGTGGCACCTGGCATAACAGCTGTCACGCGAATACCGTGCGGTTTCAATTCTTCCCGCAAACATTTTGAGAGACCTAACATGGCAAATTTGGTAATGGCATAACTACCACCATTTGAATAGGCTTTTATACTGGCAATCGAACAGACGTTGAAAATATGCCCGGTCTTTTCCTGTACCATGGCAGCCACTAAACCGCGCGTTAAATGGTAGGCGCTGTATAGATTAGCATCCATCATGCTCTCGAGGGTGCCCTCAGGTTCTGTGGCTATTTCCCCTGGCACAAAATAACCGGCATTATTCACCAATACGTCAATGGATCTTTTTAGAGACAAAATAAAATGTGCAAAGTGTTGTACCTCTTCCTTTATAGCCATATCCGCTTGAAAAATATGAACCGTAGATGCTGGAAAAAGCTTCAGGCATTCTTCCTTCATACTATTTAAGTCTGCTTGGTTCCTTGCACAAACTGCAGCATCAAAACCATGCTTCAAAAATTCTTCCACTACGGCCCTGCCTATTCCTTTAGTGGCCCCGCTCACTACAATGAGTTTATTCATAAAATGCTGAGTAAGATTATTTTTCTACCTTAGCAAGATAGTTATACCCCCTTTGTTATGCAGTTTTTTTATCAGGTTGGCCGCTATTTTATCTTTCTGCGGTCACTTTTTATTAACAGAGAGTCTTTCAAAACCTATTATCATTTAGTGCTGGAGGAGTGTATTTCTATCGGCATAGGGTCGCTCTTTCTAGTGGTGCTGGTGTCTACCTTCATAGGGGCTGTATCAACAGTTCAGACGGCTTATAATCTGGTGAGTCCCTTAATTCCGCGCTATGTGATTGCCCAAGTGGTAAGAGAGATGACCGTGTTGGAATTAGCACCTACCATTATGGCCATTATCTATGCGGGTAAGGTTGGTTCCAGCATGGCTGGTGGGCTTGGCACCATGCGCATTACAGAACAAATCGATGCGGTAGAAGTGATGGGTATTAATTCTATTTCTTACCTGGTGTTGCCCAAGATTATAGCATCTATGCTCATGTACCCTATGCTGGTGGTGATAGCAGGCTTTTGCTCACTTTTTGGAGGCTACCTGATAGGCGCGGCTACCGGTATTATTACCCCTCCTGAATACATCTTTGGAATTCGATTTGTATTCAACGAGTTCACCATCACCTTCGCCTTAATTAAATCGTTGGCTTTTGCCTTTTTGATTTCGTCCATTTCTTCTTTTAAAGGATTTTACACGCAAGGGGGTGCTTTGGAAGTAGGTATAGCTACCACAGGGGCCGTTACCAATAGTGTAATTGCTGTGCTCATTGCAGATTATTTACTGGCTCAATTGTTACTGGCATGATCAAGATTAAAGACGTATCAAAATCCTTTGATGGGAAGATGGTATTGGAAGCCATCAGCGGAGAATTTGAAAAGGGCAAATGCAATTTGATTATCGGTTCCAGTGGTACTGGTAAAAGTGTTTTACTGAAGTGTATTGTTGGCCTCATCCCAACCGATGAAGGGAAGATCTTTTACGATATGCGTAACTTTTCTGATGCCGACCACGAAATGAAAGCGGAGATCAGGAGAGAAATCGGGATGCTGTTTCAAGGGGGTGCACTGTTTGACTCTAAAACGGTAGAAAAAAATGTGATGTTCCCTTTAGACATCCTCACTAAAATGAAGCCTGATGAAAAACTGGATAGAGTACAATTTTGCTTAAAGCGTGTCGGTCTGGAAAATGCTGGTAAAAAAATGCCTTCAGAAATTAGTGGTGGTATGAAAAAGCGCGTAGGCATTGCCAGAGCCATTGTCAATAACCCAGCCTATTTATTTTGTGATGAACCCAACTCAGGTCTTGACCCACAAACCTCTATTTTGATTGATGAATTGATTCAAGAACTTACTTATGAATTCAATACTACCACCATAGTTGTAACGCACGATATGAATTCCGTTATGGGAATGGGTGATAACATCATGTACCTCTACAAGGGCCACAAATTATGGGAAGGTGGTAAAGAAGACATCACACACTCCGGGGTTAAAGAGTTAGATGATTTCGTATTTGCCAACAAAGTAATGAGCAGCCTCAGGGGAAAATAATTTCTTAGCTGAGTAAAAACAACAAAGCCTCTTTTCAGAGGCTTTGTTGTTTAGTAGTACGCTTACTATTATTCTCCTCCCCCAACAGCTACTTCATAAGAAGTAGTCATGGCAGAGAAATACTCGCGATTCATGCGCGCAATATTAGTAATGCTAATACCCTTAGGGCATTCAGCCTCGCAAGCTCCTGTATTGGTACAAGCTCCAAAACCTTCTTCATCCATCTGTGCAACCATTTTCTCAACGCGTTCTTTACGCTCTGGCTTACCTTGTGGTAACAAAGCAAATTGAGAAACTTTAGCACTCACAAAGAGCATCGCTGAGGCATTCTTACAAGCCGCTACGCACGCTCCGCAACCAATACAAGTGGCAGCGTCAAAAGCTTCGTCTGCTATCTTTTTAGGGATAGGAATTTCGTTGGCATCAGGCACACCACCTGTGTTCACAGAAATAAATCCACCTGATCTTTGGATGCGGTCAAAAGCACTGCGATCAACTACAAGATCTTTTACTACCGGAAAGGCTTTTGCTCTCCAAGGCTCAATCGTAATGGTTTCGCCATCCTTGAAGCTACGCATGTGTAATTGACAAGTAGTGGTTTGCAGCGGGCCGTGCGGATGTCCATTGATGTACAAACTGCACATACCACAAATACCTTCGCGACAGTCATGATCAAAAGCAATGGATTCCTCCCCTTTGCGGATCAAGTCGTTGTTCAAAACATCCAGCATCTCCAAAAAGGACATGTCGGGTGAAACATGATCACAAACATAGGTCTTAAAAGCACCTTTGCTATTGCTATCCTTTTGTCTCCAGATCTTTAACGTAATCTTCATATCTTATTTATAGCTACGTTGAGTCAATTTAACATTTTCAAAAATCAATTCTTCTTTGTGCAGTTGTTCAGGTTGATCTTCACCTTTGAATTCCCAGGCAGCAACATAAGCATATTCATCATCCTTACGCTTAGCTTCACCATCAGGAGTAGCCGACTCTTCTCTGAAGTGACCTCCGCATGATTCGTCACGGTTCAAGGCATCGTCTACCATCAACTCACCTAGCTCAATCAAATCTGCAACGCGCAAAGCCTTTTCAAGTTCTTGGTTAAGCTCAGCAGCACCACCCAACACGGCAACGTCCGACCAGAACTCTTTCTTCAAACCTTGAATCTTAGCTTTGGCAGTCTTCAATCCTCCTTCACTTCTAGACATACCGCAGTACTCCCACATGGTAAGACCCAGTTCTCGATGGAACTGATCAACGGTCTTTTTACCTTTAATAGAAAGAAGCGTATTCACACGACTGTTTACAGTGTCGATGGCTTCTTTAAACTCAGGTCTGTCGGTGCTTACCTTTTCGTATGACATGCCCGCCAGATAATCTCCAAGAGTATAAGGAATTACAAAATATCCATCAGCCAAACCTTGCATCAATGCGCTGGCACCTAAGCGGTTTGCCCCGTGATCAGAGAAGTTTGCTTCACCTAAAGCATAGAGACCCGGGATGGTCGTCATTAAATTATAATCTACCCAAAGTCCACCCATGGTATAGTGCACAGCAGGATAAATCATCATAGGGCCTTTGTAAGGATTGTCTCCGGTGATTTGTGCATACATGTCGAACAGGTTACCATACTTAGCACGGATCGCTGCTTCTCCATCACGTTTAATGGCATCAGAGAAATCAAGGAATACTGCTAAACCAGTAGCCCCTACACCACGACCTTCATCGCAAACTGTTTTTGCATTTCTGGAAGCCACATCGCGTGGAACCAGGTTACCGAATGAAGGATACTTCCTTTCAAGGAAATAATCTCTTTCTGATTCAGGAATTGAAACCGCATCAACCGCCTTCAGGCCAGGCTTGGCTACTTTAGGTACCCACACCCGTCCATCGTTACGAAGCGACTCACTCATCAGCGTAAGCTTTGACTGGTGATCGCCAGATACAGGGATACAAGTTGGGTGAATTTGTGTAAAGCAAGGGTTAGCAAACAGAGCACCCTTTTTGTGCGCTCTCCAGGCGGCTGTTACGTTAGAACCTTTGGCGTTTGTTGATAAGTAGAACACGTTTCCGTAGCCACCTGTACATAACAACACCGCGTGGGCACTGTGTGATTCTATCTTACCCGTTACAAGATCGCGTGTAATGATACCGCGTGCTTTGCCATCAACAATGACCACATCCAGCATTTCACTGCGCGTGTACATTTTCACTTTGCCGTTGGCAATCTGCCTGTTCAATGCACTGTAGGCACCTAATAACAATTGCTGTCCGGTTTGACCACGGGCATAAAATGTTCTGGAAACCTGGGCACCACCGAAAGATCGGTTTGCCAGTAGTCCTCCATATTCACGGGCAAAAGGAACACCTTGCGCCACACATTGGTCAATGATATTCACACTTACTTCTGCCAGGCGATACACGTTACCCTCACGGGCACGATAATCTCCGCCTTTAATAGTATCGTAGAAAAGGCGATAAACACTGTCACCATCGTTTTGATAGTTCTTGGCAGCGTTAATGCCTCCTTGTGCGGCAATGCTATGTGCCCTGCGTGGGCTATCCTGAAAGCAGAAAGCCTTCACATTGTATCCCAGCTCACCAAGAGAAGCAGCTGCAGATGCACCTGCCAAACCTGTTCCTACTACGATCACATCATACTTGCGCTTATTGGCAGGGTTGACAAGCTTGACATTAAACTTGTGCTTTGTCCATTTTTCTGCTAATGGCCCTTCAGGAATTTTTGAGTCTAACTTCATATTGTTGATTAGAGGTAGATGCTATTAAAACCATTAAAAGAAGAACATGTTTAGCGGAATCCAGGCAAAAAGTGCCGGAACGATAATGGCGAATGCTCTTCCTACAAACATGATCATTGGATTGTACTTCTGGTGATTGAGGCCAAGGGTCTGAAAAGCACTGGCAAAGCCATGCCATAAGTGGAACCCTACGGCTGTCATACAAAATACATAGAGACCAACATACCAACCTTTACCGAACCAAAGGGCCACAACTGAGTAAATATCTCTGTACTCTACCCCATCATACATGGCCTTAGGCATTTCTGTAAAATGCATAGCAGCCCAAAAGTCTTTTAAGTGAATCACTAAAAATACCAACACAAGGGTACCTAATATACCCATGTTGCGTGATGACCAGGTGGATTTGTTACCGCTGGTAACAGCATAACGCTCCGAGCCCCGGGCACTTCTGTTTTTAATACTTAAGAAGATGGAAATACCTACGTGAAGCAGGATAAAAAAGAAATTACCCTTAGATACAATCTGAATAAGCGGGTTGGTGCTCATGAACTCAGCATATACATTAAAAGATCTTCCTCCATCGTCATTGAGTAACTGGAGGTTACCTATTAAGTGTATCAATAAAAAGAGAATGAGAAAAAGACCTGTTAAGGCCATGAGCAGCTTGCGGCCAAGCGTGCTGGTGAACAAAGTGATAAACCAATTCATAGATTAATCAGCGAATTATTTAGGTATAGAGCCAAAAATAGTTCGTGATGCCTTAGCAAACAAAAGACTGAATACTTTAAAAGGATTCTAAATAAGACTTTTCAACCGATTGAATACCCTTGAGTCGACTTTGTTAAAGAATCTTGTGGTGGTTAGCACCTTTTGTACTCAACCACTTAAACAGGGCTATAGAGATGATGATTAACATAGGTTTTTAGCAAAAGCCACAGAATTCAAAAAGCCATATAATCAGCAAAAGAATACTGACTGTTATAAACAAAAACCATTCTTTACGGATGAACTTAATGAGGGATTTCATGTGATTTACTTTGGTACGCCTATTACAAGGGGTAGGCCAATAATCAACCAATTGATTTATAGATACTTACAAAATATAAAAGATCAAATTATTCCATTTTTTGTAATGGAATGACTCACGATTCCATTTTTGGGACGAGAATTCAGGCTAACGATTGGCCTATTACTGATCTTCCTTCTGTATTTTTACAACACAACCACCACGTTCTATGTATTTGATTTTCGATACGGAAACCACCGGGCTTCCGCGCAATAAAACTGCCCCCATTACAGATTTAGATAACTGGCCAAGGTTGGTGCAATTAGCTTGGCAGCTACATGACAATACTGGAAAGCTAATCTCTCGTAACAACCTGATTGTAAAACCGGTTGGTTTTGATATTCCCTTTAACGCAGAACAGATTCACGGCATTTCTACCAAAAGAGCCTTAGAGGAAGGAGAAGATTTACAAAAAGTATTATCGCTCTTTTTAAAAGACCTTACCAACACATCGGTATTGGTTGGACATAATATCGAGTTTGATATCAATATTATTGGTGCTGAATTACTTAGAACCAGCAATAGCACTGAGACTTTCCTGTCTTTAGCCAGAACTGATACATCCGAAGTAGCCATTGATTTTTGTAAACTTCCAGGAGGCCCAGGCGGAAGATTTAAGATGCCTAAACTGGCGGAGCTTCACCAGAAACTTTTCGGTAAAGATTTTGGCGATGCCCACGATGCAGCCTACGATGTGGCTGCCACCGGCCGTTGCTTTTTTGGTTTGATCCATGAAAAAGTAGTGAAGCCTTTCGATGGCCAGGCGCTCATCACCATCACTTACGAAGAACCGAACTTAGAAGCAGCCAACTTCGCAAAGAAAGAGCAGAAGCAAGGTACAGCGCAAAGTGGTGAAGATCATGCCGAACGCTTAAAGGATAAGCCTTTTGTTCACTTGCATCTCCACTCACAATATTCAGTACTTCAGGCCACGCCTGATATTAAGCGTATCATCAATAAAGCCAAAGAAGAAGGCATGCCTGCGGTTGCCCTTACTGATTTGGGTAATATGTATGGCGCTTTCAAATTTGTGCGAGAAGCACTTGATCATGGCATCAAGCCTATTGTTGGTTGTGAGTTTCATGTAGCGGAAGAAAGAAAGAAATTAAAGTTCACCAAGGATAATCCGGATAAACGTTATAACCAGATACTGCTAGCCAAAACTAAAGATGGCTATCATAACCTGGCCAAGCTCAGCTCACTTGGATTTATTGAAGGTCTCTATGGCATTCACGCACGTATCGATAAAGAACTAATCACCCAATACAAAGAAGGACTCATCGCCACTACGGGGGCGCTTTCATCTGAAATCCCACACCTGATCTTGAATGTCGGCATCAAACAGGCTGAAGAGGCATTTGTGTGGTGGCACCAGCTCTTTGGCGCAGACTTTTACGTACAACTGAACCGACATGGTTTAAAACAGGAAGATCACGTTAACGAAGTACTCTTAGGTTTTGCAAAGAAATATAATGTCAAATACTTTGCAGCGAATGAGGTATACTACTTAACCAAAGAAGAAGCCGATGCACAGGACATCCTGATCTGTATCAAAGAACAAGAACTGAAGTCCACCCCTATTGGCTATGGCCGTGGTAATCGTTACGGCTTACCCAATCAGGAATACTATTTCAAATCGCAGGAAGAGATGAAAAAGCTCTTCAGCGATTTGCCGGAAGCCATCGAAACTATAGCAGAAATAATAGATAAAATCGAAAGCTACAAGCTGCAACGCAATGTCTTACTGCCCAAGTTTGATATACCCGCAGGCTTCGATTCTGAAGACGACTACTTGAGACATCTTACTTATGAAGGGGCTAGAAAAAAATATGAAACCCTTACGCAAGACATTACCGATCGCCTTGACTTTGAATTAGAAACAATTAAGAAAACCGGCTATCCGGGCTACTTCCTCATTGTGCAGGATTTTACTAACAAAGCCAAAGAATTGGGCGTGTCGGTAGGGCCTGGTCGTGGATCGGCAGCCGGTTCTGCTGTAGCCTATGCCATTGGCATTACCAACGTAGACCCTATCAAATACGATCTTCTTTTCGAGCGTTTCTTAAATCCTGATCGTGTATCTCTGCCCGATATTGATATTGACTTTGATGACGAAGGACGCCAGAAGGTATTGGATTATGTAATCCAGAAATATGGTAAAAACCAGGTAGCACAAATCATCACCTATGGTACAGAGGCAGCCAAATCATCTATTCGCGACTGCGCGCGGGTAATGGAGTTATCTCTCACGGAAGCCAATACCTTAGCCAAACTTGTACCTGAAAAACCAGGCACCACTTTAGAGAAGGCCTTTGCCGAAGTACCAGAACTAAAAGAAGTACTCAATGGCAGCGATTTACGTGCAAGGGTATTGCATCAAGCCAAACGAGTAGAAGGCTCTGTACGCAACACCGGCACTCATGCCTGCGGGGTAATCATTACCCCCGATGATCTGACCAAGTTCGTACCGGTTTCTACCGCCAAAGATTCAGACATGCTCGTTACGCAGTTTGATAACAGTGTGGTAGAAAGTGCCGGCATGCTCAAGATGGACTTTCTGGGTTTAACTACTCTGTCGGTGATTAACTCAGCCATCAAAAACATTAAAAAAAGTAAAGGGATCACGATAGTCGTTGATGATATTCCTCTCGATGATGTCAATACCTATCAACTATTTCAGCGAGGCGATACCACTGGTACTTTCCAGTTTGAAAGTGTGGGCATGCAAAAGTATTTGCGCCAGCTAAAGCCCGATAAGTTCGAAGATTTGATTGCCATGAACGCCCTGTACCGTCCGGGGCCTATGGAATACATTCCTCAGTTTATCAACCGCAAGCATGGGCGTGAGCCTATTAAGTACGATTTGCCTGAGATGGAAGAAAACCTGGCGGAGACCTATGGTATTACTGTTTATCAGGAGCAGGTAATGTTGTTGTCGCAGAAACTGGCTGGCTTCAGCAAAGGCGATGCAGACGTGCTGCGAAAGGCCATGGGTAAAAAGCAGAAAGACGTGCTCGATAAAATGAAGAGCAAGTTTATTGAAGGTTGTCGAAAGAATAATCACCCTGAAGATATCTGTGAAAAAATCTGGAAAGACTGGGAGGCCTTTGCCCAATATGCCTTTAACAAATCACACTCTACTTGCTATTCACTCGTAGCCTACCACACAGCTTATTTAAAAGCTAACTATCCGGCCGAATACATGGCAGCAGTGCTGACACACTCACAAAGCAACCTTGACAATGTTACCTTCTTTATTGAAGATTGTAAGAGTGCAGGCCTCAAAGTACTGGGACCTCACGTAAATGAATCAGGTGTATATTTTGAAGTAAATAAAGCCGGAGAAATTCGCTTTGGCTTAGGCGCCATTAAGGGAGCAGGTGATTCGGCCGTTAGAGCCATTATAGACGAACGCGATGCCCATGGACCTTATGAAGATATCTTTGATATTACCAAAAGGCTTTCCTCTAAAAGTGTAACCCGTAAAACCTACGAGTGCCTGGCACAATCTGGGGCCTTCGATTGCTTTGAAGGCATACACAGAAGACAATACCTGTTCTCAAAAGATGGCGACAGCAGCCTGATTGAAAAGGCCATGCGTTATGCTTCCAAAACACAACAGGAAGAACTTAGCTCACAGGTAAGTTTGTTTGGTGGCACTGCCACCGTGGCCATGCCTAAACCTAAAATTGAAGCAGTAGAACCTTTTAGTGAAATCGAAAAGCTAAACCTCGAAAAGGAAGTAGTGGGTATCTACATCTCAGGCCACCCATTAGATAATTTCCGGTTTGAGCTAGAATCTTTCAGTAACCTCTCTTGCCAACAACTAAACGACATCGAGCCTTTACTTGGTAAGGAAGTGAAGGTAGGTGGCATTATCTCGGCAGTCGAGCATAGAACCACCAAAACCGGAAGACCTTTTGGAAAGTTTACCCTTGAAGATTACAGCGGCAATTACACCTTTACTCTTTTCAGTGAAGACTATTTGAAGTTCAAGAATTTTATGAACACAGGCTGGTTTGTGCTGGTCGAAGGATCGGTGATTAAAAACACCTGGGGCCAGCAAAGCATAGAAATGAAAATCAGGGCTATTGAGTTGTTGAACGAGATCGGGGTGAAGCGTTGTAAAGGGGTGCAGGCAAAATTGAATGCCCACGAACTGAGCCCCGAACTCATCAATGGCATTGAAATGCTGTGTGCAGAATTCAGCGGTAACACACCTTTCTATTTAAAAATAAGGGATGAACAGGATAATATTAGCCTGGAACTGCTTTCCAGAAAATTCCGTGTTAATCCTGTGAATGATATGGTGAAAGAAATGAAAAAACTGGTAGAGGTGGAAGTTGTTTATTAAGCCGATTTCTTTGGCAGTAAGCCTGCAAACCGTTGATAAACAATCTTGTATGCAATGATAGTATTTTGTTGGCTAAGCGGCAGAAGCCCACTTTTCGTTTTAGCGCTTTTGAACTATTCCTCTTACCTTCGCGTTTCGATACATAGAAATTTAAACTCTTAACACATAACAATGGGAAAGGCAATTGAAATAACCGATGCAAACTTTGAGCAGTTTGTAAATTCTGATAAGCCGGTATTGGTAGACTTCTGGGCTGAGTGGTGTGGTCCTTGCAAAATGATCGGACCAGTGGTAGAAGAGCTTGCCGGTGAATACGAAGGCAAAGCAGTAATCGGTAAGTTAAACGTAGACGAAAATCCAACCATGACAGCTAAATTTGGTGTGCGTAGCATTCCAACATTATTGGTTTTCAAAAATGGTCAGGTAGTGGATAAGCAGGTGGGTGCTGTACCTAAATCGGTGTTGGCCCAAAAGCTTACCGCACAAATGGCATAAGCTTTTATATAGACCTTACATTAAAGCCGTCAGGAATACTCTTTCTGACGGCTTATTTTTTTCGAAGTCTCTTGACAAAATGAATGGTTAGTTACTCCGATCAATGGTGAATTGCACCAATTGTATTAAAGAGCGTTTATAGTCCGTATCAGGCAGATCCTTTACCAGGTCGAGCGCTTCCTGGTGAAATTGATTCATCACCCCTTGCGCATAGGTTAGACCTCCGGATTTCTTCACAAAATCAATTACCTCTTTAACCTTTTTAGGCTTGCTACTTTCATTGCGCACAATAGACATGATCCTTCTGCGCTCAAACCAAGAAGCTTTGCCCAGGGCGTGAATCAATGGTAAGGTCATCTTCTTCTCTTTAATATCTATACCCAAAGGTTTGCCTACCTCCTCTTCACCGTAATCAAAAAGATCATCCTTAATTTGAAAAGCCATGCCAATCTTCTCGCCAAACAAGTGCATTTTGGTTACTATCTCTTGCGAAGCACCTGCCGAGCTGGCTCCAACTGCACAACAGGATGCGATAAGCGAGGCTGTTTTTTGTCGTATAATTTCAAAATAAACTTCCTCGGTAATATTTAATTGTCGGGACTTTTCCATTTGAAGTAGCTCTCCCTCTATCATCTCCCGAGTAGCTTCGGTAGTTATTTTTAGCAGGTTAAAATCGCTGTGTTCCATAGAGAGAATCAAACCCCTCGAAAGCAGGAAATCTCCTACCAACACAGCTATTTTGTTTTTCCACAAAGCATTAATTGAGAAAAAACCCCTTCGATAGTTGGCCTCGTCCACTACATCATCGTGGATAAGCGTAGCCGTATGTAAAAGTTCAATAAGCGAAGCTCCCCGATAGGTTGCGTCTGATATCGTTCCTGTTGCGCCTGCAGATAAAAACACAAACATGGGCCGCATTTGCTTGCCCTTGCGTTTTACAATGTAGTTCATGATTTTATCAAGCAACAGAACCTTCGTCTTCATAGAGGCCCGAAACTTGCGTTCGAACTCCTCCATTTCGGAAGCAATCGGTGCCTTTATGGTTGATAGTGATAAAGCCATAGACGCAATATTACTACCTTATTATTAAATAGTTTTACCACTAAGCCATAACTTTTGCCTACTCATTAGCTTTTTCAAGTTAAATTAGGCGCTATGGAACTGCACGCTTTAGATAATCGTTGGGGACAGCTTGTTTTGGCACTGGTCACGCTGGCTTTTGCCTTTCTCATTTCCACCGTTATTAAGTTCAGCATTGGCAGGTTTGTTCGAATTGCCTCTTCCAAGCTGAAGGTTGACCCCACTAAATATAAATTTCTTAAAAACACAGTTGACTTTACCGTTTATCTGATAGCCCTGATCATCATCTTTAAATCAATACCAGAACTCAATGCTTTTGGTAATGGTCTTTTAGCCAGCGCAGGTATTATTGCTGCCATTGTTGGTTTTGCATCGCAGTCGGCCTTTTCAAATATTGTAAGCGGTATCTTTCTGGTTATCTTCAGGCCATTTAGTGTTGGCGATCGCATTCGGGTAGGCCAATTGTATACTGGTGATGTGGAAGATATTACCCTTCGACACACCGTTATTAGAGATTTTGAGAATAGAAGGATTATCTTTCCTAATAATGTTATCAGTAGTGAAGTAATTGTGAATGCCACTACTTCAGAAGAAAAAGTTTGTATGTTCGTTGAAGTGGGCATTTCATATGCTGCGAATATTGATAAAGCTATGCAAGTTATGCGCGATGAAGCCCTGCATCATCCTGAATACCTCGATAACAGAAGCGAAGAAGAAAAAGCACAAAATCTTCCTTCGGTAGCCGTGCGTGTTATTCAGTTGGCTGAGTCATCTGTACAACTTCGTGCATGGGTCTGGGCCAAAGATCCATCGGCAGGCTTTATGCTTAAATGTGATTTGCTTAAATCAATTAAAGAGCGTTTTGACCGCGAAGGCATAGAAATCCCATTCCCACACCGGGTTGTTATTATGAAAAACTAACATGAACACAACGAACAGTCCAACTGAACTACCGCTTGCTGAAGGGCCTGTTATATTGGAGTTGATCCGTTATAATAAAGAGGAATACCATCGCTTTAATAATCTAAAAGCTAATGAATTGATTGATCAGCTTCAGCCTGACAAAGTCAACTGGATTAATGTTGATGGACTGCAGGATAAAGAAGTACTTGACAAAATTCAAGCTCACTTTTGTTTGCACACATTGTTGGTAGATGACATCACCAATGACCAGAGACCAAAGGCCGAAGAATACGAAGACTACCTCTTCTTCACGCTTAAAATGCTTTATAAGATAGAGGGAAAACATATCGACTATGAGCAAATAAGCTTTGTGTTGGGAACTAACTTCCTTATTTCATTTCAAGAAAAAGAAGGTGATCTTTTTGATCATTTTCGGGAGCGGATACGCCTCGATCAGGGCAGGGTGCGTAAGCAAGAGGCTGATTATTTACTCTACCGCCTGCTCGATACTATTGTTGATAACTATTACATCATTCTCGACAAGATTGGTGAGCAGATAGAGGATATTGAAGAAGAGATTGATCAGGGGACCACCCAGCAAACCTTCCGGCAAATTCAAAAACTTAAAAAAGAACTGATTTTCTTAAGAAAAGCTGTCTATCCGCTCAGAGATGCTATGAGTAAATTAGTAAAAGGAGAAACCAGTTTTATTAAAGACGACACCATCCGCTATTACGCAGACATTTACGATCATGTCGTTCACCTCATCGATTCACTGGATACCTATAAGGATTTGACAGCAGCCTTAATGGACATTCATATCAATACACAAAATAACAGAATGACTGAGGTGATGAAAGTGTTGGCTGTTATCTCAACCATCTTTATCCCTTTAACTTTTATTGTGGGGGTCTATGGTATGAACTTCGAATACATGCCTGAATTGCACTCAACGTGGGGTTACCCCCTCACCTGGATGGTTATGATTACCATTGGTGCGGGCATGCTTTTGTATTTCAAAAAGAAAAAATGGTTCTGACCAGTAGCTGAGTATTTAAAAATTGATTTATCTTTAAAAACTACTAATTCTATACCTAATGTTTTGGACTGTCGTATTGTTGTTTGCTGGCTTTGCCGTGCTTATCAAAGGCGCTGATTTTTTAGTTAATGGCGCATCTTCTTTAGCCAAAAAAATGAATATTTCCAATCTGGCCATTGGCTTAACAGTAGTGGCCTTTGGTACCTCAGCCCCAGAATTAATTGTCAGCTTATTGTCAGCTTATAATGGATCGGCTGATGCTTCTTTTGGTAATGCCATAGGCAGCAATAACTTCAATTTATTATTTATACTGGGCATTGCTGGTCTTATCTATCCCTTAGTAGTTCAAAGAAGCACGATTAAATACGAGGTACCGCTATCTATTCTGGCAGCTGTGGTGCTGTTTATTTTAGTAAATGACAGCATGATATGGGGCAGTGAAAAAGATATGCTTAGCAGAACTGATGCTTTCATCCTGCTAGCTTTCTTTGGCCTATTCATGTTATACATTATAAGAACCATGAAGAATAATACAGACCTTGACCAGGGTGAAATAAAAATCTATAATACGTGGCTATCCATTGGTATGGCTGTATTAGGATTAGTAATGCTGGTGGGTGGAGGCAAGTTAGTGGTCGACAATGCCATCTTTATCGCCAAAGATTTCGGTATGAGCGAAAAACTGATCGGACTTACTATTCTGGCCGCAGGCACATCACTTCCTGAATTAGTAACCTCCTGCGTAGCAGCTTACAGGAAAAATACGGACATCGCTATTGGTAATGTGATTGGCTCCAACATATTCAATATATTTTTCATCCTAGGCATTACAGGTAGTATTACGCCTTTGCAATATTCAACGGCTATGAATTTCGACATTAAAGTTCTTATTGGCGGAACCATTTTGTTGATGGTTTTTATGTTCACCATTAATACCCGAAAGCTGGACAGATGGGAGGCACTAATACTCTTTTTGGGTTATATAACTTATACCACCTACCTCATTGGTATCGATCAATAATATACCCTATCGCCAGAAGCTTAGAATCAAAATCTCCATTAAAAGAAAGATTAATGAAATTATCAGGGCATATTTCCACAAAGGATTGCCTTGATAATTCTCTTTTAAAGCATCAGCCATAGCAGTGGTGGAGTCTGCTGTTAATTCATAAACATCAACGCCCTCCCCAAAGTATGCTTCCAGTTCACTATTACTGAGGGTATTCAAACGCGATTCTAAATTTTGCTGGTTAAAGGCAAGAATGCTCAAGGTATCGGCATTTGCCTTTGCATAATAATGGCCAGCCTCTATGTCTAATCCACTCAAGTCACCTAACACCTCCTGATTAACCAGGCGCTGTGCAGGAACAACCTGATTCATTCCCTGCAGCACTATCAATTGATTGGCTTCGAGAGAGTCGGCTCTAAAGCGAAGGGTAGGCACTGTTAATGCGTGATAAAGTTGCACTTGATTTCTTCTGCTAAAGGCTGCCATTCTATACATAACCGGAACAACAAGAGAGTGGTTAAAGAAAGAGCCAAACTCAATTTTTAAAGGACCACCCAGAACATATAATTTACCAGTAGTGGAGAATTGAGATAAGTAAGGTCTATCGTCTTGCTGCTTTAAGATGGCCTGGCGGTCAAGCCCCCAATCAATACTATTTTTAACTGCAGGCATGGCTATTTGGGTCGGAGCTTCTTGGAACACATTTTCGAAGAACGGGTTCTTGCTATCTGGCTTGCTTAGTTCCAGGGGTTTGCTTTGAGAACTCTTAACGATAGCAGGAATCAATGAGCGATAAGAGTCTAGCGCTGGATTGGCTGCAGGTATTATGAGAACGGAGCCTCCGACAGACAAAAAATCCTGAAGCACTGTTTGCAAGGCTTGATCCAGTTGTACTACTTCATTAATAATAAGTAAATCTGCCTTGGATAATAAAGAGTAGTCTATGTTATTACCAGCTATGGCGACAAAGTCAAAGAGTTTATTATTTCCAAAAACCTTAGGGATAATAGAGGTATTATTGCCTTCTATACTTACTACACGAATTCGACTGGCAAAATTCAGTACCAGGTAAAAGTCATTATCAAAAGTAATGGGAGCATCAGCCAACGACAAGGTAGCTTTGTGCATTCCCTCCATCGTGCCCGGCAAAGAAAAATTCACCTCAGCAGTTCCATTAGCCGGAATGTCAGTATTAGCAGTGCCTACCTGCAGGTCATCAATGACCAGGCGCACATTAATTTGTCTGCGATCCTCATCCCCATCATTCAACAACTTTACAGTTAATGCATTGAGCTCTCCTCCAACGGCAAAAGGATTATCCATATAAACCGTATCAATAAATATATTACTCTTCACATTAGTGCGGAGAGGCACAAGGTGGAAAGAATAATTACTATCAGCCACGATCGGTTGACCAAGGGTTGATTTTTGAAAATCAGATAACCAAAAGACTTGCTTTTCACCCCCCAGCTTTTGCAGCCTGGACATGACCTCGCCAGCGGTGCGGCTCTTTCCGCTTATCCTGAGTTTGGCCAGTTCTTCTTTGACCTCTGCCTTTGTTTTTAATGAATTGGCGAAAGGATTAAAATCGTTTGTTAGCAATCTGTACCGGGTATCAGCGGGGAAGGCATCCGTAATGGTACTGGCCGCCACAAGGCTGGCATCGAAAGCTTGTGCTGCGCCCTCGGTAGGTGCTGACATACTCTGAGAATTATCCAGGTATATCACGATATTTTCGCCAGCTTGAAGTTGTTCTTTGGCGGGTAAAATGGGTTGGGCAAAGACAATAACCAGAAAGAATAAAAATAAAAGCCGGGTCGCCAAAACCAGCCAGTGTTTTAATTTTCGTTTAGCAGATGAGGTTTCTTGCACCTCACGAATAAAACGCGTACTGGAAAAATAGATTTTCTGAGTTCTTCGAAAGTTAAACAGATGAACTATTACAGGAATGGCCAGTGCAAATAAGGCCCACAAGAAACCAGGGTACAGAAAAGTCATTTGTAAAAGTAACAGGCTTGCCACTAAGTAAAAACGAAATTTGTACAAACCTACACACTTAAAAAAATAGGTAGCTGCCAGGATCCTGGCAACTACCTTATCATATCCACGCTTAATGCTTATCGCCCAGCATTAACAGGTCATTTACACTCACCTCTGTGATGCTTCGTTTTTCCCCTGTATTTGTTTCATACTCCCGATATACGAGTTTGCCTTCTACGCAAACCTGATTACCCTTTTTAAGGTATTTCTCTGCTACTGTTGCCAGGCTTCCCCATATCGTGATGTTATGCCATTGGGTGTCTTCAACCTTCTCACCTTTGGCGTTTTTATAGGTGTCTGAGGTAACGATGGAGAAGCTAGCCTTCTTTTTATCGCCAAACATTTTCACTTCTGGATCTTTACCCAAACGACCGATAAGCGTTACACTGTTTCTTAAACTTTTCATGATAATAGTATTTATGGTTTAACATGTTTGTCATGGCTTCTTTGCCATTGACGATACAAAGGTCTGGGCAGAAAACGGCCTTAATCGTATGAAAAACGCTTACTTTCGATTATATTCGTTTGTAATCGTTTACAAATGCCTACACTCGTTGAAAAAAATTGCCAGGAATGTGGCGAAAAAATACTGGGCCGTGCTGACAAGAAATATTGCTCGGATCAATGCAGAATTAGCTTTAACAACCGGCTCAATAGCGATGAGACGAGCCTGATGCGCAACATCAATAACATCCTCCGAAAAAATAGAAGAATACTACAGGAACTCAACAAAACCGGGAAGTCACGGGTGAGCAAAGCCAGAATGTCTGAAAAGGGCTTTGACTTCAATTATCACACAAGCACCTACACGACTAAAGAAGGCGCCCAGTACTTCTATTGCTATGATCAAGGGTACCTTCCTGTGGATCAAAACCACTGTTTACTGGTTGTCAAAAGAGACTTTTCCTAGGCAAACATATCCACAAGAGTTTCCATGAGTTGTCATCAGTTAAAAAAATCTTTAAAGGGTCATCCTTTGAGGCTCCTGTAACGTATATACAAGCAAAGAATAATTGCTTAACTTCACACACTCTCAACAAAATTCTGTGTATGACAACTGTAAAAAGACCTCCCCTAAAACTACTGAAGGGTGAACAATGGAAGGAAATCAAGCTTAAACAAGGGAAAAATCAGAAGCAATATGCTATTTCGAATACTGGTCGAATTGCCAGCTATCGAACTAAGCTGCAAGAAGGACAATTGCTTAAATCCAGACCTACCCAAGGCTACCCGAGTGTTACCATCACGTCCTCAGATGGTAAGCAAAATCTATACATCCATCGGATAGTTGCTGAATACTTTTGCAAAGGTAAATCTAAGCAGCGTAAATTCGTTTTGCATAAGGACCACAAAAAGGATAACAATAAAGCATCCAATTTAATTTGGGCTTCGCAAGAAGAACAAATTGAACATGCACGCAAAGATCCAAATGTGTTAAAGCACATAAGCCCACTCAAAGGACCAAAACTAACAGCAGAGCGTGTTAAGCAGATTAAAATTGAATTATTCAAATCCAAGACAACACCAACACTGAAAAAACTCGCTAAAAAGTACAAAGTATCTGACATGCAAATACACCGTATAAAAATTGGTGAGAACTGGTCGCATGTTAAAATCTAGGAAATGGTTCGATTGATTTAAATCAATCATTACACCGCTTCGGAAAGGGTCCGGGAAAGAAATTTCTACGGACCTTTTCATTATAGACAAAACCGATCGCGGCACCTCATTTTTTTGTACCTTACATTTCTATTTCATTATCCATCCCTATGAAATCCTTTATCTCAACTTCCCTGCTAATAACCCTCTTGTTATTACCCTTCATGGCGGCAACACAAGCCAAATATGATAAAATGCTGGCCAAGGCAGATGCCGCATACAACCAGGGGGCTTTTGATAAAGCTGACAAGGCCTATGAAAAATTCATTAACCGCGTTAGGACGGGGCTCGGTGAGCAAAATCAATACGTAGCTGCCTATTACTTACGAGTAGCCCATTTAACGTTATCGACCGGAGAACTGGATAAATTTGAAAATGACATTATCAATGCACTCAAAGTGAGTGTTTTGGTCAACGGTGAAAGCTCAATCGCTCATGCTTTCACACAATTGGAGGTGGCTGATTTATACATCGCTTATGGAAACTTTAAAAAAGCACTTGAAATAGCTCAAAAAATAAACTCTCAAATAAAAGATGGACAACTGCAGGGTGAGTCCATTCAAGCCAAGACAATGCTCATTGTGGCGGAAGCAAAAACTGGCCAAGGCTTTTGTCACGAAGCCATTCAAATGCTAAAGGAAATAGACCCCTACTTCTTAGGCAGAGCCATAGATAAAGAACAAGTAATTGAAAATGGGAAGATCGTTAAAAAGAGAATTCCAGAGCAAGAGTTATCATCTCGCTTCGGTGACTATGCTAAACTAATAACGCTACGGGCTCAAGCATACAGCAAAATGGGTGAAGTAACCAAAGCAGACTCTGCCTTTGTAGCTTCCCGTAACTGGATTGCAAAGCGTAACAACTTTATCGGTGAATACAGCTTGGCACTTGTTTACAACAACTACCTGCATTCACGCCTTCTCTCTGAAAATGGTTTGGTTAACTTTTCCTCTACAGAAAAAGACCTTGGCTTTGATAATGTGCTGATTAATTTAAAACGTAAAGCCAAACCTACCCATCTCATTGGCCACGATGTTTACCAAAGTTATCTCAGCCAACTTCAAAAAGATGAAAGTGATTCTCGTTATACCAATGTGAAGAAGGAGTATGAAACGATGCTGGAAAAAAACTTTCGGAAATCCAGTGTGCACAACATCAATTTCAAGGCCATCGTATTTGACTCAAAAATAAACAGCAGGCGAAATAAAAATCTGGAAAATGATGCCCTTAAACTACTGACCAATGAATCTTTGCCCAATGTCTATAAAACCAGAATCCATATCTTAGAATTTCTCAGCGATTTGGCCCTGTCAAAGAAAAGCTATGCCAATATTGAAGTATACCTAAACCAAATCATTGAGTTAAAAAAAGAACTGTATGGATCAGAATCACCCGAGTTTCATCTCACCAAACTGAAACTTGCCTCCTACTACCTGAACTATACCAATAAAATTGAAGAGGCTGGTAAGATATTTCAAACAAGCTATAACGAGATGGTAGCTTACGAAATTGGTGCCTGGCATAAAGACCACCTTGAAATACTAAATAACCTGGCTACACTCTATGAGTTTAACGATCTCTATACGGCCGCCAGTAAAATATTAGACAAATCTTCCGACATGGCTTATAGTAAGTTCAGCAATGAAGATCCCGACTATGCTCATCAGCTTGATAAAATTGCAATGCTTCAATTAAAGTTAGGCTTATACGAAAAGGCAGAAAAAAATATTCAGAAATCGATTGACATTTTTGAGAAGTATAGAAAGGATGAAAACAGGTTAGAACAGTTCGTTCATGCCCTTGAAACACAGGCTAAACTATATGGTATTAAAGGTATGTTTGATGAAGCACAAGCGAACCTTGATAGGACGGTAAAAATGATCATTAAATCTGATGTTGCTTTTGGGAATGAACTAGCTACAGCCGAAGAACTATCAGCGCTTTTTATACAGCTTGGCAAGTATTCACAAACCGACATTATATTAAATAAGTTGATAGCTGAATATCAAAAACTGTACGGTGCTACAACCTATCGCTTGATAGAGCCACTCACCAACAAAGGAAAAATTCTGCTGTTAAGAGGAGAATACACAGAAACTGAAAAGATTGCTAAGCAAGCCAACGAATTAGCGGCTCGATACTATGGAGAAACATCTACTAAAACAGCCCCTACCCAAAAGTTACTGAGCGACTTATACTATACGCTTGGCGATTTTGAAAAAGCAGAAGAAGAAATCAGAAAGGCATTAGTAAGTCAGGAAAAGCAATTCGGTCGTGACCATATTGAAACGGCCAAATCAATTTCACAATTAGCGCTCATTAAATTCCACAATGGTGACAACCGTAAAGAAGTTGAAAAACTAATGCTGGAGAGCCGTGACATGATTGCTCAAAAACTTGGTAAAGAAAATCCACAGTACGCAGAAATCTTAAAGAATGTGGCTGCGCTTTACATTTCTGAAAAGAAATATGACATAGCCTTTAATTCATTGACAGTAGCCGAAAACATCTGGCGACTAAAAGCCGGTAGAAAAAATAATATAAATCTGGCGAGCATATTCACCTTGACTGGCGATGTCTACTACCAACAAAAAAATTATAGCAAAGCGGAAGAGTTTTATACAAAGTCAAAAGATTTGTATGCAAAGTTCTTTAGTGTTTCACATCCGGAGTATGTAAAAATCCAGTCAAAATTGGCGAAGGTTTACTACATGGAAAAGGATTTTAAAAAGGCTAAGAAGTACATTGAGGAATCCCTCGACAATTATGAGGGCTTTATTCGTGAATATTTCCCTGCCCTGAGCGAGCGTGAAAAAGCCAAATACTGGAATACCATCAAAGGAGACTTT
This sequence comes from Cyclobacteriaceae bacterium, assembly GCA_022842845.1. Lineage (GTDB taxonomy): Bacteria > Bacteroidota > Bacteroidia > Cytophagales > Cyclobacteriaceae > Chryseotalea. The sequence goes on along the minus strand of JALHOT010000010.1, from coordinate 100,402 downwards.
GAGTTTTACAATACTTTAGCTTTTAGCCAGCTGGACGACTTCAAAGATTTAACTGGTAAAGTTTACAACTATCAACTGATTACCAAAGCTTTGTTACTCAGCTCTTCTATCAAAATCAGGCAACGCATTCTTAGTAGTACTGACGAAGTACTGAAAGGACAATACAATGCATGGCTTCAAAAGAAGGAAACACTCACGCTGGCCTTAAGCATGAGCCAGGAGCAATTAATTGAAAATAACATTGACCGCTATCTGCTTGAAAAAGAAGTAGAATCTATTGAAAAAGAGTTGAGTCTAAGAGCAGAAGTTTTTGGCCAGGGCTTTGAAGTAAATAACACCACTTTTGATAATGTTCGAAAATCCCTGGATGCCACAGAAGTCGCCATTGAAATGGTTCGTTATCGTTACTTTGACCATGTTCTCACTGATTCTGTTATCTATGCTGCTTTGTACGTAAAGACAGACTACAAAACACCTAAAGCGGTACTTTTTGCTGATGGTAAGAATATGGAGTCACGCTACTTCAAATATTATCGCAATGCCATTATTGGTAAAATCCCTGATGCTTATTCTTACAAGATTTTCTGGGAACCCCTGCAAAAAGAAATAGGATTGGTGTCTACCGTATACTTATCAGCAGACGGAATCTACAATCAGATCAACCTGGAATCAATCCCCACACCGGATGGCCGCTATGTATTGGATAATTCTAATATCGTATTAGTCAGCAACACCAAAGATATCTATCTCAATAAAATAAAAACAAAATCAAGAGGCTCAGAAAACATTGCCTCCATGTTTGGCAACCCAACTTTCTACCTGGCTAGTACAGACAATGCCTCCATCCTACCCTTACCGGGTACAGAAAAAGAGGTGAGCCAACTGCAATTGTTATTCAAACAAAATGGGTGGGTCACCAATCAGTTTGTGGAAGAAAAGGCACTGGAAGAAAACATCAAGGTGTTAAATAATCCTAAAATATTCCATATCGCCACTCATGGCCTGTATAAACCTAGTCAAGCCATTAGTCTTGAAAAAGAAATGGAGGGCAACGAAGCACTGCTGACGCAAAATCCATTGATGCGCACAGGTTTGCTGTTAACTGGGGCGGGCGATCTACTCGAAAAAACTGATTTCAATTACAACATGGAGAATGGGATATTAACTGCCTACGAAGCCATGAACCTCAACTTCGATAAAACAGACTTAGTTGTACTCAGTGCATGCGAAACTGGCTTAGGTGATTTACAAGCCGGTGAAGGGGTTTATGGATTGCAGCGCGCATTCCTGGTAGCTGGTGCCAAAGTATTAATTATGAGTATGTTTAAAGTAGATGATGACGCTACGCAGAAATTATTCTTGAAATTTTATTTGAAGTGGCTTAACAGCGGCAATATTCGCGACAGTTTTACAGATGCCAAAAAAGAACTGCGCGATGAATATCCTGAACCTATCTACTGGGGTGCCTTTATGATGATAGGGCTTCAATAGTTGAAAAGATTTTGAGCAATAAAAAAGGATCGACTTCTCGATCCTTTTTTATTGCTCACATTATTTGGAAGCATACGGAGATTTATACTTAGCCTCCCACTCATTCCACTTCATGCTTTTATAATGCCCTTCACCAATAAACTGAGCAATCTTATGAAACTCATCTGCTTTGCGATAGCCAGGCAAAGGTTGGATCATACTGAAATCTTCAGCCAAAAAAACGACCGTTGGGTAACTCATTTGGTTATTAAGCAATGCAGCGGCTAGCTGATGATATCCTTTGGAGCCACTTGGGACAAATTTAAAAGTAGTACCTGCAAAAACTACATCCTCTTTTTGCTCAGCATCAAATTTAACAGCATAGAATTTTTCGTTGAGCAGTTTTGCTACTTGTGGTTCACTAAACGTATTCTTATCCATTACCTTGCACCAACCGCACCAATCAGTATACACATCTATAAATACCGGTCGCTTTTCTTTCTTGGAAAGCTCTACTGCCTGCTCGAAGGTTAGCCACTGCACGGGACCTTCTGAAACTTTGAAACCTGTTACCAAGGTCAGCGAAAGCGCAACAAGAGTTCCCAATAAAAGCCTTTTCATAAAAACCATTTAATTCTTCAAACAAAGATAAGCAGAAAGAAAGTTCGTTATGCCTCTATCCGACACGGCTGGTGTCTGTAACCCTCTAGTCATGAGTTGCTATATCATGTACGTTTTGCTTAACAATTGTTCAGAAATGAACATCAAAATAGCCAAAACAGCTCAAAAACACAGAAAAATGCTTTGGCACAACGTTCGCAAGGTATTGATACATGAAAGAAAGTTTACCATTAAAAAACATAATACTATTGGCTGGCATTCTGGTAGCCATGGTGCTTGCTTTCTTACTGCTTTCTGGTAAGGCATCATTGACGGCCGAAATACCCCTACCCAAAATTCCTGTTGGAGATTTATCTAAAGTAGGCAAGGTCTTGATAGAACGGGTGTTGAGTGTGATCTAATTTTCGCGATAAGCATAGTAAGCCAGTACATATTCAATGGCTCGCTTAATGGCTTCGTTAATAGGATAAAAATCTCTGGTCAGCTCCATATCGATGGCATGTAGCTGCATGTAATACTGATTCATTACCGGAATAGCACCTCCGGCACTGACAGCCTTAGCAGCTGTCTCATATTGCTCAGTCTGTTCTGTCTTAATAATTTGGCAGGTAACGTATTCTTTTTGACCATACTTATTCGTTCGGGCAGAATATCCAAACAATCGGCATATCAAGCCTCTATGAGGATACTCAGAGCATAAACCTGCTCCGCTCTGGGTCGGATTAAGAATAAGACAAATAGAAGATGGCGTTTGTTTCAGGCGGTCAAGCCACTCGAAAGATTTATCCTTTCTATAGAGGTCTAATGCGAAAGGAAGAAACTCTAATGCACTGGCTTCAATGTCTGCTTTGTAACAACACTTACCACAACCAAACTTACAATGAAGCTTTGTTGATTGCTGAAAATCGGCAATTTCCTGATCTAACTTCTGAAACACTGCATTGACAGCGTTTACTTTTTCCTCCAAATCCATACACAAAAGTAGTGCTATTCCCTTTTAGGCAAACCAGAAATCAATCCTTCTTTTCTGTGTTGTCTCAATACATGCGTTGTTGGAAGGGAACATTAAATTCAAATGTCTATAACAATTCTAACCCACAGTCAAGAAACCTTTGGCTTAGCACTGATTGATCCTTACTCAATTGTAAGGGGCAGCCCAATCTTCTGGAATGCCCACCAATATGATTTTAAATTTTTCAGGCCTCTAGACCGTAGCAGCCCTGGTGTTAGCGACACCAGGCAATGAGGGGCCTGACAATGCTGTAATAAGAGATTCCAGTTTACGGTTCGCAAAATGATAATGAAGCGATGGGCTATTTCTTCTGCTTTCGCTACCCTTTTTGATTACAGATGAATCAAAATCCGGTCAGTCTGTCGGTACGGTTCATCTTTTAAAAATTAATGTTTGTTCTTAACTGCAAACAAATTACTACCTATCTTGTTAAGTTTAAAAATAACACTATGCAAAAAATCTTGATTAGCTGCCTATTGATAAGTCTCATAGGTTGCAGCTCCGAAGATATAGATACTCCTTTCGATTGCAGCGCCAGTACGCTTGCGATTATACTTGACAATACTACCAATGTGAGTAGCTGTACAGCCCTCGATGGAAGTATCAGGGTTAGCGCTACGGGCGGAAAACCTCCGTACCTGTACAGTTTAAACGGAGGAGCTTTCACGGCACAAAATGTTTTTCAAAATCTGGCCACTGGCCGATACACCATACAAGTCAAAGATGCCAATGAATGCATCTTAACCTTAAATCCTTCACCTGAAATCATTAGTCCTTCTTCCGACCTTACTGCGACTAGCGTTACTGCACTTGACAACAGTTGTTTGAATGATAATGGCTCCATTACCATCAGTGCCAACGGAGGCAAAGCACCTTACACCTATAAGATCGGCAATGCTAATTTTATAAGCAGCAATGTTTTTAATAACCTTAATGCAGGCACTTATACTTTACAAGTAAAAGATAGTAATGGCTGTGTGTTTTCTTTTAATGCCACTGTTACCCGGGGAGATACAGGTATTAGCTGGTCGGCAGAAGTACAGAATATTATTACTACCAACTGTAATGTGAGTGGATGCCATAATGGAAGTCAGGCACCCAACCTTACTACATTAGCTAACGTGCAGGCTAATCGCGAAAGCATTAAAACAAGAACGGGCAATAAAAGCATGCCGCCTGCCGGGCGCACTCCGTTGAGTGAGGACCAGATCAAAAAGATCAGTTGTTGGGTTGATGATGGAGCTAAAAACAACTAAGGATTAAACTTTAACCGAGTATCCTTCTTTTTTGTACTTTAGGCTGATTAAGAGCCCATCTTCCATGCGAGCAGACCGAATTAAGGCCCTGTTGATTGTTTCCATTGCCTTAACCCTCCTGTCGGGAATTCTTACCTATTTTGCTGTTATAGAAAGTCGTAAGCGAGTTGACTTGGTTCTGCACTCTTATGCAGTACTGCAGACCAAAGAAGAAATTCTTTCTTTGATCACCCAAGCCGAATCTGGTGTAAGGGGCTTTATGCTCACCCGGGATTCATCATTTTTAATTGCCTATGAAAAAGCTCAGTTACACCATGACTCGCTGCTAAACTATTTAGAAAAACTTAGCATTAACGAACCTCATCAAACAAAACTGGTCAATGACTCCATTGTACCATATGTACAATATAAAATCGAACAACTGGGCATTGTTGCGACCCTTGCCTACCAGCAAGGCAATGAAAAGGCCGTTAGCTATTCCTATGAACGTCAGCAGGCTCTCTCTGTTAACAACCTGCTAAAAGCCCTTGACTCTTTTAATCAATATGAAGAAAAATTGCTTGAGGAAAGACTAACAGCACTGAATCAAACACTCGACACGCAAAATAAGATTCGCTATTTAAGTTTTATTTTAATTGGATTAACATTGGTCTTTGCTTATGTAACTATTCATGAAAAACAAAAGCAAAACACCAAACTCATTAAAACACTCAATCAAACGAATGCACAGCTGGAGCTAAGGGTAAAAGAGAGGACACAAGAACTGGACAGAAAGAATATCACTGTAAGTGAGCTGAATGCCCAGTTACAGCAAAGCGTAGAAGAGATTCAATCTTTCTACGAATCTTTGCAACTGAGAAATCAAAAAACAGAGGATGCACTCAAAGAGGTTAGTGATTTATACAATAATGCTCCTTGCGGATATCACTCACTGGATAGTGAGGGTAACATCATCCGCATGAACCGCACAGAACTTCAATGGCTAGGGTACACTGCCGAAGAGGTAATTGACAAGATGAACTTTATTGATCTGCTGACTGAAGCGTCTAAAAATCTATTCCTAAAACTCTATCCTGGTTTTAAAAAATCGGGAAGTATTACCAACGTAGAGTTTGATTTAAAGAGAAAAGATGGCAGCATATTTCCGATTGTACTAAGTTCCACAGCACTGAAGGATAGTGAGGGTAATTATTTGATGAGCAGGTCAACCCTGTTTGATATCTCCAGAAGAAAAGATCTGGAGCTAAAACTCATTCAGGCCAATGACGCCCTCATACAATTAAATGTTGAAAAAGATCATTTCCTGGGAGTGGCCGCCCACGATCTTAAGAGCCCACTCAACAGCATACTGGCATTGCTCAGTCTTCTTAAAGCAGAAAATACGCTTAATCAACCTCAGCAAGAGTATGTTGGCATGATTGAACGCTCCTGCCATAATATGCAAAACCTGATTAATAACTTACTAGATATTAATAAGATTGAGCAGGGCAGAAACATAGTCCTCCACGAAACGTGCTCAGTAGACACTATTGCAAGTAAGCAACAATCGCTCTTTCAAGAGCGAGCTGCTCATAAAGGCATACACTTCAAAATACTGAATAAAAGTTCTGGCCTGCTCTTTGTGTCAGATGATGAAGCAGTGAATAGGATTTTAGAAAATTTGATTTCGAATGCCATTAAATTCTCCTCAGAACAAGCGGAGGTTGAGCTGCTTATTACCGCTACTGACAACAAAGTAATATTCACGGTGAGTGATACAGGACCCGGTATTAAACCAGAAGAACTTCCAAAACTATTTGGTAAGTTTCAAAAGTTGTCGACCCGACCCACCGGGGGAGAAAGTTCTTCCGGACTAGGCTTATCTATTGTCAAAGAATTAGTTGAGTTATTAAAAGGAAATATTACTGTGCATAGCCAGGTGGGGAAAGGGTCTACCTTTCAAGTTGAATTTCCATTGAAAAGTTAACGACTCAACTTTAGCTCAGCCAATCTGTTTCTTTCATCCTGTAATTCTCTGGATAGCTTCATCTGCTTCTCTACTGCACGATGCTTGTACTCTTCAAACTCGCTATTCAACACCAGCATATCAGCTGCCTTTTCTTTGATAGAGCGATACAACAATTGAGATCTGGTGAAAGACAAAACAAATAAAACAGTTAAAGCACCTATAACGATAAAAAAGATACTGATAAATACAGCTTTGTGAAATGAAATACCCAGCACCGTAATATGCGTGCTGTCAAATTCTATTTCAGCCACTGCGCTTTCTCTTGCCTCAATTTCTTGTTTTAACAAATCCATTTTTTGTTTGAAGGCTTTTATCTCTGCGGTATTCGTTTGGATCAAATTTCTCTGCTTAGACAAGGTATCTTCCACTGACTTCCAAAAGCTTTCAAGGGTAACCTGCTTAATCACTTTATAATCCTTGAAGGTTTGAGAATTATCTTTAATCTTGTTGAAGCGCTGTGTTAATGTTTCGGCATCTTGGGCCTGAACAAAGAAAGTGGAAAGTGTTAAAAGCAGGATTAAGGTTTTCATGGCAGCTGGATATTAATGTGTAAGGTAAGCCTCTATACTGCCATTCCTCCAAGTACAAGGCCAATTCGTCATTTTGATCGTTGAATGAAATCAACAATCGACAAATTGACCCTAATAGCGCTTTAAGCGAGGTTTCCTGTTAGCTAGCCTCCCTTGCCGATCCCTAAGCCATTCTTTACAGTGAGGTAATCAAGGAAATAGGTAAGCCTGATGGAGAGACTGTTGATTTGAGGCTGGCGTGAAACGTTCTCCAAATTATTGAAATAGGTAAGTGAGGTGTCTTCTGTATCCCCTTGTATAGCGTCCTTCCATACAATATTCACAAAGGAACCAGGAGCAATTTGCCAGAAGTACACCATATCAACATTCAAAGCATTGAAGTTAGCATCATGCTGCGGTAAACCGTTTTCAAGCCCTGTATAGGAACTAGGACTCAGACTCCCCTTGTCCGTTAGCTCAAAAAATTGTGTGTAGCGCAGCTTGCTCCAATAATGACGCACACGCAAACGTATACCCATTTTTGTGTTAAAGGTGTAATTAAATCCTAAAACATTAATAGTGGTAGACAGATCCCGCTCGCCAAAAAGTATATAACCCACATCTGGTTGCCCCAGTACATAGCCCCTGCTGTCGCCACGATCGTAATTTACTTCAAGGTCGAACGATAATTTATTATTGGCCCTGTATCTTAAGTTATAGCCCCACCAATTAAAGGATTGATCCCAGGCTGAGCGATACCAACGACCGGCATAACCATTGCCCGCTAAAGCCTTTCGGTTATCACTCTCAATAAAAAAATTGTAGTTATAACTACTTGGCTGTACGAAATACCTGCCGGTTGTACGTGCTTCAAAATAATCATAACCTTGCACAGGCACTACCCCTACATTAAAGCCGGCTCCCCAAAAGTTTTTAAACTGTGTGTACGAATTGATGCTATTGCGAAAGGACGTAAACTCAAAAGGATTGTATAAACTCTGGTGGGATACATTCAGGGATGTATTCATGAAGTTGATAATTCCCACCGGTTTCAATATGCTATACCGTAGATAAGCAAAATGAGAAACTTCATTAGGTACTTGTAAATATCCCAAGTCATTTGGATTATAATCATCACTTTCAACATTGCGCATCAAACCATATTGCCATTTGCCACTAATCCTGGCAAGCTCTACAAAATACTTATAACCACTGCTTGCTTTGTACCCCTCTGCCGACTTGGTGATAACATTCGAAACAGCCGCAAAAGAAGTAACCTGGTAGGTATTTGTTTTATCGCGGATCACTGCATTGAGTCCGGAGGTATTGGCATCTCTGCCGCTATCGGCCCGGATAACATTGGTATTGGTGAAATTGATATTAGAATTATTCTTCAGGTTTTGATCGACAACAAAAACATTGAAGTTAGTCAACGGATCTACCAACACCTCTCTGGTTTCACCAGTAGTCAGGTTACGTATCTTCGCATAAGACTTATTAGTAACCGCATTGAAAAAGCCCAGGCCAAGTCCCTTTTTATTTCTTCCAGAAATTTTGGTGGCATTTAAAAGGTTAGCAGCAGTTGGACTGGCTATTACCTCCTCTGTGTTATCATCATATGCAACTGAACCAAAACTTTGCCCGATTCGCCTGGAATAAAACAACCCACTCTTGTTAAAGATATCTGTGCCTTCTGTAAAAAACTGCCTGTTCTCGTTAAAGCGTACTTCGAAGGGTGAAATGTTGTAAACAATATTATCAGACTGTACCTGACTAAAATCCGGAATTAAACTCATGTCGAGAGTATAACTCTCATTGATACCATACTTCAAATCCATTCCTCCTGCCATGGTAAGTTTACCCTTACCAGCAAAGCCATCGTGTGAGTAAATGGTGGAGATGTAAGGAGAAAAGGATAAGCGCAGGGGTGGTTCAATATTTTCCAAACCATGCAAGATGCCCTGTTGATTGACGATACCCGTTACGCCATTATCGACATGGTTCCAATAAGATTCTTCCTGCTTGCGCTTCACATTTCTGTAAAAGTTAAGTCCCCACGTTTGTACTTCTTGTTTTGGAAAGCGTAAAGCAAAATAAGGAATGGAAAACTCAATCGTCCAACCATGCTCATCAATCTTCACCGCACTGTTCCAAACAGCATCCCAATTCTCATCAAAGTCATCTACGGTTACATAATAATCGCCTTGCACACCGGCTGCCGATACAAAAAATGAAAAAGCATTAATGCCTGAATTGTAAGGATCGACCATAAAACCAAACCAATCTGCATTGCGGTTAAAATCATCGCGTTTACCAAACTCTTTTAAAATTTTATCAGGTTCCGGATCATATAGACGAGCGCCCACATAAATGGCCTGATCAGTGTAAAGAATTTCTACTGAAGTATAAAAGTTGGAGGGAGTGCCATTGCTGGGAGCAAATTGATGAAATTGTATACGTTCAGTACTTTTCTTCGACCATGCAGGATCAGACAAATCTCCGTCTACCTTAGGGGCTTCCTGAATGCGCTGTGCCTGAAAGTTTTGTTTTTCACGCGCAATGGCGCTAATTGCCAACAAAAAGCACAGGAGGCTGAGAAAAAAGGGGTTCATGTTGGTTGGTTTGTTCTCATATACTCTTGAATGGCAAGAAGGTTGCAAGCATCCTTCTTAAAATTTGTTAAAAGGTTACCATAGGCATAAAGCCTATTCAAATGGTTAAATGAAAATTGGACTGATCTCAGATACACATGGGCATTTAGAAGCATCCGTTTTTGAACACTTCAAAGACTGTGATGAGATCTGGCATGCCGGTGACATTGGCAGCACTGAATTACTGGAAGCATTACAATCTTTTAAACCAGTCAAGAGCGTTTTCGGTAATATCGATTCTACGCTTCTTCAGCGTACACTTCCCGAAGATTATTGGTTTACCTGTGAAGGTTTAACCGTTTGGCTAACGCACATTGGGGGAGCACCTCCTCACTATAATCCGCGTATCAAAAAGAGACTCAAGGAAGAGGTTCCCGATATTTTTATTTGTGGACATTCACACATCTTACGGGTGATGCGCGATCCAAAATACCATAACATGTTATACATCAATCCGGGGGCAGCTGGTAATCATGGTTTCCACCATATGAAAACGATCATGCGCTTCGCACTTGAAAAAAAAGAGATTAAAGATGTAGCGGTGATAGAACTTGGTAAGCGGGGTGCGTTAGTCAAAGGCACCTGAGACTAATTTTTTTGTGCTTGCTGTAAGCTTGCTGCCTTCACTCTGTGGCTTTCTCCTTCGGGGCCCGGCAAAAGTTCACCCAGGCGTGCATGTACATCTGCCAATGCATCATCATAAGTCAGCGTCTCCTCGTATAAGGTAATGGCCCTGCCTGTCTCTTGCTTTTTATCATATAAGTATGCCATCACATGGCAAAGCCAGCGGCTTCTGGCCCCCAGGTTGTACGCTTGCTCATACCATTGCAAGGCTGGCTCATACTCATTCATCTCATAATAGTTATCACCCAGCAATTGAAGCACCTCTGTATTTTCAGGTACCTCTTGCTGCAATACATTCAGTTTGTCTATAGATGTCTGATATTGTTTCTGGGTGTAGTGCCACCAGGCGATGTTGTATTTGGGTTGAAAAGAAGTATTATCAATGTCTGATGCTTTTTCATAATACCAAAGCGCAGAGTCATAATTGTTTTGCATGTAATGCGTATTACCTCTGCCCAGCCACGCTTCTATCATGTAGCGATCATGCGTGGTAGCATACTTATAGTAATAGCTGGCCGAATCATATTGCTCCCCTCCATAGAATTCCTCAGCCTTGCTAAAGGCATCATAAGGCTGAAGCGCTAAATCGGCTGCTTTGACTGAATTCCAAATGAAATAAATGAAACCTCCGCCCAACACCATAAACACAACAACCGAAATAACGATGATCATACTTTTGATGGCTTCTACGTTAGCTGCCACAGGTTTTATCGGTGTTTGATCAGGTCTTTCTGCACCTGACTGCTTATTGAAAGAACCTCGCTGAATGGTTTGTGTACCCGAACCTTTATCATACTTACCACTGTGTTCATCGTGCAGGGCGAAACGCTTGTAGAAAAAGAGCACCAGAAAAAAACTGGCAGCCCCAAACAACGCATAAGCGAGCGTTGTGTCTACTGCCCACAAGAAAGACCAGGCAATACCAAAACCTAATGATAAAAACAGGTAAAGGTAATGACTGGCAGATTTGGGTGGCACTTGCATATACCTAAGTTACATTTTTAAAATGATTAGAATGAAAAAGCCTGGTCGATTGCTCAACACAGGCTTTCCAGAGGGTCCTTCTTAAGGACATGGTCAATTTTATTAATCAGCAATTACTTCTACTTCCACCCTTACATTCTTGCGGGCATTGGCACTGTGCTTATCAAACAAGGGCTTCTTTCCTCCCCAACCTTTCACCTCAATTCTGTTTTCGGCAATGCCATTGGCAATCAGGTATTCTTTAATGATTTCCGCTCTTTCAAAAGACAAATCTTTTGCAGAACCCACAGTACTTACAGCATCCTTGCCTACTGAAAAGAAATTTTTCTCAGGGCCCATCTTAATGATTTTACCATGGTAGTGACCATTCGTATGCCCATGCAAACGAATTTTCATTTGTGGGCTTTCAGTCATCATTTGCAGTAACTGATTCACTTCATAGCGCGACTCCGGAATCATAACGGCTGCATCGTTAAAGAAGTAAACATGTGACAGTGTTTGAAGATCTCCTTTGCGATAACGCACTAAATCAAAATTTACGACAAAGCTCAGCCCCATCATATCTACATAGGGCAAAACAGTATCTGCTGCGGGGTTTGCGTAGTTTATCTCGTGCTGCAATTTTCTGTAACCAAAAACATCGCATATCAAGGTAATCTTGCCAGTATTATTCTTAGGATCAGGAAAAGTGAGGTATTCGTTGCCTTTTACGGTCTTCAGCAGGCGACCTCTGTCTGTGTCTATTACCTGCACCTCACCATCGATGATGCGGTTATTGGAAGCATTGAATAAACTCAAGAAGATGTCTGAATTACCCAAATTCATCGGGTACACCTGAATGATTTTTTCTTCAGGCCCTTCATAATCTGCTGTTACTTCTTTTGGTGTCTCGGTTACTACAACTGGTGCCTCTGCAAGTTTCACTTCTTCTTGCTTTTTAACTTCAGGCTCACTTCCTTTTACTGGAGTGGCTGCTTTGGCTATTGACTTACTCTCTTCTACGGGGGCAACTACTTCTGCTGGCATGACTGGTCTGGCTTCTTCTCCTTTTTGACCAATGACCCCTGGCACCACACGTATCCAGGCATCTTTGTATTCACTTGATTCCCTGAACTTGTACAGGTACTCCAATGCCGATTTTAAGTCGGGATGGTTTTGAACATACACGAAATGCAATGCACGAGATGAATTATAGCCATACTGGGCCTGAAGTCCCTTTTGATTGAGTACTTGCACAAAGCGCTTGGCGAAATCCTCTTTGGATTTATCAAAGGCGCCTACAACGGTATAGTAGCCTGCAGACAGTTCTTGATTATTTTGAGCATTCGCCAAGGTGCAAAAGAATAGCAGGGAAGCTAAAGTCAATAATTTTCCCATGTAAGGTTTAGGTTAAAGTAGATGTAATTTTAGTGAAAATTTTTAAAAACCCTTAATAGGGTTAATTTTTTCGATTAAATATTATGTACTATTTTAACTTCTCTGACAAAAAACCAAGCCCGTAGCCTGTCAATTGAATCAAGGCTGCAGGCACAGCCAATAGCCCTACAGCAATACTTTCATAGGTAAAAATGCCGTGCAGTAAAATGGCACATAAATAAAAGCCTATACCTAATAGACCCACTTTGAAAAGCATAGGGAACAACAAAGCGGTGAGCAACCAGACACCAAGCCCCAGCGTAAAAAGAGCCGGTATCCAGTGTGTAAGCTTTATCTCATGAGGATATTTTTTTCCAACAAGTACTCTTCCCTTTCCAAAGTTAAATACCTGCTTAAAAAACTGATGGAAATTGGTGCGTCTTTTATGATACACAAAAGCTTCCGGAATAAGTCCGACTTTAAGTCCTGCCGCTTTCAGGCGAATACTGAGTTCAATATCTTCAGCGAAGCGATCGAATTTAAAACCACTTGTAAGTTCAAAAGCCTTGCGCGAGAGTCCCATGTTGAAGCTACGAGGTTGAAAAGAACCCAACTGTTGCTTGCCTCCTCTGATACCTCCTGTGGTTAAAAAAGAAGCCATCGTATAGCCCATCGCTTTTTGAATTAGCGTAAAATCATCATGGGCTTTATCAGGGCCTCCCCATGCATCCCAATGTTCTTGTTGAATAGCTTGATTCACTATCTGAAGGTAATCGGGTGGGATGATGCAATCAGAATCAAATACTACGAAGTAAGCACCTTTGGCCAATGCGAAACCCTGATTCCGGCTCGGACCGGGACCGGAATTAGGCTTGAATAAATACTGAATAGAGAATAATGAAGCATAAGTATCCACCAGGTGTCGGCAGGTTCTGGTAGAGCCATCTTCCACGATCACCACTTCAAAATCTTTAAAAGTTTGTAGTGTTAAACTACGCAACAACTCGTCCGCTTCTTCAGGCCGGTTGTATACAGGAACAATGATAGAAAACTGGAAAGATGCCATAGCGCAGGCAAGTTACATAAATCATCATGCCCCATAAACCGCCCCCCCTGTTTTAAGAGTCAGGGCTAATGGCTACATTCCGAAAATATTTAACTATGAAATGTTTGATAAGCTTTTGCTTTATCCTGTTGATAGGACAATCTACTCAGGCCCAGCAGGCAGACTACAGTAAAGATGTACAATCGACCGATGCCATCATCAAAGCCCTTTACGAGGTGATTTCAGGTGAAGCGGGCGTACAGCGCGACTGGAATCGCTTTAAAAATTTGTTCACGCCCGATGCCAAACTGATTCCCACTTCTAAAAATCAGGAAGGCAAAATAAGCTATGCTCCCCTATCACCCGCTGATTACACAAAGATGTTTGAGTCGCGCATCGCCACAGGTTTTTATGAAAGAGAGCTCAACCGCCTCACCGATGCCTATGGCACCATAGTTCATGTTTTCAGTACCTACGAAACCAGGGAAAGTAAGGATGGCCCTGTAACGAACAGAGGCATTAACAGCATACAATTACTCAAAACGCAAGACCGCTACTACATCATGAATATCTTTTGGTGTGGAGAAAACACAGGTTTTCTATTGCCCGAACATTATATGAAGGGCAGGATTGAGTAAAAGAGTCGCAGCGCTATCGCCTCGAATCTTTACCTTTGCACATGGCCGAAATTGGAAAAGACATAGAGAAGGCAAAAGCATTATTAAAAAAAGGTAAGCTGGTAGCCATACCGACTGAAACAGTCTATGGCTTAGCTGCAAATGCTACGAATGCCGATGCGGTGGCCCGTATCTTCGAAGCAAAAAACCGACCTTCTTTTGATCCGCTCATTGTCCATGTACCCGACTTACAGGCAGTGCCGCGGTATGCCGACAACCTGCCAATGAAAGCCTTGGCACTTGCCACGCATTTTTGGCCAGGGCCCCTTACCATTTTGTTTAAGAAAAAAGAAATCATTCCTGATATTGTTACATCAGGATTGGATACTGTTGGCATACGTTGCCCCCATCATCCCCTAACGCAACATTTGTTAAGTGAACTCACCTTTCCACTGGCCGCCCCCAGTGCCAATCCCTTTGGCTATGTAAGTCCTACCACACCAGAACATGTAAATGAACAGTTAGGGGACAAAGTCGCTTACATACTCGATGGAGGCCCCTGCACAGTAGGTATTGAATCCACTATTGTCGGTTTCGTAGAAGACAAAGCAACCATTTTTCGACTCGGTGGATTAAGTGTTGAGGAAATTGAACGCGTGATTGGCAGCGTCAGCATCATGCTGCATTCCTCTTCTAACCCTCAGGCTCCCGGTCAACTGAAAAGTCATTATGCGCCAAAGAAGCGCGTAATCATTGGGAACATCAAGGCAGCTTTGGCTGGCGTCAGTAATGATGCTGTTGGAGTGCTCTCTTTTCAACAGGATTATCATGTCCATCACCAATTCATCTTATCCCCTCAAGGTAATTTGACAGAAGCCGCTAAGAATCTGTTCCAGGCTTTGCGATCACTCGATAAAATGCCCGTATCGACCATTCTCACCGACCTGGTACCTGACGAGGGTTTGGGGCGTGCCATCAATGACCGACTGAGAAGGGCAGCCGCTCAAGATGAAGCATAGCGCATTCGCTTTCTGATTGGTAGCGCTTTCCTCAATAAGCCAACAGAATTGATCCTAAACATTTCTTGCTTATTTTTAGTGTTATGAAAAAAATTCTTATCCTCACCGGTGGTGGTGATTGCCCAGGGCTTAATGCTGTCATTCGCGGCATAGCCAAACGTGCCCGCAAAGAAAAAGATTGGGAGATTTATGGCAGCATAGAAGCCTTTAATGGTGTGCTCAACGAACCTCAGGAAATTATTAAGCTTACCAGTAAAAAAACGGCAGGCATTCACATCAAAGGAGGCACCATCCTTAAAACAACCAACAAAGCAAATCCCATTAATTTTCCGGTTACACAGGCAGACGGTACAGTGAAATTTGAAGACCGTTCGGACGAGTTGGTGAAGAAATTAAAAGCGTTGAACTTTGATGCTGTTGTGAATATTGGTGGTGATGGCTCACAAAAAATATCCAAAGCACTATTCGATAAAGGCATCCCTATTATTGGTGTTCCTAAAACCATCGATAATGATTTGGCCGCAACCGATGTAACTTTTGGCTTTCAAACAGCAGTACAAATTGCGACCGATAGCTTTGATCGACTTGTCACTACGGCCGAGAGTCATCATCGCTGTATGATCATGGAAGTGATGGGTCGTGATGCCGGCTGGATTGCCTTGCATACCGCCATTGCCGGGGGTGCTGAAATCTGCCTTATTCCTGAAATCCCCTATGATGTTCAGAAACTCGCTAAGCGCATTTCCCTGCGCTATAGAAATGGCAAAGGTTTTTGCAACATCGTGATAGCCGAAGGTGCTAAACCAAAAGATGGTAGCATTGTAGCGCAAAAAGGCGAGAAAGGATCTGAACATGTTCGATTGGGGGGCGTAGCTTACCAGCTTGCCAAACAATTAAAGGATGCAGGTTGTAAAGCTGAAATCAGAGAGACTGTTTTGGGCCACACCCAACGCGGTGGCATTCCTGTGGCCTATGATCGGGTGTTGGCCACGCTGTATGGCGTAAAGGCTTTTGAACTGGCATTAGAACAGAAATTTGGTCACATGGTCGCGTTTAGAAACAATGAAATTGTATCGGTACCCTTGGCAAAGGCTACCCAGGGCAATAGCCTTGTGAACAAAAACAGTTATATGATCAAAGCAGCCAAAGGTATGGGGATCTCCTTCGGAGATTGACCCCAGGGCATTAGGATCACTTCTTTGAAATGCCCCTCAAGGGCATTTCTCATTTCCAACGTTTGCGTAACTATTCCTGCAACGGATGTTAGAACAGCATCTTTCCTGTTTATTTTGCGCCATTAATTGAAAACCATGTTACCTGCAATCAACCCAACGGAAACACAATCCTGGAGAAAACTGGAAATGCATTTTTTAATGATGCAAGCCACGCACATGCGCGAGCTGTTTGCAGAAGATCCTCAACGCTTCAATAAGCTAAGCTTATCTTTTCAGGAAATACTGCTGGACTATTCCAAGAATATCATCACTGAAGAAACTATACAGCTGCTTGTTGAACTGGCGAACGAATGTGAATTACCCAGTGCCTTGCATAATATGTTCGATGGGAAGGCCATTAACCAAACCGAAGGCCGTGCTGTACTGCATGTGGCTTTGCGCAATCGCAAAAACACGCCCATCCTTGTCGATGGAGTTGATGTGATGCCTTTGGTCAATAAGGCTTTGCAGCAAATGGAACAATTCTCCGGTAGATTGATCAGCGGACAACACACTGGTTACAGTGGCAAGCGTATCACAGATATTGTCAACATTGGCATTGGTGGCTCTGACCTAGGCCCGCTCATGGTTACCGAAGCACTTAAGCCATACTGGCAAGGCATTACACCTCACTTTGTTTCTAACGTTGACGGTACACACATGGCTGAAACGTTGAAGAAAGTAAATCCTGAGACAACACTCTTCATCATTGCCTCTAAAACTTTTACCACACAAGAAACCATGACCAATGCCGAAACGGCTCGCGCCTGGTTTCTGAAGAAGGTGACAGACAACACAGCAGTAGCCAAACATTTCGTGGCGGTATCTACCAACGAAAAAGAAGTGGTGAAGTTTGGTATTGACCCTACCAACATGTTTGTGTTTTGGGATTGGGTAGGTGGCCGCTACTCGCTATGGTCTTCTATCGGCCTCAGCATCGCCTGCACCATCGGCTACGCGAACTTTCAAAAAATTTTACAAGGGGCGCATGAAATGGATGAGCATTTCCGCACGGCTCCTTTCGAAAAAAATGCTC
Organism: Cyclobacteriaceae bacterium; assembly: GCA_022842845.1. GTDB lineage: Bacteria > Bacteroidota > Bacteroidia > Cytophagales > Cyclobacteriaceae > Chryseotalea. The sequence continues at coordinate 82,980 of JALHOT010000010.1, read as the reverse complement.
CTGTACTGCTTGCGCTCATCGGCATTTGGTATAACAACTTCTTTGGTGCTGCTTCAGAAGCGATCTTGCCTTACGATCAATACCTGCACCGCTTCGCTGCCTATTTCCAACAAGGCAATATGGAAAGCAATGGTAAATCGGTAGATCGCAACGGAGAGCCTGTAGGCTATCAAACAGGGCCAATTATATGGGGCGAGCCCGGCACCAATGGTCAGCATGCTTTTTACCAACTCATTCACCAGGGCACTAAACTGATCCCCTGTGATTTCATAGCACCCGCCATCAGCCACAATCCTGTGGGCGACCATCATGATAAACTCTTGTCTAACTTCTTTGCACAACCAGAAGCGTTAATGCAAGGAAAAACATTAGAGGAGGTTGAGGCCGAACTGAAACAACAAGGCATGAGCCCTGAGATGATTGCCTTCCATGCGCCCTTCCGTGTATTCGAAGGAAATAAACCCACCAATACTATTTTGGTTAAACAACTTACTCCTGAAACACTGGGTGCGTTAATTGCTTTGTACGAACATAAAATTTTTACACAAGGCATCATCTGGAATGTATTCAGTTTCGATCAATGGGGCGTAGAGTTGGGCAAGGTGTTGGCGAAGAAAATATTACCGGAGCTAACACAAACCGGAGAGGTAACAACACATGATGGCTCTACTAATGGACTAATCAATCATTTCAAACGATTGAAGTTCGATGGCCAGACAAAGAATTAGGAAAGTAGATTGCAAAATGTATTTTTGGCAGGTTCTAATAAGCATATAATGACAAATACAAACATCAAGCGCATAGGCGTATTTACTTCCGGTGGTGATGCTCCCGGTATGAATGCAGCCATACGCGCGGTTGTACGCACCGGTATTTATTATCAGAAAGAGGTGATGGGCATCATGCGTGGCTATGAGGGCATGATTGAAGGCGATATTGTAAAACTGGGTGCACGCTCAGTGGGCAACATCATCCAAAGAGGTGGCACTATTTTGAAGACAGCCCGCAGTAAAGAGTTTCGCACCAAAGAAGGAAGACAAAAGGCTTACGAAAATTTAAAGAAAGAAGGAATCGATGCACTGGTGGCCATTGGGGGTGATGGTAGTTTCACCGGCCTCCATTACCTGACGCAAGAGTATGGCATACCCGCTGTTTGTATTCCTGGCACCATCGACAATGACCTTGCAGGAACGGATTATACTATCGGCTATGATACAGCCACTAATACTGCGGTAGAAGCCATCGACAAAATACGCGATACCGCCCTGTCGCATAACCGCCTTTTCTTCATTGAAGTAATGGGCCGTAACTCCGGATACATCGCTGTAAACAGTGGTATTGCCGGAGGGGCTGCTGCCGTCATCATACCTGAAGAGACGATGAGCTTTGAAGAACTTATGACTTTATTAACAGAAGGCGAAGGCAGTAGTAAAAAATCAAATTTAATTGTAGTAGCTGAAGGATCTAAAATCGGAGGCGCCAATGAACTGGCCAGAAAGGTGGCAGAGCGTTCTGATTACTTCGATATAAAAGTTACTGTGTTGGGCCACTTACAAAGAGGCGGCTCCCCTACATACTTCGACCGGGTGCTGGCCAGTAAAATGGGAGTAGCCGCAGTAGAGGGTGTGCTCAACGGGCAAAGTGACGTAATGGTGGGTGTACGCAATCACCAAATGGTGTACAACAGTTTTGACACCATCATGAGCCACACCCACGATATAGATAAAGAGTCGCTCCGAATCGCTAAAATACTTTCCATCTAATTATGAAAAACGTAACCGTAGGTATAGATATTGGCGGTACCAATACAAAGTTTGGTGTGGTAGACCGTGATGGCAATGTATTGACCCAGGGAAGCATCTCATCGAAGACCCACAATGACTCATTCGATGCCTTCTTTCAGGATATGGCCATCGCCATTCGTAAGTCTTTGCAAGAAGTGGGACCCGCCCATCTTTTAGGTATTGGTGTAGGAGCCGCCAATGGTAATTACTACCACGGCACGATAGAGCATGCTACCAACTTGCCCTGGAAGGGTATCATTCCATTGGCCGATATGGTGAAGAAGGAGTTTGATGTACCCTGCATTGTTACCAACGATGCCAACGCGGCCGCTGTGGGTGAAATGGTATTTGGTGCCGCCAAGGGCATGAAAGATTTTATCGTGATTACCCTAGGCACCGGCTTGGGCAGTGGCTTTGTATGCAACGGACAACTGCTTAATGGCAAGCATGGTATTGCCGGTGAGGTGGGGCATACTTCTGTGAATCCCGCAGGACGCTACTGCAATTGCGGCAAGCGTGGTTGTTTAGAAACCTATGTATCAGCAACGGGTATTAAAAGAACTGTCTATAAGTTATTAGCCGACCACCTTGAAGACAGCGTGCTGCGTGAGATCAGCTTCGACAAGCTCGATACAAAGATGATAACTGATGCTGCCCTTAAAGGTGATGTAGTGGCGAAAGCTGCCTTCGAATATTCAGGCAGAATACTGGGTATGAAGCTAGCCGAAACAGCGGTGCACACAGATCCTGAAGCCATTTTCTTATTTGGCGGATTATCGCTGGCAGGTGACCTGATCTTTAAACCAACTATCCATCACATGGAAGCGAATCTGATGCCGCTCTTCAGAGGCAAGATCCAGATCCTTCCTTCTGGCCTGCAAAACCAGGCGGCTTCTATTTTAGGTGCCAGCTCTTTGGTGTGGGATTATCTGGAGAAAAAAACTGCCTAGCCTGCAGCATAAACATTTAATGACATAAAATAAAAAGAGACTGTCTCTCGCGAGCAGTCTCTTTCATTTAGACAGGTCAGGTGTTAATTAGTTATCTACACCCAATTCCTTCAACTTCTTTTCGATAGCAGCTGCCTTCGCATCTTCACCTAAGTAGTAGTACATCATGCTCAGCTTATCCAATACCTCGATACGTGAATTGGCATCTTCAATTTTCATGGTGTTAGCCTTTTCCCAAAAAGGAAGCGCGATTTTATACTTCTCTACCAATAATTTATCAAGATCAAGCTTCTTCTTCTGGTCTTCCTTCGTAATACCCAAGTTATTCATATCGCGCTTTACTTTTTCAGCATCGATCAAATAAATCTGGGCGAGGTAATACTGTGCTTCGAAATAAGAAGGATCTATCTTTAAGGCCTCGTTATAGTTAACTTTGGCTTCTTCCCACTTCTCCAGCTTAGAATTTACATAGCCTAAATAGAAATGGAAAATCTTGTTACCTGGTTCCTTTACAATGGCTGTCTCCAAACCTTTTTTCGCATCGGCAATTTTATCAAGGTCAATCATCAAACCAATTTCTACCTTAGGGAAATCCGAATTGTTAGGATACTTTTCTTTGGCCATGCCTGTCCACTTAAGTGCCTCCTCTTTGTTCTCTAACTGAGTGCTGTAGGTGTTAATGATCAAAGAATAAGCATCAGGTGATTTACCACCCTTATCAAGATAAGTCTTGAACTGATTCACCGCATCCTCATACTTTTCTAACTGGTAGTAAGCATAACCGCCATAGAAGTAAGCATTGGTATCGTTGGGAATAACTGTTTGTGTTTTCAAAAAGTCTGCGATAGCTGCCTCATAATCTTCTTCTTGATAAAGGGTTGCTCCGTGGTTGAGGTAGAAGTTGGCCAAAATCAACATTTGCTGAGACTTCAATGAGGGTAAACCAGTCTGATCAGTAACGAAGTACTCTTTACCTTTGCTCATGCCATCTGCTTTTTCAAAAGCTGCCATAGCAGTAGTCAATGACTCAGTAGCCAATGCTTTATACTCCTCATTAGCTGTTGTATCTAAAGCCGCGTATACAAGGCCTTTGTAATAGAAAGTCTTGCCGTCTAAAGACAGTTTAGGATCTGTCTCAGCCAGGTCAATCATTTCTTTCGCTTCTTTCAACTTTCCTTCCTTCCAGAAGTTGAGGACCTTATTCAGGTTCGGCTTAACAGGCTTCTGTGCAAAGACCAAAGCCGGGGCCAGTAATAAAATCAGAATTGCTTTTTTCATTGTGCTTACAGTTTAATCTATTTAGTTATTGGTTTCTGTTGGTTCTCCATCGGTAGTCGGGGCTTCTGGTTCTCCTGCTCCTTCGGCAGCCTCTCCGTTTTCACCTTCTACTCGCTGAATTTTCTCTACGGATGAAATACTATCATCATCATTTAATTTTATCAGTCGTACGCCTTGTGTGGCACGTCCCATCACGCGCAATTCTTCTACTTTTATGCGGATGGTGATGCCCGAACGATTGATGATCATCAGTTCATCATCGTCTGCTACTTCCTTAATTGCAACAAGCTTGCCAGTTTTATCGGTTACGTTAATGGTTTTTACCCCTACTCCCCCTCTGCGGGTAATTCGATAATCATCGACAGGAGAGCGCTTACCATAGCCATTTTCAGAAACTACCAGAAGATTGGCATCTTCGCGGGTAATGCAAACCATGCCAATAACCTTGTCGTTGTCAGAGTCAAGCGTTACCCCGCGTACCCCGGTGGCCATGCGACCCATAGGGCGCACATCTGCTTCGCTGAAGTGAACGGCTTTACCTTCTGCCTTGGCAATGATGATGTGGTTACTGCCATTGGTCAAAGAGGCGTTTAGTAAGCGGTCGCCATCGTTGATGCTTATAGCGTTAATGCCGGCTTGTCTGGGACGTGAGTAAGCTTCCAAAGATGTTTTCTTGATCACGCCCTTCTCTGTACAAAGGATTACATAGTTATTATTGATGTACTCCTCATCTTCCAATGACTTCACATTAATAACCGCCCTTACCGTATCGCCCGATTCAATGTTCAATAAGTTTTGAATCGCCCTGCCCTTCGACACCTTATTGCCTTCCGGAATTTCGTAAGCCTTTTTCCAGAAAACTTTTCCTGAGTCGGTAAAGATCAAAAGGTAATTATGCGCATTAGCAATGAATAAATGTTCAGTAAAGTCATCGTCTTTTGTAGCAGCCCCGCGTGAACCTACTCCTCCTCTACCCTGCGTGCGGTATTCTGCCAACAAGGTACGTTTGATGTATCCCTGATTGGAGATGGTAATCACCATTGCCTCATTGGGAATCATGTCTTCGGTGGTGATATCGTCTTCGGCCGGTACAATTTCTGTTCTGCGCTCATCGCCATAGCGCTCGCGCAGTTCAGCGAGTTCATCTTTAATGATCTGCATGCGAATGCCCTCATTGTTCAGAATCTCGTTGAGTTTGTCAATCAGCTCCATCACTTCTTTGTACTCTTGCTGAATCTTGTCGCGCTCCAGTCCGGTTAAGCGCTGCAAACGCATTTCAAGAATAGCCTTCGATTGTATTTCTGACAAGCCAAAGCGCGCCATCAATTCGGCCTTTGCCTCCTCCGGATCTTTCGAATTGCGGATTAAAGAAATTACCTCATCGAGGTTATCGAGGGCAATCAAATAACCTGCTAAGATGTGCGCACGCTTTTCGGCTTCTGATAGTTCATACTTGGTTCTGCGCACCACTACTTCGTGGCGGTGTTCCACGAAATACTTGATCAGCTCCTTCAGGTTAAGGGTATAGGGGCGACCTTTTACCAGAGCCACGTTGTTGATACCAAAAGAAGTTTGCAGTTGGGTGTACTTGAAAAGGTTCGCCAACACCACATTGGGTATGGCATCTTTGCGCAAGTCGTAAACAATTCTGTAGCCATCACGATCTGATTCATCGCGTAGGGCGGTAATGCCTTCTATTTTCTTTTCATTGATCAGCGCAGCTGTCTTTTCGATCATTTGCGCTTTGTTCACCTGATAAGGAATTTCTGTTACTATGATCTGGTCCTTCCCTTTTTCGTTGGTCACAATTTCTGCTCTTGAGCGGAGCATAACTTTACCGCGACCGGTGGCATAGGCTTCGCGCACTCCGGAAACACCATAGATGATACCGGCAGTCGGGAAGTCAGGCCCTTTGATGTGCTGCATCAGCTCTTCAATGCTGATATCGTTGTTATCGATATAAGCCACCACGCCATCAATTACCTCGCGCAAATTATGCGGAGCCATGTTGGTAGCCATCCCCACGGCAATACCGGAAGCACCATTCACCAAAAGGTTAGGCAACTTACTGGGCAAAACGCTGGGTTCGGTAAACTGATCGTCATAGTTAGGCTGGAAGTCAACCGTGTCTTTATTGATATCCGCCAAAATCTCTTCAGCAATCCTTCGCAGGCGGGCTTCGGTATAACGCATAGCAGCGGGGGCATCGCCATCCACAGAACCAAAGTTACCCTGGCCATCTACCAATGGGTAACGCAGCGACCAATCTTGTGCCATACGCACAAGGGTATCGTAAATGGAGGCATCACCATGGGGGTGATACTTACCCATTACATCACCGACAATACGGGCTGATTTTTTGTAAGGTTTGTTATAGTTAACTCCTAACTCCAACATGCCATATAGTACCCTTCTGTGCACAGGTTTTAAACCATCTCGCACATCGGGCAAAGCGCGTGAAACAATAACCGACATCGAATAATCGATGTAGGCGGTGCGCATTTCATCTTCAATGTTAATCGGGATGACACTCTGTCTGCCGGGTTGCAGACCTCCAGTTTCTTCTGCCATGTATGTTTAAGTCTTTAGGCTTGTTTTTTAAAGCGCGCAAGATAAGAAATTAAGCCGATAGACAGTGCAGTGAGCACACGAATAATACAGGTATAAATAACTTGACAATCAGTGTTTTGCCAAGGGATTTCAGGCTTGCTACAGGAAGTACTTACTCGGGTGCCAAACGTATGTATTTTCTCTTTCTCAGAGCGACTCATTTCTCAGCGGTTTGCAACACTTTTTGTGGCTAACAAGCAGGCTCCTTAGGCGAGCAAGAAAGCTTCTCTGCCGTAAAAGAGAGTTACCTGTGAAAACAACTAAGTACCCACTAATATGGGTTCAGCTTGCGGCTGTTCTTTCCTTTGTATTTGATTAAGGTCGGATAGTTTTCTCCGTAATAAGGATTCTGCTTTTTGTAGATCGGATGCACCCGGCTGCGGTATTCCTTATTACCATGGGCATGGTTGATCTGCGCCCTGCATCCGTCAATCACACATCTGCGCAATTCCGGCAAACGATAGGTGGCGCCTACATTGACATAAAAAGCGTGAAAGCGATGCCTGATAGCCGAAGTACCCGCTACCGGCATATCAAAATGCTTGATATCGTAAGAAGGCCGAATAAAAAGTCTGAAGTATTCACTCATCACCTTTTCTACTGTAAACCCTATGTTGTAGTTAATGCTCCGCTGCATCTGCGCCACACTAAAGTTCCTGCCGGGCTTGTAATTGCCAATCTGCACATCGGCCACCATCAGGTAATCGTTGTAACGGTATAGGCTTACCCCTGCCATACCAAAATATTTGCGCATAAAGCCACCAGCCCTGATGGGTGAGAAGTTATTCACCTGATCCTGGAAGTTGATAGAACGGAAGTTACCTACCAATACATACTCGTAAGAAATACCACCCCCTATCCTGAAGCGTTTCCACTCATAATGCACAGAAGCCTTTAAGGGTAGCGTAAAGCTTCTGGAACGGAAACCCAGTCGTGCTGTATCACTGCTCACTAGGAAAGAACCATCGGGTACAGGTGAAAGGCTAACCGATGTTTGATTAAACCAATTGGTGAACTGTGGATTAGCTGTAGATGGTGGCCCCAGCGAACCGGCACCACTGGCCGGAAAGAGCACGGGTTGACGCCCCGGATCCTGCCTGATGCCATAACCTTCCAAAGTATGAAAGAAGGTAGTCAGTGAAGCGCCTGTGCTCAGGCTAAAAGTTAATTTACTTAAAAGGGGTATGCCACTTTTCTTACGCTTCACATAGAAGTATTCCAGTGGAATGGAGGCTTGTTTGTCCGTTTCGTACTGCGCCAAAAGCTCCGGAGTACAAACCACGGAGAGGAACAAGAACGGTATGAGCCTTCTTAATTTCAGATTATCAACAGATTAAGCTTTAAAAATAGAAAAAAAGGCAAGAGTATAAAAGCCTCTACAAGGCCTTCAGGCTGGCAATCACCTCTGGCGGATTGGAAGCACTGAATACAAAGTTACCCGCCACCAATACATCGGCCCCTGCGTCTATCAGGGCTTTGGCATTGTGCTGGTTTACGCCTCCATCAATTTCTATCAGGGCCTGTGAACCACTTGCTTTGATCATGGCCTTGAGTTGTCTCACCTTTTCATAGGTGAGCTCTATAAACTTCTGACCACCAAAGCCGGGGTTCACCGACATGAGGCACACCAGGTCAATATCCTGGATAATGTTCTCAAGCTGTGCTACCGATGTATGCGGGTTAACCGCCACGCCTGCCTTGATCCCTAACGATTTTATTTGCTGAATATTTCTATGCAAATGCGCACAAGCTTCTATGTGTACAGAAATAATGGATGCTCCGGCCTTGTGAAAAGCCTCTACATACTTCTCCGGTTGTACAATCATCAAATGTACATCGAGGGGCTTTTGGGCATAGCGCTTGATGGCTTCTGTTACCGGAATACCAAAAGAAATATTGGGTACAAAAACACCATCCATAATGTCGATGTGCAGCCAGTCAGCCTGGCTTGTGTTCAACATTTTTACTTCTTTTTCAAGGTTAGCAAAGTCGGCTGCTAATACGGATGGGGCAATCAAAACGCTCATGGTAGAAATTTGGGCAAAGATAGTGCTTCGCCTCTAGCGCTGGTTCACGACTTTAAAAATATCTGTACCGGATGCCTGTTTGATGCGAATATGCAAGAGGCCTGCAGGAAATGAAGCAAGCTCAAGCTTTATGCGATTCTCTGTGCTCAGGGCCGATGGATCTACTTGCTTGAGTAATGCACCCTTCGCATCCCATACCTCAATTTGAAGCGGTAATTGGTACAAGGGCTTGAGCGATTCTATGAACACAAAACCGGTATCGGCAGGATTGGGGTACACAGCAAAAGTGGCTTCCCTGGCAGCATCTTCTATGCCAGTAGTCAACTCCAGGCGCTGACGCACTTCATTGAAATCGGGTATACCATAGCCTAACAGCATATCTGGGTTTTGAGCCTGTGAAGCTGTGGCTTTCAGCACCGCTATCACTTCATCTTTCGTAAGCGTGTCATAGCGTTGAATGATGCCTGCCACCAAACTGGCTAATAAAGGAGCTGCTACAGAGGTACCTGAACTGGTGCCCGTATTCCCTGTATTCCTCACCACAAAAGTACCGGAGCCCATAGCCGATAAATCTGGCTTGATGCGGCTATCACTGGTGGGCCCCATAGAGCTAAAAGTGCTTCTCACCTGTAGCGAGGTTACGGATCCTACCGCAATCACGCCTGCTGCATCAGCTGGAGGGGTAACCAATTGCCACGAACTACTCCCTTCATTCCCCGCGCTGACCACTACCACGATGCCTCTGTCGGCTGCCAGTTGTGCGGCACGTGTTACTACGGCCGTTTTACCATCCAGTTGCGACTTGGTATAATTCATCGAAGCATTGTCGAAAGTATTATAGCCTAATGAGGCATTGATCACATCTACGCCCGCACTGTCCGCTCGTTCTGCGGCAAAGAGCCAGTTGTATTCTTCCACCCTGAATTCGGTGCCCACATCCTCAGTCAGATAGAGATGGTAATCTGCTTTGTAAGCCCCCCCCGTGAAACTTCCTTGAATGAAAGCGGCCATCACGCTTAATACCTCCGTGCCATGATCATCGTTTTTATACACATCACTCTGCTTGTTCACAAAGTTGTAGGTATCTGCAATGTTGTTTTTCATCGTTGCAAATGGCGCTGTGGTATTTACACCTGGAAAGCCGGAATCAAAGACTGCTACCTTTACCCCTTCTCCTCTGTGATTGAGTGCATGCATGGCATCTAAGCCTAGCATATTTATCTGGGTGGCTGTTCTGACGCTGTTGGACGAAGACAAGCGTGCACTGAGGTAGGAAGACAGGCTGCGGGCATTGGTCAATTGGCCGGGGGCTACATACTCGACCCTTGCCACAGGACTCAGTGCTTCAAGAGCCGGCACCAGCTGAGCATTGCACTGCACCAGGGCGGCATTAAACCACCGAGAAGTATAATGTACGTTGGCACCCGCTTCAGCTACGCTATTGACATAGTTGCGGTTAACCGGAAAATCCTGTTCGGTAGTGGCCACTCCATTTTTTTGCCTGCGCGCAATAGCACGAGCAGAAAGAAAAGCTTCAGGTTGATTGATTGAGTAAGTGGTGTTGGCCTTGTCTTTAAAAAAAACAACGTAACGGTTTACCTGCCCGTAGAGATCGGAAAGGGAAGTAATTAAAATTAATGACAGGAATAATCTATTCTTGGCCATAGGCTGTCAACACCATATCTTTTACAACACCACTTTCAATGATTTGTTTACCAATGCAGGCTGCTGTGTTACTACAATAAGTAATTGTCTGCTCTGACCGTTTTACAAGACCTACTCCCCTGGCATAAATTTCTTTGCGCACATCGTTACCCACTATATCGTCTTCATCATCATTTTGAATGACCTCAATTGCATCTGTAAAATTAAAGGTACCTATTGCAGTGCTTTGGGCAAAGAGACCGATACTATAGAGGTCCTCCCCCAGGTTATTGTACACATTACCATTCCAGGAACGGTTAGCGGTTAAGGGCAAAGCCAGCTTCACAAAGTTTATGTTGCCTTCCTGCACAACGGCTTCGCGCTGGTTAAAGGTAACCGACCAGGTCTCTGCAGGGCTCCAGGCTTCACCTGTATTGCCACGTGTATTTCGGGTAATGATGTATTTGTAGTAACCATTGATGCCGGGTACAGAATCTGTGATGCTCATCTTTACCTGATAGCGGGTTACTTCGCCTTCAGGGCCATTGATATAAACTGTTTCGGTAACATCGTAAATATGATACAATCCTTTACGCAGCGGCATGTATTCATGGTCCTTTAACCGCAAAAGTCCTTCGGCTTCCTCTGTTGAGCAGCTTTGAAAGAAGAACCCTGCCAGCACTACATAAAACACAAAAAAGCTCTGCTTCAAACGCATTCCGGTTAAATTATGGAATTGATATTCCTTCAAAGTTATTTTTTCTTTTCAACTTTGGCCATGCCTTTAAAAATGATTGTTAAAGTGGGCAAGATCACCAACCTGAGTGACGCCCGCTATTGTGCCGGTATGAATGTGGATTTGTTGGGTTTTATAACTGTACAAACGCAGGAAAATTACCTGCCGCCCACTGCCTATCAAGACATAAGAGGCTGGTTGTCAGGACCACAGATGGTGGCAGAAATTTACGGACTACCGAATGCCGCTGCTCTGAACGATATCCTTGAGGAATATAAACCTGATTACCTTGAGTTAAGCAAGCAAGAATTGCCTTTGGTAGGCCAAGATGTGCCCCTGCTTTTGCGTTGGGAAGCCAGTCTAGACCATGAGCAATTAAAAAAGCTGAATCTCTACGGACTGATTGTGAGCCCTGAACAAGTCAATCAAGTGCCAGCCGATATGGGGGATGTTAAACTCCTGGTAGAAACAGAAGCCCTAGATCAAGTGCTTAATAAGCTTCATGATCAGGTAGTGGATGGTATTGTATTGAACGGTACTTCCGAAGAAAGTCCGGGCTTAAAAGATTACGACCATTTGTCGAGCATATTAGAAAGTTTAGAAGTTGAATAAAGATGACTGCAGAACAAGCCGCTAAAGAAATTCAAGTTTTAACAGAACAGATTAATTATCATAATGATCTGTACTATCAGCAGCACAGATCTGAAATTTCCGATTACGAGTTTGACCAGCTTCTAAAAAAACTACAAGCCCTTGAGGAACAATTCCCGACTTTGAAACAAATGGATTCCCCCACGCAAAGGGTTGGGGGTACTATCACCAAAAACTTCCAGCAGGTTGTGCATCAATACCCCATGCTTTCCCTGGGCAATACTTATTCACCAGAGGAGTTGACCGATTTTGATGCCAGGGTAGCCAAAGGCCTGGAAGGAGAAGCCTACGAGTATTTTTGTGAATTGAAATTCGATGGGGTCTCCATCAGCCTGATTTATGAAGAAGGCATCTTGGTGAGGGCCGTTACCCGTGGCGATGGCGTACAGGGCGATGATGTAACCACCAACGTGCGCACCATCCGTTCTATTCCGCTGCGCATCAAAAACCATCAGGTACCTGCACGATTTGAAGTAAGGGGTGAGATCTTTCTATCCAAAGAAATTTTTCTGCAACTCAACAAAGATCGTGAAGATATTGGCGAAGAGAAATATGCGAATGCGCGCAATACCGCCTCGGGCACTTTAAAAATGCAGGATTCCGGAGAAGTGGCCCGCAGAAAACTCAATTGCTTTGTGTACTATTTGCTAGGCGAAGAAAACAACATCAGCACCCACGAAGAAAGCATCCACCTCTTAGAAAAATGGGGCTTTAACGTTTCGCCTACTTATGCCAAATGTGCTAGTATAGAATCGGTATTGCATTACATCGATTCATGGGAAAAGAAAAGACTTGACTTGCCCCTAGAGACCGATGGAGTGGTTGTTAAAGTCAATAAGCTGGCGCAACAACAACAGCTGGGCTTTACCGCCAAGAGTCCCCGTTGGGCAACCTCTTTCAAATACAAAGCAGAAAGTGTTAGCACGCGCTTAAATGCCATTACCTACCAGGTGGGCAGAACCGGAGCCATCACACCAGTGGCTGAGTTGGAACCTGTTTTCTTAGCGGGCACTACTGTTAAGCGCGCTTCGCTGCACAATGCCAATGAAATAGAGCGCCTGGGACTTTGTATCGGTGATTATGTGTTTGTTGAAAAGGGAGGGGAAATAATTCCAAAAGTAACATCGGTTGACCTGAGCAAAAGAGAAGCTGCACGCTTTCCAGTACAATACATCAGCCATTGTCCGGAGTGCGGAACCGCATTAACGCGCGAAGAAGGAGAAGCTCAGCATTATTGTCCGAATAGCCTGGGTTGTGCTCCGCAAATACGCGGGCGCATAGAGCATTTTATCCAGCGAAAGGCGATGGACATTGATTCGTTGGGAGAACAAACCATCAAGCAATTGAATGAATTAGGCCTGGTAAAAAGTCCAGCTGATTTATATGATCTGAGTAAAAATGATTTTCTTAAACTTGATAAGGTAAAAGATAAATCCGCACAGAACATGCTCGATGGTATAGTGGCCTCCAGGCAAGCCGCCTTCGAAAGTGTTTTGTTTGCGATTGGCATTCGCCATGTTGGCAAAACGGTAGCTGAAAAGATTGCCAGGCACTTCAAAAACATGGAGGCTATTGCCAAAGCATCCATTGAAGATTTACTCAAGGCACCGGAGGTAGGTGAAAAAATTGCCCAGAGTGTTTATACCTTCTTTCGCGATGAGCGGAATCAACGAGAGATTGAACGCCTGAAGATGGCAGGACTCGCCATGGAAAGCAATTCGAAAGAACCGGAGAAAGAGAGTGATGCACTGGGCGGTAAATCATTTGTGATCTCAGGTGTATTTGAAAATTACGAGCGCGATGAGTTACAGGAAATCATCTTGAAGAATGGAGGGCGCATACTATCGGGAGTTTCCGGTAAACTGGATTACCTGGTGGCCGGTGATAACATGGGGCCTTCTAAGCGTGAAAAGGCAGAAAAACTAGGTGTTACTATCATTTCCGAAAAAGAGTTTGAAGAACTTTTGAAAAAGGGATAAAGCCAGCTCTGCAAAAAAATACTAACTTGTCCGCTTGTCGACTGGTCGGCTAATTGATTTACATGAAACTTACCTTCTTACGATACAATACCAACAATCAACTCAAAAAGAATAAAACAGCTCACGCCAGCACCCCTTTTACAAAGGTGCAAAGTGCAGGTATTTTGTTTACAGTAGAGGATAAAAGTAAACATGAGATTGTCAAAGAGTTGTTGAAGCGATTGCAGCACGAAGGGAAAAAAGTATTTGTGCTCGCCTTTTTACCTGAAAAGAAAGAGAACTTTGAGTTTCTTTTTAACTACTTCACTCAAAAAGATATTTCTTTCTGGGGACAGCTTCAGTCGGAAGACGCATTGAAGTTTGTAGACATGCCCTTGGATAACCTGTATTGCTTAGACGAAAGCTATAACCCCATGGTGCTTAACATCCTGGCGCGCTGCAAAGCCAAATGCAGAATTGGCAAATATGCAGAGGGCCATGAATCTTTCTTCGAATTAATGATAGAAAGTAAGCAAGGCATTAAAGGATTGATGGAAGAATCCTATCGCTACACGCGCGAGCTTCGCTAATTACCAGCGAATCAATAAACCGATGCCTGCCAGAAAAATCGTCTGGGCAAAAAGCACAATAGCCGCCATTCTGTTCTCGGCAATTCTCAGATAAGTGAGTAGCGTCAGTGCCACAAAACTCACCATGAACCATGAAGCGTAATTATAAAGCGGAATGCTGCCTCCCTCCCATTGCCAGAAGTTTAAATGAATGGCCACAGGCTCCAGCAGATAATCAAAAAAAGTGGCCAGCGATGCTGCCAGCACAATGGTAAGCAAAGATTTATTGGCCTGCAGTGGAAACCACTTGGAGGACAAGATCAGGGAGGCAACCGTATAGGCACCTAAAACCACCATGGCCCAATTAATCCCTATGATTAATGGAACGCTGAAGAGTGATATACCCAGCGTGTCGGCATAAGCATAGTCACCAAATAGCAAACCTGTATGCACGCCCAGCCATTCAGCAGTAAATCCAATCACCACAACTGAGCTTAGCACAAGAGCTACCTTTTTGCTGAGTTGTTCCTGATTGATGAGCACCAATGCCGCCATCAACAAAAGATTGAAAGCCGACAGCTGAGCCAACAATTCTTTGCCCCAGATGAGATAAGCCAGAATACCCCCGGCATTAAACAAGAGCACCACTAAGCCTGACAACCAGAATTTACGTGCCGAGGCATCAAAACGCTGCAATAAGAGGGTATAAAGAGGATTATTTGACATAACTGGAAGAACAACAGATTACAGGGCCAATTGTTCTTTGGCGAGCAAAGCTACCAAGCGGGCACTTTTCAAACAAAGTGGAATACCACCGCCAGGATGCACCGTACCACCGCAAAAGAAAAGATTGTTGTATTGCTTATTGTCATTGGCGTGGCGAAAAAAGGCAGCCATGCGATGGTTGGAACTCGATCCATATAAGGAGCCCAGGTAAGAAGCCGTGTCTTGCTCTATGCCTCCCGGATGCCAGATATACTCTTGTTCAACAAGCTTGCTCAAATCCACTTTAAGCATGCGTGAGATCTTATCCAAAACACGCATTCTGAGTGCTGGGATTACTAAGTCCCAGTTGATGGTATCAGTAGCCGGAGCATTTACCATCACAAACCAATTTTCTGCACCGGCTGGTGCGTGGTCTGCATTTTTCTTGCTGGTAATGTTAATGTAAATGGTTGGATCTGTCGGCAGTACTTTCTCTGTGAATAGTTGATTAAACTCTTGCTGATAATTATGAGAGAAGAAGATATTGTGCAAATCAAGTTGTGGAAAAGTGCCCTTGATGCCCCAATAGAAAATAATAGCACTGGTGGATCGCTCCTGTTGAACAATGGCCTTAGCCTTTAAAGAATCTTTTAAAAGTTTTTGATACGTGAAGTACACATCCATATTACTCACCACCCACTCCGCTTCCTGATAACGCTGGCTCGTCTTTACACCTTTAACTTTGCTGTAAGCTTTCACTATTTCATCCACGCCTTCATTAAAATGAAAGGTCACGCCAAGATCTTTAGCAAGGGCGAATAAAGCTTTCGTTATACTGATCATTCCTCCCTGAGGATAAAAAGCACCCTCATTATGTTCCAAATGTGGAATCATCGTGAGCATGCCTGGCGCTACATAAGGGTTGCTGCCATTGTAGGTAGCAAAGCGATTAAAAATCTGCCGGGTTTTCTCCGATTGAAAAGCCGCTACATTCACCTCATCTACTGACTTCAATAAATGTTTGAGTCGCACTACCGATAAGGCCTTGAGTATACGCTGATGCAACCATGTTTTGATTTTGTGTAATGGATAATCTAAAAACACTGTACCCACATGCTGGTAAACATGTGAAGCCTCCTGCAGGTATTGAAGTACACGACCCTTAGGCTCTCCCGCTTTTAGATGCAACTCCGCATCAAACCTGGAAGCTTTGGTATATGCATGTACGACAGTTCCATCTTCAAAAAAATAACGGTTGGCTTCTTCCAGCTTTTCTATTTGTATGTAATCATCAGGATTTTTGCCCGCTAGTTTGAACAGCTCCAGTACATTGTCGGGTTGGGTAAACAAACTCGGGCCACGATCAAAGTGATAGGCACCTAAGGTGAAATCGCTGAGTTTACCTCCGGGAAAAGCATTCTTTTCAAAGACCATGACATCCAGGCCCATGATACGTAAACGTATGGCGGTAGCCAGGCCTCCAATACCTGCTCCGATAATAACTGCTCTTTGATTCATCAGCGCAATAAACAGCCTTGGTATAGATTTGTTAAACTCATTGATCCAGCCAGTCTTTAAATTCCTGAACCCTTTCTCTGGCTACAATCACATCGTGATCATCAGAATCTTTTAACACAAGGCGTAGCCTGCTATTAGTATAGCTGATGATGTCTTGTAAAGCTTTCGCACTGATGATATACTTCCTGTTAATGCGGAAAAAAGATTGTTTATCAAGCATCTCCTCCAACTGATCGAGAGTATAATCCAAAATATGATCGCGTTTGTCAGCCGTATGGCAGAAAGTGGCTTTATCCTGGCTGTAAAAATAAAGAATATGCTCTACCTCAATGGTTTTTAAATGCTCGCCCACCTTCACCACAAAGCGACTCTTGCTGCGCTTGGTTAGCATCTGCATGGCTAGTTCAATCTTATGCAGGCGCTCTTGCGAGGGCTCGGTATTACGGCTAGCCTTCAACTTAGTAAAAGCATTCTGTAATTCTTCTTTGTCAATAGGCTTTAAAATATAGTCTATGCTATTCACCTTGAAGGCCTTCAGCGCATATTCATCGTAGGCGGTGGTGAAGATGACGGGGCAGGTGATACGGCACTGCTCAAAAATCTGAAAGCTGATGCCGTCCGCTAATTGTATATCCATCAATACAAGATCAGGCGCAGCATGGCTGTTAAACCACTGAACACTGCGTTTGACAGAATCTAGTTTATCGAGTACAATGGCTTCTGGTAAAAGTTCTTTTACCAGGTTTTCCATCCTTCTGGCCGCCTGCTCCTCATCTTCTATAATCAGAATCCTCATGGGGCCGAAGAAATAATGGGTAGTTTAACGATGAAGCGTTCTTGTGCTTCTGATACCTCGACTGGCACATTACTTAAAAATTGATAACGCCTGGCAATATTCTCAAGCCCCAGGCCGGAGGATACTTCACCGGTGGCAGCCTTTCTTTGTAAAGTGTTTTCTACAATCAGGTATTGTGCATCGTTGTAGAGGCGAATTGTTAATGGTTTATCAACAGAAATTTCATTGTGCTTCACAGCATTTTCAACTAACATCTGCAATGCCAATGGTGCCACGAAAGCTTTCTCTATGGTAACATCTATATGGATGTTTAACTTATCACCGAAGCGAATGGCTTGCAGATAAGCATAGGCTTTCAGAAAATGCAGCTCTTCTGCCAAAGAAACGAGTTCCTTATCACGGGTGTCGAGCACATAGCGATATACCTCTGAAAGTTGCTTGATGAACTTGGCCGCTTTGTCCTGATCTTCGTACACCAGATTGGTAAGCACATTCAAACTATTGAAAAGAAAATGAGGGTTTACCTGGCTCTTCAAACTTTCATAAGTGGCCGTCATGCTTTCCTTTTGGTAACGTTCAGCATCGACAGCCGATTTCTTCCACTGTAATAAAAACTCACGACCATGCATGACAAGGGAAATAAAGAAAGTGATCAGCAAGGAGACCACAACGAAATCTGTGTAGTCTTTAAAACGAATATTACGCGAATACTCCCACAATTTTAGCAGTACAACAGCAGCAAGTGTTGTAAACACCACGGTAGATACAATCCCCGTCCATAGCCGGGTGATGGGCATTTTAACCCATGAAAACTTTGAACTGAGAAAAGAGGCCAGCTCACCATTGCCAATCCATAGTACCGCCCAGATGATACCAGAGAAGGTGGTGGTTAGCATAAACTTACTTACGTTATCGGAACATGAAGTACAGGTAAAAAAAGTGAGTACGGCTGATCCTATTAAAGAAAATAGTAAGACCCAGCTATACTCCTTCAGCCGGCTGCTTGAATGTGTGATTGGCTTTTCCAAAAAGATCAGTCGTTAAATTAGTCTCCACCAAACAGTGAATTGATCATGGCAATGGAAACACTTTGCTTGTCTTGTTCAAATTTAAAACTACACTTTTCAAATGTAGGTCCACCCCAACGTGGCTTAAAATTATTGGAGAAAGCAAAGGGCTCAGTAGGCACACCAAAGGCACCTGTATCGAGTTTACCATTGCCATTTTCGTCCTGATAAATAGCGATAGCATATTCACCGAATGGTATGTCCTCAAACTGGAAGCTGCAAACACCAGATTTACATTCACCCGTTTGTGTTTTGACAATAAATTTATCATCAGGAAATTCTCCTCCTTCGCGGTAGATGGCTACGTTGATCTTACCCGTTTTAGTAATGTTGGAAAGTGATATTTGTAAGGAGCCTTTTGTTTCAGAACGAAAAGCGGTGGTCATCAGAGCAACCAGCATCAATGCAAGTATTGGTTTCATATTTTTCTAAAGTTAGTGTATTCAGTATGTTTTAAAAAAAAATCATTATTGACACTTATTATTCAATGCTTGTGCCATGTTTTTTCCCCACATGGGACTCAACAAAGAAGTGGGCTTTTGGTTTTCGAACTTCTCCACTGCCTTTGATGCAGTGGCGCATGCGTCAGTGGTGGATGACCCAAAAAACTGGGCCGTACCAAATTCCATTTGTGCCAACAGAGCCAATGCCCTGGGATTTTCAGGATTCATAGCCACCGCTTTGTTAAATGACTGAAAAGCCATACCTGAATATTGCTGGCCACGCGATGCCGGATCTACTGTTACGCGCATCATGTGTACAAAACCTTCTAAGGCCACTATTTCAGATTCACCAGGCTGTAAGTTCTTGGCGTTTTCTAAGGCTTTCAATGAAGCATCCAACATAACATCTTTCTTAACGGCATCAACTTCAGCGTTTGCCATCATTACATAAGTATAGGCTTCATAGTAAAAAGCTTCCCATTTGGTCTTCTCAGCCTCTGCTATCCGGTGAAATGTATTGGCCAGCGATTGAAATTCTTCGACAGTTTTTGCCCGATACACTTCTTCAATATTCTTTTGCATTACTTCTGTGTACCTATCTGTGGCTAAAGCAAGTTTCGCTAACAGCATAAGCACTGCAATCACAAGGGGGATGATGGTTAGTTTTTTCATGGTTGTGTTGTTGAATTAAAGTTGTTCGTTATTAGTTGTTGGTGGTTCGATTAATAGTATTGTCCATTGTCCATTGATCATTGCCAATTTTATAATGAAGGCAACTGGCTCATCCCTTTATCTTTCGAAAGTGTTATAAAAACACCAAGGAATAAAAAGTTGCGTGCCGGTTGGCGAATGGCCCTGCCTGAAAACACTCCGCTAGCATCCGGGGTGGCAGCATATTCATACCCGAAAATATTATCTCGTCCCAAAATATTGGTGCATGATGCATAGACTATCACATGGGGTTTAGGCAAATAGCTGATATTGATACTGAGATCATGATAAGCAGGTGTGCGGCTGTTCATGAAAGCATCTTCATTTGGGTTATGGTAAGGTCGTGGACTGCTATAGGAATAAGTTGCACCCAACTGCATCTTCCATTTGGATATAAAGTGCTTATACACCACAGAAAAGTTATGAGCAGAAGCAAAAGAAGGCATAACAGAAGCTGCATAGTCAAGATAATTCCGCTTGGTATCCAGGTATGAGTAGCTTATCCAATAATCCACACGCTTAAGACTTTCTCTGTCACGCCAGAAAAGTTCAAAACCACGGGCATAACCATTGCCTCCGTTGTTGCTTAAGGCAGGTTGGCCGGGAGTAAATTTTATCAATTGCCGATAAGCTTTATAATAAGTTTCAATACGAAAAGTTCTGTTATTGTCGATAAACTGATAATTGGCAATGTAATGCTGCGCGCGCTCCTGACCGAGATTAGTATTTAACTTCAACCAATCATTTTTAGGTGATTGACGAAAAGTCCCGTAGGCTAACGAAAATTGTCCTTCATTATTCAACTTATAGCCAAAAGAAATCCTTGGGTCCACACTTACTTCATTCAGTAAACTATTATGCTCTGCTCTTACACCCACTCTGGTAACAAAGGCATTCGAAGCATATATATCACCTTCAGTAAAAAGGGCTGTAATGCTTTCGGTAAAAGCCAACGTGCGTTCTAGTGGAAAAATTGATGAACGGAACACTTGCTCATAAGAACGTGTAATTACTTCTGCCCCTGCTTTCACTTCTACCCGGTCTGATAAAGAGCCTTCAACTACCGTTTTTGCGTGTAAGCCTTCTTCCTTTTCATCAGCCTGATTGCCATCCAACACGGCATCGTTGTTTAAATACGTGTAGGATAAGCCACCCCGGATGGCCCACTTCTCAGATAGCTGATCTTTGTAAAAAGTATTGGCATAGGCATAATCGTTGTCTAAGGACAGCACTTGCGTTTGCGCAGGATTTTCGATGTTAACTTGACGCAGACCTAAAGCAGAAGAGCTGAAGTTACCATAGGCTTTTAACATACCATGCTTACCGATTTCTTTTCGGTAGGCACTGCTGCCCTCTAAAGAAACAAAAGGCTTCACCCAATCAATCTCCTGATTAATCAAACCATAATAAGGTCGGATATTGGTGTATTGAATTTTACCTGCCAGCGAAGCGCGATCCCACACCTGGGTATGGGCCACATCTCCACCGACCGATAAAATACCAAGATCTGTTCTTGTCGCTTCTTGCTTGTCCTTAGAATCAAGCACCAGGGCTGAAGATAAAGCCTGACCATATTCTGCTGAATAACCGCCAGTACTAAAACTAGTGCCTTTAAACATGAAGGGTAAGAAACGTCCACGCGAAGGGGTGTCGGGAGCAGCCGGACCATAAGCATCCAGTACGACCAGTCCATCGATAAAAGTTCTGGTTTCATTGCCTTCGCCACCGCGCACAAACAAGCGACCGCTCTCCCCTACTTTTTGTGTTCCCGGTAAAGTGTTGAGCGCACCGGCAATATCGGCAGTGGCACCGGCTGTAGTGGCAATGTCTAGGGCTTTAAAAACCGTTCTGCGTGATTCATCGCTGGCTGTGAAAGCGCCTGCAGTGATCGTAACAGCCTCTAACTGATTAATACTTTCTTTCAAAACGATGTTGATTGTCAAGGCTGTGCTTGCCAGTTCTAACACCTCTTCGTAATTTTTATAGCCAATAAATGTGACGAGTAAAATATGTTTTCCTTTCTCCTGTGTAGAAAAACGAAAGCCACCATCGATACCGGTACTGGCACCATCATAAGTATCTTTCAGCGATACATTTGCCCCCGGGATGGCTTCTCCTTTTTCGTCCATAACATTTCCGGAGATAAGGGTTTGTGCAAATCCTGCTGACAAAGTGATCAACAGGGCAAGGCTTGTGTGGAGTAGTGATCGAATCATGCCCCAAAACTTCTCTAAAAAAGCCTTCTTCAATAAAAAGTGTTACTGAAGTGTCGGATTTAGAGGACCAACTGTGGAATATGCTGTATTTAACTTCCCACCTAAAAAATCTGAATAGAAGTAAACGATAAGCGAATAATTAATAAGTTTATTTTCAAAAAAGCATGGCGCTTAATACTTTTGAGTAAAGTAAGCTTTCGGCTATTTTGCGTTGATAAAAAACATCATTATGCGCTTTTTCTTTTCGTTGTGCCTTTTTCTGAGCCATCAGAGTTATAGTCAATTATTACAACCTTCCTTCAGGGATCCCATAAGCATAGCCAAAACTGGATGGATTGAACATATCGATTATGGCCATATTAATAATGACAACTATTTGGATGTGATTTATACAACCTATGAGGATCCAAACTTCTATTACGCACTTGGGACAAGTGATAAGAAATTTGGCAAAATTCATAAAACACCGTTGATCACTGGAAATATCCTGCCAAATTATTTTCCTGTAGAACTGTTTGATACAAATAATGATGGAAAGGATGAAGTGATTACATATTCAAATTCCGGTTACCTAACCATATTTAGATACGGAGCAATTGGCTTTGAAGAGCCAACCTACATACTATTGAATGTTTCAAATAATGTACAACAAATAAAGGCTGCCGATCTTGATAAAAATGGAAGTGTAGAAATAATACTTACCTATCTTAATCTAGGTTTCATTCAAATTTTAAGTAAAGAGGGTAATGGATTTGTCCACCAAAATATTAACACTAATCTAGGTTATAGTGGCCAAATTGAGGTGGAAGACTTTAATCAAGATCAAAAATTAGACATCCTCATAAGTGATTTAGTCAACAACAATCTTAAAATATTCGAAGGTGGCAACAATTTAAATTTTACACTTTCGAAAACACTTAATTTTGAAAATCCAATAGTAGGCTATTCTGTAGCTGATGTTTCAGGTGATGGATTCAATGACATCGTTGCCATTCAAAATAATTCTTACAATGTTAAAATTTTAACAAATGTGGGGGCTTATAACTTTTCAGAAATTGATATACCCGTTGACCAATATAATACTTTAAGCAAAGGAATTGCAATCGGTGATATCAATGAGGATGGCAGAAAAGACTTACTCCTTGGCAATCAAAACACGCTTATAATTCTAGAAAACAAATCCAACAATGTTTTTACAAAAAACTTTTATCCTCTTGGATCTTCATTAGCAACCCAGTCTATTAGCCACCAAGATGTAAATAATGATGGTATTGAGGAAATCCTAGTTGGAGGGTCAATAATAGGCGTGTATTCGTTTAAAAACGATGAACCTGTTTTAGATTTCAGAATTCCTATAAGCTCTAATTCAGTTGCCGGTAAGTTAGCCGATTTAAATCAGGATGGTATCCTGGACGTTGTTTCAGCTGGGACAAACTCTGGCTTTCTAGAAATTTATTACGGCATTGATAATCTTAAATTTTCCGATCCAGTATTTCTATATGCAGGTGTTCAGCCTTCATCTATTGACCTGGGTGATTTTAATAATGACACTAAACCAGACATACTTTTTTCCACTAATGGCTCTGCACCACCCCAAAGAATCGGTATTTTTCTCTCCAATTCTACAGATTCAACATTCAACCTAAATGTGATTAAGGAAGCCTATACTAGTAAAACTATAGCTGACGACTTTGATGCAGATGGCCATTTGGACTTTTTTGCCGTAAATCAGATCTTCTACGGAAATGGTGACGGAACATTTATCCCAAACATTTTCGCCCAAGGGAATTATATTTATCAATATGATGTGGGCTACTTTAATAATGATAATCAACTGGACATTGTTGAATTCAAATCTCCAACTGAGATTTTAGTGCACCTAAGTACAAGTCAAAGATCTTATGCCAATCCTATTGTAATCACTTCAACAAATATCCCTGAATTCTACTTATACACCATTAATGCTTTTGATTTTACAAAGGATGATTTAACGGATTTCATTGTTACTGCAGGAAGCAGTTTGTCTTATTTCACAAATAACGGGGATGGCACTTTTAGCGAGTCATCTTCAGACTTAGATAACGAATTATCTACAATTATTAGTTTAAAATCAGGAGATTTTAATAGAGATGGGCTTATTGACTTTGCCGCAGGAACCAGGAATCAAAAGTTCTATACGTTTTTAGGAAATGGGATTGCTTTTAACTCTGGTAAACTCTTCCCATCACAAAAAAACGACTCATTCAATGACTTACAGGTTATTGATCTCAATAATGACTCTGTTGATGATATCGTGTCGTTTTCAGTGTATAGACCTTATGTAATCAATTTTTACATTAATGACACTGCTTTTGAACCCTCTACAACAGCCTCTGCCTTACAATTCACCAGTAAAACTAATGAGGCTTTCTCATTGAACTATCAACCTGGAAATGGAACAGAAAGGTTGGTAATAGTTAGCACAGCTGAAATACTTTCAACACTCCCCAAGGATGGTACTTTTTACACACACAACAAAAATTTTGGCGTTGGATCTTCACTTGGTGTGGGGGCATACGCTGTCTACAGAGGATCTAGCCCTTCTATAGAAGTTAAAGGATTAACCAAAAATACTACCTATTACGTTTCAGTTTTTGAGTATAATACTAACTTGGCTCAAACACAGATAAATTATCTTAGTTCCAACTATGCCACAGCATCTGTCAGAACCAAAGATACCCAGACTATTGTTGTACCTGCAATAGAATCAATTTCACTTGCAACAACTTCATTTGATATAAACGCTACAGCATCGTCTTCCTTACCAGTTTCCGCAGAGATTATCAAGGGCGGTGTTACTGTAGAAGGACTAAGAATCATCCCCACAATACCAGGACCAGTCGAGCTAAAATTTACACAAAATGGAAACAATGACTACATGCCTGCAGCTCCCGTAGTTCGATCCTTTTGTATTAATCCATTAAAACCAACTTTTACTGTTACCGAAATTGAAGACGGATATTTACTCACGTCATCTAGCTCGATTAATAACCAATGGCTTAGAAACAATGAACAAATCCCCAACGAAACAAGCCAGACCTTAATAGTTACAGAAAATGATATCTATTCTCTAAAGGTAAATTATGATAACTGTTTTACTATTTCAGATCCTTTGGAATTGATTGTAACATCCTTAACAATTGAAACTTCTTTAGAAGTTTGGCCAAACCCGGTAGAAACGTTTCTGCATTTGGATTATATTGAACAACCTTTGCAATTAAGCCTTATTGATACAGAGGGAAGAATAACTAAATTAACCTCTTCAAATAATGTTATTGATTTCAGATTCATTTCAAAAGGACATTACATCCTTGTTCTTGAATTTAAGAACTCAAAACAATATTTTAGAATCGTCAAGCATTAACTGAATCGGTGAGCATTGCACTTCTTACAAAACAATACATTTTTTGTTCAACTAATTATTCATAGCGTCAAGATGTTTAACAAACCATTACCTCAAATCGGAAAATATTTTAAAAAGGTTACACTGTTGTTCTTTGTACCTCTTGCGCTCAATGCTCAACAAGTTGACAAACACATCACCGAAGAAAATGTACGCAGGATCATCAACACCCTTGCTGCAGATGACATGATGGGACGCTCGGCCATGAGACCAGAACACATCGAAAAAGCAACAGCCTTCATCGAAAGTGAATTCCAAAAAGCCGGACTTAAGCCCTTAAAAGGACAATCAGGATTTCGCCAGGCTTTCCAAAAACAACTCATCGTGCCTAAGAGCCTGGCATTAAGCATTAACGGTCAAAGCATAGATCCCAAAAAAGTAGTGCTCGCCACCGAAAGCACAAGCCTTAACAGTAGCAGCGGCTTTGGCACCTTGCGCATCGATTACGACAGCACCATCGCCAATAAAAGACAAACACTCATCAGCAAAGCCTTTATGCTGAGCCGCGACACAATAACTGCCTTTGTCTTGGTACACCCTGCCTACGAAGAATTTTTCTCGGAACTCAAAAGTTATTTCGGCAAACGCCTCATTGCAGGCCGTAAGGGAAGCAAAGTATTTGTTATCAGCGATCAACCCATCAATTCTTACCAATTGCAGGCAAGCCAAACTGTAGAACCCATCACCATGACCAATGTTGTGGGGATGATTGAAGGCAAAAAGCAAAAAGATGAATACGTGGTCTTCTCCGGACATTACGATCATATTGGCATCAGAGGAGCCATCGATGGCGATAGCATTGCCAATGGTGCAGATGACGATGCCTCTGGCACTACGGCTGTTATCGCCCTGGCCAATTATTACAAGAAAATCAAGAACAATCAACGCACCCTTCTTTTTGTAGCCTTTACTGCGGAAGAAATCGGAGGCTTTGGCTCTCGCTATTTTTCAGAACAACTCAACCCTGATCAGGTAGTAGCCATGTTTAATATCGAAATGATTGGCAAGCCTTCCAAGTGGGGCCGCGATCATGCCTTCATTACGGGCTACGAGCGCTCTGACTTTGGTCAAATCCTGCAGCGTAACCTCGAAGGCACACCCTTCAAATTCATGCCCGATCCCTATCCTAAACAAAACCTTTTCTATCGCTCAGACAATGCCACCCTGGCGCGTTTAGGAGTGCCAGCACATACCATTTCAACCGATGAAATCGATATCGATAAATTCTACCACACCGTCAATGACGAAGTGGAAACCTTGGATGTTAAGAATATTACCATGACCATCCGCGCCATCGCCCTCAGCGCCCGTTCGATGGTGGGTGGAAAGGATGCCCCCAAACGCATCGATAAAGCAAGCGTGCGTTAAGCAAAACCTTTCGGACCGTTTCGGTATAGCAAAATGGCCATAACAAATTCTCCAGCGATCAGGCCTTTTACGTTACGTAAAAGACTTGATCGCTTCGATGTTTCTGTCTTTATAATTCGTCCGCTTTGTCTATTTTTGCGGTTCGCATAACATTGAACTGAGCAAAATGGCCGATTACAGCAAAGAAGAGATCAAGAAAATTGAGCAGAAATGGCAGAAAAAGTGGGAGGATAGCGGTGCTTACCAGGTTTCGGAAGATAGCAGCAAACCTAAGTACTATGTGTTGGACATGTTCCCCTACCCTTCCGGAGCCGGCCTGCACGTAGGGCACCCACTGGGCTATATCGCTTCTGATATTGTATCGCGTTACAAGCGCAGCAAGGGTTACAATGTATTGCACCCCATGGGTTTTGATGCCTTCGGTTTGCCTGCAGAACAATATGCCATCCAAACCGGACAGCACCCTGCTGTAACCACTGCTAAAAACATTGAGACCTATAAAAGGCAATTAAGACAAATCGGTTTTTCTTACGACTGGAGCCGCGAAGTGCAAACCTGCGAACCTGCTTACTATAAGTGGACGCAATGGATTTTCATGCAACTCTTCAATGCCTGGTATAATAAAAAGTCAATGGACAATGGTCAGTTGATAGCTGACGGTAAAACAGAACCCATCTCAACACTGATCAATGAGCTAGAGAAAAACGGTAACAAAAACATTGATGCAGTGTGCGATGAAGAAACACCCCTGATCACCGCGGAACAATGGAAAAATTTTAACGAGAAAGAGAAAGAAGATTTTCTCCAACACTACCGCATTGCCTACCAGAGCGAAACCATGGTAAACTGGTGTGCGGCCCTGGGCACGGTGCTCTCCAATGACGAAGTAAAGGATGGTGTAAGTGAACGCGGTGGCTATCCGGTGGAACGCATCAAAATGTGGCAATGGAGCATGCGCATTACTGCCTATGCTGAACGTTTGTTGAAAGGACTGGATACCATCGATTGGCCAGAACCTGTTAAAGAAATGCAGCGCAACTGGATTGGTAAAAGCTTAGGCTGTCAATTCAAATTCGACATTGCAAATAATACCTCACACATTGAAGTGTTTACCACCCGCATCGATACAGTGTTTGGCGTAACCTTTCTGGTGCTGGCTCCAGAGCATGAGCTGGTACAACAGATTACAACAGATGCGCAGCGAAGTGCTGTAGAGGCTTATGTAGAAGTGGCCAAGAACAGAAGCGAACGCGAACGCATGAGCGAGGTGAAACGTGTGAGTGGTGCTTTCACAGGGGCTTATGCTGTTAATCCTTTTAACGGTGAGCAAATTCCTATTTGGATTTCAGATTACGTACTAGCTGGTTATGGTACCGGAGCTGTAATGGCCGTACCAGGTCACGATGAGCGCGACCATCGTTTTGCCAAGCATTTCAATTTACCCATCAGACAAGTGGTGGAAGGACCAAGTATTGAAGAGGAAGCTTTTGTGAGTTGGGATGCCAAGATCATTAACTCTGATTTCATGAATGGCTTAACAGTAGAAGAAGCCATCGCTGCCGGTATTCAAAAAGTAGAAGCATTAAAAATTGGCAAGGGCAAAATTAACTATCGCTTGCGCGATGCAATTTTCGGTCGCCAGCGTTATTGGGGTGAGCCCTTCCCTGTATATTACAAAGATGGTCTGCCTCAATTGGTCGATGTAAAAGATTTGCCGGTAACCTTACCGGAAATTGATGAATACAAACCAACGGAAAGTGGAGAGCCTCCTTTAGCGAGAGCGAAGGATTGGCATTACAAGGGTTCTCCCTATGAATTGACCACCATGCCAGGTTGGGCAGGTTCGAGTTGGTATTGGTTCCGTTACATGGATCCAAAAAATAATGAAGCCTTTGCCGGTAAAGAAAAAACCACTTACTGGAAGGATGTTGACTTATACATGGGTGGCAGCGAACATGCTACCGGCCACTTGCTGTACTCGCGCTTCTGGTGCAAGGCTTTGAAAGATTTAGGTTTTGTAGAGGCAGAAGAGCCTTTTAAGAAGTTGATTAACCAGGGGCATATACAAGGAGTGAGTAAGTTTGTGTACAGGGTTAATTTCTCATTAATAGATAACCCAAGCAAAGAAAATCCAATTACACCTGAATTATACGTTAGTGGAGGAATTGCAAAAAGAATACATAACAAGACAATTACTCTCAAGGAGGCCACAGAGATCTATAACAAATACATAGAAGAATTAAATAGGCTAAATCCTTCAAAAAAACTCTCAGCGATTTTCAACGATATCGAAGATTTAAGTGCGATTGAAAATCATGTTGACATACAGTATGTCGAAGGTGAAACTCTTGATATTGAAGGGTTCAGAAGTTGGAGGGAGTACTATAAGGATGCACAATTCATTCTTGAAGACGGAAAATACATCTGCGGCTCTGAAGTCGAAAAAATGTCTAAGTCTAAGTACAATGTGGTTAACCCTGACGACATTGTAAGCAACTATGGTGCAGACACGCTTCGCTTATACGAAATGTTCTTAGGTCCTTTGGAATTATCCAAACCCTGGAACACACAAGGCATCGATGGAGTGTATAAATTCTTAAGACGTTTCTGGAACCTCTTCCACGATAAAAACGGTAACTTCAACATCAGTGAAGAAGCCGCAACGCGTGAAGAATTAAAAGTATTACACAAAACCATTAAGAAGGTAGCGCAAGATATCGACAACTTCTCTTTCAATACTTCCGTGTCTGAGTTCATGATTTGTGCCAACGAACTGAGTTCGCTCAAATGTAACAAACGCAGTATCCTGGAGCCTTTGTGTATTGTACTGGCACCCTATGCGCCACACATCACCGAAGAACTTTGGGAAAAACTTGGTCACAGCAATAGCATCTTGCAGGCAAGCTTCCCTGTTCACAACGAAGAATACTTAACAGAAAGCACACACGAATACCCAATCTCAATCAATGGCAAAGTACGAGGCAAAATGAATTTTGCTTTAGACATACCGAAGGAAGAGATCGAGAAAGCAGTGCTTGCCTCTGAAATAGTACAAAAGTGGAGCGAAGGCAAAGCACCCAAAAAGATTATTGTTGTGCAGGGTAAAATTGTAAACGTAGTGCTCTAAATTAATTGACAGTTGTCAATGGACAATTGAAAATAGGTAACCAACTTAAAAAAACGCTTCGTGCATTGCATGAAGTGTTTTTTTTTGCAAAGCAATCTTAACTGAAGCGAAGGTTGTTAATACATAACTATGTGTAAGTTAGGCAGATGTAAAGCCAAAGATTACAATCAATGAAATCAGATAGTGCATTAAAATAGTTGACGAATCAAAACATTTTTCAAATCCTCAAATCAGCACATCAGCACATTAACAGGTCAGTACATCAAAAAATCAATACTGCTCCAACATGTATTTGATCACATCTGTGGTAGTGACAATCCCCTTCAGTGCCTCTCCGGATACTACTGGCAGCGCATGAAAATGCTCTGAAGCAAAAATCTCTGCTACTTCCTTTATCGGTGTATCCGGATTCACTGTGCGCAATTTGGAAGTCATCACATGCGGTATAGTGAGCATCTCCAGCATGGCCTGATCAATGGTATCTTCCTTTTCAAATAAGCCCCCAAAGGTTAGGCGATCTATATCTGTGCTACTGATAATGCCTGCAATACTTTTGCCTCGCAGTACTGGCAAATGACGAATTTTATGCTTGCGAAAAATATCTACAACATGCGCCAGGCTGTCTTCATATTTCACTGAGTATACATGACTGGTCATGATATGGCTCACGGGTTCTTTCTTCTTCATAGTGGTCTTGATTAGAACTGTTGATTGAAACTAAACAAACCCATGTCAGCACTTGCTGAAAAGCATCAGGCCATACCCTGATTTGCATCAGCTGGCACAGGCATGTTTATGAGTAGATTACTAGTAACAAAATAGCAGCTATATGATATCCGTATTATCCACCACCAATAAATACATACTGCAGCCCAGCCTGTTAGATATGCATCAGCAAAGCCGCGAATGGCTATCCGCTACCGAGTTTTGGAAAAAAGAAATTGATTTTTTTCAAAAGCTACTTACCAGTAAATCTTCATTTTTTACTTCATCAGAAGACAAGCAAAAAATTGGTCACTTCCAGAGTTTGATTATGTACTACAATGTGGAAGTGATAGACAAACTTGCTCGTAAGTTGCGTACTCATGAGAACACTTTAGCTGATATGCTTCAGTCATTAAATGAGTCGGACACACAGTACTTTCATGAACACAAGGGACTCATGGAAGAACTATCCACTTTTGCGCGCAGCTTTAGCACCCTTAAACAAGAATTGTTTGAGTTTATTGAGAAAGCACTGCGTTAAACACTTTAAATCTTCATTCATCACTTAAATTAATCGATTAAAAATAGCTTGTAATTTTTAAGGCAGGTGTTTAACTAATGCCGAAAAATTATCATGCTATGAGGTACATATTCCTTGTATTATTATTAGCTAATTGCTTAACAATCAGGGCTCAGGTAGTTTTAAAAGGAC
This sequence comes from Cyclobacteriaceae bacterium, assembly GCA_022842845.1. Classification (GTDB taxonomy): domain Bacteria; phylum Bacteroidota; class Bacteroidia; order Cytophagales; family Cyclobacteriaceae; genus Chryseotalea. Next base: position 51,963 of record JALHOT010000010.1, on the reverse strand, counting down.
AAATCCTTGACAAGAGTACACGCGACCCCATTGCCTTCGCCAATATTTCCTATAATAATGGCCGTTCTGGTACCAGTACTGACATAGAAGGACAGTTCACGCTTAGCCTTTCCGAAGAATATAGCGGTGAAATCATCGTCAGCCATGTGGCTTATGAGAAGTTAGTATTTACGTACCTGGATTTTAAGAAAAGTCATGCGTTGATTTTACTTAAACCCATATCCTTAACCTTACAAGAAGTCACTGTTGTAGCCGGAGAAAATCCAGCCCACTCCTTGATCAGAAATGTGATCAGAAACAGATATAAAAACAATCCGGACAAACTTCGCGATTACCAATACATCTCCTATAACAAAGTAGTATTTGCACCTTCAGAGGTAGATGCTAAGACTGATTCAACGGTCAACGCACTTCTCGCCATTCGCGACACAAGTGAACTAAAAAAGGATCAGAAAGAGCTGATTACTTTCGATAGTTTATCCAGACGTATGAATTTCTTCATGTCTGAATCCGTAACAAATAAAAAAGTGCTTAACCCGGGACACACGGAAGAAAAATTAATCGGTTTAAAGGTATCAGGATTTTCCAGTCCTTTACTCGCCAATGTGGCCACTAACTTTCAACCTTTTTCTTTTTATGCAAGCTACCTGAACATACTTGGTAAAGATTACCTGAATCCAATTAATCCGGGTACTTTCGGCAGTTACGAGTTTCACTTATCAGACACCACCTTTCATCAACAGGATACTGTTTACATTATTGAATTTGCTCCCCGAACAAATAGAAATTTTGATGGCCTTAAAGGTTTCCTCTCCATATCGGTAGATGGCTGGGCAATTAAAAATGTAGTAGCCTCCACGGCCGATCCCTTGGCTAAAACAAAGGTTGTCATACAACAGAATTATGAAAAAGTTGATGATCAATGGTTTCCTTTACAACTGAACACCGACCTCGATTTTGCTGAAATGAAATTGTACGGCCGAAGCATGCGCCTCATACACCGAACATTTTTAAGTGATATTCAAATCAATAGCGATTTAAAGGCAAATCAATTTTCAGGTAACGATTTGATTCTGGAGAAAATTGAAAAAGAAAAAAGCGAGTCTGTCGTAAATCAATACAGAGGGAATCCACTCGATTCACTAGAAAGAAATACCTACACGGTACTAGACACACTTAAAGAACTTAAAAGTGTTACCGTCATAGAAAAAATGCTGGATGCACTGGCTACACGAAGCATTCCTCTAGGCTCCTTTGAGTTAGATCTAGCCCGATTCATCAGTGCTAACGATTATGAAGGTGTCAGACTTGGGCTTGGTTTACATACAAGTTCATCGTTCAGTAAAAAATTTAAAGTTGGCGGCTATATTGGCTACGGTATTCGAGACCAAGCGTTTAAGTATGGTGGAGATTTAGAAGTATTATTGAATGAGCGAAGTGATTTTAAAATAAGACTCGCTTATAAAAATGACTTGCTCGAAGTGGGTAATAACATCAGCCTGCCAGTACAAAATACAGGTGCTACATTTAGGAATTTTCTTAGCGAACGTTTCGACAAAATAGAAAATTATTCACTGACTTTGCATTATAAACTTTTCCCTGGTTTATACCTACAGCCTTCTCTCTCTTACCAGATTTTAACACCTCAGTATACCTATACATTACAAACAACAGAACAAGCGCTGAATACATTTACGCTGGCCGAAAGCAGTGTTTCTCTTCGCTATTTTCATAAAGAGCAAAATCTTAGTTTTCTCGGTAAGAAGATTCCCTTCTCAACACAATACCCAATTCTTGCTCTTAGCTACACGAAAGCCGTTGATCTATTTGACGCAGACATTTTTACCTATGATCGCATCAGCTTCAGTGCAAAATTTGTTAAGCACATCAGAAAGCTTGGTAAAAGCAATCTGATCCTACAAACTCATTATCTAGATGGGATTGCACCGTATAACAAACTCCTTACCGGTTTTGGAGGCAAGAATAATAGTAGCATAGAAACTGATGGTTATTTCCAGACCATGGGCCTTTATGAATTTACCGGAAACTTTTATGCAGCTGCTTTTATAAAACATAACCTGGGTAACATCTTAGTTAATACACCTTTTAGTAAACCTGAATTACTGCTATACCATAACATGGGCTTGGCTACGTTATCAACAGCACAACTACAAGCTCAAAACCTTGATGCCATCACCATACAAAGCATGGACAAAGGCTTTTTTGAATCTGGTGTAGGCCTTAACAATCTGATTCGTTTTAACTATTTAGATGTTGGTTACCTGGGCCTTGGGCTATCTGCCTTCTATCGATATGGGGCTTATCAGTTGCCCTCCGAAAATGAGAATTTAGCTTTCAGGCTTAACATGACTTTTAGCTTCTGATGAATTAGCAAAACAGTACTAACTAACATTCATTAGCAATTACCAACAATTGCTTACCTTGGTACAATAATTTATCGTATGCACTACTCTAAAATTGTCGGCTTGGGGCATCATGTGCCTGAAACTGTTATTACAAACGACTACCTCTCGTCCATTATGGACACCAATGATGCCTGGATTACCGAGCGAACGGGCATTAAAGAAAGACGATACGCAGATCCAACCAAAGACACCGTGGCCAACATGGCAGCCAAGGCCACACGCATGGCTTTGAAGCGCGCCAACCTTACAGAGAAAGACATAGACTTTATTGTTTTTGCTACCATTACCCCCGATTACTTTTTCCCGGGTTCCGGGGTTTTATTACAACGCGAACTGGGCTTAGAAAGCATTGGAGCGCTTGATATCCGCAATGCATGCTCCGGCTTTATTTATGCTTTGTCGGTAGCTGATCAGTTTATAAAAACCGGTATGTATAAAACCATTTTGGTGGTAGGAGCCGAAATGCAGTCGACCGCCATCGATATGACCACCCGAGGCCGTAATACAGCTGTTATTTTTGCCGATGGAGCCGGAGCTGCCATTGTACAACCTTCTGATAAACCCGGTATCCTCTCCACCCACTTACATTCGGATGGCCGATTTGCAGAAGAATTATATGTACGCGATCCGGGCAGTAGCCGCCCCCGAGAAGAAAGACAGCCGGAACAAATCTTAGATACCACCCATTTTAAGGTGGTGATGAATGGCAATCAGGTTTTCAAGCACGCAGTGGTTCGTTTCATGGAAGTAATCAATGAAGCGCTGGCAGCCAATCAGTTAAGTAAGGAACAGATCGATCTATTGGTACCACATCAGGCCAACTTACGCATCAGCCAGTATATTCAGGAAAAGCTAGCTTTGCGCGATGACCAGGTCTATAACAACATCATGCGCTATGGTAATACAACTGCCGCCTCTATTCCAATTGCTATGAGTGAGGCCTGGGCAGAAGGTAAAATCAAGGAAAATGATTTACTTTGTCTTGCAGCTTTCGGCAGTGGCTTTACTTGGGCTTCTGCATTGATACGCTGGTAATTCAATATGTAAAGTTTAGGATTCACCCGAAGGACCTGAATTTGATGTTTTGAATCCATACTTTTGAATTGAAAAGCAATGAAGACCACCACCTACAATCCCAGTCCGCTGGAAGTTGATTTTGCCAATGCCATGTTTATCCTTCAAAAGGAAATACAAAAGCATTTACTCGATAATCAAATCATTAACGTTGAGACGCAACTGAAAAAAGATAACCCGATGGTTAAATTCAGTTTACTCGATAAAGATGGTGATCCGCATGAAATTGTCGTCCGCATCATTCAAATACCGGATAAGTTTTAATAAAAGAGCCCTTCGAAATTCGAAGGGCTCTTTCTTTGCTATTCATTACCTACTTAATCCTTTTTAATAGCCAGTCGGTACAAATACAATCCCATGAACGCGAAGCAGGCTACGCCCAGTAGCGAGTAACCGTTGGCACCAAGAGCATTGGAAAGGGCATGTTCTGCGCTCACTTTCTTCAGGGCATTAAAGAAATCTTCTTTGACAGAAAGTAGGGCAACCACAACACCGGCTAAGGCCCCACCCGCTATTAAGCCTGTGGCAAATAAGCTGCCTCGCCCAAGGTCATCATCCTGCTTAGCTTCCCCTTTCTTTGCACTTCTCCAGTCTACAATACCCTTAATACCTCCGCCTATGGCGATTGGTAAGGTGGTAGAGAGCGGCAGATACAAGCCGATGGCAAAAGCCAGCGCCTTGATCCCACACAATTCAATCATTACCGCGATAAATACACCCACCATCACAAATTGCCAGTCAAGGTTATAGGATAAAATACCTTTGGCCAGTGTAGCCATAAGAGTACCCTGTGGGGCAGGATAACGTTCACTACCAATAGCATGTGTGATACCCTGAGCGGCCATGTCAACGGTTGGCTGATCCAATACTTTCACTACTAAGCCAATGGCAATCGAAGAAACGATCGCGCCAATGAATAGGGCGATTTGCTGAAACCTGGGAGTAGCCCCTACAATAAAGCCGGTCTTTAAATCCTGAGACGTAGCCCCAGCATTAGCAGCAGCAATACAAATCATACCTCCCACTACTAAGGCAAGAGGCTCATATACCTTACCACTCCAACCAATGGCTGTAAAAATCAAACACGTACCCATCAAGGTAGCGATAGTCATACCTGAAATAGGGCTGTTGCTGGAGCCTACCAAGCCAACAATGCGACTGGCTACAGTAACAAAGAAGAAACCGAAAATGATGATGAGAATACCTATCAATAATTTCTGCAAGAAACCATCGCCCGGTATCCCTGGTAATACAGTCATTAATACCACCAACACAATACTCCCTACAATAACTACTTTAAAAGACAGGTCACGCTCAGTTCGTAAAATGCCTGTTTCACTTTTCTCTTTGAGGGAAGCGACACTGTCGCGGAATGAACTGATGATAGTGGGAATCGTTTTCACCAAAGTTATAAATCCGCCAGCTGCCACGGCTCCTGCACCAATCTGTCTGATGTACGCAAAGTACAAAGCACTGGAAGGATTTTCGAAAGTCTTGGTTATTGGATCCCAATTTCCTTTGCCTCCTGCCGTGTTGATATCTGCCAGGTAACCAAGCGTTACTAACTGATGGGCTACAGTTTCAAATGGTACCAACGTAGAAAGTAAAGGAATTATAGCCCACCAGGCCAACACAGAACCCGCTACCAATACTCCTCCTATTTTAGGCCCGATGATGTATCCCACACCCAAATATTCAGGGGTTATTTCAGCATTGGTAGTGGCCGATGGCCAAAACTTATTTGCCTGCGTGGTAACATAGGTAGGCATCTCTGAAATCACATGAAATACCTTTTGCAAAATGGCATATACCATGGCGAAACCCATCCCCATGAAGGCTGTTTTTGCAAACTCCCCCCCCTTCTCTCCTGCCTGCAATACAGACGCACAGGCAGTGCCTTCAGGGTAAGGCAAGGTTTCATGCTCTTTAACAATGAGAGATCTCCTTAACGGAATCATCATCATAGTGCCGAGCATACCACCAAAGGCAGCTAGGATTAAAATGGTGAGGTAATTGAAATAACTATCCCCCACACTGACACCATTTTCATCAGGCGATAAAAACAAAAATCCAGGTAAGGTAAATACCACACCAGCCGCAATGGATTCGCCCGCAGAACCGGTCGTTTGGATGATGTTGTTTTCCAAGATGGTTGTCTTCAGAAATTTACGCCCCAGGGTAATGGCAATCACTGCGATGGGAATCGAGGCCGAAACAGTAAGGCCTGCCTTCAGTGCCAGGTATACAGTGGAACATCCGAATAGGATACCAAAGAGCGATCCAACCACAACAGATTTTACGGTAAACTCTGCAATGTTTTGCTCTGGTGCGATGTAGGGTTTAAAAATTTTAGAAGCCATTAGTTAATAGTCAGATTTGAAACTCTCATTACAATATTAGAAGCGCTTCTTTACAAACGCACGATCATAAGCAATCATTAGAATAGTACATACCAATCCGATAGCAGCAACAATATACCACATAGCAGATGGGTTAGTGCTCATGTAATTATTGCGCAACCAATCAGCAATAGGACCTGCAGCAAAAGAACCAATAGCGACAGGAAGAAAAGCGAAACCCATATACGTACCCACCTGCTCTTTAGGTGCAAGGTTGCTAACATATTCGTAAAACCTTGGTGCCTGCGTAGCTTCTCCAAGAGCAAATAGGGCAACAGCGATAACCACAGCCAGCACCGTAGGAACGGACCCAATAATAATCCAAGATAATGATGCAATTAAAAAACCTACTGTCATAGCTGTAAAAGGTTTCCATTTTGCTAGCAGGGTTGCCATTATCGGGCTGAAGATAATGATGAACCAGGCATCGACAGTTTCCAAATATTCAAACTGTTCGAATTTCAGCACATCTACGGAATAAAAAGGAATTAGGTAAAAGATTTGCCAGAACATGATCCAAAACCCAGAGAATATAATCAGGAAGCCAATAAACTTTAAGTTTCCAAACACAGTAAGCATATTCGAAAACACTTTTCCAAAGGTTAGTTTTTCAGCGGCATCGCCTTCTGCCGCAACCGGTTCTTTAAAGAAAAGTAAGGTGCCAATAAAAAGAGCGAAAGAAGTAAAGGAAGACATCATTAAGACATACTCAATGCCCATATCCTGTCGGATGGAATAGGCTATCATAGGGCCGATAGCCCCACCCAGGTTAACCAATGAATAATAGATTGAAAAACCCAGCGCCCGTGTACTTTCTTTGGACGTTTTGGCTACAGTACCAACTATACAAGGTTTAATGAGAGAGCCTCCTATCGCTGTTAACAGCAGCACACCAATAATATAATTGCGCTTGCCAAAAAACGCTACAAACTCCTGACCCCATTCCATACCGGCAAGGCCAATAAGAAAATAGCCAATGGCAAACATCGCAAAGCACGCCAGTAAGGTCCTTCTGAAACCATATCGGTCAACGAGTACCCCCGCAAAAATGGGAAGAGAGTAAATAACACCCGAAAACAAGCTGGCGAGCGTGGCAGCTTCATTTTCAAGACCAACTTTTTTGGCAATAAAGAAAGTGATAACCCCCTTCGTGCCATAAAAGGCAAGGCGTTCAAATAGTTCTAAGACATTGGCAATCCAGAAAGTAGAGGAAAAACCATGGCGGATCTCCTCAAGTCGTTGGTTTAAGGTCATGAATAGGTTTATGTTTTGGCCAAAAAATAATTCTGTCTGACTCACCATTTTGACCATAAGAGTATGGTCAATAATAACGGCACCAAACAAAATTTTTTAAACGGGGCAAAGTAGGCCTAACAATCGTTTTTTGCAACCCCCCGGCAAGATTATATATCGTTGTCGCAATCGTTTGAAGTGGGATTTTTCTTACCTTTGAAGCCTCAAAATAAAATACCATGCAAGAAGTAGGAATAAAACCGGAGAATTCATTCTTAAAGAACTTGGGCATTTTTGATGGCACTGCGCATTGGAATCTTTCCCCTGCAGAGCTTACCAAAATTGCAGTAGCGAAAGGACAGGGTACCCTTACCAACAGCGGTGCCATTGCCATTGACACAGGTGAGTTCACGGGGCGATCCCCCAAAGATAAATTCACCGTGAAAGATGAAGTGACTGAGAACAGCGTATGGTGGAATAACTTTAATATCCCTTTTGAGTCAGCAAAGTTTGACGGCTTATACCGCAAAATGATTCAATACTTCAATGGCAAAGAGTTCTTTGTGCGCGATGCCATTGCCTGCGCAGACCCACGCTATGCTTTACGCGTGCGCGTGATCAACGAATATGCCTGGTCTAACCAGTTTGTTTACAATATGTTCCTTCGCCCGAGCGAAAATGAACTCAAAACTTTCGAACCTGAGTGGCTAATTTTAAATGCCCCTGGTTTCCGTGCTAACCCTGAGGTTGATGGCACGCGTCAACACAACTTCTCTATTATTGATTTTAAAAGAAAAATCATTCTTGTAGGCGGAAGTGGTTATACCGGTGAAATCAAGAAAGGTATTTTCACTGTGTTAAACTTTGTTCTACCTCACCAAAAGAATGTATTGTCCATGCACTGCTCGGCTAACAGTGGTGATGCCGGTGATACCGCACTCTTCTTTGGACTATCTGGTACAGGTAAGACTACCTTGTCTGCCGATCCTAATCGTAAATTGATTGGCGATGACGAGCACGGCTGGACTGAAGACAATACCATTTTCAATTTTGAAGGTGGCTGCTATGCAAAATGCATCGATCTGACAGAAGAAAAAGAACCCGATATTTTCCGTGCCATTAAGCCGGGTGCTATTCTTGAAAATATCGTTTATAAGAAAGGCACTAACGAAGTTGATTTTGCCGATGGCTCACGCACTGAAAACACACGTGTTAGCTACCCGATCGACCACATCAGCAATATTGCTGTTCCTTCTCTAGGCAAAAACCCTAAGAACATCTTCTTCCTCACCTGCGATGCTTACGGGGTATTACCTCCAATCTCAAAATTAACCCCAGGTCAGGCAGCTTTCCATTTCATCTCTGGCTACACCGCTAAAGTGGCTGGAACAGAAGCAGGCGTAACTGAACCTACTATGACCTTCTCTGCTTGTTTTGGTGCGCCTTTTATGCCTTTGCATCCAACCAAGTATGCAGAAATGTTGAGTCGCAAAATGCGTGAAACCAACGTAAACGTTTGGTTAGTCAACACCGGCTGGAGTGGTGGCGCTTACGGAGTAGGCAAGCGCATGAGCTTAAAGTACACACGTGCTTTGATCACTGCCGCCCTGAATGGCGATTTAGACAAGGTTGAATATGTAAACCACGAAGTATTTGGTGTGGCTAAACCACAAAGCTGCCCAGGTGTGCCTGCAGAAATCTTAAATCCTCGCAATACTTGGCAAGACAAAAATGCTTACGATGAAAAGGCCAACTATCTGGCTGCTGCTTTCATGAAAAACTTCGAAAAGTTTGCAGAATTTGCTAACGATGAAATCATGGCAGGCGCTCCACGTGTAAAAGCATCTGTCTAAGTTTTCATCAATCCCTTTTATACAAAGCGCCCTGCATTAGCGGGGCGCTTTTGTTTTGAAAGCCGTAACAATTCATCTTATTTACCTGTTTGGTAAGTATGTCTCAAACATTCTTAATCATTGGCGGCACCTCGGGAATTGGATTGGCGCTTAGCAAACAATTAAAAGAAACTGGTCACCAGGTGATCACCGCCTCGCGGCAAGGCAATATCCAATTTGATGCTTTAACAGATTCGTTAGATACCTCCTCCCTTCCTGAAAAGTTGGACGGCATCGCATACTGTCCTGGGAGCATCAACCTCAAACCCTTTCACCGACTTACGGCACAAGATTTTCTTGAAGATTTTAATATAAACCTTGTGGGCGCTATCAAAGTAGTACAAGCTGCGCTGCCCAAACTCAAAAATGCTGAACAAGGTTCTGTTGTTTTTTTTAGCACTGTGGCTGTGGCACAAGGCATGCCATTTCATGCTTCGGTGGCTGCCTCCAAGGGTGCGCTCGAAGGTTTAACCAAATCACTCGCAGCTGAACTGGCTCCCAAGATCAGGGTTAATTGCATTGCCCCATCCCTCACAGATACACCGCTCGCAGCTAAACTGCTGGCCTCAGAAGAGAAGAAAAAAGCCTCCGCAGAAAGACATCCGCTGAAGCAACTGGGGAGCCCTGAAGACATAGCTGCTTTGGCCACCTTTCTATTGACTTCCCAATCGAAGTGGATTACAGGGCAAATCATTGGAATTGACGGTGGCTTATCGACCTTGCGATCTTAATTGAAAAAATCAGGACTCTTTGCATGTTCACCATTTGATTAGCCCCTTTTAAAAGCTAAATTTCCTATTCATTAACAAACATCTATGAATAACAAACTTGTACCCTTTATTGTGCTCGGAGTCATTGCCCTATTCATCATTGCAGGCATTTCTTCAAGTCTTTTTTATACCATTGAAGCCGGTGAAAGAGCCGTGTTGTTTTATAAATTCGGAGAAGGCCTGGACAAGGATAATGTGCAAGGCCCCGGATTTCATACCAAAGCCCCTTGGAACGAAGTCTATGTGTATAGCGTAAGAGAGCAGTCGCGCGATGAGAATATGGATGTACTCGATAAGAGTGGTCTTTCTATTCACGTTGACGTTTCCGTACGATTTAGTCCTGTATCAGATAAGATCGGTTTTATCCATGAAAGATTTAACAAGGATTACGTCAACATCCTTGTGGCTCCTGAAGTGAGATCCACCGTTCGCCAGGTAATGGGCCGTTACACAGCAGAAGAAATCTATTCAACTAAGCGTGCAGAGGTAGAGACAACCATCAAGGAAGAATGCGAAAAAATTCTGATTGCAAACAATGTACACATGGTGGCTCTTCTAATCCGTTCGATTAATTTACCAGAACAGATCAAGGCAGCCATTGAAAGCAAACTACAGCAGCAGCAGGAGGCCTTGGCTTACCAGTTCCGTCTCGACAAAGAGAAAAGTGAGGCTGAACGTAAACGCATTGCGGCAGAAGGTGAATCGCGCGCGAACAACATCATCAACAACAGCTTGACGGATAAACTCCTAAAAATGAGGGGAATCGAGGCTACCTTAGAGCTGGCCAAGTCACCCAATTCTAAAATTATTGTGGTCGGTTCAGGCAAAGACGGCATGCCTTTAATTTTAGGAAATAATTAATATAAACGGCTTGTTACTAACAAACGATCGGTTCTATCTTTAACCGTTAAACATTAAGCTCATGGCTAAAACTGCACAACTTATTTACGATGGCAAAACCTACGAATTGCCTGTTATAGAAGGTACAGAAAAAGAAACCGCAATCGACATAAGTGAGTTGCTGGAAAAAACCGGCCTAACTACCCTCGACATCGGTTATAAAAATACTGGTTCCACCAAAAGTGCTATCACTTTCCTGGATGGTGACAATGGGATACTCCGCTACCGCGGATACAGCATAGAAGACCTGGCTGCCAAGTCAACTTTTCTGGAAGTTTCCTACTTGCTCATTTTTGGCGAGCTGCCCACTAAAGAGCAGTTGATCAAATTCACCAGCGATATCACTAAGCACACCCTTGTGCATGAAGACAATAAGAAGATCTTAGACGGTTTCCCCTCTACCTCCCACCCTATGGGAGTATTGGCTTCGTTATTTTGTTCACTAACTGCCTTCTATCCTGAATCGCTTGATCCAAACCGATCAGCAGAGGGTGTTTACCTGAGCATTGTACGCTCTTTAGCTAAAATGCCAACCTTTGCTGCATGGTCATATAAAAATGCCGTGGGCCATCCTGTAAATTATCCTGACAACTCACTCGACTACTGCTCACGTTTCTTGAAAATGATGTATGCATTGCCTGCAGAACATTATGAAGTAGACCCTGTAGTAGCCAGTGCCTTGGATAAATTACTCATACTCCATGCCGACCATGAGCAAAACTGCTCTACCTCAACCGTTCGTATTGTGGGTTCATCTAAAGCAAGTATTTATTCTTCTATCTCTGCGGGTATTAATGCCTTATGGGGACCGCTACACGGTGGTGCTAACCAGGAAGTAATTGTGATGCTCGAGTCCATTAAGCAAGATGGTGGTAACATTGAAAAGTGGATCAACAAAGCGAAAGACAAGAATGATCCTTTCCGTTTGATGGGCTTTGGTCACCGCGTATATAAGAACTTCGACCCTCGCGCTAAAATCATTAAGAAAGCTGCAGATGATGTATTGGGTAAATTAGGCATCAACGATCCTGTATTGGAAATTGCCATGAAGTTGGAAGAAATCGCATTGCGCGATCCTTACTTCATCGAGAGAAAATTATATCCGAACGTTGACTTCTACTCAGGTATTATTTACCGCGCCCTGGGCATTCCGGTGGATATGTTTACCGTAATGTTCGCAATGGGCCGTCTACCTGGCTGGATTGCACAATGGAAAGAACTCCGCGAGAATAAAGAACCTATTGGTCGCCCTCGCCAGGTTTACGTTGGTACGCAAAGTCGTCCCTATGTAGAATTAGCGAAAAGATAAAAGCCATAAATTATATTAACTTGGGGGCTGATTCATCAGCCCCTTTTTTATGCAATTACAAGAACAATTTGAAGCAGCTGCAGCTCGCTCTAAAGAGCTAACCAAACGCCCCAGCAATGAAGAACTTTTACAACTCTATGCTTTGTATAAACAAGGCAGCGAAGGAGATGTAACAGGTGACAGACCTGGTGGTTTTGATTTTAAAGCTATTGCCAAGTATGATGCCTGGGCTGATCTGAAAGGAAAAAATAAAGAAGCAGCCATGCAGGAATACATCGCCTTGGTTGACAAGCTTCATCAACTATACGCCTAAGATGCAAGTCTTCTATCAACCCGAGTTGGTTCACAACCATCGTTGGCTAACAGAAGAAGAGTCAAAGCATTGTGTTAAAGTATTAAGAAAAAGAGAAGGAGAAACCATTACTGTTACTGACGGTGATGGTTTTTTTTATGATTGCATTATTACCAAAGCCAACCCGCAAAAATGTGAATTTGATATACTCGAAAAAAGGGTATCAGTCAGCAAAAGCTTTCACATTCATTTAGCCATAGCCCCTACTAAAAATCCAGACAGGCTGGAATGGTTGATTGAGAAAGCCACTGAATTCGGAGTGGACGAAATCACCCTGTTGGATTGCGATCATTCCGAACGCTCCTTCATCAAAACTGAAAGACTGCAGAAGGTAGCCATTAGCGCGATGAAGCAATCACAGAAAGCGAAACTTCCTGTATTGCACGCGATCACACCATTCAAAAGTATACTCACCCTGGTGGCAGATCAAAAATTGATTGCCTATGTGGACCACAGCAATCCAAAACATCTATTACACACCGCTTTACCCGGCCAACGGTATTTGATTTGCATAGGTCCTGAAGGAGATTTCTCAACCATTGAGCTCAGTGAGGCTTTAGCGCATGGCTTCATCAAAGTAAGCCTGGGCGACAGCAGGCTGAGAACAGAAACAGCAGGCATCGCTGCCTGCTGTTTGCTAAATGCAATCAATACTTAGGCTTTCTAGTCTACAATTACTCTTCTGAATACTCGTTTTTCACCCTGCTTCATTTCTACAATGTATACGCCAGTACCAGACCAAGTGGAAGTACTAAGCGTTTTTTCTGTGAGTGTTTCTACTGTAGAATAGAAGGTAATTACTTTTCCGGTAATATCTCTCACCGTCACAGTCGCTTCTAATTCATTGTCCTTCATAGATCGAATTGTTAACTCTCCTGCTGTTGATACCGGGTTAGGGAAAACACTTAAATTGAATACGCTACCCTCCGAGTTGTTTTTAACAAGGATGATATTGGAGTATTCAAATGCTCCGTTGAAATCCACTTGCTTCAATCGGTAGTAATTATTGCCAACCAAAGGAGCCTCATCATCGAAAAGGTAGGTACTTAATTCGTTGGTAGTGCCCTTACCCTGAATTCTTCCTATAGAACGGAACTCCTCTCCATTAGCGGATCTTTCCAATTCGAAGAAGTCGTTATTCAGTTCAGAAGCTGTAACCCACTTAATTTTATTGAAACCATTTTCATGCTTTCCTGAGAACGACAGCAATACAACAGGGAGAGGGTTGGCTACTTCAGTGGAACCAATGATGACAATGTTCTCACTAAAAGATAGCGGAAGGAATGGCCCCAACGAGGATGACTCAAATGTACCTCTTGATTGGGTATGCCCACCACTGAAGTTTATTCCTCCATGGTTTGTCCAGTTGGAACCATTCCAACTCATTACAGACATGGACTCGCGTTCAGCAAAGGTGGAGGATACATCACTTTCTATTCCCCAGCTCAATCCGACCCTTGCAGATCGTCCACTACTTGTAGACGTTCCATCTGAAACCCGCCAATACTCACCACCCGACATTCTTAAAATAGCAGGATCGGACGAGGTGAAATTGCTAACTGGATTACTTCGAGGTGCAGGCGCAGATGCTACTACACCGGTAGCTGGACCAGCGAAATACTCAAAATCCCAAGTTGCTGCAAGGTTTGTAGCTATTACACTGCCATTCCTCCAGCGAGTACCTTTCCCAATTGGAAAAACAAAACCCTGCCCAGCTGCCAGAGATTTATACAATTTACCATTTACAAAAGACGATGATGATCCTTCAGCTGGAACTATTAAAGTGAGTAAATCAATTAGAAAAACACTAGACCCAGGGGTAATTAGACCATTCGTAAGTAGTAATCTGCCTTTAATAGTAGTATTCCCAACCAAGGTCAATCCTGCAGGATTATTTATTTGAAACCAATCAAAAGCTCGAGTTCCAGTAAAATTACCAGTCAATAATTGAGGGGTAGATCCTTGAAAATTAAAACGCTGTTGACCAGTACCAGAATTTATGGTAGCCGATCCTGAAACAGTCATATCTCCGTTAACACGAATCACATTTGAAGCACCAGAACCAGGATTAAAGACACCTCCATTGACTATCAAATTTCTACTAATTGTTTTTGTTCCACCGGTACCACCTTCAAAGGTCCCAAGTGTTTGAACGAAGTCTCTGGATATCGTGAGTGTGCCCGCCGAATTATTAAACGTTCCACCATTCATCAATACATCATTTTGCACCGTAATCGTCCGGTTTAATGAATTAAAGAAGGATCCCTCGTTAATGGTTAAGTTGTTACATATGGTTAGGTTATTGTTTGCTAATGACTTATCTCCTACACCGTTTAAGGTCAAGTTTCTTAACTGCGTAATACCCCCCAATATTTCGTAACTGCCACTGCCGCCAAAAATCAGTCCTCCACCAGAACAGGAAAAGAAGGTTTCGTAATCTGCTGCCGGTAAAACAGCGCTCCCTGTATTGCTATTGATTTCCAAGTCTCCAGTACCTGTTAGAATTCCTAAACTGTTTCCAATGGAACCTGAAGGGAAAACTATTTTGGCTCCAGCATTAACAACCGTTTGGTAAAGAATTACTGAACCCGTATTGAATGTTACCTCATCGCCCGCTGAAACAATTATCCGAGTACCGTTAATTCCTCCCAAAACAGGTGTAGTATAAATATTGTCGCCAACATTCCCTGTACCTGCTCCCCCACCAAGGGTTGTATAGGTAGGAACATTATTAGGTATGGCCTGATCAACCCCAGCAAAATAATCTCCGGAAATATTACGTTGGTCAGTTACGCTGGTAAAAGAAAATGAAATCACATTAGTGGTTTCATTAACCTCTACGTCAGAGAACTTCTGAATATTCAGAGATGGGTTTGCCAATGGATCAGTAAGGATCCTGGCAGCGATATAGTTTGACTCTGAATAAGGACTTGTAACTGCCACCAAAGGCTGAACATATTGTAGTGACATGGTCGAACTAAAGGTGCTGGAAACATTCGTAGCATTAATAATCCAATAATACTGCAACACATTATTTAAGTCGTTTATGACTGGTGGTTCGCCAACAGCGTCATCAACAATCACTGGATGAACTCTATTAGAAGGCCGCACAGTTATAGTAGGGGTTCCTGAACTACCGGTTGTACCTGAGCTAAAGTTGAACGTTACCGGAGTATAGTTTGATTGACCAACAGGGAATATAAAGTCTGTTGTATAGTTTGTTGGAAACTGTTTGCGCACCCCTTTGTCTGTAAAAGAACTGTTTGTCTGAATAAGGTTGGCCGCTGAATAAGGTGAAACCGGTGTGATCAAGGCTGAAACACCCAAAGACAATAAACTTCCTCCAATATCCAAAATACCAGATTGCATCCTAAGATTATTTGTGATATTAAAATCATACCCATTTCCATCAGGGATAATTACACCATTCGCATTATTAATGGTGACAATACCAAGCGTACCTGTTCCTGAAACAGACCTTTTAAGTTGTTGCTGTTGGACCGTACTACTAAACGCTAAGCCAATTCCACTAGCACTGGTCATTGTAGCATCAATAACAGCATGACGCCTTAAAAAAATACCGAAGGATGCTGTAGATAATGTGCCTGTAGATAATATTAAATCTCGGTTGATGGCAATGTTTCTAGAAAGGTTTAGGGTACCTGCTCCTGTTTTCGTGAAATTGTGGAAAGACAAAGTGGATACATCTCCTCCAATCGTTGAAGTTCCGGTATTCGTAAAAGTGGTGGTATTGTTACCAGAAGTGTAGGTTCCATTAACAGTAAAATCACCTCCAATGGTAAGGTCTCTACCCAAAGCATTCAATGTATTACCTGTTGCAACGCTAAGCACTCCGTTTACCGTAAGTGGCGTTACATACATGCTTACCACCGGAGCATTGGCCGCTAATCCGGCAATGGTTAAGTTGTTAAGTATTGCGGTAGATTGAATTCCAATTGTGCCCGCAGGCGTAATGGTATTTCCAATAGTAATAGTAGAGTTTGTAGTGATCGATGAGCTACCTGGTTCTAGCCACAACGAGGGAACAGAAGTACTACCATTACCCCTTACAATCGTAAATGATCCACCAGAATGATTAAACTGACTTCCAGCATTGAGTACTTCAAAGACACCCCGTAGAGGAGTAGATGTTGCCTCATTACCTATTAAGACAGTACCCGCAGATTGGGTATATTTTAGTACCCCTGTAGAGCTTGTTAAGTCTCTTCGTACCTGACCGGCCACTGTTAAAGAACCTCCAGTCACTTCTATGGTTGCATTACCAGAATTAGAATATTCAATATAGTTGGTATCGGTAGTTCCAGCAGAACCAACAATATTTACGGCTCCACCGCTGACACGCAACAATCCATCTAATAGTATGTTGGCACCTGCACTTGTAGTAGTCGCTTGAGCTGTGCCTGCTCGAACCTCCAAACCAGCAGTACCCGGGATACTAAAATCTCCGCCACCAGAAGTAAGCGTAATGGTGCTTGCAGAATTGATTACAAAAAGTCCGTTTTGCAAGACCAATGATTTAGTAGCCTGATCGGTAGGCCCATCAATAGTAAAGGGGGAATTGAATTGAGCTGTTGTAGAAATAGAGGTTCCTTTATTCACTGTTAAAGAATAGAATTGAGGAGCGTCACCTCCGTTGTTTGTAAGTGTCATGGATGTTGCACCCAACAAATTCACATGAATACGATCTTGAGTGGAACTTGTTCCAGCTTTAAAACCATTACCTGCAGTCCTCGTTCTCTGAATAAAGTTTCCATGTAGATTGAACGTATGCGTAATTGGCGTGGCGCCTGGGGTCAATACGCGAATTACGGCTGCTGTGTTTTGGCCGGATACTTGATTACCCAACAATAGATTTCCAAAAACCGTTACGGTTCTGGGGGTTCCTGTATTTCCAAATCGGAGTTCGCTTCCCTCACCACTGTCATTGATAGCCACGGATCGGAAAAAGCGTAGGTTTCTTCTTACGGTAATATCACCTGTTGCACCTGTTGCCAACACCAAATTAACATTACCTAACAACTCTAAGTCACCATTTACTGTAATGTTATTCGGAATAGTGGTATCATGGTTTTGATTTCCCCATCCATTGGTGGCCATCATTAAATTGGGGAAAGTTGCTGGCATGTTCAAATAAGTTGCTCCATTTATCGCATTTTCATAAACCACATACGAAGAGTCTTGTTGATTAAATGCCCCTAAATCTACCCCTGCAAAAGTCGGATCGGATAACGGGTTGCCTCCCGTAGCTGTGCGTATCCAAAACATACCTTCACCTGACACTTTCGCGTTGGTTAGCTGACCTTGTGTACCATTGTTATTAATGACTACGGTAGGTCTGAACTGAAAATTGTAAGCATAATTCCTTGCCGTGGGATTGTTTGAAGCATCTTTCATCTGTTCAAACCTAAGTTCCGCCACGTTAACTGTCACACCTCCGTTAATTGCTATTCCATGAGGTTTGCCGCGGTCAGCCACTGGCAGTATTGATTCCGTCCATGGCACATACCCAACTATGGCAATATCCCCAGCCTGAGGGAATGTTGGAGCAGCAGGTTGCCCTGAATCATGTTTTGCCAATGCACCGTTAGTACCAAGTGTCCAGTTACTAGCGGTAGTCCATGCACGACCATTGCCATCACCAAACACCCTTGTGTAGTATACTTCAGGAGCTCCCGTAAACCTGTTAGGTTCACCGGCTGTATAGTTGGCTAATTCCAAGGTAAAACCAGACCCAGCACCATTAAACGTGATTATGTTCGTTGCATCATCAACTTTAGCAACGTCATTTTCAGAAGAACGTGTAAATGGCACTTCATCTAATACTTTACCAGGCACATAGAGTGCTTCTGTTCCGGCCACATCACCACTTACATAAGTAAATTGATAAGACACTGTTGGCAACACTGAAAACCCAGCATGCTTTACTTTCCAGTAGTAACCCAAAATGCTTGTTCCTCCCGCAAGATTAGTTGTTTGCAACACTCCGTTGGTTGGAATGATATTAACCATACCATCATCAGCAAATGAAGTAAAGGCGGCCGTTACGGGCGTATATTTTCCAGCTACACCAATAGGATACGTAAGCGCTTCGTTCGCGTCCAAATACAATTCAAGACCTCCGTCAGAATTATTGGCTGCGGTTTGAATCATTTTCGTCAAACCAAAGCCAGTGCCTGCAATGTTGGCAGAAGCACCACTCAAGGTTAACTTCAAGGTGTTGATATCAAAAATACCAGCCGTCATGGTAAGTGTGCCCAGTATGGTTAGGTTATCAGTGGCCAGGCTTACCACAGGAGTTGCATCAGTATTATTGAGTTCAAGGTTATACACTCTTGCATCGGAAGAATTGATGGTTTGATCCACTGTTCCGTTCATTAAGAGTTTACCCGTACTGGTGCTTTTACCGAGTGTTATACCAGCAGCGAGTGTGACGGTACCTCTGGCAGAAGTGACAAAGCTGCCATAATCAAATATACCTTTAGTAAGAGTAAAGGTGCCGTTAACTTGGATAGCGGAACTAGGGCTTGGTCGGCCCGTAGTAATCACCACTTCATCTGTAGCATTCGTTTTGTTGATGGTTAGGTTATTAAAGGTTTGAGTAGCCCCCAAATTTCCGAAAATTAAAGAACCTACACCTCCTCCATTAATTGTGGTGGTATTCGTACCATGTGTGTAGGTGGCACCGTTTTGAATCTCAAAATTTCCGCCCACTGTTACATCGGCATTATTGGTAAGAAATATAACAGGGCTTTCAATAGAAAAATCATTCTGAACTACCAGCGGCTGAATCGCTAAGGTCTGGGTGGCCGGAGCAGCGCCTGTACCGGAAAGTGTGCCCAATAACTGGACAGTAGAATTAGTGCCGCCTGTTTTACGAAGTATCACATTCCAAAAAGGAGCTCGTGAAGTTACCCGATACGCATTATTATTATTGATTTCAAGAATCACCGTACCACCCGTTACGCTAACATTGCCCGGATCAGAGTTAATAAAAACGGCTCCTCTATCTGTCGTACTAGGTCCGCTTCTAACAGTTAGTGTTCCACCACTCATGTTAAACACGTTTCCGGGATAGGTTAAACTGAAAACAGCGTAAGTATTTGCAATTGCTCCCGTAGTAGTTCCTGTTAAAATTACGTCTCCTCCCGATTGAAGATACGTTCCTACAGCACCGACCCCTAGTACTGAAGTCCGAATCACTCTTGAGGTTAGCGTACCTCCTTCCACCTGAACAATACCATCATCCCTTAAGGTAAGTCCGCTCCCTACATCTGAGGTTAAACTGCCGGCACTCACCCTCACCTTTCCGTAAGGAACAATCGCACCATTTCCGGAGGCATCTCCAATTTTACTAACAGAACCGCCATTTACCCAAAGCTGTGCTCGCTCATAAATAGAGTAGTTAAGGGTGGCTGTGTTTAGCTGAGCGATTGTTACGTTAGCTCCTATTTCAACCGTTCCTGCTATCAATCCTAAGGCATTATCGTTCGTTCCAGAAGCCGCATCAATATTGACATTTGCCCTTCCAAACAAGTTAAAATTGGCAGAAGAAGAGGCGGTTATGCTTGCTTTGTACGTATCGTCAGTACCTTTATTTATTTCAATTCTGTAAAAACGTGTTTCTCCATTGCAGGTCACCGCCTGGTCACGTGAGCCACTCAGAAGATTAACATCTACAATCCCATCAGTAGCTTCAATACCATAATCAGGAGCAATTCTATTGGTAAAATAAGCCGTACCATTATTCACAAAATCTCCAAACAAATTGAATTCATGGCGATTGTTTGCGCCAAAAGTACGAATACCTCCATTGGCAGCCACGCTTACATGGCCATTGACAATAAGCGTTCTGTTGGCGGGTGTCGCGTTTTCGAATTGTAATAGACCTCTTGTAATAGTGAAATCACCATTGATAGTATAATTACTTTTCAACACTGCAACATTACTAGTTCCTGACATGTTGATAACAACATTGTTGTAGGTACGAGCCCCATTTAACAACATACCTGTACCATTTATCTCAACGGTACCACCCACTGCATTGTCCACAAAATTGGTGGCATTTCCGGCTGGGAAGTTATCGGAAGCACCGGCTATCTTAATTATTCCGGCTCCGGATATGGTATTAAATGTATGGCCGGTTGTAGCGGCTAGATCGAGGTTACCAATTACGTTGATACTATTGGTTACCACGTTATTGATGTTCATGGTAATGGTTTTACCTGAGGTAATCACTACGTTATCTCCAGCGCCAGGGACTTTAGCGGGTGCAGGATTTACATACAAAGGAAACAAGCTACCATCTGTAGTCCATGACAAAGGGTCATTCCAATTTCCACTTTGGTAGCTATACCAGGTTTGGCCGTAGGCTCCTGGCGTTCCAATGGTGAAATAATACGTATCGTTACTGAGTGGTTGGGGAATAACGGTTGGGCCTGTAAAGAAAGTGGCGCCCGGTGCTGTTCCGCTGATAGCGGTCCATATCCCAGTAGATTCTCTTTGATACCACAAGGTTGTATAGCTTGCTATTGGCTCAAGACCTGAAACATCGCCTGGGTTGAAATAATTAAATCTCGCCCCTGTAAAGGTTGTAGCGGCAGCGTTGCCTGCGACCGTCATTCTAAAAGTTCGCTTCAACTTCCCGGTTTCATCGGGGCTTGTTATTGCTTTGACTGACAATGTACTATTGAGCGTTGGTGCGGTGTTTACAGCTGCTCCAGACGCTGCGGTCATATCAAGGGGAGAGTATCCATTGGTAGTCGTTCCTATTGGGAATAGAAACTGCCAGGTGGCTGTGGTGTTATTATTTACTTTTACAACTTGCCCTGTAAGCGAAGAAGTACCATCTGATTGAATGTACCTTGCAGCACCTGAACCCGTAACCGTTGCTATGTTCCCAAAGGTAAAATCGCTACTGCTTAGAATAAACAAGCCATCGGTTGACCAAGTAAGCGCACCATTTACTCTAATACTTTTATTCAGATTTACGTTGGTTAGAGCCGTTGTATTTTTTTGCAAGCTTTGAAATGTAGTTGTCCCTCCTCCACTAATCGTTTTCGAAGCTCCCTGTAAACTAAAAATATGTCCTGTTGCGCTGTTGGCTGAGAAATCAATTGTACCGTCATTCTGCAGATTTCCTGTTAGGTTAATCGTGTACGCTCCAGCTCCAGTATTACCGGATGAAAAGGAGCCTCCGTTAATGGTTAAATTATTAGAAATATTAAGTGCCCGAGTTGCGCTTACATTCCCAAATAATACAGAACCCGAAGTAATTATAACGTTGTGAAAAGTAGCTAAAGTTGCGGCAGAACCAGATATGGTTTTAACGCCAGCCCCACCAAAGGTTACCGTATTGGTGCCTGCGGTAAAAGTGCCTCCATTATTGACGAAGTCTCCTTCTAAATTAGTGTTAGCACCAGCAGTAAAAGTGCCAGCTGTTAAAGTAAGCACTCCAGTTGCATTTAATGTTGCCGGTGCTGTAAAGTTTCCTGCTGTCTGCGTAAGCGCGGCCACATTGATAGTCGTTGTGCTTCCAGAAACTGACAGTGTCAGGGGAGCAGTGCCCGATTTATTTACAGTTAAGTTATTAAACGTTTGGGTTACCGCTGTTCCGTTGATCTGCTGGGGGCCAGTTGTTCCATTGAATGTAACAGTGCTCGAACCAGGTACAAACGCACTGTTGTTGTTGGTCCAATTGCCAGCAACATTTAACGTAATAGCTCCTGTCACGCTCAGGGCGCCACTCGGTTTATTGATGATAATATTGTTAAATGGTTGTGGTGTAAGCGTACCATTAATAGCCTGAGCACCGGTGCCATTGAAGGTAACGGTGTTAGTACCGGGTGTAAAGGTACCTCCGTTGTTAGTAAAATCTCCACCTATGTTGGTATTAGCACCTGCTGTGTAGGTTCCTGCCGTAAGGAGTACGTTACCTGACACGTTTACGGTGAAAGGTGCCGTAAAAGTTCCTGCAGTTCTTGTTAAATTCACAACATTCAACGGGGAAGCACCAACACTTAGCGTGCCACCGGATTTGTTGATCGTTAGGTTGTTATAATTCAGGATTGGTGATATACCGTTGATGGCCTGATTACCACTACCGGTGAAGGTTACCGTGCCAGACCCGGGGGTAAATGTGGCACCATTGTTTGTAAAATTAGTGGTGGTGCCACCAATATTCAGATTGGCACCTGCGGTAAATGTCCCCGCTGTGAGGGTTACTGTTCCAGTAGTTGATAAAGTAGCCGGAGCTGTAAAATCTCCAAGGGTTTGAGTAAAAGCAGCTACGTTTAGAGTGGTGGTGCTCCCTCCAACGCTTAACGTACCTCCTGATTTATTAACAATTACATTTCCGAATGTTTGAGTAGCAACAGTGCCATTTATTTCCTGTGCTCCGGTACCGTTAAATGTTACTGTATTGGTGCCCGGTGTAAAGGTCCCTCCATTGTTGGTAAAATCTCCGCCTATATTGGTATTTGCACCTGCTGTGTAGGTTCCAGCCGTAAGGAGCATGTTTCCTGACACGTTTACTGTGGCGGGTGCAGTAAAAGTTCCTGCAGTTCTTGTTAAGTTCACTACATTCAGCGGGGAAGCGCCAACACTTAGCGCGCCACCGGATTTGTTGATCGTTAAGTCGTTATAGTTCAGGATTGGTGATGTACCATTGATAGCCTGATTACCACTACCGGTGAAGGTTACCGTACCAGACCCGGGTGTAAATGTTGCACCATTGTTTGTAAAATTAGTGGTGGTGCCACCAATATTCAGATTGGCACCTGCGGTAAATGTCCCCGCTGTGAGGGTTACTGTACCGGTAGTGCTCATGGTAGGTGGTGCGTTAAAGATACCAAGAGTGAGTGTGAATGCAGCGGTATTTAAGGTAGTTGTACTACCCGATACACTAAGTGCTCCACTCGCTTTGTTGACAACAATATTGTTAAACGTTTGTGTAGATGCTGTTCCATTGATGGCCTGGGCACCGGTACCATTAAAGGTAACGGTGTTAGCTCCGGGTGTAAAGGTGCCCCCGTTGTTGGTAAAATCTCCAGTTAAAGCAATTCCAGCACCAAGCGTTGTGGTCCCACCATTAATCGTCAAATTGTTAAAAGAAGTAAAAGGAGCATTTAGCGTGGTAGTGCCCGACAATTGTACCAAACCTGTACCGGGTGTCCATGTCCCTGAACCAGCGTTAACTGTAATGGCACCAGACACTGAAAGCGTGCCACCTGCTGTCATATTAATGATTCCTTGTCCCGCACCACCACCAGTTCCTCCCAAACCGATACTTCCAGCAGAGACAATCGATCCACTTTGAAAAGTAATCGTACCATCTCTTTGGTTATTACCGGAATTACCCAATTGAATATTCCCACTTACTGCTAGGGTTATTGTTCCTGCAGCGAACGTAATAAGGCCTCCATTATTAGTAGCTGTACCTGCCAATTGAAGGCTCGCACAAGCGGCATCTGCAGTGATATTTACAGTAAAGTTCCTTTCTATGGTTACTGCGTCACCGGCAACGGGAACGGAGGCACCAGGAGCCCCCCCTGAGCTAGTCGACCAAGTAGCTGTGCTGTTCCAGTTACCATTGGCCACGGCAAAACGCTGTTGCGCATAGACAAGATTTGGAAGAATAAAGAGAATCAGAAGGATAGAAATTGGGGTCTTCATAATATGTTGCGTGATATGCATTATCGAGGGTGGAATAATAGTATTAAAATTGATGAGAGGTTTGGTCAATCATTAATGGTAAATGTTGAGTAGCCAATAGGCTTATCCCATTTCGGGAATTGGTATACTCCAATTGAGGACAAAATGGGGAGTTTGATAATAAATGAAACACAGAAATCGTCATGATATTCTACGTTTAGCCAATTTCACAGATAAAAACTTCATAAAGTTACGCAAAGAATTCAAACTTCATTCCAAAGCCTTGCGGTTTAATTAATGATTACATTCTCTGCATTATTCAATACTTTAGCTATTAAATATGTAACTCATTTTTCAGCCTTTAAACCCTACCATGGCCCTCAATTACATCTGGCTTGCTTTCTTCCTCATTGCATTCGTAGTCGCGCTCGTTAAGCTCATCTTCTTTCAGGATATGACGGTATTCCCTGCCCTCATGAATTCTACTTTCTCTTCAGCTAAAACAGGTTTTGAAATTTCGCTTTACCTAACAGGTGTTATGTCATTATGGTTAGGGCTTATGAAGATTGCCGACAAGGGTGGCATCGTACCCATCTTGTCAAAAGTAATAGGCCCTTTCTTTCAAAGACTCTTTCCAGAAGTACCCAAAGACCACCCGGCCAATGGATCTATTCTCATGAATTTCAGTGCCAATATGTTAGGTCTTGATAATGCCGCCACTCCTCTAGGCCTCAAAGCGATGAAGGAGTTGCAAGAAATCAACCCCGACAAAGACACAGCCTCTAATGCACAAATCACTTTCATGGTGTTGAATGCTTCGGGCCTTACGCTCATTCCTATTACAGTAATCGCTGACCGTGCCAGCCTAGGTTCGCTTAACCCTACCAGCATCTTCATCCCTACCCTGCTGGCTACTTTCTGCTCTACTATGGCAGGGCTTATCTACTTGTCTGTTAAACAAAAAATTAAATGGGATGGGGTCATGATTGCTTATGTCGCGGGTATTACCACTTTCATCGGCCTGATGGTTTTATACTTTGCCTCGCTCACACCAGAGGCTTTGCAGATACAATCTTCTCTCATCAGCAGCATCATTATTTTGAGCTTGATTATTGGCTTCTTGCTTTTAGGGGCTAGGCGTAAACTACCGCTCTTTGAAACTTTTGTTGAGGGGGCCAAAGAAGGCTTCGAAACCTCTATCAAAATCATTCCTTACCTGGTCGCCATGCTGGTAGGCATAGGCTTATTTCGCGCCTCCGGATCTATTGATTACCTGATGCAGGGATTGGCGTGGACCTTCAGCACGCTTTTCCACATTAATACTGCCTTTGTGGATGCTTTGCCTGTAGCCATCCTGAAACCCTTGAGCGGACAAGGCTCACGGGCCATGATGATGGATATTTCAAAAGCCTTGGGAGCAGATTCATTTGCGGCCAACCTGGCCAGCATTTTCAGAGGATGTTCAGAAACGACTTTCTATGTGCTGGCGGTTTACTTTGGCTCCGTTCAAGTACGCAAAACACGCTATGCCCTGACGGGTGGACTGATTGCTGACGTGGCGGGCGCCATTGCAGCCATCTTCATTGCTTACTTGTTTTTCAACGCTAGTGCATAAAAAAGTAAACCTGTGTTTGCAATCTTGCGCAGATAACCCTAACATTGATTATGGAAAAGAAGGCTGAAATCCAAAAAACAATTTATGACAATGCCAAGTCACACTTTCTTGGCAATTTCCCCGATTCACTCCCCATAGAACAAGCGTATGTACACATTGGTATGTACTTGGGCTGGATCATCGAAAATGATTTATACTCCGAATACTTTGAAGAAGAAGCGGCCATTCAAATCTTCCGCTTTAAGCGCAAAGAGATATCCTGCACTATTCTTAGCGAAATTTGGGATGGCTACCTGGGCTTTGAGCTCTTCAGTCGCCAGGGTAATATGTTTACCTATTATTATTACGGAGGTGGTTTGTACCGAAATGATTATGATGAGATCCTGGTCAAGGGTTTACCTTCTATTTACCATGTAACAGATAGTTGGGAAAACTATGAAAGGATCAAAAACAGAATAGACTTACGTTTCCAGGATTGGAAAAAATTAACCGGCCAATAAGCCGGTTTTTTTATTTCAGCTTTCCATTCTTGTCTATCACCCACTTGCGGTCGTCCGCTCCTGTCACAATCAATTCTCCATTGACAAATATAGCTGACAAGGGTATAATATCCAGTCGGAAATGATTACTCCAGGCCAGACCATCGGAGCGATAGATTTTAGCTATGGTAACAGGTATTTTGTCCTGAATACTCTGCTCATGGTATGTAATGACGAAAAAAATCTGATCAGTTGCTTCTGTTATGATGAGGGCTTTTGTACTGCCGAGGGTATGCCTCCTATACACTGTGTCGACTGGAAAAGTTACCTTGATATCAGGAATGCGCGAAGGTGTGATGGCGTAGAAATATCCCAGCTGCGCAAGCGTATCGCTCGCAGTTTTAAAGTAAAGACCAGCCGTATACTTTTCGGGGAGGATCACCAAAGGTTGGTGTAAAGCCTTGGGACCTGGATTAAGATACAAGGCAACAGAGTCTGGGCCGAGTAGCAGATGATTCACGCCTTTGGTCCTAAAGCTTACCTCAAATTGTTTGAACTCTCGCTGGCGCGCAGCAAATTCTTGCAAACCACTTACATAACTTTTCAAAACGCTGGCCTGGCTATAGGTATTCCTGATGAAGTGTTCATAATCTTTCATCTTTTCATCTACCAACATGGGCAGCATGTCTTTGGCCAAACTATCCAAAACAGCAATGCTCACCAATTCCTCTTTGGCCAGGCTTAACTTCAAAGGAATATTCAAACTGTCTTTCAAAGCATGGTGTTCAACCAAATCGGATAAGTAATTAATCTCAGCCATCTTTAAATTGATCAACACGGTTGGCAGTGGCTTTTCATCGTAGGCTAATAAATTTTCATGCTGCAGCTTTGATTTTAATTTAGCTACTTCCAGATGCACAGGGATACTGTCTTTGATCACTTTCTCGCGCAAGCGATTAATATCTATATCTGCCGAAACGAGGTGATCGCGTAAAGGGGCAATGTCGTCTTTAATAATCTTGATGGATTGTTCTGCAAATTTCTGGTAGTCCCACAACTTCACGTCATCATTCAAAAAATCTACAGCACCCATGCCATCATGCGCTAACTCTTCAATGGGCAAAAGGGTGAGTGTATAATCATATTGCGTTTTACCGAGGTTCAGTAGATTTGTTTTAAAAATATCAAAAGCCTTGGCACAAGAATCAAAACTATCGCTAAGCCCTTCTAGTTGCTGTACAGTGGTATAGTCAGCGCGCAGCAACATACTTTTTTTACTGGGGTACTGCTGCCGCAGCGTCATGTATCTTCTCTGGGAATGTCTATAAGTAGAGTCTGTGAGAGCGAAATAAAAATTAACCAGTTTAATCTTATCACTGCGCTCCCTGAGCCCCTGCAGTTGCTTCTCGATAAAAAACTGTATGTCGCTTAGTTTTACTCCGTACTCACCGGTGCGCAAATCCCTCCGCTTAAAACTTTCGTAATATTCATCGTTACGCTTCAACTCCTTCTCGGTCATGAATGCTAACGCCTTATCAAAAAACATTTTGGATGAA
Source organism: Cyclobacteriaceae bacterium (assembly GCA_022842845.1). Taxonomy (GTDB): domain Bacteria; phylum Bacteroidota; class Bacteroidia; order Cytophagales; family Cyclobacteriaceae; genus Chryseotalea. The sequence goes on along the minus strand of JALHOT010000010.1, from coordinate 24,288 downwards.
TCCATATTGGCAAGTGAGCGCGCGCCTTCTTTCAAGACATCATTCTTCTGTGCGTTTTGTTCTAGTATAATGCCCATGTAGAGAAAGGCATTCGGGTTATCATCATTTTCCTTTAAGTAACGTCTGAGAAAAGGTTCGGCCTCTGTATACTGTTTGTTCGCCAACCAAACGTAGATATCCTTGTATTTAACCTTTTGGGCATTTGCCAGAAAGGGTAAGGCAAGCAAAAAAGAAAGCAGAACAGGGCGAACTAAAAACATTTTGTTTGGTGTTATAAAGCGAAATTAAAGAGATTTGTTGTAAAAGCTAAACATCTTTCATGCCAATGACCAAAGCCTTCAGTCTTCTCAAGTCAATAGCCCTTCCGCTACTCATAATACTAGCACTGCATTTAACAGGCTTATTGGGCGCAACGGCCACCTATGCTCAACAACTCTTGCTGCAAACGGGCGTATTGAATGCCCGCCCGGAAAAAGAAGTAACCAAAGAAAGTTTCTCCTTCGACTTCACAATTCAAACGCTGGCAGGTGAGTCTGTGCCGATGGACTCGTTGAAAGGTAAAGTGATATTTTTAAACTTGTGGGCTACCTGGTGCGGACCTTGCCGCGCAGAGATGCCCGACATCGAATCATTATATAAAGGCATACAGGACAAAGACATTGCTTTTGTCATGCTCTCGATTGATCGAGCCAGCGATGAAGCTAAAATAAAGAACTATATCAATAGCAAAGGCTTTACTTTTCCGGTATATAAAATTACGCAGCCCTTTCCTGCAGGGCTACCCGAAGCATTACAGGTGCCTTCCATTCCTACCACCTTTGTAATTAACAAAGCAGGTGAATTGGTTTACAAAAATGTGGGCACCGCCAATTACGATACCAAGAAGTTCAGAAGCTTTTTACAAGATTTAAGTCAGGAGTAAAGTATCAAACTCAGGCATACTTCAAAGCAAGGCGCAAGCCATCAAGGGTTAGCTCGCGGTTAATGATGGTAAACTCATCTTTCAAAGCAGGTAAGATAGAAGAGAGTCCGCCAGTAGCGACCACCTTTAAAGCAGGGTCATTTAATTCGCTTTTTATTTTTTGCAACATGGTACGCACTAACCCTTCGTAGCCGTGCAACACACCCGCTTGTATGGCATGGGTTGTATTCTTACCCAACACAGAGGAAGGTACTTGCAGGGGCACTTCAAAGAGTTGTGCTGTATTTTGGGTTAAGGCTTTGATGGACGTTTTCAACCCCGGCACGATAGACACACCCAGTATTTCACCGGCCGCTGATACGGTTGTAAAGGTTAAGGCCGTGCCAAAATCTACCACCACACAATTGCTTTTAAAAAGCTCGTAAGCAGCCAACGCATTTGACACTAAGTCGGAACCAATCTGGTGTGGATTCAAAATGCCAATGGGCAATTTATCGTAGAGGGCGCCACCTAAAATCAAAGGTTCTTTTTCAGCCAGTAAAAAAGCAGCCTGCTTCACCCGATCAGTCATGTCGGGCACTACACTACTAATAACAACTGCTTCGAGTTGATCTGTTTTTAAGCCATGCTCCAGAAACAAATCGCGCAGGCGCATGGTGTAAAAAGTTTGTGGCAAAGAAGTATCCGTTGGCAAGCGCCACACATGCTTCCAGTTTGCCTCCAGCCACAGACCAGCGGTAATGTCTGAGTTGCCTATATCGAGCACAAAAATCATGGAGCAAAATACAGAATAAGTTTGAGGTTGGAAGCTAGAGGCTAGAAGTTAGAAGTTGGAGTCTCTATGTTAGACGTTAGAGAATTGAAAATGATTCTATTCTAAAATCAGCACATCAACACATCAGCACATTAATCAATTAACCCATCAGTATCCTCCTCACCTTCTCAAGTCCACTACTACCCGCTTCTTCAAAACTTTGCAGGTAAGGAATGGGCGGTAAGAGCGGTAACTTCGGATCGACCAAAAACTTCATGGCTTCGTAAGGCACATATTGGATCAAATTCGCGGCCGGATACACCTGTAATGAAGTACCCACTACAATGAAAACATCAGCCATTGCTGCATGGGCGATGGCAATATCCATCAAGGGTACAGCCTCGCCAAACCATACAATGTTGGGTCTGAGCTGTGAACCTTTGCTGCACTTCTCTCCCAGGTTTAAGGCTGTTCCCCGGATAGGATAAATCAGGCTTTCATCTACCGAACTGCGGGCTTCAAACAAAGATCCATGCAAGTGTATCACATGTTTTGAGCCGGCTCTCTCGTGCAGGTCATCTACATTTTGGGTAACGATGGTCACATCGAAATACTCTTGTAAATCTGCCAATAGCAGATGACCGCGATTCGGCAGGGCTGCGCGTGCCTTTTGTCTTCGTTGGTTATAGAAATCCAATACGAGGGACTGGTTACGCGCCCAGGCATCAGGGGTGGCTACATCTTCTATGCGATGATTTTCCCATAAGCCATCGCTGGCGCGAAAAGTTGGAATGCCGCTCTCGGCACTGATGCCGGCACCACTTAAAACAACTACCTTTTTCATGGGATAGACAGAGGAAACTCAGTAAGAAAAATCCACTCAGTTTGGTGAGGTGTTTCTGAACCCCATAAAAGACAAGTTTTGAGCTGCCGGCAGCCGCAACCTTCTTCTGTTATCCTGCTTTTTGGGCGAGGTGCTGACGGTAAACGCCAGCAATGAGGCCTGATTTTGTCTGATAGCTTCGCTCGGTATTGTTTAAATTGTTAGGTTCAGCAAACGTGTCCCAAACCCGAGTGGACTTGCCACAAAGATACGTAATTAAGCAGCACCGAGGGGAATTAGCTTTCAAATTGCGGATCGATTGTTACGGCTTCGGGAAGACAAAACATTGATCGAAACCAGATGATGGAAATGGTTTCTGGCTATAATTCGCCTCCCCTCGAACCATGACGGAGGCTTCTGCACTGCTCATTCAAGTTTTACAGAACTTACTTCACTTTCAAAGTTGCTCATTCCAGCCTACAAGCTCCTTAATTCCTTGCCCAATGTTTAAAATTGAGTTTCTTTGCGCACCTAAATTGGGTTAGAGGTATACCCTTGTTCGATCTTGGTAATCTTGTTATGATCGATAGTCAAAAATCATGAACAACGAATGACCAAGAAAGATCAATTATTAAAGAATAAAACCAAGATTAATCATGAGAAAAACACAGATTTCCTTTTCTATAGAACTCGATAACAACAACGTTCCTGAAAAAATCATGTGGGATGCGACCGATAAGCCTGATGCAGGTTTAAGCGAAACCAAGTCCATTAGCGTGGCCCTGTGGGATCACAAACAAAAGAATACCCTGCGCATCGATTTGTGGGCTAAAGACATGCCTGTCAATGAGATGAAGCGCTTTTATATAGACTGTATCGGGGGCTTGGCGCAAAGCGCCCTGAGTGCCACCGGTGACGAAACCATGAGCCAGGAAATGAACGCACTGTGCGACCGCCTGGTAAAGCATCTGGAAGAAGAAGCCAAAAAAGGCTAAAGCACTAATTGTTCGGCATGACGATTATTTCCGCAATCGTTTTCTTGTTTTTTACCAAATTTTTGTACTTTTCAATTTAATAGGAAGTGACTTTTCTATTGAGAAAGCCTCCTTTTACGCATTTTTATTCTAACAAACCTAAATGACAGTATGACAAATCTCTACAAACGTTTGCTGATGCCATTAGCCCTGCTTTTAATGGCAGCAACGATCAGTTACGCCCAGACCACCGTTTCTGGAACAGTGAAAGATGGTGGAACCGGAGGCAACCTAGCAGGTGTAAACATCGTGGTGAAGGGCCGTGTAGTCGGTACCATTACCGATGGCGATGGAAAATTCAGTTTCAAGGTTAATGACCAACCCCCTTTTACGCTGACTTTCTCCTTCATTGGTTTTAAAAGTCAAGAACTGGCTGTTTCTGATGCCAGCAAAGCCAGTAACATAGAAGTTACTTTAGAGGAACAGACCCTCCTGGGACAGGAGGTTGTTATCTCTGCCTCAAGGGCTGAAGAAAGCATTATGCTCTCGCCTGTTTCCATTGAGAAAATGGATATTCTTTCTGTGCAATCAACGCCTTCCGAAAACTATTACAAGGGCCTTGTGAATATGAAAGGACTGGACATGACCCAGAGCAGTATCAACTTTCAAATCATTAACGCACGCGGATTTAACTCAACCGGTAACACCCGCTTTGTGCAGTTAACAGATGGTATGGATACACAAGCGCCTGCCTTGAACTTCCCAATTGGTAACTTGAACGGTCCTTCTGAACTTGATGTAGAGAGCGTGGAGTTTTTGCCTGGTGCATCTTCTGCCCTCTATGGACCTAATGCCTTTAACGGTATCTTATTGGTAAACAGCAAGAGCCCTTTCGAATACCAGGGTTTAAGTGCCATGGCTAAGTATAGCATGAACCACATCGGTGGTGCTTCTTTCTTAGATAATGCAGGTATGACTGGCCCTATCGGCCCAAGCTCGGCTCAGCCTATGTTTGAAGGTGCCCTTCGTTATGCCAAGGCTTTCAATAATAAATTTGCTTTTAAAGTAGCTCTTTCTTACAGCGAGGCAACCGACTGGTATGGTACTAATATGCAAGACAAAAACCCTGAACGTCAGGGAGCTCTTAGCTTTAACCCGGGTGCTGACCGCGTTCATGCCTATGGCGATGAAGTGGCTAACAGCTTAGGTCTGGTAAAACTTTCTTTAGCGCCCGCTTTGGCTGCTACACCCCTGAATCCTTTTGTGCAATGGCTGCCTGATCAGGTAGTTTCCAGAACGCCTTATGAGGAACAATACCTGGTAGATTACAATGCCAAGAACTTAAAAGCCAACGTTGGTTTGAACTACCGAATCTCTGATAATGTGGAGTTGGTGTACTTACTTAACTATGGTGCTGGTACATCTGTATACACTGGTGCACAGCGTTATTCTTTGAAAGATTTCAATATCCAGCAACATAAGTTAGAATTGAAAGGCTCTAACTTCTATGTAAGAGGTTATACCACCATTGAAGACTCTGGTGATTCTTACATCGCTGACTTAACAGGTATATTAATTAACGACCAGTGGAAATCAAATTCTGCCTGGTATAGAGACTACTCTATCGGATACTTAACCCACCTGGCAGGTTTGGCTGGTGCAGGCCAATATAATCCGGCAACAGCCCCTACCGTTGCACAATCAGAAGCCGCGCATATTTTTGCCAGATCACAGGCAGATGTTGGCCGCTTAATCCCAGGCACGCCTGAGTTTGAGACTGCTAAAAACAATGCAACTTCTAAAACCATTCCTTTAGGCTCACTCTTCAACGATAAGACAAGACTTTATCATGCAGAAGGCCAGTATAACTTTAAGAATCAGATTGACTTTATGGAGTTGATGGTGGGTGCCAGCTACCGCTTGTACGACCTGAACTCTAACGGTACCATCTTTGCCGATACAGCCGGTAATGATATTACCATTCAGGAAATTGGTGCCTACATACAAGGTTCAAAAAAATTACTGAACGATAAGTTAAAGTTGACTGGTTCTGTACGCTGGGATAAAAACGAAAACTTCGATGCGCAGGTTAACCCACGTATTTCGGGTGTGTATACTGCAGCCAATAACCACAACTTCCGCGCTTCTTACCAGACTGGTTTCAGAATGCCTACTACCCAAAACCAGCACATCGATTTAAATGCGGTGAGCGCTCGTTTAATTGGTGGTTTACCAGAATATGCGGCAGCACGCAATGCCCTGCAATATGCTTACGACTTACGTTCAGTAGTGGCATACACTGCAGCTGTATCTGCGAACAATGCCAACCCAACTGCTATTGGCGCCCCTGCCAACTTAGCTTTACTTCGCCCAATCAACACCTTAGAACCTGTAAAACCTGAACAAGTACAGTCATTGGAATTAGGTTACAAAGGTTTGCTGGGTACCAACTTGCTTGTAGATGTGGTGTATTACCAAAATACCTACAACGATTTCATTGCTGCACAGTTTGTACGCAAGGCAGCTGGTGTGATTGATATTGCTGGTATGATTACCGATCCTAGCAACCCTGCTTACGTTACTTACAACTTCGATCCTCGTACCGAGCAGAACATTAGAAATGCACAAACCCTGCTTACACCTATTACTACCATTGGCCAGGAAAACACTTTCTCTATCCCTACCAACGTAGACCGTAAGTTAACTGCACAAGGTTTTGCCATTGGTTTGGATTACAGCTTACCGAAAGGCTATAAGTTGGGAGGTAACTATAACTGGAACAAACTAAGCGATGCCGAGCAACTGGCTGCTGATGGTTTCTTGGCGGAGTTTAACACCCCTGAGAACAAGTTCAACGTAAGCTTTGGTAACAGAAAATTAACGGATAAAATTGGTTTCAATGTGGCTTACCGCTGGCAGGATGAATTCTTGTGGGAATCTTCTTTCGCACAAGGTGTAGTGCCTGCTTTTGGTACTATAGATGCACAGGTGAGCTACCGCTTAAAAGAAATGAAGTCATTGGTGAAAATCGGTGCTTCTAACATCGGTAACGAGCGCTATGTAATGAACTTTGGTGGTCCTACCATTGGTGGTATCTACTACATTTCAGTGACCTTTGATCAGTTGATGAAGTAATCGATAGAATGAAAAATATTATGAGAAATAAATTATTGATTTTAGGATTAGCCACCTGCTTTGTGGCTTCCTGTACCTACGATTTTCCGGAATCGACAGAAGCCACCACTGGCAGTGCTGATTTCACCAAGATGGTGTCGGTGGGTAACTCCCTCACCGCTGGCTTTATGGATGGTGCCTTGTACACTACCAGTCAGAATAACTCCTTCCCTTCTATTATTGCTCGCCAGGCCGCTTTGCTAGGCGGTGGTACTTTCACACAACCAAGTGTTAACTCAGCTAACGGATGTTTCAATCCAACAGGTGGTTGCACGCAAGGTAGATTAGTATTGAAGTTGAACACGACTACAGGCGCGGCAGCCCCTGCCCCAACTGCAGGCGATGGTGGTGCTGCATTTGCACCCTATACTGGCACTAAAACAGATTTGAATAACTGGGGCGTACCTGGGGTTACCATTCAAACAGCGCAGGCCCCTCAATTGGGTGGCCCAGCATCAGCTAACCCATTGTTCAGTCCCTATTATGCCAGAATTGCTTCCAACCCTGGTACTTCCACTTTAGTGGGCGATGCAGCAGCATCCTTAGCAAATGGTGGTACCTTCTTTACTTTCTGGTTGGGTAATAATGATGTATTGGGTTATGCTACAGGTGGGGCTTCTAACCCTGCTATACTAACAGCCAATGCTACTTTTCAGGCAGCATTTACCGCAGGTATCAACACCATGTTGAATGCGAATGCTAATGCCAAAGGCGCTGTGGCCAACGTACCGAACGTAACCAGTATCCCTTACTTTACAACGATTCCTGTTAACCCGGTAACACTTCCCTCTGCTAACGCTGCAGCTTTGAATGCCAACTTTGCCGGATTCAACAGTACACTGGATGCTTTCAAAGGTGCTCCATTCAATATTCCTGCTGCAGAAATGGATGCTCGTAAAGTAGTCTTCACAGCTGGAGCCGGTAACCGTGTATTGATTTCAGATGAAACAGCTCGCGATCTTGGACCACTATGGGATGGACTGGTTGGTGCCGGTGCTCTATCGCCACAACAAAGAGCTGCTCTCGAGCCATATCGATTCGCTAGACAAGCCAAAGCAACAGCTGGTGATGTTGCTGGTGACTTGGTTATTTTACCTGCTGCTTCCTTTATTGGCACTACCGTAGGTGGTAACCCTTCTTTAGTAAATGGCGTTTCTATTCCTTTGGCTGATAACTGGGTATTGATTCCTGCCGAGCAGACACAAATCCAGGCTTCTATTGATGCTTTCAATGCAACGATTGCTGCCGCTGTTGAGGCGAACTCAGCTCGTCTGGTATTGATTGATGCCAACAAAGCATTACGTGATGTAAGAGCTGGTACAGTAGCCATTGGTGGTTCATCATTAACGGCCAGCATCACGCCTCCTTTCGGTGCTTTCTCTTTAGATGGTGTGCATCCGAATGCAAGAGGCTCTGCTTACATGGCCAACGTATTCATCAATGCCATCAACGCCAAGTGGAGTGCTAAAATACCTTTGTGTAATCCTAACGATTATATTGGTAATGCTTTACCAACACCTTAACAGGATATAACTCAATAAAAAAAGGCGCCCGCAAGGCGCCTTTTTTTATGTCATCTTATCACAGCCAATTAGCTCCTGATTTCAAGAAGGCATCTGTTACCAAATAGATTTATGAAAGGTTAACAGAAGTTATGCTTGACTTTTAATTCATGTGTCATTAAAAAGTCTGTTAGCTCCTTGCTAAACTAGAGACCTTTATTTTTCTTGACAGCCGTAACAAATTCTTTAACAATTTTAAGGTTGTCGTCTGTTAGATTGTTCAGTGCTACTGTCATTACTTTATTGTCCTTACTTGTTAACTGAATCTCGAAGAGCTTTATATCCAAGGCTTTTACATCAGTCCAGTAGTAAACATGCTGCTTGCTGAAAATCCCCCCACTACTTTTCTCTAGTCTTTCTTCATTGATCCTCAGGTATGGAGAGTTATCTGCGAAGGTTCTCTTTTTTCCAAGTCCATAGAGAATGGCTTTTATAAACCCCGGTAAAAATAATATCCATCCAAAATAAAAATGATTCATTCCAAGGTCGGGCAAGAAGAGCATGATGGCAATGTATAAGGTGCCCAGTAATCCGAGTACCAAATAAAACATTCGAAGTTTCCCTTCTTCTTGACCAGCAATGTTAATATCGATATTCATCTTCCCCATGTTCCTATCAATTAATTTGTAAAAGGCTTAGGTTTTCAATGCCGCCCATGCCTCTACAATTTTTTTGTGTTTCAGTAAATCCTGTGCTTGTCTGTGCTTATCTTCTTGCGAGCTATAGTGCGCTGTTTGATCAAAGCTTTCTACATTGGCCAGCATGGCCAAGTCGTTGCCGGTAAGTACTTTACTTTTTCTGATGGCCTCGGGTAACTGATCGATGCCTATCCCCATCTTCTCTAAAGGCTTAGGCACGGTAAACAGCGCTTCTCCATTGGCCCGGCAATACCAATCGCCCCCCATGCGCGCCACGGCATCCAATTTGAAAGGATCTATCTTCCCCTCTGCATCCAGGATCTCATCTTTGATGTGGGCCAGTATCACTTCACAAATAACCAGATTACCGGCCCCGCCTTCTGTACCGGTAGGAATGACTTGCAATACTTTACACTCAAAGGCTACCGGTGCTTCAGCTACGCGTGGTGGTTTTACTCTACTGGATGCTATCGGTGTTAATCCTGCTTTCACAAATTCGTTTACACCCTTGGCATACTCTGTACTGGCCAGCGACATCTGCTGAACGATGTCATAATTGACGATGTTAATGACCACCTCCGGTACTTCTAAAACATTTTCGTAAGAGTGCTTGGTGGTATTATCGCGCCCCCTGCGGGCTGGTGAAAAAATTAATAAAGGCGGATTGGCCCCAAAGCAATTAAAAAAACTGAAAGGACTTAAGTTCACATTCCCTTGCTGATCGATGGTGCTGGCAAAAGCAATGGGCCTGGGTGCAATGGCTCCCAGCAAGTAGCTGTGCATTTTACCTACACTTACTTCTTTCGGATTGATAATCATTCGATATTAGTTATTGGTGATTCGTTGTTGGTTGCCTGTTGATTATTGAATCATGAACTAATAACCAACAACCGTCAACGTAATTAAAGTGCTGGCAAAATTCTACCTTTACATTCTCCAAATCCTATTCTTACACCCTCCTTCTCGGCAAAACCTTTGATCAAAACTGTGTCTCCATCTTCAATAAATTGACGTGCAGTACCATCGGGCATGGATAAAGGTTTTTGTCCATTCCAGGTAAGCTCTAACATGGAACCATAAGAACCGGGGGAAGGACCGCTGATGGTACCCGAAGCATAGACATCCCCTACCTGTATGTTACAGCCATTCACCGTATGATGGGCTAATTGCTGACACATGTTCCAGTACATGTATTTAAAGTTAGAGCGGCTCACGGTAGTGGGTTCTGCCTTACCTGCCTGCAACAAGACCTCCAATTGTATATCAAAATTACGCGCACCCTCATAGCTGAGGTAGGGTAACACATGAGGCAACTGTTCCGGGCCTTTCACGCGAAATGGTTCGAGGGCATCGAGGGTTACTACCCAGGGCGACAGGGTAGAACCAAAGTTCTTCGACAAAAAAGGACCGAGGGGCACATACTCCCATTGTTGTATGTCGCGGGCTGACCAGTCGTTAAATAATACTAAACCTGCTATGTGTTCTTCAGCCTGTTGCGTAGTGATCGATGACCCCAATTTTGTTTCCGTGCAGGTGATAAAGGCCACCTCTAATTCAAAATCAACTTTGCGTGATGGGCAATATACCGGTAGCTCGGCATCAGCCGGTTTGATTTGTCCTTTAGGCCGATGCAAGTCAGTACCCGATACCACAATAGAAGAAGCACGACCATGATAGCCCACCGGTAAGTGTTTCCAGTTAGGTAATAAAGCATTTTTAGGATCGCGAAACATAGAACCTACGTTGGTGGCATGTTCTTCACTGCTATAGAAGTCGGTGTAATTGCTAACGCGCACCGGCATCAGCATCTGCACCTCTGCCATAGGCACCAGGGCAATTTCTCTGGCTGCGGCTGTCATCTCATCATTGTCGTGACGAAGTAACTCAGATACGCGATTGCGTACAGCCGTTATCGTTTTTCTGCCAAGGGCAAAGAAATCGTTCAGGTATTTTTGGTTGAATACACCTGCCGGTAAACCCAGACCATCGAGGTAGGCATTTTCATGCAGGTATACCAGGTCAAGCACGTGTTGACCTATGGCCACACCGGCAACGGGTGATAAATACTTGGTTTTAAAAATACCGAAGGGGAGATTTTGAATGGGGAAGTCTGAGCCTTTAGGCACTTCAACCCAGCTTTTAAGAGAAGGATGGTTTGCTTGCATCATAGGGGCACAAGTTAATGCTTATCCCTCATACCTGCAGAATGAATTCAAATCGGATAAACCTCGGGGCAATAGGTGCTCTGTAAATACCTGTTTACCTTTGCCCCATGCAAAGATTTTTGTTTCCGCATGAATTTGAAGCGCGTATGCGCGAACAACTGGCTGCCGCCTGGCCGCTTTTTTCGGCTGTGCACGGTGAAACTTCACCGGTGAGCATACGCCTCAATCCTGCGAAAGCAAAAAACACTTCTATCCTCCTGAAACAAGAGACAGACATTCAATTTCAACCGGTTCCCTGGTCGGCCCAGGGATACTATTTGTCATCACGCCCGAGCTTCACCCTCGATCCTGCCTTTCACGCAGGTGCCTATTATGTGCAGGAAGCCAGCTCTATGCTGGTGGAACAAGCCATGCGGCAACATGTCAACGATCAGGAGGCTTTGCGTGTACTCGATCTATGTGCAGCTCCCGGAGGCAAGTCGACCCACTTGCTCAGTTTACTGAATAGCGAAAGTATATTGGTCAGCAATGAAGTGATTCGCAGTCGCGCGAGTATACTGGCTGAGAACATCACCAAATGGGGACATGCCAATGTGGTGGTGACCAATAATGACCCTGAAGATTTTCAAAAGCTGACAGGCTTTTTTGATGTGATGCTGGTAGATGCTCCATGCTCGGGCGAAGGTTTGTTTCGTAAAGATGCTGAGGCCATGCGCGAATGGAGCACCGAGAATGCACACCTCTGTTCGGTAAGACAACAACGCATTGTGCATGATGTGTGGCCGGCTTTGAAAGAAGACGGCTTGCTCATTTACTGTACTTGTACTTACAATCCTGAAGAAAACGATTCAAACATTGAACGTTTTGCAGCCGAATTGAATGCAAGCATATTACCCTTAACACTGGATGAGCGTTGGGGTGTACAAGCCCTGAAACATGGTTATCAGTGTTTTCCTGACAAGGTAAAAGGTGAAGGATTTTATATAGCCGTGTTGCGCAAAAATGAAGCACAAAGTGCAGCGCGCGTACGCGCCAGTAAAACAGTTTTCACAAAAGCCCCCAAAGCTATAGACCGATACCGTGATTGGGTACAAGACGCTGCCCTTCACTTTACACAGTTTCGTGACTTCGTTTTAGTATTACCCGCAGCGCAGGAAGAAGCCATTGCTTTTATTTGCTCACACTTAAAAATAGTTTCGGCTGGTACCACCGTGGGTATGTTCAAGCATGATAAGCTCATTCCGGACCATGCCTTTGCCATTAGTGTTCATGTAAACAAAGAAAAATTTCCTGCGGTGCCGCTAAATCATGATGAGGCCATCACTTACCTGCGCAAAGATCCATTCTGGCGCGAGGGGCTTGTCAAGGGTTACTCACTGATGACGTATGAAGACCTTCCCTTAGGTTGGGCGAATGTATTGGATAATCGCTTGAACAACCTCTATCCGGCAGAGTGGAGAATAAGAATGACCGGCAGCGCATCGCTACACGGTCATTCCAACAACCCATAAATAGTTCTTTACTTATAGTATTGCGCCCGTGAAAAAAGCCCTCTACATTTTTAGAGTGCTTGCCAAACATCCATGATTGCCTCCACGCCTTCTACTCCGGCAAAGAAGACACCCACACAAAATACTTTCTGATAGTAATTGGCTTTACCAATGGCCAGGGGAAGTGAGCTTACCGAAAGGGCTGTAAACCCAATGGCAAAAATGGCTGTCATTAATAACACCGCTAATGGTGCCTGAAATAACACAATGCCGACAATACTTAGTAATACTAAAATAAAGCTAATCCAGAAGGAGCGCATTAAACCATAGCTGGATACTAAACTGCTGAAAGGCAATGACAAGAGCGCTGAGATAATCAATATACCTACCGAGATAATCGAACCATTGCTACCCTTGAGTACATCACTCAACTTCGCATCCATAATGGCCGGAAATACATTGAACAAACAAGAGGTGCCCACTCCTAAGGCAATCCCTATCAATAAAATAAATCCGTATTGAGAGCGCTGCGTATCGAGTTTAATGGCAGCCTGTGGTCTGCCTTCTTTATTGTCTGTTTTTAATAGGGAAGTAAGTGCATTTTTCTTCAAGGCGTAACCTGAAACAAAAACCACTACACCACCAGTTATAAAAGTTGCTGGAGCACCTAAGAAATCAATAATATCTACAATGACAGGCTCAAGGGCATACAATAAGTTACCCACGATGGTGAGGATGGCCATGGCCCTTGGCAGTTTTTCAACCGGCATGAAAGACTCGATGGTAGAAAGTGCAGGACTGGTAAAAATACTCATGGCCACTAACCACAATACAATCAGGACGGGCAATATCCATTTGAAAATTTCACCGGGATTACCGAGCAAAGTAAAAGCCACCGCCATAAAAATCATGGAAGCGAAAGAAATACCAGCACTGATGATAGGCAGGCGGTTACCCCGCTCGAAACGATATTTGTCGCCTATGCGGCCCGCGATCATGGGCGTAATGGTGAGGATGACGCCCTGCACCACCATGAGGAGAAAAGTAAAATCGGTGAATTCAAATTGCACCAATAGTTTGGGCTGGTAACGCTGGTAGGCGATCCAACCAATAACCACAGAACCATACAGGGCTGCCAGGCTCCAAAGTTGTTTCCACTGAATTTCTTCCTGATCGTTATGTTTTGCTAGTGTCGCTTCCATTAATCTTTTGTTTTGGGGTAATTTCACACACTTACGAACCCCGCCCTACTTTTGGATTTCCTGACCCTGAAAAAACACGGCCTTTCCATCCTTTTCCTTATTTTTGCCCCTCTTTTAAGTGTTTTAGCATGTCTTTATCTACAAAATACAATCCCTCGGAAGTTGAAAACAAGTGGTACCAGCTTTGGTTAGAACGTGGCTTTTTCAAAGCCAAGCCTAATCCAGACAAAGAACCTTATACCATAGTCATCCCTCCTCCGAATGTTACTGGTGTTTTGCACATGGGGCACATGCTCAACAATACCATTCAGGATGTACTCATTCGCAAGGCCCGCATGGAAGGAAAAGAAGCTTTGTGGGTAGCTGGAACCGACCACGCTTCCATTGCTACAGAAGCAAAGGTGGTGGCCATGCTCCGTGAAAAAGGCATTAAGAAATCAGAGCTGAGCCGCGAAGAATTTTTGAAGTATGCCTGGGAATGGAAAGAAAAATACGGGGGCATCATATTAGAACAGTTGAAAAAACTTGGCGCCTCTTGTGATTGGGACCGCACCAAGTTTACCATGGATGCTGACTATTATGATGCGGTAATTGATGTATTCATAGATCTGCATAAGAAGGGCTACATCTACCGCGGCCTGCGTATGGTGAACTGGGACCCGCAAGGGAAAACGGCTTTGGCTGATGATGAAGTAAACTATAAAGATGTACAGTCTAAGCTGTACTACATCCAATACAAAATTGAAGGAAGCACCAATGAGTTTGTCACCATTGCCACCGTTCGTCCGGAAACCATCATGGCCGATAGCGCCATTTGCGTGAACCCGAACGATGAACGCTACAAACACCTGAAAGGCAAGCGTGCTATTATTCCTTTGATTAACAAGAGCATTCCTATCATTGAAGATGAGTACGTTACTATGGACTTTGGTACTGGTTGTTTGAAAGTGACCCCAGCACACGACATAAACGACTACCAGCTTGGCCAAAAGCATAAACTGGAAGTGTTGGATATCTTAAACGATGATGGTACTCTTAATGAGAAAGCGCAGTTATATGTTGGCGAAGACCGTTTCATCGCTCGGAAGAAAATTGCGAAGGAATTAGAAGAGAAAGGACACCTCGCGAAGGTAGAAGAGTACAAAAGCAATGTAGGTTTCTCTGAGCGCACCGATGCTGTCATTGAACCTCGCTTATCATTGCAGTGGTTCTTAAAAATGGATACCATCACCAAGCCTGCTTTAGAGCACGTCATGAATGATGACATCCAGCTCATTCCACCTAAGTTCAAGAATACTTATCATCATTGGATGGCCAATGTACGCGACTGGTGTATTTCGCGCCAGCTGTGGTGGGGACATCGTATACCAGCGTGGTATAATGAAGACGGAGAAATTGTAGTAGCCAAGACAGAGGAAGAAGCAAAAGATCAATTCAAAAGCAAGAATTTAAAATCTGAAAACATTCGTCAGGATGAAGACGTGATGGACACCTGGTTCAGTAGCTGGTTGTGGCCTATTGCAGTATTCGATGCTTCTGTGTTTAAAGATGGCAACAAAGGCAATGCAGACCTGAACTACTTCTACCCTACCAATGATTTAGTAACAGCCCCCGAAATTCTTTTCTTCTGGGTAGCGCGCATGATCATAGCCGGATACGAGTATCGCAATGAAATGCCCTTTAAGAATGTGTACTTAACAGGTATTGTTCGCGACAAGCAAGGACGGAAGATGTCAAAGTCCTTGGGTAACTCCCCTGATCCCTTAGATCTTATTGCCAACTTTGGTGCTGATGCCGTGCGTACAGGTATGCTCTTCTCTTCCCCTGCTGGTAACGATTTATTGTATGATGAGAAATTAGTAGAACAAGGACGCAACTTCTCTAATAAAATCTGGAATGCTTTCCGTTTGGTGAAAGGCTGGGAAGTAGCAGATATTGCTACTCCACAAGAGAATACAGTGGCCATGGCTTGGTTTGAATCTAAACTCCATGCATCACTGGCAGAGTTAAATGACCACTTCAGTAAGTTCCGCATGTCAGATGCCCTGATGTGTATTTACAAACTCATTTGGGATGACTTCTGTGCCTGGTACCTGGAAATGGTAAAGCCAGAATTTGGTAAAGCCATTGACAAGAAAAGCTATGAGACAACAGTAAGCTACTTCGAAACTTTACTAAAGGCCTTGCATCCTTTCATGCCTTTTATCACAGAAGAGCTATGGCAGGAATTGCGCTCACGCCAAGACAATGATTATATCATTGTAGCTGAATGGCCAAAAGTGAAATCATTTGACGCAAGCATGCTATCAGAAGCCAGCCTGGCTTTTGAAGTGATTGCTGAAGTGCGCAACACGCGCAATGCAAAAGGTATGTCGCCCAAAGAAGCCCTGGCCCTTTTTGTTAAAAATAATGGCGGAGAAAAACTATCCACTTTCCTGCCCATTGTAAGCAAACTGGCGAACCTCAAGTCGGTTCAGGTGACCTCGGACAGCATTAGCAATGCGACAGCCTTTGTGATACGTTCCATGGAGTTCTTCATTCCGATGGAAGGAAAAATAGATGCTGCGAAAGAGAAGGAAAGCTTGCTCAAAGACCTTGATTATCAAAAAGGATTCCTTGCTTCTATCGACAAGAAGTTAAGTAATGAAAAATTTGTGAGCAGTGCGAAGCCAGAAATTGTGGAGAACGAAAGAAAAAAGAAGGCAGATGCAGAAGCGAAGATCAAAGCGATTGAAGAGAGTCTTTCCAGATTATAATTAAGGGTGCTTACTTTCACAGGAAGTACCTTTTACTAGACAGCTCTCATTTATTAAGCGTAATCCTCATACCAGGCAAAACGCTCTTGAATAATTCTAGCTTTCTCACTTTTCAAATGTTGCAAAAAAGCTTTTGCAACCGGTGAAAGGTTTTTACCCTTTAACCAGATCATGTGCCAGGTTGATTTAATGGGAAAACCTTTCATGGGGATGATCTGTAAATCGTTGTCCATTAACTCATTTTTAATACCAATGAGTGGCATAATGGAAAATCCAAGCCCCGCAATTACTGCCTGCTTCACAGCCTCATTACTGGTTAATTCCATTTTCTTACGTACTGGTAGTTTATTCTTTTGAATAAAATTCTCCATCACATAGCGAGTTCCTGAGCCTTGTTCCCGATAGATCAAAGGGAGGGTTTCGAATAATTTTTTATCATAAGCTTGCTTACGAAATTGCTTTTCACTGTTGCCAACCAGAAATAATTTATTCTGTAGCAATTCAATTTTCTCAACCTGCAAGTGCAAAGGCAAAACTGACACTAATGAAAAGTCAACTTCATTTTTCTCCAGATCTTCCAATACCTTGGCTTTATTCGTTACATCAAGCAATAGCTCAACTGCAGGATGTTCCTTTAAAAAATCACTTAAGAAATAGGGCATCACATATTTGCCCGTGGAAACAACAGAAATTTTTAATCGACCTGTCAGATGGCCCTTATAGGCGAGCGTCTTACTGTTGATCTCATCCACCTGATTCAAAATTTCCTGCGCTACTTTAGCGATCTCGCTACCGAAATCTGTCACATACAATTTACGCCCCACCACTTCTGTGAGTGGAATTTCAAACTGATCCTGTAAGTTTTTGAGTTGAATAGATACAGCCGGTTGGGTTAAATGCAACTCGCTGGCAGCCTTCGTAATACTTTGTAGCTGAGCTACTTTCAGGAATACCTGCAATTGATGGAGGGTGTAATTCATAAATTATATTTATGAGTAATATAACAAATATAAATAAAAATATATGTATTAGGTTATAGACTTTTGCGGTCGGAAATAAACAAAACAGATTATGGAACAGCTAAAGAACGAAAGTCCTTCAAAAGAGGCTCAAATCAAGGAAGTTGAAAGAGCTCACTTGATCAATGGCGCTTTTGCCGCTTCGGATGCAAGAAGAATTTTGCTTGACATGCTCCATAACAAAATAAACTTCCATAGCAGGCTCATTCAAATCATGCAGGAACAGGGCAGTGGAGACACCTCTCATTCTGAAAAAAGAATTGACGAACTCTTTGACCTTACTGAAAGGGTGAAGGCAGTGCTTGACGAAGCAGAGAGAAATAACCAAAAAGTTGAAATTGAGTGTCCGTTAATTTTGCGTATACAATAAACGATTGAATAGCATATTAAAACTGTCAAAAACTATACTCAATGGATTTCTCTTTACTGCTGGATAACCTAACCAACCCTGCACTATTATTCTTTGTCCTGGGAATTCTGGCAGTTAGATTTAAAAGCGATCTATGCATTCCTGATTCATCCTCAAAGTTTATATCACTTTACTTATTGCTTTCCATTGGGTTTAAAGGCGGCCAAGAATTGGCTCACAGCGAGTTTAGCCTGGATATTAT
Source organism: Cyclobacteriaceae bacterium (assembly GCA_022842845.1). Lineage (GTDB taxonomy): Bacteria > Bacteroidota > Bacteroidia > Cytophagales > Cyclobacteriaceae > Chryseotalea. Next base: position 6,198 of record JALHOT010000010.1, on the reverse strand, counting down.
TAAAGCAGTTGTTTTTGGAATTAGTATTGCTGCCGTTATTCCATTTTATGTCTTCTTTTTACTTCGAAAAAGATTAGGAGGTGACGATGCAGGGGCTATTGCTGCCAGTTATGGATCTGTGAGTGCTGTGACATTTGTGACAGCCCTATCCTTTTTGGAGACACAATCTTTAAGCCCTAATGGCTACATGGTTGCTACCATGGCCTTAATGGAAGCACCCTCCATCATCATTGGCGTGATCCTCATCCGTCTATTTGGAGAATCTAATGCTGAAGGCCCCAGATTAAGAAGCATTATTAAGCATTCATTTACCAATGGTAGTGTTCTCCTTATTTTAGGTAGCTTGGTCATCGGCCTCTTGGCCAATGACCAACAGGCGCAGGGGATTAAACCCTTTACCAATGATCTTTTCAAAGGCTTTCTTGCCATCTTTTTACTGGACATGGGTATTGTGAGTGGCAAGAAGCTTAACGACTTTATTAAGAGTGGTGGTTTCCTGACCGTCTTTGCCCTGGTCATTCCACTAATCAATGGCGTGGCAGTAGCAATCCTGAGTGCATCTGTGTCAGACAATATCGCCAACAGATTCATCTTTGCGGTATTGGCCGCCAGTGCTTCCTACATCGCAGTACCAGCTGCCATGAAGATCGCAGCACCAAAGGCCAACCCCGGAATCTATTTCCCGATGGCTTTGGCCATTACATTTCCCTTTAATATCACCTTGGGTATGCCAATATACTTTCTAATTGTGCAAAATTACTAGGGTCTGGTGTGGACTTCCTTATGGCGTCTGAGGACCACTGGCAGCCGCCATCGCAACGCGTAATAAAACGCCTGCAACTATTAATCCGATGTAAATAGGTGCATTTTGCTTGTTATGGACTACCTCAGAAGTATAGGCATACGACATGATTTTAGCTAACTCAATCCCTGACATATTATCCTGGATCGTATGGATTTGAAACTGAGTCCCATCCAATAAGTGGCCTTTAATCGCCAGCTGGTCATTGATAAAATAATCCCAGGATTTATTCCCTGATTTTTTCATCGTATAACGATCACCATTTTCATTCACGCAGGTAAAAAAGCTAATGTTTCTCCCTGAACAGGTGGCTAACTTTTCATTGGCTGAATTATACAGTATTTCCTGTTGGGTGTTCTTAACAAATTCAAATCTGTATTCATCTTCCTTTGTTATTATTTTTCTATTGCTGGCGCCTGTGGAACTCAAATGATCGCCAATGTGAACAGAGTCCAGGCCATTGATTAAAAGATTAACTCTATCATTGGCTGCACCAACTCTGGTATGAGCCCATGTTTCAACTGTTTGCCCATAACAGGCAAAGCTTAGCATAAAGAATATGACAGGCAGAGCAGATCGTCTAAGCCTTGAATAAAGAATGCACAACATGTGAGTAATCGTTATGATGAATAGTCTAAATTCAAAGAAAAACAAATTTTAAATGCTCACCAAAACCAACTTTTTACAAAAGTCCTTTACCCGCTACACCTGGAAGTCAGGAGGTGATATTCTTATAAAGCAAGGAGTTGGTGGGTAAAGGGACTTCTGCAGAAAGTCCTTTTTAAGGTATGAGTAAGTGTTTCATCATCCAACCGAAACCTGCTGGAATTAAACCTCTTGGTTAAATCCTTAGGCATTCTTAAAGTTATTTGAATATATTACAGGTCTTAAACTCTTTTCCTACATGTCATCTAATAAATCTTCAAACCTTGCCCTGCTCACACTGATTTCAGTTTTCTTTTTCTGGGGCTTTGTAGCCGCCAGTAACGATATCCTTATTCCGGTATTCAAAGAAAAACTTAATCTGGAGCAATGGCAGTCGCAAATGATTTCGTTTGCCTTTTATATCGCCTACACGGTAGGAGCACTCATCTACTTTATGGCCTCCAAAACCTCGGGTGGCGATATTCTGAATCGTATTGGATATAGGAATGGTATTGCACTGGGACTTGTAATCTCTGCCTTGGGAACCCTTTTGTTTTACCCTGCGGCAGAATCTGCTTCTTTTAGCTTGATGATCACCGGTCTTTTCATTGTGGGTTTAGGTTTCTCATTACAACAAACCGCTGCCAACCCTTTGGCCATTGTGATGGGCGATCCTAAGAAAGGTTCTCAGCGATTAAGCCTGGCCGGAGGTATCAACAACATGGGTACCACAATTGGACCTCTCATTGTAAGCTTTGCTATTTTTGGATCACTTTCGACTGGTGGGGGCGCTTCCATCGCGAGCATCGAAAGTGTAAAAACACCTTACCTGATTTTAGGTGCCGCATTCATTGTAGTCGCTGTCATCTTTGTATTCTCTTCTATCCCTAATAAAATACACGCTGTTACAGATGATGAAGCGGGCGATGTACCCGTGGCTGCTGAAAAATCTAGTGCTATCAAATACCCACAATTGTGGATGGGTATGCTTGGCATTTTTGTATACGTGGGTGTAGAAGTGTCTACTGCCAGTAACTTACCTGAATACATGCAACAACATTTGCAAACCCCTACCGACCGCATTGCTCCTTTTGTTTCTTTATACTGGGCAAGTTTAATGATTGGTCGCTGGACCTCTTCTGTAGGCGCTTTTAATATCAATGATGGCGCTAAGAAAATTTTACGTCTTATTATGCCTTACCTGGCTTTTGCGTTCTTTTTGGGAGTGATCAAAATTGCGAGCCATGATATTACGCCATTCTACATTTATGCCTTGGTTATTTTGGTGATGGTGGCCGGTGATTACCTCAGCAAAGGAAATCCTGCTCGTCAGCTACTGATCTTTTCTTTGATGGGCATTACTGCCTTGTTTGTCGGCATGCTTACCGAAGGAATGGTCAGTGTTTATGCCTTTATCAGTGTAGGTCTTTTTTGCAGCACCTTGTGGCCTTGTATTTTTACTTTGGCAGTAGCCGGTCTCGGCAAACACACCAATGAAGGTTCAAGCTTATTAATCATGATGATTATGGGTGGTGGCATTGTAAGCTTAGTACAAGGTTACGTGGCCAGCGATGCCTTGCTGGGCATCCAGTGGAGCTATCTGGTAGGTGTAGCTTGTTTTGCATACCTGGCATACTATGCCTGGAAAGTAAGCGCTATTTTGAAATCTCAAGGAATCGACTACTATGCTACAACAAGCACTGGTAGCGGGCATTGATATTGGAGGAACCAACGTAGCCCTTGGCCTGGTTAACAAACAAGGCGATATTGTTTGGAAGGATAGTTTTCCCACCAAGCAATTCGATGACTTTAGCTTGCTGGTATCACATGCTGCTGGCAAAATAGAAGTTGCTAACCGATCTATTGGAACCGATCATTTACTTGGCTGTGGCATCGGAGCCCCCAATGGAAATTTTTACTCAGGCTGTATAGAATATGCACCCAATCTTTTGTGGAAAGGGATCATTCCTGTCGCGAAACTTTTTAATGAAGCCCTGCAACAACCTTGTGTTGTTACTAACGATGCGAATGCAGCTGCAATGGGTGAAAAGTTATACGGAGCCGCGAAGCCCTTCAATGACTTCATCATCATTACCCTGGGCACAGGTTTGGGTAGCGGCTTATATGTACACGGACAATTAGTCTACGGACATGATGGCTTTGCCGGTGAACTTGGCCACACCATCATTGAAGTCAATGGTCGCGCCTGTGGGTGTGGACGAAGAGGCTGTCTGGAAACGTATTGTTCTGCCTCTGGTATTGTTAGGACTTATCAAGAACTGGTTCCATCCTCATCCTTGCAAGCACAACAGATTTATCAACTTGCCAGTGAGGGTAATGAACAAGCCTTGAAAGCCTTTACAATAACAGGCGAAAAACTTGGACTTGCCTTAGCGAATGCCGTTGCTTACACCAGTCCTGAAGCCATTATACTTTTTGGTGGTTTGGTACAAGCTGGTAATTTATTGTTGCAGCCAACACAAGAACACTTCAACAAAAATCTTCATAACCTGTATCGCGGAAAAGTAAAACTGTTGACTTCCACACTCAAAGAAAGCGATGCTGCCATTCTGGGTGCAGCCTCTCTTATTTGGCAAAAAGAAACACTATGAAAAGAATTGCTATCCTCATTGCTTCCATTTTTGCAGCGTGTAACTTATTTGCACAAGCCTCCCACAACATAATTCCCCAACCTGTTTCAGTGGTGATTAATTCAGGAAACCTGAAGCTTATCAAAGAATTTGTGATAGTCGATGAAAGCCAAAAACTGAGCCCTGAAATAAGCGCTTTCAATGCACAGATCGAAAAAGCGGTTGGCTTTACCTTTAAGACACAGCGACAGTCAAGTGCCAAACAAACCATCAAGCTAAAGCTTGCGCCTCTACAACATCCTGAAGCGTATATACTGAACATTGACACAAAAGGAATTACTTTACAAGGTTCTGCCGCGGGTATCTTTTACGGACTGCAATCTTTATATCAACTAATAGTGCAGCATCAGGATAAAAGCAAAATAATAATGCTTCCCAGCATGCAAATTCAGGATCAGCCTTCATTTCAATGGAGGGGAATGCACCTGGATGTTTGCCGGCATTTTTTTAGCAAGCAAGAAGTAATGAAGTATCTCGACTACCTGGCCTTGCATAAACTGAATACCTTTCATTGGCACCTCACAGAAGATCAGGGATGGCGCATCGCAATAAAGAAATATCCTAAACTCACCGAGGTAGGATCTATGCGCAGCGGAACCATTATCGGCCCATACTCTACCACTGCTCCAAGCGACAACATACCACATGGTGGCTTTTATACACAAGAAGATATTAAAGAAGTGATAGCATATGCAAGTGCCCGCCACATTACCATAGTACCAGAGATAGAAATGCCCGGTCATGCTTTAGCAGCGCTTTCGGCCTATCCGGAAATTTCTTGTACAGGCGGTCCCTTTACCCCTGCCATTACCTGGGGTGTGTTTGATGATGTTTTTTGTGCAGGTAAGGAGGAAACATTTACATTCTTAGAAAATGTATTAGACGAAGTGATCAGTCTGTTTCCTGGCAAGTACATACACATTGGAGGAGATGAATGCCCAAAGACAAGATGGAAAGCTTGTGACAAGTGTCAGCAAAGGATGAAGGACAACCAGTTAAAAGACGAACATGATCTGCAAAGCTACTTCATCACACGCATCGAGAAATTTGTTAACAGTAAAGGCAGACACATTATTGGCTGGGATGAAATACTCGAAGGAGGCCTGGCTCCCAATGCTTCTGTGATGAGTTGGAGAGGTACTGAAGGAGGAATAGTGGCAGCGCGACTCAAGCATCCGGTGGTCATGTCACCAGGGCAACCTTGCTATTTTGATCATTACCAGGTGAAGGACAAAGACAAAGAACCGTTGGCCATCGGTGGCTTCAATCCTTTAGATGCTGTTTATCAATACAATCCAATCCCTGCAGACCTAACTAAAGATGAACAGCAATATATATTAGGTGCGCAAGGTAATCTCTGGACAGAATACATTCCTGACTTTAAACAGCTTGAGTATATGGCCTTGCCACGGATGTGTGCGCTAGCAGAAAATCTGTGGACACCTGCTTCGCTGAAGAATTACGATTCTTTTTTGAAAAGAATGAAAGCACACCGCTTTGTACTGGACATAGAGAAAGCCAATTATGCTAAACATTTTCTGGTAGATAAAAACAAATAAAAATATGCGCAGGCTTCTACTTTTTATTTGTCTGCATCTAAGCCTTGGAGCGAAGGCTCAAATAGAAAAAGTAGATCTCACACAAGGGTGGCAATTCAGACAAGTCAAAGCAGGAGAATGGCTTAACGCCAAAGTGCCCGGCACTATCCATACTGATCTTCTGGCAAATAACATTATTGAAGATCCCTTTTTCGAATCGAATGAGTTAACGCTCCAATGGATTGATACCACGGCTTGGGAATACCAAAAAACTTTTTCTTACAATCGACATCAAAATCATCAAGCCGTTTATTTGCTCTTTGAAGGACTTGATACGTACGCCCATGTGTACCTGAACGATTCCTTACTTTTCATCGCCAATAATATGTTTCGTTATTGGAAAGAAGAAGTAAAAGACAAATTACGAGAAGGTGAAAATAGCGTAAGGATTGTCTTTTATCCCGCCAGCAGCATAGGTAAACAAAAAGCTAAGGAACTTCCTTATACCTTACCAGGTGATGAAAAGGTGTTCACGAGGAAGGCAGCCTATCATTACGGTTGG
>JALHOT010000009.1:120000-138705 GCA_022842845.1 Cyclobacteriaceae bacterium | reverse complement strand
TTTATCCACATTCAACAAGCACTTAACAACACCTCTAACCCCGAGACCGCTTATACAAAGGAACCGTACTACAAGACTCACCAAACATTATACTGCTCGCGTACGGTTTAAGCTTATTAACTACCTCAATGTAGGCAGATTCAGGCACAGGGATTTTGCTGCAACCCTTTACCACTACCTTGGCATTTTGGAATTTAGACCAATCAATTTTATCTAAAACTTCTTGAAAAATTTTTTCCTCTAATTGCTGAAGTGTTCCTAGAAAGACTTTACGCGCATAAGAATTTACTGAAACTGCCACCAGCATATAGGCCCAGGTTGGAATAATGGCGTCTGCCGAGCAGGTAATGGCGACAAATTTATTCTCGTATTGTTGCCAATTATGTTGCTTCACAAAATCCCTGAGGTCTTTTTCCCGTAAAATGAGTCCTTGAAAGAGGTTGTCCTTCAAATCGATAAGTACTCTATCGCCTTGAGTATAATATTCTTCCAAATCAAAGGTGATTAAGGAGCTATTGGCCACTCTATTAATGATTTCGTGATTTACATCCATATTATAAGAACACAAAATTAGGCTACAAATGTTCAGCATGCTCTTTGAATACACTAAACTTCTCCTGGTTTAGTTGAAATGGCGTTTGAAAATAAACGGTCTATCACTTAAAAAAGCGGCTTGGACGATTGCTTAGCCAAAAATTCCTTCAGATAAAAAGGTTCAAAGTGTACTAAATCTTCGACTTGTTGCTGCTTTAATTTTTTATAGGCCATATGGCCAAGTGAAGAAGCTCTTGGTATCTGATCTTCTACAAAATAAGCATTGGGATGTTGAATAAGTTCTTTACACTTAATCGCTCCATTACCAAAAAATAAGATTTTATGTTTCTCTAGCAGTGATTGATAGCTGTTGGGCTCTATAATCTCAGAAGCCGTTTCGTGCATAATCACCCCATCGGCATTCGCCAGCATTGAGTAAACTTCCATTCGCCTGGCATCAATCATGGCGCATAGTAATGCCTTATCGGGATTGTGAAAAGAGGCCTGATAAATAAGAAGCTCTAAGGTATTAACAGCGACCAAAGGAATATTGAGCGCAAAACACAGCCCCTTAGCAGTAGAGGTGCCTATGCGGAGCCCTGTGTAAGAACCTGGGCCAGAGGTTATTGCTACTGCACTCAAATCAGCAAAAGTGTGATTACCTTTTCGCATTACGCTTTCTATCAACAGAGCCAGTTTGGTAGCGTGGGCCTGTGGTTCGGATATCAATTCAGTGCACAGTAGTTCATCGTTTTGATGGAGGGCGACTGAACAAGTGTCCACTGAGGTTTCAAGGCTGAGGATGAGCGACATTATCGAGGAGAGAGTACTTTATTATAGGCTGAACTATCGCTTAACAAAGCAATAGCCTTGTGCACAGTCTGATCTTTTCTTAAAGCAACAGCTGCCTGGCCTTCAGATAAATTATAATGAAAGGCAATTTGCTGCTCAAGAAGATCTTTTATCTCTTCTTTATGAAGTGTTAAATCCCCTGACTTAAAACTCTCTACCTTTTTTTGAAGCAATTTTAATTGTGCCTCTATTTCTGGATAGTATCGTTCTGATTTTGCTGAGGCAAGTAGGTTTCTGGTATCCTTTTCAATATTGGTGACGTACTTAAAATTTTGATTGTTAAGCCAAGTCGTGAACTGACTGTACTGCTGATCACTCAGGGTGAAATTTTGCAAGTTTGGTTGTGGCTCATTTTCGTTTCTAAAAATGGTGGCGTATTCAAAAATGTGTCCACCCATCAATAGTGCTTCAGTAACAGCAGCCCAGTCTGACTGGTTTATAATGAAATCCGGATCGAGCCCACCGCCATCGTAAACATTGCGCCCCGCTTTGGTTTCAAACTCACGCTTTAAGGAATCGGCTCTCTTTTCCGCTAAGCCTTCTGCATTTCTATTTGTATAATCTATAGCCTGTATGCAACGTCCACTGGGAATATAGTATTTGGCAGTGGTTACTTTTAACTGTGCGTTGTACGCGAGTCCTCGGGTTGTTTGCACCAGACCCTTCCCAAAAGTTTTTCGACCTATTAAAACTGCACGATCATAATCTTGCAAGGCACCGGCCACAATCTCTGAGGCAGATGCGCTGTTTTCATTAATCAGTACAACTAAAGGAAGCTCAGTATCGATAGGGGCATTCAGCGTATGGTAAGTTTTGTTCCATTCCTCCACTTTGCCTTTGGTAGATACAACATCCCTGCCCTTGGGAATGAATAAACTCACAATATTAACCGCTTCGTTTAGTAATCCTCCAGGATTATCACGCAGGTCTAGCACCAAAGAGGTGGCCCCTTTACCCTTTAAGTCAAGCAGTGCTGCCGCTATTTCTTTGGCAGCTCCAGGAGTAAAATCTTCTAAATGAATGTAGCCTACATTTTTATCAAGTAGGGTGGCATGAGTTACATTACCCACACTGATTTTTTCGCGCTTAATCTTGAAAACCAGGTCTTGCTTGCTGCCGTGGCGCTTTACCTTAACCTCTACTTCTGTTTTGGGCTGCCCTTTTAAAAGAGAACTCACTTCTCCGGTTTCTTTTCCATTTACCAATTTCCCATCTACTGCCACTAACTCATCACCCACACGGAGACCCGCTTTAAAAGCAGGGAAATCTCTATAGGGATGGGTAATGACTGTCTTATTATTGATAATGCCAATTAATGCACCAATGCCAGCATATTGGCCCGTGGTAGAGATTCTAAAATTATCGATTTGATCTTCCGGGATGTAATCTGTATAGGGATCAAGTGATTGCAGCATGCCATCGATGCCGGTTTTAATCAATTTTGAAGGGTTGATGGTATCTACATAAAAGGTGTTGACTTCTTTAAAAAGGGTGGCGAAAATGTCCAGATTTTTTGCAATCTCGAAATACCGCTCTGATCTGGATCGAAAAGCCAGGCTTATCACCAAAAGCAGCATCAGGGCCAGACCCCACTTCACTTTCTTACTCATTATTCAAAGATAAAAAAAACCGTATAAGCGCTTAACTTTAAACACCTGTTAAGCAGGTAAGTGTTTTTGCTTTAGTTTCTTTAATGCCTGCAATACAGCTGTGTGCATTACTTCAGATGAAGATATTTCTTTAGCGGTATAAAGAAAGGCTATGATCAAAGCGGGGCAATCATCTATAAGATCCTTCTGCAATCTGTACGCCTCTTTACCTCTTCTTTTGATCATGTTGCGATCGATGGCCTTTTTAAAGTTTCTTTTGCTGGCTGAAAACAAGACCTGATGCAGCTTGATGTTTGGATTGGGATTGGAAAGTACCAGCACCTTAAATGGGTACAAATAAAAAGAGGAACCCTTACCAAAGAGTTCCTGAATAAGCTTTTTAGAATGCAGCCTTTCGGCTTTTCCAAAGGTACGCGCTGTCATAGAGCTATAATGCCTATTCCGAAGCAGTCGCTACCCGGAATATTGATTACTTATGCTTTAAAGTCTTTTCGTCAGACACGGTCAGTTTCTTACGACCGTTCTTTCTGCGATTTGCCAACACTCTGCGGCCATTGGCGGTAGCCATTCTTTCGCGGAAACCGTGCTTGTTCTTGCGCTTTCTCTTCGATGGTTGAAATGTACGTTTCATTTGTTAAGCGGTTTACCTTACTAAATAAGGGCTGCAAATATAGAAAGAAAGCTTTGTTATACAAGGGAGAATCAGGAAAGGAACAATGATCAATCTCGCATAATTTTTTAAAACACCTCAAAAAACTTAGAAAAAGCCACTTTTGGGGTTTTAAAAAATTTAATTACAGACCTTCTGAGCAGTTTAAATTGAAATATTCTACCTCAGCTGGGCCAAAACTTTTTGAACCTGATCGGTCGCCAAGCGTGGACCGTACTGCGTTACCACCTTAGAAGATGCCAATGAGGCCAATTTACCGGCCTCGGCAAAAGAATGGCCATTGGTAATACCAAAAAGGAAGGCCCCGGAAAACATGTCTCCAGCACCATTGGTATCTACTGCTGTTACCTGATAAGGCTCAATATTAATAAAAGTGTCCCCATCAAAGATAAGTGCACCATTAGCCCCCAGCGTTATCACAAAACGCTTCGCAATATCCTTCAACTTTTCACGAGCTTCTTCCACCGAAGCCGTTCCGGTATAAATCATGGCCTCTTCATCATTACAGAAGAGAAGATCAACACTAGCGCCCACTACTTCTTGCATTTGCTTAGGGAAGTATTTAACCATGCTGGGGTCTGAAAAAGTTAGCGCAACAGATACCTTGTGCTTCTCGGCCATTTTTTTTGCCTCTTTCATGGCCTGCAAGCCCCTAGGACTGGCCACTAAATAACCTTCCAGGTAAATGTATTCAGAATGCTTGATAGCTTCTTCATCTAAATGCTCGGGAGACAAAAACGAACTCACTCCCAAGAATGTATTCATGGTGCGCTCTGCATCAGGGGATGTCATTACTAAACATCTTCCTGATTCACCAATCGGACATGCTTCGTGCGTCAGGTTTGTGGCTACTCCGTTTTTTTTCAGGTCATCCAAAAAGAACTTGCCCAGCTCGTCTTTGGCGACCAAGCAAGAGTAAAAACTTTTGCCTCCGAATTGATTAATAGCCGTTACGGTATTACCGGCCGATCCACCTCCCGACAGCTTACTTTTATTCATGTCAATGGCCGTCATTAAATGTTGCTGACGTCTTTCATCGACAAGGGTCATCACGCCCTTTTCTACCTGATGCTTATCAAAAAAATCGTACTCAACTTCTGTGATTATATCAACAATGGCATTACCAATGCCGTATACATTATACTTCTTACTCATGTTAATAGAATTCGGGTGCAAGGATACGCAAAATCAAATTGATAAGATAAGTCTGGCTTGAACTATTTCTTAACTGGTAAGGTCAAGCCTATTTCAGCGGCACGATTCGGGTAATCTGTAATCAATCCATCAACGCCCATGGCTTTTAAGTCCAACATTTCCTGTGCTTCGTTTACCGTCCATGGTATTACCCGCAGTTTAGCTTTTGTCTTTTCGGGATTTTCTGCGGGCACGCTATGCAGCTGCTGCACTTTCTCCTTACTTAAAAATTTATAGTAAGGGCTGTAGATAGATGGAATAAATCCCAGCTCTTTCAAATTCTCCTCTTGAGATTTCAGATTTTCAACCAAAGCGGCCAGGCGCACTGCAGGATACTTTTTATGCCAATACTGCAATACTCGAAAATCGAAGCTCTGAATTACGATTCTTTCCCAAGGCAGATATTGATCGATGGTGTTGTAAACCAAATCAGAAAATTCTTCTACCGATGGATGCTCCTTCCCATCACCACTTTTTGAACTTTTAATCTCAATATTGTAGTCTACTTCGAACGTAGTCTTATTCTTAATATGGTTCTCAGCCGCTACAATTACATCTTTCAACAAAGGCTTGTGTGCTGACTCTCTTATCTGCTCAGGGAAACGATCATTCCCTTTACTGCCACAATCGAATTGTTGAATTTCGGTATAGGTTAGTTTATAGATATTAAACTCCTTCTCATTAGTAATTGATGCACCTGTTTGATTGAGGCAAATACCCGGAGCCATGTAGGGCTCGTGTGAAACAAGTACTTGTTTATCTTTTGTTATGACCACATCCAGTTCCAGCGTGGTAACTCCCCACTCTAAAGCTGTTATGAATGCCGGAATTGTATTCTCAGGTTTTAAACCTCTTGCTCCTCTATGACCCTGCAAATCAAACTTTGGAATATACTGAGCCTGGATTTTAAATGACATACATAAAAAGACAAAAGGAATAACAGCTTTCATGCACTAAAGATAAAAGCAAAAGCCTGATTACCACTACAATTCTAGCAGGAATCAGGCCTTAAAATGTTTAGGTCTACCTAATTTCTGATCATCATGCGCATACCCCCGCCAGGCCTACGGCCAGCCATAGGATTTAACTGCTTATTGATGGCATAGGTAAAGGATAATAGAAAGTATCGTCCTAAATTATTAGTGCTGGTACGCTCAATGTAATTGATATTGGCGACTTGATTGATTCCAAAATCATTATCAAGTAAGTTGTTAGCTGATAGTTTTATTTCACCGGCTTTATTTTTAAGGATAAAGCGAGATATTGAGACATTGGCCAGATCAACATTTTGGATAAAATCAGTTGACTTGGAATCATATACCAAATGTTCAAAGGAAGCGCTTAACTGATAATTTTTAAGGAAACTAAAATTCGCTTCTGCCCGGTAAGTATTATTGAAGTACAGTTGATTATTGGCTTCATTAAATTCATAGTCTGTGGCATTTCGACTAATACCTGCACTCATTTCTATATCAAAAACCTCTTTATAACGATAACTGTACCGAAGTGTTGACGATAATACATTCTGAGTTATGTCACTATCTACATCATTAAGCCTGTTAACACCAAACTGCTGGTTAGCATTAGCCGATAGACTTACACGACTTCCAATTTTGTTTATCGGAAACCCTAAAGATGCATTGGCACTAATGCTTTTATTATTATCAACGTTTACGGGTTTGGATATACGCACGCCTCTTTCATCAATTGTTTGCGCGTATGTGATTGCGTTCTGGGTGTAGGCTGCATTTACAAATGCAAAGAAGTTAACAAATGAAACAGTATTGAACGTAACCCAGTTAGTCCTTATACTATGCCGGTAGGCAGGCTGCAATTCAATATTACCGACTGTTTGATTAAGTGGATCGCTGTTGTCAACTACTGGTTGAAGCTGACTGATTGTTGGCTCTTGTACAGAGGTTTCGTAATCAAAAGTTAAATTCTTAGTAGAGGATAGTTCGTAGTTAAATCTTAAAGAAGGCAAAACATTTTGGTAGGATGGTGTGAGCCTATCTCCCGTTGTGAAGTTATCTCCATACAATTTAGTGTACTGCATGGCACCACCCATTGTAAGTGAATACTTAGTTCTGTTAATTCTAAAATTGAAACCTGGTCGGTGGTATTGATAGTTACTAGCGTATTGAGCACTTAAATTCTCGTTAAATAAATTCCCACTTTCCCGAATATCATACACCTCGCGGTTAACGTCATTACTATTTTGGTTGAAGTTGTAATTCAGCTCGAGGTAACGCCTGTTCCCTAATGGCTCAGTAAAAGATAAGGTCGCACCAAGCAAAGTGTTCTCTGTGAGTTGTGTGTTTTCTTGATTGAGCGCCTGCGTCCTCTGAAAAGGTTTATAAAAAGTGTTTGTTGATTCTACCGACCCTTCGCTTTCAATCTGTGAATAGCCAAAGCTAAGGTTAGAGGAAATTGTTCTTCCCTTTTTAGCAAAACGATGACGTAACAATGCATTGGTATTGAAATTATTATTGGATTGAGTAGAAAATGTAGTGCTGCTTCCATCGTTCAGCAACTCGCCATCTTCGGTAATGGTTTCACTTTCTGAAATAGCACTCGATTCTGCCTGATTACTGGTAAATGTAGTGGTGAGCTTTATTGAATTAGCCGAGTCAATCTTATGATCAAGCACCGTATTGATTCTGTGATTGTAATTAGTACTATACTGGCGACTATTCTGGTTAAAGTAAGTACTGCTATCACCAAAGAAATTTTCACGGGCCAAGTCCTGAAATACATCATGCTCTAGCTGATTATAAAAATAGTTGCTTTGAAGCGTTGTCTTTTTAGAAAAATCCTGGTTGAAATTTACACCCCCTGCATAGTTAGACATGATACCATTCAATCGCTGCCCCAAATTAATCTGAGCGCCTCCCTGATTGGCACCACCCCCTGCATTGAAGGTCATGCGAACGGCTCCACCACCCCGAGCGCCCATCATCTGTTGGGACCCCCCACTAAAATTCATATAATCATCAATAGAAAAACCTTGTTCATTAACATTATTCCCCATCAATAAAAATGAAAGCTGTTGATTCTTTTTGAACCTGTTCAAGCTTAGTCGACCAATGTAGCGATCCTCTGTTCCGTAGCCGCCAGTTGTATTCCCAAAGAAGCCATTCTTATACTCTTCTTTCAACTCAAGATTAATAGTTTTCTGTCGCTGACCGTCATCAATGCCTGTGAAGGCAGCCTGGTCTGATTTTTTGTCAAAGATCTGAACTTTGTCTACAGCTTTAGCAGGAAGATTTTGTGTCGCTATTTTAGGATCTCTTCCAAAAAACTCCTTACCATCAACCATCACTTGCTGTACCTGCTCTCCTTGTGCTCGAATCGTTCCGTCATTTTCAACCTCAACGCCCGGCAATTTTTTAAGTAAATCCTCAACATTCGCGTTTTCCTTCGTTTTAAATGAAGGCGCATTGAACTCAATCGTGTCTTTCTTAATAGTTACTGGTGCCTTCTCTGCCTTTACAATAAGCTCATTGAGTTGTTTACTTTGTTGTTCCATTTTCAACTCTCCCAAATCAACCAACACTTCATCTGCGCTTGGTTCTACCATTTTATTGAGGGTAGCAAGCCCCACAAATGAAACGCGAAGCAAGTAATTTGTTCGTGCAGCATTCTTAATCAAGAATCGACCGTTAGCATCGCTGATTGAAAAATTAAGAAGGGAAGAATCGACTGGATTCAGCAGCATTACAGTTGCAGACGGAAGACCCTGACCGGTGTCATCTAACAAACGCCCCTGAATACTAATCTTCTGGGCATAAACAGCAGTAGATAAAAAATAAAGAAGGAAGAGAATCTTTTTCATAAACAGGCTAAGTTTTGATATGCTAAAGATTAGTTTCTTATTATCATACCCCCACCTGCGTTCATTCGCTTTAGCTGCTCATCAACCAATTTGCGATAAGCTTCTTGCGTAATGAGCTCACCCTTTTCAGGTGCCTTTAGCTCATTCTTCTTCAATTCTCGTGGCTCAATAGCTGTTGCCACAAGCACTCGTTCTCCATTATTAATGTCGAGTGCTAAAATTGTCCCTGGTAAGGTGTTGAATCTTTCAGGCCCTAAAAAAGGGCGGATTTTTTCGGTGTACCAGGCGGTTATTTCTCTTTTCTCAGTTCTCAATTCGCCATTAATGTTCAATGTAGCTTCATCAATATAGTAGGCTTGTCTGCATTCATAGCCTTGAATTGTTTTGGTTTCAGTTCCGAATTTCCAAGGAGAAACTTTTAGCGAATCACGAACAATGTAATCTTTACCCATAAATTCTTGTTTCATCAGAATCTTACCATTAACATGGTTAAAGTAGGTCTCGGTATTGGGCATTCTAAATCGCATACGCATGCCATTACCTGCACCAGAAAACTCCTGATCTTCTTCATCTTCAATTATTGGTTTATACAGAGACTCATCAACATTATAAACAAGCTGAAACTTGTTGGTACGGTATTCAGGTATCATGGCCTTCATCTCCTGACGATCGGGAGGAAGGCGTTTATGCATATTCACCCTGTCTTCATACTGAATAACCCCAGTTACTCCTTGGGCAAACAATACTTGAGAAGCCGCTAAGACTGTGAGTAGCCCGATTAATAAAATTACTTTACGCATAGTTACTTGATTTTTCATTTGGTGGATTCTTTGACAAAGAACGTATACTGATGCACGTGAATAGGTTAATAGTTCTGAAAGCAAGGTTAATTAAGGTTAAAGCCTAAAGTTACTAAGCGCAATAGCTGTAAATTTGAAAAATCAAACCGCACAGGAAGATGAAGAACTCAGTGACCAAGACATTAATTAGCTTCAGCATAACGCTGCTATTGGCACTTCAGTTTTTGTGGCTGACGAGCAGCTATGAAAAAGCATATTTTGATCTGCGCAGAAACACCAATATTATCTTTAGGAATACCGTTTACCAATTAAGAGACACGCTCTTTGTAAACACTTTACAACCCAAAATTGATAGCATGCATCAATTTGAAAAAGACCCAATCAACAGATTTGAGTCTATCGCGATCAGAAGACTTCCCAACGACAGTATTAGTCTCTTGAGAAGCACTTCAAATGTGCAAGTGTATATATCATCGACTGGAACTAATGACTCGTTACTCAAGTCATTACAACCATTGACAAATAGAATTCAAAGTTTAAGAAATGCCCGACAGTCCTTCACGATCCGAATAGCGCCAGACTCGCTTAACATAGACAGTCTTACTTTTTATTTTAAAAAAAATCTTGTGACCCTATCACCTCTGGTCAACCCTACTGTACAGCAAATACAGACAGAGGATGGAGGATTTCAGTTCCAAGCCTTGCGGGGTGCGTTACCCATGCATTGGCAGCCTGATCAACGTGAGTATGACCGGCCCCGTATTTTTCTCCGTGATTCACTTTTGCTTGAAAGTGTAAGGCTCAACCCAACCAAGCGCTATCAGGCTTCGTTAGTAGGTGTAAGGGGTATTATCCTTAAAGATATAATGCCTCAAATTTTATTTTCCCTGTTTTTAACTCTTACCATAAGTACTGCCTTCCTATTTATGTATCGCAATATTCGATCGCAACAAAAGCTTATGGAGCAGAAGAGTAACTTTATTTCAAACATTACCCATGAACTAAAAACACCGGTGGCTACAGTTAGTGTAGCACTGGAGGCACTTCAAAATTTCGATGTAAACACTAACGCTCAAAAGAGCAAAGAGTACCTGTCTATTGCACAGCAAGAACTTTCTCGATTAACTGCCATTACTGATAGCATTTTAAGAACAAGTCTTTTTGAAGAAGGTGCCACCGCGATACAAACACCCCGCATTGATTTAAATACTCTACTGAATAATGCCCTTAATTCGCTAAAACTTTTGATTGAAAAAAGTGGGGCTGAAATGAATACTCAAACCGATGGGAAGAACTTTATGATCAAAGGAAATACACTTCATTTAACCAATGTGATTAGTAATTTGATTGAAAACGCTTTAAAGTACAGCCATTACAAACCTAAAATTGAGATCAGCCTTCGCGAAAACGATCAATCGGTAAGCCTTCATGTCAAAGACAAAGGCATAGGTATTGCCAAGGAATATCAACACAAAGTGTTTGAGAAATTCTTTAGGGTGCCTACTGGCGACATTCATAATATAAAAGGATATGGATTAGGCTTAAGTTATGTTGACAGTGTTGTAAAAGCGCATGGTGCCGCCATTAGCCTAAACAGCGAACCTGGAGAAGGCAGTGAATTTATTATTACTTTTCCTAAAGCATAACAAAAGTCTGACATGACAAAAGTATTGTACGTTGAAGACGAACCCTTTTTGGGGCAAATTGTAAAAGAGAGTCTTGAGAGCAGACTGTTTCAGGTAATCATGATTACAGATGGAAATGAAGCATTGAGTGCTTTCCAGATCCATCAACCTGATATATGCGTATTGGATGTGATGCTGCCCGGCAAAGATGGCTATAGTATAGGTCAGGAAATCCGCAAAATAAATCCACTTATTCCAATCATCTATGTAACCGCTAAAGTGCAAACTGATGATTTAGTTAAGGGATTTGAAAGTGGCGGAAATGACTATTTAAGAAAACCGTTCAGCATGGAGGAGTTGATTATCAGGATCAACAATCTCCTGAATATCACTCAGCAAAGAGAAAAAAATAACTTTAAAGAGATCCTTAGAATAGGAGCCATTGAATTCAATACCCAGCGTTTTGAGCTTAAAATTAATGGACAGATCAGAAAGCTATCACACCGAGAAGCAGAGCTCTTAAATATTCTATATCAGAATCGAAATCGCACTACCTTAAGAAAAGAAATTCTTCTCAAATTATGGGGAGACGATTCTTTTTTTAACTCCCGAAACCTTGATGTCTACATAACAAAATTGAGGGAATATCTAAGAGAGGATCCAAGCATTGAAATTATTACCATAAAAGGGGTAGGTTATAATTTTATTAGCTAGCATACATTCTGCCAAACCCTTATGCATGTGAACTGCAAATTCAGTAGACTTGCATAAGATGAGTACCTTAAACGATATACTGCAGAAATCTCTAAGCAAGCGCAGGGCGGATGACTCTTTCCGTTCTTTAACCTTGCCTGATCCAACATTAATCGATTTTTCTTCTAACGACTACCTGGGACTTGCCCGCTCTGTGGAGTTGAAAAACCTTGTAGAAAAAAATATTGGATTACTGGCTGATTATAAAAATGGAGCTACTGGATCTAGACTACTTTCTGGCAATTACAAATATATTGAAAACGTAGAAGAGGAATTAGCTGCGTTATTCCAAACTGAATCAGCTCTTTTATTTAACTCTGGCTATGCTGCCAACCTAGCGCTGCTTTCTTCTGTCCCTCAACGAGGTGATACAATTCTGTACGATGAATTATCTCATGCCTCCATTAAAGACGGGATAAGACTGAGCCTCGCGAATCGCCTACCCTTTAAACATAATAATATTGAAGATCTTGAGCTGAAACTTAAAAAAGCTACTGGTTCAAAATTTATTGTGGTAGAGTCTGTGTACTCAATGGACGGGGATATGAGTCCTATCAAAGACTTAAGCGAAATTTCAAATCAATATAATGCCAATTTAATAATAGACGAAGCTCACAGTACAGGCGTTTTTGGTGAATCGGGGAATGGTTTAGTGTGTTCTCTCAACCTTAATCATCCCGTCCCCATTCGCATTTATACTTTTGGCAAAGCGATGGGAATCCACGGAGCTTGTGTTACTGGCTCAAAAGTGCTT
Source organism: Cyclobacteriaceae bacterium (assembly GCA_022842845.1). GTDB lineage: Bacteria > Bacteroidota > Bacteroidia > Cytophagales > Cyclobacteriaceae > Chryseotalea. Next base: position 126,078 of record JALHOT010000009.1, on the reverse strand, counting down.
AGAGAATATCTCATCAATTTTGCAAGGCCATTCATTTATACTACTGCTATGTCTGCTCATAGCACTGCCTCCATTGCTGCAGCCTTTAGCTATCTGGCGTTAAACCCCAACCTTCAACAAATTCTTCATCAACACATTCATTATTTTAGCGATTGTATGGGCGCTGAGGCTAAACTAATCAAGAGTAATAGTGCCATTCAATCATTTCTTTTACCAGGCAACTCAAATGCAAAAAGAGGCGCGAAAATCTTACAAGAAAAGGGATTTGATGTCAGGCCCATTTTATCACCAACCGTAAGCAAAGGAACCGAGCGCTTAAGAATAATTTTACACTCATTCAACACAAAATCTCAAGTACAATCTCTTGCCGATGCACTTCATGCCTTATCTTAGTGCGCATGAATTTCTTTGTTACAGGTATAGATACAGATAGCGGCAAAACGCTAAGCTCAGCCATTCTTTGTGAAGCATTAGGGGCTGACTATTGGAAACCCATTCAATCCGGCTTTCCTAGAGATACAGAAACAGTTCAATCTTTGGTTTCTAATCCATCGATAACTTTCCATCCGGAGAGCTATCTACTACAGATGCCTGCTTCGCCACATGCATCAGCCAAAGCGGAAGGAACAGAGATTACTCTTGAAAATATTACACTCCCCAAAACAAATAATGATTTAATAATTGAAGGGGCAGGTGGTTGCCTTGTTCCCATTAATGATAAACATTTCGTTATTGATATTCCTAAGAAATTTAAAACTACCATTATCCTTGTAGCCGACTTATACTTAGGCAGTATCAATCATACATTACTGACGGCCAATCTGCTTAAGTCATGTAATCTTCCTATTAAGGGGGTCATTTTTAACGGCCCCAGTAATGAAGAAAGTGAAAGAATCATTTTACTTCATACCGGCTTTAAAAAATTACTACACATACAACCTGAGAAAAATATTAACAAAGAGATCGTTAGATCTTATGCAAGTGAACTATTAAAAAATTGGAATAGTTAGATGAATTCATTTACTCAAAGGGATAAGGCATTTGTCTGGCACCCATTTACCCCTCAGCATGATACAATGCCAGCCAATATATTCATTGAAAGGGCGGAAGGTGTTTATTTACACACAAAAGATGGCAGGCGTATAATAGATGGTATCTCTTCATGGTGGGTCAATATTCACGGTCATTCTCATCCACAAATCGCACAAGCACTATTCAAGCAAGCTTCAACAATGGAGCATGTTATTTTTGCAGGCTTTACACATGAGCCTGCCATTCAACTGGCAGAAAATCTTATTAGTGTTTTGCCTTCTAACATAAAAAAGATATTCTATTCAGATAATGGCAGTACTGCCAATGAGGTGGCTATAAAAATGGCTATACAATATTGGCATAACCGTAACATCAAAAAGAAAACGATTATAGCTATTGAAGGCGCCTATCATGGAGATACCTTTGGTGCCATGGCTGTAGGAGATCGCAGTCTTTTTACTGCACCTTTCACAGATTATCTTTTTGACGTACAGTTTATTCCCTTCCCTACCACTGCAAATGAAAGAGAAGTAATAGAAAGTTTCAAAGCACTGGTAAGCCAAAATCAGGTGGGGGCATTCATATTCGAACCGCTCATACAAGGGGCTGCAGGCATGCGCATGTACAGCCCAAAAGTACTGAATGAACTCTTGAGCATTGCCAAACGACATGAAGTAATATGCATTGCTGACGAGGTGTTTAGTGGCTTCTTTAGAACAGGAAAATTTTTAGCTACTGAATACGTTGAAATAAAACCAGATATTATTGCATTATCCAAAGGCTTGACTGGCGGCACCATGCCCCTTGGTGTTACAGCTTGTTCTCAGGAAATATACGATGCTTACCAGTCGACTGAAATGACCAAGGCATTTCTACACGGTCATTCTTACACAGCCAATCCTTTGGCTTGTGCTGTAGGAAATACAAGCTTTCGATTACTTTTTCAAGAAGATTGTCAGCAAAGGATAAGTGACATCGCTAAATCTCATGCAGAGTTTGTTCAAGAGCTTGGAAGCGATAAAATAAGAGAAGCAAGACAACTCGGGACTATTCTTGCCCTTGAAATACAAACTCAAGAAACAACTGGATACACTAACGCTATCCGAAAAAAAATATACGATTACTTCCTTAACCAGGATATTTTACTGAGACCCTTAGGGAATGTGATTTACATTGTTCCTCCTTACGTAATTACACCGGAAGAGCTCAGAAAAATATATGAGGCAATCAAGTCGTTTCTTAAATCAATTTAATTGATTGATACTTAACGATTTTTGATAAGAGGAGATTACTGAAAGCTTCTTCTTATAAAGATATAGAGAAAGATCCTGGCATTGAATAGGCTGACTTGTTAGCAATTGTCCAGCGGCATTATATACATAACCAAGTTCCTGATCCTGATCAACAATAGTGTAATATACATTGGCAGATCCGAAGTCATACATCCGAACCTCTACACTATTTAATCCTACATAATTATTACTTAATATTTCAGCCCCATTTTCATCTAACAGTGTTACACTCCTATTATCCTGACGAACAACCAAGTAGGACTTATCATTCTCTTCATTAACTAAGGCAAAGTTGGTTTCGATAGATGGCTTGATTAAAGACTCTCTTTCTATTTCATTACCTTTCAAGTCTACTTTAACTTTATAACCATCTATAGTAATAAATACGAAGTGAGATTGCTCGGAGCCTGAGTTCGAAATGTAAGCAAAATTGTGTTTCAGTCTTGCTTTCAAATCAACCGGAAAGCCCTTAACCATTTCTCCTCTTCTATTATACAAGCTAAATTCACCTTTCTTATGTACCACAGCAATATAATCTCTTCCAGAAATTCTAAAATGCTTGGGTGAAACCAATAACTCACCTGAACGTGTGATCAACGGCTTCCAGCCTTCAAGTAAATTAGACTGCTTATCAACCATGTAAAGATTTCCTTCCCTATCTGATAAGGCGAAGCGATAATTTTTACTGTGGTCGTAATCGATAACGCCCAAGAGTTTAGTTTGCATAGCATAACTAACAGGGTATGGCTTTACATAATTCCCTAACCTATCAATCATGTGTAATTGTTTACCTGTACTAAAGAGCATCTGCAATTTACCATTAGCAAAATGATCAATCTGTTGCATTTGATCCTCAATTAGTCCATCAAGTTTTTTACTCCACAAAACCTCTCCGGTTGATGAAATCAATCTCAAAGTCTGAGTGGAGTCTTGAACCGCCACTTCAAAATTTCTGTCATTATGATTTTTAAGAACAAAAATTCTGTGAATATTACTCTCTGCAAGATTCAAAGAATTTTGAATCCTATTGGCGCGATTATTTTCCTGCGCCATGTCATTAATACCCAAATAAATATTTGTATAAAAATTATCATTCAAATGACTAAACTGAATTGCGCTTAAATCTAACGCGCTAATTATTTTGGCGTTGTTTTGAGTAAACAATTGCCATCTTTCACTCAGACTTTGATGGCCCACTCTAATACTTTTATCAGGATCGAAGTATATACTGATATTACTCTCCAGTAAAGTCGATTCTAGAAATCTATTTTTTTCAAGGGATTTACCCCAAGTATTCTCCTGATCAATATCATTCACTACTTTTTTAATTGCATCTAAGTCTGATGAGAAAATAAAAACACTGCCCAATTGAGCAAAGTAAAGATCCCTCGCCTCTAACTTGATGTTGGGGAACACTACATTCAAGAGACTTGTGCCACCCATTTTCTTAATCAAATAATTAGAATAGGTCTCAGCATAAACTGTATCCGCTTTTGCTTCCTCAGCAAGTCTATCCAAGATGCTTATCCAGGCGCTGCTATTTTTGAGATCAATCAGAAATAGATTAACAGTTCGGCCGGCAGACATCTCTACAGTTTGCAATGCAACCTCAGTCCCAAGTTCCTTGTAAAGAGCAGTCAGCGTATTATCATCAAGACTCACCGCTGACAATAACTCCCTTCGTTTAAATTCCGGGATAGTGCCTTGCAGATTCTTACCAAGCAATAATGGGTCACTAAAACCTAGGCTCAAAACAAAATTTGCATCATTGCTTATTTGTCTCCTAAGATTAAATGATACTGGCGTTTGCCCATTGAATAATTGCAGAAGTGAGCTCATGTCGCTACTGTCAGGATCACTAAAGCCCTTTAGAACAATGGAGTGATCATCTCTTTTTACGTCAAGAATTGAAGATCCTGTAATTTTTATACCTGGCTCTCCTGCCTCATTCATGAACAAATTAAGCCAACCATTAAACGCGGCTAGGTTTATTAAAACATTCCCGCCATCATTTTTCACAAATGGAAGAGAGGCTACTTTCTTTACAGTACTTAAAAAAGACTCCACCGATTCTTCTTGAGTCGTTCTAACCACATCCTCAATCAAAACAGATGATGAGCTAATGGCTATAAAATTCTTGACTTCAACCCATGCTACCATGTTGTTATCCCTAACAAACTCATGAATGACCAATCCACTAAAGCTACGCTCACGCTTTTTCCAACCCTTTAGTGTCATAAGCTCTTCAAATGGCAACATTTCAGCTGAAAGACCAAAAAATATGAATTCGAATTCGTGTTTTGCGGTTTTATGTAATGAAATGAGATGAGCTCTTCTTGTAACTCTTAAGAAGGAATTAAGTGTAGATGTATCAATACTTTTTCTATCAAAAACGCCATTTTTGAATAAAGAAAACCAAGCGGTTACTTTCAGAGAGTCAATACATGTAGTGCAGTTTCCACGCTCAAAAACCCCTACTGAACTTTCTGGGACAAGATCCCACAATTTCGATTCTTTAGATTTTGATAGGTGTTGAAAAAAAAAGTAACCTCCGATAATGAGGCCCAGGAAAAGAAGAGTATATAAAATGGCTTTAGTATTCAAAGTCGATAATTTCAATACGAATATAGACAGCAGAGGTGTATTTCAATCATTCTGTCTTCCCCTTAAACTTATTCATGTTGATTAGATCTGATGGCTGACTATTTGTCTGTCAGAAGTGGGCTGCTCTGATATTGGCTTAAGGCTGTAAAAATAAAAAAGCCCTGATAAATTTCTTTATCAGGGCTCTGTTTAAAAATAGGCAACGACTTACTCTCCCAGGTGTTATCCAAGTACCATCAGCGCTGGTGGGCTTAACTGCTCTGTTCGGAATGGGAAGAGGTGATCCCCACCGCTATAGTCACCTTAAGCTTTGCCCTAACCTCTACAGATCAGGGGCTTAATGTTTATAGCACGTTCATGATCTTAACAATGAACAGTGGTCTATACAATATCGTTGACAACATTGGAAAAAGAGTAGCAGCTAGATAGAAGCTAGCAAGCACATAGGATGGATTGTTTATCCTCGACTACCTTAAAGTAGTCGAGGCGTGAAGCGTTCGGATTATTAGTACTGCTCAGCTTTGCCATTACTGACTTTACACTTGCAGCCTATCAACGTCATAGTCTCTGACGATCCTATATGGAAGTCTCATCTTGAGGTGGGTTTCGCGCTTAGATGCTTTCAGCGCTTATCCACTCCCAACGTAGCTACCCAGCGATGCAACTGACGTCACAACTGGCATACCAGCGGTTGGTCCAACCCGGTCCTCTCGTACTAAGGTCAGAGCCTCTCAAACTTCCTACGCCCATCACAGATAGGGACCGAACTGTCTCACGACGTTCTGAACCCAGCTCGCGTGCCACTTTAATAGGCGAACAGCCTAACCCTTGGGACCTTCTCCAGCCCCAGGATGTGACGAGCCGACATCGAGGTGCCAAACCTCCCCGTCGATGTGAGCTCTTGGGGGAGATCAGCCTGTTATCCCCAGCGTACCTTTTATCCTTTGAGCGATGGCCCTTCCATGCAGAACCACCGGATCACTATATCCAACTTTCGTCCCTGATCGACTTGTCAGTCTCACAGTCAAGCATGCTTATGCTATTGCACTCCACGTACGGTTACCAAGCGTACTGAGCATACCTTTGAAAGCCTCCGATACTCTTTCGGAGGCGACCACCCCAGTCAAACTACCCACCACACACTGTCTCC
>JALHOT010000009.1:0-115000 GCA_022842845.1 Cyclobacteriaceae bacterium | reverse complement strand
CCCTGCTGAAGGGGGCACAAATGTATAAGGAGAATTTAATTTGGCAAAAACTAATACCATATTTTTATCCACATTCAACAAGCACTTAACAACACCTCTAACCCCGAGACCGCTTATACAAAGGAACCGTACTACAAGACTCACCAAACATTATACTGGAGATTGCCTTCTTTTAATAATTAACCTAATTAATGATGCGAAGGGAGCGAAAGAGTCATTGGATTTCGATAGTATATCGACTTGGGAGCTTCTGATAATTTCAATAGATCTGATAGCCTGGAATTCAATAAAAATATCTACCCAATTTTTTCTGAATGCTTTCAAAAAGCCAAATCACTTGGTCTAGATTATTTAAAAAGATGGGGAAAAGTGCGGATTCTGGTTGACAATTACATACACTTATCCTTTGATTATAATAAGGAGCAAAAAAATCGGCCGATGGAATCACCGGCCGATACATAAAAACAAAAGTTGATTCTGTGCTAGGGTTCGATCAACTAACGATGAATAGTTTGTGTGCGGTCGGGGCCGGTTGAAACCAGTGTGATGGGTACCTTTAATTCTTTCTCAAGAAAATTGATATACTCATTAAGTTCCTTAGGCATGTCTTCTTTTAGAATGCCTTTCACATTGCAAGACCAGCCTTTCATTTCTGTATAAATAGGGGTGATCTCTTCATTCACCAACTCATATGGAATGGTGTCGGAGATAGTTCCGTCTTTCAATTTATAATGTGTACAGATCTTGATCGTTGGAAAAATGCTCAACACATCCGCCTTCATCATGAGGAGCTGGGTGACTCCATTAATCATGATGGAATACTTTAATGATGGTAAATCGATCCATCCGCAACGCCTTGGGCGCCCCGTTGTGGAGCCAAATTCATTTCCTTCTTTGCGCATGCGCTCACCTTCTTCATCAAGCAATTCTGTTGGAAAAGGACCGCTCCCCACTCGAGTACTGTAGGCTTTAAAAATACCATAGACTTCCCCTATACGGCTTGGCGCAACGCCAAGACCAGTACAAGCACCTGCTGTAACAGTATTTGAGCTGGTTACAAATGGATAGGAACCAAAGTCTATGTCCAGTAATGAGCCTTGCGCCCCTTCAGCCAGAATTGATGAGCCTGCATTTAACTCGTTATTGATAGCATATTCGCTATCTATAAGTTTAAATTGCTTAATGAAATCAATTGCTTCGAAAAAACTAGTTTCTAGTTCACTCCAATTATAGTCGATCGTATGCTCCTTTAAAATGGCAAAGTGGATGTCAGATAGTTTTTTGAACTTTTCTTTAAAATTGTCAGCAAGGATGTCTCCTACCCTCAAGCCCTGTCTGCCAATTTTATCCTGATAGGTAGGGCCAATTCCCTTAAGGGTGGATCCGATTTTATTTATGCCCTTGGCGGTTTCGTAGGCCTGATCCAGAAGGCGATGTGTTGGAATAATTAGCTGCGCCTTCTTAGAAATGTAAAGATTCTCTCTAAGGTTGATATTGAATTTGGCTGCGACTCCCTCAATCTCTCTTTTTAGCACGATAGGATCAAGAACGACACCATTTCCGATGATGTTTTTAGTTTTTTCGCGGAAGATGCCAGAAGGAATTTGATGTAATACATGTTTTTTACCATCGAATTCTAAAGTATGCCCAGCATTGGGGCCACCTTGAAAACGAGCAACCACGTCATACTTAGGGGCCAATACGTCTACAATTTTACCTTTACCTTCATCGCCCCACTGAAGACCTAAAAGAACATCTACTTTTGCCATACGCTGAACCAATCCTTTATTTAAGGAATAGATTGTTAATAAATTATTTTACCTCTGTTTCTGATTGAATAATGGTGAAGATTGCATTGAGCTTTGTAATCACTAAAAGCTTTTGCACACTTTCTGACGGCTTCATTAAATAAAGTTCGCCACTCTTATTTCTAAATTTGGTTAGCAGGGTGATTAATACACCAATGCCGCTGCTGTTGATGTAGCGTAAACCTGAAATATCTACGACACACTTCTTTATACCATCGGCAATGGCCTGATTGGCAACCTCTAGTATAGCAGTTCCACCAGTTTCTCCTATCAAATCGCCAGAAAGGCGAAGTGTCAATAGGGTGTTTGACTGTTCGTGTATAAAATTAATCATGATGACTTTCTGTTTTCACAGTTTTCTTTTTTACAAGAAGCGTACAGTATTAAAGAGTGATGCATTACCTGAAACTGTAAAAGATCTTGCACGGTGTTCTGAATGCTCTGGATCCGTGGATCGCAAAACTCTACTACTTTATGACAATCAGTACAAATGAGGTGGTCGTGCTGTTTATAGCCATAAGACTTTTCATATTGGGCCAGGTTCTTTCCAAACTGGTGTTTACTTACCAGGTCGCACTCCACTAGTAAGTCCAAGGTATTATAAACGGTTGCCCTGCTAACCCGGTAATTTTTGTTTTTCATGCTGATGTAGAGCGATTCTACATCAAAGTGGCCCTCCCGGGTATAGATTTCTTCCAATATGGCATAGCGTTCGGGCGTCTTGCGAAGCTCCTTGCTTTCCACATAAGCGGTGAAAATCTTCTTTACTTCTTCGTAAATCTTTGGATTTAGGGCCATAAGAAAGGGCAAATGTAACTACAATTTGAGGAATTGAAGTTTTGAGCATTTGAAAAAAGCCAAACTATAGATTTTTTTATTGATTGGCCGCCAACATGCGAAAACCACTTAAAAAGTGGCCCTTCTATAATTCTTTCGGTTCGGTTTCTTTGGAATCGAAACGACTGACCTTCACCACCCCCTCTACCTGCTCCAGCTTAGCGATCAGCTGCTCTAAATGGCGCGTATCGTTTACATAAAGCATGATTTCGCCTTCAAAAATGCCAGTGTCTGTATATATAGACATGGAGCTCATGTTTACTTTCAGTTCTTCGGAAATGACTTTGGTTACATCATTAATAAGCCCTACACGATCTGTGCCCTTAATTTTTAGTCCTGTCAAGAAGGCCACCTCGTGTTGGGAAGTCCATTTGGCCTTTACCACTCTGTTGCCATGATTGGCCATTAGTTCGGCAGAATTGGGGCAATTGGTTCTGTGTATTTTGATGCCCTCGTTAACAGTGACAAATCCAAAAACCTCATCGCCAGGGATAGGTGTACAACACTTAGCCAGCTTGTAATCCACCACATCCATATCTTCCCCGATCAGGAGCATATCTTCGTAGCGGTTTTTAAGCTTTGATATTTCCTTTTCAATCACCTTGGCATCGGTGAGTGGCACATTGGGTTTTGAACGAATCGGTGAACTTGGCTTAAATTCTGTAAAACGTTTTATATCTGCCGTCCCTACAATATTTCGGCCCACACGGTAATACAGATCAAAGTGTGTTTTGGCATTGAAATATTCACGCATTTGCTCGAGTAGTTCCTGAGTGGGCTCTACCTTTAATTGTTTGAGCTTGCGCATGATAATCTCTTTGCCTTCGTGAGCAGCCTGCTTCTTTTCCTCTTTTAGCGAGTCTTTAATGTGTCCTTTGGCCTTAGAGCTGACTACAAAGCGCAGCCAGTCTTCATTAGGCTTTTGCTTGGATGAGGTGAGTATTTCAACCTGGTCACCATTTTTTAATACGTGGCTAATGGGAACGAGGCGGTTATTGATTTTGGCACCAATGCATTTTGAACCAATCTGACTATGAATTTCATAGGCAAAATCCAAAGCAGTAGCCCCTGCCGGGAGGGTTTTAAGTTCTCCTTTGGGTGTAAAAGCAAAAACTTCTTCAGTGAAAAGATTGCCCCGAAAATCATCTACAAAATCGAGGGCAGTATGGTCATTGTGCTCCAGCGTATCGCGTACACGCGCTAACCATTTCTCAAGGTTTGATTCATTAATACCACTCGATTCCTTGTATTTCCAATGGGCAGCATAACCCTTTTCGGCAATGTCGTCCATGCGCTCTGTTCTAATCTGCACCTCCACCCATTGGCCGTTTTTTGCCATAACAGTGGTATGCAATGATTCATAACCATTGGATTTTGGCGTGCTGATCCAATCGCGCAAGCGATCTGGGTTAGGTGTATAAAAATCAGTAACTATAGAGTAAACCTGCCAGCAAAGCGCTTTTTCTTGTTCTGGGGGTGCATCAATGATTACCCTGATGGCGAACAAGTCATACACTTCTTCAAAAGGTATGTTTTGCCGCTTCATCTTATTCCAGATGCTGTAGATAGATTTTGGCCGCCCTTTTACTTCGCATCGGACATTTTGCCGTGTTAATTCCTCAACAATTGGCTGCATAAAAGCTTTGATGAATTTATTTCTGGCAGCCCGGGTATCATCAATTTTTGAAGCGATGGAATTATAAATGGGGCGATCTGTAAATCGCAGATATAGATCTTCCAGTTCCGTTTTAATGGCATTCAGTCCCAGGCGATGTGCCAACGGAGCATATAGATAAATCGTTTCTGAAGATATTTTAAGCTGTTTGTTACGCGGCATGCTCTCCAGCGTGCGCATGTTATGCAGGCGATCGGCCAGTTTTATCAAGATAACCCTTACGTCTTCTGACAGCGTGAAAAGCATTTTACGAAAATTCTCAGCCTGCTGAGAGGTTCCGTATTCAAAAACGCCTGCTATTTTAGTTAAGCCATCTATAATGCGCGCTACCTTCTTACCGAACATTTTTTCAATGTCGGCCAGTTCCATGTCGGTATCCTCCACCACATCGTGCATGAGGGCCGATAGAATTGATGTGGTACCCAAGCCAATTTCTTCCACACATATTTCGGCCACTGCGAGGGGGTGCAGTATATAAGGCTCACCAGACTTTCTGCGCATATCTTTATGGGCCTCTGCTGCAATGGTAAAGGCTTTTTTGATGAGCTTGGCATCGCCATCCTTTAACACCGGTTTAGCTTTACGCAGCAGTTTACGGTAGTGATTAATAATCTCTTTCTTCTCCTTTTCTACGTCTATGGCTACCATTAATTAGCAACAATCTAAAAATTGACTCTTCGCTTCAATATACTAGGTCCTAGTGAAAGAATAAGAACCGTTTATCAAGAGCTTTCTGGATTTAAAAACGATATATTTCCATTACTCTATTTCTAATTTCGTAATAATTTCTACATTTGCGCTCCCAATTCCAGCCATTGGGGGTGTTGAGCTTCAAAAACAATTGAAAATCAGCATCTTTTAAAGAAAATGCGCATGTGGCGTAATTGGTAGCCGTGCCAGACTTAGGATCTGGTGCCGCAAGGCGTGGGGGTTCGAGTCCCTCCATGCGCACAACCGAACCCTTAATGCCCGCATCAAAAACGGGTGTTGAGGGTTCTTACTTTATAACCATTAAAGAAAATGGACATTACACTCAACAAACAGAAAGGCACCGAAGGTACCATCAACATTAAATTAGCTGAGGCTGATTATCAAAACCAAGTAGAGAAGAAGCTTGGTGAATATGCCAAAAAGGCTACCATCAAAGGCTTCCGCCCTGGCAAAGTTCCTGCCGGTGTGGTTAAGAAGATGTTTGGCAAGTCTATTCTGGTTGAAGAAATAAACCATTTGCTTTCGCACAAACTCAACGATTACATTAAAGAGCAAAACCTCAGAATTTTAGGAGAGCCTCTTCCTAATCTTGAAAAAAGCAGTCTGATCGACTGGGATACTCAAAAAGATTTTGAGTTCGAGTATCAGATCGGTATTGTTGAAGATTTCAAGTATGAACTCTCTGACAAGGTGAAGGTAAAATCTTACCCTATAGAAATTGATCAGAAAGTTGTAACGGATACTGTAGAAGATTTGCGTAAGCGTTTTGGCAAAGTTGAATATCCGGAGGCTTCAGCCCTTGGCGACAACGTCTATGGTGACTTGCGTGAGAAAAATGGTGACTTTAAGCGTGAATACGGCTTCATTGCTACTGAAAAAGTATCTAAAAAAGAACAGCAGACTTTTATCGGCCTGAAAAAGGAAGATGAAGTAGAATTCGATATCGCGAAGATTTTTGATGAGATAGCGCTTACCGCTAATCTATTAGGTCTTAGCGAAGAAGAGGCTAAGAAAATGAAAGGCACTTTTGTGTTAAAGATTAACACCATCAGCCGTACCGAGCCTTCCCAAGTAAACCAGGAACTTTTCGATCGTGTATTCGGTAAAGATGCCGTTAATAGTGAAGAAGAATTCATCACTAAGATCAAAGAAACGGTTGGCGAAAATTACAAGCGTGAAACACAGCATTTTTTAGATCACCATATTGAAGATTACTACATCAAAAACACATCCATTGCTTTACCTGAAACTTTCTTGAAAAAATGGCTGAAAGCCACCAGCGAAGGTAAAGTTACGGATGAGGTGATCGAGAAAGAATTCGATCAGTATAAGCGCAGCATTGTATGGGATTTAGTACGTAACAAGATTGCTGAAGATCATAAAATTGCTGTTGATGGTAATGAGGTAAAAAGTCGTGCCAAAGAAATGATTGTGGCTCAGTTTGGGGGGCCTGCTATTGCCGAGCAATTGGGCGATCGTTTAGATGCCATAGCCGACAATTACTTGCAAAATGAGAATGGCAAAAACTTTATGAACCTTTATAGCCAGCTTCGCAACGATAAGATTATGAAGCTGATACGCGAAACCATCAAGGTTGAAGAGAAGAAGGTTAGCGTAGACGAATTCAAGAAGATCGTTGAAGAACATACCCATTAGAAGTTAGAAGTCCGAGGCTAGAAGCTGGTAATGAGGTCAGGGAATGCTTTGAAGATTGCCTGAATTAAAAATAAATTTTAAGATTTTACGACAATGGTTTTGAGAGGAAACAGATTCCAATCAAAACCATTTTTTATTTACAATGGTTTAATAGAAATTGAGTCTTTAACGTGAAGCCTCCTAATAAGGGGATTTCTCGTTACCCACTGCTTTGCAGCGGTACACTCGAAATGACAGTTAAAACAAACACACTTTATGCAAAACAATAATGAATTCAGAAAGTATGCTGTGCATCACTTGGGAATGAGTGGTAATACCATCGATGGTTATGCGCAAAAAATTGAGAATATGACACAGTACGTGATCGAGGAAAGGCCTGGTAATTTCCGCGCCATTGACGTATTCACGCGCCTGATCTCCGACCGTATCATTTTCCTTGGCATGGGCATTGATGATCAAATTGCCAACCTGATTACGGCACAGCTATTATTCCTTGAGTCTGCCGACCCTAAGAAAGATATCATCATGTATATCAATAGCCCGGGTGGTTCTGTGTATGCAGGTTTAGGTATTTACGATACCATGCAATACATCAACCCGGACGTAGCCACCATTTGTACAGGTTTAGCGGCCTCTATGGGAGCTGTTCTTTTGGCATCAGGTGCAGCCAAGAAGCGTTCTGGTCTGCCACATTCTCGTATAATGATTCATCAACCCATGAGTGGCATGCAGGGACAGGCCTCTGACATGGAAATTTCATTGCGCCAAACCCTTGAGGTTAAGAAAGATTTATACAACATCTTATCTAAACATAGCGGTCAACCATACGAAAAAATTGAGAAAGACAGCGATCGCGACTACTGGATGCGCTCTTATGAGGCAAAACAGTATGGTTTGATAGACGAAGTACTGGAAAGGAAGAAATAATTCGATAATGCGTTGATGTGCTAATGAGCTGATTAATTGGTAGCTTTGCTACTTGGCAGCCCCTTGGCGCATCAACCAATATTCACATCAAAAAATCAACATGGCAGAAGTAACTTGCTCGTTTTGCGGGAGAAATAAAAAAGATGTAGACCTGATGATCTCTGGGATACACGCCCATATTTGTGACAAGTGTGTTACGCAAGCCACGCAAATTTTACAAGAAGAGAAAAAAAGCAAAGTTGAAACAGGCACTGCGCCTAATTTCAAACTTATTAAGCCACGTGATATTAAATCTTACCTTGATGAGTATGTTATTGGTCAAGATGAGGCCAAGAAAGTACTATCTGTTGCGGTGTATAACCATTACAAGCGTTTAATGCAGCGCAAGGTTGAAAATGATGTAACCATCGAAAAATCGAATATCATCATGGCGGGCGAAACCGGTACTGGTAAAACTTACCTGGCTCGCACGCTGGCTAAATTATTACAAGTGCCTTTTTGTATTGCCGATGCTACTGTACTGACTGAAGCCGGATACGTGGGGGAAGATGTAGAAAGTATTTTAACACGCTTATTACAGGCTGCCGACTATAATGTTGAAGCTGCAGAGCGCGGCATCGTTTACATCGATGAAATAGATAAAATTGCCCGCAAATCAGATAACCCTTCCATAACACGCGATGTGAGTGGAGAAGGTGTGCAGCAGGCATTGTTAAAATTACTAGAAGGTACCTCTGTTAACGTGCCGCCTCAAGGTGGCAGAAAGCACCCTGATCAAAAAATGATTACTGTTAACACAGAGAACATTTTGTTTATCTGTGGTGGCGCCTTTGAGGGAATCGATCGTTTCATCGCAGGACGACTCAACACAAGACCTTTAGGCTTTGTTACTAACGCTGATGGCTTGCATCCTGCCGATGTTGAGAAGAACTTATTGCAGTTTATTTCAGCTCAGGACTTAAAAAGCTTTGGCTTAATACCAGAATTGATTGGTCGTTTGCCAGTAGTGTCTTATCTCAATCCGCTTGATAAAGATGCTCTCAAGAAAATTCTTTCTGAACCCAAAAATGCACTCATCAAACAATACAAAAAATTGTTTGAAATGGAGAGCATCGAGCTTGAGTTTAAAGATGGTGCCCTTGACTTTATTGTTGAAAAAGCTGCCGAATTTAAGCTAGGTGCGCGAGGTCTGCGCAGCATTTGTGAGGCTATTATCAATGACGCCATGTTCGAACTTCCTTCTGAAAAGACAACAGACCGCCTGGTGATTACACGTGCTTACGCTGAAGAGAAATTCAACGGCTCTCAATATAGCAAACTGAAGGTTGCCTGATTATCTACGCTCAGTCAGATACTTTACTATTAATCTTCCGGTATTAGAAGAGGCTGAACCTATGTCTAGGATATTATACACCTCTTGATTGCCTGCCATAACATAACGCCTTCTTTCGCTATCATCTGCCAACTGATTTAACTCGGCTGATACATTCTCCGGGGTGCAATGCTCTTGTATCATTTCTTTCACCACTTCACGATCCGCAATTAAATTGACCAAGGATATAAAGGGTACCTGTATAACGCGCTTTGCGATAAAGTAATTAAGGGAACTGGTTTTATAAACAACTACCTGAGGGACATGGAAAAGTGCTGTTTCTAAAGTAGCTGTCCCGGAGGTAACCACCGCTGCACTGGCACAGGTCAACAAATCGTAAGTGGCCTCTTCCACAAAAGTGATATTATCAAATCCTTCGAAAGCTTTGTAAGCATCGCGATGAAGATTAGATACAGTGGCCACTGCAAAATGGAATTGAGGATTTTTTTTCACTACTTCAGCCATTACAGGGATTATGTATTTTAATTCCTGGGCCCGGCTCCCAGGCAACAAGGCAATGAGCTTCTTATCTGCGGGCCATTGATATTTCTGTTTAAAATCTTCTGAAGGTTTGAAATCCTTAACGGCATCCAATACCGGATTGCCCACATAATCGACCTCCCAATCAACTTTGCGTTTAAAAAAAGCTTTTTCAAAAGGAAGGATGACAAACATACGATCGATGTTGGCTTTTAAAGACCAGGCTCTGCCTTGCCTCCAAGCCCATACTTTGGGTGAAATGTAATAGTATACCGTTATGCCATTGTCTTTACAAAACTTACCAATTCTTCGATTAAACCCTGCGTAATCGATAAGAATTACGACATCTGGTTTCCATTCACTGATCTCGCTTTTGCCTTGCTTAATGTAATTGGAGATTGTGTTGAGGTTTAATAAGAACTCTTTAAAACCCATGAAAGCCATGTCTTTGTAGTGCACAGACAAAGCCAAGCCTGCTTCATGCATATAATCCCCACCAAAACCCTTAAACTCGGCCTGTAAATCATTTTGCTTAATGGCTTTAATCAAATTGCCACCATGCAAATCTCCTGAGCGTTCACCGGCTATTATGTAATATTTCACTGGATTATGGCCTGGGGTTGTATACTATTTTATGAAAAGCTTATTCACCAAAATATTCAACGTAGTTTCTTGGCGTTTCGTAAAGTTTAATACTGTGCAACTTACCATACTTAGTAATAGACGAAAGTTGTGGTGATAATATTTTCCAAAACTCAATGACCAGGTTTTCTGTGCTGGCCAGTTTATCCCGCATAAAGTCAACGTCCAGATTAAGATTCTTATGATCTACCCTATCAACAATCTCTCTCCTGATCAGTACACTTAATTTTTTTAGATCCACTACAAAGCCCGTGTCAGGATCTGGCAAACCCTTAACAGTTACGATCAATTCAAAATTATGACCATGCCAGTTATCATTAGCACAGGGGCCAAACACTTCAGCATTTTTTTCCTTAGACCATGCCGGGTTATAGAGTTTATGCGCAGCATTAAAATGCTCTTTGCGACTTACATATACCATGCTACAAATATACGAGTACTGGATCGTTTCGGAATACTGAATTAAGGTCGGGCAATTACCAATTTCCTTAGTATGGTATTCCCATCATTGCCCGCTGACCTGATTAGGTAAATACCTTCCGGAAGGTCGCCAATAAAAACCGGTCTACCCAGGTTGATACGCTTTAGGAATTGACCGGTCGGGCTAAATAAAGAAGCCTCTTCAAAAGGTAAAGTATCTGTACCCTCCCATTTAAAATAATCAATGGCCGGATTAGGGTAGAGTTTTGCACTTTCATGCTCAGAAACAAGGGCAGCAATCAGATAGGGTTCCGACAAGCGATTACATGAACCACTTGTAATGAGCACTTCATATAAACCGGGTTGATTATTATTTGAAAAGTTACGCTCCCTGGCATTGTCTATGAGTGTACGATTAAGGTACCATTGATAAGCATCGGCAATGACCAGACTCACGAGTTGATCATCTGCCATTCGGAGTATTTTATTTGGGGCTATAGGATTCGATCCAATGAGTAATGTCAATTCAAAAACATGCTGCTGGGTAGCGTTTGAAACCTCAAGCCTCACATCCACCAATCCTTCATCAGAGAAAAACTCAAACGGATTTCTAGTGGTAGAAGTCGTTATTTCTCCATTGCTTCGTTTAAACGTCCAAATCCAATTCGTAGGCAGTCCCTCTGATTGATCCTCAAAAAAAGTGAGTCCTCCGGCACAAGCAAAGTTGGTCTTAAAATCAGCCCATACTACCTGGTCACATGGTACCGCTAGCCATTTTAATGCATTCGTAACAAGGCTGTTGCTCCCTGCATTAACAGCAGCTATACCTTTTGCATCTACATTGCTGACAATCAAGTGATCAAAACATAATTTTTTATGTTCTGAAAATTTAATCGATGCCTTCGCTGCTGATGTAATGCTCACCGGAAGTGATGATGATGCCTCAACGAACATGCTCTTGATAGTGGTTTCTGTCCCTGACGCTAACGTCCAGGAAGATGCCGGCAACATTTCGATGTGATCAATAGTTACATTTCCTTGTGTTACAAGACTCCCGATACAAGTAAGTTTTGCCACAGAACCCGATCCGATTAATTGTACTTGGGCAGTATCGGGTATAATGATTTCGCCATTAAAAATATTCTCGGAAATATTCACTGTCACCAAATTCTTTGTGGCACTAATAATTTTGGTGCCTGTTGTTTTACTTTCGATAAGTTCGGGAGGGCAAAATAACCCATGCTCCAATTCTATGGTTACCTTGCTTACATCGTAACTGATTGATTTGGACAATACGACACTATTCAGCTTTGCTTTATCCATTACCCAATGGTGTGCTCCACTTTGTATTGTCAGGTCGCGGGCACTGAAATTCCCGTTGACAGTCCAATTTCCGTTCTCAAATAAAATATCAACATCACTTGCTTGAGTCTCTGAAAAATGAACAACACCACTTTCGCTGGCTGATAGCACGAGCTTACCACTACCTGCCAAAATCGCATTTTCATTGCCAATAGTGAGCTCTGCACTTAGCTGTAAGCTTTTACCATTAAAATCAAAGTATGCCTTTCTATTATTAATCCATTTAAGCTGACGAATGCTTGCATTAGCCAACAGCTTGATAGTGTCTTGTGCATATAAAGAATTTGCATCAATAATAACTATGTCGTTTACCTGCGGCAAATCATTGGCTGGAGCACCTCCAGAAGTGAGTGACCAATTGGTTTCATCTTGCCAGCTGCCTGAGTTACCAATCCAATAAAATGTTTTTGGAGAAGAGACAGCGTTCTGATAAGAAATGATCAGTGAAAAATCCTGCTTACTATTTTTAAGCTGGCCTTTATGCCTTACTACAATTGTATAACTCTTGTTAAGTGGCACTTCAAATTCAATCTTCTCTACATTGTCACGGGTATTATCACCTTGTACCGCTTGTGCCTGGGGAACACTGGGATCCAATATCCAAGGGAGTGTAACAAGTCCGTCTTTATCGATGAGTCTGAGGTCAAGATCGTTCACGAGCATTCTATTCGTGGGGTCAAGTGCAGGCGCTGTGGGATTGCCTTCTGGATCTGTCCAACAAAGGGTAAGGGTAATTTTTCTATTGACCTGCGGTTGTATTGCTAATTGATAAGTCTGTCCTTGTGACAGGGAAGACTCAATGAGTCTCTTGTCTATTCCATTATCAGCCATTAAAAAGTCAGCTCCTGCTTTTACATCCAACAATCCCCAACCGAATTGATAATCGGGCCCTGGTTTAGGTCCGGCCTCTTTGGCTGTATGAATTGCCAGGGCCTTTAAAGTACTTGCTTTCATATAAGCACCGGCATGCAGCTTAGCATGCAAATCTTGTAACAACATTAAGGACCCTGTCACATTAGGTGTGGCCATCGATGTGCCCGTTGAAAAAGAGTAGGTATTAGTGCCTGCAGCATTGGTTGAGAAAATATCCATCCCGGCACCTACAAGATCAGGTTTTATTCTTCCATCATCAGTAGGACCCCAACTGCTAAAATGGCTCATCACTACACTAGCGGGTGAAGTATAATTGGCTACTTTTTGAACGGCTCCTACTGTAATAATATTTTTACCGACAGCATCAGGTATGATACAGTCATAGCCAGCACCTCTGTTGCAATCGGCCGGATAGGTACCATTACCTGTTTCAAAACGATCATTGCCTGCGGCCCATACAATGGTGTAGTAGGGTGAGAGGTACGCAAGTGCATCAATGTTTTTTGCACGATTAGAATAAAAACCATGTCTATAGTCCTCCTCAGTACTGATGGCAGGATCACCATACCATGTCCAAACACCATTAGGCCTCGACCAACCTGTAATGGCACCATACGAATGATTTGATAAGAGGATAGGCTCATCGACCAGCATTGCAGCACTCATCTCTGAAATATCATTATCGAAAAAATAGGTATAAGCCCGGGCCTTATTGGCCATACCTTTTGCGGCAGGATTGACACCAGCTGCCAAGATGGTTCCTGTTACATGGGTAGCATGCGATTCAAACTCTGTACCTTCTTTTGATAAGATTCGATTGCCAAACTCTACATGGTCTTTGATGAGCCCATCGTCCCAAATGCCGCAAACAATATTCTCTCCGTTTATTTGAAAGCTGCCAGCATCATTATTCAAAGCAAAAGCGCCCGTTGTTTTAGCCGCTCCATCGTTAAGAGGTGCGCGATAAGAAAAGTTTTCTGAGCCATCACTTACCAATAACCATTTCTGTTCAAGGAGAGAATCAATTTTTATATAGGGGAGTCCGGATGAATTTGATTTAGTGATTGCGCGAAGACGGTGAACACTATCATCTGCCTGTCTTTCTCTGGCAAATGATTGTAATGACTGCTGACCATAGCTGACTTGTGTGATTAAAAAGCAAACTATGAATAATAACCTTTGCATATACCTTAGCAAAGGTAAAACAAAACTTTCTAGTTTAGTAAAACAGAAACACCGGCTCTGACAACTCAGGACCGGTGTTTTTATCATCTTAACACTATTTTTCAATTAGTATACTTTCTCCCTGATCGTTCGTAATGGAGAATTTAACCCCTGATGCCTCAGTACTTACATGGAACATCTTAGCGAGTTGCTTGTCTATATTTTCATTTTGTTGAAACAATACGTTATTAAATCGATCCGTTATCTTAATGGAAACAGACTTTGCCTGGTCATCTGCAATTGTTAATACATAATCACCACTGGTCTTAGTCTTAATTACGTTTGTCAATAGCGATGACTTTTTGGGAAGTGTATTGATTTTTTCAACAAACCTATCATCGCCATCATTGACTACAATTGTATATTCACCCCTCTTCATATTTGAGAGATCGTAGGGCCTGGTAAATCCTTCACTTTTGCGGATAGTCTCTGAAAACTTCAATTTATTCTCTGCATCGTAAATCAATACTTCTATAGAAGTAGCTTTTGTACTTTTGTAGTACAGTTGAATATGATCAGCATCTTTCTTCATAATAGCTACTTTTGAAGAAGCATTTGGATTGTCAATCCCACCGGCAAGCACAACACTGCTCACCATGGTGAGCATCACGAAAATTGAGAGGGTCTTTTTCATTTTGTTGAATGTTTATGCGATTAAGACGATCTCTATTAAAGCATAGTTGCGCCATTCAGGTTAAGAAATGTTAAACAAAGCTTAATTTATCTTTAAATACACCCATATGCGGTACAAAATACTTGTTTAAAATAGTTTCATACTTTACTTTCAAGGACTCGTTAACCCAAAAAATTCATGAAAAGACAATTATTCATTGCTCTGCTCGCTGTACTACTTGTATCGCCTGCACTGCATGCCCAAAAAAAGGGCAAAGAAAAACCTGCTGCTAGCAAAGCGGCCACACCACCTGCCGCAGCGGCTGCCCAAAAAGTGAGCCTTCCAGCCCCTGTAAAGTTTACTTCTGTTGAAGGTATTACAGAGTATCGCCTGGCCAATGGTTTGCGTGTTCTATTATTCCCTGATCAATCCAAGCAAACCATTACCGTTAACATTACCTACATGGTTGGTTCCAAACATGAAAATTATGGTGAAACAGGCATGGCTCACTTGTTGGAACACCTTGTGTTTAAAGGAACGCCCAAGCACCCTAATATTCCACAAGAACTGACAGAGCATGGTGCCAGTCCTAATGGAACGACCTGGGTAGACCGCACCAATTATTTTGAAACATTTAACGCAACTGAAGAAAATTTAAAGTGGGCGTTAGATCTGGAAGCGGACCGCATGGTTAATTCCTACATCGCCAAAAAAGATTTAGACAGCGAAATGACTGTTGTTAGAAATGAATTTGAATCTGGTGAGAATGATCCTTTCAGAATATTACTGGAGCGTGTCACTTCTACCGCCTACCTGTGGCATAACTATGGTAAATCAACCATTGGTTCAAAAGCCGATTTAGAGAATGTGCCCATCGACAGGTTGCAGGCTTTTTATAAGAAGTATTACCAACCTGATAATGCTGTATTGGCGGTAGCCGGAAAGATTGATGAAGCCAAAACCCTTGAATTAATCAACCAATACTTTGGTGTTATTCCCAAACCAGAACGTGAGCTCCCAAAACTTTATACACTTGATCCTATTCAAGATGGCGAACGTAATGTTACCCTTAAGAGAGTTGGCGATGTGCAAGTGGCCCTAAGCGCTTATCACATTCCTGCAGGCTCGCACCCTGACTTTGCAGCCATTACTATTCTATCACGCATTCTTGGCAGCCCTCCTTCAGGCAGATTGTACAAAGAATTGGTTGATACTAAAAAAGCGAGTAATGCAGGTGCTTTTGCCAGAGGATATAAAGAGCCTTCTTTACTTTTTACGTATGCGCAGGTTTTAAAAGAGAAGTCATTGGATGAGGCCAAGAATGTAATGGTGAGTACCACCGACAATTTTATCAAGACCCCACCTACTAAAGAAGATGTTGAGCGTGCTAAGAATGAAGTATTAAAACAAATTGAATTGTCATTCAATTCTTCGCAGTCCATTTGCCTTCAATTAACCGAATACATTGGCATGGGCGACTGGCGTTTATTATTTCTTTACAGAGATCGTATAAAAAGTGTTACACCAGAAGATGTGCAACGTGTTGCACAGCAATATTTAAAGCCTGACAACCGCACCTTGGGTGTATTCATCCCAACAGAAAATCCTGATCGCGCAACAATACCTGGTATCCCTGATGTTGATGCCATGGTGAAAGATTACAAAGGCAATCAGGTAGTTGCACAAGGCGAAGCTTTTGATCCAGCTCCTGCCAATATTGAATCAAGAACCGTAAGAGCTGATGTAGGCAATGGCATGAAGCTGGCTATGCTGAGCAAGAAAACAAGAGGTGAGGCAGTTGAAGTAAGGCTATCCTTGCGATTCGGTGATGAAAAATCACTTACTAACAGATCTGTGGCTGGACGCTATGCTGCCAGCATGCTCAACAAAGGCACTTCTAAACGCACGCGTCAGCAGATTAAAGATGAATTTGATCGCCTGAAGGCCAATGTATTTATCGGTGGTGGTGCTTCACAAGCCTTCATCAATGTTACGACTACCCGCACTAACCTGGTGGAAACATTAAGATTGCTTCAGGAAGTTTTGCGTGATCCTTCTTTCCCAGCTGATGAATTTGAAAAAGCAGTGAATGAAGAAATTGCCGGCATTGAATCGCAGCGCAGCGAACCACAAGCCATTGCCTTTACCAGAATACAGCAACACACTACGCCATATCCTAAAGGTGATCCACGCTATGTAGAAAACTTTGATGAATCAATTGCCTCACTCAAAGCTTTGAAATTGGATGATGTGAAGAAATTCTATAAAGATTTCTTCGGAACCAATAACGCGACCATGTCTGTAGTGGGTGACTTTGATGCCAATGAAATAAAAGCGCTTACCACTGAACTCTTTGGCAATTGGAAAAGCAGCATGCCTTACACCAGAATCGCCAATAAGGCTATTCCCGTAAAGACCATCAATGAATCTATTGAAACACCTGACAAGGCCAATGCCTTCTTTGTTGCCAGCTATAATTTCGAAATGCGCGATGATGATGCTGACTATCCTGCTTTGGTGCTGGGTAACTATATGTTAGGAGGCGGTTTCTTAAACTCCAGATTGGCTACCCGCATTCGTCAGAAAGATGGATTGAGCTATGGGGTAGGCTCGCAGTTCAATGCAGGATCATTAGATGCTGTGGGCACTTTCTTTGCCTACGCCATCTATGCACCTGAAAACGTAGAGAAGTTGGAAGTTGCTTTTAAAGAAGAAATTCAAAAAGTAGTTAACGAAGGATTTACGGCTGAAGAAATTGCAGCTGCCAAATCAGGCTGGACGCAATCCAGAACAGTAGCTCGCTCGCAGGATGGCGGTTTAGCCGGGGCGTTAAACAACTACTTATTCATTGGTCGTACCATGTCGTGGGATGAAGCCTATGAGAAGAAAGTAGCAGACTTAACGCCTGAACAAATCAATGCTGCTATGAAGAAGCACCTGAAGCCTGACGTGATTAACATTATTAAGGCAGGTGATTTCGCTAAAGCCAAAGCAAAGGCAGAAGGAAAATAATCCTGGCACTCATAAAAATGCCTGTGGCTTCATAAACCACAGGCATTTTTTTTGCTAGTTCAAATGAAATACGTCTTTGCTCTTTTCTTCATGCTCGAGCAATTGTAATTGGTAGTTCACTTTATGACTTAAAAATTTTTGCTGTCGATTCTCAGGTAGTGTTATGAATTTATAACGATCAGAAAAATCCAGGCTCAATTCGTTGGCAATTTCAAAAATCGAACAGCTTCTTATTTGACTTGCAATGCCGCGCATCATTCGATACGTATTGTACTGCAGGTAAAGCTCTTCGTTAGGAAAGGTATTCAGATTTCTATTCCACAGGTGCACATCTCCCCCCGGATAAAGCTTTCCAGGATAGGTCCTGCGCTGATCTTCCAGAAAGAAAATATCCTCACACTTCACAATAATATCCAGTTCACCTTTCGGATAGCGTTTGGTTACAGACTCCAGTCGCATCAGCGAACCAATGCGCTGGTCGTTAAGAGGGTGATCGAAAAAAATACCAAAGCGTATATCCCGGGCCTCCACATCTTGCAAAAGCTGCTTGTAACGCGGCTCAAAAATATGCAATGGCACCAACTCTGCCGGCAAAGGCAATATGCGCAAAGGAAACAGCGGTATCAAGACAGAAGGCTCCATTGTATGATTAAACAAAGAAAAACCCGAAGGGTTAATAACTAATTAAATAATTCGGTTTAACGCCAAATTCCTTAAAAAGGATATCCTCACCCTTTAAAAAAGAGAGATTAATCAAGAAAGAAAAAGCTACTTCTTTGGCTCCCAGCTTATTAACCAGTCTGGCAGCAGCTGCTGCCGTACCCCCGGTTGCCAATAAATCATCATGAATTAATACCCTGCTGCCCGGTTTGAGGGCATCTTCGTGTATTTCAATGGTTGCCTGACCGTATTCCAGGTCATACGATTCTGAAATAGTATGAAAAGGCAATTTTCCAGCCTTTCTAACAGGCACAAAGGGTACTTTTAATTCGTAGGCAAGCAGAGAACCGAAAATAAAGCCCCTGGACTCAATACCAACGATGGCATCAAAATACTGTGGTTTGAACTCTTCGATTAAACTTTGCGCTATTTCATGAACCAAGGCAGTATCGGCCAAGACAGGTGTTATGTCTTTAAACAAAATACCGGGCTTGGGGAAGTTTGGAACATCTCTGATGACTGACTTGACTTTTTCACTTAGCAGCATGCCTCTGATTTAATAACGAAAAATAAAGAATATTATGAGAACCGTCTCTTGTTCAATCACTTAAGCTGACACTAATCTCCCCTTTAAAATTACCTGCTCGATTAAATGGCTACCAAAAGAATAAGGCATGAAGGCATAAGAAGGCATAGGCTTAGTGATGAACACGTTCGCTTCCTTACTTTCGGTAATACTCCCATGGCTTTTGCTTAACTCTAAGGCATAAGCGGTGTTGAGCGTTGCTGCATTGATTGCCTCTTCGGGAGTGAGCTTCATTTTAACACAAGCAAGTGATAGCATTAATGGCATATTACCACTGGGGGCACTACCCGGGTTATAGTCGGAGGCGATCGCTAAAGGCAATCCTGCATTAATCATTTTCCGTGCTGGCGGAAAAGGAAGGTTTAAAAAGAAGGCAGCACCCGGTAAAGCTGTAGGCATCACCTCACTATTCATCAAGGCTTCTATTTCTGCCTCGCCCATGTTCTCCAAATGATCTACACTTAAAGCACCTGTCTTCACGCCAACTTGTACACCCCCTGAATTATAGAGCTGGTTGGCATGTAGACGCGGCTTCATGCCAAAGGCTTTGCCCCTCTCAACTATTTTCTCGGTTTCGTATGGTGTAAAAAAGCCTTGCTCACAAAACACATCGATATAGTCTGCCAGCTTTTCTTCTGCTACGGCAGGAATCATTTCCTGAAGGATAGTTTCTATATATGCCTCCTTTGTGATACCAGCAGGCACAGCATGGGCACCTAAAAAAGTAGTTTTCACTGTTAAGGGAGTCTCTTTAGCAATACGCTTAGCCACCCTGAGCATTTTCAATTCATCTTTCAGGGTAAGACCATAGCCACTTTTTATTTCTATGGCACCAGTACCTGAGTGTATGACTTCCCATGCCCTGAGTAAAGATCTTGCCAACAACTCATCTTCTGATAATAACTGCAACTTGCGCGCAGAATTAAGAATTCCCCCACCTGCTGCGGCTATATCCTGATAAGTGGCTCCTTTGATTTTCATCACAAACTCTTCTTCTCGGCTGGCGGCAAATACCAGATGCGTATGTGAATCCACGAAAGAGGGGAAAACAAATCTTCCGGAACAATCGATATTATTCTTTGCGCTTAAGGTGGACGGGAGCTTATCCATGCCGCCAAAAGAACTGATTATGCCATTGCTTATGCACAGAAAAGCGTTACTCAGCACAGGCAATTGGGCCATGGCGCTACCTGCTACTTTTTGAATGGTAGCTTCACGCACCTGCATCAAACCTTTGATGTTGGTGAGTAATAGATCACAATTCATGTAAAATTATTTACCGAAAGACTCGACTTTGTAATCCAGTTGAGTACCAAAAACGGGGAAGCTAATTTTTAGCATGGCAAAGAAACCACGACCTTCTAGACTAGGCCGGTAACCAATTTCTCCTCCATAAGCCCACCCCAACTGACGATTGAATTTACCCTCTACCCCAGCACGAAAGCCCAAAGACTTGGTACTGACAGGATTTACTGAATACGTATAGGTTCGGTTTGGGATCTTATCACCGTTGGCATCGAGGTGTGTATACACTACATCGTCAACTTTAATAGAGGGCGCAAAAAGAATATCGAAGTAAGTGGTCAGAATTAAATCATCAATGCCTTCTTCATACTTGTCAAAATTAACCGCTATGTTCCTGATCCAGGTATAAGAGCCACCCAAGTAAATAGCTTGTGAGGCAATGTTTGTAAAGGCATTAACATTTCGTTGGCGGGTGGGTCTGTCAGGATCTACTTCTGTGATCGGGAGTGATGTATATGGTTCCTCAATCACAGAGGCATCTCTATTTTTCAGATCATTATTGCTTAGGTTTTGCTTGTTGAGGGCTCTTCCCAAATCAGTAGAACTATCCCATAAAATACCACCTAAACGAGCACCATAGATAATGCGCACTTTACAAGGAACCTCTGCGTGCAGGGGTACACGTGCTGCCCATTTATTGCCAGCATAACTCTTCTTGTAGAGGTACATATTGGTTTTAGAGCTTTTCTCAAAATCTTTGATGTGGTAAGTGCCACCCACCTCGAAGTAATTATACACTTCGGTATCATTATCAACGCTGCTGTTTTTCTCTGCTACATCGCGCGATGCATCAAAGAAGCGCTGGGAATAGGTTTTTCTTAGCGCCACCTTAAAATCGGCCTTATCATCCATGTAATAATTGGCCTCAATGCCGTAGCCTGCGTTTACGTTCGTTACAAACAGATCGGCATACAAGGGTTGAAAATGAACGAAGAGCTTATTGACAGAGTAGGGCTCGTCATAAATTTCTTCGTAGGTAACGGCCTGTTTGTCCTTCCGTTCGCCTTGTGCAAAAAGTAAAGCCGGTGCTGCAAAAAGTAGGGTCAGCACTGCGGTACGTATGGCTTTGATCATGGTACGCATAGTTTGATGGGTAAAGGTAAGAAATATAGCTGAAACCGAATAAGCCTTTTACTGCTTCGCTATCAGCCCCTTAGCCACCATCCCACCACCTAAGAAGCCTTTTTCCCAAGCGATGGAAGGCCTAGTCGCTTGGCCTGCGCTTCGTAAAGGCTTTCCGCCAGATAATTTTCTTTGATATGGTAGCGGGCGCCAATGTATTTATAGACTGTCCCATTCTCATCTTTAATCGGCACGATGGTAGCATCTACCCAATAATGGGAGCCGTCTTTAGCTTTATTTTTAACAATGCCGCTAAAGATCTTGCCAGCTTTAATTGTATCCCACATGAGTTTGAAAAGTTCCTTCGGCATGTCAGGATGCCTGAATAAGTTGTGCCCTTGGCCTATTATCTCTTGAAGGGAATATTTAGAAACCTCCACCAGCTTTTGGTTGGCAAATGTTACCGTTCCAAAAAGATCAGATTCTGAGAGAATAGTGGTAAGTGTAAAGACGTCTTCTCTTGCCTTTATTTGATCCTTTAACTGATTAGTCTCTGCCAGTTGTTGCTCGATGTGCTCTTGCGTAGCTTGTAACTCTTCTGTGTTCTGACGCAACTCCTCTTCTTGCGAAGTGATTTGCTGCAACAGTTCATTCGTTTTGTAGGTTTTGTATAAAATAGTGACGATATCAGCGCATGATTTTAAGAACTCCACATCGGCTTCTGTCCAGCTTTTTTGTTCGTGTTGATGTTCACAGCATACAACCCCGGCAATTTTACCGGATTCGAAGAAGGGCACATCCAACATTGATTCAATGCCCAGCGGCCTTAAGTACACATCCGAAAATTCGCGCGTGGCTTCGTGTGTGTGCGCATTATTCGCTACGATTATTTCCTCGCTTAATACCGCTCTAAAGTAACCAGGAAAATCTTTGCCGTATAAAGTTGTGCCATCTTCAAACTCACCTGACTGGGTATTGTGCAATTTTTCATTCAGAATGGAGTGAGATGATTTGTGGTAAGTCCAGATACTACAACGTGACACACCAATTGTTTTTGTAATCGTTGATGTGATCGTTTCCAGTGCCTTTCTAATGTTTCCCGATTGTACCCCTTCATCTTTGGTAAGCCGCATGAGCGCTTCTCTGTTTTTAGCAGCCATTTGTGCTTTCACTTTTTCTTCATCTAACACATCCTGCAAGTGCTTTTCCTTTCTGCGCATTTCCTCCTGCGTAGCCTCCAGCTCTTCCATGTTCTGGCGCATCTCCTCCTCTTGTGCACGCATCTCTTCTGTTTGTTGCTGGGTTTTTTCCAAGAGTATGCGAGTGCTTTCGTTTGTGCGTACTGTAGCAATGGTTGAGGCTATACTTTCGGCCAGCTTTTCAATCAATTCAATTTCGTAATCCTCATACTTTTTAAAAGACGCAACTTCTATGACTCCATAAATCTTCTCATTTACCCTCATGGGCACCAACAATAAAGCAGATGGGTTGGCACCGCCCAAGCCAGAGGTTATGCTAATATATTCTTCAGGAACATCTAAGAGATAAATGCGCTCACCTTCCAGATAACATTGGCCTACCAGACCTTCTCCGATACCTACTTTTTTTACTAAAAACTTTTTCCTTTCAAAAGCATAGCAGGCTGCAAGTTCAAGGTATTGATCAGCTTCATTTTCTTCATTGAATATAAAAAGACCACCTTGATTACTTGCCGTGTACTTAACCACAAATCGAATGATATTATCATAGAGTTCTGTCGTAGAAGTATTGTTCGCCCTGAGAATATCACCAATCTGCGCCAAGCCCGTAGTTGACCAATTGCGCCTGCGATCTGTTTCTGCGTTCAGGCTCAATTTGTTCCGCATCGTAACAAGTGTTGCCCCAAGGCCTTCGGTTTCGCTCATGTCTGTTAACTGAATCGCATAATTACCAGAAGAAACACCTTCGATGAATCCGGCTATGGCATTCATTCTTTTTGTTTCTTCTTCAAGCTTTATATTATTTTCAGCTATCAGCTTTTCATTTTTAAAACACATCTGATAAATCAATGTACATATGAGTACAAAAGCTCCAATTACAAAAGCAATGGTTAACCACGATAAGTTATTTAAAAAGCCCGCATCGCTGGCTACACGCTTATTCATATGTGCCACCAAACGATCCATGGTGGTCTGGAACTCTTCGTAAGCTTCATCAAATTGCTGATCCAGTTCGCCCCCGGCTGCCTCACCGGTGTCAGCTAGTATTACATTACCTAAGCTATCTGTTTGCACATTGGCTGCTGCTTCTTGCTTGAACTTATAACGTTGTTTGGCTGCATTGGTAAGATTATCTATATCTGCTAATGCCTCTTCAAGAATGACATAGGTTTCTTCGTCATCAATCTTTTCAAACTGGCCCACTTCAGTTTCAGAAGCATTAATGGCTCCTTGTAAAATATCATGTGATGAAGTGAAAAGTGCTAATACATCTTTTTCAAAGTTTAGGGTGGCATCACCTGCCATTAATTCTTCAAACCATAAGTGTGCTTTGGTTGACTTATTCTTAATATGATCTCCCAGGCTGATATAAGGTAGGTTACGATCATACACAGCCAACGTATTTCGCTGCACATAAGCAATCAAAATGGTAACGATAATGCCAATCAGGGCAAAGCCAAAGGTGTAGCGAAAGGTTCGCGATTGGGTAAAATTCATAGCTGGAGAGGTTATAGACAGGAGTTTAAGATAGTGCATATATCCTTAACCACCAATCTCTTTTCAAAAAATCAATAGATACCTTCATTTAAAAAAAGTTCATATCTTGCCTAGATGAAGAAATCAATATCCCTGGCCATTTTATTATTAAGTGCAGGTTTATCATTTGGACAACAAAGTCAAAAAGGATATCATTTATTTAAAGCTGTTCCACGCGAGAATATGCGGAGTTTCGCATTGGATAGGCCTGATATTACAGAAACAGCACAAACGGTAGACGCTGGACATTTTCAGTTTGAAGGTGATGTAGTGAAGTGGGTAAAAGATACCCAGGGGACGAGCCCCAGCACCATTAACATTTGGAATGGCTTATACAAAATGGGCTTATCTGCCAACTGGGATATTCATGTTGGTTATGAACTTTTCAATATTGATAGAGATAGTGAAGGTAATAAAATTGATGATGGTGCCGGTGCTTTAACGCTTCGATTAAAACGCAACTTCTGGGGCAATGATGGTGACAAGAAAACATCTTTTGGCGCCATTCCTTATGTTACCTTTGAGCCAGGAAATGCTTTTGAGTTTAATGATAATATTCAGTTTGGTGTGGGCTTTCCATTTGCTTACACCATCAGTGATAAACTTGGCTTTGGTGCGCAACCACAAATAGATTTTGTGCCCGATGGAAGCGGGGGGCATGACCTTAGTTTTTTCCAGACAGTGGTTATCGGAGGGCCGGTTGTTGGAGAGCTCGATTTTTACGCAGAAGCAGTTGCCTTCTTCACAGCGGGTGATAATAATTATCTTTTAAACGGAGGATTGATTTACAATGTAAGTCCTAATGTTAAAGTAGATGTGGCTACCAATATTGGTTTAAATCGACCATCACCTTCACGTTTATACTTAGGATTATCGTTTAGAATTTAAGTAAAGAAATGCGAATAGAATATTTATCCAATACTCCCTTCACACTCATTTGACAAGAATCATCTATGCTTAGGTTCGTAAATTAATCGCAGGAAAGAACTGAGTCTTTCTCTTTCTTTCGATACAGGAATGCCTGAAACAATACCGAGCATGAGCGATTCATGAATAACTAAACGCATTTGCGGTCTAATCACCATATTAAAATTGGGGCCATCAAACTCTTTATTGAATTCAATGCCGACAAAATTTCTTGACCCCGGAATCATGTAATGAAAATTGCTATTTACTTCTACTGTTCGCCATGTGGAGGCACCGGTAAAATCGGTATATAATTTAGGCCCTGCATAGAATAATGAATGCCACTGTCCTCCTAATTGTTTAGCTGTAACCAAAAACGGATTGACAGTATTGCCTACAAACGCGCTGCCTTTTGAGAAGGTATCGAAATCACGCAGCTTCAATTCATTGATTAATCCGAATGCCATTGAAAGTCCCCAATCGGACTTTACTAAAAAAGTCCATTGAGCCGCTGCTTTCAAAGATTCCAATCTATTAGAAGGTCGGGAAAACTCTTGACCTGTTTTATTGGCCAAGTATACAGAAAATGGCAATTCAAGTTCCAGACCAAGGCGGTCAGCAACCGCCCATTCGTACTCAATCAATCCAATATATTGGTCGTGGACAAATTTATCCGTCATGCCAAAGCCCATGTTCCACTCGCGCTCACCCTTGCGGGCGCCTAAGTCGCGGATGAGATCTATATAGAGAGGTTCTGCATGTATTAATTTAGGTTTGAGACGTTGCTCATTTTTAATTGTGTCTTGGCATACTTCACCATAAACAAAGCATGACACACACACAAATAATTGTGTTAAATGATGTTTCATATAAGTCACGTATTAGCTGATCCACCAGGCACGCAGGAGCGTCCATAGGGAAAGCAAAGTGATGAATAGTAGAAAGAATAAATTTCTTTTGAACTTAGATTTCATATAGTAATAATCAAGGTGAAGCGACTGTGTGATCGCCTTAATTCACATGTTATTACTATGCTTTGGGTGGTGGGGCTAACACGTCTGCACTTCTGAATGGTGCCCTTCGACTTAAAAACAAGCCTGCAGGCCCCTGTTTTAATGAGGTGTTATTTATGCTAAAGAAAAATGTTGCTGGTGTAAATAAAGTGCTAAGTCCTTTAAAAGTATTTTTCTCACCGTCCTGGTCATGATGTTCAGGAATGGCCTCATTAAAATCCATTACTTCTTCTACCACCAATTCAACGATAGATTCAATCTCATTTAACCGAATATCTTCCCTGCCAAATAGATTGGTAACATCTTTTGAGTCCACACTCACATTAAAAAGATAGATGGCCATGAATAACCAGATACCCTTCACAAATGATATGCTTCTCAGACTGTTCATGGATTAAAAATACATTTCGTGCTGCAATTAGTTACTCAAATCTTTAAATGATAATTCACTAGCCTCCAGTATTTTGTCTAACTCTTTTTCTCCAAGCGTATTTGAAATAAACATCGCTTCAAATTGTGATGGCGCCAGGTAAATACCTTGCTCCAGCATTCGCTGGAAGTACTTTCCAAATAAAACAGTATCAGATTTCTTAGCAGAGTCGTAGTCAGTAACAACTACATCAGTAAAGAATAAGGTAAACATGGAGCCCACTTGATTGACACTTGCCTTTACACCTGCTGCTTTGGCTTGTGCTAATAAACCAGTCGCTAATCGGCTACCTGCATTGTTAATATTCTTATATACTTCAGGATGATCTTTCAAATAAGTTAGCAAGGCCATACCAGCAGCCATCGCCAAAGGATTTCCTGACAAAGTACCCGCTTGATACACAGGACCTGCAGGCGATACACAGCTCATAATTTCCTTCTTGCCTCCATAAGCCCCTACAGGCAAACCTCCTCCTACTATTTTTCCAAGGGTAGTCATATCTGGCTTTACACCATACAATTCCTGGGCTCCCCCTAATGCCAGGCGGAAGCCCGTCATTACTTCATCAAAAATTAAAACAACGCCATATTGCGTACACAACTTTCGTAAGCCCTGCAAGTAACCTTCGGCCGGTACAACGCAACCCATGTTACCCACAACAGGTTCTAAGATTAGCGCAGCAACCTGACCTTCATTTTCTTTTAATGTATTTTCAACAGCTGTTAAATTATTGAAAGGCACTGTTAGTGTATCGTTGGCTACCCCCTTAGTAACACCGGGGCTATCGGGCACACCGAAAGTCATGGCGCCACTACCTGCTGCGATTAAAAAAGAATCTGCATGGCCGTGGTAACAACCTTCCATCTTAATTATTTTATCACGACCGGTATAACCTCTTGCAACGCGTATAGCCGCCATGGTTGCTTCTGTTCCGGAATTCACCATGCGTACTTGTTCAATAGAAGGAACCAATGCGCAGATCAATTCAGCCATTTCTACTTCGCGTCTGGTGGGAGCGCCAAAGGAAGGGGATCCTGCCAAAGCTTTCTTCACGGCCTCCTCAACAACAGGATGTGCATGCCCTAAGATCATTGGTCCCCAGGAGTTAATCATATCGATAAACTGATTACCATCCTCATCAAAAAGATAAGCGCCTCGCGCATGACTCATAAACAATGGATTACCACCGACAGCTCTGAAGGCACGAACGGGAGAATTTACACCCCCTGGAATAACTTGTTTTGCTCTGTCAAAAAGTACTTTACTAGAATCGCGTTTCATGTAAATAAAAATAACGTAAACCCTGCTGAATCTTTCTTACCTATTTGGTCACTATTTCAAGTGAGCCATCGATAAATTTTACAAAAGGTACTGTCTGGTTAAAATTGCTGTAGCGAAAATCAAAGTTTGTCATCAAGTAAGCAGGTTGCACTTCCTTATTCAAACCATCCTGCAGATACACGCCATATTTATGCAGTGCTTTACCCAACACTAACATCATTTCATAACCGACTCTGGCATAGTTGAGTGATAATGAAGAAGGGGTTCTCGCATGTTTTTTTATAAAACTCTGGTTGAAGGCCTTATACGCAGCATTGTTACTTGACACATAATTGGGGGCTGCCAAAATGAAATTCATGCGTTGAAACTTTGCAAATTCGATGGCACCATTATCAAGCCAATTTTCACTGCCAATGATCAAGGTGTTATCCTTTCTGGTCTCAATGGCACTCACCACTTTAGTATAAATCACAGGATCATCAGAAGCCACGAAAATCGCCCCAATACTATCTTTAGGTATTGTAAACTGTATGGGCGCTTTGTACTCATCATACTCTGTAGCAGTAGCCAAAACTGCAGTAATTTTGTTCGACTCCTCCTTAAAAACCTCCTGCTTTAAAATAATTTTAATCCCAGCCGCTTCGGCTGTATTAATAAAATTCCATGCAAGTACTGAGTCCCTTACATTGGCACCATAAAAAACAAGGCATTTCTTCTTGCTCCGCGCTAAATCACTCGCTAAGTACTGTGCAGATTTTTGACCGATCACTTCATAAGATGGTTGAAATAGAAAACCAAAAGGATTATTCTTCACCATTTCGTAGTCGTTAGACAAAGGATTGAAAGTGTTTACCTTATTAAGTGATGAGAATTCCTGTAATAAAGTGTTGTCTTCCCGTAAGAGTGGGCCAATCACAAGGTCTGCATTCTTTAACTCATCTTGTTCCAAAATAGATTTAAGTTTTTCTCTGCTTCTTTCCGTATCATAAGCACGCAGACTGATTTTAATACCTTGCTTTTCCAGGGTATCTACTGCTAATGCAATACCCTGATACATATCAAGTACAAATTGGTTTGGTTTTTTTGCCGGACTGGGATCTAATCGGTTAACAACAAAAGGAAATACTACTGCAATAGAATAAACATCCTTGAAGAAAGTCTTGGGTGCTTCCACAACGTAATCTTTTCTGTCAAGTTTATAGATATCAATTAGCCTTTCCAATTCGGCTCTGTCTTCTGCAGAGGCAACCTGATCGGCCAAGGCCGATACAAAAGCCTTTCCGATTACCTTATCCGAAGGATGTTCTTCTGCCAACATGCGCAACGTTTCTGCGTCTTTTATGGCTGCTACGTAATGCTTCTTGGTGTCATCAGCTTGTGCCTGTAGTTTTTTGTCCTTCAGGCCATTAATAATCTTAACGGCTTGAAACAGATCACCCGTCTCAAATAAATTCAAGCTCAACCAATAATTCACTTCTTCTATCTTATCCCAGGTTGGGTAAAGCACTTTAATTTGATTGAGCATGTCTTTAGACACGCTGAAGTAACGCTGCTTGTAAGCAGCTACAGCATAGTAAAAAGAAGCGTATTGTGAAAAGTCATTTGACTGGTCATAGGGGATAACTTTCTTAAAGTTCTCCATGGCCAGGTTATACTTACCTTCATTAAAAAGAAGCTTGGCACTTTTATATTCTTGCTGGTAGTTGACTTGCGCAAAAGAATCATTAACAATTGACAATTGACAATTGACAATTATCAAAAGTATTACAATTGAAAGTTTCAAGTTTCTTTTTGTCATAAGCAATTGTCCGTTGTTAATTGTCAACTGTATTACTCCCATTCAATTGTAGCAGGAGGTTTGGAGCTGATATCGTAAACAACACGATTTACTCCTTTTACACGATTAATAATTTCATTGGATACCTCTGCCAGAAACTCATAAGGCAAGTGAACCCAATCGGCTGTCATGCCGTCTACAGAACTCACTGCTCTTAACGCAACAACACGCTCATAGGTTCTTTCATCACCCATGACACCCACCGATTGTATTGGCAATAACATAGCGCCCGCTTGCCACACTTTATCATAGAGACCATGCTTACGCAAGGACCCGATAAATATAGCATCCACTTCTTGTAAGATGCGTACTTTGTCTGGCGTGATATCTCCTAATATGCGAATACCAAGGCCCGGACCGGGAAAAGGATGCCTCCCGAGGATGGATGGATCAATGCCTAGTGTTTTACCCACCAGTCGAACTTCATCTTTAAATAGTGTATTAAGAGGCTCCACTATTTTCAATTTCATCTTCTCAGGCAAACCGCCTACGTTATGGTGCGACTTGATTGTTTGTGAAGGCCCCATTACCGGTGCAGATTCAATCACATCAGGATAAATAGTACCCTGACCAAGCCATTTCACTTCAGTTAGTTTGTGCGACTCTTCATCAAACACATCGATAAAGGTTTTACCAATAGCCTTGCGTTTGGCTTCGGGTTCTGTAAGCCCATGGAGAGCTGTATAGAATTTTTCTTTGGCATCCACCCCTTTGATGTTAAGCCCCATTCCCTTGTATGACTCCAATACTTGTGCAAATTCATCCTTACGCAACAAGCCGTTATCAACAAAAATGCAATGAAGATTTTTACCGATGGCTTTGTGAACCAAAACAGCCGCCACCGTAGAGTCAACACCACCCGATAAGGCCATAACCACCTGATCATTGCCAAGTTTTTTGGTCAAATCTGCCACGGTACTTTCTATGAATTGATCTGGCGTCCAGTCTTGTGCACAATGACAAATATGTACGACAAAATTTCTTAGTAAATTCTTTCCTTCAGTGGAGTGAGTCACCTCAGGGTGAAACTGGATACCAAAGGTCTTTTCGTTCTTGATCTGGTAAGCAGCCACGCGCACGGATGGAGTACTCGCGATCACTTCAAAATTTTCAGGCACCACTTCTATCGTATCACCATGCGACATCCACACCTGGCTATCGAGCGAAATTTCTTTTAAGAGTTCGTTATGATGATCGACTGTGCTAAGCTTAGCACGTCCGTATTCTCTGATTTTCGAGGGCGTTACGCTCCCACCCAATTGCTGGGCCATCAGTTGGGCTCCGTAGCAAACACCCAATACCGGTACTTTGCCTCTGAACAAATTCAAATCAACGCCCGGTGCATTCTCCTGGCGCACCGAACAAGGGCTGCCAGACAAAATAACCCCCTTAATATCAGGAGTTAAGGCCGGAACCTTGTTAAAAGGGTGGATTTCGCAATAAACATTGAGCTCTCGCACCCTGCGTGCGATTAGCTGGGTATACTGAGAACCAAAATCGAGGATGAGAATTTGCTGTGCCATCTGCAAAAATAAACAGTATTTTCAGAGCTGTGCTGCGCAAAAAACAAAAAGCAAGCTTATTTTCTCTAAAATGAAGCTGAAGGGTAAAGCAACAGGCAGAACAGATGATTTTCAAGTAATTTTACACTATGCCAAAGGTTGCCCGCTTCTTTTTGCTTAGCCTGCTGCTGCTTACCTGTGGTAGCTTGCTTGGACAAGTTATCAACACAACCACCGTGGATACTTTGAAGACAACCATGCTTGGCCATGTAGGTTTTGGAGCGTATGTCGATACATACTATGCCTATAATTTTCTAAAGCCAGCGGAAAACCAAACGCCTTACCTCGTTTCATCAGCACGGCATAATGAGATAAATATTAACCTTGCATATGTCGATATTAGGTACCGATCTCAAAGAGTGCGCGCCCGTTTTGTACCAGGCTTTGGCACCTATGTAAACGCTAATTACGCGCAAGAACAAGGCTCACTCAAAAATGTGATCGAAGGCTACGTGGGCGTAAAGCTATTCCCCAAAAAAGATATCTGGCTCGATATGGGCGTTCTTAGTTCTCCATATTCTAATGAGAGCGCTGTTTCAAAAGATCACTTAATGTATTCGCGGTCATTCGCACCGGAATATGTTCCCTATTATTTATCTGGCATGAAGGCAAGTATTCCCCTAGGGCAGCAAGTAAATCTGTATCTGTATTTGCTAAATGGCTGGCAAGTAATTGAGGATAACAATAACGCTAAATCATTAGGTACTCAGCTTGAATACAGGCCAAGTAAAAACCTTCTGATCAATTGGAATACTTATACGGGCAATGAACGCAGCCTTCTAAATCCAACTTTCAGAACACGCTATTTTAGTGACCTGTTTTTCATTTACCAGGTTCACCCTCACTTTTTGATGACAGCTTGTATTTATGGGGGTATTCAAGAAAAAGATAACAATACAAGCAGCACCTGGTGGCAAGGTAATATTAATGGACGCTATCAGCTTACAGATAAGATTTCCGTTTCAGGAAGAGTAGAGTATTTTGAAGATACTGATAACACTGTCATTGGCAACAATTATCTGATACCTTTTTCTGCTGGTAGCGCTGGGCTCTGTTTGAATCTCAAATTAGGCGACAATGCACTCTTTCGCTTGGAGCAAAGAAGTTTCTTTTCAGATAAACGTCTTTTTGAAAATAATAGCCAGGAGTTTTTCAAAAACTACACTTTGCTTATTAGTAGCCTGACCGCTTGGTTTTAAGATGCTATAAGACCAGCTCAGCTGAAGATGAGTTCAGCTTATGATCATGACCCTTTTAGTTACTTGTGAAAACACTTTCTAAACCTTCTTCCAGGCTTGTTTCAATCAAGAACTCCAATGCTTCCCTTTCAGAATCAAAAGCCCTGAAGTCGGTACCCATAAAAAAATTAAATGCCTTTAAAATGACTTTTTTAGGCTCGTTCAAACCTATGAGGGCATTCTTTTTCAGGAAAGGTTTTACCTCGTTTGTTTCATTTTCAAAAAAACGTACAAAGCGAGGTGTAATATACATATTGCTATAGCGCGATATTACCAACTTTGGGCTAGCATCTACCTTAATCGCTTCCTTAGCACGAGCCGCTAGCGTCAACATCTCTTCTTCCTTGCATCCGGCATAGTCCACCACAATAATGGTATGGCCCTGCAGTACGATGTTTTTGAGTCGACTCATGTGTCTGTAATCGTGTATGTAAAAATTCTGCTTATTAAAAGAAAAGGATGCAGTAGTTACTGCATCCTTACTAATTTACTAAGCTACAAGATTAGCTCTTGCTGTAGCGCTTGCGTTCGTTTTCTGTTAAATAGATTTTACGGATACGGATCGACTTAGGTGTTACTTCTACGTATTCGTCACCCTGAATGTATTCTAACGCTTCTTCTAAGGTGTGCTTCAACGGAGGAGCGATTTTCATCTTCTCATCTGAACCTGATGCACGCATGTTGGTAAGCTTCTTAGTCTTGGTTACGTTAATCACCAAGTCACCTGCACGGCTGTGCTCACCTATTACCTGACCTTCATATACTTCTTCACCATCATTGATAAAGAACTTACCACGATCTTGCAAGTTGTGCAAGCTGTAAGCAATGGCTTCACCTTGTTCCATTACAATCAGTGAACCATTGATACGGCCGGGGATTTCACCTTTATAAGGCTGATATTCCTTGAAGCGGTGTGTTACAATCGCCTCACCTGCTGTTACGTTTAACAAATAATTTCTTAAGCCCATGATACCGCGTGATGGTATCAAGAACTTCAAAATCATACGCTCGCCTTTAGGTTCCATGTTTAACATTTCACCTTTTCGCTGCGATACGGTTTCAATGGCCTTACCAGCAACTGTTTCGGGTAAGTCGATGGTCAGTTCTTCAACTGGTTCACATTTCACACCATCAATTTCACGGAAGATCACCTGCGGCTGACCGATCTGCAATTCATAACCTTCTCTGCGCATGGTTTCAATCAATACAGACAAGTGCAACACACCACGCCCGAATACCATGAAACTATCTGCTGAGCCTGTATCGCCTAAGCGAAGTGCCAGGTTTTTTTCTAATTCTTTTTCTAAACGCTCACGGATGTGACGTGACGTAACAAACTTACCTTCTTTAGCATAGAAAGGAGAGTTGTTAATGGTGAAAAGCATACTCATGGTAGGCTCATCGATAGAAATTGCCTTTAGTGCTTCAGGCTTATCGATATCGGCCACTGTGTCACCAATTTCGAAACCTTCTAAACCAACCAAAGCACAAATTTCACCAGCTGATACCTGCTCTACTTTTTCTTTACCAAAGCCTTCGAATACGTAAACTTCTTTTACGCGCGTCTTCACTATTTTACCATCGCGCTTGACAAGGGCAACCTGTTGGCCGGCCTTAATGCTACCGCGTTGCACACGACCAATAGCCACACGACCAATGTAAGCCGAGTACTCAAGCGATGTAATCATTAACTGGGTTGCTCCCTCGTCCACTTTAGGCTGAGGAATGTGTTCGATGACACCTTCAATAAGCGGAGAAATATCTTCGGTTGGTTTTTTCCAATCCGTGCTCATCCAACCGTTTTTGGCAGAACCATAGAAAGTAGGGAAGTTTAACTGATCTTCCGATGCATCTAAAGAGAACATCAATTCAAAAACCTGTTCGTGTACTTCGTCAGGGGTACAGTTTTTCTTATCAACTTTGTTAATTACAACGATAGGTTTTAAACCCATCTGTAAGGCCTTTTGTAATACGAAACGTGTTTGTGGCATTGGCCCTTCGAATGCGTCTACCAATAATAAACAACCATCGGCCATGTTCAATACACGCTCTACTTCTCCCCCAAAATCTGAGTGACCAGGTGTATCAATTACGTTGATTTTATAATCCTTATAGCGAACAGAAACGTTTTTCGCCAAAATGGTAATACCACGCTCGCGTTCCAGATCATTGCTGTCCATGATTAGCTCGCCAGGGGTCTCGTGGTCTTTAAACAATTTACCGGCCATGAGAAGTTTGTCAACAAGGGTAGTTTTACCGTGGTCAACGTGTGCGATAATCGCAATGTTTCTGATCTTATTTACTTCCATATTGTTTGCTTCCGCCCGAGAAGGGACGGTCTTTGCTTGAATTTAAGGGCGCAAAGATAGCTGAAAGTTATGGATTTGCCTTAGCGAAATAGAAAATCTGGCTTCTTCATGTTTAGCAGAAGAAAATTTGTTGGCGGGCAACTATGCCTTGCTTAAATAAGCCAAATGATTAAAAACCATCCTTATCTCTCCGTAAGAATAGCCATCGCCCAATTTTTGTTTGATAATCCCCAAGGCAGGAACGTCTGTTTCTGCAATGGCCTTTTCAATGGCGGTGATTTTTTCAGCACTTACGACTTTTGCAATCGGTATATCGCCCGATTTCACGTACTGGGCAATGTGCCCTTCGATGGTCGATAAAACCAGGCCACGTGAAGCAGCAATGCCTTCCATGGAAACACCCCTGTCAAACAACAATTTTGACTCCCATGCGCTGTTAACACTTGGCTTGATTTTACCTGCGGTGCTGGCCATGAAATACCCAGGCTTGCTGTCAAACATAATCTCATCTTCCAAAAAAATGCTGCACAGTTTCTGAGCGTGCCCGCGAATGATGGATGACAATTGCTGCACTTCCTGCAATTTCTTTTTTGCCTTCTTCTTGTCGTGATAAACACCTTCGTGTTCCTGCAGGGGCAGGTAAAAATCATTGTGAAGCAATTCATAAAAATGCTCAATGGATTTACGCAAGCCTTGTTCAAAAATCTGCTCAGCCTCCACACTGTGGATTTGCTCACCCCTTTTCTCTAACCAGTTGCGTGTTTTCAGGGCGAGTTCATCTAAGTTAATGGCCCTACCCATCAGCTTACCACTGAGTTCTATTGCGCTTGCCTCTGGTGATTTTTGTTCTCCAATGGCTGCGGCCCAGGCTACAATGGCTTCCTTGATTTTGTTGAACGAAAAAGAACGAGCTATTTGAAGTTTGGTGTGGATTACTTTCTCTGTTGCTAATAGTTCATTCAGCTCTGTGATTGTTTTCAGCTGTTTGGTGTAATTGATCACCTGAGGGTCTGTCATGATTTGCCGGGCAGCGATAGGTGTTTGTAATACCAAACCCTCTAATGAGGTGCATCGGCTTAAGGCTACATACACTTGCCCCGGGGCAAAGGAGTTCCCGGCATCGATAATAGCCTTTTCAAAAGTTAAGCCCTGGCTTTTATGAATGGTGATGGCCCAAGCCAACCTGATAGGATACTGCGTAAAAGTACCAAGCTCTTCTTCATCAATTTCATCTGCAGTGGCATCGTAACGATAACGGATATTTCGCCATGTTTCCCGGGTCAGATCAAAGGTAAAGCCATCATCAAAAGCTACTTCTATAGCATCGGCATCCACATGCGTTACTGTGGCCATTTTACCATTGTAATACCTGCGCTCCTCACCCGAATCATTTTTAATGAACATGATGCGCGCGCCCTTTTTAATGGTTAGCACTTCATCAGTGGGATAACTCCTTTCCGGAAAATCATTTTCGATGATAGCCTGAAATTGGAAGGACTTACCAGATAGTTTACTGAGTTCTTCATCATTAATACCATCTGCTTTCTGATTATGGGTAGTAAGCGTGATGGCACCCCCTGCATGGACCGCGTGCTGCAGTCGTGAATTCAATAAAGACAAATCTTCTGTACTCACACTCCCCTGACGGATATTGTTAAGCAAATCGATAAACGATTGCTCGTTTTGCCTGTATATTTTTGTAAGCTCTATACTGAGAGGCTTAGCCTCCTCCAGTACCCTGGCATGAAAGAAAAAGGGGCTTTCGTAATAATCCTTCATCACCGCCCATTCTTCTGCTTTAGCTACTGGTGATAATTGATATAAATCGCCAATAAAAAGTACTTGCACCCCACCGAACGCTTGCTGACTTCTTCGCACCGATTTCAAAATAGTGTCTACCGCATCCAGCATATCGCAACGCACCATGCTGATCTCATCAATGATGAGCAACTCTAGTTCCTGCAACACATCTCTTTTGGTTTTACTGAGATGGAGATTTTTAAACAAAGTATTGCGATTAGTAATCTGCAGACCACTATCCAAAGCGTGATAACCAGGCAGGTAAATCCCGAATGGCAACTGAAAGAGTGAATGTAAAGTCACACCTCCGGCATTAATAGCAGCAACTCCCGTTGGAGCAGCTATTGCAAAATTCTTTTTGGTGCTGGCAGCAATGTGCCTCAGGAAGGTTGTCTTACCTGTACCTGCCTTGCCTGTTAAAAAAACAGAACGTGACGTATGCTGAATGAAGTCAGCAGCGAGTGCAAAAAGGGTGTTGTCAGAATCGCGCATAACGAGTTGAACTAAGTTACGAAACGATTCATGCTAAATCCAAACAACACAAGGCAAGCCTACACATTAAAACGCAAGAAAGTACCCATAGGCAGATCGCGACTATTTTTTGATTTCAAGTAGAATTCGCCAAACTCAGGCAGTACGTCAAAGTGCGACTTGACTACATTAACGCTTACCAGTGAAGACAAGCCCACTGCGTAAGTGCTTAAAATAAAGAAGGCATTTTTCTTCTCCAGCAGTTCGCTTGCTTGTTGCACGAGTTCATCCAGCTTTTCTTGAAGCGTCCACTTTTCTCCATCGGGTCCACGACCATAAGGCGGAGGGTCCATGATGATCCCATTGTATTTATTACCACGTTTTACCTCCCGTTTCACAAACTTGAGGGCATCTTCATAGACCCAACGTATATCGTTCAGGTTGTTGAGTTGCATGTTTTGGTTAGCCCAATTGATTCCAGGTCTTGAGGCATCAACATGCGTAACATCGGCACCTGCCGCTTTTGCTATGATGCTAGCTGCACCTGTATACGCAAATAGGTTTAAGACACGAGGTTTGCTTTCGTTCCATGACCTTACCGTATTATAAATGAAGTTCCAGTTTTCCCCCTGCTCTGGAAAAATGCCCACATGGCCAAAACTTGTCAGTGCTAAACGCAAAGTGATCATGCGGTCGGCTAAGGGGTAAGTTACCTGCCAACTCTCGGGCATATCTTTACTGCGTTGCCAGCCACCCTTTACATCATCGCTGAAACGAAATTTATCTTTTTGCTCACGATCAAAACGGGCTGTGGCCAACTTTGTCCATTCAGCATCACTCAGCACCTTTTTCCAGATAGCCTGTGGTTCAGGTCTGATAAGGGTATATTTGCCAAAGCGTTCAAGTTTTTCGCCCTCACCCGAATCGATGAGTTGGTATTCTTGCCAGGAGGCGGGGTATAAGAGTTTCAAATTCAAATTGTAAAATTCAAAATAAAAGTACGAATAAGTGTTCATTCTCAATTAAATTTTGAATTTTGATTCTCAAATTCCTTTATGCACTTGCGAATTACCAGCACACAAAATCCCAAAGTAAAAAGTCTGCTTGCGCTTGAGAAACCGCGCGAAAGAAGAAAGCAACAACTCTTTATCATTGAAGGTAAAAAGGAGATCAGCATGGCCATAGAGGCCGGTTATAAAATCGGAAACCTGTTTTTTTGTGATCATATAATTGATGTCTCGGATATCCCATCGGAACTGAAGGATGAAAAATTACTAATTCCTGTCTCTAAAGAGGTATTTGATAAGATTGCCGTGAGGGAAGGAACAGGTGGCATGATTGCCGTTGCCGAAATGCGTGTACATGCCCTTGATCAGATTCAACTCAGCAAAAATCCTTTGATCTTGATCTTAGAAGGTGTGGAGAAACCCGGAAACCTGGGTGCCATTCTTCGTACAGCTGATGCCGCGAATATAGATGCCGTTATTATTTGCGACACCCAAACTGATTTCTATAATCCTAATGTAATTCGGTCTAGTTTAGGGTGCGTTTTTACCAAGCAGGTAGCAGCAGCTACATCTGAAGAAACAATTGCCTGGCTTAGAAAAAATAATATCAACATCTATTGCACTTACCTGCAGGCTTCACAACCCTATCATACTGTTAATTATCAAAATCCTGCGGCCATTGTAATGGGCACGGAGGCCACAGGCCTTACCGATGTGTGGGTAAAAAATGCTGACGCCAATATCATCATCCCTATGCTTGGAAAAATTGATTCT
This sequence comes from Cyclobacteriaceae bacterium, assembly GCA_022842845.1. Taxonomy (GTDB): domain Bacteria; phylum Bacteroidota; class Bacteroidia; order Cytophagales; family Cyclobacteriaceae; genus Chryseotalea. Next base: position 76,412 of record JALHOT010000009.1, on the reverse strand, counting down.
ATGAATGTATCAACCGCAGCTGCTGTAGTAGTGTTTGAAGCGCGCAGGCAAAGAGGTTTCTAACATTATTCAAGAAGAGGTCGCTGCTATCCACCTATTGACTATTTCCATGAGCACTTCTTTTTTGCTTTGTATATCTCGTTCAGTTTTAAAAGTCATCACGGCTCTATCATTGCTTTTCCATTCCAGCATACCCGCATCATCTTGTATTAGTCTTTTTGGCGGTGCCGGCAAAGGCTTGGCACCACGATGGAAGATAAGCTGCACTTGTTTGGGAGGATGGATGCGCATGGTAATTCTATCCTCCCCTTTTACATGGAAGTTAGGGCCATTCCATTTAATATTTTCTTCCAATGAAGGATGTGATGCTAAGATGATTTTTCTCAATGCCTGAATCTCCTTTTTGAGTGGATGCTCAAGTGTCTTCAGGTATTGAGTTACTTCATTCACAGCTTGCAGCTAAATTTATTTTTTGATATTGGCTTCATAGCGCTCAATCCATTGTTGTGGTGTCATTTTACCGGCTAGCTCACCTATCAGTTCATAGGGAATGTCATCTATCTTTTTAAACCGAAGGCAAGATTTACCCATATCCAGCTTTTTATCTGAGGCTTTACTCCATTCCTCTTTAAACCAATTCAGCAAGCTGCCCTCATATAGCGCCATATGGTAAACAGCAATAAAATTTTTCTGAGAAGCCAGATTCATAAAAGGAAGAGGAAGTGCAGGCGTACAATGATAGCCGGGAGGATACAACTTATGCGGCACCACATAGCCGATCATGCCATAGCTCATCACCTCTTCAAAACCTTTTGGTAGATTTTTCTTGATTTGCTTGCGCAAAGCCTCAATAGGTTTTCGTCTGTCATCCGGAAGGCTGGCAAGGTATTCTTCCACGGTAGCTGCTTTTGATTGCATAGAATCTTTGAGGTTAAGCGGGCTATACTTCTTTCTTTCTTAATAAGGCAGCACTAATTAAAGATATGACAAGCCCAACCGGTAAAACTTCCATGATGGTGATTCCGAAACGTATAAAAGGATTCTTATACATCACGATAAAATCTTCAATCTCCAATTTCACTGCCTCTATTTGTTCAGGTGTGGCATCTGCCGGTACTTTACTGTCCTGATAATGTTGCATCATTTTTTGCATGTATTGCTCACCCATTTGACTAAACATGATCTCCCAGGCAAAGGCATACAATACACCCGCCACCAAAGTAATGAGCAGTCCTATCATAACAGCTTTGCCAAAACTAATATTACCCTTGTTATGCTTGTCGCGATACGTTTTAACCGCAAAGAAAATGAGCGATAATGCCAGAATCATGGTGGCATAACCCAGCAGCATACCATTGTCCATATTTATAGCTTCGCTTTCCATGAGCGGCCAAAAAATGAGCATCAGTCCACCAACGATTACTCCTGCTATAGTGCCGTATATGAGAATTACTTTTTTCATAGTGTTGTTTTTTGAGGCAAAAAAGGAACTTCTATGCGTAATTGCCTTCACCCAAAAGGATGATTGTATTTAAACTTACTGAAATCGCCTGAAAGTTGGAGGGGAGTCAATTCAAAATTTGAAATTTTGAATTTTAAATTATTGGATCAGGCTTAAAGCTTTCGCCTTTTGTATTGCCTGAGTCCTGCGGCTTGCATCAAGTTTCAAAAATAAATTCGAGGCATGTGTTTTAATGGTATTGAGGGATACAAATAACCTATCGGCTATTTCCTGATTGGATAGCCCTTGTGCCATCAATTGCAGTACCTTTAACTCTCTCTTGCTGATGCCCAGCCGATTAAGTTCTACCTCATTCAAAACAAATTCGCGCTGAACAATCACCTTCGTTTTTGTGCTCGTTAATTTAAGTCCCATCCAAATGCCTACCGAAGTAAAAATAATGGCAACGACACCCAGATAGAATTCTATCGTTAAGTCTCGCACGATAAAACTAAACTGCAGCCATTGCAACAGAAAAAGTAAAACGGCCAGTGAGAGGCTATAAAGGAGAATGGTGCGTTTCATATTGATTAAAACTACAAGGGACTTGAAATGAAGCAAATCACAGGGGTAGAAAATTTGCTGATTAGTTAGCTGTTGACAATCTTTTGGACTAGCAGTTTATTTTGACTCCACAGCTTTATCATTGCAGACTGTAAAGAAAAGCATCCCCAAATCGGTAAAAAGATACGAGTCGGCCACATATTCTATCTCAACATTCACCCCCTGAGGAACAATCACTTGACTCAAAAGTCCAGATCCATATTTAATATCCTTTGAATAACCTGATTGAACTGGAATGATTCGGATTAATCCGCATCTAATGAGATTTGCAATTTCAAAAGGTTTAAACTCCACTGGATTGACATACTTAGTTTCATGAATTTTTTGCTGCAATTCCTCTATCTTGATTTTATCAACGCGCTCCTGATCAAGTGGAATATAATCATTTACATATTTTGCTTTAATAGCTTGAAGCTCAGAAAAAAATTCATCTAAATCACGATTGATTCGATGATATTCCTTCTCCAACTGTACGAATTCATTCTTCGAAAGTTGACTAAGTATGAAAGGAATTACATTGTTCTCTATATTTTGATCAGGATCGACCATGTTGCCTAGCAAAGTTGACCATTTATCTTGAAGTAATTCATCTTCTTCAAGACTGGCATTTTCAAGTAGTGGCACTAGAACCTTCAGAGAAATTGCTTTTGGCGAGATATTATGTTTTTGACAATATTCTCGAGCATTGTTCAGTATCTTAACCTGCTTTTTAATTCGCCAACTTGTGACACTCTCCTTCATTAGCAAACCAAACTCTTCAACAGTTGGCATAATCAGTTTAGACAAGAAATCACTTGCCATCTCAATTGATTTTTCGATGACTGAAGAAGTGACATTAATTTTGTGGCCGCTATCCTTTTGATCTGACATGGCTATATTTTATTCATAATAGTCTTGAAATTAAAGAAAAAAATTGATGGATAGTGTTCAATCACATCCTGTATCGAACAATGATGCCAAAAGTTAGCATTTACTATTAAGATAATTCAAATTCTATAGTTCCATTTCTAATGAGCATCTTTATTAATCCATTAATTTTCTTTGTGATTATTCCTAATAGAAACCATCAATCGTCTTCGTTGAATTGATAAATTCCTTAAGATGCCCGACTCTATTCTTCCAAAGTATTTATCTATTTAACTTTTAATCTATTTTTGCCCCGTTTTTATCACAAGTAACATGGCTTCAGGTATTTTTTCAATTTTAGATGATGTAGCAGCCTTAATGGATGATGTCGCTGCCGCGAGTAAAATTGCCACGCGCAAAACAGCCGGCATATTGGGTGACGACCTGGCTGTTAACGCTGAAAAAGCAACAGGCTTTCTTGCCAAGCGGGAGCTGCCAGTGCTTTGGGCTATTTCGAAAGGTTCCTTCATTAACAAGCTCATCATCGTTCCCATTGCCTTGCTCCTGACGGCATTCTTCCCGGTAGTCATAAAAATTATTTTAATATTAGGCGGGCTCTTTCTGGCCTATGAGGGAGCAGAGAAGATTGTAGAGTTTCTTTTTCACCGATCCAAAAAAGGCCATGAGGTAGCTGATCAAATAAAAGAAGATGACCGCTCCATAGAAAAAGCTAAAATAAAATCGGCCATCACTATCGACTTCATTCTCTCGGTAGAAATAGTGATCATCGCGTTGGGAACAGTAATCGATGAAAAACTTATCACTCAGATTCTCACTGTTTCAGCGGTGGCCATTCTTGCCACTGTAGGTGTTTATGGTTTAGTGGGACTGATCATCAGAATGGACGACCTGGGCTTCAGGTTCATCAAACAATCGGAAGGAAAGGGTGCACTTTTCTTTTTTGGTAACCTATTAGTAAAGTCGCTGCCGTGGGTGATTAAATCTCTTAAAGTTGTGGGCACCCTTGCCCTGCTATTGGTATCCGGTGGCATTTTCGTTCATAACTCCACATATTTACATGACAGCTTCCCACAGGTGCCGCTTATTCTCAAAGAATTTGTACTGGGCTTCGTGGTGGGACTTATCGTAACAGGGCTTGTTATCGTAATAAAGAAAATCTTCTCACGGAAGTGATAATCAAAACCTGTCTCTTTTAATTCAAGAAAACGATCCTCTCACTATTGCCAACAGAAAAGTGAGACCTCATAATAGGTATTAATATTGTCAATTATCAATTAGATAATTTTCAACTGAGCTTACCCTGCCCAACCATCTCTATCAAGGCTTCTGTACTGGATGGCCTCCGCTAAATGCTCTGTTTTAATGTTGTCAGATCCAGCCAGATCAGCAATGGTTCTGGATACTTTTAATATGCGATCGTAAGCCCTTGCACTCAACCCCAATCGCTCCATGGCGGTCTTCAGTAAAGTACGCCCCGCTTCATTGATCTCGCATACTTCCTTCACCATGTTGGATGGCATCATGGCATTGGAGTACACTTCCTTTTGCTTTTCAAAACGTTTAGATTGTAAATCCCTGGCTTTTACTACGCGCTCCCGTATCTCGGCACTCGTTTCGGCCTTTCTTCGAGCTGTCATTTCATCAAAGCCTACAGGCACCACCTCCACATGTAAATCTATACGATCTAAGAGCGGCCCACTGATCTTACTTAAGTAACGCTGTACAATACCCGGGCCGCACACGCATTCTTTTTCAGGGTGATTGTAATACCCGCAGGGACAAGGATTCATGCTGGCCACCAACATGAAGTTGGCCGGATAGTCGAGCGATATTTTAGCACGCGAAATGGTAACGCGTCTTTCCTCCATGGGTTGACGCATCACTTCTAACACTGTGCGTTTAAATTCAGGCAACTCATCTAAAAACAAGACACCATTGTGTGCTAAAGAAATTTCTCCTGGTTGTGGATTACCTCCTCTGTCAATGCTCTTAATAACTGCGAAAAAAAGATTGCAAACTGAGCAATAATAACAGCGGAAAATGCGATTTTAAACATTGATCTGCGCGAAAAATTAAATAATAAACCCCTAAATACGCGAATTTTTATGCCAGTCAGAAAAATAGAAAAAAGCTATACATCATTAACAGGAGTTGTCGTTAGCCGCAAAAATGGAGGCTCTATTAGGTTTGAATCATCCCTAGAGCGTGACTTGGCCTATTTACTAGAATTCGACTATACAGTGATGTCTTATGAGCTCCAGCCGATTACAATAGAATACCTTAATGATAACGGGGAAAAGCGCAAATACACTCCAGACTTTCTAGTCTATTATAACAATGACCTTAAGATCAGTAAGTCGCTTAAACCGAGGCTCTGTGAGGTAAAGTATAGAGATGACTTGAAAGCGAAATGGCCCCTTCTTAAACCAAAGTTTAAGGCAGCAATTGATTTCGCCAAAAGAAAAGGATGGGACTTCAAGATTTATACTGAAAAGGAAATAAGAAACGATTTTATGCTCAACGCTCGCTTTTTACAAAGCTATATTAGGGCATCGTACGATCTTAATCATTCTATACTTCTAAGGAAAACCTTAGAAACTCTAGAATGCTCAACACCAGAAGAATTAATAGGTGCGTGCTCTAATGATAAATATGTGAGAGCGCAGCTATTACATACTCTGTGGTCATTGGTATCAAATGGTATAATTGGAATAGACCTACATGAAAGAATAGGTATGGATTCTGAAATATGGACTAATCAGTGAAGATATGATTGATTTAATGATTCAACCTGGTGAAGAGGTCAAATACCAAGGTGCAACTTTTAAAATAAGAAGGGTAATTGACCTGAGTCAAGTTTTGGCTGAGAATTTAAAGACCGGGAATCTGTTAAGGATTCCAATAAAAGACCTTCATCCAAAATCTTTGCCTTCCGATCAAGCTACTACAATTCCTAAAACAATTGAACTCTCTGAAAAAGAATGGTCATCGGCTCAAAAAAAGTACGAGGTGATCAAACCACTTTTAAATGCCAAAGGAGACGGACAATTAGTTGCACAGAGGGCTAAAGAAACCGGCATTAATAAAGCGACAATTTATAGATGGTTAGAGAAGTATGAAAGGGCTGGTAGCGTTGCCTTACTGGCTGAATCAAGAGGAAAAGCACTTAGGGGAAGAAAAAAGCTTTCGAAAGAAACTGAAGAAATACTTAAACAGGGAATAGAAGAAGTCTACAAAACTAGACAACGAAGAAAAATTGGCAAGGTCATTAATTTTGTAATAAAAAAATGCCGAGATCTAGGTATTGAAGAACCCCACCAGAATACTATTCGCAAAAGGATTAGAGAGATTAACGAATTCGAACTTACCAAGAAGCGATATGGAACAAAGATCGCTAGAGAAAATTTTGATCCAAACTATGGGAGCTTCCCTGGTGCAGAACACCCGCTTTCAATAGTTCAAATTGATCACACCCCTGTAGATCTAATCTTGGTAGATGAGATTAATAGGATTCCAATTGGTCGACCGTGGATTACAGTAGCCATAGATGTGTATAGCCGGATGATAGTTGGTTACTATTTATCTTTTGACTCTCCTAATTTCCTAAGCGTTGGTCTTTGCATATCACATTCTATTCTGCCTAAAGAAAAATGGTTGCTGAACTTAGGAGTTGATGGAGAGTGGCCTTGTTGGGGCAAAATGAAAACTATTCACACTGATAATGCGAAAGAGTTTAGAAGTAAAGCTATGGAAAGGTCATGCATGGATTACGGGATAAACATCGAATGGCGACCATGCGGAAAGCCGTATTGGGGCGGTCACATCGAACGCCTTCTTGGAACCTTCGCAAAAGAAATCCATGATTTACCAGGAACAACATTTTCGAATACCAAAGAAAGAAAAGAGTATAAATCTGAGAAGAAAGCTGCTTTAACTTTAAAGGAATTCGAAAAATGGCTGTCAACATTTATTGTTAATGTCTACCATAAGCGCATCCACTCTTCCCTTAGCATGTCTCCTCTGGAAAAATTTGAGCAGGGTATAATGGGTACAAATGGCCAGAGTGGAGTTGGGCTACAACCAAGAATTACAGATGAATCGAGAATTAAACTTGATTTTATGCCATATGTTGAAAGGACCGTTCAGGAGTATGGTGTAATGATTGAAAATATCCATTACTACTCAGATGTTATTAAAAAGTGGGTTCATAAAACTGACCTTACTTCAGGTAAGGCAAAGCTTAAGAAAAAGTTCATCTTCAAATATGACCCAAGAGATTTAAGTTGTGTATACTTTTTTGACCCTGAGCTTAAAGACTATTTTCAGATGCCCTATCGGGATTTATCTAAACCGCCAATCACAATTTGGGAGTATCGTGCAGTTAAAAAGAAACTAAAGGATGATGGTATTAAAAATGTTGATGAGGATAAAATATTTGTCGCATTTGAAAAGATGAAGGAAATAGAATTAGAGGCAGTTTCAAAAACAAAAAAAACCAAACTAGCGCGGGCAATAGGAAGAAAAACTAATTCTGATAAGATAGTCATAAAAAAGAAGGTTGAAACATCTGAAAACTATGAGACCATTGATATTACGAGCTTAACCCCTTTCGAATAGCATATGGATCATCTTAAAGAAGACGTTAAAATCATTGCGAACTCGAGTGACAAAGAAAGGATTAACTACGTTAAAAGTGATTTCTGGATCCCTTATACGCGGTCTACAGCCATCCTGGATAGATTTGATGATCTACTCACTTACCCAAGAACCCATAGAATGCCAAACTTTCTTTTAGTTGGCGACACAAACAATGGAAAAACTGCACTATTGAATAAATTCAATCAAAAGTTTAAACCATCAGTCGATGAAATACATGGCACCCAGCTAGATGTTCTTATGATTCAGGCACCACCTGATCCGGATGAAAGAAGGTTATACAATGTGATTTTAGACAGACTGATGGCTGCTTATAAATTGAATGATCGGGTTGATAAGAAGCACTTCCAGGTAATGCAACTATTCAGCTCGTTGAATCTAAAAATTTTAATAATCGATGAAATCCATAACATCCTCCATGGGAGCTACAATAAACAGAGAGGATTCCTCACAGTTTTAAAGTACCTGGCAAATGAACTCAAAATAATAATCATTGCTGCAGGTACCAAAGATGCTATCAGAGTTATCAATACAGACCCTCAGTTAGCTAATAGATTCGACCCGATAATTCTTCAAAAATGGAAGATGAATGAAGAATATCTTCGGTTACTTATCTCCTTCGAAAGATTATTGCCATTAAGAGAAAAATCCAATTTGGTTAGTAAAGAAATAAGTCACTCCATATTATCGATGAGTGAGGGCACAATAGGAGAAATATCGAAGTTACTTAAAGACGCTACTATACTCTGCATTGAAAATGGATTAGAGCAAATAACAATTGAAGTCCTGGAGAAAACAACCTATAGATCACCATCAAGAAGAAGAAGAGAATCTGAGAATATATAAGTGTCAAGCCAATTAAACATATTTCCTGCAATAGTAAAGCCCCTTAGAGATGAGTTACTTTCAAGTTGGCTATATCGGCTCTCAAATGTTAATGTTTCAAAAGTACATACGTTCTGTAGATTCCATTTTCCGGAACACCAGGTATGGAATAGGGATATTGATAAACTTGCTCCAATTAAGATGCTTCAGCTACTTTCTGAAAAATCTGGAGTAAGTCTTGATGAAGTAAAAGCCACAACTCTTAAATCCTACGAAGGATACTTGTTTGAGAGACTAAATAGCTTCGGTAATTCCAAATGGATAATGCCTCTTGGCATTTTTCATAGAACCAGGAAAAACTTTGGGCTCCAATTCTGTCCGTGTTGCTTTATAAAAGATGGAGCCAATCCTTACTTTAGAAAGTCCTGGAGGTTATCACTATCCGTTGCATGCTCAAGATGTAAACTAATTCTTTATGATCGCTGTCCATTTTGTGAGAACCCAATAGCCTTTCATAGAGTTGAGCTAGGCACTAAAAATAACCTAATATCGCAGATGCCATGTTATTGTTCGAGCTGTAGGAATGACCTAAGGAATGCGACTCAGATAAAGTGTTCAGATAATCTAGGGAATATTCAGAAAAATTTAGACCAGATGATTAAACATGGATACACTAAATCTCATCAGTATTCGCATTTATACTTTGATGTCCTGTATCAGATAGCGTCAATACTCAGTAGTCAAAGCCCACAAATGGAGAAATTTCAGGAATTTGTATATTCTTCATTAGGATTAAATAGGCCTATCATTGGAGTTCGTGGAGAGTTTGATCATTTAAAACTGGAAGACAGAATCAACGTATTAATAGCTGCATTCTGGACGTTAAACAACTGGCCCAGAAGATTCATAGGGATCTGCAATAAAACGAATACTAAAAGTTCAGCGATACTTCGGGACTTCTATGATTGCCCATATTGGTTTGAAGAATTCGTTAAAAAGAGCATCTACCATGCAAACCCTGTAGTTTCCAAACGACATTTGCAGTGATCAAAACACCTTATAATTAATCCAACTTCTAGAAATAGGTTGAGTGTAGGTAGACTGGGCTTAGGCGAAACGGTCAATTTTACTTGTTTACTATTCACTTTCAATCTTAACGATTCTCTTAGCCTTGAAACGTTCAGCCTTCCAGAATTTTCTCTTTAAAAACTTTCTTAAATGCTTTGCCCATTCACCGGATGTAGTTAGCGTTCCTTTCTTTTTAGTAGCCATAATGGAGTTAGCTAATTATGTCTTTGGATATTGAGCTGGTGAGCATATATAAATAACATCTTCGTTGCAATTATATGTATACTCATTTATACTAGATCGTGTAATTACAGCCTCAATGCGAACTGTAAGGAAAGGAGAAAATTTATTTACTACCACTAATTCCTTAAAATATGATTGCAAGTAATTAACATTAAGTATTTCATGAAATCCATCTTCATGACTAAAATTGAGTTCATAATAGATAAGTTCTTTCTTACCGATTTTTTTCTCTTCAATATTTAAAGTGTTTAACGGTAATGCATTTGAAGAATAAGTGTTAATAAGCTCAGCAAAGAAAATAATCATATCTTTATCAATAGCCTTTATCCAGTACTCGTAGTTTTCTGAATCTCCATTCCATCCCATATAAGTATATCATAATTTTACATGGTAAAAAAGAATAAGTGAACATCCGCTAAAGATGTCGTATTGGTAAATCTACGAAGTTCAGAACCTTTATGATTATCTTGTTTTACTACAATTTCGTCTTTCGTATGGTCATACGTAAAGTAGAAAATTGAATTTAATGTTTTCATCCACAAAACGTTTTTTGTTTCACCATCCCTTTCAAGAACGTTTATTTCAGTTGCCCGCCATATTATACCGCCAATCACAGCAAGAGCCACTTGACTTACGCCAAGTGCATGATGGTCCGTTCTTATCATAACCTTACTAAAATAATCGCGAAGCTCGGTGGTGGTAGTGATTTTCTGTGCCATGTCAAGTAAAGTTTATTAATAAATATAAATAGTTTTTAAGTTCAAATCCCAGTTCAATGCTCCTTATAAATCCCATACCTAGGAAAGAGTTCTGATGTCACGAAGGATTCCAAAAGTCCTCTAACCTGATAAGGATGCCTGGCTTTAGTAGGCAAATCATTTGAATATACCTCTTCCTCAATCCATCTCACAAAGCAGTTTATTTTAATATAATTTTTAGCATCTATTGAAAGTACAATGTCCTTCAATTTAATGTCATTAATTAAATAATTTTTAAGTCTTGCGTTAGTTGGTGAACCCATCAAATGATTGGTATAGATTCTTCGCTTTAAATTTTGGGTTCTTCCAACGTAAAATGGAATTTCAATATTACCTTTTTTGAATGTAATTAAGTATATGCCTGGTTTATCTGGTATGCTCTTAGGCTTAATTGTATTAAAAGATACACTCTGGCTTGCAATTAATTTATTGCAGTACTTAATCATGAATTTTCTCCATTTATTATCAATCCTTTGTACCATTCGCTATATAAATTCATGCACTCATATTTGTCGAACTAACGTGATGAGTTCTGACTCATCAATTCAAAAAATCGCTCCTCAGAGACCCCAATTTTTGTAAGATCCCGTTTTAATGCACTCCTGCGCTGATTTAACTCTCTTGCTATCATCGATTTCGCTTTGGATACTGATAAGTAATCTCCAATAAGAAAGTAATTCTTTAAGTCTTCTGGACATCTCTGTACCTCCATGCTCAACTCTTCCCTCAATTTCTCTAATTGTTTGTTCTCGAATTCCTTCAATTGATTTCTCAACGTCTCCTCGTAATCTTTCAAATTCTTCTGGTAAGGTTCTTCTTCTTGTTTCAATTTTTCCTCCCTTTTGTTTAAAGCTATCTGCAATTTCTCTCTTTGATTTTTTAAATAGTTTGAGTGCTGGGTCAAAAGAGAGTCTAATGAGTTCGAGGTTTCCTCTTTCTTTTTGATAAGCAAGTTCTTCTGATTCAATAAGTCCTCCAATTTCTTCTCTTCTGCTTTCAAAAGATTTTCCTCTCGAGTGAGGTTCATTGATTTTTGCTTCAAGTTCTCCTCTTTTAAGATTATATCCTCCTTCCAAAGTTGTATATTCCCGTTCAAATTTTCCTTCTTCATCTCTAATGCTGTTCTCCTCTTCTTCTTTTCTTGTTCGAAGTTCTTCTCTTCGCTCGTTAAGTCTTGCTCTTCTTTGATCAATTTCGTTAATTTCTGTTCTATATCGATCTTCAACTCTGCTTCTACAATCATTTCGAATTTCGCTAGATCGTAATCTATGGTTCTCTGTATTTCCCTCAACTCTATGTATTTCTGCTGTAATTGTGCGTTCAAAGTTTCTGAACGATTCTGATTCCACGCATCGTGCAATTGCGCGTATAAAATTTCCAATTTGTGCTGCTCTGCATTTGTAAGTTTCTTCGAGAAATCCTCTTTGGATTTGATCAATTGGAAATATTCCCTTTGTTTCTCTATTGGGAACTGATACGTAAGGGGTGCTTTGGTATTCATAATTATAAATCCATTTAGTGTTTTCCGTTTTATTTAAAGATTCCTCAATTGCCTCAGGTGAATTTTTTGGAACATTTATTCTAATTGTATCAATACACAAACGATGAAAAATTAATTTCTTTTCTAACGTTATACCATGAGTAGCAACAAGCTCTATTAACAATATGGGAAGTCCCTTTTCATCAAAAAAAGCGACATCAACTCTTATCAAATTATTTCGACCGGAATTATGCTCTTCTTTACCCCAACAAACTTTACCATTGTCATCTTCGTAAAAAATTACTTCCTGCAAAGCTGTACTTGCTTTAATAACTCGCTTAGGGGAAATTAACATGGCTCTTCCCTCATTATCGTCTACTGGATATTTATAAAGAGCAGGGACCGTAACTTCTTTGTCCCGAATAAGAAGTTGCTTTGCAAGCCAGTGTCGATAAGTTTCATCTGAATAAGTACATTTATTTTTTCTGGTTACATCTTTGGGATCATGCGCAAAATGTGGGATGTTAATCTTTCCCTTTTTTGCAATAACTTCCCTTTTACAGCCTAAACAAAAATATCCTCTCTTTCCTCGATCAGCATCAAGTATAAAAACCACTTCCTGCTTTACATTTTCAGCGTATTGGTTTTGAGAGTGTTCTAAATGTGAATGATCCGTATTAAGCATTGTTTTAAGCACTTTCGAGGACAAAATTTACAAAATTCGTGTGACAATTACTGACAAACCCTGATTCTAGCCATTTTAACCCATTCCATTTACCTTGACATATCTGAGATTTTATCTCACTAATCCATTTTTTTTCTAAAAAAGTAAACGCTCAACCTAATTTCTTTTAGAATTTGTCGATATTGAACCTATGATAGTTCAAAAGTTGAGGTGACTTGGCTTTTGGATTATCAAACTCGTTCGTAAAATACACTCGTGTGATTCATATATTTTTAGACAGCAATGTTCTTTTTCAAGACTATTTCTTTGAAAAACCTAATAACAAAAGGCTGCTTGATTATTGCAGAAAAGGATCAGTTAATATCTATATGTCAGATATTGTTCGTCTGGAGCTTCGCAAGCAATTCATGGATGAGATTGAAGAGCATAACCGTTTTCTTAAAAAAGCTATTAAAGATGCTAAGCGGCTTAAAATTGACATTTTACCCAATGAAATAAATATCGAAGAACATCTGGAAAAGTTTGACAACTGCTACAAAGCATTATTCTCCGTTGAAAATTTCAAATTACTTCCGATTAAGAATGAGTTCTTACCAGATTTGGTGGACAGAGCTATCTATAGAAAAAAACCGTTTACCAATGAAAAAATGGAAGTAAAGGATACAATAATCTGGAGCACTTATTCAAAATATGTTGAATCAATGAGCCTAGATACCTTCATCCTTTTGACTGCGAACCACTCCGACTTCTGTGATAAGAAAGATCATTCAAAAATTCATCCGGAGTTACTGAAAGATACAGCTCGTTTAAAAGTGGTAAAGGGCTCTTATGAGTTTACTAAGGAATATGCAGCTGTACTAGACAGTCCAGAACATAGACTTCAAGTATTTCTTCAGAACACTCAGATAGATTTAAACTATGTCAATGATCTAGTTCATGAGCATTTCGATGATCTATTAACACAGCAAATAAGAGAAAAGGCTAGAGCCTTAAGCCCATCTGACATTATGGATGATGAATTTTGGTATGATGGATACGTTTCCGAAGGAGAAATCGAGCTACTACAGTGCGAAAAATTTGAATCCGAAAAATTGACTGAAACCGTATTGATTGCAGGAACAATAAGTGCCTTGTGTGACGTTGAAATATTCGAATATAATGCTGGTAGAGATCATGGCGAAGAGCAATACAATAGCATCTCTGAAAAGACTATCACTTTTGAAATTCATTTTACTTTCAATTTATCTCCTGAAGAAGTACCCTCAGATTTTGAATGTCTAAGTGTAAGTGTAGTGGATACAAATTGAAAAATACATTAGTACGTTTTGTAAAAGAATGAAATCAATTGATGAGCATAGACAGATTCTAAGGGAAATTGCAGACACCGCATTTACTACTGGAATAAATTCCTTAACTGAAGACCAAAAACTTAGATATCCAAACCTTTCTAAAAATGAGTTTTCTGCATTCATTGCGAAATGTCATGAAGGATACAAAATTGCCCAAAAGATGCTCATCAATGAAATAATGGAGTATCAAGGATTGTTACCGAAGCTGAAATCAGATCTTAAAGAAACTAGAAGAAAGAGGGACAAGATTACTGAAGAACAGCTTACCGCTAATATTCAAGTAATCAACCATCGAATCCGGTCATTTACTCATATAGCTGATAGTATCGCATGGACAATGATTGGTGGGGAAATTCACATCGCCAGGAGATTTCATATTGGTGAAAATGAAATTAAACAATTGTCTGCATCAAATCTCAAGCACGCGATAGAGACAGCAGATGAAATAAACAAGAGTCTCAACCATTTCGCTTTGTTGTCTGACCTGACCAGTTTCATACAATTAGGTGACTTACTTGTGAAGGGTGAAGCAGGGAATTTTGTTATTGAGTTGAAAGAAGGTATTGTCAACAGCAATATTTCTGATTTTCTAAATAATTTAAAGACCAATAACGAAGTTTTTGATGAACAGAAACTTTCGGGATTTGATAAAGGTACTGTGAAGCAGATTAAGCGAGTAATACGTCAGCAAGAACGAATGAATAGAGCCAGCAATGTGATAAGACACGATAAGGGGCTTACTCCAGACGGTCGGCAAATCAGAGTTTACACACCCCAAATTCATACAGAAAAGTACCTACGTGAGTTGCATGAAATGCATCTACAATTGGATGAAAAGACTTGGTCGTATAATGTTATTGATAATTGCTTGCTTATAGGAATGTATAGGGATGAGTCACTCGATAAAGGTGGACCATTTATTATTGAGGCAATGCTGAAGGAAAAGGCTAAAAATTATACAATTATTGACTGGCAATCAATAACAGACAATCTATCAGAACCTATATTTAACAAACCACTATCTCCAGATTTTGTAATTGACGTTCTTACTGGAAGAATAAAAGTTATTATGGGACTGGACTATGACTCGCTAATAGATTGTTTCAATAATGTAGGATTAAAAACAAGATGGCTGACAGTGATCGAAACGAAAAGGCATAAAACCATTGACAATGCTATATTCACTGTGAATGATATGGCTATTGAAATTTTAACGCCTAATGGTGAATCCCAATTAATTGGTGCAGGTATTATTACTAAGATTCTATATGACTCAATAAAACCCAGTAATTTGGCAAAGCAATTCTTAAATCTGAACGATCAAGATTTCCATGGAGATGACCCTGAAGAATCAGCAACATAGAAAAATTGATACTCATACTCTGTTTAAAATCCCTTAGAGTTATTAACAAGCTCTTGAGAAAAAAGATCATTAACTATACAGTTTACCAATTCAGTCTTATCAACTGCCCTAACACATAAGGTTTTCTGATTCGGAAACCTCATAAACTCAAATATTGAGTTATGACCAAAATCAAAAAATACCCTTCGATTTGAACGATACCAAACATGTCGAGGCCTTACCCATTGAAAAAGGTAATGTCCAACAAAATTGACCCTTATCAATTCTGATATCTCATGAACAGGGTGTGAAAGAACCATCGAAGCTCCATTCAAATTTTCGGATGGCCGCCAAAATCCGAGCAATGTATTTTTTCGGCCAATTAAAAATTGTATATCCTGAAGAAAACTTGCATTCGGATCTGGAAGCATTGATTTGAAGTGGAAATTATTGGCAAATTTTTCAGCATTTACAATCCAAATCATTTTACCATAAAATCTTTCTCTGGATTCCACTTCATCTAAGGATATTGTTGAGTTTTGTAATTCAACTACCAATCCTGCACTAGTTTTTATATCTGCAACATGCTTTTCATTAGTGAGCGAATCGTGATGAACAACCTCTTGCCATTCTTGGTTGAATTTAGATTTCCAGTCTCGATGCCACTCTGTTTCATTTTCCCACCATGTATCACAATGCCTTAATGACTGGTGTGCCCAATGATTGATCATTTTTCTCCCACATTTTGCTATGGTAATAGCACCACAGTTATAGCAAATACCTTTCCCCTTAGGAAATGCCTCCGTCTTTTTACCATTTACAAGCGAAAATTTCATAATACTATATTGCTATATGATCAAAACTCACTGAGGTCTCAAAAGATTTCAACCCTAACCTAAAACATTATCTCTCAAGTAATTCTAAGACACGTTTTAGAATACTTTCCGGTTTAGTATGCTTAATAGGGACAAGATAGAAGGGTTCTAAGAGTCTATTCTTTACCTTGCGCCAAGATCCTTTATCAAGAACACACTCATATAACAACTGCTTAAATTGATCTTTCCCAATTCTCCCATATGAGGAGTCTCTTAAATAGAGTAAAGTGCTTTCTTGCTTAACCTTCCGCTCAACCTCAATAAGATAAGCGTATAAAACAGTATCTATACATAATTCAACGATTCTAACTCTTCTTGGGTTGAACCATTGATTACGTCTCCTCATAGTAAGATGGCACCAATTATACAGCTGGCTGCTTTTTCTAAATTTTTCAATAGGGAAAACTGAAAATCCAACATAGTTGACACCATTGAATGGAAAGGGAGCTACATAATCAACTACTATTCTATCTTTAAATTTCGAATCAATACTCTTTAATAATTTGTCCAGTTCTTCAAATACATCATTGAATCTATCCAAAGATTCTAAATCATCCCTAAACTTAGCTTGTGGTAATTTACCACTTCCTGATCCTTCGTTTGATCCTGTTAAATCTGTTGATTCGAAGAAACTAAATTTAACTCTTCGTTTTGTAAGATACTTTTGATAGTCTTTATCAATGGGGGATATATTTTGAGGATCAAAATTATCGACTTCATCGTCAGCCACATTAACAATTACCGCTTCTGTATTCTTAGATGATGGATTATTTTTAAGATTAAGATCTCCATACTTGTCATTATCAGTAAGAGAGTCTGTTGATACATTTTTTTCGACTGGTACATTAATTATAATAGGTGGACCGTCCTTTTGTTTAGTCTCGTTTGTGATTTCGGCTCCCCGATTATCGCGATCACTGGCTATTTTTACTATATCAAACGGTGGCTTACTGTGACATTTAACTATACTATGAACTAGAAGGAATCTTGTTTTTTTCTCTCCTTGAGGAAGGATAATAACTCTTCCTCTAACATCAACATAAGTCTTAGATTCAATTGGAAATTCTGTGTCTATGTACGATCCAAAATCAGGGGTTCCCTTATCTATTCGATTTGCATAAATTTGTCTGGCACTCTTAAGATAAAAACTATCGAAAGCCATTCTGGCTGCTTTGTAAGCATCAATATTATCCGTTTTTCTTCCAAGCCAAATAACTGCTACGTTTAAATTATTTTCATCCTTAAACAAATCACTTTTATCAGGATTAAAAACTTCGTTATTCCCCGGTTCAATATTCCCAGCTACAACATGATGTATTAGATGATCTGATTTAAAGAAATAGTATTTGGCAATAGTATGACACGGAAAGATTAAATAGTCAAAATTATTATGCTCATAATCCAGACCCTTTTTAAAGTACCTTACAGGTATATCTTTACATTCATCTGGAAACCAATAACGTTCACTCAAACCTATTTGCCCCAGTGTTCCACTTTTTCCTAACGATGGATTTCTAAGAAATAACTTCCTTTCAATATTTCTATACTCAAGAAGATTTCTATAAAGTTTCTTTTTGTGCCAAATTGATCCAATATGGAAAAATTTTATTGAAGCTAAGTTTATTCTGATAATGTGGTAGGAATGGACTCGCGTGAAATAGTCAGCAAATGAATCGTTCTCTGGTTGAGTAGTCTCAATAAGAATTACCTCAATTTCAAAGGAACCATTACCAGTCTTAAAAATCTTTCCATAGCTGAAAACTAACCAGTATTTACTATCAGATGGAAATCCCTCAACAATTAAGGCGTTAACGCTTGCCATTATTCGCAATTATCTGTGTTGATTCGCATTTACCAATGTAATTGACATCCTCCCCCGACCAAGGCAACGTCCGATATGGTATGGTGTGGGCTTCTGAAGGGTCGTGTTGTCATCAGCGATGCATCACGACCAAGTCGGCCAGCAACAGAATGAATCTTCGTTGTTTCTAGTGCTTCTTGTAATGTTAGAGGCGGCAAAATACTGGCAATGCGTTTGGCTAACATGGTTTTACCAGCACCAGGTGGGCCAATCATAATCACATTATGACCCCCGGCCGCAGCAATCTCCATCGCTCGTTTAATGTTCTCCTGCCCTTGCACATCTTTAAAATCGGCACTGTAATTATTCAGTTCTGCTGTAAATATTTCCCGTGTGTCAATAACAAGGGGCTTTATACTCAGGGCACCTTCTAAAAAATCAATGGCCTCTTTTAAAGTAGATACCGGTATAACTTCAAGGCTGTTGACAATGGCCGCTTCTCTTGCATTATCCTTCGGAAGGATAAAACCTTTAAAACCTTCCTTACGTGCTTGTATGGCTATGGGCAAAACTCCTTTGATCGGACGAAGCGTTCCATCTAAAGAAAGCTCGCCCATGATTACGTATTGTTCTAAATTATCTGTGTTGATCTGACCCGAAGATTTCAAAACACATAAAGCGATGGGTAAGTCGTAAGAAGATCCTTCTTTTCTTAAATCTGCTGGCGCCAGGTTGACGACTGTTTTTTGGCGTGGCATGTAGTAGCCAAAGGTTTTCAGTGCTGATTCTACACGATGTTCACTTTCTTTGACAGCACTATCTGGTAAGCCGGTGATCCAAAACCTGGTCCCCTGGCCAACGTTTACTTCAACGGTAATGGTACGAGCATCCACCCCGTGCACTGCACTTCCGAATGTTTTCGCCAACATGGCTAAAAATTATTTTCCTGCTTCTTTCGCAGCGGCAGCTTGTTTTTTAGCAGCCTCCTGTAAATCGAAAAGTTTTGCTTTTAAAGTATTGAGTTCTTGTGTAAGGGCAGCTTTCTCATTGAGCAGATTACGCTTAGTAATATAAGCCCAGGCCGCATCAACAATCACCATTAATAAACCTCCCAAAGTAACCCACTTAAACATGGGCACATAATTCACCATCTTAAACAAAAGACCGGTATCGTTATTTAGCATAACGGTAAAAATGAAAGCCGATAAATGGAAAATACCAAAGACGATGTAAAAGATGATGCGGTTACGGTTCATAATGCTCTATTGGTTTTTGAGGACTTGGGAAAGTTAAATAAAAATGTCAGACTTTCTGAATTTCGGTGAGTTTACGATAGAGTCCACTGTTGGCAATCAGGCTCTCGTGCGTGCCCCTTTCCACAATTTCGCCTTGCTGTATTACCGCAATTTCATCGGCATGCTGAATAGTGCTGAGTCGGTGGGCAATGACAATAGAGGTTCTGTTTTCCATCAATTTGGTCAGGGCATCTTGCACCAGACGTTCCGATTCTGAATCCAGGGCGGAAGTAGCCTCATCTAAAATTAAGATGGGTGGGTTTTTAAGCACCGCACGCGCTATACTTAAACGCTGCCGCTGACCACCAGAAAGTTTTGTACCTCTTTCTCCGATGGTAGTTTGGTAACCCTTTTCCGTTTGCATGATGAAATCGTGAGCATTGGCCACCTTAGCCGCTTTGATTACATCTTCTTCGCGCACATTTTCCATACCGAAGGCGATGTTATTAAAAATGGTGTCATTAAATAGAATCGACTCTTGCGTTACGATCCCCATCACGCTGCGCAGTGATTCCAACTCATAATCCTTTAACGAAAGTCCATCGAGTAGTACCTCGCCCTGGATTGGATCGTAAAAACGGGGCACTAGATCGGCCAGGGTTGACTTACCCCCGCCTGAAGGGCCTACCAGCGCAATTGTTTTACCTTTCTGTACAGTCAGGTTAATGTTTCTTAACACTATATTATCATTATAGGCAAAGCCCACGCCTCTAAATTCGATCTTGTCGCTGAAGGCTTTCAATGTTACTGCATTGGGTTTGTTTTGAATGGCCGATTGCGTGTCGATTATATCAAAAATACGCTTGGCAGAAACTGTGCCTTTCTGTACAGAAGTAATACCATTCGAAAAATTCTTAGCAGGTTGAATCATGGATGCATAGATGGCTAAGAAGGCCATGAACTGGGAAGCCTCTAATTCAGGGTTGTTGCTCAACACCAGATTACCACCATAATAAACTATGATAGCTACTACTATAACGCCTAGTATTTCAGATACCGGAGAAGCAAGTTCATTTTTGCGTGATAATGATAAGTTGACTTTGCGGTGGTAGGAGGTCTCCTGATCAATTCTGTTCAACACAAATTTTTTCGCATTGAAGGCATTAATCACTCGCATACCACTGAAGGTTTCATCGAGTATGTTACCTATTCTACCTAAAGATTCCTGACTCTGCGTTGCCCTTCTTTTAAGCTGCTTCACTATGCCCCCAATAACAATGCCAATGATAGGCAAGACCAGCAAGGTAAAGAGGGTAAGCTGAAAAGAAATGGTAAACAGTACCCCCAGCGACACAAGAATAGTGATTGGCTCCTTCATCACAGACTTCAGGCTATTAACAACCGCATTCTCTACCTCGCCTACATCGTTCGTAAAGCGCGAGATCAGATCGCCCTTTCGTTGATCGTTGAAGAAACCAATGTGAAGGCCCATCACTTTTTCAAAGATGTGCATCCTTAGATTTTTTGTAACATCCACCCTCAGTTTAGAGGCAGTCATGCGCTCACCATACCGAAACAGGTTGGCCAGAATAACTGTTACTACAATAGACGAACAAACAAAAAGCAGCGCCTCTACCTTACCATAATCTAAAATGACTTTTGTAAAATAGTAATTGAACGTTGAGGTGAAGTATTTGATAGATAATTCAAACTCAGGCAAGACAGGCAACAATGTTTGATCTGTAGTGTTGAACAACACATCAAGCATGGGGATTACCAATGTAAGATTTAGTACACCAAAGACTGTCCCCAGCAATGAAAAAATAAAAAACTTTACTAGGCGTGATGCGAGCTGGGGGGCATAACTAAATATTCGAAGGTAAACTTTCATCTTTTAAAATTCGTAATGACGCTGCGCGATGTTCCAACGCAGACTTAATGTAGTAATTGTGCTGTTGTTCTGGTAAAGCGGATCAGCGCTTTTGCTATCGCGTGTAATAAGCATAGCATCAATAAAGAGATTATGCTTTAGCATCCAGCTTCCTGTAAAGCTTCCGTACATAATGTCTTGCTGTATGCCTTGCGCAATGATGTTATTAAAATCCTGCTCGCGTGTTGTATTATCTTTCAAAATATTTCCTCCCCAGTTTTCTCCCGTACCATCTCTGCCCGTTTTTATCACTATCACTTTACCTGTAAGCATCAATTTAGGTATAGGTTGGTAGCGTATAATCCCAACAGCTTCCTGAAAATTGGCACCCATGGGGTGTGCCAGAGGCTGCCTGAAATGAGAATAGCTGCCATACTTACTGTTATGCGAATAGGTAAATGGCCTTACACTGTTTACTTCACCTTGCAGATCAAGGTTAGAGACGCCAAAGGCATCTACATATTTTAAACCTGCCTGCATGGCAAACTTATTGGCCCACCAACCATTGCCTGCCCTCACGTTATCAAGCAAAAACTCATCAAGGGTTAATTGACCGTAGAGTTGAACTCCTTTAAAAGCATTGTACTTAAAATCAGCGCCCAATAAAACATTATCACGACTTCCTGTTTGGTGTTCAATGGCTCTGTAAAAAATAATAGGGTTTGCATATGCAAAATCAAACTGCCCCTGGTTAAGAGAATCAGCTCCAAAAACAACAGATTCAAAAACACCCACATTTAACTTTTTACCAATATTTATACTGAAGTGATGCAGGGCCACAAATTTTTCTGGGTAACCAACATTTCCAAATGAACCACCGGCATTACCCCTGGGCTCGGCCGTATACCGATTGATTAAGAACAAATAGTTCAACTTCCATACTTTCACATTGCCTTTGAAAAATAATCCAGGTGGGGCATAGTCAGACAAAATCATGGAGCGATGACCATTGCCTATGAAAAATCGATCGTGACCGAATTGTAGGTTAATGTTTTTTGTGGCTTCAAATGTGATGTAGCCCCTGGCCTGTAAAAAATCTACCCCCGGCCCTTCTTTAAATGTCTTCCAAAATCCTTCGTGAGGTATCGCACCTATGCGTCTTCTCTCATCGTTCACGTATTCGGGCATAATCATCTGGTTTTCGGTGAGGTAGGTGTAGAAACCCACTTTACCATCCACCATGCCCCTCACTTCGACACCCCGGGTATTTATAAATAGTTGGTCATCACTCAAGCGAGAGTCCATTCCTGCCCCTGCATATAGAATAGG
Organism: Cyclobacteriaceae bacterium; assembly: GCA_022842845.1. Classification (GTDB taxonomy): domain Bacteria; phylum Bacteroidota; class Bacteroidia; order Cytophagales; family Cyclobacteriaceae; genus Chryseotalea. Next base: position 53,964 of record JALHOT010000009.1, on the reverse strand, counting down.
ATTGATGTGAACATCAAAGTCTTGATTGCTGTCGCTATAGAAATCGGCCTTCTTTTTATAAAAGTGCTTTAAAATCGGTTTTTTGCTATCTGCATCAGCTGTCTGGCTCCACTCCCAACTATCGTTTCGGATGTAGGCTGTATTAAACTGATCACTTTTTGAGCTTAGGTGACCATCCGCATTCACTGAATCGATAAAGGCTACTACATCTGAGCGTTTGTACTGTTTTATGCCTGTAAAAATTTGCGGGTAGATTTTCCCTGCCTTTATTTCGTAACGATCAATGCGCTGGTAATAGTCCTCATTCAGGGGTATATAGCTGCTTTGCGCAAGTACAAAACCTGAAACATGCAGGAAAAGCCATAAAAACGCTGATTTTCTTCTCATAAAAACATAAAATTAAGGCTTTCAAGCCTCTTTTTGGTGTTTTTCAGGATTAATTAAAAAGCATCCCTTGTATTTTGAAGCGCTAGTCCTATCTTTGCAGTCCCTTTTGAGAAAAACATCAATTTTGATATGAAAAACGACATTCATCCGGAATATAACGAGGTTGTTTTCCACGACATGGCAAGCGATTTCAAATTTTTAACTCGCTCTACCTTAAAGTCTAAGGAAACAGTAAAGTGGGAAGATGGCAAAGAATACCCTGTCATTAAGGTCGAAGTAAGCTCTGCTTCTCACCCTTTCTACACAGGTAAGAAATTGTTCGTGGATACAGCCGGACGTGTTGAGAAATTCAAGAACAAATACAAAAAAGCATAATTACTTCTTCTAATTATTTTGCTAAAAATCCTTCCTTGTCACTGGGGAAGGATTTTTTCATTTATACCATCCTAACCCAGCATTTAAACTTGCAAGGATGATCTTGGAACACACCAAAAGTTGATCAGAAGGGTTATTTTTACTCCATGAATCTTGTACTTTTTGACGAAGCTTCTCTTCGTATCAATCTTCTTCCTTTCACATTTACCCGTCCCATTGCAGATATACGTGTGGGTATTATGACGATCAGAGAAAAGTGGGAAAAGCACCTTCAACTGAGCAGCTCAAGCCTTACAGAAACTTATCTGCAGTCTAAGTATCCTGTCGTTGCCGGCAACGATAATTTATTCATCAATGGCGCTCTATGTCCTGACGAACAACTACTTCAAGCCATTCAATCACTTCAGGTTGGAGATAGCCTAATGCATGATGCCATGTTGCTGGCTGCACGCAGCGGTACACTTGATTTTAAGTCAAATCATAAGACTATTCAATACAAAGAGAGTTTTACACTCATCGATCAGCCTTGGAAAATATTTCAGTTCAATGCAGCAGAAATCAAACGCGACTTCAAACTAATTACTCAAGGAAGAAAGTCGGCAGGCATTCAGGATAAACATACCATCGTATACGGTGCAGAAAATATTTTCGTTGAAGAGGGCGCTGATATTAAAGCAGCCGTGCTCAATGCTGAGAGCGGCCCGATTTATATCGGTAAAAATGCCGTGATACAAGAAGGCTCACTCATCAAAGGTTCTTTTGCCTTATGCGAAGGCGCCACCGTAAACATGGGGGCTAAAATGCGTGGCGACTCAACCATCGGCCCGCACTGTAAAGTGGGTGGAGAGATCAGTAACAGTGTGCTTTTTGGTTTTAGTAATAAAGGCCACGATGGTTTTTTAGGAAATTCCGTGCTGGGCGAATGGTGTAACTTAGGGGCCGATACTAACACCTCTAACCTTAAGAACAACTACGATCAGGTAAAGCTGTGGAGCTATGCCAAAAGAGGTTTTGTAAATACCGGCCAGCAATTTTGTGGGTTGATGATGGGCGACCATAGCAAATGCGGTATCAATACCATGTTTAATACCGGCACTGTAGTAGGTGTATCGGCCAATATTTTTGGAGATGGTTACCCGCGCAACTTCATTCCATCTTTTTCCTGGGGTGGTGCGGCTGGTTTCATTCCTTACCAGCTCAATAAAGTTTTTGAAACAGCTGAGCGCGTAATGAGCCGAAGACACATACCGCTTACAATAATTGACAAAGACATCCTGAAACATATCTTTGATTCTACAGAAGAATTAAAGAAAGCTTAGACACCATGCTCTTCTCTCAAATACCAGGACTCGCAGAGGTAAAAAAGGTTTTACTACAGGCTGTGCAAAACAACCATGTTGCCCATGCACAGCTATTTTTGGGGGCAGAAGGCGCTCTTAATCTACCACTGGCCCTTGCCTACGCAACGTATTTGCATTGTGAAAATCCAGGAGCGAATGATGCTTGCGGCACCTGTGCTGCCTGCAGTAAGAATTTGAAGTTTATCCATCCTGATACCCACTTTGTATTTCCAATAGGCAATATCAAAGGCAGTAAAGATGAAGAAGCTTTTAAAATTGAAAAGCTGAAAACATGGCGCAGCTTTTTGCTGCAGCAACCCTTCGGAAATATTGAAGACTGGGCCAACTTTTATGGTGGCGAAGACAAGCAAGCCAATATCTCTAAAGAAGAAAGTCGTGAAATTGTCAAAGCACTTTCGCTCAAACCTTTCGAAAGTAAAAATAAAGTAATGATTATCTGGCAGCCTGAATACATGCACCATACCGCTGCCAATGGTATTCTTAAAATATTAGAGGAGCCATCACCCAATACGTACTTTATTCTCATCACCAATGCTGCAGACAGATTATTACCTACCATACTTTCCAGAACACAACTCATCACCGTTCCTTTATTGAGTGATGCTGAACTTGAACAATACCTGATGGAGAAAATGGAGGTAGACGAGAAAAGAGCAGCCAAAGCAGCACAACTTGCTGACGGGAACATAAATTTGTCTTTCAAAATACTTTCCCAAGAGGAAGACAACAATACTCAGCGATTTATTGAGTGGATGCGCACGTGTTTCAAGAAGGATTACATTGGCTTAGTCAATATGGCTGATGAATTCCACAACCTTGACAAGCTCAACCAACGCGGCCTGCTGACGTACAGCATGAACATGCTTCGCGAAACTTTTCTGCATGTTGCGGGCGCTGGAACTATTAATCGTACGAGGGGAGAAGAATTGCAGTTTGTTCAAAATTTTGGAAAAGTACTTACATGGCAGAAAATTGAAAAGTCGGTGCAGCTCATGGGCGAAGCCAACTTTCATCTTGAAAGAAACGGAAGCGCTAAAATGATATTTCTGGATCTTTCTGTTAACTTGTCTAAAACACTAACTAATAATTAGATGATTCGAAGATGTGCTGATTTGCTGATTCGCAATATTCTCCATCAGCACATGAGCAAATTATCATACCAGCACATCAATTCATTTTAAAATCATATAGTATGACCATACGCATAGGTACTCGTGGTAGCAAACTCGCCCTCTGGCAAGCAGAGCACATCGCGCAATTACTCCGCCCTTCAGGCATGAAAACAGAAATCATAACAATTGACACGAAGGGAGATAAGATATTAGATGTAACCATCGGTAAAATTGGCAGCAAGGGGGTCTTCACAGAAGAAATTGAAGCGAAGCTTTTAGATGGCAGCATTGATATTGCCGTGCATAGCGCCAAAGATTTATCGAGTGAACTTCCGGACGAACTGGAGTTAATTGCCTTTACTGAAAGAGAGCAAGTGAATGATGTGTTAGTAAGTACCAATAAGCACCTGGATCTATTCAAAACAGGGCTTCGCATAGGCACTGCATCTACACGCAGGGTTGCTTTTTTAAAACACTATTACCCAAATATTGAAGCGGTTACTGTCAGGGGTAATCTTCAAACTCGTATTGAAAAGATGAAAGCCGGAGAGTGCGATGCCCTGATGCTTGCCTATGCCGGTGTGCATCGCATGGGCTACGATCATTTGATCGCTGAAAAAATTGAAACCAGCTATTTTGTACCGGCTGTCGGTCAAGGTTGCATTGCCATAGAGTGTCATAAAAAACTTGATTTCAAAAAGAAAGACGCTGTGCAACGCTACATTAACCATCCTGATACAGAAGATTGTCTGCGAGCAGAGCGTTCATTTTTAAAAACATTGCAAGGAGGCTGCAGTATACCCTCTTTCGGATACGCGCATTACGAAGGCAACCTCATCACATTAAAAGCAGGCATTATTTCGTTGGATGGAAAACGTGTAGTAAAAATTAAAGATGCTGCCCCTGCCATAGAAGCAAAAGAACTAGGCCGAAGAGTGGCCATGGAGGTATTGGCAGAAGGAGGTCATGAAATTCTTGAAAAAATAAAAAAGAACCTAATACAATAACAAAAGTAAAAACGTACTATCAATATGATGCAACGTATATTTATTCTATCTCTACTTACTTCAGTATCCATTTTGTTTAGCTGTGCTCAGTCTAAAAAAACTGATTTTGTAGTAACCATCAAAACCAATCAAGGCGATATGGTGGCTATCTTATATGACGAGACACCCAAGCACAAAGAGAATTTCATTAAGCTCGCGAAGGAAGGATACTTTGACAGTCTTCTGTTTCATCGTGTCATTCCTAATTTCATGATACAAGCCGGAGATCCTAACTCCAAAAAGGCCTTGCCCGGTGAAAATCTTGGAACAGGTGGCCCCGGTTACACAGTACCGGCAGAATTTGTCAGCAAGTATTTTCACCACAAAGGAGCGCTTTCTGCAGCAAGGCTGGGTGATCAAATGAATCCTCAACAAGCCTCCAGTGGTTCTCAGTTTTATGTTGTACAAGGCCAGGTTTGGAAAGAAAGTGATTTGTTAATTGACCAAAATAAATTAGGCATGGGCTTACAACAAATGTTATCTCGCCCCGAAAACAAAGCCCTGTATGATTCGCTTATTCAGCTGTATCAAAGTGATATCAAAGCCTATGAAGCATGCATTCTTGCCTTAGCACCAAGGGTTGAAAGATCAGAAGGGGTGCGCGTTAAAAGACCAATTGCAGAAGATCGTTTAAAGGCCTATACAACTATAGGAGGTGCCCCACACTTAGACGATCAGTACACAGTGTTCGGCCAAATTATTAAAGGCCTTGAGGTTATCGATAAAATTGCTGCCGCTAATCGCGACCGTTTTGACAGACCCACTGAGGACATTAGGATGTTTGTGAGCGTGGAAGAAATGCCCAGGAAAAAAATCACCAAGCTGTATGGTTACGAATTCCCTGAAGCAGGAGCTAAAAAATAATTATTAAATCTACTGCCATATGTTTTCGTCCTTCAGAAATATCAGTCTGCTGCTTTTGCTCTTCTTAACAGCTGTCGTAACGCAAGCGCAGCAGGCTGTTATTGTTATGAAGGATAGTGCACGGGTGGCTACTGAAGTACGCACCATTGAAGGTGATTTGTTGATAGTAAAAGAGGGAGCGCTTTCTCTAAACCTAATTGCTGTTATTAAATTTTCTGGTAATGGAGAAGTAAAACCCAAGCAAGAACTTATCGATGGCTTAATTAAACAAGAGATTATTGTTTATGTTGATAATGTACTGGTAAAGTCTGCGAGCGCTGCCATAAGCGAGTCTGCTACGGTTAATGAAAGTGATTCAGTAGTCGTAGCCGTTCCTCCAATTAATAAACAAAATAACTGGGTAGTTTACCCGCCTACGCAACAAGAAACACCTACTAAAACAGTGAGCAATGAAGATTTCGAATCAGTCGATTCAGGAGCTGCCTTCTTCATGGGTATAGGGGTTGGTCTGGATTATGGAGGATTAGGGGCCCGCTTTACATTTGTTCCCAATGTTGAGCAAACGGTATCTATCGGAGTTTTTGCAGCTGGTGGTTACGCTGTTAACGGTCTGGGCTTTAACGCAGGACTAACAGGTCGTTTTGGCAACAAGCGGGTGATCCCAACGCTCTCTGCCATGTATGGCTACAACGGTGTGATTAAAGTTTTAGGAGCACCTCAGTATGACAAAACTTATTTTGGGCCATCCATTGGTCTTGGCTTTGAAAGCAGAAGAGGTAGCGATAATAGTCACATTCATCTTGAACTCATTCTCCCTATTCGTTCGTCTGCTTATTACGATGACCTAAAGGCACTTCAAAATAATCCGGCTATTGATATCAATGATCCTTTCCCCATCTTATTTAGCATTGGGTATCATTTCAAGATTTAGTCGCAAGACAAGCCTATAAAAAATTGAAGCAGTCAAATGACTGCTTCAATTTCTACACACTATTGAAGAATTATTTAGTCTTCTGTTTCTTACCAGCGTCTTCATGCACTTGTGCATCTACCACCGCTATCGCTGCTATGTTAACAATCTCACGGATGGAGCTCCCCAGCTGTAACACATGCACTGGCTTTTTCATGCCCAGCAAAATTGGACCAATGGTTTCTGCTCCTCCAATCTCCATCAATAATTTATACGCGATGTTGGCTGAAGCCAGGTTGGGGAATATCAAAGTATTCGCGCCATCTTTAGCCAGTTTACTAAATGGATACATTTCTTGTTGAAGCTCAGTGTTGAGTGCAACGTTAGCCTGAATGTCACCGTCAATGATTAAATCAGGATTTACTTCCTTCACCATTCTAACGGCTTCTCTTACCTTATCCGGAAGTTCACCTTTGCTTGATCCAAAGTTTGAATAAGAGAGAGCGGCCACGCGTGGCACCACATCAAAGAATTTCGCACCATTGGCAGTCAGCTTGATGATTTCAGTCAATTCCTCTGCTGTTGGATCAACATTAACCGTACAATCCCCAAAGAAGTAATTGCCTTTCTTAGTCATTACTATGTACATACCCGCCACGCGCTTTACACCAGGAGCTGTACCGATAATTTGAAGCGATGGCAAAATGGTCTTAGGATAATCTTTGGTCAAGCCTGACACCAAAGCATCTGCATCCCCCGTCTCTACCATCATGGCTGCAAAATAATTTCTGTCACGCATCAGCTTCAAACAATCGCGGTAGGTTAGTCCTTTACGCTGGCGCTTCTCATACAAGCGTTGGGCATAACGTTCAAGGGTCTCCTTCTCTTTACGCGGGTAGATGATGGGACAGTTTAAATCAAGTTTATGCTCCTCAATTAATGCTTTGATTTCTTTAGGATCACCTAATAAAATTGGCTGAGCAATACCTTCATCAACTAATACCTGTGCCGCTTTCAATATTTTATGATGCGTAGCCTCCGCAAATACAACCCGCTTAGGATTGTGCTTGGCACGATCAATAATTCTATTCATGAATTTCTGATCAATGCCTATTCGCTTTTGCAATTCAACATGATAAGCGCCCCAATCAGTGATTGGTTTTTTGGCAACCCCACTATCCATGGCAGCTTTCGCCACCGCAGGTGAAATGGTTGTAATCAATCGGGGATCGAGTGGCTTTGGAATTAAATAGAAGCGACCAAAATTGAGCTTCTCTATGTTATAAGCTTTGTTAACGATATCTGGCACCGGCTCTTTGGCTAAAGAAGCAAGGGCATACACAGCTGCCAATTTCATGGCTTCGTTTATTTCGGTAGCACGAACATCTAACGCGCCTCTGAATATGTAAGGGAATCCTAATACATTGTTTACCTGATTAGGATGATCACTCCTACCGGTACCCATGATCAAGTCAGTACGTGATTGCATAGCCAGGTCGTAGGCAATTTCAGGGTTAGGATTTGCCAGTGCAAAAATTACTGGATCTTTTGCCATGGCCTGAATATCCTCTGGTGTTAATATATCTGCCACTGATAGCCCTACAAAAACATCAGCGCCTTTAATCGCTTCTTGTAGTGTATTGATATTTCTTGATGTAGCGAACTCAGCCTTGGCACCATCCAGGTTAGGGCGATCTTTGCGAATAACACCTTTGCTATCGCACATGATCACATTTTCTTTTCGAAGACCAAGCGCTACATAAAGGCGGGTACAAGACACGGCCGCAGCACCGGCTCCATTCAATACCAATACTGTGTCTTCAATTTTCTTTCCTACTAACTCCAATGCATTGAGCAATGCTGCACTTGAGATAATGGCCGTACCGTGTTGATCATCGTGCATGATGGGTATTTTCATCATGCCGCGTAATTCCGTTTCAATTTTAAAACACTCCGGTGCTTTAATATCTTCGAGGTTAATACCACCGAAAGTAGGCTCAAGCGATTTTACAATCTTAATAAAGGCATCGGGGTCTTTTTCATCAATCTCAATATCAAAGCTATCGATACCGGCATATTTCTTAAACAGCACAGCCTTTCCTTCCATAACAGGCTTGGAAGCTTCAGGACCAATATCACCTAAACCAAGCACGGCTGTACCGTTGGTAATCACGGCCACCAAGTTTCCCTTGGCTGTATATTTGTAAACATCCTCTTTATTGGCCGCTATTTCTTTACAAGGTTCTGCTACCCCTGGTGAATAGGCAAGTGCTAAATCGAGTTGAGAACTTAATACTTTGGTAGGAACAACTTCAATTTTACCAGGCTGACCTTGCATATGATAATTAAGGGCATCCTGCTTTCTAATTTTTATAGACATAGGCTCAAATTGATCGACAAATATAAGGGACTAAATCAAAAAGGTTTTGACTAAAATCAGCTTAGCGTAAGACAAGACTCACCACGTTTTCAACATGGGTGGTATGCGGGAACATATCGACCGGCTGAATATCAACTAAATCGTATTTCTCTGATAATAACTTCAGATCACGTGCTTGTGTAGCCGGGTTGCAACTGACGTACACAATTTTTTTAGGGGCTGCCTGCAACAGCATTTTACATACATCTTCATGCATACCCGCTCTCGGGGGATCGGTGATAATAACATCGGGTTTACCATGTTGTTTTAAGAAAGATTCATTCAATAAATCTTTCATATCACCTGCATAAAAATCTGTATTGGTAATATTGTTTAATGCAGCATTCTCTTTGGCATCTTCTATGGCCGCCTTCACATATTCAAGTCCAATTACTTTTGCCGCATTACCTGACACAAAGCTGGCTATGGTGCCGGTGCCTGTATACAGATCATACACCAGTTCATTACCTTTTAAATCGGCCATGCGCCAGGCTACTTCATATAAAGTATAAGCTTGCTTTGAGTTTGTTTGATAAAAAGATTTGGGTCCTACCCTGAACTTCAACACGCCATTGCCATCTGGCTTTTTCATCTCCTCAGTAATGTAAGGCAAACCCTTCCAGCAAACGATTGAAAGATCGTGAAAGGTGTCATTTCTCTTTCCATTGATAACATATTGCAGCGATGTTACTTGTGGAAAATGATCGGCAATGGCCTGTAAAATTTTTTCGAGCCAGTCAGGCTTGTCATAGGTGACTTGAAGAATAACCATCATTTCACCTGTTGATGCTGTGCGAATGGTGATGGTTCTGAGGTAACCAATTTGTTTGCGCAGATCGAAGAAATCCATCTGATTATCCAGCGCCACCTGCTTTACCAATAAACGAATAGCATTGGATGGATGCGGCTGCAGATAGCATTCCCGAACATCAAAAACCTTATCGTAAAAGGTGGGTAAATGGTAACCGAGTGCCGGTTCGTAAACAGCTTCCTTTCCTGGTTCTAATAAAACTTCCCCTTCTTTTTTGGCCTGTAACTCTTCTTTGGTTAACCAACGCTGGGCTGAAAAAGTAAAGTCTAGTTTATTTCTATAATAACGGGTATCCGTTGAGGGGATAATAGGCTTAATAGCCGTTACCGATAGCCCTCCAATTCGTTCAAGATTGTCGACAACCTGCTGTTGTTTATACAAGAGCTGTTGCTCGTAGCTTAAATGCTGCCATTTACAGCCTCCGCACAAACCAAAATGCTCACAAAAAGGCTCGACACGGTGCGAGGAGAATTTAGTGATGGAAACGGCTTTGCCTTCAACAAAATTGCTTTTGATTTTAGTGAGGGAGACATTGACGGTATCGCCCGGAGCAGCCCCTTCGATGAATAAAACCCGGCCATCGGGCAGTCTTGAAAGGCACTTGCCTTCAGCCGCCATGCTTTCCACCAGAATATCAGGTAAAATATCTCCCTTTTTCATGCGGCCGCAAAATACAACACAAGTAGCTAAGCCATTAAAGAATAATGGGTAGAAGTTTCTCCTCTCTCAGATAAACCACCTGATCTCTCCAAATACCTTTTAGCCAGATATCTTCCTTACCCTTGATCGTTATTTTATGGCCAGCCTCTACAATTTCAACAAGGTCTGATCCTGCAGACGGACCGCTCATCAAATAGGTATTGGGTTGCACAATGATGTAGGCATTTTCTCTCTCCAACCAACTATTACAGATCAGAAGAAGAACACTACAAGCACTTACACAGATAAAAGCCACCCAAGGGCGTTTTTGTGCTCGCTTTTGATAAAACAACAAAGCAAATGACAATAAAAGCAGGCCGCTTACAATCATAATGATATACTGTCGATTCTTTTGAAGAAAAAGCATGGCCCTGTCCTCGTCTTCAATTTGATAACCGAGCAGGTTGTTTTTATCAGCCAGCTCCATCATTTTATCATTAACAGAAGCATCGTTGGTGGCCAGGAAATAAAGGTTAAGGAAATATTGCGTTTCAGCGATATTGCCCAAACCTTCATGTATGTAGGCCATTTTCAGCAACATAGCGGGCGTATATTCACCATTATTAATCACACCCTCGAACTTGGCAAGGGCTTGCGTATAGCGCTTGGCTTCAAAAAGCGAATCGGCTGTGTATAACCTATATTGAGATACCTGTGCTAAAGAAGGAAAGGCAGAAAAAAAACTTAAGAAAATAAGTGCAATAATTTTTGACGCTCGCTTTTGCATATTTTTTATATCCTGTTACCTTTGTGCCCTCAATTACGGAAATGCTCGTTAAAACGGCAAATTCGCTAATCGATTCCGTAGCTCAGCTGGTAGAGCAATACACTTTTAATGTATGGGTCCTGGGTTCGAATCCCAGCGGGATCACTAAGAGCTAGAAATAGCTCTTTTTTTATGCCTCATTACCAGTAAGTTACACGTTTAGTGGCAACAGTGGCAAAATTCAGTGGCAATCTGGTGGCAAAATTGCTAGCTTAAAGTTGGAATAAACTTTAAGTAGCAATGTATATTTATACACAAGTACAATTCGTAAAGCGAAAAGATCATAGTGATGTGATCATATACTATTCTAAGAACGGAGAAAAATTTAGACGCTCAACAGGTGTGAGAGTTCTTCCAAAAAACATCACTTCAAAAGGTGCAATTTCTTTAAGCCATCCTAACCACGAAGAAGATTCAAAAAAAATAAAATCCCTTCAAGATCGTATTGAGGACATCGTGATTTCCTACAAGGATAAGTACGGAGAAAAACCCTCTGTTGAGTGGCTCGAAAAGCAGTTTGACAAACCGTTGATTGATGCACGAAAAGATTTGAATTATGCACTTTGCTATTGGAAAGAATTCATTGCAGAGAAGGAACAAACTACCCGCAACCCCGGAACGATTAAAAGATACAATAATCTTGAGGGTACACTAAACAAGTTCGTAGAGAAAAGAAACTATATTGTTTCATTCGATTTACTCGATCAGAAATTCTTTAATGACTTCTTATCTTATATGGTCAACGAACACGAGTACGTTCGTAACAATCATTTGACTAGACCAGAACACGGACTTAAACCAGAAGTAGGCCTCGCGAACGAGACCGCGATCAAGCGTCTAAAAGATTTCACAGAATACCTTAAGTATTGTTTAGTTGAGCACGATATAAACATCAACCTTGAGAAGATAAAAAAATTCATCAAGCTTGCGCGGCATAAGCAAGAGGTACGACCGTTGAGTAAAACACAGAAATGGGAGCTTACATTGACGACTGATGAAATTCAGTTCGTTGTTAATCTTGATCACCATGAGCCTGATTTCTGGGAATCGCTTTCAGAGAATCAAAAGCGTTATCTTGATATTCTTGTTTTCATGTGCCTTCAGGGAACCGCGCCCATTGACACTAAACACATAAAAAAGACGGACATCCGTAATGGGAAAATTGTCAAGGACAGGAGTAAATCAGGGAATGAGTTTAAAGTTGACCTTGATCCTATTGCGGAAGAAATTTTAGCGCGTAATAATTACAATCTTGATTTCACTGACCAAACCGTTAATGGTGAGCTAAAGCATATTTTCGTAACCATCTTTGAATTATACCGAAAGAGATTTGATAAAAAACATAGCGACCATTATGAAATCCTTTGCACCCAAAAGACAAAGAAAGGAGAAAGGGAAATTCTTAAGATTCAGCACCGAGGATTGTTTGTTGAACTTATGACCGGTAGAAGATCATTCCTTACTAACCTTGGCGAAAAAGCAGATGAACTTGGTATCAAAGAATTGATGAGTCAAGCCGGACATACTGTCATTGGCACCACTCTTGGCTATATTCATGAACGACAACAATCAAAGAAAAACAAAGGGGGATTATTTGGGATTCATAAGATAAAATAGTTTTACCAATGTCTAAAAAATTTACAAACCTTGTAGCAAGTATGATCTCTGACAAAACTTTGGTTGATCTTCAATATCAAAAATTGCAGGCCATTTATCAGCAAAATAATATGGTCTGCCTTTCGGATAATGAATATCAGTACAAGACTATCAATGTAATGAATCAGCCGGATGCAAATTTTATCAACCCTCAGGGGAATAGTTATAAGAATTTACGTGATATAGTGAACTGCAATCAGGACATTAAATACTTTACCGGTAACCTTTTTCTTCTCCTTCCATACATAAACAATCCCCTACAAGAATTGGATACTACTACATTCAATTTTACGTTTGCGCATTATCATCAGAACCTTTACGACCATCGGTACAGTACATATGTAAGCTGTTGTTTTGAGAAAGCATATAATTACTGGGACCGTATTGGCGATTTACTGTATTCGTTTTACCCGTCCTTAATCACAAATATTCGAAGTGTAGATTTTGTGCGAATTGTCGATGCCATTTATAGCATTGGAGAGAGAGACCCTAATTTTTTGTGGTTGTATAATTATCGTCTTAATCAGTACGACCAACTTAATTCATACCGAAGAAATATTGTGCATTACTATCAATACGAAACCACCTATCATGATGATTTTATTCGTAATACAAGTAACATTCCCGGATTGACCGCGATCTGGGATGAAAAGAGTCGTATGCCTACTTTTTTTAGGGAACACTTGGAATTCGCATGTGATGGTTGTGAGCAAACTTATCTTTATCTTTACAAAGTAATCAACCACAGGAACGCAAATGGAAATCCTCCTACACCTGTTCAGCCATGACATTATTTGGCAATTGATTTCCAACTAAATTTCTTCGTCCGTTTTATCTCCGTGAAGGCGTTCAAGGCAGAATTGCTAATTCTTTTTACTCCCCCAATCTCAATGGTGTCCAAACCATCAATAATCCAGTTAGTAACTGTCCTGATACTTACTCTGTACTTAGCAGCAACTTCCTGTTTCGTATAAAATTCGATCTCCACGACTGGAGCCACTCGATCCTTACTAAGCAGGTGGTTCTGCTTAAGATAGAGGGAAAGAGAAGTTATATGATTTTGAAGGACAGCAAGTATCCTATCAAGTTCTTGGATCGCCAAATTCTTATCGGCCTTACGTTTTAGATACTCATTTATATAATTGTCAAAATCAGATATACTCATAGATTTTGGTAATTCAAGTAACTCCTCAAATTTCTTCTTTTCACTTCCCAACATAACACCCTCTCCTTTCCTTACTCTTATCCGTTCCTTCTGTTTCTCACATTATAAAGTACCGGACCCAAGTTCTCACTAATCTTCTCAAGAGACCTTCCTGCTACATAACCTCCAACACCCAAGTCCATCAAAGTCCAGATGTGATCATCAAGGGTAGTTACCGGAAGGTTGAAGTATGGTACAAGCACATAGTTATTGAAAACGATAAACATGCAGATGCACATGAGTATCGGTCTCCAGTTCCGTTGCAACCAACTTTCACCTTTCGTTTCTGATTCAATAATTTTTGATTTCGTTTCCAGAAGCTTGCTTTCATAATCAATACAAGCTCCTTCCATGTTCATGAGAAGTTCCTTGTACTTCAATTGAAGTTCAAGCTTCTCATCTGACTTGTCGATTTTGTCGATCGCATTCCCAATGGAATCGACTGTCTCCTTTACTCCAGCTCCGAGAATTTTAGACAAAAATCCTCCGATAGCTGGTTTTTTACCAACTTCACTTGCCTCCATGTTTGTGTGTTTTAATTGTTAGATAATTCTGTTTAGTAATGCTGACTATCCTTTGTTGTCATGGCACCATTGATCGGATATGGTTTTAATTTTTGCTTGGCCATTGGCTCTTGCCATTGGATACCGAATTGTCGGAAGAAATCCAGAGTGCTCTTAGGTGCGTACCTGTTCTTGGTAATGTTCACCACACCTTTATGTACCTCTCCCGCAATTTCTGCGATATGCTCCCAATCTTTTCCACCTTTGAAATCCCCTGCTTTTGTATGTTGAAGGATAAAGATGAATGCTTTGTCCGGATGCTCCTTTCGAAGCTCTTTGTACTGGTTGATTTTCAATCCAAGGTCATTCACTGAATCGAGAATGATAAACTGATAATCCGAAAGGTCAGGGTCTTGCAAGTTTTCAGCGAAGTGCAACCTTGATGGCAGAGGATTCAAAAATTCGTTCACCTTCTTAGTCATGGTTGGCGAAGCAAATTCTTCCGATGACACGTAAAGCACATTACCGAAATTCTCAGCAAGGTATTGCGCAAGCTTTAGTAGAAAGATGGTTTTGCCATTGTGCGGCTCTCCATGAAACATCATGGTGAAATTCCTTGCCGGATTTCCAAATAGGGAATGCCAGAACGAAAAGAAATTAAGTAAGTCGAGCTTACGGGTTGCCATTTCTTCCGCAGTCAGCACTCCACTTAGTCCCCTGTTGTGCGAACAAGCTCCACGACTTGCATCAGAGTAGGTTTTACTCTTGCATGGTCTTAACTTCTTTCCACCTGTATCATAAATTCTGCCTACCTCATTTTTGCATCCGCAAGCTTTTACGATTCCTTCCAATCCATTCAATTCAGCTTTTGATATGGATACTTTAGTACTCGACCGTTGTCTTAGACTTTTGTAGATAGCATTTACTTTATCAGCATAGGGATCATCCTTGGTCAGCTTCTTTTTGTCAACCAGGTTCTCCAGGTACTTGATGAAATCATTTATCTTCTTCTGGTCATCTTTTCCTTGGAGACCGATGTAGCGTTTAATAGCGGTTATCGACTGATACACCTTTTCACCACCTGCGATTGCGACAAGGTGATTCAGGTCTTTATCATTGATCGCAAAAGATTCATCTCCCTTCATCTTGTTATAAGCCTGAACAAGTTTGTTCTGAATCATTTCAATTTCTTCCGACAAGGGCGATGTTTTGCGAATGAGCTTTTGAACGATGGAACGCTGCAATGCTTTGATGAAAGCAAGTATGGTACTCGGTGACTTAACCTTGTTGTGTAACCCAACATACCTTTTAATGAACTTCACTTCCTCACGGATATGCTCAACATGTTTTACATGCTGCGGCTCCTTAGTCTCCTTAACTATTTTCACCTTCACCTTTTGTTCAGCCTTTTTGACTGGAGGTTTCTTCGCCTTCGATGGCTCAGGGGCTATGCCTTTCGGACTTACTGTATTTGCATATTCATTCAGTTTTTGAAAATACAAGTCTATCACTTTTTTAATGCTTTCGCTGCCTTGATAGTTCGCCCAATTTGTTCCATTGGATGTACTCTTCACAACCAGGTCATGTCCTTTCTTTAGCGTTTCCGGTAAAGTCTCTACACCGATCCGCTCCACTTCAATAAAATAATTACTAGCTGTTATCCCAGTTGTTGTCATTAGGCTGCAAAGTTTAATAGTTCTAATTCGAGTTCCAGAGCAAGAGCTTCAAGCTCTAACTGCTCCATTTCAGATTGCGATTGTTTAGGGAGCATCACGATGGTAGACTTTGACCTTGGCTCCTTTTTCGGAATCTCTCCTTTGATTATTTCATACTGTGGAGGACTAAGCGAAACGCTATCGTTGAACTTCTCCTGAAGCACATTGACAAATTCATCGATTCTGCCTTCACCCAATGAAGCCGTCATTCGGTCAGAAATCTTTTCAAAGTTGTTTCCATCAACAATCTTCAAGAGGTCGGGATCAAGGTAAGTATCACCGCCCTTCGACCGAGAGGAGGAAACTACAATCTTGAATTTCCCAGGTTGCCGGAAAATGGATACTCCATTCTTTGTTGTGATACTTGCTCCAATCGTTAACGACCGGATAATCTTCATTGCTCTGGAAATAGGTACGTCAGTTTTTTGCCCGACATCATTTCCTGGCTCCCAATATTCCGGCATGAGGATTCCCTTCTTAACTCCTCCATCTACCGTAGTATAACTCACAAGTTTCCCTTTGTACGCACTGAAAGCTTGCAGCACATTTCCGGTAATGATGTGTCGTATCTTTCTGTCAACGGTACTCTCTTTAATGGAGGCTTCCCACTTTGCCAAAAGCGATTCTTTTTCAAGGTGCGGTAATCCGACACTTGCACCAATGATTGCTCTTACGTCCTGTGCGTAGCTTGCAGGAATGGCGATGTATTTGTTACTGCTTGCCAATGCAAAGCGAAGACGCATAGAACTTGGCGCATACGGGTTCTTCTTTTTCTTATCAATGATGAAACCAAGGAAGACAGCAGGTACAAGTTCCTGACCACCCTCGTAACTGCTTACAGGATAGTTCAGATTTCGTCCTACATAGAAGGAGGTGAAAATGGATTCCAGGTATTGTCTTCTATTGTTGAATGACCGCTTTATCTTTTCTTCTGAATCACTCATCGCTTTATGAAGCTCAGTGGCTCTGGCTTTAATCGACTCTTGCGCTTCGACAGCATTACCCTTCTCAACAAGCTTTTGAATCTTCTTTTCTTGAGGAACCTTTTGCATGAGGTCTTCGTAATACGCAACATTGTCAGCGATTTCCTTTTGAAGCTGTGCCTCCATGTAGCCTTCATACTCCAGCTTCACTTCCTTTTGTAATTCCCTTCCATCTTTTCCCTGGAGTGACTCTGCAAGTAGGTTGCTTAATTCTTGCATCGAGAATGGTTTCTTGAGAACATTAGCCATGACTGTTTCCAGAATACTATCATCCCCAAACTCACTTGTTCCGCCTTTGCCGACAATCACGGTTCTGGAAGACTGTGTCTCTGCCTGAAGATCCATCGCCTCCACTTCAAGGTCGTACTCACCGATCTGTTTGAGATACTCTACATACTCACTGTAACGGTTAGCGATTTCATTATAGAAGTCCTGCTGCATGAGTGTGGAAAGCACTGCGACTCTTCCAGAAACTCTGTGCGCAGCATCTTCTAATTCTGCCCCATCTACTTCGCGTGTTGACAGACCCAATGGATCATCGAGAAGCATATTTACCTCTACATTCTCCTTTAGGTATTCAGCAACTATCCTGTCTCCATACTTGTTTAGAAAATCAGGAACATCCAGAATTTTTGTAGATGACTTTTGGTTGGAGGTCGTGTTTGCATCCAGGGATTTCAATTTCTTCTGGAGCATCATCATCAAACGCTTCTCAGCGGGGATAGCAGAGTTGACGTAATCATAGATAGGTTTAAAAATTTGTCCGGTGCGGTTTATCCGTCCTCGTTTCTGAACCTCCGTGTTTATGTCAAGCTCTGCTTGCAATACAATCATTACCCGTTGCTTCACTTTATCCTTCGAAACTTTTGGAGTTACAATAGCATGAGCGGAAGCTCCCGTACTTCCTGACTGATTGATTAAGAGAACATCAACTTCATTGTTATTGAATTGTCGGAAAGCATCATTGGTATTTACACGCTTTCGTGTCATGACCAATGCTTTGTTTGTCCTGGAATTAATCTGAAGCTCATATTTACGACCCGTAACCTCAGCCACTTTGAATCCGGCTTCTGTGATTTTTCGAACAATCACATCAATGGGAGAAATGGTTATTCCGGTGGATGCTTCTTTGATTCGTTCGCTAATGCGGAAGTACTCAGCCTGGGCTTCTAAAGGGAAGTCAGATATTTCAAACTTCTTGAAAACCTTCTGACCATCCGTGTCAGTTTCTGTATATCGCAAAATTCCATCTAAGCCCTTTTGAAGCACTACAGAAAAATCTGCATTAATGGTATCTCCATCCGTAACAGCGAGACCTGCGTCATTCTCCATCTGTTCAATGAAGCTTCCCATCGTGCTGGCAAAAGCGATAACAGGTTTTTTGCCTTCCTTCAATCGGGCAATGGCTCGTTCTGCAACGGCTTCTGCCTTAATGCTGAAAAGCATTTGATTAATAACATTGAACACTTTGGAGAAGTATGGTAGGTTATCCACTCCAGCTTGAGACGTTCCTTCCCGAATTTCTACTTGCTTTCCCTCTGCTACTGCAATGTCATCCAGCTCCTCAACGATCTCATCCACATAGGTAGTTTGAAATTTGATGATGTCCCGAATGATCGAAGTGATATTGTCTGCAATGGCTTTATGCTCCTGCTCCTTATCCTCCAGGGTAATGTAGTTTACTTCGACACCCTCGAATGAACGTTCTCTTCGTATCATCTGGCCTTCTGCTACAAGCTGACTCGCCAGGATTTCTTGCAAGGCCACTCCTCCTTTAGTAATCGCTTCGATCAATGCATCCCTGGTCATACTTGCATCACGGATAGAAGTTTTCATCGCATAGATGGGCATGTTATCCGGACGCTTGGCAAAGGTTGCTGATAAGAAAACTACTCCCCTCGATTTAGATAAGGCAGACTGCATGAAGTTTCCGGTGTTTCCAGAACCGGATGAGTTGTGAGCTTCATCCATGATGACAATGTTATCTTCTGCAATAGCATTTAAGAATGCGGGTTTTGTTGGCTTCTTATCTGGGGAATTGAACTGTGAGTAAGTGGCTACTACAAAATGAAAGTTTCGTGGTATGCGCTGTCCCTCAAATATTCTGTTTTGGTCTGCGGCAGGAAGTGCCTGGTAGATGATGTTCCCATCTTCATCTTTGATGTCGGTCTTACTCTCGCGACCGTTGACAATAAAAGGAACAAGGTGCGAAGAACCAATCGCAGACAAATCACGGTAGATGTCAGAGAACAGGTTTGCCTTTTCAGTAATAAAGACGGGTTGAACCCCTTGTTCAACGGCATAACGAATAATAGATGCCGCGATTCGACCTTTACCAATTCCGGTTTGGTCTCCGATGATCATACCAACGCCTCTTTCTTCGATATTATAAATTGACATGGCTACTGCATCAATTTGTTCGGCTGAGAGAGCTTTGCACAGTTCTACATTGCTTCGGTAGTTAAGTTTGATTCGTACATACTCATCTATATCACCACCTACTGCCTCCTTAATTCTCTGTAATGCACTGTGGGTTTCAAAACCCATTGAGTCGGGTACTACAGTATTGAGAACAAAGCAACTGCTTGATGCCGGAGTATATGGCATACCAAGTTCATCGAAGCTCATTAATTCAAGCTCAAGGGCAAGAGCCTGGGCTTCTAATTCAATTTTTGTCATTGTAAATTCTTGTCTTGGTGTTGTTACGCTCATCACCCGCTCATACAACTCTTCAAAGGAATCAACTACTGCATCGCTCTCTGCATTTCTTAAAGGAGCTGCACCAGAGGGTTGAGATTTTCGGCCATCAATCAGCATTAGCCTGGTATCGAACGAAGTTCCTTGACGGGAATAGAGTTTGGAACCATCAATGGGAATGACATCGACTACATTATATCTGCTGAAGAGGTAATTAAAGAAAAAGCGGTTTTTCCCCTTTTGAATTCTTCCTTTCCTATCATAGCGTGTATGTCCCCCGATTATGATTGCAGCTTTCCCATTATCCTTCATGCAATCCAGGGCACGTAAGGCCATCAAGTGATCAAGCACTTCAATGCTAAAGGTCTCGTACTTAACTTCCTTTTCTAATAATCCGAAGGGAGGATTTGTTATGACGACATCAAATTTCTTTTCGAAACCTCTAAAAGGATTTGTGGCATCTTGATTTAATACTTGTTTGTAACCTTGGTGAGCTAAGTTCGATCTTCTTAGCTCATCAATTTCGTTGACAATTACTCTGGAAGGATTTCCAGCAATAGTAAGCAGACCATTTCCAGCGGAAGGTTCAAAAACAGAAATGTTCTGTTCTGCATTAGTAAAAATTCCCGCAAGAAATGAGATGGGAGCCGGGGTACTGTATTGTTGTAATAAGATACTCTGGCTTGTGCGATGAGAAATATTAACCTGGCTTTTGTAAAGCTCAACGATACTCCAATATTTCTCCTCAACCGTTAATGATGAAAGTGAAATGCTTCGTGCTTTCAGTACGATTGCAAGTTCAGTGTATTCTTTTACCTCAGATTTATCAGTGATTCCGTAAGATGAGGCAATGCGCTCAATAGATTTTCTATTGTGCTTATTCTTTGCATCCAACTCGTTGCGAACGTGCTGAAGAAATTGTGCCTTTATGATTGTCCTTTCTTTCACCCTACCAAATGTAGAATGGGGACTAAGTGAGGGTTAAGGATTGTAAAGAATAATGAATGATGGTAAATGATTATTAACGATTTAATGTGATTATTAGACATTTTTGATCGAACAGAAACTTTATATTTAAGTATTTGCTTAAATAAGTAAACCTTTGTTTATTTGTTCCGTTAAGTCGCTTACAAACAATCAAAATATGGAGAAAAATACCTGTATTCGCGTTTTTGCCGATCAGAACCAAATAAAACAGTGCAGGGATAAAGTTTTGGCAAATGCCAAATCTTTCTCCCAGCTCGGAAATATTCTCTCCCTTGCAGGAAATGAAGTGAGGCTTAAAATTCTCTACCTGCTCGAAGAAGAAAATGAACTTTGTCCTTGTGATTTGAGCGACATTCTCGGCATGAGCGTTCCTGCCATTTCTCAGCATCTTCGCAAACTCAAAGACGGCAATATCATTGAAGCACGCAAAGTTGGTCAGACTATTTTTTACTCACTTCGGTCTGAAAACTTGAAGATTCTAAAGCCTTTTTTCAAGACCATTGATCAGATGAATCAAAATACTATCTCAATATGAAAACTGAAAGTCAAAAGGGTTGGGTATTGGGCGTAGCTGCTGCTGTAGCTGCTTCCTTATGTTGCATCACACCAGTGCTAGCCTTAGTGGGCGGAATTAGTGGAATCGCTTCATCCTTTTCGTGGATAGAACCTTACCGACCTTATTTAATAGGGGCGACTGTGCTGGTATTTGCCTTCGCTTGGTATCAAAAATTAAAGCCACGAAAAAAGGAAGAAATAAATTGCGAATGTGAAACTGAGGAAAAGCCTTCCTTCTGGCATAGTAAGACTTTTCTTAGTGTCATTACGGTCGTTGCCACGTTGATGATTTCGTTCCCTCATTATGCGCATATTTTTTATCCGAAGAGCCCGGTAGCGAATGTTGTGATCGTTGAAAGTAATAATGTACGACAAGTGGAATTGAAAATTTCTGGCATGACTTGTCAAAGCTGTTCAGAGCATGTGAACCATGCTTTAGATGGGGTTCCCGGAGTTCTGGAGCACAATACCTCTTATGAGCAAGGCACAAGCTTAGTAAAGTATGATGCAAGCAAATCCACGAAGGAAAAACTGGTAGAAGCTGTGAATGCTACCGGCTACACTGTAACCGAGACAAAAGAATTAGAAAATTAGAACCATACATATATGAAAACACTTATCATTTCATTTTTGGCAACAGCTTTGATTTGCGGATGTTCGTGTAAAGCAGCATACGGACAAACACAAGAAAAACCATTTGGTACAGTTAAAACAAAAGTTGTAGAACTGACTGTTACGGGAATGACTTGCCAGGGTTGTGCTGATCATGTTACTACTGCGCTTTCCAAAAAAGCAGGTGTAGTAAAATCTGATGTTCAATTTACTAGTAACTCGGCTACAATTACATACGACCCATCTACCGTTAAGGAGGAAGAGATTATCCAAGCCATTGAAGAGACTGGCTACAAAGCAGAAGCGAAAACGGGTACCGCCAAAAAGGAATTAAAAAAGGAAGACCCTACCCCACACGCTTGCAGTGTTCCAAAAAAGAAAAATTGAACTATCGCTCAACGATAATAACACTATGACTGAAAATAAGAATGAACAGTTGGCAACGGTGACGTTGAAGATCGAAGGAATGACGTGTGACCATTGTGCTGTCTCAATAGAAAAGCGTTTTGCAGGAAAGGACGGGATCATAAATAAAAAGGTATCCTATGGAGAGAAAAAAGGTGACTTCACATTTAATCCCTCCATTATTTCGAAGGAAGAAATTATCAATACTATAAATGCTTCTAGAAGTTATCATGTAGTAGAAAACGGTTCAGAACAGGGATCAGGCAAAAATCATTTTGACCTGATTATTATCGGAGGGGGATCAGCTGCATTCTCGGCTGCTATAAAGGCTGAAGAATTAGGTTTGTCAACACTGATGGTAAATGGAGGGTTACCTTTCGGAGGCACATGTGTAAACGTTGGGTGTGTTCCTTCTAAAACATTGATTCGTGCAGCAGAGACAGTCTATCATGCCAGTCATTCCAATTTCACTGGAGTGAAACCGAAAGGAGCAGATATTGATTTCGCCCAAGTTATCAAAGACAAGAAGTCTCTTGTTGCGACTTTGCAACAAAAAAAATACATAGATGTAGTGAGTGAGTTTGAAAATCTAAACATGATAGAAGGGTTAGCGGAGTTTGTAGATTCAAAAACGATTTTGGTTAATGGTAAGGACAAATACACTGCAATTAAATTTATTATTGCGACCGGAGCTACTACTAACGTACCTGAGATCGAGGGATTAAAAGACATCGGGTATCTGACAAACGTGAGTTTATTTGACCTTGAGGAAAAACCGGAAAGCATCACCGTGATGGGCGCTGGTTATATTGGGTTGGAGATCGCGATGGCTTATAACAGGTTAGGTGTTAAGGTTCGTATAATTGAATTTACAGATCGTGTATTGCGCACTCAAACTCCGGACATTAGTGAAGAATTAGAAAGGAACATGAAGAACGAGGGTATCGAAATACTCCCCAACTTCAGAGCAATAAAATTTGAAAAAAAAGGTAAGGACACCATCATTTATTGCAGGTGCCCGGATGGAACCACAACTCAAATCGTTGAGCCTGGAAAAATCGTAGTTGCCAGTGGTACAGTGCCGAATACTTCAAAGTTGAGTTTGCATAACATCGGGGTGCACTTGACAAAGAGTGCGCATATAGCAGTCAATGAAAAGATGGAAACCAATGTGCCGAACATTTATGCTGTTGGTGATGTAACCAATACTCCTGCTTTTGTTTACACAGCCGCCTATGAAGGCAAGATAGCTGTTGAAAACGCCTTTACGGGTGCAGAAAAGAAAACGGACTACTCCTCACTGCCCTGGGTAGTGTTTACTGATCCGCAAGTAGCCGGAGCAGGATTAGATGAAGCCCAGTCCGAAGCACAAAATATTCCATTTGAAGTTTCTAAATTATCACTGAGTGATGTACCCCGTGCCTTAGCAGCCAATGATACAAGAGGATTTATTAAACTCATTCGCAATACTGAAACCGACAAACTCATTGGTGCAAGAATCGTGGCACCTGAAGGCGGTGAATTGATACAGCAATTAAGTATGGCGATCAAGCACAATATCACCGTCAAAGAATTAGCGGAGAGTTTTTATCCCTATCTCACATTGGGCGAAGGTATTAAGCTTGCTGCCATTACCTTCGGAAAAGACGTGTCGAAGTTGAGTTGTTGTGCTACCTAATACTTCAGAACTTATTTAAAGGAGGGGAAAAATTTAATCTAAATTATTTCCCCTTCAACTTGATTCTACGCAGCCTTAAACATTTCCTCCACCTCAGACAACGAGACCTTGAATCGCTTAGGCATACCAAATATCTTGAAGATAATAAGTACCTGGTTAATACTGTAAAAGTGTCCAGTCTTCTTTCCGATTTGGTCTTCATTCTTTTTCACCCATCTCTGAAACGTCAACCAACATACTCCGTAGAAGTCCGCCAGTTGCTTGTGATTGTATGGTCTCAAGACGAAAATTTCTGGTTTGTGTCCGGTTTCCTCGGTTTTTGTGATTTCACGCTTCATATACATTCTCTTTATAATTTTCTCAGCCAGTTTGCAATGTTAAGTAATGCTTACTAATATTGTCAAGTTTTACTAAACAAATAAATTTATGCTGACAAAGAGTGTCTTAGGGAACCAAATTAAGGTCTTGAGGCTGGAAAAAGGGCTTTCTCAGGAGGAATTTGGCGCTCCTGTGGATTTAAGCCGTTCAGCCGTTTCACAAATTGAAAGTGGCCAAATGTACCCTTCTCTGGAGTCAATTGATAAGATAGTTAAGTACTACTCAACAAGTTGGGATAATATAGTGGGGCATACAAAGAGCAAAAAGCCATCAGAAATGACTGTATCTCCCGTCAGGACTTTAGTCACTACTGTGGATAAAACCGGAAGAGATAATATTGTGCTGGTTCCGATTAAAGCACAGGCAGGATACCTTCAAGGAGCGCAACAACCTGAATACATTGAGCATCTTCCAACCTTTTGGCTTCCTGGTCTGAATCACGGAACGTACCGAGCTTTTGAGGTAAGCGGATACAGCATGTTAGCTGATCGTACAGGATTTTTTCCTGGAGATATTGTGGTGGGTGAATATGTTGAGAGACTGGAAGAGATTAAAGACGGCTTCGTTTACATTTTGGTAAACAATGCCCAGGAAGTTGATAACATAGTTTTGAAACGTTGCCTGAATTACCTCGATAAAGGAGGCGTAATTATTTGTAAATCCGATAACAAAGACCCACAGTATCCAACGTTTCCTCTACCAGTTGAGAATATTAAAGAGGTTTGGAAATTCAAAATCAAGCTCACCCGTCAGGCACCAGAACCTTCCGGATTGTACGAAAGAATTAATGCACTGGAAGGCGACATGGTACTTCTAAAAGAACAACTCAAGAAATCTTAGTTATCTGACTTAAATAATTCCTCCACATCATTAACGGAAACGTTGATTTTCTTTGGTATCCCGAAAAGTTGAAAGATTTTTCGCACTTGGGGCACATGGTAAAAGTGCCCTGTTTTCTTTCCCACTTCCTTTTCCACCTTTTTAATCCAATTCTGGAAGGTCAACCAACTCACCCCATACATCTCTGCCAACTGTTTATGAGTAAGAGGTTTTAAAACAAAAACCTCTTCCTTTTTAGTCTCACTTGCCTCCTTCACTTTCATTTCTTCTGTTTTGGGAGCAATATCGACAACGACCATAATCACCCTTAAAGTTTTTAAAGGATTGTGAAACATTGTGAATGATTATTTACGATTTCAAGATTTCATTGCAGCTAACTGCGGGTTAAAATAGAGTTGAGATTGAGTTAAAACTTTTCAAAAAAAGTTGGAGTAAGTTAAATTTCGTTGATTCGAATTAAGTGTTTAGTGAAATTTCATTCTTTGAATCCTTACGGCATTCAATATTGCCAGCAATGCTACACCCACATCAGCAAACACTGCCTCCCACATGGAGGCCAATCCTCCTGCGCCCAGTACCATTACAATTACCTTTACTCCAAAAGCTAAGGCGATGTTTTGCCAAACGATTTTATTAGTTGCTTTTCCGATTTTAATAGCGGTTACAATCTTCGAAGGTTGATCGGTTTGTATAACAATATCAGCGGTTTCAATGGCTGCATCACTACCCAGGCCACCCATTGCTATGCCCACATCGCTTAAAGCAAGGACAGGAGCATCGTTAATCCCATCGCCAACAAATGCCACAGCTTCTTTCTTATCTTTCTTTATTGCTTCGACTTTTTCAACCTTATGTTCGGGAAGGAGATCGCCATAGGCTTGGTCTATGCCTAATGATTTGGCCACCTTATCAGCTACTGCTTGTTTGTCGCCACTAAGCATAATGGTTTTAATTCCCAAAGATTGCATAAGCTTAATTGCACCTGGGCTATCTTCCTTTACTTCATCAGCGATTGTTAAATATCCGGCAAACGATTTGTCTACCGCCACTGCAACAATTGTATCTGTTACAGCAATAGTGTCTTGATCTACTTGAACACCAAACTTAGACAAGAGCCTAACGTTACCAGCAAGAACCTCCTTACCCTGTACATTTCCTTTCAGACCATGCCCTTTTATTTCTTCAAGGCTATCAACACCGACCTTATCGAATTTCCCATTCGCATACTCGACAACTGCTTTTGCAACCGGATGATTTGAGTTGGATTCCAATGCTGCCACGAGCGGAATCCATTCTTTTTCACTCATGCCCTTGTTCACAACTTGCTGCACTTTGAAAACACCTTTGGTAAGTGTTCCGGTTTTGTCCATGACAACCGTATCTACACGTGTCATCAAGTCAAGATAATTGGAACCCTTAAACAATATTCCATTCCGAGAACCTGCGCCAATACCTCCGAAGTATCCAAGAGGGATGGCAACAACCAACGCACACGGACAAGATATGACCAGAAAAATTAATGCGCGATAGAGCCATTGATCAAACACATATTCCTGCACGAAGAAGAAAGGTAAAAGTGTTAGTGCTACCGCAAGGAATACAACAATGGGTGTATAGACATTGGCAAATCTTCGAATAAACAATTCCGTTTTTGCTTTCCGGCCTGTTGCATTCTGCACCAACTCAAGGATTCGGGCAAGGGAACTTTCGTTGAAGAGTTTTGTGACTTTTAAATCAACTACTTTTGATTCGTTGATCATTCCTGCCAGCACCGTTTCACCTTTTTCTAACGTAGTAGGTTTGCTTTCGCCCGTGAGCGCAGCAGTGTTAAATGAACTTCCCTCACTTAATATTTCTCCATCAAGAGGAACGCGTTCACCCACTTTAATCTGAATGGTTTCGCCAACAGCCACATTGGTAGGATCAACCTCTTCATATTTTCCGTTTCTAAACACATTAGCCTTATCTGGCCTTACATCCATTAATGCTTTTATGCTTCGCTTGGCTTTATTCACGGCAGCATCCTGAAAAAGTTCGCCAACTGTATAGAAAAGCATTACAGCAACGCCTTCGGGATATTCGCCAATATAAAATGCACCAAGTGTAGCGATACTCATTAAAATAAATTCAGTAAACACATCTCCACGAAAGGCAATGCGAATTCCTTTGAGTAAGACCGGCAGACCCACCGGCAGATAAGCAACAGCGTACCAAGCAAAGCGAAACATTTTCTCAAACCACGAAGGATGTATCCAATTATCAAATACCAAACCAGTGGCCAGTAAAATAAAACTCGCTATTGTCAACAACCATTCCTTACTAATGCCTGATTCATTTTCTGTAAGATTGGGTTTTAGGCTATTATTTTTATTGGCGGTAATCTGATCAGGTGTGCAGCAAGCATCGTCTGATTGAATATTTGTATGTTGATGATCATCCATAAATGAAAGATTTTTAATGAACAAAAAATGAAAGGATTCCTGTAAGCACCAGCGTGACACCTGTTATGATGCCTGCATTGTGCTCAAGCGAGTGCCAATTAAGTTTTACAAGACCTGTGTATGTAAAGCGTACCCAAACCACCATGCCCCCAACGGTAACTACAGTATACAGTGTTGAAAGCATGACAACCATCCACCAACCCTGGCTGCCTGCCAAAAGAAAATAGGCTTCGATTTCCAGGCAAGGAGAAAAGAACATCGCCAAAGCGAGGCTGGCAATAACTTTCTTGTCTGAAACTATTTCGTCATGCTTATGGAGATGGAAGTGTTTGTGTTTGTGATGCTGATAGATGTAGAACAATCCCAATGCGATAAGTACCGATGGCGCAATGAAGTGAGTAAAGTAATTAATCTTATCAGCTAGTGTGAAGCCAATCAAGCCAACGGCAATTCCTACAAGCACCGTACTCAACGCATGTGACAAGCCTGCGATAAACGTAATAGATGTCGTGCGGCTCAATGACCAACCTTCTTTTCTTGCAATCGCTAATACCGGAAGCCAATGATTTGGAATCAAGGCGTGTAATACACTCAGTACAAGACTTCCGGCAATTAGTGTAATCATTGGATAGATCGATAAGGTTTTAGAATGGCCTGAAGGTCTTCTGGTATTTCCATTGGTCGCAAGGGTGGCACATTGGCTCCACCTGTGTTGCCCACGGGAATAGTGCCCACAAATGATTTAACGCCTCCCACTACCAAGCGTGGGATTTGCCCCACAATCTCTCTAATATCTTTTATTCGAAGCCCAAACTCGAGCATAATCCAATGGACATGAGAATGTTCGCGCGGCCAGGGCTGACCAAGAATATGTGCACGTTCCAGGTGCCGCCAGGCTACTTGCAAATTCCCCTTAGCCAATTCCTTCTTGTAGTCGTTAAGCTCCTGATGATAATGAACCTTCAAACCATCAGGCATTTTCCAATACAGTTTCATTGCTTTGATTTTATTAATCTAAACCAGTTACGTCTTCTCCAACGATAGAAAATCCAGGCAAACGCCCACACAAATGGCGTAAGTACCCCAGCTTGAATAGCAACGTCATCTTGATAAGTGGTTTGCAAATCTGCTTTTCTAACAAGGGTAATGGTATGCTTCCACATTCGAACCATTGATCCATACCCATGATCAATCAGCACCCTGGTATCATCCGTTGCTATTTCCGGAATTTCAATCACAATATGCTGCCGTCCGAATGGAACGAATCCGAATAGAAGTAAAGCTTTTCATAATCTCCATTAGTCCATTCTTTGGGAAGGACACTCGGATTTACTGCCTCAAATTTTAAAATAGGGTTGGCAACATATTCAAGTGTGGACACCATTTGTAGTTGGCTCCAAACTTCATCTAATGGCTTATCCAGGTTATAGTTTAATTGTATTCTCATACTTAATGTGCGTGTCCTTCTTCTTCACTGTTTTTCATTTTTGAAAGGATAGCATAGGCTCCTTTAATTACTACCTCATTTTCAATATTCCATCCCTCTGATAAAGTTACCTCCGTATAGCCCAATTCGCTATTGCCAACAGTTATCTCCTGCATCATAAAGTGCTGTCCCTCTTCCTTGTGTTCAGCACTTTCTTTTGATTCTTCTACATGATTATCTTTCTCATGTGAATGCTCTTCTTTGACTTTAATAAAGACATACTTTTTTCCTTGAAAATCAATGATGGCTTCATCCGGTAATGCAGCTACCAACGCGCCTCCCGTTTCTACAATAGCTTTTAAATACATGCCGGGCAATAAGTCCTTATCTTCCTTATCGATGTGACAGTGAATACGAATGGTTCTGTCAGAACTGATTTCTCTTCCGATTAGGTACACGGTTGCCTTACGTTCTTTAGTTTCATTGGCAAGAGTAAAACGTACCTTTTGGCCGATCTTGATTTTGCGAACATCCTTTTCAAAAATAATTAGCTCTGCATGTAAGTGCTCAGTGTCCACAATTTCAAAAAGTATGTCGCTTGGATTAACAAATTTTCCGATGTTGACATTTACTTCCGTTACAAAGCCATTGATCGTTGAGTAAATATTGGATGTGCTGGAAATAGCACCAGTCTCCAAGCTAGCAATGTCCACGTTTATTAGTTTGAGCTTAGCGAGCAAGCCATTCCTTTTGGCTACCCAACTTTGATAGGTTGTCTTCGCCTGTTGCAATGTTTTCTGTGCATTCACGTTTTCCTTCGCCAGTTCCTGCTGACGTTCATAATCGGCTTGAGCAAACTCAAATTGATTTTTAGCTTCCAGATAATCTTGTTGCAATTGAATGTATTCAGGGTTTTCAATTACGGCAATCAACTGACCTTTGACAACTCTTGAGCCTTGAAGTAACACTGTGCTTTTAAGAAATCCACCCAATGGCGCAGAGACACTTACCAACTGCTGTGGCGGAACATCCAGCAAACCATTAACCTTAATGGTTCCGCTGATTTGTTTTTGTTCGACTTTGCCAAATTCAACGCCTGCCGTCTTTATCTGTTCTGGAGTGAGTTCAACAGTATTCTCCTCTTCATCATGATGTTCTTCCGCTGCTGCTTCTGTAGTAGCGTTGCCGCAAGAAATTAGCATGGCAGGTATGTAGAATAGTAGTAGGAAGCTAAATAGTTTATATATGGTTTTCATTTGATTCTTTTATTTATTGCCCGACAAAAATTCGATGTATATAATGGACTGATTGTAATCGTTAAGTGTTTGGAGGTACCCCTCCTGTATGGTGGTCGCTTTTTGAATGCCTAATAAATATTCTGCATAGCCAATCTCGCCATTCCTAAAAGCTACTTGTGAATGCTTTAAAATAAGCTCTGCGTTGGGTAATGCAGAGGTGGTGTAATAGTCTAAACTGTTTTTGTTTTTGGTGTATTCTTGGATGGCCTGTTGATATTGTCCTTGGAGTGTTTTGTGATAGTACTCATAGTTACTCATCGCTGACTGCCGATTGTATTCGGCAGCCTTCACTCTTCCCTGATGAGGAATAAACCACAACGGAATAGCAAGACCAACCTGAAAGCCAGTGAAGCGATCACTCGAAGTAGCTATGGCTCCTGATCCAGATTCAGTGTCTTGCACCCCAATCAAAGTTTGGGTAAA
Organism: Cyclobacteriaceae bacterium; assembly: GCA_022842845.1. Classification (GTDB taxonomy): domain Bacteria; phylum Bacteroidota; class Bacteroidia; order Cytophagales; family Cyclobacteriaceae; genus Chryseotalea. The sequence continues at coordinate 23,413 of JALHOT010000009.1, read as the reverse complement.
AAAGCCAACCAGAATTTCCGGAGCTGCTTTGGCCAACTCTACTTTCTTCTCATCTTTTGTCACCTGCACTTGTTGGCGCATGTAGGCAACCGATGGACTTGACTGAACAGCCACACTATCGGGTGTATTGTTAAATAAAACCCTGGCCAAGTCACTATCGGCAATGTCTGGCAACGCTTCACTATTAGTAAGTGTTTTCAGTTGTGTACGCATCACAACCTGATCAGCCTTATTTTTTGCCAGCAAGTTTTTCACCTCGTTGCGCTGCGATTCGGCAGTGGTCTGTTCCAGCAAATTTGCTTCACCTGTTTTATAGCGTAGCAATGCTGCTTTCAGAAAACCTTCGTAAATGCTATCCTGCTGCGCAAGCATTTTTTGTTTTGCCCTTAGAAAGGCTAATTGATAAAAGACCTGCTTCACCTGAAAAACTAATTCGTTTTCGGTGGAAGCCTTCTTCAATTCACTCGATGTCGCAAGGGATCGATTCAAAGCACTCTGGCTACCAAAGGCAGTGAAAGGGATTGTCTGAGCAACCGTCAGGTTATTATCGTTTTTCGAATAGCTGTTGTACTGGCCATATAGCAACGATACATTTGTTTTCGGGAGATCAAATCCCGTTTTCTTCAAAGCCCTTTGTGACGCCACATCATAGGTCGCTGCCTGAACACTACCATTATTTTTCAAGGCTGTTTCAATAGCTTGTTCGAGTGTAAGCAATTGCTGAGACCTCGTTGTTAAGGTAATGAGCAGAAAAAGTGTTATAAAAAAAGATTTCTTCATGGCTTAAAGATTAGAATCGCAGTAAAGTTTATTGAACAGCACCATTCCGGAAGACCTATCATTTAAATAGAGAGACGGATAGTAGGATTTGAAAACTGTCTTTACATTTTGAACAAACTTGGGCTTGTCAGCAAAGTCCTCCCTAATGGGTTTCATCCAAAGGTGTTGAATGGATGAATTCAAATCCTTGCTATAATAGTAATTCAATCCGCGTCCGGTTTTATAGTGATAGACTCGTTTTGAGTAGGTAACCAAGCACGAATCGTCTAATACTTTGTAGTAGCCGTATGATTTAAAAATGCCTTTCTCTCCGAAAGCTCTGTAGCGGTCTAAACCGATACTGTATCCGCCAAGTGATCCATACCGGACTGTGAGTGATTCATCAATCCCGTTGATGGTGAGTTTTGCATTAGGTTCTTCTTTGACGGCATCTTTGCAATCTTTCACGCGAATAACTTTAGAAGGCTTATCCGCAACGAAGTCTTCGTGTGTTGAATACAATTTCACCACTTTGATTCCCTCTTGTGCCTGTGCAGTAATGCCTACCGAAAGCAAAATCGGGATTAAAATTAATCTGATAGTTTTCATAGAAATATTCATTCTTTCGAAATAGATATAGAGGCAAGGGAGCACAATTAATGTCAAAATCGTTGAACTGATCAGCCCCCCAATTACAACAGTAGCCAACGGCTTCTGTACTTCGGCACCCGCACTGGTAGCCAACGCCATTGGCAAAAAGCCAAGCGATGCAACAGCAGCAGTCATTAACACAGGGCGAAGACGAATTTTCGTTCCTTTTCTTACGATATCGTACAAATCGGTAAGTCCAGTTTTCTTCAGATGATTGAACTCGGCTATCAATACGATGCCATTGAGTACGGCAACGCCAAACAGGGCAATGAATCCGATACCTGCCGAGATACTGAAGGGCATTCCGCGCAATAATAAAGCGAACACGCCACCAATGGCAGCCATTGGTATTGCCATAAAAATAAGGATGGATTGTTTAAACGAACCGAAGGTGAAAAACAGCAACATTAAAATCAGAAGTAAGGCTACGGGCACTGCTATTGAGAGTCTTGCCTGTGCTTCTTTCAGGTTTTCAAATTGTCCTCCATACGTAGGATAATATCCAGGAGGAAAATCAACGTGCTTTTCTATTTTTTGTTGAAGCTCCTCTACAATACTGGCCACATCGCGACCCCGCACGTTGAAGCCCACAATGATTCTTCGCTTGGCATCTTCACGTTGTATCTGATTGGGGCCAAGTTTGAATTCCACTTTAGCCACCTGATCGAGAGGTACTTGATTTCCGTTGGGTGTGGTGATAAAAAGATTCTGTACGTCTTCAATACCTTGGCGATTTTCTTTTGTTAACCGGACTACAAGATCAAAACGCTTTTCTCCTTCATAGACAACACCCGCGCTTTGCCCCGCAAAAGCGGTGCTTATAGCTTGGTTAATGGTTTCAATATCCAATCCGAATCTGGCCACTTCATCGCGGTCGATATGCACAACTATTTGAGGCAGCCCCGTAACTTCTTCAACATACAGGTCACGCGCACCCTCAATGCTGGATGCAATGCCCCCAATTTGTTCTGACAAACCTGTAAGTACATCGAGGTCTTCTCCAAATATTTTTACAGCTACATCCTGCCGTACACCAGAGATCAATTCATTAAAGCGCATTTGTATCGGCTGAAGAAACCCAAAATTTACACCGGGTATTGCTTCCAATGCTTCACCCATTTTCTCAGCTAGTTCCTCGCGATTATCTGCCTTTTTCCATTCACTTTTATCTTTCAGAATCACCATCAAATCACACGCTTCAATTGGCATGGGGTCAGTTGGAATTTCTCCTGCACCTATTTTACCTACCACCTCCTTCACCTCATCCGGAAATTCACGCATTAGTATTTCTCCTGCTTTTAAAGAAGCATCCACTGTATGCGTAAGACTACTTCCTGTCAGCACGCGGGTTTCTACAGCAAAGTCGCCTTCTTCGAGCGTGGGAATAAACTCCCCTCCCATGTTCGCGAATAGGAACAAACTTCCAACGAAGAGTACAACGGCTATGGCAATCACCAACATTTTTCTTTTCAATGCACCATTGATGATGGGCTGATACAGACGCTGAAAGAAGTCCATCATCTTATCAGAGAAGTTACGCTTGTGTTGTGGGTTCTTACTTAGGAAGAGTGCCGACATCATAGGCACATAAGTCAAGGAAAAAATAAAAGCACCGAGTATAGCAAAGCTCACGGTCTGCGCCATTGGCTTGAACATTTTTCCTTCAATGCCAACAAGCGCAAGTATCGGTAAGTAAACAATCAGGATAATAATTTCACCAAAGGCAGCCGAGTTTCTGATTTTGGATGCAGAATCATACACTTCAATATCCATCTCCTCTTGTGTCATCCTGCGTGATATGCTTCTCAGGCCGAGTTGGTGCATGGTTGCTTCTACAATAATTACGGCACCATCCACAATCAATCCAAAATCAATGGCACCGAGGCTCATCAAATTTCCAGACACACCAAACAAGTGCATGAGCGAGACTGCAAACAACATCGCCAGTGGAATTACAGAAGCTACAATTAATCCCGCTCTAAGATTACCTAAGAAAAGCACCAGCACAAAGATGACAATCAACGCACCTTCAATCAGGTTTTTCTCCACCGTTCCAATAGCACGATTCACTAAATTGCTTCGATCCAAAAAGGGTTCAATAACTACACCCTCCGGTAAAGTCTTTTTTATTTGTTCCATCCGCTCCTTTACCCTTGCAACAACAGCATTGGAGTTTTCCCCTTTCAACATCAGCACAAGGGCACCTACGACTTCGCCTTCGCTGTTGTAAGTCATGGCACCGTAACGATTGGCAGCACCAAAGCGCACCTCGGCTACATTGCGAATGAGAATAGGAAGACCACCAGAAGTATTCTTCACCACAATCTTCCCAATGTCCTCTATGGAACTTATTAAACCCTCGCTGCGAATGAACCAGGCATTGGGTTTTTTGTCAATGTATGCTCCACCAGTGTTTTGATTATTTTTTTCCAAAGCAGTAAAAACATCTGCGATGCTCAGATTATAACTTCTTAGTTTATCGGGGTCTAAGGCTACTTCATATTGTTTCAGAAATCCACCAAAACTGCTAACATCTGCAACGCCTGGTGTACCTAACAATTGCCTTCGCACTATCCAATCCTGAATAGTTCGCAGTTCGGCAGCATCGTACTTTTCTTCATATCCTTTTTCCGGACGAATGAGGTACTGATAAATTTCACCAAGACCTGTAGTGATTGGAGCCATCTCTGGATTTCCGATTCCAGCAGGTATCTGGTTTCGTGCTTCTGCAAGGCGTTCATTCACCTGCTGCCTCGACCAATACACATCAATATTGTCATGGAAAACAATGGTGACTACTGAGAGACCAAAACGCGACATGCTTCGGATCTCTTTTATCTCTGGTATAGTAGCCATTGTTTGCTCTACCGGAAAACTGATAAGTCGCTCCACCTCTTGTGCAGCCAGCGAAGGACTCAGTGTGATAACCTGCACCTGATTATTGGTAATGTCTGGTACGGCATCGATGGGTAACTGCGTGAGTGAGTACGTTCCCCATCCAGCCAATGCCAGTGTGAGTAAGCCAATCACCAGTTTATTTTTTATTGAGTATTGAATGATCTTGTCTAACATAAATGCTATTAGAATTGATAAAGGATGAAATGCCTGATTAAATTCTAAAATGTCTATTGTCGTTCAGAATAGTGAACGATGCTTTCTTTGCGTATAGCGCAAACTTTAAATATAAAAATCAGATTGTCAGAATAACGGGGACGTTATTCCGTAAGGGAAGTATTAGGCAAGTTTAGGCGGTTGCCAGATAGCCTTGGCGTTGTTGAGCAAAGGTTTTTCGAAGTAAAGGGTTAGTACCTGCGTATTATGGATCGGATTTGAGAGGGAAACGTCCGAAAGTTGATTGAGCTGAATTTGTGCGGCACAGCAGGAGCAAATGCAGAAGGGCGTGCAATAATCCATTTCACTATCACTATGATTATGGTCGTCCACATTTATCGCGATACTACTTGTCTTTAACTCATCTGCGCACGTCTCCTTGTCGCTGCATGGATAAACCGACAGCGCAAGAACGTACATGGCAAAAAGAAAGCGTATTACTCTCACAGCACAAACATAAACGAAAAAACCATGCAATAGGGTTGCAAATTGAGTAGCTTTTGAAATCGATGCACTAAAGATTTGCTTAAATCAACTCAATTTCGAGGATTGCGCAAATAATAACCTGAATTACGCAAACCCAAATCCAAGAAAATTCCGTTACATTTGAGACAACAATGAAAGGCTTCCGCACCATAGCATCCGTTACTCTAGCACTGCTGGTATTCTTGTCGTCCACCAGTTTTATGGTTGGTCTGCATATTTGCAGTGGTAAGATTGAGAACATTGCTTTATTCTCTAAAGCGGAAGGCTGCGAAAAAGAAAGAAATCTTCCTCCCTGCCACCGTCATGAAAAAGTTCCTTGCTGCGATGATGAAGCAATCGTGCACGAAGGAGAGGATTTCAATGCTTCTTTCTCGGAAGTAAGCGTTCCTTCAATTTCTTTTGTGGCTCTTGCTTCACCTGTTATCATTCTCTCTGAGATTATCCCTGTTAATTACCTATCGAAGGTAAAACACTTCAATTACGACACTCCATTGCGAGCGTGTGACCTGACGGTTACCCACCAGGTTTTCCTTATTTGATTTTCTCTCCCTTTTAAAGAGCAATCTGCTCTTCCTATGCCCGCCTTTTAAGTAAGCGGCTATTGATTTTCAATTTCTCTTAAGTTTCTACATCATGATTGAAGGATTAATCTCATTCTCCCTTCGCAACCGCTTTCTCGTACTATTGGTTGCCATTGGCTTGTTTGCCTGGGGAATTTATTCTGTGCGCATCAATAAAATTGATGCCATTCCTGACTTGTCCGAAAACCAGGTGATTGTGTTCACCGAATGGATGGGGCGCAGCCCCCAGATTATGGAAGACCAGATTACGTATCCGCTGGTCACCAACCTGCAAGGTCTGCCGCAGGTTAAATATGTACGCGGTTCATCCATGTTCGGGATGAGTTTTGTCTATGTGATTTTCAATGACGAAACTGATGTATACTGGGCACGTGAGCGGGTGTTGGAAAGACTGAATTATGCTACCCGCTTGTTGCCACAAGGTGTTACACCCACACTTGGTCCAGATGGAACTGGCGTTGGTCATATTCTATGGTACACACTGGATGCACCAGGTTTGGATTTAGGAGAACAACGCGCCCTACAGGATTGGTACATAAAATTCGGATTGCAGAATGTGCCGGGTGTCAGCGAGATCGCCTCCTTCGGTGGGTTCCAAAAACAATATCAGGTAACACTCAATCCCAACAAACTCATCTACTACAATCTGTCGGTACCTGAGGTTATTCAGGCAGTGCGCAATAATAACAACGAAGCGGGCGGACGTAAATTCGAAATCAATGACATCGGTTACATCATCAAAACCACAGGCTACCTCAAGTCTGTGGAGGAGATTGAAAACATATCCCTCAAAACAGTTAACGCAACACCAATAAAAGTACGAGATGTAGCTACTGTACAAATGACAGGTGAAACACGTCTCGGTATTTTTGATGAGGATGGAGAAGGCGAGGTAGTGGGGGGCATTGTGGTTATGCGCTATGGCGAAAATGCGGATGAGGTGATTAAAGTCGTGAAGAAAAAAATGGACGAAGTGGCGAAAGGACTCCCGAACGGTATGAAGTTCAATATTGTATATGATCGTAGTGAGCTAATTGAAGAATCAATTTCATCAATCAAAACAACGCTCATCGAAGAAATGATTGTAGTGTCGTTGGTTGTTATCATCTTCTTATTTCACTGGCGGAGTGCAGCCAGCATCATCATCCAGATTCCCATTACGATTGCTACGAGTTTCATTCTTCTGAATGCTTTTGGCATTACCTCCAACATTATGTCCTTAACGGGTATCGCGTTGGCTATTGGTGTTATTGTAGATAATGGAATTATCATGGCCGAGAACTCCTACAAAAACCTGTCGCATCGCTTTGTTGAACTGAACCCAGAAGAAAAGAAATAAGCTATGATTAAAAAATTATTTTCGCGCAACTATAATAGAATTGATGAACGGGAACGGCTTGACATAATAGAAAAGTCAAGCAAGCAGGTTTCTCGCGGGGTGTTCTATTCCACGATTATCATCATTACATCCTTCCTTCCGGTGTTTATGCTCACTGGCCAGGAGGGTAAATTATTCCATCCGCTCGCCTATACCAAAACATTTATCATGTTGGTAGATGCACTGCTGGTAGTAACATTGGCACCCGTCATCATTTCCTTTTTTATGAAAGGGAAGTTCGCAGATGAAAGTAAGAATCCCATCAACCGCTTTCTCGAAAAAATATACGAACCCATCATACGTGCCTGTATGAAGTGGCGCAAGACAACGATTGGGATCAATATACTTGCCTTGTTGGTAAGTGTTCCGCTGCTGATGAGCCTCGGTTCAGAATTCATGCCCCCTTTGGATGAGCAATCCATTTTGTTCATGCCTGTAACACTACCCGATGTTTCAAATGAAGAAGCCAAACGAATACTTCAGGTGCAGGATAAGATTATCAAATCCGTGCCCGAAGTTGACAAGGTCTTAGGCAAAGCAGGTCGCGCCAGCACGGCCACCGATAACTCACCCATCAGCATGATCGAAACCATTATCATGCTCAAGCCAAAATCGGAATGGCGCGAGGGTATAACCAAAAAGGATATTGTTAATGAGCTAGATGCCAAGATGCAAATACCAGGCGTTGTAAACGGCTGGACACAGCCTATTATCAATCGTATTAACATGCTCGCTACGGGCATTCGTACCGATGTAGGAGTGAAGGTATATGGCCAAAATCTGGACAGCATCTATGTTTTATCAGAGCGAGTAAAGACTGCGTTAGAAGGAATTCCAGGAGTAAAGGATTTATATGTAGACCCCATAACAGGCGGAAAGTACTTGACGATTGACATTAATCGCGAAGCACTTGGTCGTTATGGATTAAGCGTGAACGATGTAAACATGATTGTAGAATCTGCCATTGGTGGCTCTCCCATCGGCCAAACTATAGAAGGTCGCCAAAGATTTTCCATCAGCGTAAGACTTGCACAAGATTACCGAAACAGCATTGAGCAATTCAATAGAATACCTATTAAAACCCCTGCGTTAGGAACCATTCCACTTTCTTCTGTTGCTACCATAAAATTTGAAAACGGACCACCGATGATTACCTCCGAAAACGCCATGCTGCGAGGGGCTGTACTCTTTAATGTACGCGACCGCGATTTGGGCAGCACTGTGAAGGAGGCTATTGAAACACTAAACTCAAAAATGGGGACTATGCCAAATGGCTATTATGTAGAATGGAGCGGACAGTATGAAAACCTGATTCGCGGACAACAAACATTAATGATGATTTTGCCCATCGTACTACTTATCATTTTTGTTTCCCTTTACCTCGCCTTCAAATCCATTCGCGAGGCATTCTTCAGTTTGATTACAGTGCCCTTTGCGTTGATTGGCGGAGCCTATATGGTGTACTTCTATGGCGTGAATTTGTCTGTGGCCGTAGCCGTAGGCTTCATTGCCTTATTTGGTATTGCAGTAGAAACAGGTGTGGTGATGGTGATCTATCTAAACGATGCCATGCAACAATTGGTGAAACTTCGGGGCAACTCTAGCGAAACCATTTCAATGGAAGAACTAAAGGAGTATGTAATTGCTGGTGCCGCAAAGCGTCTTCGTCCAAAAATAATGACCGTATGCGTGGCCTTGTTTGGCCTGGTGCCTGTACTATGGGCAACCGGTGTGGGCAGTGATGTAATGCAGCCCATCGTGTTACCCATGATTGGCGGTGTGCTCACATCCTCTACACACATTTTGCTAGTAACCCCACTCATCTTTTTGATGACTAAAGAATATGAACTCAGAAAATTCGGAAAAATGGAAGTTTATGAAGTCCATCACTAAAATAACGATACTGTTTACAGGGATCTGTTTCGGGTTAGTCACCACGGGCAATGCTCAGGTGATTAGCCTGGACAGTGTATTGCGTACCATCGACCTACGCAACCCCATGCTCCAGGAGTATGACAACAAGGTGAAAGCATTAAACATCTACACGGAAGGTGCAAAAAGTTGGATGGCACCAATGGTAGGTGCAGGAACGTTTATGACTCCTTACCCAGGCCAGATGCAAATGGATGAACGTGACAAAGGTTCAGTAATGATTTCTTTTGAACAAGACATCCCTAACCCGGCCAAATTGAATGCTAACAAAAACTACTTCGCATCGCGGGCTTCGGTGGAAGAGCAAGGTCGGGCAAAGCAATTCAACATGCTCAGGTCAGAAGCAAAATCGCTCTACTATCAATGGCTGGTCTCCGAAAAGAAAATGAGTATCCTAAAGGAGAACGAGCGCATCATGGAATTAATGGTAAAGATTTCGCGAATTCGCTATCCATATAACCAAGGAAGCTTGGGAAATATTTATAAAGCGGAAGGTCGCTTATATGAAGTGAAGAACATGCAAACCATGACACTTGGTGAGATTGAAGAGAGGCGTTTTCGCTTGAAAGGACTCATGAATATACCACATGATACCCCAATAGAAGTAGATACAACTACCCAAATTTCATTCGAAGCTGATCAGCTTATGTACGATACCGCTGCTCTCGGTAATCAGCGAAGTGATGTAAAGCAAATCGACAAAACTATTAATGTGATGAGGTTCAATCAAAAGGTGCAACAATCACAAGGGAAGCCTGATTTTAAAATTCGCTTTGATCACATGCAACCATTGGGCAACATGCCAACGCAGTTCACGGCAATGGCAATGGTATCTATACCTATTGCACCGTGGTCATCTAAAATGTATAAGTCGGAAACACGCGGAATGCAATATGACATTGAAGCGATGAAGCGCGGTCGCGAGGCCATCTTGATTGAAGCACGAGGAATGTTAGCTGGTATGGCTGCGCAATTGAACAGGATGCAGGAACAGTTGACTAATTATGATACTAAGATCATACCGGCACTTCGCAAGAACTATGAAACGCTGATGCTTGCCTACGAAGAAAACCGCGAACAACTGCCCATTGTAATCGATGCCTGGGAGGCGCTGAACATGGCGCAGATGCAATACCTTGAAAAAATGGAAGAGTACTATAACATGATAGTAACCTATGAAAAAGAACTTGAGAAATAGATTGACTTTTTTCATTTGCCAGTTATCAGTTTTGTTGCTGCTTTTTGCAACAGCCTGTTCAACTGATAAGCAGGCAGAGAATGTAGATACTTACATCTGCCCCATGCACCCAACAGTAGTATCTGACAGACCAAGCACATGCCCTGTGTGTGGTATGGATTTGGTGCGCAAAGCAAGACCTGGCGAAGAGGTAGAAATAACGGAAGACCTGGCGCGTTTGATAAAATCGCCTAACGAAGCGGTTGTCGCATCCATCAAAACAGTGAAGGCAGAATATAAGTCTGTGGCAGCCACTGTACAGGCGCAGGGTGTTGTTACCTACGACACACGCTATGTGTACAACATTCCAGCACGGATTGATGGGCGGTTAGAGAAAGTCTATTTGAAGTATCCGTTTCAACCTGTTCGAAAAGGTCAAAAAGTTGCTGACATCTATAGCCCCGAACTGCTAACTGCACAACGCGAGCTTCTTTACCTGACGGAGAACGATAAGAGCAATGAGGAGTTGATTCGTTCAGCTAAAAGCAAGTTGCTTCTATTGGGAGCTTCCGAAAAGCAAGTGGATGAAGTTATTGCGCGAAAAGAAGCGGTATACACATTCTCCATTTTCAGTGGCTATGATGGTTATGTGATCAGTGAAAATCAACCGGCACCAGCAATAAGCACGGCATCTACCTCAACCGCTTCGTCAATGGGTGGAGGTATGGGTGATGCTGGTATGGGGTCTACCCCGCAGACTGTTGCGCCATCCAGTCCACAGTTTAATGCAGAGTTGATTCGGGAAGGCAGCTATGTAACCACAGGTCAGGCTTTGTTTAAAGTTGTAAACACATCAGCCCTGCGTGTAGAACTTAACATTGCTATCTCGAAGGCAGGCTCTGTAAAATCAGGTGACGAAATTTTACTTGTTATGGGTAATGACAAGATCGAAGAAGCAAAGATAGATTTTGTTCAACCATTTTTTTCGGACGGTGAGGAGTTTGTAAAAGTGAGAGTGTATGTACGAAATACCGAAGGGTTACGCATCGGTCAGTTGGTTTCAGCCACACTGAAATTTCAAACCAGCGAAACCTTGTGGTTGCCAAAAGAAGCCATACTCGACATGGGTATGGAAAAAATTGCTTTTGTAAAAGAGCGAGGGGTGTTTAAGCCAAAGAAAATAATTACAGGCATTCGTACCAATGATTTAATCGAAGTGAAGCAGGGGCTTGCTTCATCAGATGAAGTAGCCGTAAATGCACAGTATATGGTAGACAGTGAAAGTTTTATAAAATCGAAATAGCCATGACAAAGATTGGAGTATATATTTTTTTGGTTGGCTCTATCCTCTCTGCTTGTACCAGCGAGAAAAAAGAAGACCACAGCAATCATACTGTCGCACAGGAAGGTACTGCAACAAAATACACTTGCCCAATGCATCCTAATGTAGTGCAAGACGGGCCGGGGTCTTGCCCTGTATGTGGCATGGACTTAGTTCCTATGACGGCTAGCACCGGAGACGATAATAGTTTGATGTTAACTGATAGTCAGATAAAACTCGCCAACATCACCACGCAAAAAGTGTCTATTAAGCCCATTGGTCAAATGTTAGTCGTAAATGCCAGGCTTAAGGTGGATGAAGATAAGACAACCATTACCAGTAGCCGCACAACAGGTAGAATCGAAAAGCTTTTTATCAAAGAAACAGGTCGTTTGATAAAGCAAGGTGAACCACTTTATGAAATTTATAGTGAAACCCTATTGACGCTTCAGCGAGAATACCTTTTGGCTTTAGAGCAATATGAAACACTCGGCAAAGTAGAAAAGCGATACGAAGGTTTCTTAAAAGCAGCCGAAAGCAAACTCTTTCTTTACGGTCTCACTAAGAAACAGGTGGAACAATTGGCAACAGTCAAATCTGTGCAGCAACGCATCACGTTTCTTGCTCCAACAAGTGGAGTCATAGAAGAGATTGCTGTGGCCGAAGGTCAGTATGTAAATGAGGGTGATAGACTCTACCGTATTGAGAACATTACTTCTCTATGGCTAGAAGCGGAACTCTATCCAAGCGAAACACGCTTCATTAAAGTGGGTGACAAAATCAGTGTTCGTGTTAGTGGATTTGAATCAGAATCAATAATAGCAACAGTAAATTTCTTGAGTCCAGAGTACAATGCGAATTCACAAATCACGGTGATGCGTGCTTCTTTGAGCAATTCAGATTTGCGTTTCAAACCGGGTATGCAGGCACAGGTACTCTTCACGCACTCATCGCGTAAAGCACTGGCTATTCCGGTGGACGCTATTATACGAGACGGCAACGGAACACACGTATATGTGCAATCCGAACAAAACACCTTCGTGCCGCGAATGGTAAAAATTGGTGTGGAGAATTTTGAGCAAGTTGAAATCACATTCGGTCTTGAGGAAAATGAAATTGTTGCCGTTAGTGGTGCATACCTACTGTATTCAGAATTGATTTTAAAGAAAGGCACAGACCCAATGGCGGGTCATACTCATTAGATAATATGAAGGAGTGTTGTAAACCAGCATTTGAAAATAAACCTTGCCCCCTTGCCAAATGGGCGAGGCGTGGCCTTTATATCATCATTTCCGTCATTATCCTTATCACCGCTCTAAGTCAATTTAAACTTTTAAACCTTAATTAATCACATAACAAACCAACAACTATGAAAACAAAATCAATTCTCGCTTCACTCCTATTTACTGCTGGTTCATTTATCCTATTCAATTGCGGCAGTAAAAAAGAATCAGCCGATGCTCACAATCACGATACGCATGAACATCAGGACAGCACACAACACGTATCCAGCACATCAAACTATGCCGAAGCAACTGAACCAACATTTACGGTTGATGTCGCTTTTCAGCAGCAATTGGCAGCCGTGTTTACATCTTATATCACACTAAAGGAAGCCTTAGTCTCTTCTGATGTCAACAAGATAAAAGCAGAAGCGGGTTCTACACTTGCCGCTATTGGTAAGGTGGATATGAAATTACTAACCGGTGCTGCGCATAACGACTGGATGAATTTCGTAAGCGGACTTAACACCTCACTCCAGTCTATTCAGGCAACAGATGATATTGAAGTTCAGCGCGAAGGATTTAGCACACTCTCGGATAATCTGTATAAGAGCATTAAGGCCTACGGTTTAGGTGGCACCAATGCCTATTATGAGTTTTGCCCGATGGCGTTCAACAACCAGGGTGCGTTTTGGTTGAGCAATGACGACAAAATCCGCAACCCGTATTTTGGTGACAAAATGCTTACGTGCGGAGAAGTGAAAGAGAAGTTGAAGTAACATTGAAACAACCCGGTATGCCCGATAGTAAAAACTATATACCTGCTCTCAAATATGATTGGTTGACTCGAATTTATGATCCGGTACTTCAACTAACCATGCCGGAACGAAAGTTCAAAAGCGCATTGATCAATCAGATGAATATTCAAGCAAACGATAAAGTGCTTGACTTTGGCTGCGGATCGTTAACACTATCCATCATGGCTGCTCTAAAACATAGCCATTCAGAATTTTATGGTGTAGACATCGATGAAAAGATTCTCTCAATAGCAAAGAAGAAAGTAGCGGGAGCCGGATTAACCATTCAAGCAAAGCTGTACCATGGACATAGGCTACCCTATCCTGATAACTCTTTTGATAAGGTTATGTCAAGCCTGGTTTTTCATCACCTCACCTTACGCCAAAAATACGGTGCCTTGGAAGAAATTCTGCGAGTACTTAAACCTTCAGGTACGGTTAATATTGCAGATTTTGCCAAGCCTGCTAATGTCTTACAGCGAACCGGCTTTTATACTATTCAGCTTTTGGATGGCTTCGAGACTACGCAAGACAGTGTAAAAAATGTATTGCCTGCTGCTCTTCGTGAAACAGGCTTTCTGAAAGTAGACGAAACAGGAGTTTTCAAAACAATGGTGGGTACTGTACGAATTTTCAGTGCACAAAAATCTAATCAAGCTATTCTATGAAAAGAAGAGAATTCATCAAACAGACAGGACTTTCGGCTATGACAGCATGGGCGGGTTCATCGTTGTTACTTAGTGCCTGCCATACCGAAGAAGATATGATGGGTGAGGCTAACTGGATTGTAGAAGGAAATTTTACTCAACCACTATTTAAACCAGTAGTTGTAGAAGGTAATACACAACTAATTGTGCAGACAACAACTGGACAGCTACTTAATAGTTCTTCTTCCTCTATCCTTTCCTATAGAAATGGCTTGCTGGGTAACACCATAAAAGCTACTCGTGGCGAAACAGCGAGCGTTCAGGTACAAAACAATTTGGGAGAAGAGACAAATATACATTGGCATGGATTGATTGTGCCTGAAGATATGGATGGCCACCCAAAGGATCTGATTGCAGCAGGTGGTTCATTCACCTATACACTTCCCATTAATCAACGTGCGGGAACGTATTGGTATCATCCACATCCACACGAAGCTACTGCACGACAAGTGTTCATGGGATTGGCCGGAATGTTTATTGTCACAGACAGTGAAGAAGCTGCACTTAATCTTCCGACTGGCGATTTTGAAATTCCCCTTATTATTCAGGATAAACGTTTCTCTGGTTCTTCCCTTGACTATTCACCAAGTCAAGATGAAATCATGACGGGATATTTGGGTGAACAAATTATTGTTAATGGAACTTATGCGCCATATGCAAGTGTGGCGAAGGGTTGGCATCGATTGAGGTTCCTGAACGGCTCAACTGCCCGCGTCTACAACCTTGCCTTTTCTAATGGAATGCCATTTTATGTGATTGGTGCGGATGGGGGATTGCTGACTACTCCTGAAAGCTTAAACAGTCTCATGCTCGCGCCCGGAGAACGTGCCGATGTGCTGATTGATTTTTCGGGGTTAGCACTCGGTCAATCGGTATACCTGCTGAGTAAAAAGTTCAGTCAATATAATGTACAAGGCAGACAACAATACAACATCATGAAGTTTGTAGTGGAGCAAGCGACTGCACCTGCATTTACTCTTCCTACAAATCTTTCAACAATAAACGTCATTCCTACTGCCTCGGCAGTTACTACCCGCACATTCGACATTGCTGCGCTGGTCGGTGGTATGGGTGGGCATGGAGGCATGGGCAGGCACTCGATCGGAGGTAAAACTTTTGAGATGGATAGAATTGATGAAACCGTTCAAGCCAACACAACTGAGATATGGGAATTCGATAACCGGATGGGTGATGAAATTCACCCCATGCACATACATGGCGTACAATTTCAAATATTGGAACGCACGGGTGGCAGAGGAAATCTGATCGCTACTGAAAAGGGTTGGAAAGATACAGTACTATTAATGCCAGGCGAAAAGGTTAGGGTAATTATGACCTTTCCCACTTATACTGGAGTCTTTGTTTTTCATTGTCACAACCTGGAACATGAAGACGATGGCATGATGCTGAATTTTGAAATTATTTAAAACACTTTAAACAAATACAACTATGAAAACCAAATGGATTACACTTGCGCTTGTACTAAGCTGCACAATCGCTTTCGCACAACACGACCATGCTGGTCACGATCAGGCCAAAGCACAAACAACAGCAGCAACTTTCAAAGATGCTAAACTCGGCAATGCATACACACTGTATTTAAAATTGAAAGATGCTTTGGTTGCTTCCAATGCCGATGAAGCAAAAAAAGCAGCTGGCGAACTTCAGAAGTCACTAAAGGGCGTAAAGGGTTCTGCCGATGCACTTGCAGCAACCACAAAGCTGGCAAGTACAAATGCTTTAGACGAACAGCGTCAGATATTTAGTACGGTAAGTAACGAAATGGCCACACTGGTTAAAGGCGGTCAACTCTCGACAGGTGCATTGTATTTGGAATACTGCCCAATGGCCAATGGTAACGAAGGCGCTTACTGGCTATCGAACGAAAAGCAGATCAAGAATCCCTACTTCGGTGATAAGATGTTAAAATGCGGCAGTGTGAAGGAAACGATTCAATAACCGTAAAGAATCAACTATGAGAAAGCTATTTGTATCACTTGTCTTCCTTTTGTTTTCTGGATTCGTCTTCGCGCAGACAGATGAGCAGAAAGTAAAAGAAGTTTTATCATCTTATAAAAGCGCTCTTGAAAAATTGGATGTAAAAGGGACAGACGTGTTGTTTGTCGCCAACAGCCAGATTATTGAATCAGGTAAAGTAGAGGGCACGTATCAGGATTATCTTGCCCATCATATCGGCCCTGAGTTGGGCGACTTTGCGTCTTTCAAATTTGATCCTTACAACGTGACAGTAACAGTTACTGGTGATTATGCTTTTGCCGTGGAGACCTACAACTACACGATTGTGTTGAAGAAGGACAACTCCGAAATCAAACGGAAAGGCGTGGCGTCTTCTTTTTTGAAAAAGGAAAATGGCACATGGAAAATTGTGCACATGCACAACTCCTCGCGCAAACCATAACCACAGTAGATGCCAATGAAAATTAAACGTGTGAAACAAAGTGCATCTGGCAGAAAGCACCAAAAGGAAAAACGGAGAAATATCCTGCTGAATTCCTTTGGTGTGTTGGCGTTGATTATCCCACTAACCTGGGCAGTGATTGGCATTTACAAGTACGAGAAAGAAGGTGCCGAGGAGAAGAATGACTATAAAGCATCACATCCTGGCATTGAAAAACTGATTGACCCTAACAAAGTTTGTATGGCCACCAATGCATTCATGAATGGACATGAGCAAATGTTAGTGCCTAATCAGGAGGGCAACTTTTACGCTTGTAGTCAGCCTTGCATATCAACAATTCAACTAAGCGAAGTAGAACGTTACGCAATTGATCCGGTCAGCAATAATCGAATCAGTAAGGCAAAAGCGTTTATCTGCATGCACCCCGACAGGTCTGGCAAGGTATGCTATTTCGAATCGAAGGAAAATCACATCGAATTTGTTAAAATCCACAAAAATGAGAGATAAATGCCGTTGAGCATAAATCCCCTGGTAAATATTTAGAAATGGATCACCATCCTTAAACCGCACTGAAGTTATGATTAAAAATAAAAATCTGTTCATCCGCAGAATCCATCGTTACCTTGGTCTATTCATTGGCATTCAGTTCTTAGGCTGGACTATCAGTGGCCTTTTTTTTAGCTGGAGCGACATAGATAACGTGCATGGCGACCATCTGCGAAAATCGCCAGCTTTTCTTTCTGCTGATGTTTCAACTGTTTCGCCTACGGATGCTATTCAAAAACTGAAGCAAACGCAAACTATTGATTCAATTCACTCCGTCCACCTTATTCGCATACTCAACAAGCCTGTTTATCAGATTGCCTATTTTTCAGGTCATATCGGTGAGGGAATGCATCACCACGTGCACTATGCTTTGGCCGATGCAGTTACAGGCGAAGTGAAACAATCATTGACCAAAGAAGAAGGAATTGCTGTAGCGAAAGAACAAGTCGTGCAAGGAGCAGAGGTAAGTGAGGTGCTCTTATTGGATCAGGCTGATGGTCATCATGAATACCGAGAGAAGCCTTTACCTGCTTGGGCAGTAAGTTTTAAGAATCCCGATTGCACTGTATATATAAGTGCAGAACTCGGAACCTTTCAATCCATTCGACACGACCAATGGCGGGCATTTGACTTTCTATGGATGTTCCATACAATGGACTATGCCGGACGCGACAATTTTAACAACTGGTTGCTGAAAATACTCTCTGTATTCGGGCTACTCACAGTAATGTCGGGCTTTGTATTATATACCATTTCATCGCGCACCCTCAAAAAGATTTTTACCAAATAAATTCAACCAACCAATATGAAAAGAATTATAATAGTCATCGCCATTGCACTCGTATATTCTGTTTCCGTAAGGGCACAGCTTAATTTACCACCAGCTAGTACAGATGCTGCATTTAAACAGCAGATTGGCTTTGGAGAGGTGGAGGTAAAATACTCTCGCCCCAGCGCCCGTGGCAGAGTAATTTTCGGAGGTATTGTTCCTTTTGGAGAGATGTGGCGAACAGGTGCACACGATGCAACCACGATTAGATTTTCTGAAGCCGTAAAGCTAAATGGCAACGATATTCCAGGGGGTACATACTCTTTCTTCACCATTCCAAACCAGAATGAATGGACAATCGTGATCAACAAGGCTACTGAAATGCACGGTACTTCCGATTACACGCAAGAGCAAGACCTGGTTCGCTTTACGGTAAAGCCTGAGAAATCATCACGGTACTACGAAACATTTACCATTGAAGTAAATGACTTCACCAAAGAAGAAGCAGGATTGTTTTTACTGTGGGAGAATACACAGGTGAAGCTCACCATTAAAATGAACGTGGACGAAAAAGTAATGGCAGAGATCAATGATCGGATTAATGTAAAGAAAGAAGACCGCGCTAGTCTTTTCTATCAATCTAGTTCTTACTACTTCAACAACAATAAGGATTTGAAGCAGGCTTATGCGTGGGTTCAAATAGCCAACAGCAAAGCGCAGGATGCTGCATATCTTCAACTGCAAGCAAAGATTGAAGCCGCGATGAATGACTATGCAGCGGCTATTAAAACATTGAAAGCCTCCACCGAATTGGCCACAACAAAAAAACTTGATCAGGTTATCGCAGCAAACGAGAAACTGCGTAATGAATGGGAAACGAAAACCGGCAAAAAGTAAAATGAAGAAGCTTGTATCTATCACACTATTTGCATTACTGTCACTTTCTTCGTTTGCCCAAGGAAACACCAGAAAAACTGACATCGATCTGAAGAAAAGTACACTGGAGTGGACGGGGAAAAAATTGGGTGGTGAACACTACGGGCAAATACAACTTTCAGCAGGACATCTAACATTCAATAAAAATAAACTAACCGGTGGCACCTTTGAAATGGACATGACCAGCATTACCTGTGCTGATATTACAGATGAAAAATCAAACAGACGTCTGGTAGATCATTTAAAATCGGAAGATTTTTTTTCCGTAGTACGCTTTCCTACATCAAAGTTTGTCATCACCAAGGTAGAACCGAAATCAACAAACGAATATACTGTAACAGGAAATCTAACCATTAAGGAAAAAACAAGTTCTATCACGTTTACTGCAAAGATCAATACAACAAGCAATCAAACCATTGCTGAAGCCACCCTGGTATTTGACCGAAGTAAGTATGATGTGAAGTTTGGTTCGCAGTCATTTTTTGAAAACCTGGGCGACAAGCTGGTTTACGATGATGTAGATATGAGTGTAAAGTTGGTATTAACAAGGCAGTAAGACGATGAAAATTTGTTCAGTATTTCTTTGGGTATCCATTTCAATTTTCGCTTGTAGCAAGGCGACAGCTCAGGAAGGCTTAAGCAACGTGAAGATTGTGGGGGCCATGAGAGATGTAATGTGGAAAGGCAAACTTTCAGGTAACATTGATCTTGACACCCTATCCAATAAGCTACATTTATTCGGGCTTGGCCCTATTGAATATTTAGCAGGGGAAATCTTGATTGTTGATGGGAAGGCTTATAGATCAACGGTGCTAACCGATTCGACTATGAAGGTCGAAGAAACCTATGCTATAAGTGCTCCATTCTTTGCCTATGCAAATATTCCTAACTGGGCGGAAGTCATACTACCAGACACCATTCAGTCAGCACAACAGTTAGAGCAATTTCTTGAGCACACAACCAAAAAGGTAAATCGACCCTTTCTGTTCCAGTTCACAGGAGAAATCGAACATGGTACAATTCACGTTGTAGACTTGCCAAAAGGAACAACAGTCAATTCCCCGGCTGATGCCCATCAAGGACAAAAAAGCTTTGTATTGACGGATACACAAGTTGATGTAATTGGATTTTTTTCAACGGCACATAAAGGAATTTTTACACACCACGATACTTATCTACACATGCACCTAATCACTTCAGATAAACAGATGATGGGGCATCTAGATAAAGTGCAATTTAAAAAAGGAAGAATAAGGATAGGCCATCCATAACTTTAGAAATAATGGAACATCAACACTTAAATAACCAGTTTACTTGCCCTATGCACCACGAAGTGGTGAAGGATGAGCCAGGCAAATGCCCGAAGTGTGGAATGGATTTGGTTCCGCTTTCAAAATCAAAAGGTGAGCATTTGGATAATCAACATAAAAGCCACCAAATGCACACTCGAATTAAAGCTGAAGAACATTCAGGGCATGAGCATCAACATTCCCATCAGTCAGGCCATGCGCACCATGCCGGAATGATCGATGAATACAAAAGACGGTTCTACGTGGTGCTGGCGTTAACAATACCCATCATGGCCTTATCACCCATGATTCAACATTGGCTTGGAGTCCATTGGATGTTTACAGGCTCTTCGTATATGCTTATGGTTTTATCCACAGTAGTTTATTTCTACGGAGGTTGGCCATTTCTCATTGGCCTGAAGGATGAGGTCAAGAGTAAATCACTTGGAATGATGACGCTTGTTGCGGTAGCCATCACCGTGGCGTATGCCTACAGTGTAGCTATTGTATTTGGATTAACTGGTATGGACTTCTTCTGGGAACTGGCCACGTTGATTCTGATTATGTTACTCGGTCATTGGATCGAAATGAAATCCATTATGGGTGCTTCGCGTGAATTGGAATTGCTTGTTCAACTCATGCCCTCCGAAGCTCACCTAGTTCAAGGTGATAAAATCACAGACATCAAGACAGAAAATTTGAACGTTGGCGATATCATCCTGATCAAACCAGGTGAGAAGATTGCCGCAGACGGTATCATTTCAGATGGAAGTAGCTATTTGAATGAATCCATGCTCACGGGCGAATCACAGCCTGTCGAAAAATCGAAAGGAGAAAAAGTAATAGCAGGATCGATTAACGGAAACGGATCAATAAAAGTAGAGGTGCTACATGGTAGTATGGACTCTTATCTGTCGCAGGTTATTAAATTAGTACAGGATGCACAAAAGAGCCAATCCAAAACGGAATTACTGGCTGATCAGGCAGCACGCTGGCTTACCATCATTGCCCTGGTATTTGGTGCCTTAACTTTTGTTGTATGGCTAACAATTGGAAAAAACCTGGCCTTTGCGATGGAACGAATGGTGACGGTAATTGTTATCTGCTGCCCCCATGCATTAGGTTTGGCAGTGCCGTTGGTAGTGGCAAGGTCAACTGCCATTTCTGCTAAAAGTGGGTTGCTTATTAAAAATAGAACAGCCTTTGAAAACTCCAGAAAGATCACAACGCTAGTATTTGATAAAACGGGCACATTAACGCTTGGGAAATTCAATGTGGTGCGGTATGAATCTCTCCTGGAAAAATATACACCAGATCAGGTACTTTCTATGGCTTCGGCTTTAGAACAAAACTCTGAGCACCCCATTGCCACTGGTATAGTGGGCAAATCAAAAGAACTAAAACTTGAAATGCCCACCATCAACAACTTTCAGGCAATCACTGGAAAAGGGATTCAGGCAACTATTGAAGGCAAACAAATAAAAGTAGTAAGCCCTGGATACTTAAAGGAGAATAACCTGAACATTCAAATTACAGGTTCGACTGAAGCCGAAACTGTTGTATATGTTCTGGTTGAAGAAAAGGTAGCTGGCTTTATCGCCCTGGCTGATGAAATCCGGAAAGAATCTCCCGATGCAATCAAAACACTTCACACAAATGGTATCAAAACATTGCTTCTTACCGGTGACAATAAGGAAGTGGCAAAAAAGGTAAGCGATACATTGGGTATGGATGGTTTCTTCGCAGAAGTACTTCCACACCAGAAGTTAGAAAAGATAAAGGACCTCCAGGAGAATGGCGAATTTGTAGCCATGACAGGCGATGGAGTAAACGATGCTCCAGCCCTTGCGCAAGCTAACATTGGAATTGCAGTTGGCTCCGGTTCCGATATTGCAGCAGAGACAGCAGGCATTGTATTGGTCAACAGCAATCCGCAAGATGTTGTAAACCTCATTCTTTTCGGAAAGGCGACCTATAGAAAAATGATTCAAAATCTTGTGTGGGCAACTGGATACAATGTAATTGCCCTACCGTTGGCTGCCGGTGTTCTGTATCAATACGGCATCATGCTAAGTCCTGCAATGGGTGCCGTGTTAATGAGTGTGAGCACGGTAGTAGTAGCTATTAATGCTCGGATGTTGAAGGTGTGAGAATCTAGCTTAAGAATTTCTTCTTGAATTGTCATTAACTGTGTCTAGTTCCACACGGAACATTCATTCAAAATCGTTTACATTCCTATACAATCCTTCACAAAGCTTAATAAAGTTACACAGTCGTTCACTACCGTTAACAATCGTTAACCTGCGCTTTGGGGTCGCTACATCTTTGACCCATGAACACAGCGATAAATCAAAATCATGGAATGGGCAATGGGATTGCCTTTCTTTTCGGAGCAGCATTTAATCTGCTGGCCAATGTAAATCTTTTATTTCTTCTGGACTATGCGCTGCAAGCCACAGTCGGGGGTATCATCTGTCTTGCTTTTAAAATCATTGCAGATGTTTTCAGTCCGCTATGGCTTAAGCATAAAGAAAAAGTAAAGGATTTCACAAAGCTGAAAAAAGTAAAAGGCATCAAGCTCAGAACTCCCTCACTAAAGTTACGGAGTTTGAAAAGAAAGAAGCGCAATGATCAAGAGTAGTCACATATTGATCGGAGCCGGTACGGTAGCAGCCATCTACTTTGGTGGCAGCTACTTGCTCAAACTCAATAGACTTTCAAATGAGTTGGAATCTGATACAAAGGTTTCAATTCACAATATAAGTCTGAGTGGAATTGAACTCTCCATCAATTTGAAACTTAAGAACCCAAGCGGTGGAAGTATTCAGGTGAAGCATCCTTTTGTCAAAATGATTTATGCCGATAAGACCATAGCATCATCACAAGTAAAAGATGTGAACCTGACTATTTCAAAATTCAGTGAAGTCAATCTTGATCCGATAAAAATCAAGCTTGGATTTCTGAGCCTGGCGACAACGGTTCCAGCACTTGTGAAAGAGTACCGAGAGACAGGTAAGCTCAACTTGATTGTACACACGGTAACAACAATCAACGATAGTTTACCCTACACAAAAATTGACAATATCACTTTGGGCGGAGGAAAGGCTGCATGACAGCAAAAGAGATGATGAAGAAAGAAAGAGGCGTATGGTAGCGGACAGAAAGAGGCGATTGAGGGATGGAAGGGAGTTCGATCATCTCTTTCCACCACCAGGTGAAAAAGATACTACGATAAAGAAGAGTGCGAATGTAGAGGACACGATGAAACTCATTCGCAATGCTTTGCCAAAGACGTTGTGGCAAACGGAAAAAATTGCGAAGGTATTGAAAG
>JALHOT010000008.1:60175-156309 GCA_022842845.1 Cyclobacteriaceae bacterium | reverse complement strand
CCGAAAAGCGCTGCCACCTCAATAAGAGCTGCGATAACAAGCATAGCTCCCTGGATTTTTCCAGAAGCTTCTGGCTGACGTGCCATACCTTCCATGGCGGCACCACCAATTTTACCGATACCAAGGCCTGCGCCAATTGCTACAAGACCGGCACCGATTCCAGCGCCCATTACTGCAAGACTCATGTCTGCTAAAAGTGCTAACAACATAAACTATTTATTTAAAGTGAAACAAAAAGCCAATTCTAGTGATGATCATCGTGAGCATGCTCAGCAATGGCCATTCCTATATACAATGAAGAGAAAAGGGTAAATACATACGCCTGAATACCCGCCACTAATAATTCAATTAAGTTGATGAACATCACAATCAGTGATGAGCCTATACCAACGTAAACACTACCAAATACAAACACCAAACAAATCAAGCTCAACAATACAATGTGCCCTGCTGTAATGGCCACAAACAAACGAACCATTAGCGAGATGGGCTTGGTAATGATACCGATGATTTCTACCGGCAGAATAACAATGCGCAAAGGCAGCGGCACACCGGGTGTCCAGAAAATGTGACCCCAATAGCCCTTGTTACCGCTCACATTGGTAATGATGAATGTACCTATAGCCAAAACGGCTGTTACCGCAATATTACCTGTAAGGTTGGCAGCACCTGGCAACAAGCCAAGCAGGTTACCAAAAAGGATGAAAAAGAAAAGTGTCAATAAGTAAGGCAGATACTTTTCGTACTTAGGACCAATATTAGGCTTCACCACTTCATCGCGTACAAATACGATAATGGGCTCAATAAATGCCTGAATACCTTTAGGCGCTTTGCCTGCGTTTTTCTTATAACCACGGGCAACCGCAGTCATTATCAAAATCATGAGCGTAGCGTTGATGAACAACATTGCTACGTTCTTGGTAATAGAAAGGTCTAAAACAGCCTTCCCGGAATCTGCCAGGTAAATATGGTTATGGTCTAATTTGTAGCCATTATACTCTACGATATCATGATGCTCATCATAAAAGTTGTGCGATGAGAAAGACTCCAGCCCACGCTCTGCTGAATACACAATAACAGGTAAGTAAAGTGTACCGTAGTGGCCATCAAAGAAGTGCCAGATATGGTCGTCCAAAACGTGGTGTAAAATAACTTCGCTGGCATTGAAAGCCTTGGTTGAATCGCTCGATTCAGAGGCAAAAGAAACTTGTGACGCACCAACGAATAGTACTATCAGCAAAAGCTTCGAAAACACCTTTATTTTATCGAAAAACACGCTCATTTTGGCCTAAAGGGGGTTAAAAACGACCGCAAAGGTATGAATTAAAGCCTCCTGAAAAAATCTTTTGAAAAATATTTGAGTCCCTTTTAACGCCCTCTGGCCATGAAGAGGCTTCCCGCCTGTAAGGCTATGAAAATCAAACAATTAATAAGGAAATACACAGCGTTTTCTTGTATTACAGACCTATCCAGATAAAAGACTATGCCCAAGTAGCTTAACCACACCAAAAGCTGTAAAACAATGGCGGCCAGATAAGCCGTGGTAAACAGGCTCGGATTTTCGATGGCAAGGAGTTTTTTAACCGCCACCCAAACGCTAATAGCCAATAATAAGGTCGTTTCTAAATAATAAGACGGCTTATCATAGCCTAGCCAGTAAAAAAGCCAAACAGATGCTAGAAGTAAGATGACAGCCAATAGAAGGCCAAAAGTAAATCGAAGCAAGTCAGTCTTTGTTTAGCGATCGGTACAACTGGTACATCATACCCCCAAAAGCCGTAAAGCCAAATAGTAGCATAAAGGCAGGAAAGGAAAGTGTAAGGTAATTATCAAGCAAGTGCCCTAACCAGCCTGCCAGTCCAATACCAAGCAAAAGTTGGATCGCAAGGTTGCTATATTTTAGGTAGCTATTAGACGGATTTGGCTTGTTGGCTGAATCCATGATCGGCAGTAATTTTAATTTCCTTGATGGTGGCACCCATTTTACAAGTGCCATTAAATACCGCGCCTGGTTCCACAATCAGCTTACCGGTGCTTATGTCGCCATGCACCACTGCTGTAGCCTTCAAAACAAGAATTTCAGCAATATCAAGTTTGCCCTTTACTTCACCTTCAATGTCAGCGTTCTGCGCTACAATATTGCCTTCCACATGAGAAAGATTACCAAGTGCCACCTTCGATTTTGACTTTACATCGCCCTTAATTCTACCCTCAATTCTGATGTTACCATAAGTCTCAATATTACCATCCAGAAAGGTTCCCTTACCTATGGTATTGCTTGAACTGCTTAGTTCTTCGGCTGCGCGTTTTTGTTCTTTTGTATTTAACATGGCTTTGCAAATGGGTTTGGTTAGTTTAAAAAGTAACGAAATCCTCCGGGTTAAGGGGGTTTCCGTTGTACCATAATTCAAAATGGAGGTGAGGACCGTTTGTCAACTCACCACTATTGCCAACGATAGCGATGATTTCACCAGCATTAACAAATGTACCAACTTTTTTATATAGATGGGAATTGTGCTTATAAACAGAGATTAAGTTACCCTTATGTTGTAGCATGATAACGTGGCCACTATCCTGCGTCCACGATGAAAAAATCACCATTCCATCGGCCACATTTTTCACTGGCTCATTCGCTTTGGCCACTACATCTACGCCTAAATGTCCCTTCTTGGCATCAAAGCTATCGGATATAAAGCCTGCAATAGGTGTGAATAGAAACATCTCCTGCAATTCCCGATACTTAATGCCCGTGTTAGAAATAAGGGACAAATCTGACTGCTCAAAGTCTCTTCTAAAACTTGAGTCGGAAGAACCGATGGCTAATGAGGAAGGTCTTGTCAATGGCTTATTTTCGTTTCTTAACGCTTCAGCCGGATCATTAAAAGTACTTGTGTCGCCACTTAATACCCGCTGAAAATTAGCAATAAACTGATCCTTTCTGTCCACTTCCAAGGCCAGTGAATCAACTTTCATAGCCAGCGATACCAACTCACGATTGGCCTGTGCCTGCGCATATTCCGGATCGAACCACTTAGCCAAAATTGTTTTACTCAGAAAAAGGCAGAGGGCAAGGAGAAGCACAAAAAGTATGACTGAAAAAAGAATAACTTTAGAACCTGTTATCCCAATGGCATGGCGTTCTGCAAAATTCTCCTCGTTGCGAAGAATTAGCTGATAACGTGTTGCCAGGCGGCTTGATAAGGTTTTACGTGCTTTCACTAGAAAATTTTTTACAAAATTAGTTATTCCCGCTTATTAACATACTCTTCTGTTCGGCCAATGCGTTTTGTATTCAATAAACGACTCTCAGTGAAGTTTAATTTACCCTTGCTTTTTGCACTATTCGCCTTCTTGTTTGCTGCTTGTTCGGCAGAGAAAAACACGCTGACCAGTAAGGCCTTTCACAACCTGGCCTCGCACTACAATGGCTATTTCTATGCCGAAGAAGAAATGACCAAAGTTGAGCTGGGCTATGTAAAAAGTATGACGGACGATTACAACAGAATTTTAAGGCTATATCCAGCGCTTGACTCTGCTCAATCTAAAGCTTACGAGAAAGAGCTGAAAGAAGTTGTCAAGATGGCTTCGCTGGCCATTCAACATCATAAGAATAGTAAATGGGTCGATGATAGTTACATACTCGTAGGTAAAGCCCGCCTCTATGCCCTCGATTGGGGCAATGCGACTCAAACTTTTAAATTCGTTAACACCAACAGTAAAGACAAAGATGCACGCCATGCTGCCATTTTAAACCTGATCAGAACATTTACTGAACATGGTGAATACAATAATGCCAAAGCCGCTGCCGATTTTTTACAAAAAGAAAAACTAAACTTCAACAATCAAAAACAATGGTACTTAGAAAAGGCATACCTCGCTCAAGTGCAGAACGACCTTGACAACATGGTTTACAACCTAACCCTGGCGGCTCCACTGCTTCACAAAAAATCTGACAGACCTGGCCGCGTTTATTTTATAATCGGACAAGTCTATCAAAAACTCGGATTCGAAGCGCAAGCATATAGCTACTACAAAAAATGTTTAAGCACTCACCCCGAATACGAAGTTGACTTCTATGCACGATTATACTCTGCTCAGGTAACAGAAATTTCTAAAAGCAGAGACATTAACACAGCACGCAAGTCTTTCAAGCGACTTTTAAAAGACAGCAAAAACCGTGACTTCAAAGACAAGATCTATTACGAAATGGGGCTCTTCGAACGTAAACAGGGGAACACTGAACAGGGGGCAATCAACTTTAATCAAGCCATCCGTCTGGGTAACAATAAGCGTGTAGATGGTGAAGCCTATTTAAGACTCGGTGAATTAAACTATGACATTAAAGAATACGAACTATCACAAGCATACTACGACAGTGCGGTGAAAGCATTACCGAATGATTATGAAAACTTAGCTTCCATTAAAAAAAGACAAGAAATTCTAAATGAGTTTGTTAAACACTTAACTACGATACGTTGGCAAGATAGTTTGCTGGTGATGTCAGCCATGGACACCGCCATCTTAAGGCAACAACTTGAAGTCACCATCAAGGCTAATCAAAAATCTGAAATCCTTAGTAAGAAGAAAAAGAAAAGTAACAGAATTAATATCGAGCAGACCCCCACTTCTATTTTTGCAACAGCAGAAGGCAATGATGGAGGTGGTGAAGGTGGAGCTTGGTACTTTGCCAATCCTACTGCTATCGCTTTGGGGCAATCAGAGTTCTCGCGAATCTGGGGTAGCATTGCCCTTGAAGATAATTGGAGGCGATCGCAAAGAACCAGCAACCAGGCAGCTACAGTTTCGAATTCAGGAACCCAACCCAATGCCAATAGTAATGGTGAAACAAATGCTGAACAAATTGACCCTGTTGCCAGTGCTCTTGCTACTATCAAGGAGCAGCTATTTAAAACAGAGGATGAAAAAACAGCAGCACTCAAAAAAATTGAGGATGCCTACTATGCTTTAGGGGATATCTATTCTTTACAACTATCAGAGCCTGCTAACGCCATTGAAACATACACTACACTACTACAGCGTTTTCCAGAAAGCGATTACCAAGCCGAGGTTTTATACCGACTTTACATTTTAACGAAGGATAATAATGCTGAGATGGCCAATCAGTATGCGACTCAATTAAAACGCAACTTCCCGGAATCTTCCTGGACAAAAATTCTTTTAAATCCGGACTACCTGACAGAAGCCGGCAAAGTAGCCGTTAGGCAAAAAGCGCTTTATGCTTTAGCCTACTCAAACTACATAGAGGCTAACTACGATTCCGCTAAGCTTGTAATTCAAAATGCAAAGGCATTGGGCCTGAGTAACTTTACACCAAACCTCGAGTTGTTAGAAATATTAATTCTTGGCAAAACAAAAAGCCTAGAGATTTACAAGGCTAAGCTTCAA
This sequence comes from Cyclobacteriaceae bacterium, assembly GCA_022842845.1. GTDB lineage: Bacteria > Bacteroidota > Bacteroidia > Cytophagales > Cyclobacteriaceae > Chryseotalea. The sequence continues at coordinate 150,903 of JALHOT010000008.1, read as the reverse complement.
ACATTTATTGATACCTATCCAGAGCATGAACTTAAGTCATACGCCACTAAACTCCTGGAGGCCGCACAAAAAGCGGTCGTGAAAGCTGAAAGTGATTCGCTGCCTCTTTACAATGTAAATCTCAATAGCGCCCACCACTTTGTGATTTTTTACATACCACAAGAAGGTCTGGAAAAAGTAATTCAGGAAACCCTCAGCGACTTTAACAAAAGGAATTATCCATCTCAAAATCTTTCCATTACAAATCTCGAACTGGCGCCCTCTAAAGCTAGTAGCATAGTCTCTACTTTTACAGACCATCTATCGGCAAAAGTGTATATTAATTTGTTTAATGAGAAGTTGAGCGTAATTAATGCTTTTAAAACCTATAATTTCAATAATTTTGTTATTACGCAAGAAAATCTTGAAACATTAAAGCGAACCCAAGCCTTCAATGAGTACCTCTCCTTCTATAAGCAATATTATCAAAGCGAAAATCAATAGCTTTCTTCTCATCGAGAAAGATTGGTTTAAAAAGCTGTTCAAATGGTTTTGGATCAGCTTCCTTGCCATCATTATTGGTTTCCCCATTTATATATATTCAGTCAGCATCGACTTGTTCGGACTTTTTGGTGGTATGCCAAGCCTGAAAGCAATAGAAAATCCAGAGAACGATCTTTCTTCTGAAATTATTTCTGCTGATGGTGTTTCCATGGGCCGATACTTTCGATACAACCGGAGCCAGGTGAGCTATTATGACCTGTCTCCTGAATTAGTGAATACCCTTATCATGTCAGAAGATCACCGCTTTTACCAACACAGCGGAATGGATTTCGTTGCCTATCTAAGAGTTATGTGGGGGCTTGTTACTTTAAATCCAAAAGGGGGCGGTAGTACCATTACGCAACAGTTGGCTAAAAACCTGTACACTCAAAATCCTGAATTAGGCCTGGATGGTACTTTCTCAAAACTGGGTCGATATCCAAGAAGAATAATTCAGAAAACGAAAGAGTGGATCATCTCCGTTTACCTCGAGCGCAACTTTACCAAAGAAGAGATTCTCGCCATGTACCTGAACACGGCCACTTTTAGCAGCAACACCTTTGGCATTAAAGTGGCTGCTGAAACGTACTTCAATAAGCAACCTGATAGTTTAAATATTCAGGAATCTGCTGTATTGGTTGGCATGCTGCAAGCGGCAACACTATTCGATCCTAATCGTAACCCAGAGGCATCTTTACAAAAGCGTAATGAAATCATCTACAAGTTGTATCGGTATGGTTATATCACAACCAAGGAAGCATATGATTCAATCAGAGCACTTCCTATTGAACTTAATTACAAAGTTCAAAACCAAAATGCAGGCTTAGCCACTTACTTCAGAACCGTCATTCAAAATGACTTAATGAAGTGGTGTACAGAAAATGGATATGATCTGTGGGAATCCGGATTAAAAATCTATACAACCATCGACAGCCGAATGCAAGGCTATGCGGAGGAAGCCCTACGTGAACACATGAGTTACCTTCAAAAAGATTTTCAACAAAGTTGGGATGGCAGAGACCCATGGCTAGATGACAACTATGCACCTATTAAAGGCTTTTTAGATTCTCGCATCAAACAAACTGATACTTATAGAAATTTGGTGGCTCGTTATGGAGAGAAATCAGACTCCGTGAAAATCATGCTGAAAGTTAAAAAGCCAATGCGCGTATTTAGCTGGAATGGCGAACGTGACACCTTGTTTAGCTCAATCGATTCTCTTAATCACTACAAAAGATTTTTACAGGCGGGTTTCATGTCGATGGATGCCCATACCGGGGCCATTAAAGCATGGGTAGGTGGCATTGACCATAAATATTTTAAGTATGATCACGTAAGGCAAGGCAAACGCCAACCTGGTTCGACCTTTAAGGCATTTGTGTATGGCACCGCCATCGAAACGGGTTACACACCTTGTCAACGTTTACCTGACATTTCACCAAGTTTTGATTTACCCAGTGGTACCTGGCGACCACTGAACGCAGAGGGTGGTTATGGTAATGGAGAGAAGTACACGCTGCGACAGGCAATGGCACGATCGATAAACTCCATATCTGCACAACTCATTCAAAAGGTTGATCCTGCCAATGTGGTAGACTTTGCCAAGCGTACAGGTATCACCAGCCCTTTAGAAGCAGTGCCTTCACTATGTCTTGGCGTAAATGATGTGTCTCTGTACGAATTAGTAGGTGCGTACTCTGCTTTTGTTAATGAAGGTATCTATACCATTCCATATTACATTACCCGCATAGAAGATAAAAATGGAAATGTCATTGAGGCCTTTACGCCCAAAACACGACAGGCCATGAATGAGCAAACTGCCTATAAAATGGTTTACATGCTGCAAGGTGGTGTTCAGGAAGAAGGAGGAACTTCACGAGGCCTGCCAAAAGAACTTAAGATAGATAATGAGATAGGAGGAAAAACCGGTACTACCGATAATGCATCAGATGGTTGGTACATGGGCATTACAAAAGATCTTGTGTCAGGTGCATGGGTGGGTGGCGATGAGCGCAGCATTCACTATCGATCATGGGATAGAGGCCAGGGGGGCAAAACAGCCAGACCTATATGGGCTAACTACATGATGAAGGTGTATGCAGATGAATCATTACCCTATAAGAAGGGGCCATTTAAAAGACCCGATAGCGGCATTGACATCACCCTTGATTGTGAACAGTACGAGGTAACAGAAGACCCGGAAAACACAGAAAGTTGGTCACAAGATGATATTCGCTAAACATGAACGAAGCAGGGCTGAAGGAAGTCATCAGTAATTTACCTGAGTCACCTGGTGTTTACAGATATTACAATGAACAGGATATACTTATCTATGTAGGGAAGGCGAAGAATATACGCAAGAGGGTAAGCAGTTATTTCGCAAAAACAGCAGGCATCAGCCGAAAGACTTATAAACTTGTTTCTGAAATAGAAAGAATAGAATACACGGTATCCAACAACGAGTTTGATGCCTTGCTGCTTGAAAATAATCTCATTAAGCAGAATCAGCCCAAGTATAACATTCTGCTAAAAGACGATAAGACTTTCCCCTACTTATGTATTCTAAAGGAACGATTTCCTCGCATTATCTATACGCGTAAGTACCTGCCCCATCAGGGAGAATACTTTGGCCCTTTCTCGAGTGTAGTGGCTATGAAAAATGTACTCGAATTGGTTCGTAAACTGTATGCCATTCGTACTTGCCCTTTATCATTAAGCGAATTCAACATAAAGGCAGGTAAGTTTAAAGTTTGCCTTGAATATCATATTGGCAATTGCAAAGGCCCTTGTGTCGGCAACCAACAGGAAGATGATTACCTACAAGATATTGCACAGGCAAAAAATATTTTAAAAGGGAATCTAAGTATTGTGTCAAGGCACTTTACAGAGCAGATGGAACGCTTTGCCGAGTCTTTAAATTTTGAAAAGGCACAGTTGTACAAAGAGAAAATCTTAACACTGGAAAAATATCAAAGCAAGTCACTCGTAGTGAACCGCTCAATTACCGATTTGGATGTGGTGACGATGGTCTCTTCGGAAAATACAGTTTACATTAACTATCTGCTACTAAAAGAAGGCGCCATTATTTTCTCAAAAACCGTATCTGCTCAAAAAAGGTTAGATGAAGCCGATGAGGAAGTATTAAGTACCGTTACACAAGAATTAAGAGAGCAGGCGAATAGTCAGAATAAAACCATATTAAGTAACATTTCACTAAGCGTGGTGGAAGAAGGCGTTGAAAACAATATCCCTCAAATAGGAGACAAGAAAAAACTGATAGCGCTCTCACTCAAAAATGCTTTAGAGCTCAAACGAGAGAAAGAAGATTCTAAGGCAGAACGCAAATCAAAAAACAGAGAAGTGCTAGAGATTCTGCAAAAGGACTTACAGCTAAAAACGTTGCCTATCACGATTGAATGTTTCGATAACTCGAACTTTCAGGGAACATCGCCTGTTGCCTCGATGGTTCGTTTTGTTGACGGCAAACCCGACAAAAAAGGATACAGACACTTTAATATTAAAACAGTGGAAGGTCCGAATGACTTTGCTTCTATGAAAGAAATTGTAGGGCGCAGGTATCAAAGACTTATCGATGAACAAAGCCCCCTGCCAGACTTGATAATAGTAGACGGAGGGAAGGGGCAATTGAGCAGTGCAGTCGAGGCACTTAAAGAGTTGAACATTTACGGCAGAGTGCCTATTGCTGGTATTGCTAAAAAATTAGAAGAGATATATTTACCCGGGGACACCCTTCCACTACTAATCAACAAAAAGTCAGCTGGACTTAGGCTCATTCAACAAATGCGAGATGAAGCCCACCGCTTTGCCATCACATTTCACAGACTTAAAAGATCGAAAGTCAACACCAGCTCATCGCTGGAGGAAATCGAAGGTGTCGGTAAAAAGACGGCAGATAAACTATTAAAACATTTTAAGTCATTCAAGAAGATCAAAGAAGCAAGCATTGAAGACTTAGCCAAAGTGGTAGGGCAAACCCTGGCCGAAAAGATAAAAACTACAGAATAAAAAAAGGGATGCATAACATCCCTTTTTTTTGAACCATTCTGGAGATTAGTACTCCCAAAGGTTATGTTCTTTTTCCATTAACAAATTCTCCTGTCTGTATACTTCATATACACCTTCAAATCTATTGCCACCACTCGCCTGAATCATACCTATGATATCTATATCATCGGGGTTTTCAACCTTAGTGATGTAGCCATGGAATAATCTTAGCAAGAATGCATCTGCAAAATTTTTGTTCTGAGCCGTGTTCTGGCGGTTAAACCAAATTGCTTTTTCTGGATACTGACGGAATTTAGCCTCTAAGTCTTTGTATCGGATGATACCAACTTGCTTATAAAAACCGGCCACATCATCAAACACCTGCATCTGAATAGACTGAATGTCATAGTAAAGTCTTGATCTTCTCTTATCGAAAATCAGATCTTCATTCACCACCAATCTTGTAACATCGCGAGGTTCGAAAGTCAAAGCCATACCTTGCTGTGTTATAGCCCACTCACCGTTGGGTGACTGTTCAGGATTAACACCAGTGTTATCCGATTGCGCCTCGTAGTTCTTACCGTTAAACTTTCTGATATCACCCTGATAAACAGACTCAGATGGTCCCCACTCAGGATAATCTACCGCCTGGTTTCTTACTAAACTAGAAATCGCTTCTTCTTTAGTAAACTTAGTTTTAAGGGAGTCATCCTTATATACATCCAACTCACCCTTCTTTACCAAATCCAACATAAGGCGCGTTACTTCACCATTTCTGGCAAAGAATCCTTTATTCTGCTTCTCAAGCAAATCCACCTGTCTCCAAACCTTCACTTTATAATGTTGCTCATAAAGAGCAATGGGATCAATAGAGTTAGGGTTATACTGACGCTCCTCAATCTGTGCAAAAGCAGTTGCGAAAGAACAGGTTAATAAAGTAACTGCCAGAATTCTCTTATTCATATTTTCTTATTTAACTAATATCTGTACCATATCAGAAGTGGTGGTAGGCACAGTTTCATCAGCTCCTTTAAAGGTTTTTCTTACGATGGTCTTAGGCTCTATCGATATTACATCTCCGGGACGTAAAGCACCCAAGCCTTTTAAATCTATGATTTCGCTAGTATAGTTAGATAGTGTTCCTACTGCAGTTCCACCTCTCACCAAATAAACGTTCATCTGACGGATTCTAAAGTTCGCGTCTTTAGGAACCTCTTCTTTAAAGTTAGCTTCTGCTTCTGCATTTACCTTAATCTGAGGTGAGTTAGCGCGGATACCTTGCTTAGGATCAATATCACGACCACTTGCATCTTTCGCAATTACACGCGGGCGAGGAATTGGCTTTGCCTCAAAGTTAACAGCACCTAAACCAGCGCCACCGTTAGCCACGTTTACAGCAAACTTACGCTGAGATGGAATAATGGTTACTACACCTGGCTTATCACCCTTTTGGATTTCTGCACCTGTGCTATTGAAGGCCGGATTGAATGCTGGGCCAAGACCACTCACTTCAAAAGTAACTGCGTTTCCACAGTTCATGTATAAACGTGGAGCATTACCAGTTGTAACCTTAATAATAGGCTCAGCTACAAAGTATTCGATAGTACTGGAGAAAGTAGTATCTGCCAGTTTAATATCAGCCTTGAAAGATTTTTTTGCCAAACCAGTGGATTTATCATAAGCGCCACCACTAGCTACAAATTCAACTTTACCTATAGGAATACCAGCAGCAGATGTTGCATTTATTAGCTTTTGGCCATCTCTGTAAAATTCAGGAGTAACAGCTGAGGCCGCACCAGTAATAAACATTTCTGCCTCATACTTCGTACCTGCTACTACTGTTGAAGATTTAGGCAGCACCATCGGTACGAACTTGTCAAATCTGATTGTACCAACGTTTGCATCTTCAGCTAGTTTAGCCAAAGCTTTGCTCTCGTATTCCAATAACTCTGTTTGAATTTGTGTTACAGACGCCAAGGCAGCAATAGGAGGTGTGTTCTCGAACATGAAAGTTCTAAAATCTTTATTCGCATGCTTTTCGTTGCCTTTGAACATCTCTATTTCTTCGGGAGACTTCGTTAGCTTTTCAAACTTTACACCAGGACACAAGGCAGTTATTTGAGTAACGTATTCATTTAGTAGTTTCTCAAACCCCACACCATGCGGTGATCTTGGATCGATCATCATGGTGGCTACCTTTGAACCGTGGTCATTGATGAATTTATCATCGATCTTATCTGTTCCTGAAGCCTTCAACATTTCGCCTTTCAGATTATCAATGCTCGCAAGGGTTGTTTTAGTTAACTCTCTAACCTTACCTGCATTTTCTTTTGCTTTAACAACCTTAGGGTTTTGATTCTTCCCCGCTTCTTCAATAATATTATCAAGCGTAGCCTGATTCTTAATATTACCGTCAGCAATGAGTTCGTCAAGTGTTGCGTGGATGATGGCAAATTTCTCTAAGATGGCACTACTTACCTGGAGGGCCAAAAGGGCCGTGAGCACCAGGTACATCATACCAATGAGTTTTTGCCTCGGGGTTTCCTTACCACCTGCCATATTTAATTGAGTTTAAATCTTGTTATAAAAAATATAAGACAATGAGCAATGAAATATTACTGACCGCTGCCTTTCATAGCAGTGAGCATACTACCGTACACTTTATTCAAAGAAGTCAGGTTATCTGTCAATTTTCCTAATTCGTTGGTGAACTTGGCGGTGTTATCACCCACTTTAGAAAGACCATTCATAGCACCTGTTAAACTTTCATAGAACTTGTTCATGTTCTTAACATGGCTATCTGCATCCTTCAGCTCCATCTCGTATACTGAGTTAAGTGCTGCAAGATTTTTGGTTACCTTTTGAACCTGTGCGTGGTATTCACCTGTATCTTTTGAAGCATCGGCCATAGCTGAAACTGCTTTCATGGCTGAACCATAAGAAGCATTCATATCTGCTAACGACTTTGAGGCAGTTTGTACATTTTTTGCGTAATCATTAGTAGCTACAGCAGCATTCGCAAGATTTGACATCTGAGACGCAGAGGTAGCCAGGTTTGTCAAGCCCTTACCAAGGTTATCAAGTAAGTTTTGATCAACCTTTGCATTTTTAAGCATGTCATCGATTTTTAAAAGAGCAGAATCATTGGCTGCAGGGGCACCAGCCTTGCGTACTGTTGGCGTGGCAGGGGCTCCTTCGAAATCTTCAGAAAGCTCAGGATATACTTTTGACCAATCTGGATCTTTGTGAGGCGGTTCAAAGGCACTCAGGAAGAAGATCGCAGCTTCAACAAGGAGACCGACCATCAACATTTGGTCAGCACCTGTTAGGTGAAGAATTTTAAATAAAGCTCCGACAATTACCACGGCTGCACCAATACCGTAAACCTTGGGCATAATGGTTTTAAAGAGAAGCTCAACAAATCCGCCTTTTTTCTTGCTCATTGTAGTATGGGTTTAAATCTGATGTATAACGTTTTTTAAATATAGAGAGACTTTTTAAATATTAAAATTCCTGACCTGAAGAGCGGCCCAAGTGGGTCATGGCACAACGGAAACCGATGTAAGCTCTGGTAGAATCTTTGAATTCATATGTTCTGGTACCTGTTTCTAAGTAGTATGCCACATCTTTCCAAGAACCTCCACGGATTACTTTCTTAGGTGCGATCTTCGCATCGTATCTTTTGCTTTCAGGGTTGGTACGGTCATCAATATACTGAGGGTTCAAGTCCCATACAGTTGGTACAGAAGCAGAATAGAAATCATCCAAACACCACTCTGATGCATTTCCAGACATATCAAACAATCCATAATCGTTAGGGAAGTAAGAAGCTACTGGTGCAGAGTACGCAAAACCATCATCGAAGAAGTTACCACGACCTGGCTTAAAGTTGGCGAGCATACATCCTTTTGAGTTACGGATATAAGGGTTTCCCCAAGGATATTTTGCTAAATCACGACCGCCCCGGGCTGCATATTCCCATTCTGCTTCTGAAGGTAAACGGAAGGCAGGCATAGGAGGCTCACCATTTGTTTTACGGAACTCATTCCAATAAGCAGTTCTCCACTCGCTAAAATAAGTAGCCGCATCCCAATCGATACCCACAACAGGGTAATCATCGTAGGCAGGATGCCAGAAATAATAATCTTGGATAGGATCGCCCATGTGGTGTGCGAAGTCTTTTACCCATACGGTAGTATCAGGATAGAAGCTTTGTCTGAAATCTTCAGTTGAAGGAGACTCAAAGCCCTCGATTGCACCATTCTCGTATAAGTGCCAATTCACAAATTGGCGGTACTCATTATTGGTAATCTCGGTGTCATCCATAAAGAAAGGACCGATCGTTACCTGTTTGTTATAATTGATTTGTGAGGAAGCGGGATCTTCGTCAGCCTGACCCATGTGGAAAGTACCAGCTGGGATGGGAACCATTCCGAGCGGAATAACCATTGACCAGCCTTCACGGCCAGCCACGCCAATCACCTGGCCTTCATCTCCGCCACTTTGCCCCAAGCCAAGCAGGCCGCAAGCTCCTGCTACGAAACCGGCAAGAATTAAAAAAATCCTTCCAAGGGTTGTCTTATTCATAGTACGCAATTTGATAGTAGAAATATGTTCTTTTAAATAGGTTCACAAATTCTGCAAAATTGAACGAATTCCAAAATTAATAATAAACGCTTAATGTCTATATCTTGGCGTCCGAACGATTTTTTTACTTGTACCGGGGCTTACAGGTAAATCATAGCTTATCATGAATTCGTGTGAAGTCGGCTGCTTAGCGGCCTGGTCTTTTACTACGTAATCCATTGAATAGCCGAGTTTTAGCGACTTGTCTTTTAATAAACTGTATCCTAAAATAATAGAAACCGCTTCGGATTGTCTGAACGACAAGCCTCCCCACATCGTATTTTTATAGTAGGCTAATCCCGATAAATCGACAGAAGTTTCGTTAAGATCCGTTTTTACCCAGGTAGTAAACAGAAGTGTCAGATCAAAACTCATATCGTAATAGTAGCCACCGGTAAAGTTTACATGATTCTCGAGGGCAGCACGATTAGAGGTTCCAAAATCAAATTCTGACTTCAGCAGGTGATTGAAACCTACCCCGGCATAGTATTTTTCAGAACGGTAAAACACACCGAAACCAAGATCAGGTCTTACCTGAGATTCCTTTCCTGATTTATCCGTCAACAATGGATCATCGGGTTGTACGGCTCTATAGAGATCAAAATCTAACGTTTGAGAAAATATACCAGCCTTGATACCGATACTGAGCTTATTGTCTTTAATACCCAAGTGGTAAGCGTACATAGCCTGTGCTTCCAGGTTATTAAGCGGCCCAGATACGTCATTCATAATATAGGTACCAAAGCCACTGTGTAATTTAAAAATAGGTGTATTAAAGCTAACCAATTGAGAAACAGGTGCTCCCCCTCCTCCAAAACTTGGCTGGTAGCCAAGCCACTGGCTTCTGTGAACAGCAGAAAAGCGTGTAACCCCGTCAACACCGGCAAAGGCAGGTGTGAGGTACATATTGTTAAACATGTAATGCGTAAACAGTGGGTCTTGCTGAGCACGAACACTGAAAGCCGCAAAAAATGTTATCGCAAACGCGGTATAAAACGACTTCTTTGACATGTATTAATAAAACAGAAGCTAAAGTAAATGTTTTTTATCGATACAATCAACACCGGGGTGTTAAAGTATTTTAAAAAACACTTAAATCTAAAACACCGATAATGAATGAGTTATCGTATTCCGTTGGCCTTCTTTATATATAATTCCAAGGCCCCGGTCATTGATGGAGCATTGGGTAATGGGGCTTCTATATCCAAAATAAGACCGGCATCTCTGGCTGCCTGGGCTGTTGTAGGACCAAACGCTGCAATTCGGGTGTTATTTTGCTTAAACTCAGGGAAGTTCTGAAATAAAGAGGTGATGCCCGATGGGCTAAAGAATGCTATGATATCGTAAAAAACCTCCTTTAAATCGGAAAGATCAGCGGCTACTGTATTGTAGATGATGGCCTCTGTAAAGGTATACCCGTTTTGTCTTAAGAAATCGGGAATATCGTTTTTACGAATATCGGAGCAGGGGAAAAGGTACTTTTCGTTTTTATGCTTCTTCAATAGTTCAAGAAGTTCCTGGGCTGTTTTAAGGCCAGTGAAGATTTTACGCTTCCGGATGACGATGTATTTCTGAAGATAGTTGGAGGTTTGCTCCGATACACAGAAGTACTTCATATCGGCTGGCATCTCAATTTTAAGCTCACTGCAGATGGTGAAAAAATGATCGACTGCATTACGGCTAGTGAAGATAATGGCAGTATGCTGTAAAATATCAATCTTTTGCTTTCTGAATTCCTTTACAGGAACAGGCTCAACCTGAATAAAAGGGCGAAAATCAATCTTGAGACTAAATTTCTCAGCCAGTTTTAAGTAGGGGGAGTTTAGATCTGCAGGGGCCTCTTGTGTAACCAAAATGCTCTTCACCTTTCGCATTCTGTCCGTAGTGGTTTCACTCATATCAACACCGGGTAGTACTAGTAATACAGAATTTTTAAAACTATTAAAGAAGGTATTATTTCTGTGGCACAAAGGTATGAAAATAAATGAAACAGACTGAGGCGGGCTTTGGAGGCAATCTTAAAAAAAGCCAGTACGATCCAAAGTATGAGCAGGACGCCCGAAGACACATAGAAAAAATTGAACCAGGGTTCAGCCATCACCCGGGTAAGCATGCTAACACTCAGCAGGGCGGTTGAGAATCCGACAAAAAGAAAGAACAAACGAGCCCAGTTAAAAAACTGCATGCCTGCCACATCGCGCAACTGAAAAAGGGAGGCAAACAAGTATATAATGAGCATTTTAATGCTGAATACTACAATTACCAAGGTGCTGAGCAGGAGCCAATCTTGCATCAAATCACTTAAGGTGGCTGGCCTCATCAGCCACTTACCTGGAAGGTTGATGAAAAGAATCATCAGAAAAAAACCAATGGTGAGGCTACTGAAGCCATAAAATAAAAAATTACTGCTGCTGGTTATACGGGTGTATACAATGCTGTCTTCACTTTCGCGCAAAGAAAATATTTTAGTAACAGAGAAATAATCTGACGCCAACTTAGGGTTGAGCTTAATAATTACTATTAAAAGAGTTAAGATGATGCCGGCCGCAATGAGCACAAAATCTATTGCATACATTGGGGGGCGTTTCTCATGGATTGACTTCCCTTCCACCAGGGCGTAATGCACAAGCGTTGTCTGAAGTGTATTCTTCGCCATTTCACGGCCATAAATACTAATCATAAAATCATCTTGGGCAAACTCTCTTCTAAGGCTATCGATTGACAATACAAGAGCTTCTCTTTCAGCTATTACCAATTGCTGATTCAGAAAGACGGACACTGCTTCTTTAGCATGTATTTTTAAGAAATCGCCATGGCCGGTATTTGCATGTACCAAAAAATGAATAGCCATTACAGGCTCAATCCCATCATAAGCAACATAGCCTGAATCTGTATGAACGCGCCAGTGGGGCTGCAAATCTGCGCTGAGCACTTCATGCTGCGCTAAGAGCGATAAGCTCCGAAAAGTAAAAAGTAGGACTAGCAGCTGCTTCATGGATTGTCCGCAAAAATATCACTCTTTCGGCAGCCACAAAATGCATGTAGATTTGTGCCATGGCCGGCATCTATTTTCATATACCCTTTTGTAAACAAGCATGCCACTATTGTGACTTCCATTTCTCTACCAATCAGCAGTTTAAGGCTGAAATGATTACGGCCATTCAACAAGAGATTACCATTCGAAAAGATTACCTGCAAGGTGAGCACATCAAAACATTATATTTTGGTGGTGGCACTCCATCAGTGCTATTGGCAGAAGAAATAAAAGCATTGCTGGACCAGATTCACAGGTACTTTGTGGTTGATAAAGAGGCGGAGATTACCCTGGAGGCAAATCCTGACGATTTAACAAACGAAAAACTAAGCTCGCTTCGGGCAGTTGGCATTAATCGCCTTAGCATTGGTATTCAATCATTTCACACACAACAATTACAATTTTTAAACAGGGTTCATGATGCTGAAAGGGCAAGCGCTTGTGTAGTGGCAGCAAGAGCAGCTGGATTTGACAATATCAGCATCGATCTGATTTATGCAATCCCTGATGAAACCGATCTTCTATGGATACAGGACATTGAGCAGGCGCTGTCTTTACAGCCTGAACATATTTCATGCTATTCACTAACTATAGAACCACAAACTGTTTTTGGTAAATGGGCCAAGCATGGAAAGCTTAAGATAACAGAAGATGAAATCGCTGCGCGGCATCTGGAAATTCTCATGGATAAGCTGGAAGCTGCCGGCTATGAACATTATGAAGTGTCAAACTTTGCTAAACCGGGTTATTATTCAAAGCACAACAGCAGTTACTGGCAGGGGGAAAAATACATGGGCCTGGGGCCCAGTGCACACTCGTACAATAAAGAGACCAGGCAATTTAACCTTGCGAATAACCACCGTTATATGCAATCTATTCGCACGGGTATAGTCCCCTATGAAAAAGAAGTGCTAAGCCATGAAGATAAAGTGAACGAATACATTTTAACCAGCCTGCGAACAAGTTGGGGCTGTAATACAGATACACTACAATCTGACCTTCACTACAATCTCCTGGCAGACCAGCATCACTACATTCAAAAAATTATTGAAGATGGATACGCCCAACTTGATGCAGCCACGCTGATCTTAACTAAGAAAGGTAAGTTACTGGCCGATAAAATTGCCTCTGATTTATTTCTTATCGCATGATTATAACATTCAACCATCTGGGTAAAAACTTTAAAGCGAATCTTTCAGAACCCATTGATATTTCCATACCACTAAAATGTAGCACGGATAATCCCTCTTGCTATTATGCCGACATGCCCATTTTTGATACGATCAGGATGGGTAGTTTTGTGGGGAGTGTGCGCGAAGGTGGCCCTGTCAATCATCGAAAAATCACGATAACGCCTCATGGCAATGGAACCCATACAGAATGTTACGGTCATATAGCTGCAGATGAATTGACCATTAACAAAGCACTAAAAAATTTTCATAGCCTGGCACTTCTGGTGAGTGTTGCCCCAGAACGCCTGCCGAATGGAGACAGCCTGGTTTCGCTTAATAGCGTCAAAGACAAATTAAATCAACAAGGGTTTAATGCTGTTATCTTCAGAACATTACCCAACACAATCGACAAACGATCCCGTCAATATTCAGGTACTAATCCGCCTTATCTTGAAGCAGCACTGGCCGAACACCTGGTTTCATTAGGTGTTGAACACTTACTTTTAGATCTGCCAAGTGTAGACCGTGAAGAGGATGGTGGACAGTTAGCCGCTCACAAAGCTTTTTGGCAATCAGGCAGCATCGCCAGACAACATTGCACCATCACTGAATTAGTGTTTGTGCCTGATGTTGCAACAGATGGCCTTTACTTACTCAATCTTCAAATTGCGCCTATTGAAAATGATGCCAGCCCCAGCAAACCCGTTTTGTATAAACTAACAGAATTTCTACCTTGAGAAATACTTACTTCGGCTAAGTAAACTATGGAAAAGTCATCAGAAGAGAAACGTGTGTACCTGTTACTCAAGGCAGTAATTTTTCATTATCACGGTCTTGATGAGGCAGAAAAACAAGATTTAGATAAGACAGCGGAAAATCTGCAGGCACCAGATGAGTACAAATGGGCACTTGATTTCATTGCTGAAGATTACATCACGGCTTTTGACCGCGCCCGCGATTATTTAAACCTGCTTATCGGAGATTACACTAAAGATAAAAGAGTCGAACTTATCAACATGGTATGGCAAGCCAATAACCTAAAGGGTTATGTAACAGAAATGGAAGCTACCGCGATGCTAAAACTCGCTAAAGACTGGAATGTGCAGAAAGAACTGGTTGATCTTGTATTAAAGTAAGATGCTACAAGGACATCATGTCCTTAAACTTAGCGGCTTGTCTGCGGCTCACCTCCACCTTATCCCCGCCTCTTAATCGCACCATTAAGCCACCATTAAACCAAGGCTCTATACCTTCTACCCAGCTTAGGTTAACAATATGCTTACGACTTGCTCTGAAAAAAGCGCGCTCATCTAACTTTTCATCCAAGGCATTCAATGATTTGTGAATCATCGGTTTGTTATTATCAAAATAAACTTTGATGTAGTTGCCGTCTGACTCAAACATGCGAACATTGGATAGACTGACAAACCAACAACGGTCTCCATCCTTCACAAAAACCTGATCGTTAAGGCCCAGTTTCTTTTCACCGTTTTCAATCTGCTCTTTCTTTTCCTTCTCTTTCTGAAGGATTTTCTGAATTGTTTCTGAAAGACGTTCAGGCTGAATCGGCTTCAGCAGATAATCTAAAGCACTTACATCGAAAGCTTTGAGCGCATATTCATCGTAAGCAGTAGTAAACACGACAAGAGGTACCGAATCGAGCATCTCCAATAATTGAAAACCTGTTTTGCCAGGCATTTGAATATCCAGGAATAGTAGATCCGGATTGAGCGTCTCAATCATTTCAAATGCCTCGTCAGCATTTTGCGCCTCTCCCACTACCTCAATAGCAGAGTGATCCTCCAACAATTTCATCAACTCCTTACGGGCCAGGCGTTCATCATCTACGATTAGGGCTCTCATGCGAATGCGGGATTATAATTTCAGTTAGTACAAAAGTATTGCTTTCGTTCTCTATTTTGAAAGATGCATTTTCACCATAGAGCAATTTAAGGCGTTGAGCGGTATTTTTAAGGCCTAAGCCACCTTTTCTTTTAATGCCATTAACATGATAAGCATGATACTGACCACTATTTCGAATTTGTACATGCAGTTTATTATTCTCAACAAGTGTTTTTACCGCAACCAGTCCACCTTCTGTTAATTTGGAGATGCCGTGTTTGATACCATTTTCTACCAGTGTTTGGATCATTAACGGGGGTACCAAAAAATCGTTAGAATCTGGATGAATATCGAATTCGGTTTTCAAACGTTCTTCAAATCGTATCGTCTCCAGGCTTAAATAATCTTTTACAATTTTTAACTCGTCATCAAACTTGGTAAGCCCTATACGATCGACTGCCAGTGAGTTTCTTAAAATATTTGACAGATGATTAATGGCTTGCTTTGACTTCTTAGGATTTTCATCTACCAGTGCCCTGATGCTATTCAAGGCATTAAAGATAAAATGAGGGTTGAGTTGCGATTTCAAATTATTCAACTCAATCTCAATTCGAGAGGTTTCATACTTCAGCGACTTATTGTATTGTTCTACGAAGTAGTAGGCAAAGTAGAAAACCGCCCACAAGAAAAACAGAATTGAAAAGAAAGACCACCCATAAATAATCTGACTCCACTCAAAAGCCAAATTCGGATTGAATACCCTTCCGGAAATGATGGTGGCTAACTGTTGCAGAAAGTACGCAGAAAAAGCCAATCCCAGTACAGTTATCAAAACACGCGGAATAAGCCTTTGTAAAGGAAGGCTCATCCATGTAAAACGCTTAACGATTAAATAGCGTAGTGCGTGGGTAAGCGCTAAGCAGATAAGTGCTTCCAGCAAAAAAAATACAATACGCCTGCTGTTGATGGCGCCCGAAAAAATTGTGTAGAATACAATTTGTAAAATGGCGTATACTATCCATCCACCAATCTGTAAGCTCCAGTATAGTCTTTGCTTGTTTACCATACAATAAAAACAACGTTACTAAAGCAGGCAGTATCCTATTAAGCTTATACCACTGGCCTTTCTCAAAAATAATTGAATTGCAGCACGTAAAAGAAAGTAAGACCCGTTGCAATGATCAGAACCCAGGTAGTAATAACAATCGATTTTTTATGTGCTGCCAGTTTAGGCTCGCTGGCCAGTTGATTAAAAATAAATGAAAGGCCGGCCAGGCTATACAATGTTGCCTCCAGTAACTGATTACGATACAATTGGTAACCACCAAATGCCAGGAAAATGGCTCCGAAAAGATATTGACGTTGTTGTGCATTCATACTACAAAGTTAGCTGTTAAAGTGATTTCACCTCGGTTGCAACAGCAATCTGTTATTACTCTTCGCCTCAATATCAGCTCGTTTCATTAACATAGGTCTGAAATGCCCCTCTGCAAACATTTTAGCCTGATCATCATAATGTGGACTCATCACATTACCTGATTGCCCTGTTGGTGACACCGTTAGTCCATTTTCAATGGATGAAAAATCAGTGATCTTTCTTAAGGCTGGACCTACCGTAACAGGGAAGTAGCCAGTGGTATCAAGTGAGAAGGTTAAATTGTTTACTACTTCTTGTCCTCCAGCTACTGCAAAGGGCCCTACATTAAAAATTTTATCCAATGGTTTTACACTGCCCAGCGGATGGGCATGAGTAAGTGTATGTACATTTCCCCACTGCCATAAGGACTCATCATCACCCAGCGTTGCCTTGATTACCTTCATGGTATTCAGTGCTGCTAATTCAAATATTTCCTGTCTGGTCTCCACGTCTTCTTTTGTCTGGAGATTATCCCACCAAGGAGAATTTTCATTGTCAATCAGTTTATCATAGGAGTTCTTAGGTACAGAAGTCTCCATTAATGTTTTGAATGCAGTTGCCCCTAACTCATCTTGCATGGCCAAGAAAATAACCTGCGACAATAGATTATAATATACAACTGGCGCAACTGCTTCCTGCTGGTGATCGCCATCCCAATTATCCAGATGTTTAGCCAATAGAGTAGCCTCTGCTGAGGATAATGATTTTAAAATACTCGACATGCTTTTCGCCAGTTCACGCTGCGGTTGTCCTACAACATCAAGATTGACTTGCTTCATGTCGTCTACTGTCCATCTTTTTTCTTCGCTTAGTAAAGTATTTACCCTACCTGCTCTGGCCCTGGGATAATAATAACCTGGATATAAAATGCCCTCTACTGTATCAGGTTGGTTGTTCGAGGTATATACATAACCCCAGGGTGGATTAATCGCCTGTGGATTTTTATCGAAAGAATAAAAACCCAGATACTCGTCATCACCGCTGCTGCCGTTTAAAAATAATTTTGACACAACATGTGCAGGGCGAATTGGCAATTTAGCGGCTGCCCACCAGGCTATGTTTCCATCCACATCGCCATACATCACATTTAAGCCTGGCGAAGAAAACAAGGCTACTGCTGCCCGGGCAGCTGCAAAATCGTTGGCATGATTAAGGTTGTACGCAGCTTGCAAAGCCTGGTTAGGTTCTTCATTTAATAACCACCACATAGCAATTGGTACCGCGGTGGAATCAATGTTGTCTATTCCTTCGTTGACTATCGGGCCATGCCTTGATGACTTTATCTTTAATACTACGTCTTCTTTGCCTTTTACCTTAATCACTTCATCTCTTAGTTTTAGCGATTCCCATTGGTCTTTAAACTTAACCTCGTTAGGATTTTCTGGATTTACTTGTTCTCTGAAAAAATCCATGTCATCATTTTCAAACATGGTTAGCCCCCAGCCAATACGATCGTTGTTACCCAATAAGCCAAAGGGTATACCTGCCAGATGATGTCCGTAAAAACGAAACCCAGGATATTCCATATGTGCTTCATACCATACTGCAGGCTGTCCAAAGCCAATATGGGTATCGTTGGATAAGATAGGGGCCCCCGAAGCCGTGCGCGAGCCCGATACTACCCAGCCATTGCTGCCCTGCAATCGCGGCACTGGCAAGTATTGCAGCGCTTCATTCACGGATGCTATCAATGAGTCCATCGCAGCCGCTTTTACATCTCCCTTAAAATTTTTTATTAAAGTTGCATCTTTCGGTGTCTGCACTGCCAGATCTTGCAAATAGGCCACGCCTAATTCGTTCTTAATTTTCTCCAAAACCGGATCTACCTGCAAGGCTTCGGCAAAACCAAAAGACATGAATCCAACCGCCAGGTAAATATCTTCGGAGGTAAAATTTGATTTTGGTATACCCATGATCGTGAATTCGATTGGGGTGGGCCCTGTTTTTATAAATTCGTTAATGCCCTGCTGATAAGCCAGTGTTGCCTTTTGATAAGCACTTGTATCACTACTCAGATAAAGTGCTGCATTTTTTTTGGCAAACTCGTTAATGCCAAGAGTACGAAATAACTTATCTACTTTTAACAAATCCGGGCCGAGTACTTCAGAGAGGCGGCCAGCAGCTGCCCTGCGTAGCATTTCCATTTGAAAGAGTCTGTCTTGGGCATGCACGTAACCTAAGGCAAAATAGGCATCAAGCTCATTATTAGCGTAGATGTGTGGTACACCATAGTCATCATACAAAACCTCTACCGGCTCCTTAAGTCCATCTAAAGTCAATTCACCATTTAATGTAGGTTTGGCTGTTTGTAAATAGATGAATAATCCAATGGCGAGTAGTAGTATGAGTGCTGCCAGGCCCAGTAAGATTCGTTTAAAAATTTTCATAATAGAAAAATGCTAATTGTCTATGGTGATGTTTTCATGGTAAAGCAGGGCGTTATGCAAGTTCTGCTTTTAAAAACTTTCCGGTATAACTAGTTGTACTCTTTGCCACTTGCTCGGGTGTTCCATGCGCAATAATTTGACCTCCCTTTCCTCCTCCCTCAGGGCCAAGATCAACAATATAATCTGAAGATTTGATGACATCCATATTATGTTCTATCACCAAAACGGTATTGCCTTTATCTACCAATTTCTGAAGCACATCTAACAGATGGGATATATCCTGAAAATGCAAACCGGTGGTAGGTTCATCTAAGATATAAAACGTTTTTCCTGTATCGCGCTTTGATAATTCTGTAGCCAGTTTAACGCGCTGTGCTTCGCCACCCGAAAGTGTGGTGGCATGCTGGCCCAGGGATATGTAGCCTAAACCTACTTCATTCAATGTTTCAATCTTTCTCAAAATCTTAGGCTGGTTCTCAAAAAAAGTAACCGCTTCTTCTACCGTCATGTCCAGCACATCAGAAATAGACTTGCCTTTGAATCGCACTTCCAAGGTCTCACGGTTGTAGCGTTTACCTTTACAAGTTTCGCAATGCACATAAACATCGGGCAGAAATTCCATTTCAATCAAGCGCAAGCCAGCGCCTTCGCAGGTTTCGCAACGGCCACCCTTTACGTTGAATGAAAAGCGGCCAGGCTTATAACCGCGAATTTTTGCTTCGGGTAGCTGCGAAAATAGATCGCGAATGTCAGAAAAAACACCCGTATAAGTAGCGGGGTTGGACCTGGGTGTACGACCAATAGGTGACTGGTCGACTTCTATCACTTTATCCAGTTCATCCAAGCCGTCAACTTTCTTATATGGCATGGGCTCTGTTCTGGAATGATAGAAGTGCTTATTTAAAATAGGGAAGAGTGTTTCGTGAATGAGTGTTGACTTGCCGCTGCCTGATACTCCGGTAATACAAGTGAAAGTGCCCAGTGGCACACGCAAGTCTACATTCTTTAAATTATTACCACTCGCTCCGGTAATGATTAATTGCTTACCGGAACCCTTTCGCTTCTCCTTTTTAACATTAATACCAAGCTTACCCGAAAGATACCTGGCAGTAGTGCTGTTATTTTTCAAAAATGATTTTGGATCACCTTCAGAGACCACCTGCCCACCGTGGCGACCAGCACCCGGACCGATATCAATAATGTAATCACACTCAAGCATCATATCCTTGTCGTGTTCTACTACCACCACAGAGTTCCCCAAATCGCGCAGATCTTTTAATGCTTTGATTAATTTAACATTATCGCGTGCGTGCAAACCGATGCTGGGTTCATCTAAAATATATAATACACCCACTAACTGTGTGCCTATCTGCGTAGCGAGACGGATGCGTTGTGCTTCACCACCGCTCAGTGTTTTCAGAGGTCTGTCCAGGCTAAGGTAGTCGAGGCCCACGTCTAACAGAAAGCCAATGCGCTTTCGAATTTCTTTGAGTACTTCGGTAGCAATTACATTTTGCTTATCGCTAAGTCTTTCTTCGAGCTTATCAAACCATTTTGCTAACTGAGTGATGTCCAAGTGCGAAAGTTCCGAAATGTTTTTGTCCGCGATCTTAAAGTGCAAGGATTCCTTTTTGAGTCGTGCTCCTTCACATTCCGGACAGGTGCGTACAATCATAAAATCTTCCAGCCATTTGCGTATACTCTCAGAGCCTTCCTCTTTTTGCTTTTCCAGAAAATTAATGATGCCCTCAAACTTAGTGTTCCATTCCGTGCCCGGATATTTCACAGAAGCTACTGCCACAGGTTCATCATCGCCATATAATAACGTTTTGATGGCTTCCTTAGGAACTTTACTCAAAGGTGTTGTTAACGTGAGCTTATAGCGCTTTAGGATGGCTTCTATCTTTTTAAAAATCCATATGTCGCGGTATTCGCCCAGGGGCAAGATGCCGCCTCTGCTAATGCTTAAAGATTTATCTGGAATAACTGACTCTTCGGTAATCTCCTCTATCTGTCCTAAGCCATTACAAGTTGGGCATGCCCCATACGGTGAGTTGAAAGAAAAAGTATTAGGAGCAGGTTCATCGTAAGATAAACCAGTAGCAGGGTCCATTAAGAATTTTGAAAAATGGTGCAGCTTTCCATTTTCCTCCAAAAGCATCATGACGCCTTTGCCTTCTTTTAATGACTTATTGACAGACTGTGCGATGCGTACTCTATCCTTGGCGTCTGCTACAATTCGATCAATCACCACTTCTATATCGTGGATTTTAAAACGATCTACCTGCATCTTGGCCACGATATCCTGCACCTCTCCATCAACACGAACTTTTGTATAGCCCTGTTTACGGATTTGAACAAATAATTCGCGGTAATGCCCCTTGCGACCTTTTACAATTGGAGCCAAGAGTGTTAATTTCTTTCCCTTAAAATTGTGAAGAATAGCATCGATGATCTGATCTTCTGATTGGCGCACCATTTTTGCACCCGATAAATACGAGTATGCCTCACCTGCCCGTGCATAGAGTAGGCGCATAAAATCATAAATTTCTGTAACGGTGCCAACGGTTGATCGTGGATTTCGAGAAGTTGTTTTCTGTTCTATTGAAATAACCGGACTAAGGCCATTGATCTTATCGACATCGGGCCTTTCCAGATTGCCCAGAAAGCTTCTGGCATAGGCCGAAAAACTCTCCATGTATCTGCGCTGTCCTTCGGCATAAATGGTATCAAAAGCCAGCGATGACTTACCACTGCCACTAATACCAGTAATGACCACCAACTTGTTTCTGGGAAAAGAAACTGATATGTTTTTTAGATTGTGCTCACGAGCTCCAATTACTTCTATGTTTTCGTAACCGGTGGCATCAATAGGCTTAGATATAGCGTTGGCTTTAGCCATGAAGAGTAGTGTTAAAAGAAGAATACAACAATCAAGCTTCTATTGTTTTGAGCAATAGTAAAAATTATGTGAAAATCTGAGTCCCCTTCAGTTTGTGGGCAACATCAATACGACCCCAAATACTTACGCAAAAACCATTCAATGCTGATTAACAATAACAACAGCAAAAATATCCACTTTAGGTTAATCAATGAATCAAATTTCTCTTCAGTCTGAATTTTAGCCACAGCCTCCTTCTCAAGCAACTTTTGCTTCAAACCATCAAAACCAGAAACGATAACAAAATTACCACCTGTTTGATTCGATAATTTGCGCAGCAGACTAAAATCAGCGGTAAGATTCTGCAGCTCAGCCTGCTGGCGAGTCACCAAAAACTCACCGCGTACTTCTTCATTTTCTTTTGCCCCTGTACTGGCCTTGTAGCGATAAACACCTTCTGACAAATTACCGATCGTATAACGGCTGTTGGCCTCGCTGGTCGTGTAACGATAGGATGTACGAAGGCCAGCCTCATTTATCAATTCTATCTCTATGCTTTTCCCAAAAACAGGCTCGTAGATGTCGTTATATACTTGCGACTCGAACTGTACCGTTTCGGTATCCAAAAACTCTTGCTTTACAGGGTAGCTTTTGAATTTTCTTCTATCGTCCGTAGTGGCCAAATATTGAATAAGCTTGGAGAAGATGTCATCGAAAGCTTCAGTGTTTTCGTTGCGGTTAAATTCGTGCAAACGCCATCTCCACAAGCCTTCCCCTACCATAAAGGCAACCTTTCGATCATCTTGTGCTTCCACGAAAAGAAGCGGCTTATCGGTGCTTACACTACCCACTCTTTGAAATAAGAGCGGTGTGGCGGAAACTGGTATCTGAATTTTTACAAATGGGACCGAAGCTGGTGGAAAGCTCTGAAAAACTGTAGTGGTCCTTTCATCAAAGGTAAAAGTTGAAAAAGCAGTGTTAAATGATGGCGTAACATCGTCATATTGTCGCGGCATTGATTCCAGCGCCAGTAAACCTTGCTTACTTAATTCCTGCCAATCACTTTGTTCTCCTAAAATAAAAAACAGAGAAGCTTTGCTGCTTAATATGCGTTGAAGCAAACTCTTAGTTCTTCCCCTGGCATCGGGCACTTGAAAAAGCAGGATTAAATCTGCTTCACTGATGAGAGCGCTTGCATCATTCTGACCTACCCCGGGTATATATAAATTAAAATCGTAATTGGCATTCTGCTCAATAACGGATCGCAAGGCTTTAATATCAGGGTGGGGAGCAGCAGCCACAGCTAAAATCTTCTTTTTGCCAGATACCACTTCCAGAAAAACAGCACTTCGATTATTGGATACATTCCACTCTTCTTTTTGTGGAGCAATGACAATTTCATATCGCTGTAAGCCTTGCTCCTCTGCTAATGGTAAAAACTGAATTTGCGTTTGCGCTTCATTCGCTATGCGCACAGATTGCTTTTCGATCAACTTCCCCCGATTGAATAGGGACACCTCAACGTTTTTAGTTAAAAACCCTGGTGCTTTTATATCGACTCGTATCGGAAAACGATTGCCCTGATAGGCAATTTTATTATACGTGATATTCTTTACGCTAAAATCAAGTCTTTCACTTGTATCGCCAATACCCACGCTGTGAATGGGGAAATTAAAAGTAGTATAGAGTGGAGAAAGTCCTGCATTGTAAATACCATCTGAAATGAATACGACTCCTTCCAGCTTTTGGCCTTCATAGTCAGCGCCAATCTTTCGGAAAGCACTGGTAAAATCAGAAGCACCTTTCGCATCGGCTAGTTTTCGAAGCGCTACTTGGTAGCCTTTGGTTTCGAGTGATTGCTTTAAATCTTGTACACGTTTCTCAACATCCTGCAATTGAGTTGAGTCCATAACTTCGCGTATTGATTGGCTGTCATCTTGCAGCACTACAAAAACAGGCTCAATGAAATAATTCTTAATCTGCCTAACAATAGGGCCGAGCAATAAAAAGCACAGAATAAAAATCAGAACAAATCTACATGCGAAAAGTAGCTTGTTAACTTTATTTGTCCATGGATGCTTGCCTTTATATAAAAGATAGGATAGGCCAATACCGAACAGCAGGCAGAGCAATAAATACAAAGGAGAGTGCTCAAAAATTATTCTACTCATCTATTTGCTGCTTACACCCAGGATTAAAAAATGATACACACATGCACTAATATCCATATTTTTCTTTCCACAAGGCTTTGAGGTATTTGCGCATTTCTTCTTCTCTGGCATTTCTACCTGGTTCATAAAATTTTATTCCTCTTAATTCATCAGGCATGAACTCCATGTTGACAAAATTGTTCTCAAAATTATGGGCATACTGATAGTCTTTACCGTAACCCAAATTCTTCATTAGCTTTGTTGGGGCGTTGCGCACCGTTAAAGGTACAGGAAGATCACCACTTTCATTTACCTTCTGTAAAGCATTTTCAATGGCCATATAACTAGCATTGCTTTTGGGGGAACTTGCTAAATATACCGCACATTGGGCTAAAATAATTCGAGCTTCAGGGTATCCAATAACATTAACTGCCTGAAAAGTATTATTAGCCATAATCAAGGCTGTGGGGTTAGCATTACCAATATCTTCTGAAGCCAGAATAAGCATACGCCTGGCTATAAAGCTTACATCTTCACCCCCTTCAATCATTCTGGCTAAGTAATAGATGGCTGCATTAGGGTCGCTACCACGGATGGATTTAATAAAAGCTGAAATTATATCGTAATGCTGCTCGCCACTTTTATCGTAGACAGCAATTTTTTTCTGCGCCACACGCATTACCAAATCATTGGTGATGACCAGTTCATCTGCCTGAGCAGCCTCTACCACCAACTCCAACAGGTTAAGCACCTTGCGGGCATCTCCTCCTGATAATTGAAAAAGGGCTGCATGCTCCTGAATGACAACTTTCTTTTTTTTCAACATTTCATCACGCTGAAGTGCCTGATGTACAAGTGTCAATAACTCGGCTTCTTCAAGTGCCTTTAGTATGTATACCTGGCAGCGCGAGAGCAAGGCTGCATTCACTTCGAAGGAAGGATTTTCGGTGGTAGCCCCAATTAAAGTAATGATTCCCTTTTCTACAGCGGCCAGCAATGCATCTTGCTGCCCCTTATTAAATCTATGAATTTCATCAATAAATAATATCGAACGTGGAGACGCCTTGGCTTTATCGATGACTTCGCGAATATCCTTTACACCGGCACTAATAGCACTCAACACATAAAATGGTTTCTTTGCTTCATTGGCAATAATATTAGCCAGGGTAGTTTTACCAACACCTGGCGGCCCCCAAAAAATCATAGAGGGAATAGTACCCGAACGCAAAACAGTGTTAAGCAAACCATTGGATCCCACCAAATGCTCTTGACCCACTACCTCGCTGAGCGAAGTAGGGCGTAAACGTTCTGCCAAAGGTGCCGAAGATTCTGAAAGCATGCTACAACCTAACAAAAGCTATGAGGGCTAAACCACCAATGCCCATGATAACACAGAAGAAAAACAGGAAATTCAATATCAGAAATTTAAAAATTGTTTTTGCCCTTGACTGCTTATACACCGTTCGCATGCTCTTATAGAGATAGATAAAAATCCATACGCACAAAATAATCTGGAGCCACCACAACCAATCCACCTTGCTGGCCAAAATAATAAAGGAACCTATTAAGTAAAGAAAATCGTAGAAGAATACTGTAAATATGAGATGTTCAGAATAGAAAAAGTCTCTTCGCATGTACAAAAACTTTAGAAGCAAAGCGAATAGTGGCATCAGAATAAATATCATTCTGGGAGTATTCTCAAACATATCGCTGAAAAAGGTTTTTGTTAATTCCTGCTCGTTTGTTCCCTGGCGCTCCTCGATCTCGCGTGATTTACGCTCAAAGTAGCGGGTAACAAAATTATCTCTTTTCTCCTCGGGCAAGGCATTCTGAATGGAGTCGTATTGCGCTAAGGTCTTTGCTTCCTTCGTACCTGTTCCTTCTTCTACCGATTGATAACCAACTTTTAAACCACCATCGCCAAGGTTAGTAAGCGAATCCAGCTTCACAGAATCTTCAGCAGACATGGCTTTGCCATCTCCTTTGAAGTTCATGTCATCCGGGGTAAACACTGTTGAAAAGAGTAAGAAAAAAATGAAGCTTAGAAAAACATACATTCTGGCAGGATGGTAAAAACTCTCGCGCTTACCATCATTGTAATCGGCTACAATCTTCCCCGGCTTAAAGAGCAGGTATTGAAACGTCTTAAAGAATTTGGACTCGAAACTATAAAATGAACTAATGAAATTGATAAATAAATCACCAAGATCCTGCCGAGCTGGCAGATCACGCTGGCCGCAGTTGCTACAATACTTTCCCTTAAGTGGTGTATTGCAGTTCAGGCATTTCTGATTGCCATCCGCTGTGGCAGCTTGCTCAGCTTCTATAAATCCTTCTGCCATTGGCAGCGATTTTCCAAGTTCTTCCATTTGAGAGATTCCAATTCTTAAAGATAGAATGAAAGAAGTAAATTGCCCGAGATCATAAAAAGTAAATCTATGCCACAAGAGGTCCCCATTAATGTATCCCATCTCTTTCGGCCTCTTGATGAAATCTGATTGAGTTGCTGAAATCGCTCAGCCCTGAAGAATGGCAATTGCAAACCGTAGCCAAACTATGGAAGGTAAAAGATGTAGCGGCCCATTTGCTGGACGGGAACCTTCGTTTGCTCTCCATGCAACGCGATCAGTATTTCGGAGAGCAGCCAGGCAAGCTGGATTCTTATCAGGCCTTGGTGGATTGGCTTAACCAGCTTAATGCAGATTGGGTAAATGCCAGCAGAAGAATAAGTCCCTCAGTGATGATCATGCTACACGAAGTGAGTGGCAAGCAGGCTTGTGATTATTATGAGTCAGTGGATTTAAATGCTACTGCGATTTTCCCTGTTTCATGGGCTGGAGAACATGAGTCTAAAAACCGGTTTCATATTGCAAGGGAATACATGGAGAAGTGGTTGCACCAACAACAAATCCGAGAGGCCGTTAATAAAGAAGGTATTTTAAACAAAACATTTTATACGCCCTTTTTAGAAACTGCCATGCGCGCCCTGCCTTACACCTTTCGGAATACCAGTGCTGAGGAAAGAACCTCTATTTGCATAGCAGTTCAACATGAAGTGTTGAACACATGGTATTTGGTGCAGCAAAACAATCATTGGATTTTAACTCAGGAGGATCCTGGTTCTGTCAATGCTTCAGTGCAGATCGAAGGTCATGCCGCCTGGAAATTATTTTCAAGAAGCTGGAGAGCAAAAGATGCGGCATCTTTTGTTAAAAAAGAGGGAGATACTGCTCTCGCTGATCAAGTACTCAACATGGTATCTTTTATGGCCTGAGACTCACATCGGGCTTATAAACATTAAAGGCCCTTGCGGGCCTTTAATGTTTATAGCATGGATCTGATTACTTACTATTTCTCAAATAGCTATGCGATTTTCCATAACCAAAATACAAAACCAAACCAAAGGCCATCCAGCCAAGAGCAATCAATAATGTGTTTTGATCAAGGGATGCGATCAGACCACCGCAAACCAACATGCCTAAAATCGGCACAAGCGGTACAAGCGGTGTTGCAAAAGGTCTTTTCAATTCTGGATTTTTAACACGCATAACCCAAATACCTGCACATACTAATACAAATGCAAACAGGGTACCAAAGCTCGTTAAGTCACCCGCTATATTACCTGGTACAAAGGCAGCGAACAATCCTACAAAAATGAAGAGGATCATGTTTGATTTATAGGGAGTGCGGAATTTAGGATGCAATTCAGAGAAAACTTTTGGCACCAGACCGTCATTAGACATTGAATAGAATACGCGAGACTGGCCCATCAACATAACCAAAATTACAGAAGAGAAACCCGCAAGAATAGCTACCGAGATGAGTGTTGCCAACCAACCATAACCTTCCATATAAGTGTTAATGGCATAGGCAACAGAAGCCTCTTTACCATCACCTTTAAACTCTGTCCAGTTGGCCATGCCCGTTAATACGTATGAGAACAAAACATAAAGAATGGTACAAACGAGCAAAGAGCCTAAAATACCAATGGGCATGTCACGTTTAGGATTTTTTGCTTCCTGAGCTGCCGTAGACACAGCATCGAAACCAATAAAGGCGAAGAATACGATAGCGGCCCCACCAAATACACCGCCCCAACCCCATTCGTTCCAGCCTTCATGACCAGGAGTACCTTCAGGAATAAAGAAAGGCGTGTAGTTAGATGGATTGATGAAACTCCAACCCAAACCAATGAAAAGTAACACAATAGCTACTTTTACAAATACAATGATCGCATTTACAGTTGCCGATTCTTGTGTTCCCTTAATGAGGATAAGTGTCAAGACGAGTAATATAAGTAACGCTGGCAAGTTCATAATACCACTTACGCCATTCACTGAAGTCTCGAATGGTGAGTGACACCACTCATAGGGTATACTCCCCCCGAGCAAATTATTTAAATACTCACTCCAGGCTATTGATACAGTTGCTGAAGCAAGCGCATATTCAAGAACAAGGGCCCATCCGATTATCCAGGCAACAAACTCGCCCATGGTAGCATAAGCGTAAGTATAAGCACTACCTGCAATAGGAATCATAGAGGCAAACTCTGCATAACACAAACCGGCAAAAGCACAGCCGATAGCAGCAACCACAAATGATAATACAACCGCTGGACCTGCAGCTTCACCCGCTGCAGCGGCAGTACGCACAAACAGACCGGCACCAATAATGGCACCCACGCCTAAAGCAATGAGGTTTCCTGCTCCCAGTGTGCGTTTCAGCCCCTTATCGCTATCCGCGGCTTGGGCCATCAGTTGCGCCAGAGGCTTTTTAATAAACAAACTCATTATTCAAAAAGGTTAGGTGGACAAATTTTATAAGCCCCAAAACTAATAAGAATAATGTATTTGCCTACCTGAAAGGAGGAATACCCAATAAGATTTGTTTAAGCGGCAGGGTCTGTTTTCTCTTCTGAGGCCCCTTGGCTTTGGTCTGATACCGCAGCTTGCTGTAGACTGTTCGTTATCTCAGGTGTGCCTGGCTCAGCCTGCAGAGTTTCTTCCTTAAAAAAACGCTTTTGCATTACAAGAATAATAAATACCCCTACGAAGATGGAGGAATCGGCTATGTTAAAAACAGGACTAAAAAACAGAAAATCGTTACCACCAAAATAGGGAACCCATTCAGGCCAATGGATGGTAAACAAAGGAAAGAAAAGCATATCTATTACCTGGCCATGGAACCACGGTGTCGGAGAACCAAAGGGAGCATTATTTAAAAACACACCGTAAAAAGTACTGTCAATAACATTCCCTACGGCTCCACCCAAGACCAAGGACAGACAAATCAAAAAACCATTGTGCACACCTTGTTTTGCCAGGCGTATCAAATAATAAGAAATGGCAAACATCGCGATAATGCGAAAAAAGGTAAGCGCCAGCTTGCCAAACTCATTATCCCATTTAAGTCCAAATGCCATTCCCGGATTAAGCAGGTAGTGAAGCTTAAATCCATAATCCTCATTGCCAATAACATCGATGGTTTCGTGCAGGTACATGTATTTATGCACCAACAGCTTCGAAGCCTGATCTATGCATATAACCAGCAGGGCTATCAAAAAATATTTATAAATCTTCATTTTTGTTTAGTTGTTCGTTGCTGGTTGTTCGTTGTCGGCTCTTCATTGATGGTTGCCCATTTCGAACAACCACTTACCAACAACGTTCAACTACTTCTTCACACTGATTTTTACTTTCAACATAGCATCATCCATGTCTACCTCAACAGCATCATCCATTGAATTTTTAAATTCTAATGACACCGCCTGCACTTCTTTGCTAATGTATTCTTTATGTTCCTGAAGCGCTTCTGCAAATCCATTCACCGCCTCAACCTCTACCGTAATTTTATCAAGCACATCCATTCCCTGATCTTTACGTAAATTCTGAATACGGTTTACGAAATCACGGGCGATGCCTTCTCGTTTCAATTCTTCTGTAATGGTAATATCCAGTGCTACCGTTACGCCCCCCTCGTTGGCTACCGCCCACCCCGGAATGTCTTCAGAAGAAATCAGCACATCCTCAATCGTAATGTCAAAACCACCCTTGGTAAGCTTTCCTTGCTTTTCAATGGTACTGATTTCGGCTTGATCAAAAGCTGTTATCACCGCAGCTACTTCTTTCATCTTCGGGCCGTATTGCTTGCCTAACTTGGCAAAATTGGCCTTCACTTTTTTCACCAATAATCCAGATGTATCATCGATGTATTGAATCTCTTTTACATTGACTTCACTCTTGATGATGTCTTCCACGCTACGCACCCGCTGGGCAAACTTTTCATCAAGCACCGGCAGCAATATCTTTTGCAGGGGCGTACGCACTTTGATCTTGGCGTTCTTACGGATGGAGTGTGTCAACGAACAAATACGCTGGGCATAATCCATAGCCAACTCCAACTCAACATCTTTGCGCTTTGGTTCAGCTTTCACCAGGAAAGTATGATGAATCGATTCGTACTGCAAAGGTGTGTTGTGCTGTTTGGCGCGATCGCGTATATTATCGGTTAAATTTTTGTACAACCACTCGCTGAAAAAAGGTGCAATGGGCGACATCAATTGAGCTGTTACCATTAAACACTCGTACAGGGTTTCGTAGGCAGCGCGTTTGTCTTGCCCCAACTCGCCTCGGTTTGAAGGCTGCCAGAAACGTTTACGATTTAAGCGTACATACCAATTCGACAGATGATCATTTACAAATTCCTGAATGGCACGGGCCGCTCTGGTAGGTTCATACTCTTCGTAGGCCTTGGTTACTTCTTCAATCAGGCTTTGTTCTTTGGTAATGATCCAGCGATCCAATGGCGCTAACTGATCAAAAGGCACATTATTCATCTCATCCTTCACAAAACCATCGATGTTGGCATACATCACAAAGAATGAATAAGTATTGATCAGTGTTCCAAAAAATCTGCGCTGTGTTTCAGCAATGCCTTCTAAATCAAATTTCAAATTATCCCAAGGTGGTGCATTTTCAATCATGTACCAGCGCACCACATCAGGACCATATTTACCAAGCGTTTCGAAAGGGTTCACTACGTTACCCTTGCTCTTCGACATCTTGTTGCCATTCTTATCCAGCACTAAGCCGTTCGAGATTACGTTTTTAAACGCAACGCTATCAAACAACATAACCGCCAAGGCATGTAAGGTAAAGAACCAACCACGCGTTTGGTCTACCCCTTCCGCTATGTAATCGGCCGGATAGGCATTCTTAAAAATATCTTTGTTCTCGAAAGGATAATGCCACTGAGCATAAGGCATGGCGCCTGAATCAAACCACACGTCAATCAAATCCGGTTCGCGGTACATGGGCTGGCCCGAAGCACTCACTAACACTACCTCATCAACATAAGGGCGGTGTAAGTCAATTGTCAATTGTCCATTGTCAATTGCAAATTTGTTTTTGATGCCCGCCTTTTCAGCTTTCTGAACTTCTTTAGTCAATTCCTCAACCGATCCAATACAAATTTCTTCCTTGCCATCTTTCGTTCTCCAGATTGGCAATGGTGTTCCCCAGTAGCGAGAGCGTGATAAGTTCCAGTCAACTAAGTTCTCAAGCCAGTTGCCAAATCGGCCCGAGCCTGTCGATTCAGGTTTCCAGTTGATGGTCTTGTTCAATTCCACCATGCGGTCTTTCTTCGCAGTGGTTTTAATGAACCAGGAATCTAAAGGATAGTACAATACAGGTTTATCAGTACGCCAGCAATGAGGATAGGTATGCTCGTACTTTTCTACTTTAAAGGCTTTGTTTTCTTCCTTTAAAATAATGGAGATGATGACATCGGTACTTTTGTAATCCGGATGGCTTTCATCATCACCCGCATAATTCTTGACGTAGAAGTCATCTGCGTTTAAAGCCTTATGCGTTTTAATGTTATACTTCGCTACGCCTTCTTTCAAGCGCTCGCCAATAACATCAATGAATTTTCCTTTTCTGTCTACCGTTGGCACTTCATTGCCGGCTTCATCTTTAACAGTAAGGGCAGGCACGCCATTTTGCTTGGCTACACGAAAATCGTCAGCACCGAAAGTTGGTGAAGTGTGAACCACACCTGTACCATCTTCGGTGGTCACAAAGTCTCCGGCTATTACCTGAAAAGCTTTGTCTGCATCATAGAAAGGTTGGAGGTATGGCATCAGCTGCTCGTAGCTTACGCCAACGAGTTGTTTACCTGAAAACTCCTGAACCACTTCGAAAGGAATATTTTTATCTCCGGGTTTATATTCCTCTAGCTTAAGATCTTTATTCTTTTCAGAAAAATATTTGCCCATTAAATCCTTCGCCAATACCACACTGATGGCTTTGTGTGTATAGGCATTGAGGGTATTGATTTGAACGTAGGTGATTTTCTCACCAATGGTCAGGGCGGTGTTAGAAGGCAGCGTCCACGGTGTGGTGGTCCAGGCTAAAATAAAAACGTCACCTTTATTTTTTCCAAAAAGAAAATCAGCACCCTTCTCTTGCTTCACCTTAAACTGCGCCACCACAGAAGTGTCCTTCACATCTTTGTAACAGCCCGGCAGGTTTAACTCGTGTGAGCTTAAGCCAGTGCCTGCAGCTGGAGAATAGGGCTGAATGGTATAGCCTTTATACAATAATTTTTTATCGTAGAGTTGTTTTAGCAACCACCACAAGGTCTCGATGTAATTTTTCTCGTAAGTGATGTAAGGGTTTTTCAGATCAACCCAATAACCCATTTTGCGCGTCAGGTCATCCCACTGATCCGTGTACATCATCACCGTTTCGCGGCACTTCTGGTTATATTCTTCTATCGAGATTTTCTTGCCGATATCATCTTTGGTGATACCCAATAATTTCTCCACTTGCAGTTCCACCGGAAGGCCATGGGTGTCCCAACCGCCTTTGCGCTTTACCTGAAAACCCTGCAGCGTTTTGTAACGGCAAAAAATGTCTTTCACGGTACGGGCCATAACGTGGTGAATGCCCGGAGTTCCGTTCGCGGAAGGAGGACCCTCATAAAAGGTAAAGGAAGGAGCACCTTCCCGATTGCTCACTGATTTTTCGAAAATCTGCTGCTTATCCCAAAAGTCCAGTATTTCGCTGGCAATTTGGGCGTAGTTAATATCCTTCTGCTCTTTGTACTTGGCCGACATGATTCTAAAAATGCTGATTTACAGGTAATAAGGGGGCAAAGATGGCAAATCGATGGACAATGAACAATGGCCAATTGACAATGTGGGCTGAAAAAAATGACTTGAGTATGCTAAGGTTGTGGGTTGCTCGAAAACCAGCAATTAACCCATAACGAACAACAAACAACCACCAGTGCTCAGGCTACTCCGCAGAAGAGTGCCTGTTATGAATTTTGATTTTACTCAGGTCGATTTCTTCGTCTTCGTTTTCTGTATAGAAATCAGGTTCGAGTTGTTCTATCATTGGTGCATCTCCTCGTTTGTACTTGCCCGTATCAAAGGTTAAAATGAGGGAAGGCAATAAAATAAGGTTGGTTATCATTGATAGCAAAAGGGTTGTTGAGGTTAACAATCCTAATGCCACTGTACCTCCAAAAGAGGAAAAAGCAAAAATGATGAAACCAAAGAACAAGACGATGGAAGTGTAGATCATGCTTTTCCCAACCTCCATAATGGTATTACTTACTGCCAAAGGCACAAAGAAGTTTTTAGAAAATAGCTCTTGCCTGTATTTGGCCAAAAAGTGAATCGAATAATCGACAGAAATACCGAAAGTAATACTAAAGATGAGCACTGTGCTCGGCTTAAGCGGTACTTCAAAGTAGCCCATCAGTGCTGCCGTAATAGCCATAGGTATGAAGTTCGGTATCAGTGCGATAATGATCATACGCAGGTTTGCAAAAAGCATGGCCATGGTAAGGGCTATCAATACAAAGGCTAAAATCAAACTGCCTTTCAAATTATCAATTAGAAAAGCATTGCCTTTAATAAACAAAGGCGTGGTGCCCGTAATTTTTGCCGTGATCTCTGTGCCTGCAAAAATTGCATCCATGCGCGGTTGTATTACACCATTTACCAACGAATCCATCTTATCGGAACCAATATCAGCTACCTGTAAAGAGATGCGCATGGTTTGCAAAGTGCTGTCGACAAAGGATTTAAATAGGCCGGAGTTATCAGCCTGACCTTTTAAATAGGGCAAGATGTAGTTGCGTTCACGACTATCAGGCAGGGAATAATACTTGGGGTTGTTATTGTAGAATGCTTGCTTTGCCGCCTTTACAAAGCTAACTACAGATACTGGTTTTGAAATAGGCTTTAACGAATCGAGGTAGCTTTCAAACTCATCTATCTTGCGCAGGTTTTTCACATCTATAATACCTCTGCGTTTACCAGTGTTGATAACAATCTCCAAAGGCATTACGCCACTGAAATTATCTTCAAAAAAGTGAAGGTCCTTTTTAACGACACTCTCTTCCGGTAAATCGTCCACCATAAAAGACACAGAGTGCAGGCGCAACATACCAATGATGGCAAAGGCAACCACTACTGCAGCAATTGAATAAATAAACATGCGGTGGCGATGCACCATCACATCAACCATCGATAAAGCGTTATCAAATATTTTGATATTCAGATGCTTCAAATGTTTGGGAGAAGGCGGGGGCATCCATGAAAATACACTGGGTATTAAAATAAGGCTCACGACAAAAGTGGCCATCACATTAATACCTGCCACAATACCGAATTCACGTAATATTGTAATATCTGCAGATAGTAACACCAGGAAGCCAATGGCCGTAGTCAGGTTTGTTAAAAAAGTAGCCAAGCCTACTTTTTTAATCACTTCACTAATAGCTCTTTCTTTATCTCGGTGCGATACCCACTCGGTATGATACTTGTTAAGCAAATAAATGGCATTGGGTATCCCGATCACAACAATGATCGGGGGAATCATACCACTTAATAAAGTGATTTTAAAGCCAAAGAGTACAATACAGCCCAGTACCCAAATCACCACGACACCAATAATGATCAGCGGAAAAATGGTAGCACGCCATGAACGGAAAAATATAAGTAAGATGATGCCTGTGATCAATACTGATAAGCCCAGAAATATTTTCAACTCCTGGCCTACTTGTTGCGCAATCACTGATCTCACAAAAGGAAGGCCTGCATAATGCAATTGTATGCCTGTGCTTTGGGTAAATTTCTCACCCAGTGCAACTATCTCATTGGTAAGGCCTATACGCTTAGAAGAATTAAGGGTCTCTTTATTGATAGAAATAAGGATGGCGATTGCACCGTTCTTTTCATTCACAATCTGACCAATGTAAAAGCGCTGTTTTGATGCCTCAAGTAAAAAACTATCGAGTACGTGCTGGCTGCTGATTTTTCCTCCGGCAAAAACGTCTCTTAATACAAACTGTGTTTTGGCGGTGTCCTTCTCAAGCTTTTTTATTTGTGGAAGAGAAATTACTTCGTTTACGCCATCAATCCATTTAACGGCAACGCAAAACTCACGGAGTTTCTCAAAATTTTTATACTGAAAAATAGCACTGTCCTGTAAACCAACAGCTACGATATTACCATCTTCACCAAACTGCTTTCTGAACTCCTGGAAATAAACCTGCTCAGGATCGTTAGCAGGAACCGTCCCACGAAAGTCGTAGCTCATTTCTGCAAAACGGGCATAATAGCCCATTACCACGGTAATGGCAGCTATTACTAGGATAAGGGGCAGCTTAAACTTGATGATGAAACGCGCGAGGTGTGTCCACATGGTTAATCAGTCAAAATTCTACTTTGGAAACGAAGGGTAAAACTAAGGATTTTTGGAGAAGGTGTTGGCAAGAATTGTTAACCTTTTGATGACAGTTTAATGGTGGCGACAACAGGTAGATGATCAGAGGGATAGTATCGACCATCATTTTCCCCAATTACTTCAAACTTTTCTATTATAATATCTGGTGTGTGGAAGATATAGTCTATGATGATGCATCCCATTTTGCCCTTTTCGAAGCCACAGAATGTTCCTTGACTGCTATCAGAAGGCCTTGCATCAAGCAAAACAGGTGTCTTATTATTGACAAGCAATGAATAAGGTTCTTCTAGGGGTTGAAAATTAAAATCTCCGCTTAAAATAACAGGAATATTTCTATCTATAGTAACTCCAGTAATCCATCCCTTTAATAATACCGCACTGAGTAATCTTGCCTGTTGGCCCACATGGTCAAAGTGAGTTGTGAGAAAGAGAAATTCTTTACCTGTCTTTACATCTTGAAACAATGCATGGGTAGCCATGCGTGTGATCGCAGCATCCCAGCCCTTGCTGCCTGGCAAGGTGGGCGTTTCCGACAACCAAAACGAATCACTCTTCAGCACCTTCAATCTTGACTTCTTATAGAAGATGGCCGTGTATTCTCCCTGCTCTTTACCATCATCGCGGCCTACTCCTACATATGAATATTGTGGCAAAGCCTCCGCTACATCCTGCATCTGATCATGCAAGGCCTCCTGCACTCCAAAAGCATCCGGATCGGCCTTCTTTATTAAATCAACAGCCTTTTGCTTTCTGTTGGGCCAAGCATTAACCCCATCACTAGTGGTATTCAGTCGAAGATTATAAGTCATTACTTTTAACAACTGACCTTGTGCTTCTATAAGTAAGGCAACAAGAAAATATAGAATAAGTATAGCTCGCATAAACTATGATAAGAGCTAAAAATACAAATTGCTCTTCAAAGCGGCTCTAAAATAAAAAAGGCTAACTCAAAAAAATTTGAGGTAGCCCTTTTATCAAGACGAAAGATTACTAATCTGCTGAAAAAATAAAAGTGTAAGATCCGGTAATACCGGTATTTCGTGTATTATTAGCAGCCACATAACTCATGATAATACTTACATCTGTATCGCTCAACGTTGTAATCATCAAATCAACACCGTCACTTCGCTTGATTACATAGTTTGATCCATACTTTTCTAATTCAAACGTCCCCGAAGCAATCCAGATCGGAGGCACTGCATTTGCAGCGGTAAATGATTTACGTTCAGTAAACGAAACCTGAAGTCCATCAAACCAATCCTTCACATCCAGTCCATCTACGCTGGCAGTGTTGAGTTTCCATGTTTTGGCAAGCATTTTTATTTGCTTTTCCTCTTCGGTAAGGGGCTTAGGGTCGTCCCCCCCACAGGAACACAAGACGATCAACATGAAAAGTAAATAGCTTACTTGAATTTTTTTCATAGTTGTGCACTAGTTAAGTTTTACAATACGCTTTACAGCCACCGATCCTTGCTCTTCAATCTTGAGGTAATAGATTCCTTCCGGTAAGTCCAACAGGTCTAACTGATGATGTTGTTCATCCGTTGATTTAAGTATTCTGTATCGTGCCCTCCCAGAAAAATCTGTGACTACAACGGTTTTATTCATGGCCATTTTAATTTTCACCATATAGGCACCAGTGCCAGGATTAGGATAAACATCTAATTCGCCTGCTGGCATTCCAGGTTCATTAAAACCGGTAATGGTTACACCAGTTCCACTTAATGTTAAAGAGCTATTTCCACTAATTGCATCAGAGTTAATAACAGCAGAACCTGTATATGATTTCAATTCAGTAGGCGCAAAAGTTATCTGTGTTGTAATACTTGCGTTTGCATTTACGGTAGTTGCTCCAACAGCACTTGAAAAACCTTGCGGAAGGGTAATGGCACTTATCTGCAACACTGCATTTCCTCTATTGGTTATGGTCATGGTTCTTGTTGTTGTTTCTCCTAGTAATACATTTCCAAAATTAAGATCGCCAGTCAGTGCAATTGTCTGTCGGTCATCAATAATCATTAAAGACAACACAACATTACTGGCTGCGTTGTAATTCGTATTGCCTGCTTGCGTTGCAGTAATAGTAGTATTCCCAGCCGCTAACAGGGTAAGCGTTGATCCGGATGCAGTAGCCACCGAAGTATTTGAACTGCTGTACAAAATCGTCAAACCAGAGGTAGAAGTAGCCGCCAAAGTCAGGTTGCCTTGTGTTAAGCCACGCTCGGCAGGCAATGCAAAAGTGATCATCTGGTTGGCCTTGTTTACCGTGAGTGTTTGTTCAACACTGGCAGCCGGATCGTATTGGCTGTTCCCTGCTTGTGATGCTGTGATAACAGTAGTACCCGCACCAACAATTGTTACTGTATTACCACTGATAGTAGCTACCGATGCATTGGAACTGGTGTAACTTACTGCAAGACCTGAAGAAGCGGTTGCACTTAAGTTGAAATTAGCATCACCAAAAGTTTTTGCTGCCAGCGTTGAGAAAGTGATGGTTTGTGCCTGCATGTTATTTACAGTTAACACCTGTGCAACTGCTGAAGCCGCATTGTAATTTTCATTTCCAATTTGTGTGGCCGTAATGGTTGTCGTTCCGGCTGCAACCAATGTCACAGTATTTTCGCTTATCGTTGCAACACTGGTATTGGAACTAGCGAAACTTACCGACAATCCGGATGAAGCTGTTGCGGATAACTGAAAACTACCCTCACTTAACTGGCGAGCTGCCAACGCACCAAACGTGATGGTTTGATTAGCTTTATTAACAATGAGCTGTTGCATCACATCAACGGCAGGATTGTAAATAGCATCTCCCGCTTGAGAAGCAGTAATGTTGGCAGTGCCTGCTCCGACAATCGTAACGGTGTTACCGCTAATGGTAGCTACTGCCGTATTGGAACTGCTATAACTAATGGCAAGACCTGATGAAGTTGTTGCACTTAAATTGAAATTAGGATCACCAAAAGTTTTCGCAGCCAGAGCCGAGAAGATTATGGTTTGACTTTGTTTACTATTAACCGTAAGTATTTGCGGCACATTGGTAGCCGCACTATAATTTACATTACCTGCCTGAGATGCTGTAATTGTGGTAGTTCCTTGGCCTACGATTGTTACCGTACTTCCACTAACGGTGGCCACAGCAGGATTCGAACTGGTGTAACTTACTGCCAGACCCGAAGTAGCAATTGCTGTTAAAGGGAAGGGAGGATCGCTAATACTCTTCGCCACTATTGGTTCAAACATTATCGTCTGATCCGCCTTATTCACCGTAAGTGCGCGCACAATT
This sequence comes from Cyclobacteriaceae bacterium, assembly GCA_022842845.1. Taxonomy (GTDB): domain Bacteria; phylum Bacteroidota; class Bacteroidia; order Cytophagales; family Cyclobacteriaceae; genus Chryseotalea. The sequence continues at coordinate 111,819 of JALHOT010000008.1, read as the reverse complement.
GGTGTAGCAGCATTATAGATCGCGTTTCCTCCCTGTGATGCAGTAATATTGGTGTTTCCCGCACCCACTATTGTAGCAATGTTACCACTAATAGTAACCACTGATGTATTAGAACTTACGAATGTGATGGGCAATTCAGAGGTAGTAGTCGCCTCCAATACAAAACTACCGTTGTCAAAAGTCTGAGATGTAAGTGAAGCGAAAGTAATCGTTTGGTTATCCTTATTGATTGTTAACGGCACTACTACATTAGTTGCTGGTGCATAAACATTATCACCAGCTTGCGAGGCTGTGATGTTAATACTGCCTGATCCTTTAATAAATAGATTGCCACCAATAATCTCTGCAACAGAAGTGTTAGAACTGGTATAACTCACAGGCAAACCTGAATCGGAAGTGCCATTTAAAATCACTTCAGCGTTGGCTAATAAAGGGCTTGTTAATGTAAACGTTATTGCCTGCGGAACTTTGTTAACAGTAACCGCCAGCGTGCGAGCAGTGCCATTACCACAAGCATTGCTTGGTGTAACGGAAAGTGTTGCACTGCCTGCGGTATTCCAAATCACGGATGATGAATTACCAGTACTTGATAACGAACCCTTATCGGATAGTGACCAGGCATAGTTAACGCCAGTTACATTGGTTACAGAATAGGCCACTGAACTTCCAATGGTTGGAGTGGCGGTGCCAGTGATAGCCGAAGGTTGGGCAGGTACACCAATAGCACTTACCACTAATGTCCGGGCAGTACCACTACCACAAGCGTTAGCAGGAGTTACTGTGATTGTTTTAGAACCTGTTGTTGACCATGCTATTGAACGCGAATTGCCAGTACCTGTAATGGTGGAGTTAGCACCTGCATCCCAGGTGTAGGTTACCCCTGGCTCATTCACTATGCTGTAAGCTTTTACGCTGTTAATACATATTTCGGCATCACCAGTAATAATAGATGGTACTGCTGGTGAAGCGCTCACGGTAACATTAATAGTAGATTCAGGTCCAAAACCACAACTGTTTCCGGGTTTGAAACGCACCGTATTCATACCTGCGTTCGGCCAATTATTGATACTGATATTATTGGTTCCTTGTCCAGTTATAGTTGCTCCCGGAGCTTCCCAAGTGTAGGTGATTCCACTAATGTTGCTAACCAAATAGTTGGTTGTCGCTAATTGACAGGCTGTACTGTTTCCGGTAATGCTCAAAGCCGTGGGAGGAACTGCAATATTAATGCTGGTTTGCTGAAGTGCTGAAGTGCCACAGGCATTCGTGTAGGAGGCTGTAATATTTTTTGTTCCAACAGTGCTCCATTTAATAAGGACTTCATTTCCTGAACCAGTTATAACTGCATCAGGGCCTGCATTCCAATTATAGGTTACACCTGCGATGTTAGGAACCGAAAAAGCATACGCCACATCTTTACATATATCACCGCCATGCAAACGGGTAACAGCAGTTGGTGCTGAAGGCACCGTACAAGGATTAACGGCTACTACTTCTAACGTTCTGGCAGGGCCAGCCACATTACAACTTGGATTGGAAACATATTGAGCAGTCAATGTTTTTGCTCCGGGGGTACCAAATAATGCCTGCATAGAAGTTGTTCCCACAGGCAAATCCGATGCACCGGAACCAAAATTCCATCGAACTCCAAAAGGTGAGCCTTCGTTTGGAATAGTGTAGTCCACGATTTGTCCAACAGTTGGTGTTAGTGTACCACTGATGACACCCGGAGCCGTAGTGGGCACTGGAAATGGATTACCTGTTATACCACTTAATGCAAAGTTCGTAGCACATGCATTATTTCCATAAAGTTGGATGTTAATAGGTCCATTGATGGTTGCAGTTATCGCGGTAGCAGTAGGTGTAGCTGCCCGGTCAGAAACCCACTCATATGTTACTCCAGCTTGTGGATTACTAATCGTCCAGGTTACCACCTTGCCATCACAAAATGCTCCCACCAGATTGTTGGTGATCGTTACTTCAGAAGGATTTCCAATTAATGTTTCCGATGTCCCAAAAACTAATGCACTAGCAGCTCCGCAAGGATTAACCGATCGCACACTTACCTGCCCGGTTGAAGTATTATTCCAGGTAATATCAGCCACGCCATTACTTACATTGGTCACAACACCATTGGTGGCAAACCATTGATAGGTAAACCCGGGAACAACATTGACTGAATATCGTTGTTTCTTGCCGATACAAGCAGCACCTTGTGATACAAGACCAGTAGGTGGAACAACAGGAGAGTCACATACCTGAACAGTTATTGTTACTGGTGGGCTGGTTCCACCACAGGCATTTACTGCTGCAGCAGCAATTACATATGTGCCTGCATTGGCAAATGTAATATTCTTCTCATTTGAATTGGCCGTATTAACGATGGAAGTTCCTGTTGAAGGTGATACTGTAAAGGTATAGCTAACTGCTCCTGATACCAGAGCTGCAGTAAATGCAGCAGTAGATCCAGTAATAAACGATGTTGATCCGGTAACATTTGCAGGAGCTCCCAGTGGTGCACAAGGTGCGCTGCCCACCGTAACACCCAGCGTATTGGCTGTTGCTGAACCACATGCGTTGGAAGGGGTTACAGAAACCGTTTTGGAACCAATAGACGACCAGCTTATCTGAACGGAATTACCTACACCAATTATCGTAGCTCCACTGCCACCACTCCATGTATACGTTGTTCCCGCGACATTGGCAACAGAATAAGTTTGTGCCACACCTTCTGTTGCAGCGGTGCTACCCGTGATGGCACCTGCTGCTGATGGAAGCGGGGTTATTGTTATCGTTCTAGAAGCAGAAAGGCCATTACCGCAAGAATTGCTTGGCGTAACTGTTAATGTTTTAGAACCAGCTGTAGTCCAGGTTACGGTTGGGCTATTGGTTGCGCTGGAGGGAGTTGAATTCGCTCCACCATTCCAGGTATAGGTAACACCGGATACATTCGTAACACTAAACGGAATCGCAGTGTTGACACATCCTGAAAAACTACCGGTAATCTCACTTACTGGGTCAGGAACACGATTAACAACAACGGTAAGAGTTCTGGATATACCTGTCCCGCAACTTGTACTTGGAGTAACGACTAGAGTATTGGTTCCGGTATTAGTCCAGGTGATGTTCACGCTGCTGCCAGATCCACTTACGGTTCCCTTACCTCCAGTTTCCCAGGTATAGGTTACGCCTGGTACATTGGTTACACTATATGCAGTAGTCGCATCTTTACATGCAGCCGTAGAACCGGTAATCACAGAGGGTTGCATGGGTGCTCCACTTACAGTAACATTGAATGTTCTGGTTGGCCCGTTGCCACATGCATTAAAAGGTGTAACGGTAATTATCTTAGAGCCATTCGTGCTCCATGTAAGTGTTACGGAATTTCCAGAACCTACAACAGCGCCATCTAAACCCGGATCCCAATTATAACTTACGCCACCTGTAGCTGTAACTGAATAAATGCTGCCAATGCCAACACACGCTGTAGTGCTTCCGCTTACCGTGCTTGGCTGAGCTGGTATAACACAATCTGAAACATTAACAGTAAGAGTTCTGGCTGCCCCAGCACCGCATCCATTCGAAGGTGTAACGGTAATGGTTTTACTTCCGGCAGAAGACCATGAGATCGATACCAAATTACCGGAACCAGTAACGGTGGCACCGATGCCACCATTCCAGGCATAGGTAACCCCACTTTCTTGTGTAATACTATATTGAGAAGATGATCCTGTTTGAACTGCAGTTGCTCCCGTAATTACGCTGGATTGGGAGGGTGTTGAAGTTACGGAAACACTAAGTGTGCGCACCAGGCCTGCCCCACAAGCATTAGAAGGGGTTACGGTAAGTGTCTTTGCACCAGCCGAATTCCAGGTAACAGTTATAGCATTTCCACTTCCTGATATGGTGCCAGCACCACCGGTATCCCAGGTATAAGTTGTACCCGTTACGTTGGTAACGCTGTAAGCAGTACTTGCGCCCGTGCAAACGGAGGTTGAGCCGGTAATCGCTGATGGTTGAGCAGGAGAAGACCCAACCATAACACTTAATGTTCTGGCTGTTCCGTTGCCACACAAATTTGATGGTGTAACCGTGATAGTTCGGGAACCAGTTGTAGCATTCCACACCACGGTAGCAGAATTTCCTGAACTGGTAATTGTACCACCGGCACTTAACGACCATGTGTAGGTTACACCCTGTTCAGCCGTTACAGAATACATAGCCGAAGCACTGGTACACTCACTTCCTAAAGTACGAGTGATCACTGAAGGTTGCGCAGGGGCTATGCAGCTTAAAACATTTACCGTTGCATTGCGGACGGCAGAAGTTCCACAATCATCTGTAGCCGTAACCGATATCGTCTTCAACCCTATAGTACTCCAGGCAATTTGAACTTCATTACCCGTTCCGGTTACGATGCCGCCACCGCCAGCCGTCCAATTATAGGTTGCACCAGGAATAGGTGAAACCGAATACGTTGTAGCCACATTTTGCAATGGTGACCCTGAGCCAATAACAGCAGAGGGTTGCGGAGTCGCGTTCACGTTAACCGTTATTGGATTAGTTGTTACGGTTCCGCATGGTCCAGATACTTCCATCGTGTAAATGCCGGCACCAGTAACTTGTAAGTTTGATAATGTGATTTTAGAAGGATGAACCGTAGTGGTAAATAAATTTACTCCATTCTTTTTCCATACTCGTCTTCCAACTGTGCCTGAGTGATTGGCTTCCAGCGTAACAGATCCACCTACACAACTAGTAACAGTAGCAGGCGATGTTAAAGCAACTTGTGGTGTAACACAAGCAGTGGCCTGAAAGCTAGATGTTAATATTCCTCTTTCACCACCAATCCAGAATCTGATATTAGATGGTTCCAAACGACTGGTAATCTTCCTTAATACTTCGTTATTTCCGGTCGGAATAATAGTCCAGCCAGTTCCTGTGTTTGTACTGCGCAAAATGGTACCTGCATTGCCGCAAGCAACAAAAATATTGTCAGCAAATTGCACATCCAGTAAGGCTACCGTAGTACCTGCAGTGGTTATGGTTGACCACGATTGACCAGCAGTAGCGCTTCGCAATATTGTTCCTGAATTTCCTACCACAATTACGGCCGAGTTCAAAAAACCTGCAATAGCATTTAGCGAAGTGGAACCTACCGTAGTAGAAGTCCAGGTAACACCGCCATCAGTAGAACGGGAAATGGTGCCGTTAGCTCCTACGGCAATAATGGTGCTAGTCGTGTACGCAAGTATATCAGATAAGTTTGCAGTTGTGTTCGAGGTAACGGCAGTCCAACTTACGCCTTGATTATTGGATCGATAAATTGCTCCACCTGATCCTGCGGCCCATAATGTTTGACCCGTAGCGTACTGATGGATAGAAGTAAAATTAATACCAGGTATATTGGTTGCAGTCCAGGAAGTTCCTCCATTGGTTGTTCTTAAGATCACACCATTTCCAACAGCCCAACCATTGAACTGGTCCTCAAAATGAACATCATTTAGGTCAACACTCGCACTGGAATTCTGAGCAATCCAGGAAACACCGGCATCGTTAGACTTACTAGCTAACCCGAGGCGTCCGACCTTGTATAAAGGTGATTGTCCACCTTGCAGGGCCTGACCATCGTTCACGGCATAAATGCTAGAAAATATTCCAGCGTTTGTTTCTGGTAGCAAAGTCCAGGCTTGTTGCCCGTAGCTGATTGCAGAACTTAATAAAAAAACCATCGACACAGCATATAAAATGGCCGTTCGGTAAATGGGTAGTGTAAATTTTTTCATACGATAGGTTTTGATGAATAAGGCACTGTAAAGTTGCCTGTAAACCCAGCGTAAGGATATTGGGGAAATACCGTAAAGGTGATGAGGGGTTTTACGTAGTTGTTAGTTCTTAGTTGCTAATGGTTGCTAACAACAAAGACCTACAACTCAACTTAAATCGTTGTAAGTTCTTCTTTGATGGCGAATTTAATCAAATCCACATCGTTTTTGAAGTTGAGCTTGTCCATGCAGTTTTTCTTGTGTACTTCTACCGTGCGCGGACTGATATTGAGGTAATCCGCAATTTCTTTATGCGATAGTCCCTTGGCAAAGGCTTTAATAAAATCCACCTCGCGATCGGATAGTAACGCCAATTGATCACTCTTACCCTGCACTGCCTTAAGAAGCAACTCGGTAAACTGGCCCGCATAAAAGGTGCGTCCTGCCTTCAATGCTTCAAGTGCCTCCAAATAGGTATCCTTTCCTGAATCCTTCGAAATCATGCCCTCAACACCTATTGCCCGGCATTGCTTTACCGGTGCATTTTCTTTCATAGCCGTTAACACCAATATTTTAATGCTGGCATATTTTACTTTCAATATTTCCGCAATCTCCACTCCACTCATGCCAGGCAGTTGAATATCGAGCACACAAATATCCGGCTGAACTTCCTCCACTTGGTTAAATAATTCCTCTCCGCTACTGGCGGTAGCCACTACCTTGAAACTTAAATTACCCAACAACATGGCGCGGATGCCATCGCGTATCAGCTTATGGTCGTCTACCAGAAATATTTTAACGGGTTGGCTCATACCAGTGGTATATCAATATAAAAAATACTTCCCTTGCCCTCGGTACTCTCTGCATAAATTCTACCGCCATTTCTGGCAATGAGTTCTTTGCATAACAGCAAACCTATTCCTGACCCTTTCGCAGAGGAGTTTCCAATACTTCTGGCATCTTCGTTATCATTAAACAGTTTACTCATCTCATCTGCTGAAATTCCCAGACCCTCATCGCGTACGGTTACTGTTGCCTTACCGGGATGTTCCATCACGTTGATGAAAACATTTCCATTCTGGTGGCTGAATTTAATGGCATTGGTAAGAATGTTACGAACTGCAATTACAACCATGTTCCGATCGGCAGTCACTACAGTGTTAACGCTGGTGTAACTAATCGTAATTCCTGCTGCATCGGCCATAGATTTTATATGACTAATACTTTCTCGGATGGCCTGATCAATAATAAATGGCTTTGGATTAAAGGGAAGCTTACCAATCTGCACCATCGACCATTCTAATAGATTGTTCAATAATCCTTTCAGATCGCGTGCAGAAGTTAACATACTCTCCATAAACTCCTTCATTTCCTGCTGACTGGCATGTTGTAAGTTTTGATTAAGACTTTCCATCAACATACTGAACGCATCAACGGGATTTCGTAAATCGTGACTGATCACAGCAAACATTCTATCTTTGAAGGAATTCAATTGCCGCAATTCAAGATTTTTCTCATCCATTACTTTAGCAGCACGTTGTTTCAATTGATATCGATTGTAGAGTACTGCCATCACGAACAAAAGCAGCACAACAATGATGAGTAAACCCAATCGCCATTGTCGTGCAGTAGTTGCTTCTAACTCCCGGATTTGCCTTTGTTGTTCGAGATCTCGAATGGTTTCTTCTTTTTTTTGTGTTTCGTAGCGCGTTTCTAACTCAGACACCTGCTGCTTCGATTGTACGTTGAATAACGAATCTTTAAAGGCTAGTCGCTTCTCTTGTACTATCGCGGCCTCTTTCCAAAGATTTTTTGCTTTCAGACTTTGGTACTGAATATCCAGCCCTTCAAGAATCTTTGGGAAAAATCTGTTTGATAATGATCGTTGTAATGCTTGCTCTGCTAATTGATATGCTTTATCAAATTCCTGCTTTTGCAAGTTTATTTGTCCTTGTGAAATTAGACAGCTTACAGCAACTTCTTCTTCGCCCATGATGATAGCGACCGCATATGCTTGACCGAAATTTTGGTAAGCAGCATCCCACTTTTTTTGTATCTGTTGCAAGGATGCCAGATTATAATAAGTATGAGCCAGGTAACTTGAATCCTTTAACTCATTCATAGCCACAAGTGCCTTTTCGGTATTGACAGTCGCCAGTTCTATCTTTCCGGAGGCACGCGCTGCAAAGGCAAGCATAATGTAACTTCCAACCTTTCTTTCATTTAATTGATGCTCTTCCGTAATCCGACTTGATCTTCCGGCAAATTCCAGTGCTTTTTCAAATTCTTCCAGATCGTAATGTATCCCACCGATGTTACCCAATATCTTTGCCTCGCATACATAGCGTTCGCGCGAGCGATTATCACCCAGCGCTTGCAGTGCACTGTCATAATAGTGCATTGCTTTTTGATTGTCACTCCTGTTGCGCATCACGTTGCCGGCATAATTATAGATTTCGCTTGTCAATACAACCCATGGTTTTGCCTTTGTAAGTGTAAGTGCAGAAGTCAGATAATGGATGGCCGAATCATTACTATAAAACCGGCCAAAGTTGGTGCCGAGCTCTAGCAGGATAACCGATCGCAGGGAATCAGAGGAAAGTGAAGTTTGCCGAAGCAATTGTTGCAATGGCTTAATAGATTCTTGTGGGTTTTGAATCCTTCGAATCTCAACTAACTGATTTTTGACTTGGGTCGCATTGAGCTCAGGCAACGGCTGCCCCTGTAATCGAGGAATATACAGGAGGGAAAAAAGTAGGAACAGCACAAACAAATTAGTAAAATGACGCATATAATAGTTCAAAATAAACTGTTTTGGCACCAGGAATCTAACTTACACCGTTAATTTCGAAAGTGCTTTTATGAATATATCCAATTCTTGTGTTGTGGTATAAATGTTTGGCGTAATACGGCAACCTTGCACACCAGCCCCATCGATTGCAACTGTATAAATTCCATGTTTCTTCAGTAGCGTATCAGCCAGTATAGTTGGCTTCATACCTTTTACGCCAACATTAGCAATGGCACAAGATCGGGCAGGGTCTTCAGGGGTGTTCAGTATTATGTGGGGCATATCCCTTACTTTACTTGTCCAATAGTGTTGCAGATAGCGCAACCTTTTCTCTTTACGCTCTGGCCCAATGGCCTTATAATAATCTATAGCATTCAAAATAGCCAGATCGGTGTGCACAGGATGTGTGCCCGTATGCGCCAAATGACTGATGTCATCTTTCATATTCCAATCTGCCATTAATGACCAAAGGCCTGGTGCTTTACCTTGTTTTATATACAATAGACCAGCGCCCAGAGGGGTGCTTAACCATTTATGCAAACTTGCCCCATAGTAGTCGCAGCCTAAATCAGGAATTTTAAATTGAAAATGCGCAAAGGCATGCGCCCCGTCAACCAGTACCTCTACACCTTTAGCATGCGCCATGTCACTAATTTTTCTGATTGGTAAAATCTGGCCGGTTATGTTCACCATATGGCTGACCAACAAAAGCCTTGTTTTGGGACTGATCATTCCTTCATACAAAGCCACTACCTCTTCATCTGATGTAGGATGATTGGGTACTGATACTGTCTTCAAAACAATGCCATAGCGTTTCTCCATCAATTTAAACATGTTGATGATCGATCCGTAGTCTTGCTCTGCCACGATAGCTTCATCGCCTGCCTGCCAATGAATACCATTGATCACTGTATCCAAAGACTCAGTTGTATTACGGGTAAGGCGTATTTCATCTACGGAGGAACCGGCCAGTTCAGCCAACCTGCCTATTACTTTCATTTTATTCTCTTGCTGTACGGTGCGCATATAGTAAGCAGCCTGGTAATTGACCTCCCGCACATGCCTAATAAAATGCTCGAGCGTTTCTTGGGGTTGCATGCAGTAGTAGCCATTTTCAAGATTGATGTAATCAGGTTTGAGGCGATAACCCTTTCGGATGCCGGTCCAGAACTTATCATCTTCTGCCAAAACATCTGCTGATACATTTTCATGTTGCTTAATCCAATGAGCCATCCCTTCTAAAGGGAGCAGGGTACTAAGCCCTAAAGCAGTAGCTTGTTTGATAAAAGTGCGCTTATCCATGTTTCAATATAATAAATTAATGCCCCAATTTTTCCTGAAAAGAAACAAGGCTGCTGTAATATGAATACATTTGATGACAGCATGATTTAGCTAAAAATGAAAAGTGCATCTGTTAATGATATTAGAAAAGAGCTGCATCATTTAGACAGTCAAAGCCTCGAAGCAATTTGCCTGAGGCTTGTCAAGTACAAAAAGGAAAACAAAGAACTACTCAGCTACTTATTATTTGAAGCGCATGACGAGTCATCTTATATTGAGCAAGTAAAAGAAGAAACAGATGCGCTATTTAAAGAACTGACAAACCGAAATCTATACCTCACTAAAAAAATACTTCGTAAGATTCTTCGATTTGTTAACAAACAAATTAAATACTCTGGTGTTGCACAAACAGAATTAGCCTTACGCATTTACTTCTGCCAGAAAATACTTGATGCCAAAATTCCTTTGGATGCGGGGACACAACTTTTCAACCTCTATCAACAACAAATTAAAAAAATCAATGACGCACTTGCTACCTTACCAGAAGATGAACAGGGTGACTACACCAGGGCCATTGAAACAATTTCTTAGACATCATGAGTGAACAAGCAAACAATCCACTACATGGCAAAACACTGGCCTTTATTCTGGAATTTCTGGTCGAGAAATACGGATGGGAAGAATTAGGAGAACGCATTCCTGTAAACTGTTTCCGCTATGATCCCAGTATTAAATCATGCTTAACCTTTTTCAGGAAAACTCCCTGGGCAAGAAAAAAGGTAGAGGATCTCTACCTTGATTCGATTGAATGATATTATTGAATGACTGGAATTAACCCAGTGCCTCCACTGATTTCACTTCATCGGGCATCATACGGGTGAACAGATTTTCAATACCAGCCTTGAGTGTAATTGTAGAAGAAGGACAACCGCTGCATGAACCTTGTAGTTTTACACTCACTACACCATCAATGAAAGAATGGAAGGTAATGGCGCCACCGTCTTGCTCAACTGCTGGCCTGATGTACTCATCTAAAATGGTCTTAATCTTTTTAATGGATTCTGTTTCTTCCTGCTCAGGGGCAAAATCCTCATCGCGCACTTCTATAATGGCCTTTCCTGATTCCAGAAACTTTTTGATATGATCGCGAATAGTGTGTTGAATTTCTAACCACTCTATCCCTTCTTTTTTTGTAACTGTTATAAAGTTGCTCATGTAAAATACACGGTCAACTTCAGGGTATTCAAAGAGTTCGAGTGCTAAGGGTGCATTAGCAGCGCTCGCCTTATCCGGGAAGTCAAAGCTCATGCCTTCGGGCACCAGCATGTCATTCACGACAAATTTTAAAGAATTAGGGTTGGGGTTAGACTCCAGGTATATGCTTACGCTTTTTGGTGCTGCTTGTAACATAGGTTAAGATGTTGAATTAGAAGAACAAAATTACGCACGAATAGTTCCAACGGAAAACAATTAAACAATGTTCTCTTGCGGCCTTTCAAGTGCATTCTCCCATTTACTCACTACTGCTGTAGCTACGCTATTGCCGACCACGTTAGTGGCACTACGACCCATATCTAACAGAGGGTCAATACCCAATAAAAGTGCTAAGCCAGCCTCAGGTATATTAAAAGTAACGAGGGTGCCTGCTATAACCACCAAAGAGGCGCGCGGTACACCGGCAATTCCCTTACTGGTGATCATAAGTACCAAAAGCATGCTTAATTGCGTGGCCAAAGGTAAATCCATACCATACGACTGTGCAATGAACAAAGAGGCAAAAGTCATGTACATCATGCTGCCATCCAGGTTGAAAGAATAACCAAGCGGAAGCACAAAACTTACAATCTTATCCTTACAGCCAAATTTCTGTAACTGCTCCATTGTTTTGGGAAAGGCCGCTTCGCTGCTTGATGTACTAAAGGCGAGGATGATAGGCTCTCTAACACTTTTAATGAGAGAAACAATACGCTTTCCTACCACCAGGAAACCTGCTAAAATCAATAGCAACCAGAGCAGACCCAGGCTAAAATAAAATTCACCAATAAAAATGGAGTAGGTCTTGAGAATACCTAAACCCTGCTTGGCCACAATGGCAGCCATTGCACCAAATACCGCTATTGGCGCAAAGTTCATCACGTAACCAGTCACTTTCAAAATTACATGGGCAATGGCATCCATGGCCTTAATCACAATCTTGCCCTGCTCACCAATAGCAGCGGTAGCCACACCAAAGAAAATTGAGAAGACTACAATTTGGAGTATCTCATTTTTTGCCATGGCATCAATAACACTGGCGGGAAAAATATGGTGAAGGAAGGTTTTCAACGAAAGACCAGTTGCCTGAATACCTGTTTCATTTACAGTAGGTAGTGGAAGATTCATGGCAATGCCTGGCTGAAAAATATTAACCATTAGCATACCTAAGAGCAAACTCATAAAAGATGCAGCTAAAAACCAAAGCAAGGTTTTTCCTCCAATGCGGCCCACCGCACTGATGTCACCAAGTTTAGCCACCCCCACAACCAGGGTTGAAAATACCAGTGGCGCTACAATCATTTTAATTAAGCGAAGGAAAATATCTGCTAGTAGTGAAAATGGCTCAACCATTTTATCACGTAATGAAAGGGAAGCATTACGCTCCTCATTCATAGATTGGATCTTTGATTCGTAGCCCGCTACTACCACGCTGTCCTCTTCTTGCACAAGCTTAGCCGTGAGTTCTTTGATAGAAGAATCGATCTGGGAAATTTTTACATTTTCCTTTTCTAAATAAGTTTTATTAAGGGCGAAACCAACAATAATACCCAAGACCAATGCAATAATGATGTATAGGGTGAGGCGTGATTTTTTTGGCGGGGTTGAAGAAACTTCCATATGATAAAACTTTTTTCTGCAGCATTAGAGCCACCGCAATCGATTGTTAAAAGCTTGCAATATAAGCGAAAAATTAAGACAGCCATTGAAAAAAGCGCATTCCTACGCCCCGTTTTAAAACCAACATGATATACTTATCTTGAGCCATAACAATGCGCTTGTGAAGCCTGTGCTAAAAATTATCGCCTTTACCTTACTGTTTGCTGTAAGTCTAAATCTACACGGACAAGTAGATTCACTGCGTAACCATAAACGCATTCGTTTTACGCCCTTACCGGTTATCTACTATTCGCCAGAAACTAAATTAGGCTTTGGCGCTCTGATGGCTGCCAACTTTAATACAAGTGCAGATCCCATCACAAAAGTGTCGTATGCACAAACCTATTTTTTATACACACTTAATAAGCAATATGACTGGGGGAACCTGGTGAGGATCTATGCCCCTGCTAATAAATTTATCTTTCAGGGCCGTTTCAGTTATACTTATTTCCCTGAATTCTATTATGGGGTTGAAACGGAAGAGCCTAAGTCAAACGAAATTACAATTAACTATAACAGAATCAACGCTGACTTTCGTTTCAATTGGCAGATTAAAGACGCCTTGTATGCAGGCTTTGCTACTCGTTATAGTAAAGTGTATAATATTTCTTCTGATCCGAATGGGAGTTTCTATGCTGACAGGCCTGCCGGCTATTCAGGTTATCAATTGATAGGCCTGGCACCACTCATCGCCTACGAAAGCAGAGATAACCAAACCTACCCGCGTACCGGTGTTTTTGCAGAACTGCAAGTATCGGCTAACCCAAATTGGTTACAAGATTCCCACCGCTTTATTAATGTTCGATTGGATGCACGTAAATACATTCCACTAAGCTGGTTGAGCGATCGCGATGTATTGGCCTTGCAGCTTTTTATTAACACCAACAAGGGCGAGGTGCCATTTAAAGACATGGCCGATATCGGTGGCGGCAATGTTATGCGCGGCTATTACACAGGATATTACCGATATAATAACCTATATGCTTTTCAGGCTGAATATAGAGCAGGTCTTTGGAAATTTATTGGCATAGATATGTGGATTGGCGGAGCATTGACACCAAATGAGTGGTATACCCTGGGTGATTCAAGTTTTAAACCTAATGCCGGTATTGGTTTACGTATCATGATCAACCAGAACGATAAGCTGAACGTACGCATTGATCAAGGTTTTGGCAAGCAAAAGCAAAAAGGTTTCTACCTCGATATTGCTGAGGCGTATTGATTCTGATCAAATTGAATAGTAACAACTACAGTTTTGATGACTTAGCTCTCAATAAAAAATCAGCCATCACCAAAGCAGCCATGGCCTCTACAATCGGAACAGCCCTTGGCACTACACAAGGATCGTGTCTGCCCTTGCCTGATACCACTGCCGGATTGTTATCCTTATCAACAGTATCCTGATCTTGCATGATAGTGGCCACAGGCTTAAAGGCTACATTAAAATAAATTTCTTCGCCATTGCTAATGCCTCCCTGCACACCTCCAGAGAAATTGGTTTTCGTGCGTACCTTGCCATCTTCTGTATAGAAAATATCATTATGCTGAGATCCGCGTAAAGTAACTCCTTCAAAGCCACTGCCGTATTCAAAACCTTTAACAGCATTAATACTTAGCATGGCTTTGCCTAACTCAGCATGCAGCTTATCAAAAACTGGTTCACCTAAACCTACAGGGCTGTTCTTAATCACACAAGTAACCACGCCACCAATCGTATCTCTTTCCAAACGAACAGCATCAATCAGGGAAATCATCTTCTGTGCAACTTCACCATCAGGGCAGCGCACGATGTTGTCTTCTGTTTTTGAAAGATCCAGTGAAGTGTAATGTGGGGTTACTATATCTCCCACTCTTGATACAAATGCCTGGATGTTGATACCTTGCTCTTGCAAAAGTAATTTAGCTATTGCCCCAGCGGCAACACGGGCCGCTGTTTCACGGGCAGAGCTTCTGCCTCCTCCACGGTGATCGCGAAATCCATACTTTGCTTCATAGGTGTAATCTGCATGCGATGGGCGAAAAACATTTTCGACATGACTGTAGTCCTTACTGCGCTGATCTTGATTTTCAATGAGGAGCGCAATAGGCGTGCCTGTACTCTTGCCTTCAAAAACTCCTGATAAAATTTTAAAACTATCTTCTTCTTTTCGCTGGGTCGTAATCTTTGACTGACCGGGTCTTCTCCGCGACAACTCCTGCTGAATAAATGCTTCATTGATTTCAAGACCTGCCGGACAGCCATCCACTACTACACCAATAGCAGGACCGTGAGATTCCCCAAAAGTCGTGATTCGAAAAAGTGTACCATACGAATTCATAGATGCCGGTTAGATGATCAGAACTTCTTATTAACTGGTTTTAATGATTATGCTTAGCTCTTCTTGAAAAATAGATAGGTAGATAAAGCAAGTGCTAAGCCTGTAAAAGCAAAAACAAAAACAGATAACCAATCTGAGCCACCTCTTTTCTGTAAAGTATTATCAACGCTGCTGATTTTATCATAAAAACTTCCCAAATCATTCGAGCTGATCGCTTCGTCCTTCAGGCTTTCGCCAGTTACAGTAAGGAATGAAGTACTCTTAAGTGTATCGTACCGGGCTGTTGTTGGATTAAAGTAAACCCACTGAAAGAAGTCTGACAGTCTATACTCGCCCGGCTCTTTGGGTATCATAAAATAGTTGAAAGACTTTGTGCCGGTTACTCTCCCATTCTCTCGATTAATATCCTGCCGTACATTGGGTTCATAAAATTCGAATGCAGCAGACTTGCCCAATACAGGTTTCTCTATTGAAGAGATATTTCCTTCTCCGTACACATTAAACTGGTATGAAAAACTCTGTCCTGTTTCCACAGTAAAGGCAGCAGCCCTTTCATCAAGGCGATAATCACCCACCGCTACACCATCGCGTAATGGATGGGGCGGAAGTTCCTTCACTTTGACCGTCTTGGCTTTTGAATAAAATGTTTTAAAGTCCTCTTGTCTGTTTTGCCCGAAGAAGGATGGATTCTTGGCTACTTTATACTTGATCATCTTGAGGCCTACGCTCGGAAACACAATAGGCTCAGTGTTGAGTGGGTAAAAGACTCCCTGGTATACTTTATACTGGGTATAGTTTTTACCACCTATTTCTATACCCTCGCCTTCGATATTTTCAATGTTAAAATTTTCCTCCCAGCAGGTAGCAGGCTTAATTTTCTTAAGTATGTCGGAGAGTTGCTTTCCTAATTCATAAAACTGCAAGGGGGCACGGTTATCATCACTTACATAGAAGGCAAGGGTGGCAGTAAAGCCCTCACCCACATACACATTATCTTTATTTGTTGTCAGCGCAAAAAAAGCTTCATCTTTTACATCAACAAACTCTGTCTCTCCTCTTCCAAAAAAGTCATCGCGCCCATCTCTGTTAAAGAATTTGCTAAAAGGATCGGCACTTTGTTGTCGTTGAACCGGGGCCCCAATTTTTAGCTTCTTGCTGGCCACCGAATACTTGGTACCATTAATAGTCATGCTGAAGGCAGGTATAGTAATGACTCCCTGTTTTTCAGGCAGGTAAGTCATGATAATGCTCTGCGAAGACGAAACCTGCCCATTAACAATGTTAGTACTGGATTGAGAGGAAGTGCCTCGTTTGCGGAGGCCGGGAATTTCAGGAAAGTTATCGTAGCTCTTTAAGCGATCATTTTGAACAGTAATGGTGATGGTCCAGGCCTGATTTTCGCCAATCTCATCAGGGCCAAGCGTAATTTGAACTTGCTGTGCCTGCAAAGTAAATGCACTGCAGACCATTAAAAGCAGCCAAAAGTTTTTAATCGAAAAAAAGCGGTTCATACTGCACCTAAGCCAGGATTTTTACGTTTCTACCCATTATGTCACAAGCTGACAATGGAAGAGTCGAAATTTACAACAAGAGTTTAATATTCAAGAAATAATATACACCTATGGCCACTTTCTTACGCAAAACCAGCAGCATGCTGAAATATGTAAAATCCATTTTAGTCCGGGTGAGCTTCGATGCCTTTCTTTTTGAAAAAGAACTGCGCAAGGCTATTAACCTACTCATAACCGAAGAAATTGAAACACTAAGAATATGGTGCTTTAAAAAATTCAAAAAGCAATATGAACCCGTATTGATTCGCTGCTTTGAAGTGCATCACACCTGATGATCTTATAGAAACACTTCTTTTATTAATATCCAAAGACCCATAGATAAGGTAAGCCAACCAAAACCTTTCCTGAGTTTTCCTGAGGATACTTTGGTAGCAGCCGTGTTGCCAATAAATATGCCTGCCACAGCCAATAGTGTGATCGATAACAGAAAATACCAATCGATGCGGTAGTTAAATACATCGCCCAAAAAGCCGCTAAGAGAATTAATGGCGATAATGAAAAGAGAGGTGCCTACAGCGATTTTAAAATTGAGGCCTGTTAAAAATATAAGGGCAGGAATAATCAAAAAGCCACCTCCTGCACCTACCAAGCCAGTAAGGAAGCCGATAGAAAGACCTTGTAAAATAATCAAGACCGTTCTAAATCTTTGTTCCGGCAAATCATCTTCTCTTTTACCCAAAATCATAGAGAAGGAAGCCATCACCATCAGGATGGCAAAAATACCCAGAATCAAAATGCGCTTGCTCAGGATAAAATTGTCTGACTGCCAAAGCACCTCTGGAATGGAAGGCACTATCCATTTACGGGTAATAAAGATGCCAATGATAGAGGGTATTCCGAAAAAAATCCCTGTTCGCAAACTCATCAATTGCTGCCTGTACTTAGGTATGGCCCCAATCAAGCTGGTGATGCCAACTATAAATAATGAGTAAGCCGATGCAATCACCGGCTCAAGGTTAAACAAGTAAACCAAAATTGGTATGCATAAGATAGAGCCGCCTCCACCTAATAAACCAAGCACAACACCTACCAACACTGCAGCCACATAACCAAAAATTTCTATCATCTCAATAGCGCTGGATTATAAAAAGACCAGTTGAAGATAAGCGTATGGATCATTAATCTGATTTTTATTTCTTCAACAGGGCCCGAATACTGACCAAATGCGAAAACAAAACCATGGGCACAATAAAACCTGGTAACCAGGTAAATGGAAAATAAAGTACTCCAGTATTGGGCTGATCAAACGCCCATTGTTGAAAAGGCGTTTGAGCACTCAGAATGGAAATTGAAACTATATTGAGCAGCAAGGCTAAACAAACAAAATTCCATACCAAGAGCACATTCCGTGATAGCTTTTTTCTTGTATAACCCCAGTAAGCAATCAAGGGTGCTGTTACTCCAGAGATAATATCAAAGTTTCGACCCTCGAAGGTCATTAACGCTGGCACGAGCTGATGAATAAACAAGAAGTACAAAGTCAGTTCAACAGGTATGCGAATCGTGTGCAAATAGGTAAGCCAGGTATGATCAAGACTATCCATGAAGGCTTTACCCTGCTTGGTGGAAAACATGATGATCATTAGTGCCAATGCCGGCAAGACAAGCAGTATAAAGCGAGGGGGCATTACATTATTAACTGCATAGAACCCGGTATCACTAACAATACCCTGCAGCGCCACATAAGCAAGCACAACAAAAATTGCCAACTTCGATCGACTGGCCTGATAAAAAAACCACAGTGTTAATACAGTAGTAGCCAAAAACAGGTAGCTCACATAAAAAGGCAGTGCTTCTATCATTTTAATCAGATTGAGGTTGACTAATTAATTCTCTAATACATTATTCTACTTCATAATACTTTTTGCATGCCTCCCCATTTTGTTGGCATGCATTTACACATTGCCATGAAAGTTATTAGAAGTTTTATTCGATTGCCATTGATCCATTACGATCTTGGAGATAATGTCTGCTTGATGTTTTTTCAGAGTTGAGTGTCCATATAGGCCTCAGACTGCACAAAGAGTTTTTCCAAATCCCAAAACAGCCATAGGCACTTTCGAAGACATGATGTTGAGAAGCAGCCAGATGATAAGGCCAGGTGATCCTAAGCATATTCAGAGTCGACCAAACTCAACAATAAAAGCATCCGGAAATTTTCCCTTCACACTGGCGCGAAATTGTTCAGCTTTACTTCGTGAAGGAAACTGACCTAATACCAAAGCATAATACTTCACACCATTCAGCACTTTTACCTGAACCGTTACTTTTTTCTGGTATGACTTTTTCAAATTATCGGTTAGGCGCATCAGGTTTACCAATTCCTGGTACGTAGCTATCTGAACGCCAAAGCCCGAAGGCTTGCTTCGCTCCACTTCAAAACTGTAAAACTCCTTCTCTTCAATTGTTACATTCCCAATAGGACGGGGAGTATCACTGGTTTTACCATCACCAGCATCTACCACCTCTACTTTTACATCCGCCAATCCCTGGTTAACAAAACCCAATTTCTCCGCAGCCGACTTTGATAAATCAATAACCCTATCATCAACATAAGGACCACGATCATTAATCACCACTTCTACAGACTTGCTGTTACCGAGGTTTGTAACACGCACCTTCGTACCAAAAGGCAGGGTTTTGTGAGCGGCTGTGAGTTTGCTGTGCTTATATTTCTCACCACTGGCAGTGGGGCGGCCCTCAAACTTATCGGCATAAAAAGAGGCCTTGCCTGTTTGTATCTGTGCGAATAAAATTGAGGTGATCAGTGAGAATACAATAGAAAAAGCTGTTTTCATCATAAAACGAAATTTGTTGGGTAAAAATAAGCATAGATTACCTGCTTCATTGGCTTATTGTCGAATTAAGTCTACCTTTGCCCGGCAAATAACCTATCGTAAATTTATTTGCTATGGCGCTAAACAGCACCAAATTTCTATTCGAAGCACTCACCTATGATGACGTGCTTCTGGTTCCGGCCTATTCCGAAGTACTTCCGCGCGAAACCAATACCACAACCAAGTTAAGCCGCAATATTCAGCTGAATATCCCTATTGTTTCGGCTGCCATGGATACGGTAACAGAGGCAGAAATGGCGATTGCCATGGCCTTGGAGGGTGGACTTGGGTTCATCCATAAAAACATGAGCATTGAGGCACAAGCCGATCAGGTGCGTAAGGTAAAGCGCTCACAAAGTGGTTTAATACTGGATCCTGTTACCCTGCTCGTCAACTCGACCGTGCGCGATGCCGAAAAAATTATGCGTGAGTATAAAATTGGTGGTATCCCCGTGATTGATGAGAATGGAAAGCTCGTAGGCATTATTACCAACAGAGATTTGCGTTTTCAAAAAGACATGAACAAGCCGGTGGAGCAAATCATGACGAAAGAAAACCTGATTACAGCTCCTGAAGGCATAACCCTTGAAAAGGCTGAAGTAATTTTACAACAGTATAAAATTGAAAAGCTACCAGTAGTGAACAAAAAAGGTAAACTCACCGGCCTTGTTACCTATAAAGATATTCTCAAGAAAAAGAACAAACCCAATGCCTGTAAAGACCAGTTCGGTCGATTGCGTGTAGGAGCAGCGGTAGGTGCCACAGCCGATGTGTTGGAAAGAATTGAAGCACTGAAAAATTCCGGGGTAGACATTATTAGTATCGATACTGCTCATGGTCATTCAAAAGGGGTGATAGATGCTGCCAAACGTGTAAAGAAAAAGTATCCCGAATTAGACCTTATTGTTGGTAACATTGCCACTGGCGATGCCGCTAAGGCTTTAGTAAAAGCAGGTGCTGATGCAGTAAAAGTTGGTGTAGGCCCGGGTAGCATTTGTACCACGCGTATTGTAGCAGGCGTAGGTCTTCCACAACTATCAGCCGTTTACGAAGCTGCCAATGCCATTAAAGGCACCGATGTGCCAGTGATTGCTGATGGTGGTATCCGTTTTTCAGGTGATTTGGTTAAAGCCATTGCGGCCGGAGCCAACAGCATCATGATAGGCTCATTGCTGGCTGGTACTGAAGAGGCTCCTGGTGAGATGATCATTTTTGAAGGTCGAAAATTCAAAGCATACCGCGGCATGGGTTCTTTAGAAGCCATGGACGATGGCTCAAAAGATCGCTACTTCCAGGATGTAGAAGACGACATTAAAAAATTAGTGCCCGAAGGCATTTCAGGACGTGTAGCATATAAAGGCATGGCTTCCGAAATTTTATATCAAATGGTTGGCGGGTTAAAAGCAGGTATGGGTTACTGCGGTGCCAAGAACATCGAAAAACTCAAGCAAGCTAAGTTTGTAAAAATTACCGCTGCCGGTGTTACCGAAAGTCACCCGCACGATGTAACCATTACACGCGAAGCCCCTAACTATAGCAGAAAGTAAAACACCGTTGAGTATAAAAAGTTAAACCTGAGCAGCTAAGCTGTTCAGGTTTTTTTATTGAGAGGGTACTGATAATTAAAGTGCTAATACTGATTTGCTACGCAACCAGTTTCTGGCTTCGCGCATATCGTCAAACATACAAACTTCTATATGCTTCGATTTGCTTAACATTTCTTTGGCTGTGTAGCGGGTAAATTTACCTGATGGTAAAACCACTGCCCAAAACTTTACGCCAAGGCTTTCTATTTCCGGTAACACACTTAGGGTGAAGAAACTTACGTCTTCATCTAAAATAGGCCCTGCCTGGCGGCTATCGGTTAAGAAATGCAGCAAGTCAAAATTTTTAATTTCCTGATGCAGTAACTCGAGTCGCTTTAACTGGACCAATTGAAAGTGCTCGCTAAAACGAGGCAGGCCGTGGGTGGTAAACTTTATACAAGGAACATCTTCATCCAATTCTATGATTGCATAATGATCCTTATAATACTGTTTGACCATAATAGCGTGGTGTTTTATCAGCCCTTTTTCTATTTACAGCATTGAGCGCCTCTTCGAAGGTGTTGAAAACCTCGACTTTGCTGGAATCCAAACCCTTCAAAACTTCTTCCAACGAAAACTGAGAAAAAAGGTTTCTTGGTTTTACATAAGCCTTGTAATGCAAGCCATGCTGAAATTGCTTTGGTAAATAGGTATTGTAGTATAAATACAATGTTTCAATCGATATAGGCTGCGATTCCGATAGATTAGAAATGCCATAGACCGCACCATAATCGTGCGAAAGTTTTTTTACCAGTTTCAAATAGGCATCGCTCATTTCTTTAAATCTGGCTAATGACGGCATACTCTGCATTGTAGCAAAAACGCAAGGCGAATAACCATCACTCCACACTTTGGCAAAATCGGCCTCAAAAACAACATTCAACATAACTTTAATCTTATTGGTTAATGTCTAGCGCGGGCAGTTCTACCAAAAATGTACTGCCATGCATAGGCCTAGAACTAACTGCAATGTGCCCACCAAGCTTATCTATCATGGCCTTGGTAATAAATAATCCTAAACCAGTGCCTTTGGCCTGTACAGTGGCCCGAAAAAACATTCTGAAAATTTTGTCGAGATAATCCTGCTCTATGCCCAGGCCATTGTCCTCAATGGTTAACGATAAAAGTTTTTCATCTGCCTGAATGGTGACCTTCATAAAAGATGCAACCGCAGGATTATGATACTTAAGAGCATTAGAAACAAGATTGCGCATAATGGTGCGGAATCGAACAGCATCGGTAACAAACTCAACCTCACCACTAATAGTTAAAAAAGCCTGAACTGTATTGTATTGATGGTGAAATTCCTTTAAGATATTGCGCACCTCCGTTTCTACATGCAAAAGCTCAGCTTTGGGTTCTGACTTATTATTGTAGGTAATCGAGACCAGATCCTTTAGCAAGCCATCTAAATGATGAACGCGTTCAGCGATCAGCTGTGCATAGTTTTTAATGATGGGCGATGGCTCATCTAAGTGAATGAGATTAACAACACCCAAAATGGTAGTGAGTGGCGATCGTAAATCATGAGAAGCATGGTAAATAAACTGGTCAAGCTCATGATTGAGCTTTTGCAACTCAAGGAGTTGTTTTTTCGACTCGCTTACATCAATTAAAATACCTTCTACAAAACCTTGCTCTGCAAAAAAACGGCAACCAATGCTTACCCATCGCTGCTCTCGGCTCGATGTTTTGATTTGAAATTCAAAGCCTTCCACTTTTTCATGCGCTATTAAGTGCTCAATCAACCTAGTACAGCGCCCTTCTTCCACAAAAAATTCCTGAAAACTGATATCTGCCGATTCGTCTTTTCCCAAAATTTCCACCGCTTTTTCGTTCAGCAAAAGCACGCGCAAGTCATTCATGCGGAATTTAAAAATGCCTGTGTAAGCGTTATTGAACAAGTTGAGGTACTCATCCTTGATCCGCTTTACTCTGTGATTGTACAGCGCTTTATGCGTACTGTCTTTCAACACAACCCTAAAGCCGCTATGGGTGCCGTCCTGATCTGTGAGTGAAGTAATTTTCATCTTCGCCCAAAACCTGGCATTGCGCTTTTTTACGCGCCAGTCGTTGACGAGTAGTTGCCCTTGCTTTTTGGCAGTCTTTAAATCTGCTTTTGGTTTTTCTTGTTGACGATCCTCGGGTGTATAAAATATAGCGATGTGATTACCCATCACTTCCCACTCTTCATAACCGGTAATGTTTATCACCTCCAGGTTGGAGCTAATAATAATACCCTCCGGATTGAGCATAAACTCCTCAAAACCCCTCAAAATGTTAAAAAGCGACCGATCCTTCTCTGTAGCCAGAGACGGGTTTTCCTTGCTCAATGAACTGTACATGCTACCTGCCTTTACCCAACCTTTTACAGTATGGAAATGGGGTTTGTAACGAAAAAGTAAATTAAAAGTTTACATTTTTACACATTTTATGCTTATTTGTAACTTTTTAATTGACAAATGTCTATGAGTAAGACTGAAAGCATTCGCAAAACTGTTCACATCGGTCAGCAGATTCAATTGGTTTTTGAACAGAAAAATGTAAAGCTCTCAGACTTTGCAGAGGATTTAGGCACTGTCCGTCAGAATGTTTACCGCATTTTTAAAAAGCAGCATGTAGACACAGGTTTGTTAATACGAATTTCTCAAGTGCTGGAACATAACTTCTTTCAATATTATTGTCAGGATGCGCAGCAAGATTCATTAAAAGACCTCCAAATTTCAAAATTGAACGAAGAGCTAAGCCTGGCCAATCGCGAAATTGCCTACTTAAAAAAGATAATTGCGCTCATGGAAGAAAAGGCTGAACTCATTCAACAAGTAGAGGCACAGGAATTTACCAAAGCAGATAAAACAGTGGAAGCATAAAGCTGGCGTCACCAAGCAATCTGAAACGATCATCCTTACCAAAAAAATCTGCTCTGTAAAGAATCAACAAATGAAGAACCGCTACGGCTACCGGCACCCCTGATGCGCTGCGATCTTCGCTGATGAAAAAAAGTGCTGTGTTAATAAAGGCTGCCACGTAAATAAGCCTGGCAGTGTTGGTGCGTCCCCACATTGTTGCCATGGATTTAAATCCATCTTGCCGATCTCGTTCATAATCAAACCACGAAAACACAAGCAGGTTAATCAATGCGCTTAAAGCAAATTGAGCTATCAGCACATAAGGAAGTTCATGCCAAATAACAGGTGTTACCATCAAGGAAGGAAGTAATACACCACATGTATAAAGAATGCTTATTAATACCTCCTTAGGTACTTTTAAATAAGTGTGTAATAATAAATAAATACTAACACCACAGATTAAAAATAACCCTCCTAACAAAACTCTTTCTCTAATAAAAAAAAGTAAAACAATGTTGCTCACCATGGCTAACAGCAAGCAAATGCTTAACAATGAAAAATATTGTTGATGAAAATGGTGCCGCCTTGTTGTGGCAATGCCTTCTACTCTTTTGGCATCCAACAAATGATCGGCCGTGTAAATAATCCATACTGTTAATGCCAGAGAAACAATGCCATACAGCAAGAGGCTTACCTGCAAAAGCCTGGCAAAGAACAAAGCGCAGCATACAGCACCTAATACCACATCGATACTTAAAGTATTAATGAGCCGATAAGCTTTAGCAACGATCATAATGCCACGAATATAAACTATAGATCGTGTTTATTCGGAATCTGAATTTATTGTGATAATTTTCTGATTCCTTTCAAAATAATTATGAGCGAGAAAAAATTATTCCTCCTGGACGCCTATGCCCTTATTTACAGAGCGCATTTCGCCTTTGTAAAAACGCCTCGCATCAACTCGAAAGGCATGAATACCTCCGTTCCCTTCGGTTTTACCAATACGCTTTTAGAAGTGCTCTTCAAGCAAAAGCCCACACACATTGGAATTGCTTTCGACACTTCTGCACCCACCTTTCGCGATGAAATCTTTACAGAATACAAGGCTAACCGACAAGAAACTCCGGAAGACATACGTTCAGGTGTACCTTTAGTAAAAGAAATTATTCGTGGCTTTAATATTCCCATTCTCGAACTGGATGGGTACGAAGCCGATGATGTGATTGGCACCATTGCGAAAAAAGCAGCTGAGCAAGGGTTTGAGGTTTTTATGATGACCCCTGATAAAGATTACGGTCAGTTAGTAGATAAAAATGTATTTCTGTACAAGCCAGCATTTCTTGGCAATGCGGTAGACATCATGGGTGAAAAGGAAATTTGCGAACGCTGGGACATAAGCCATGTATCGCAAGTCATTGAAATATTGGGTTTGCAAGGCGATAGTGTGGACAATATTCCAGGCATACCAGGTTTCGGACCTAAAACAGCAGCAGAGCTCATCAAGAAATATGGCAGTATAGAAAACATCATTGCCCATGTGGACGAGTTGAAAGGCAAGAAAAAAGAATTGGTCGAACAATACGGAAAACAGGCTTTGCTTTCGAAAAAACTGGCAACCATTTTTACCGATGTTCCCCTCGAGTTTAATGAAGAAGACCTGGTGTATACAGGCCCTGATAAAGAAAAATTAAAACCACTTTTTGATCATCTTGAATTTAAAACGCTGGCAGCGCGTGTTTTCAGCGATGGCAGTACCACCACCCCCATTAAAAGCCCTGAAGTATCACAACTTTCCATGTTTGGCGAAGGGGCCAGCCAGGCAAGTGAGCAAGGTAATAACGGTGGCGGTCAAAGCTTTGATGCCAGTAAGGTAAACTATAGAGAAATCAATCGCGAGGATGAATGCCAAAACCTGGTTGAAAAGGTAAACAAACAAAAAGAGTTTGCCTTCGAATTGACCGAACAAGTATCAGGTAAAAAATTTGTCCTGTCTATTTGCTTCAACCCAGGTGAAGTGTCCTACATTATTTTTGAAAAAGATAATGTTCAACCACTAGTAGCTTTCAAAGATGCGTTCTCCAATAAGGGGGTAGCCAAGATTTCTTATAATCTAAAAGCAGGCATTCTGCTATTAAAAGAGTTTAACATCGCGGTAGATGGGCGTTTGTTCGATCCTATGATCGCACACTACCTTATCGAGCCTGAGATTGGCCACGATCTTGGCTTGTTAAGCAATCAACACTTACAGTACCAATTATTGGAAGAGTCTCATGATTTTATAGAACGTACCTGCGAAAGGGTTGATATTACACTACAAGTAAAAAAGAAGCTGCAAGTTGAATTAGAAAAGCGCGGACACAATCGATTAATGAGCGATGTGGAGATGCCTTTGCTGAGTGTGCTGGCCGACATGGAATATGAAGGCGTAAAAGTAGATACAGCCGTGTTAGCAAAAATGTCGGAGGAGCTGCGCAAAGAATCGGAAGCTGTACAGGCAGAAATTTATAAGCTTGCTGGCACAGAGTTTAATATTGGTTCACCCAAACAACTGGGCGAAGTGCTGTTCGATAAAATGAAACTGGTTGATAAAGCCAAGAAAACTAAAACTGGTCAGTATGCTACCGGTGAGGAAGTGTTGACTACTTTGGCAGATCAACATCCTATCGCTAAAAAAATTCTCGATTACCGAGAATACGAAAAGTTGCGCTCTACCTATGTAGATGCGCTGCCTAAACTAATCTCACCAAGAGATGGCAGAATACATACAGACTATAGACAAGCAGTAGCGGCCACTGGCAGATTAAGTTCTAACAATCCCAACTTACAGAACATACCGATTCGTACAGAAAAAGGCAGGGCCATTCGCAAAGCCTTTGTAGCCCGCGATGAAAACTTTTTGTTTATGTCGGCCGACTACTCTCAAATCGAATTGCGCATTGCAGCCTCTTTTGCCAAAGACGAAACCATGATTGAAGCGTTTAAAAACAAGCGAGATATTCACGCCACCACTGCTGCTAAAGTTTTTGGTGTGCCTCTTGAGCAGGTTAGTGCCGATATGAGAAGAAAAGCCAAAGAGGTAAACTTTGGCATTTTATATGGTAGCACCGCGTTTGGCTTGTCGCAAAACCTGGGCATTTCCAGAACAGAAGCAGCTGAAATTATCGAATCATACTTCAAAGAATTTCCGGGCATTAAACGCTACATGGACGAGTCCATCAATCAGGCAAGAGAGAAAGAATATGTTGAAACTATTCTGGGAAGAAGACGCTACCTACGCGATATCAATTCTCGCAACGTAACCACCAGGGGTTTTGCCGAACGCAACGCCATTAACGCGCCAATTCAGGGAAGTGCCGCTGATATCATTAAAATTGCCATGGTGAACATCCAGCAATGGATGAAGAAAGAGCAGGTACGCTCACGCATGATTATGCAGGTGCATGATGAATTGGTTTTTGATCTTCACAAAGAGGAAAGGGATTTCGTTAAAGATAATGTAGTGCGTCTGATGAAACACGCTATACAATTAGAAGTGCCCATGGAGGTTGAAGCAGGAGTTGGGGGAAATTGGCTGGAGGCTCATTAAATAATTGAATTGTTAATAAATAAAAAGGACAATTAACTCCTACCGTTAATTGTCCTTTTATCCTGACTATAACTAAAATTAAACTGTCATAATTTCTACTTCCTTCTTCTTCATCAAAGCATCAATCTTGGCACTAAACTCATCTGTAAGTTTCTGTACTGTTTCTTTAGATACTTTTTGATCATCTTCCGAAACGCCCTTCAGCTTATCAATCATTTCATTGATCTCTTTACGAACAGAACGCACACTCACTTTGCCATGCTCACATTCCTGGCTCGCCTGCTTTACTAACTGCTTTCTTCTTTCTTCCGTGAGCATAGGAATGTTGATGATCACCTGCTGGCCATCGTTCTGCGGATTCAATCCCAGGTTGGCATTCATGATGGCACGCTCAATTTCCTGAATTAAACTTTTCTCCCAGGGCTTTATAAATAAAGTTCGTGCTTCCGGAGCGGTAACCGAAGCCACCTGATTTAAAGGTGACATGGCTCCATAGTACGAAACCTGAATGCCATCAAGCATGTTAGGATTAGCCTTACCTGCTCTAATTTTGGTGAGTTCCTGGCCCACGTGGTTGTAGGCTTTGTTCATCAGGTCTTTTGCTTCGTCTAATAATAATTCTAGTTCTTCCATGAATTGATCTTTATCGTTGTCAGAAAAAATTAGCTAATCAGTGTTCCGGCTTCTTCGCCTTGCGCCACGCGTAAAAGATTGCCCTTCTTATTCATATCGAAAACAATAATAGGCAGCTTATTCTCCATGCATAGTGTAAAAGCTGTCATGTCCATGATGTTGAGATTCTTCTCATAGGCTTCCTGGAATGACAATTTATTGTATCGCACCGCGTCAGGAAATTTCTCAGGATCTTTGGTGTAAACACCATCTACACGGGTACCTTTTAACACCACATCAGCTTGCACCTCAATGGCGCGTAAACTTGCTGTTGAATCTGTGGTGAAATATGGATTGCCTATACCGGCACCAAAAATTACAATGCGCCCCTTTTCTAGATGTCTGATAGCGCGCCTGCGGATGAAAGGCTCACACACCTGCTCCATTTTAATACCGGCCATCAATCGTGTGTATACACCGTGCTTCTCCAGGGCACTTTGCAAGGCCATGGCGTTAATCACTGTTGCCAGCATACCCATGTAGTCACCCTGCACACGTTCTATGCCAAGGGCCTCTGCCTGGCCACCCCTGAAAATATTACCACCTCCGATAACAATTGCAATTTCTACCCCCTGATCACGGACGGCCTTAATTTCTTCGCAATATTGCTCAAGCACGGCCGGATCAATATTGGTACTTTTTGAGCTGCCTTGCAGGGCTTCCCCGCTGAGTTTCAAGAGAATGCGTTTGTACTTCATGGGTTCGGGAACAGAATGATGAGTTTAATCCCGCAAATATTGCAAAGATTCTCTAAGTATCCGACTATAGCACGCGTTCTAATTTAACTTTTCAGTATTGCATCGAAAGTATGGGTAGCTACAAAATGATAATTAGCTCTTGCCTCTTGGTAAATCTGCCGAGCCATTATTTTACCCTCAGCTGTTTTCATGAGTTCTTGATAGATGGGGAGCAGAAATTTGCGCCTTCCTGTATTGACCAGAAAATCCTTTAATCTTGGATAAGCTGGCTCATATCCATGGCGAACAGCCAGTACAAGCCAGGCGCTGAGTATCTCCGCATTACCGGTGGTAGTAAATTGTCCAAAAGCATCCAGCGTACTCAGCTGTGCACTATGCTGTGCACTATTAAGACTGGTTGGGAGTTGGTTAAGAAAAAACAGCCATTGATGGGTATTCCAATTTGATGCCTGGAGCCTGGAAAAATCTTTGCCTTGTAACCAAATGTTCAAGCCTTCTTCTATCTCTTTAAAGGCATCAACAACAGGTTCAGGGCACGAATCCGGCAGGCCTGTTGAATATATCCAATCTTGAAAAAAAGCAGCATCAAGATTGATACTAAAATTCTCCAAATAAAACTTTTGTATAAAGGGAATGAAAAGTTCAGTACTCATGGACTGAAAAGCAAAGTGCTCAAAGTATGCTTTCAAAAAAATATCAAACTGCTCTCGCCCAAATTGCTCTTCAAGGCTTCGCAAAAAGAAATAACCCTTGTTATAAGCGATGTCTGTAACCCCATCATCGGGATTACGTCCACGCAGGTCTAGTTTTAATTGGGTGTCTGCTGCTGTGCCTGCTTGTGTTAATTCATTAATGGTTAGGCGCAAGTCTTGCAAAGCCAGGCTTGCCAACATTTCTGAATACGCAAGGCCGTAAATGCTTTCCATAATGCGATGCTCGAAGTAAACAGTAAAACCTTCGTTGATCCAAAAGTCATTCCAGGTGGCATTGGTCACTAAATTACCCGACCAACTATGCGCCAACTCATGAGCGATCAAAGAAGTAAGCGACCGATCTCCTGCCAATATAGTAGGCGTTGCAAAAGTCAGTCGTGGATTTTCCATGCCCCCAAAGGGAAAACTAGGCGGCATTACAAGCACATCGTAGCGATCCCAGGCATACTTGCCATACAGGGTTTCAGCTGCAGTCACCATTTTTTCTAAATCTGCAAATTCCCAGACAGCAGATGCTAATACCGATGGCTCCGCATAAATACCGCAGCGTTCGCTAATGGCCTGAAATGAAAAATCCCCAACGCTCAGTGCGAATAAGTAAGCAGGTATGGGCTGACTCATTTCAAAAAAGTAAACGCCAGAATCATTCTTTACTTTCGGATTAGAGGCACTCATCAAAGCCAGCAAATCTTTTGGCACTGTTACTTCGGCCTCGTAGGTAAATCGTACGCCTGGAGAATCCTGACAAGGCAACCAGGTGCGTGCCAAAATCGCCTGCGATTGAGAAAACAAAAATGGATGCTTTTTATCAGCTGTTTGCTGTGCCTCCAGCCACTGCAAAGCTTCTGCACCTTCTGTAGTGCAGTAAGAAATACTCACATACTTTGTAGTGGATTGAATCGGAATATCCAAGGCTTGCCCCAGCAGAGGATCATATGGCCCCAAATTGAAAGTTGAAATGTGATTATCTACCATCACACCTTCGATCCTTAAACCTTTTATATCAAGTGTAAGTGTGGTGGCGGAATGATTGACAATTTCCCATTGCGCCTCAGCCCTGATCAATTTATTGGAAAAATCAATCTCGGCCCTCCACTTCAAATGCTTTATATAAACCTCCGCGGGGTTAGAGAATGAATGTATGTCATGTACAACTTGCGTGTTTTCCATCAGTTACAAATTAGGGTAACGCTACTTACTACAAAGAACCGAAAGGGATTGCACTGGGCAAAGCGCTTCTTGATACACTGCATAAATTCTTTTACACTAAAAAATAGTCGGGGCTATAGCTGGCAGAAAGGCAAAGAAAAATCGAAGTCAATAAATTAACCTTAAAAAGTAGAGGATAGGCAGCGATATTTTATCCTTACTAAACTGAAAAATTTATCTTTGCCCCTTATGGCTGGTCCCGCTGCATCCGAAACTCCGCTCATGAAACAATACAATGCCATTAAGGCAAAGTATCCTGGTGCTTTATTGCTCTTTCGGGTGGGAGATTTCTATGAGACATTTGGCGAAGATGCCGTAAAAGCATCTGCTGTTTTGGACATTACGCTGACCAAAAGAGGCAATGGATCGGCTTCTGAAATTGAACTGGCCGGATTCCCGCACCATGCCCTGGATAATTATTTACCTAAACTGGTAAGGGCCGGGCACAGAGTAGCCATTTGCGATCAGCTGGAAGACCCTCGCTTTGTGAAAGGTATTGTTAAACGAGGGGTTACAGAATTGGTAACGCCAGGGGTTTCGTATAATGATCATGTGCTGGAACGGAAGCAGAATAATTTCTTAGCCTCCGTTACACTTCAAAAAAATGGAGCAGGTATTTCATTCTTAGACATTAGCACAGGGGAGTTCTTTGCCGCACAGGGTTCTGAAACGTACGTCTTTAAACTCATTCAAAGTTTTGCGCCTGCCGAAATCATTTTTGCCAAAAGTAATCGCGAAAAACTAGAGCAACAGTTGGCTGATTCTTATGCCACTTTTGCCCTGGATGAGTGGGTATATGCTTTTGATTTTGCACAAGAAAAGTTGCTCAATCAATTTAAGACTGCTTCCTTAAAAGGTTTTGGCATTGACACCATGCCGGAAGCGATCATTGCTGCTGGGGCCATTTTGCATTATCTCGAAGCTACAGAACATAAAGACACGCAACACATAACAGCCATCTCACGCATTGATGAAGAGAAATATGTGTGGCTGGATAAATTCACCATCCGTAATCTTGAGCTGGTCAACCCACAACAAGAAGGTGGCGTTCCTTTGTTGGCAGTGCTTGATCGTACCCTTACGCCTATGGGCTCACGCCAGTTGCGTAAATGGATGATCTTGCCTTTAAAAGATTTGACGAGCATTGATGAAAGACTCTCTATTGTAGACATCTTTTATCAACAGCCATCGCTTGCCGAGCAGTTAACGGAAGAACTTCGCCACATAACAGACCTGGAGCGATTGATTTCCAAGGTAGCTGTGGGACGTATTAACCCTCGCGAATTACTGCAGCTAAAGAAATCCTTACAACGCATTACTCCGGTAAAAAAACTAATTACTGAACAGAGCTCTCCTCATTTACAAAAAGTAGGAGACCTTTTGCATACTTGCGATTTTTTGGTGGAAAAAATTGAGAGGGAATTAAGAGATGACGTTTCTATACACAGCAATCAGGGTGGCATCATTAAAGATGGAATCGATACAACCCTGGATGAGCTTCGCGGCATTTCAGGCAGTGGCAAAGACTACCTGCTACAAGTACAAAAGCGCGAGGTAGAACGCACGGGTATCAACTCACTCAAAATATCTTACAATAAAGTGTTTGGCTATTATCTAGAAGTAAGTAATGCCAATAAAGATAAGGTTCCTGCAGACTGGATTCGCAAACAAACCCTCGTTAATGCTGAGCGCTATATTACGGAAGAGTTGAAAGTATACGAAGAAAAGATACTGGGGGCAGAAGAAAAGCTGAGTGCCATCGAACAGAAAATATTCTTAGACTTAGTATTACAAGCAGCCGATTTCACTGCGCCCATTCAACAAAATGCTCGGGCTATTGCTACAATCGACTGTCTCCTGTCGTTTGCCAATATAGCCAGACAAAATAATTATGTAAGACCAATTCTCAACGATACCAAAATCATCGATATTAAAGCAGGGCGCCATCCCGTTATCGAAAAACAATTGCCCATCAGCGAAAGCTATGTACCTAACGATATCTACTTAGATAACGAAACGCAACAAATTCTGGTCATTACTGGTCCTAACATGGCAGGTAAATCTGCCTTATTACGACAAACTGCCTTGATCGTGCTGATGGCACAGATCGGTTGTTTTGTTCCGGCTGAAGCCGCTACACTTGGCATCGTTGATAAAGTGTTCACCCGGGTGGGTGCCAGCGATAATTTGTCGAAAGGGGAATCAACTTTTATGGTTGAGATGACAGAGACAGCCAGCATCCTCAACAACTTAAGTGACCGTAGTTTAATTTTGATGGATGAGATAGGCCGAGGCACCAGTACCTACGATGGTGTTTCAATCGCCTGGGCCATTGTAGAATATTTACACAACCATAAAGATTTTAAACCCAAAACACTTTTTGCTACCCACTACCACGAACTCAATCAGTTAACGGAAGATTTGGTGCGTGTTAAAAACTTTAATGTAAGTGTTCGGGAGGTGGGCGATAAAATAATCTTCATGCGCAAACTAAAGCCGGGGGGGAGTGAGCATAGTTTCGGTATTCATGTAGCACAAATCGCAGGTATGCCGAATAAGATTGTTCTTCGTGCCAATGAAATACTACACTTCCTGGAGAAAGACAAACACAAAAACGAGTCGCGCAAAAAACTCGAAGAAGTACCAAAAGCAAGCAGTCAAATAAGTTTGTTTGAACTGGATCCACGCCATAAAGCGGTGGAAGAACTTTTACACAAGATTGATATCAACACCATTAGTCCGGTAGAAGCCTTGCTCAAGTTAAATGAAGTGCTCAATGCACTCAGGAAAGCATAGCTAAACAGTACCTTTAGATCATTATAGTTTGCGTATCTTTAGTTCATGCCAGCCGAGCTCTTAAAAATACATCCTCAAAATCCGGAAGGAAGAAAGATTGCGCGTGCAGTAGAAATACTGCGGCAAGGTGGCATTATAGTGTACCCTACTGATACCATTTACGGCATTGGATGTGATCTTACCAATAGAAAAGCCGTTGAACGACTTTGCAAAATCCTCGACATCAAACCACAAAAACTTGATCTGTCATTCATCTGCAACGACCTTAGTCATATCTCTGAATTTGTTAAGAACCTCGAGACGGCCAACTTTAAGATATTGAAGAAAAATCTTCCTGGTGGTTTTACCTTTCTGCTCGAAGCCAGTAACAAGGTGCCTAAAATTTTAGACGTGAATAAAAAAACAGTAGGCATTCGCATTCCCGATCATAACATTCCTCGGTTAATTGTTGCTGAGTTGGGCAATCCACTCATTACTTCCTCCATCAAAGACGATGATAAAATAAAAGAGTACACTACCGATCCTGAAGAGATCTACGAAGACTTTAAAAACCAAGTCGATCTTGTCATTGATGGTGGCGCTGGCGGTAATGTGCCTTCTACCTTTGTAGACCTTACCCAGGCGGAGCCATTCATCATCCGACAAGGCCTGGGTGAATTAATAATTTGATACTTCTCAGTGCTTTCAAATAGCCAAGCAGCCATTCACATGACTAAGTGCCTTATTGAACTTCATTACCTGCCTTCTATACATTTTTTCGAATCAATCGCGAAGCATCCTTTGATCATCGTAGAGAAACACGAACACTTTGTAAAGCAGAGCTACAGAAGTCGCTGCATCATTCAAACTTCGCAAGGCCCTCAAACCCTGATCATTCCACTAACTGGCAAACATAGTGATGGTGGCAAAGTGCCTATTACCGATGTGCGGATAGACAATAATCAAAAGTGGCTCAATAACCACTGGCGAAGCATACAATCAGCCTATGCAAAGGCGCCCTTCTTTGAGTTTTATGCTGATGCCTTGCATACCCTTTTGTTTAAACAACACACTCATTTGTATGAACTAAACTTCGAGTTGCTGACATTGTGTCTTAAGTGGCTGAAACTTCCGGTAAGGATAGAAGAAAGTTTGTCGTACCAGCCAGTGCCCGATGAAGGAATTATTGACCTTAGAAACCTCATTTCAGCAAAAAACAAAGGTATTAGCAGTGAAACACCTTTGTTCAAGCCCTACACGCAGGTTTTTGGCAATGCTTTTGTCAACAATCTGAGTATTATCGATCTGATTTTTTGTACAGGTCCAGATGCACTTACTTATCTGCGCAAAGCCGAATGAACAAATAGTAATCTGGCTACGTTTAAACCTTTTAAGTAGGCTTTGGCAAACGCTCAAAAAGAGGCCGATTTTCGTTAAAAATTAAAGCAAAAGTTTACATTTACAGTAACATCCACTCCAATTTTATATGGAAGCAAAATTCTCTAACCGCGTGAAAGAGGTTATCTCCCTCAGCAGAGAAGAAGCACTCAGACTCGGACATGATTACATTGGCACAGAACACCTATTACTAGGGCTCATTCGCGAAGGCGAAGGTGTAGCCGTTGGTGTGCTTAAAAAATTAGGGGTGCCCCTTGATGATTTGCGTGCTGAAATCGAAAAAATTTCCAAGGGTACTGCCTCTCAAGCTCCGGATGTAAAAAACTTAACCAACATACCGCTGACAAAAGCTTCAGAGAAAGTTTTAAAAATCACCTATTTGGAAGCTAAGATTTTCAAAGCCCAACTAATAGGTACAGAACACTTATTACTTTCCATACTTCGCGATAAAGACAACTTGGCCTCTCAGCTACTCAGCCGTTATGATGTAGTGTATGAGACCGTTAAAGAAATGTTGGAATACCAGGCCGATGGACCTTCTGCTTCGCAGGATACTGACGACCCGGATGATGATTCTTCAAAGATTTTCGGTGCTGGCGGAGCAGGCGGACAGCGTGGAGGCGAAAAGAAAGGAACAGAAAAATCGCGCACACCGGTACTCGATAATTTTGGCCGCGATTTAACACGTCTGGCAGAAGATGGAAAACTAGATCCGATCGTTGGTCGTGAAAAAGAAATTGAACGTGTAGCGCAGATTCTCTCTCGCAGAAAGAAAAATAACCCTATCCTTATTGGTGAACCTGGTGTGGGTAAAACTGCTATTGCAGAAGGTCTTGCGCTTCGTATCATTCAGAAAAAAGTTTCCCGCGTTCTTTTTGGTAAGCGCGTAGTCACGCTCGACCTGGCTTCTTTAGTAGCTGGCACCAAATACCGCGGCCAGTTCGAAGAGCGCATGAAGGCTGTGATGAATGAATTGGAGAAATCTGCAGATGTTATCCTCTTTATTGATGAACTCCACACCATTGTGGGAGCCGGTGGTGCTTCTGGTTCGCTCGATGCTTCCAACATGTTTAAACCAGCTCTTGCCCGTGGCGAAATTCAATGCATTGGTGCCACAACATTAGATGAGTATCGTCAATACATCGAAAAAGATGGAGCCCTGGCCAGACGCTTTCAAATGGTAATGGTTGATTCTACAACACCGGAAGAAACCATTCAAATTCTCGATAACATTAAAGAGAAATACGAGGAGCACCACCATGTGCTTTACACAAAAGAAGCCATTGAGGCTTGCGTAAAATTATCAGATCGTTACATCAGCGACCGCTACCTGCCAGATAAGGCCATTGACGTGCTGGATGAAGCCGGTGCGCGCGTACACATCAATAATATTCATGTGCCTGAAGAAATTGTAAAATTTGAAGAGGCTGTTGAAGAAATTAAGAAAGAGAAAAATCGCGTTGTAAAGAGTCAGAAGTACGAAGAGGCTGCCCAACTGCGCGACAAAGAAAAGAAACTGCTTGAGCAACTTGAAATTGCCAAAACCAAGTGGGAAGAGAAAACACGCACAGAGAAGTATACCGTTAATGAAGATAACGTAGCCGATGTTATTGCCATGATGACGGGTATTCCTACCAAGCGTATTGCTCAAAAGGAGAGTAATAAACTTCTCAACATGGGCGAAGAACTTTCCGGTAAGGTTATTGGTCAGCAGGAGGCTATTAAAAAACTTACCAGAGCCATTCAACGTACACGCGTGGGATTGAAGGATCCTAAAAAACCAATTGGATCTTTTGTTTTCCTGGGCCCTACGGGCGTGGGAAAAACAGAACTTGCCAAAGTACTTGCCACCTATCTTTTCGATAAAGAAGATTCTTTGATCAGAATTGATATGAGTGAGTATATGGAGAAATTCTCTGTATCCAGATTGGTGGGAGCCCCTCCAGGCTATGTAGGATATGAAGAAGGCGGACAGCTTACTGAAAAAGTAAGACGCAAGCCTTATTCTGTCGTATTATTAGATGAAATCGAAAAGGCACACCCGGATGTATTCAATATACTCTTACAGGTGTTGGATGATGGAATCTTGACGGATGGTTTAGGCAGAAGAGTTGATTTCCGCAATACCATCATCATCATGACATCAAACATTGGTGTTCGCGATTTGAAGGACTTTGGAACGGGTATTGGATTCGCAACAGCGGCCAAGCGCGAGAACGAAGAAGAGGCGATGAAGTCAACCATCCAAAATGCCTTGAAGCGTGCCTTCAGTCCTGAATTCTTAAACCGCCTGGATGATGTGATTGTGTTTAACTCGCTGATGCGTGAGGACATCCATAAGATTATTGACATCATCCTGAAAAAAGTTTTTGATAGAATTACACAGATCGGCTACCATGTAGAGTTAACCGAAAAGGCTAAAGACTTTTTGGCTGAAAAGGGATACGATCATCAGTTTGGTGCAAGACCGCTGCACAGAGCCATTCAAAAATACCTTGAAGATCCTGTTGCAGAAGAAATCTTAAGAGGAGAAATAGAAGAAGGAGGCACCATCATAGCCGACCACGAAGACAAAGCCGAAGTGCTGAGTATTAGTGTGAAGAAGGCTAAGGCCGCTTCTAAAGAAAAATAGTTGTAACAAATACTAACGATAAAAAAACAGGCGAGCATTGCTCGCCTGTTTTTTTATAGAATAAGGGTAGCCGATTGGATTAACCCATTCAATTTTTTCAAAACCTCCCCCTTTTTTTTACGGTTGTATCCGGAGTGATATGATCTTAATCTACCCTCTCTATCATACACCAGAAAATAAGGGTAAGAATTCAGCTGAAGCGTTTCGAAAAGCTTATTGTCAATATCAATAAGAATTTTTTCAGATGATTTGATTTCTTCATAATTAAAAATAGTATTGGCATCAAGATGTTTCTTGCCTCTGTACTGATACAGATAAACATGGTGAAAGGAGGTGTCCTTTGCTAATATTTCTTGGAGATCCCGTATTGATTGAATACAAGGACCACAGGTCTCATTCCAGGTTTCAATCAATATCGGCTTATTAAGCTGCGTTAAAACAACAGAATCCATTTGACTATTTAAAAAACTGAAGTCTGACAACGTGTGATTAGTACTTAACTCACTTTCTATCCTTTCAAAATCAAACGTTTGTGTTTTAGCAAATTCAGTTTTTGGGTAAATAGCAAAAGCATAGAGGGATGCAAAAGAAATGGTGACCATGAATCGAAAAAGCATTTTTGCATAAATCATCCAAAAGATGATCAGACTAAAGACAAAAATCCACACTATTGGAAAGGTTAGTAGCGCTGGGATATCTTGAATAACGACTATTGAAGCAAGGAGATAGAAAATTGGCCCGGCCAATATCAAAGACTTTATGACTAAAGAGGAAGGTTGAATCCTCTGGATAGCATAATTGAGAATAAGAAAAGTTATGAGGTAGGCTGTAAAAACCGTGAACTGACTTGATGTGTCGGGATTTAACAAAAACAATCCCCACACTGGGATGATTGCCATAGATAGAGAAATCAATAAAACTAAAGGCTTAATTCTTTTCATAAATGTATCTGCTTAAACTAAAGCTGCATGGAAATTCTATCTGACCAGAAATGAGAAAATGGTTATATACTGCCTGTCTATACCATTAGAGCAATTTAGTTGCCAATAAGCAGACTGCATTCCGGATTCGATAAAGAGGCCTGACGCTAGATTTCAACAAGGCTTTAGCGGAACTTTGACACTTTTAATACCTTAAAATTAAGGTGCTCTCTGATAGTAATTTTGCATTAGATTAGAGCAAATTTTTTCAATGTCTGCAAAAGCATCCATACTACTCTGTGACGATGAAAAACTCCTTAGGCTAAGCTTGGTGGAGCTCATGCGTAAATGGGATTGGGTTGGCACAGTAGATCTTGCCGCCAATGGAGAAGAAGCTCTCGTTTTGCTTGAGAGAAATCCCTACGATCTCTTATTGCTTGATGTAAACATGCCCATCCGCAACGGTATTTCGGTAGCCCAGGTGGTACTGCGACAAAAACCTGGCTTACGCGTTGTTATGCTCACCAACCACGATGGGGATGCACTGATTCTTACACTCTATAAATTAGGGGTGCACGGTTTCTTACTTAAAGACACAGAGCCAGCTGAACTTGAAATGGCGCTGCAAACAGTGTTAAATGGTGTCAATTACTTCGCTACATCCATATTGGCAGTTATTAACAAAGGTCCGCACAAAATTGCGCAGCTACCAGATATTAATGTTGCTCCCAGACACAAGCAAGTGCTTGAACTTTTAGTGAAGGGCAAATCACCGAAAGAAATTGCTGAAAAACTTTCTATGAGTGTTAATACGGTGAATTCTTATAAGAGCGACATGATGGAGCTTACCCGTACACAAACCACATTGGAGCTCATCGCCTATGTGCAAAAAAATGGCATACTCTAGTTAAATAGGCAACGTAATCTGCACCCTCGACCCTTTTATAGGTTGTTCAATTTTCAATCGGGCATCGATGGCCTGGCATCTCTTTAGCATACCTGCCAACCCTGATTGTTTGTATTTTTTCAAATCAGATTCTAAAATACCATAACCGTCATCGCTCACCTCAATGGTGAGCGCGTTCGCTCCCCAAGTCAAACCAATGTCAATGTGCCAGCAACCGCTGTACTTCAAACTATTGTACACAAGTTCCTTTACCATGGCCACCAATTCCTTCTCACGCTTTAACTCAAACCTTTTGGCTCCGGTTACACCGGCTAAAGTAATGGCCACTCCCTGAAAACCATTTTTACTCTTACAAAAGTGTTCAAGCTCAGTCACAATACCACTGCTATTTAGCTCAGAACTTGAAAACTCCCTTACTAAGGCGCGCGTATCGCGTACTCGCTCTTTCAGTTGCCTCGTTAACTGCCAGAGCATATCAGAGCCACCCATGCCAAAAGTACCTTGCTGAAAATGCCGTTCAAATTCGTAGAGAAGTGCGATTAACTTATTGCCAATTTCATCATGAATAATCTGAGAAATTCGGTCATGCTCTTTAGTCATTGCCTTTTCAATTTCTTCCTGATGGGTGGAGGCTATGAGGCGGTCAGCTAA
Organism: Cyclobacteriaceae bacterium; assembly: GCA_022842845.1. Taxonomy (GTDB): domain Bacteria; phylum Bacteroidota; class Bacteroidia; order Cytophagales; family Cyclobacteriaceae; genus Chryseotalea. Next base: position 71,744 of record JALHOT010000008.1, on the reverse strand, counting down.
TACATTGAATTTAGATCGATAATACCTGCGTATCAATACAAAAAAAACAGTGCCGATAATGAGTAAAAAAATAGACAGGCCAACAATGCCGTAAAAGAGTATAACGTAGGTTTGTTCTTGCATGGGGGATTAAAAATATAAAACTGCTTTCGCTATGCAAAGCATATACCGGGTGATTATAAACCGGGCAATTTCAATTCGAAAATAGTTTCCTTGCCCGGAGTTGATTTTGCTGTAATACTTCCCTTAAGCTTATCTACTGTTTCTTTTACAATATAAAGCCCAAGTCCTGAGCCCTTATTGGTTTCGCTGGCTCTGTAGAACATCTTAAAAATATTGGGTAAGTGTTCTGCAGGAATTCCTATACCATTATCAATAACCTTGATCATCGCCTCCCTTTCATCAAAGTTTACCGAAACCTTTAAGAAGTTTTCTGTACCATAAGGATTATGGTATTTGATTGAATTAGAAATCAGGTTTCTTAAAATTATAGCCAGGCGTTTTCTATCCGAATAAAAATTTCCTTTACCATTCACCTCCACTATCTTTTGAATAGTGTTGCGATCATCCATGTACTTTAATTCATCTATAATTTCATAAATCATTTCTTCGAATGGCACCACTTCTTTGGTTAGCTCCAATCGCGAGTTTCTGGAAAAATCTATGATGTCATGAATAAAGCCATCCAGCTTATGAATACTTTTTTCGATTAACGTAAGATACTCGTCAACGTTTTTTGATTTGTCGAGCCGTGCTACTGCAATTAGTCCCAATATGGATGATAACGGAGCCCTTAAATCATGCGAGGCACTGTAAACAAATCTGTCGAGCTCACTATTAAGCTTACGCAACTCGCGGTTTCTCTTTTCAACCACATACACCCTCCATTGATAAATGCCATAAAGCAGCGTGACAACAAGCAGCAAACTAACAACGTAAAACCAGGTGGTCTGATAAAAAAATGGCTTAACGACTAAAATTTTAGTAGCGCCTTCTGTATTCCACACACCATCACTGTTGCTTGCCACAGCCCTGAAAGTGTAGGTACCGGGGGCAAGATTTGTATACTCTGCCTGACGCTTACCTTGGGCCTCTACCCAGTCCGGATCTACCGGATCAAGCTTATACTTAAATCTAATTTTCGATGGCGCTAAATAACTAAGCGCTGTATAATTAAAAATATAACGCAAGTTGCCAGGTTCAATTATTACAGAATCACTATCGAAAGTGTCATGATCGCTCACTAAATCTGTAACATACACTTTTGGGGAGATGGGGTTTTCAAGAATCTTATCAGGATAAAAGACAGCCACACCCCCAATTGTGGGGACCCAGATTTTACCGGTTGAAGAAAGCAGCGAACGTGTAGCGCCTGTACATTCTTTGGTGCGCATGCCATCCTGATTATCAAAAAGCTTCGTGTGTACAACGCTATCCTTCCCGGAAAGAAATTGATCAAGCGATGCTCTCTTGATTCTTAAAACACCCAGGTTGGTTGTTACCCAAATGTTGCGCCTATCATCCTCTACCCAGTCAAAATAAGTTTCTCCTTTATTAATAGCTTTTAATTTAATCCTTCTAAAGGATGCTCCATCAAACAGGTATGGACCAATGTTACTTACGATCCAAATTTTATCCTCAGCAGCTATGTGAATATTAAAAATCAAAACACCTGAATCATCTTTCGTAATCTGGTATGTAGTGAAGGAGCCATCCGGCCGTATTATGGTCATCCCTCCACTATGAGTGCCAACGTAGAGCTGCCCTTTGCTATCTTGCTCTACCGAAAGAATATAGTTTGAGCCTAAACCATTTTCTTTGTTATACACACGAAGCACTTTGTTGAGTTTGGCTGAAAATTTTACCAAGCCCTGAGATCTTGAAGCGAACCAAAGGTCACCGTTCTTGTCTTTTAGCACGCGCCTCATATCGACAGCCGGTAAGCCCTCTTTTTCGGTTAACAATTTTTCTGAGGTGCCCTGTAAACGCAGTATGCCTCGGTACGAGGCTATCCATATTGTTCCATTATCGCCCTGACAGATGTCGCGAATACCCGATTGTTTTAAATCTGTCTTAAATGAAATGCGCTCTACCAATCCTTGTTTGTAGCGATCAACGGAGCCAACATCAGATCCTATATAAAAAGTCTGATCAGCTTCCTCCACGATAATGTTTATTTTACCACTCGAAAGGCCCTGCTCTTCGCCAATGTTAACAATGCCTGTTTCGCGCATTTGTAGTAACCCATCGCGCCCTGTGCTAATCCAAAGGCTTCCTTCTGCATCGCGGCTAATGGAATTTAACCTCGTGTAAGGAAATCCATTTTTTCTATTGGCAAACTCTTCAAACTGATCATCGGCACTGATGCGTGCCAAACCATTTTCGGTAGCAATCCATTTTCTTCCGCTCACGTCAATACTTAAATCGTTGACGGGGATATTAAGCAGGAAATTGAATGCACTTATTTTACCATCCTTAATCACATTCAAGCCATCAGCACTGCCCACATATACAGCACCTTCTTTACTAAGTGCCAGGGCATTTACATTATCACTCAATAAACCTGTGCTTTGATCAAATCGATTGAATGTAGTGCCATCATAAGAAAACAGCCCGTTGCCATCGGTGGCAATCCATAGTTTGCCATTACCGTCTTTAACAATATCTAATATGCCTACATTATTAATAGGATCAGCTACTACCTTTTCGAGTACAAGATTTTGATTAAGCTTATAAAGCCCCTCGTTATTAGAACCAATCCAAACGATACCACTTTCTTCAATCAAAAGAGAGCGTATGGACTTCGGCACTTTTTCTCCCGTTGTTTTTAACAATTCAAATTGCTTATTCCTGTACAGCACAATCCCACTGCCCTGTGATGCGAACCAGAGAGTGCCTTGGTAGTCTTCATAAACCTGATAGAAGGCATCGGTCTCCAAAAATGGAAGTATTAACCTGTCGTAAACGACAATGCGATTCCCATCAAAACGCATAATACCATTATAGGTAGTGATCCAGATAAATCCTTCGGATGATTGAATGGCAGAGGTAATGTTGTTGGATATTAAACCGTTCTGACCTGTCCATTGATAGATCGATCCTTGTGATAAAAGGGCTGTTGGAGAAAAAGGAGTTGGTTGGGCCCCTGCCAGGTGGCCTACAAAAATAGAAACCAGAACTAAGAGACTTGAACGCTTCATTACCTGAAGGTTAAGTTATCATTTTGAAAGGATACTTAAATCATTTGCGCTTTTCAAAACTGCGCTTGCCTTTAAATTTCTTACCCCCCTTGCTAAAAGTACTTTTCTTCTTGGTCTGCGGTTCGTATACTGGTCCTTCTCCAAGTTCTGCTGGTAAGGGGAGCTTTGGAATTTCTTGCCCGATCAGATTCTCAATGCTGAAAAATCTTCTCTGATCTCTGTCATTAATTAAAGTGATAGCAGTGCCCGTTCTCTCTGCGCGTGCAGTACGCCCCACGCGGTGTATATAATCCTCAGGATCGGGCGGTGCATCTGCATTAATTACTAAATCTATGCCATCAACATCTATCCCTCTTGAGAGTACATCGGTGCCTATGAGAATGTTGATTTGCTTGCTTTTGAAAGCACGCATAATCTCTTCACGCTCGGCCTGCTCTAAATCAGAGTGAAATGCGCTGGCCTTCAAGCCCTCCTTTTGAAAGGAACGGTCTAAAGCTTTAGCACCTTCTTTTGTAGAACAAAAGATGATCACACTATTATAGTTATCAGCTGTGAGTATATGTTTAATCAAGGGCATTTTTTGAGTATCATAAACCACATAGGCCTGTTGCAGAATACCTGCTGCCGGTTTAGAGATGGCAATGTTCACCTCTTTAGGTTCGTGCAAAATTTTGCTTGTCAACTGCCTGATTTTAGGTGGCATGGTAGCTGAAAACAGAAGTGTCTGTCTTTTTTTAGGCAGGTAGCTAATGATCTTCACAATGTCATCGTAAAAACCCATATCGAGCATACGGTCTGCTTCATCTAAAATTAAATGTTGCAGATGCGATAAGTCAATTGTGCCTGCTGCCAGCAAAGCGATGAGCCTACCAGGTGTGGCAATAATGATGTCAGCCCCTTGCTCGAGGGCTCGCTTTTGCTGCTCCCAGGTAGCACCATCGCCACCGCCATACACTGGGATAGAACTAACACCTGTAAAATAGGCGAAGCCTTCAATCTGTTGATCGATTTGCTGTGCCAGCTCGCGGGTTGGGGCAATAATCAATGTATTTAAATGCCGATGATCGCCCTTAATCATTCTATGCACTACTGGCAAAATATAAGCCGCGGTTTTTCCTGTTCCTGTTTGCGCACAGGCAATCAGATCATGGCCTTGCAAAATGAGTGGAATTGCCTGCTCTTGAATGGGGGTAGGCTTTTGATAATTCATGGAGTCGAGGCCTTCGGCCAAGCGCTCGTCAAAGTTAAAATCGTGAAATGTCACTGGTTGCTATTCTCAAAATCAAAAATACTTCTTGTCGGATTTATTCCGACATCCCTGGTTAAAAATCAACTGGCTGCCTGGGGAATAGCAGTGTAGGCACGCGATGGCTTTATTATAGTGGGCAAAAAATCAAAAGCCCCCCGACAAGTCGGGGGGCTTTCTTGTTTTGTTACTAATATAAAATTAGTTGGCTAAACGAACCTTTACGGCATTTAAGCCTTTTTTTCCTTGTTGCACTTCGAAAGTGATGGCATCGTTCTCACGGATCTCATCTACAAGACCTGATACGTGTACGAAAAATTCTTCACCTGTTGATGTTTCTTTCACAAAACCAAAACCTTTGGTTGTGTTAAAGAACTTTACTGTTCCTTGTTTCATTTGTGATAATTGTGTTAAAATAATTAAAGTACAAAGGTAGAGAGAATAAATCACATATTGTTCTTTCTGCCAAAAAGGCCCTTATTACCTCAATTAAGCGGCTTTTTTAACGGCTTCCAGGTTAATTTCCTTTTGTTTAGCCAGTTTAACAACTCCCAAAGCATTCAAGACTTTGATGACTTGATAAGTGGGGTCTATCTCGTGCCAGCGGATACCACCAAAGTTAGCCCGGGAGCCATGCTTGTGGTGATTATTGTGGTAGCTCTCGCCCATCATTAAAAAATCAGTAGGGAGGAAGTTGCGTGATGTATCGCCTACCTCAAAGTTTCTGTAACCATACTTATGTGCAAACCAGTTAATGATAGCTCCATGGATAGGGCTCATTAAAAACTGAAGTGGCAACAATAACCACAACCACCATTGCGTGGCAAATACTGCATATACTGAAACGTAAACAGCGCCCCAGAAAATACGTGAAGGCCATGAGCGGGCAACCTTGTCGAAAGCCTCCCAGTTAGGAACACCCTCGGTAAAACGCGCATCTGGAATGAGTTTTTTGTTGGCGATGTCAGAATAGATCGTTTTTGTTTTCCACATCATGTTCCAAATCGTTTCATCGTATTTGGGTGAGTGGGGATCGTTTTCTGTATCCGCATAAGCATGGTGCATGCGGTGCATTACGCCATAACCATAAGGGCTTAAATAATTCGAGCCTTGGAAAATCCAGGTAAGCACATAAAAGATTTTTTCTGTGGTTTTGTTCATCGTAAATGCCTTGTGTGAAGCATAACGGTGCAAAAAGAAAGTTTGAAAAAACAACGACAGATACCAATGCGCTGCAAAAAAGATGAGAATTACTTCCATTTGTTAGGAAAAGGTTAAGTGTTAAACAAAATCATTAAAGCCTATTAATGGCCTGAATGAGACTGTAAGACAAATGGACTTTTGCTTTGTGACAAAAGCAGCGAAAATTTTTAATCTTTTTTTCCGAGAGTACCGGAAAGCTCGTTTTTGAGCTCTAATACGAAGTCTGAAGCGTTATTAAGGTCACAAGCCCTTCTAAAACTTTCTATCATTTTAGTCGTATCGGGCATATCGAAATGCATTTTTGCCGTCTCATCGCTTAATTTCTTCTTGGCGCGGCTCAATAACTGACGGCAATGATCCTTTTTCTTATCCAAGGTGAGTTGTACAGCCTCGTAATCGAAGTCAAATACTTCTTTCAATAGAAAAACAGCTCTTTCAAGAGGCTCTAGCCTGGTGTTAAGGACTTTAAACGCAGCTTTCAGGTTAATGTCAACATCCAGATGGGAAAGATTGGTGTCCTTTACTTTCTGAAGAAATTCTGGCAAATGAAGAGAATCAAAATACTCAGTCTTTTTCTTTTTGAAGGAATTAAGGTGATTTAAGCAATTATTGGTAACTGCCTTAATTAGATAAGCCTTTGTGTTTTCAATCTTGTCGTGATCGAGGCTCAGCCACTTCAAAAATGTTTCCTGCACGATATCCTCTGCATCAGCTTTACAGCGAACTAAGTTATAAGCAATAGTCTGCAAAACAGGCTGATAAAGGGCTATGGTCTGGGAGTGATTCATATAATAAAGAACAAAGATACGGCTAATTCAATTCGCTTTGATCGATGGTGTGCATGCCGACTAAATTGTTTTTGCTTTAGTAAAGCTTAAACAAAAGTAGAATTACTGATAAAGCTCATTCGTTTTAGCATTTTACCTGCGACATTTACAGCCCAATATTTTTTGTTATGACCGAAACTACCCTTACCCCAGAAGCACGGAACAAGCCAGTTTTACGACAAGAGATTGCCTTTGCCCTGGTGCACTTATTGCCTTTAGCAGCTCTTTACACAGGTGCCACGCTGTTCGATTGGATAGTATGTGCCATCCTCTATGTGGTACGCATGTTTTGGGTTACGGGTGGCTACCATCGCTACTTTGCTCACAAATCATATAAGACCTCCCGTTGGTTTCAATTTGTTATTGCCTTTATGGCGCAAACAACTGCTCAAAAGGGAGCATTGTGGTGGGCCGCTCACCATCGTCACCACCACCGGCACAGCGATACACCAGCCGATCCACACTCCATGAAAATTTATGGATTTTGGTATTCACACATTGGCTGGATTGTAGGGCCTGATTTTAAAAAAACAGACTATAAGGTTATAGGCGATTATGCAAAGTACCCTGAACTGGTATGGCTCAACAAACATTACCTGGTGCCTCCCGTTGTATTGGCTTTAGTGGTCGCTGCACTGGGGGGCATTGTAAATGGCAATGGCATACAAGATATGTTCACATCGGCCGGTATGTCTACTTTATTAATTGGCTTTTTCTTAAGCACTGTCATTGTGTATCACGCTACCTTTTCCATCAATTCCATTATGCATAAGGTTGGTACGCAGCGCTACGAATCTGGCGATGAAAGTCGCAACAGTGTGTGGCTGGCCTTAATTACTTTGGGTGAAGGATGGCATAATAATCATCACTATTATGAAACAGCTGCGCGACAAGGTTTTTTCTGGTGGGAAGTTGACATCACTTATTATGTTCTCAGAGGCTTTCAAGCCCTTGGCTTGATCTGGGATTTAAAAGAAGTGCCAAAACACATTAAATATTCTAAGAATAAAAGCCAGGCATTAGAATTGAAAAAGGAGTTTGAGCTAATCAAAAAAACAGCTTAATTAAAAAAAGAAAGACCTCGATAACACCGAGGTCTTCTTTTGTTATAGCCAAGAGATTTTATAATCATCAAACTCATCTCCATTAGCAACACTTTTGATGTACTCAACTTTAGGAGAGATTACTCCAGTTTTTCGGATAATCTCATCCAAAAGACCAAATTGAAGCGTGCTGTTAAATGTCTGTGTCCTGCGCATCACAATGTGCTTTTTGGACGACTCTACAATTTCCCATCCACGTCCCTTAGGATCCTGAATCATAGAACTAGCCACTTTTGCTAAAGCTTTCATTGCCTCTTCGGGCGTTGGATTAGCTGAGATCATTTTATAGTTATACATGGCATTGTAGGCGGTGTTGCCGATTTTTCTGCCCAATTTTTTTGTGTTGACTTGCCCGATTTGAGATTCTATCCAATCACACATACGGTTATAGAGTTCCATGGGCACTAAATTAGTTGGAACCGAAATGTTATAACCATCGGTCATTTTTTTCAAAATCTCGTAATCGTTTTGATTTTCCTTAAAAAGATCTAACACATCTTGAATAAAAGCTGCGGAGATTTTTACATTGTCTGTTGAGTTGTCCATAGTATTAATTTTGGTTTGAAGCTAAAAGACTCACAACAGTTGCTTTAAGCTTGGGGGACACAAAACTTACATGTGAGGGTATTTTTTAAAACTTTGACTAAAGTAAAGATTTACAGAATTCATCTATAAAAGATTTTATCAATGTTTGGAAATTTAGAACTGAGCATTAAATTTGCATCCCATTTCAACAAGAAGTGGCCGAAAAAGCGGGAGTAGCTCAGTTGGTAGAGCACGACCTTGCCAAGGTCGGGGTCGCGAGTTCGAGTCTCGTTTCCCGCTCAAACCCCTCTCCTCACAGAGAGGGGTTGTTTTTTAAAGAAGGTTTCACAAAACCCGCCCGGGTGGTGGAATTGGTAGACACGCAGGACTTAAAATCCTGTGGCTAGTAATAGCTGTACGGGTTCAAGTCCCGTCCTGGGTACAAAAAATTAAAAGGCGCTTTATTAGCGCCTTTTGTTTTTCACAGATGTCCTCAAAGGGAAGCAATTTTGATTAGGTGATTTTACCTATTTATGCAGTAAACTTTTTCAGGAATCCATAAGAATATTTCGGCAATTCAGCCACAAGCACTTGTATTATGGATCTTTTAGCGCGTGCAAAAAGGAGTTGTACAACGGTGGTCTGAAAGCCATCCTTTATAAAATACACTTAGCCAATACATGATATCTTTGTTTCCCTAGGTAAACATTTCAATTTATTGTAAATTGAATCCCCCTGGTTTGACTGTAATCTAAAGCCCACCCACCTTATGTTAAAGGGTAAATATTTATTACTAATCGCTCTATTCCTTATCTACTCCCTGGCAAACGCCCAACGCGGGAGAATCATAAAATCAGCCACTAGTACGGCTATGGATCCTAACCAGGACGGTTATGTTTCCAAAACAAGCGCTGGCTTTTCCAACGATGGTTTTTATGTGGATGAGTTTGAGCTGACAATGTTTGCCATCCCTAAATTAGGTGGCGATGTGGCAGGCGATAATGTTGGTAAAAGCTGTGGAATCACAGATTTAATTCCAGATCGCAATGGAAGTTCTGTTTATGCTGTGCGGGACAATAACAACCTGATTTTTAGGTTCAGAGTGGGCGATGATAACCCAAGTGTTGAATCATGGTCAATTCTACTCGATACTGATGGACTCTTTGGCACTGCCGACCCTAACAGCACTGGGGATAACCCAGGGTTTGAGGTAAACATTACGCTTATTAAAAATCCTCAATCTGGTATTTGGGTATACAATGTAGATGGCATTGATAATTGCCCTCGGGCAGTACTCAACTATCCACTCTCATCGCATTTCCAGATTTCTATTGCAGATGAGGTGAGCTGCGGTGACCCTGACTATTTCTACGATTATTTTGTACCCTTTAATGAAATAGCTACTGCTCTTGGTATCAATGAAAGTACCGGACTGCGCTTTGCAGCCGTCACTAATGTTTCGGCTACTTGTGCCTTAGGTGGTAAGATGGCTGATATTTCCGGTGTTGACAATGATGACCCCCGCTATTCAAATTGTAACAATTGCGCCTTTACCGATATCATTGAAAATCAGTGCCCAACCCCAATTGCCGATCTTTGCCAAACCTGTGGTGGTTTTGAAAAAGAAAAAGTAAGCAAACCAACCATTGATTTGCCGGTAAGAGCAGGGCAAAGGCTTATCTCAGGAACATCCGATCCCGATATTTTTATTACGGTACTTATATACCCACGCATTGGCGGCACCGACCTGGCTCCTGTATGGAGTACAACTCCAAGAGAAACCAAGGGTACATATGCCAATGGCTCAATATGGTCTGTAACCTTAACAAATCCTCTTCAAGCTTACGACAGAATTGTAGCCAGTGCAAAACGTACAGAAACAAGCGTTCCTTGTGGGGCAGCAGGAGGCAACCTGGCGAGTGTTGAAGTAACGGTGGTGTTACCCAATACACCCCCAGTGGCACAAAATCAAAATGTAGCTGTTGTTGAAGATACTCCTCGATCTATTATTGTTTCCGCAACTGATCCTGAATCAGATCCGCTAACCTACTCTGTTGTAACACAACCTGCTTTTGGCACCTTAAGCGGCACCGCTCCTAACCTAACTTATACTCCCAACCTGAATTTTAATGGAGCTGACAGCTTCACTTTCCAGGCAAGTGATGGGATTTTCAACTCGGTTGCTGCAGGGGTGATCACCATTAATTTGAGCCCTGTCAACGATGCGCCCATTGCCAATAACCAAAGTGTAAATACCCCAGAAGACCAGGCAAGAGCCATAACGTTAACCGGTAGTGATGTAGACGGAAACCCTCTTAGCTATACTGTGTTGAGTGGTCCAAGCAATGGTGTACTCAGTGGTAGTGGCGCAAACCTCACCTATACACCCAATCTTAACTTTAATGGTAGTGATTCTTTTACCTTCCGAACAAATGACGGAGCGCTAAACTCTAATGTGGCCACGGTAAGTATTACTGTAAGCCCGGTAGGTGATGCCCCTGTTTCTGTCGGTACGGGTGGTGTGCCTTTAGTTACTACTGAAGACACTCCTTTGTCTATAACACTCAATGCCAGTGATGCCGATGGAGACGCTTTAGTTTATTCAATCGTGAGCGGCCCCGCGAATGGAAGTCTGAGTGGCTCGGGCCCTAATCTTACATACACCCCAAACTTAAATTTCAATGGATCGGATAGTTTTACCTTCAAAACAAACGATGGTACCGGAGATTCTAACATTGCCACCATCAGCATAACAGTAACTCCTGTAAACGATGCGCCTATTGCCAATAACCAAAGTGTAAATACCCCAGAAGACCAGGCAAGAGCCATTACGTTAACCGGTAGTGATGTAGACGGAAATCCTCTTACCTATACTGTAGTGAGTGGTCCAAGCAATGGTGTGCTTAGTGGTAGTGGTGCAAACCTCACCTATACACCCAATCTTAACTTCAATGGCAGTGATAGTTTTACCTTCCAAACAAATGATGGAACGCTTAGCTCCAATGTTGCCACTGTAAGCATAACCATAAGTCCAGTCGGTGATGCTCCCATCTCAGTTGGAACAGGCGGTTTACCTTTAGTAACTGCTGAAGATACGCCTTTGTCCATTACCCTTACAGCGAGTGATGCCGATGGAGACGCTTTAGTTTATGCAATCGTGAGTGGCCCCGCGAACGGAAGTCTGAGTGGCTCGGGTTCAAATCTTACATATACACCAAACTTGAATTTCAATGGAACGGATAGTTTTACCTTCAAAACAAACGATGGTACCGGAGATTCTAACATTGCAACCATCAGCATAACAGTAACTCCTGTAAACGATGCTCCCATTGCCAATAGTCAGACCGTTAGCACTACAGAAGATCAAGCTGTAGCGATTACCCTTCAAGGAAGTGATGTTGACGGTAATCCTATCACCTATACAGTCATCACTGGCCCTGTCAATGGCGTGCTCAGTGGGTCAGG
>JALHOT010000008.1:0-60165 GCA_022842845.1 Cyclobacteriaceae bacterium | reverse complement strand
ATACTCCTAATTTGAACTACAACGGATCTGACAGCTTTACCTTTCAAAGTAATGATGGCTCTCTCAATTCTAATCTAGCTACCGTAACTATTACCATCAGCGCCATTGGTGATGCACCCATTGCTTTCAATCAGGCAGTAAGCACTACTGAAGACGTTGCCAAAGAAATTACCTTAGTTGGAAATGACCCAGACGGAAGCCCTGTTACTTATTCCATTGTAGCCAACCCTACTAATGGCATTTTAACAGGAAGTGGTGCCAATATTACTTATCGCCCTAACTTAAACTACACTGGCGCAGATAGTTTCACCTTCAAAGTAAACGATGGCACCTCCGACTCAAATGTGGGCACCGTAAGCATTACTGTTAATGCAGTAAACGATGCTCCTGTAGCTAACAATCAAAATGTAGCTTACCTGCTCAATACAGATAAGCTCTTTACACTGTCGGCCAGCGATGCGGAAAATAATGGTTTAACCTTTACTGTACTCTCGCTACCATCAGCATCATCTGGCACCTTGTTAGCTCCAGATGGTGTTACACCTATCGTTATTAACACGCCACTATTAAGCGCAGACCTGATTTATCGACCATTGACAGGAAATACTAATGCAGCTTCATTTACCTTTAAAGCGAATGATGGTAGTGCAGATTCTAATACAGGGGCAGTTTTTCTAACGGTATCACAAGTTGGGGCTGTAAAGCCAGTTGCCAATGCCCAGAGCCTTAGCATGAATGAGGATGAATCATTAAGCATAATCCTCTTTGCTACTGATGCCAATAACGACCCGCTTACCTACAGCATTGTAAATGGCAGTGGCCCAACAAATGGTACCCTTTCAGTAATCAATGGTAATCAGGTTACCTATAAACCTAATGCAAATTATTTTGGTACTGATAGTTTTCAATTTATTGCTTCTGATGGTGCTGAAGATTCAGATCCGGCTACGATTAGCATAATAATTAACGGAATAGAAGATGCCCCTGTTGCTAATAGCCAAAGTATATCAATGCCCGAAGATGTTGCCACGGCTGTTAACCTTTCCGCCAGCGATCCTGACGGAGATCCAATCACCTATAGTTTTACAAATCCTCAAAATGGTTTACTCAGTGGTACAGCTCCCAATTTAACATACACACCCAACAGCCAATTCTTCGGTTCAGATAGTTTCACATTTTTTGTCACTGACGATAATGGCAACACCTCCAACACAGCCACCATTACTTTAACCGTAACTTCTGTAACTGACAGGCCTGTAGCCAATGGACAGAGTAATATTGTTACATTGGAGGATCAGCCCAAAACTTTTGTTTTACAAGGCAGCGATCCAGATGGCGATCCCATTACATTTATAAAGGGCCTGGACCCAAGCAATGGAACAGTAACCATTGATGCAAATGGAACAGTAACCTACACACCAAATCCCAATTTTACTGGCACCGATTCTTTTACTTTCATTGTAAATGATGGCACTTCAGATTCTGACCCGGCCACGATTACCATTACTATTGATCCTGTGCAGGATAATCCTGTTACCGAAAACATGAGCATTACCTTATTGGAAGATGAAAGCAAGCTGATAACCTTAGCCGGTAGCGACCCAGATCCAAGTGATGTACTTACCTATTCCATTGTAACGCAACCAAGTAATGGAATTGTAGTACTCAGTGGCATTGGGCCTAACATAACTTATACACCCAATGCTAATTTCTTTGGAACAGATAATTTTCAGTATAAAGTAAATGATGGTACCGTAGACTCAAACATCTCTACTGTATCCCTTACCATTACACCTGTTGGTGATAGTCCACTGGCCGCAAGTCAAAACACCTTGTCAACTCAGGAGGACACACCAATAACCTTTGTGTTAGAGGGAAGCGATCCTGATGGTAACCCCATCACATTCATAAAAGCACAAGATCCTTCCAATGGAACAATAACTCTTGATGCTAATGGAACAGTAACCTACACGCCAAATCCCAATTTTAGTGGCACCGATTCTTTCACGTTCATTGTAAACGATGGCACTTCAAATTCTAACCCTGCAGCTATTACGATTACCGTCAGCCCCTTGCAGGATAATCCTGTTACCGAAAACATAAACATTACCCTTTTGGAAGATGAAAGCAAGCTGATAACCTTAGCCGGTAGCGACCCAGATCCAAGTGATGTACTTACCTATTCCATTGTAACGCAACCAAGTAATGGAATTGTAGTACTGAGTGGCATTGGCCCTAACATAACTTATACACCCAATGCTAATTTCTTTGGAACAGATAATTTTCAGTATAAAGTAAATGATGGTACTGTAGACTCAAACATCTCTACTGTATCCCTTACCATTACACCTGTTGGTGATAGTCCACTGGCCGCAAGTCAAAACACCGTGTCAACTCAGGAGGACACACCAGTAACCTTTGTGTTAGAGGGCAGCGATCCTGATGGCAACCCTATCACATTCGTAATTACACAAAACCCAGCCAATGGTACGCTAAGCCTTAACCCTAACACCGGTGAGGTCACTTACACGCCTAATGCAGATTTTGCAGGAAGCGACACCTTTACTTTCGTAACCAATGATGGCACTAATAACTCAGACCCGGCTATAATCACAATAACGATCACGCCTGTTCAAGATCCACCGACTACAACGGGGCAGTTTGTGACTATTCCTGAGGATCAAAGCAGACTCATAGCGTTATTAGCAAATGATCCTGATGTTAATGATATCCTTTCATATATCATTGTATCAAATCCTTTGCATGGCATTTTGAGTGGAACAGGAAGAAATATAAGGTATACTCCAAATACTGATTATCATGGGTCTGACAATTTTACATTCAAAGTGAATGATGGAAGTGTTGACTCTAATATTAGTACTGTTTCAATAATAATAATACCTTCTAATGATGCCCCCATTATCTCAACTATTCCAATTCTTTACACAAAAGAAGATTCTGTGCTACAGATTTGTTTAAGTGTTGTGGATGCGGAAGGAGATCCTATCACCTTCCTTAATCCCACTAACATTTCAGGGGGAGGTGCAATGGTGCAAGATGAAGCTCCCTTTAATTTCTGCTACATATTTACCCCTGCACCCAATTACTTTGGTCAGTCTATTTGGGAAATGCAGGTGAGTGATAATAATGGGGCAGTAGGTACAAGACTTGTTACCATTGAGATCTCACCGGTAAACGATCCGCCTATAGTGGTGGCCACAACTTATGAGACAGTTCAAGACACTCCGTTGATTATCTGCCCTGAAATAACAGACGTTGAAAATGACCCTTTAGATTTAACAGAAGCTTATTCCATTGAGGCCATTGGCAGCACCAATCTCGCACCGCTCGGTGATTTGTGCTTCGTTTATACCCCCGACCCCAATTATTACGGTATCGACTCAGTTCGTGTAAAAGTGTGCGACCGCAATGATCCGCTGATTTGTACCGAACAAACATTACTGGTAGATGTATTGCCTAAAGAAAATTTGCCCCCTGATTTTATTGATGAAAATGGTAATCGCGTAGATACACTTCGCTTTACAACAGCAGAGGATGTGCCACTCGACTTCTGCTTCAAGGTAGTTGACCCCAATAAAGATGCGGTATCGCTGGGGACCATCACCAAAACATCAGGTGAGGGAAGTATTAATTATCAAAGTGCTACTGAATTTTGCTTTACCTATACCTCTCCTCAAAATTATAATGGTGCATCAGCATGGAAGATTAATTTCTGTGATAATCAAAATCCATCGCTGTGCAGGGAGCTGACTGTACTCATCGATGTAAGCCCTGTTAACGATGCACCTGCACCGAAGAATGATACGCTATTTGTTATTCGCAATGAAGAAGGCTCCATTAATCTATTACAAAATGACGTTGATGTTGATGCTGATCCAATCATTCTAAAGCAACTTACTGCCGAGCCCACCAGAGGAAGATTCTCATGGACAGAGGAAGGAGTCTTTACTTATAGATCAGACCGCTATTTCAAAGGCGAAGAGAGTTTCCGTTATCAGGTATGTGATGATGGCGAACCTCAGTTATGTGCTGAAGCAACTGTTATTATTGTAGTAGACGATGTGCCATTAAAACCATACGAAGCTTTTTCACCTAATGGTGATGACCGCAATGACTATTGGAGAGTAGAAGGCATCGATTTTTACCAAAACAATGTGGTAAGAATATTTGATCGCTATAACAACCTGGTTTTTGAAATGCGTGGATACGATAATGAAAGTCGTGTATGGCGCGGAGAATCTAATAATGGCCTGTTTAACGTAAGCCTTGAAGAGGGAACCTACTTTTACTCAATCGTTTTAGAGCCAGGTGCTTCGGCTAAAAGTGGCTTTGTTATTTTGAAGAAAGAATAATGAAAATAAAAATATACCTGCTTCAACTGCTTATTGGACTAGCTGTTGTTGAAGCCGCTCATGCGCAGCAGCAAGCAACCTTTGCTCAATACATGTTTAATGGGTTGGCTATTAACCCCGGCTATGCTGGTCAGCACGAAGCACTAAGCGTAAGCCTCTTAAGTCGATTTCAAAACGTAGGCTTACCCGGAGCACCCAATACGCAAACACTTTCGGTACACTCACCCCTTGTGGCCAAAAGAGTAGCGCTTGGCGCTCTATTGGTTCATGATAAAATCGGTGTAATCAGTCAAACAGGGTTTAACCTTGTATATGCTTATCGTTTGCCTTTGCTGGGCGGAAAATCTTTAACGATGGGTTTGCAAGGGGGATTCAGTGCTTATCGTGCCATGTATACAGATTTAGATATTTATCAGCCCGATCCGGTATTCAGCCAAGATGTAAGGCAGACGAGACCTAACATTGGAGCAGGCGTTTTCTATAATGCCAAGATCTGGTACTTAGGCCTATCTGCCCCACATATGGTCAATAATGTTTTTACAAGAGGAGATGATTTTAGTACGGTTCGTCAAAACGTACCCATCATGTTTAGCGGTGGCTATGTAACAAAGATTAGTAACAAAGTTAAGTTTAAGCCTAATGCTCTTTTAAAATGGGTTGATAACAGACCCGTTGAATTAGATATAAATGCTAACTTTTTAATTGAAGATGTGGTGTGGGCTGGCCTTTCTTATCGCACATCAAACGGACTTAACTTTCTTTTAGATGTTCAGGCGACCGATCAATTACGGGTAGGATACTCCTATGCACTCGCCTTAGGTCCCATCAGGTCTATAGAAATTGGAACACATGAATTCTTTATAGGCTATATCTTCAAACACAATATGAAAGGTGTAGTAACACCACGATACTTTTAAATGAAAACATTTCTTCACAGCATTCTTTTTATCCTGATCGAATTTTGTGCTTTTGCTCAAAGTACCAATGTGTCTACACTCTTTCAAAGCGATTTAAAAAAGGCAGAGTCTTTTTATGAGGCCATGGCTTATCAGAATGCCTTAGACTTTTATATCAACAGCGAGAAAAAAAATCCGGATAATAAATTAGTAAAAGACCGCATTGCAGATTGCTATGCACGCTTAGGAAAATATGAAGAGGCCAGAGCCTGCTACGAAAAAATACTGGAAAGATCAGATGCTGCGCCCATTGATTACTTTCATTATGGGCAAGTCCTCAGTCGCCTCGAAGCTTACGACAAAGCTTATGATGCTTACAAATTTTATGCAGATCATGCAAAACAAGATAAAAGAACAGCTTCACGACTACAATTTCTAAAACAGTTTGATTTTCACCTGCGTGATTCAAGTCTCTACACATTAGAGAATTTGTGGTTCAACTCCGATCAATCTGATTTTGCCCCACACTTCTATCAAGATCGTATCGTATTTATTTCTGCCCGCGACAGAGATCAATTTATTAAAAGAAAATCTATGTCAGCTTTGCACGAAAATGAGGCCTTGCTCAACACCTTTATCGTGAACATAGAATTTGATAGCGCCAAAACAAAAGAGGAACAAGTTCAACTCTTTTATAGCAAAGACCTCAATTCAAATTTTCATGATGGCCCTATTGATTTCTACGATAACGATCAGAAAATTGCTTTTTCGCGGAATTATCTTGAAGAGGGTAAGCCTATAAAGGATAAGAGGGGTCGTATTAATCTGGGACTCTATTTTGCAGAACTTAACGACAACCTTAAGCTTGATAAGCTCAGGCCCTTTGAGTTTAACAATCCAGATTATTCTTTAGGTCATCCCTGGGTTTCACCGAACGGAGCGCTTCTGCTTTTTACTTCAGATAAACCCGGAGGATTTGGCGGTGCTGATATTTATTCTTGCAAGCTTGAAAATGGTAAATGGGGAGCACCTATCAACTTGGGTGGCTTCGTAAACACAGCTGGAGATGAATTCAACCCTACCATGATTAATGACAGCATTTTATTCTTTGCATCGAATGGGCATGGTGGCTTTGGCGGCCTGGACAATTTTGTAAGTAAGCTAGAAGCTTATGGCTTCGGAGAAGCCCACAATATGGGGAGTCCGATCAACAGTTCTCAAGATGACTTTGCCTTGATCATGAGTAGTAATGGTCGAGATGGATATATTTCATCAAACAGAAAAGGTGGTTTTGGCTTTGATGACATTTATAAGTTCAGCCTCAACTATTTTACATTGCTGGGCACCGTAATTGAAAGCGAAACAAAAAAAGCATTAGCAGATGCTGATATTGTTATTAAAGATAGCGTGGGCAATCAAACCATCATGGCAAAGTCTGATAGTGACGGAAACTTTTTCTTACCACTCCAATGGGAAAATCATTACACCATCGCTGCTTCTAAAAAAGGCTATACTTCACTAAAAGATGCAAGTATCTCTACTCACAATGCTACCATTACAAGCGACACACTGGTACTCAGCATTTGGGAAAACAACTTATTTGCCGAAGGGATTATCTACAGCAATGAAACTCAGCTTCCACTCGCTGGTGCTAACGTGCTGCTCGAAAATTTAAATACAGGAAAGATTGATACTTTGATAGTAGGCCCGAAAGGCGATTACAAATTTTCAATCTTACCTGACAATAAGTATAAAGTGTCTGCACTCAAAGAAGGATTCTTGCCTGATGATTTTGTGATCAACACGAAGAATATTTATAAAGGCAAACTCCTGAATGACATGGTGCTGGAAGAAGAGTTTCTGGAAAAGTTTGTTGTACTATTTGATTTTAATAAGAAAGATATCAAGGAATCATTTAAGAAAGACTTGAATAAAATGATTGCCGATTTAAAAAGAGCTCCGAAAGCAACCCTTAATATTGCTGCCCATGCGGATACCCAGGGTGAAAAAAATTATAACCTGAAATTATCCAATGCCCGGGCTAAAGAGTTAGTGCAATATTTTACAAAAGCAGGAATTTCAGCTAAAAGAATTGAGGCCATTGGTTTTGGCGAGGAGCTAATACTCAATCAATGTAGTGATGGTGTTGAATGTACCGATGAAGATCATGCGCTTAACAGAAGAGCTGAGTTGAAAATACAACTTGCTGAATCTATCAAAAGCAATTAATTAAGGTTTTACTTACCTGATCATTAAAGGTCTTTTGAGTTGAGTTTGTGCAACATGATTGTGTGTGCTCAGGTCTCCTATGCATCTTTATAAAAACCAAACCTGAGTAATTGATAGTTTGATCTTCTTACATATTGGTGCATAGCCCTATTACAAAGAACAATTTCTATTTAAAAAGGCTTAAATTTGTTTAGCATAGGCTTTTACTTACAGGCAATATCAATTCAACAATTATCAACCATGAATCAAAGGCTTTTCCTACTCTTATTTTTTTCTTCCTCCCTTGCGCTAGGGCAAACTGTTAGCAATGTTATTGCACGCCCAGAAGGGGAACAGGTTATCATTAGCTACGATCTGGCTGGTAATGCTGGCGAAAGCTACGAGGTAAAAGTTACCTGCTCTAAAGATGGCGGTAAAACATTTACAATAATACCCAACAGCTTAAATGGTGCTGTAAACCGTTGGGAAGCACCAGGAACAAGCAAGGTAATTACATGGGCAGCTAAAAAGGATCTTGGCGAATTCGAAGGAGATCTTCAGTTTAAAGTAATCGCTACCGGCAAAGGTGGTGCCACCGTAACTGCTCAAAAGACATCCACAAGCACGAGTAGCGGAAGCAATGCAGGATCTGCTACAGCTGAAACTAATGAGTTGAGTTTTACAATTACCAGTGTGTTTAGTGTACCTGATGGATTTAAAATATTATACAAAATCAAAGCTAAGTCTGAAATTGATCTGGGTATACTCAACTCTACTACGGCTCAGGATCATTTTGGTAATGTTTATATAGTAACTTCTGCTGAAATAGATGGCGTCAATGTTCTCAACAGTAAAACACGAAAGTTTATAGTGAGTGCCCGAAAAGACGGAGAAATGATTTTGAAAATTTCAAAAATGAATAGTGCCACCTTAAACGGAAGAATTCTTCAAAGCCTTTCTTTAGATACTAATATTGGTAGCCTTCAATTGATGAACATTCCACGTATGTAATATGAAACTACTTAATTCCATCATATTGATGCTGTGTTTTTGCTGGGCGCTTAGCGCACAGACGAATGTTAGCAATACGATTACCGTACGCTATACAAGCAACGAAGGACTCTCCAATATTATCCATGTTAACCTTAAGACGGGAGCTGCTATTGTAAAGAATACTACCCCGAATAGTAATACAGAGAGTAGAAATATAACGTCTCCAACAACAACAAATGATGAAAATTCCAGAGTAAGTAAAGAAATAGGCAGCTCCTCTTTTCCAAAATATTATGCCTTGATCATTGGTGTTTCAGAATACCAATTTTCCAACCAAAATCTGGTTGACCTAGATAAACCTGTGAAGGATGCCGAGGCCTTGATGAAGACATTACGCAATTATCATTTTGAACAAGAGCGCATTACTTTCTTGCGAAACCCAACTCGCAGCGATATCATCGAAACATTAGAAGTACTATCTGGCAAAATTAAAGAAACTGATAATCTTTTAATCTTCTATGCCGGACATGGCTACTGGGACGAAAAATTAATGGTGGGCTACTGGCTGCCTTCCGATGCACAGTTTGATAAAAAATCTACATGGCTCTCAAACAGTAATTTGAAAGATTACATTGCCGGGATCAAATCCAAACATACACTTCTTATTACCGATGCCTGCTTTGGTGGTAGCATCTTCAAATCACGAGAAGTGGCCGGCCTTTCTGATTATGGTGTAGCTAAAATCTACAGACTTGCCAGCCGTAAAGCAATGACAAGTGGTAACCTTAAAACAGTACCAGATCAGAGCAAATTTTTTGAATACTTAAATAAGCGTTTAGTCGAAAATGATACCAAGTATCTTTCCTCGCGCGAGCTGTTCAATAGTCTGTATAACGCAGTTATTAATAACACCAACACAGTGCCTCAATATGGTGTAATACAAGACACGGGTGATGAGGGAGGCGATTTCATATTTATCCGTAAGGAATAAAAAAAGCGCTCAACCTTTTGATTCGTTGAGCGCTTTTCATTTAAGCATCAATGACTACCAACCGATTCCATAATCCTCTCCATGGTTGCTGGAGCCTCCCCAGAAACTACCATGCTCCCAATCGAAAAAGATAGCATTGATTGGCCCTGAGGTTCTGTCATCAAAGCGCATGCGATAACCCATTTTCTGCAACTCGCTTCTCACATAAGGAGGTGTGCTGTCGTGCAACAGAATTGATCCGGCCTTCGGCTTTCTGTCTTCTGCCCCAAGTGATAGATACAATTGATCTGTATTAATATTTGGTGCCTCGCTGGCCTCTTGCACATTCATGCCAAATTCCACCACATTCAAAAAGAACTGAAGCAAGTTTTGATCTTGCGTATCACCACCCTGTACACCAAAAGCCAAAAAAGGTTTATCACCCTTCATGGCCAAAGTCGGTGTTAAGGTTACACGCGGACGCTTACCCGGCTCAACTACATTAAAAGGGTTTAACTTAGGATCTGTTACAAAGCTTTGCATGCGTTGACTCATGCCAATGCCTGTTTTACCGGCAATAGCTGCTGGCAACCAACCACCACTGGGTACCATGGAAACAATCCATCCTTCTTTGTCTGTGGCCTCAATAGAAGTAGTGCCTAAGAATTGATTCTTTAACCATTCTTCGTCCAATGGATTGAGTTGCTTATCGAGAGATGCCTGATTCCATTGCTTAAGATAATCTTGATATGGATTTATTTTACCTTCGAATGGATAAGGATCACCAGGTCCTGCTTTGGCGTCATTACGCTCCCAATTAATAGCCTTCGCTCTTTCTTTGGCATAGTCTTTAGATAATAAACCTTTGATGGGTTCTTCAGGTAATTTGTACGGATCTCCGTAGTAAAAATCTCTGTCAGCAAATGTTAAGTTCATCGTTTGGTACAACGTGTGTATATATCGCGCTGAATTGAACCCCATAGACTTCAAATCAAAATTTTCAAGAATGTTAAGTGACTGAAGTAACATGGGGCCTTGTGTCCACTGAGAAAGTTTATACACTTCAATGCCTTTATAATTGACATGCAAAGGCTCTTCTTCGAGCACTTTCCATGACGCAAGATCTTGTTCAGTTATTAAGCCACCTTGCTCTTTACTTCCTCGTACAAATTCTTTCGCGATATCACCCTTGTAGAAACGATCATAAGCCGCATAGATGGCTTCTTTTCTGCTTTTACCTTTCTTCAAAGCCTGTTGTTCCGCTTCTACTAATTTTTGCAAAGTGGCCAGCAAATCTGCTTGTCGGAAAATTTCGCCAGCAACCGGAGCTTCGCGTTTTTCCCCAGCATGTGGTAAAAAAACTTGTTTTGAATATGGCCACTCTTTTATCCTCTCCTTATCGCGCTCCATAGCATTGGCTGTTTGCGCTTCAATGGGGTAGCCATCTGCTAATTGCATGGCAGGTGCCAACACATCTTTCAGACTCATGGTACCGTACTCAGCCAAAATATACATCAGGCCACCGGGTGTACCTGGAGTTACTGCAGCTAAAGGCCCGTATTGTGGTGGATAATTCATCCCTTTACTTTTAAAGAATTCAGCAGTAGCTCCCGTTGGGGCAACGCCTAAGGCATTGATGCCAATTATCTTTTTTGTTTTAGGATTGTAAATAATGGCTTGCGTTTCTCCGCCCCAGCTAAGTACATCCCACATGGTGCAGGTAGCCGCCAGCATGGCGCAAGAAGCGTCTACAGCATTACCACCTTTTTGGAAAATCATGGCACCTGCTGTAGCTGCCAAAGGCTTACCGGTAATGGCCATCCAGTTTTTACCGTGCAATACAGGCTTTTGCGTTTGCTGCGCATGAGCCCACAGTGAACTCAAAAGAAAGAGCAAAACTATCTTCTTCATAACAATCAGTTTAGTATTACGAATATACCGGATTGGGCAACTATTAATCTCTTGCTTACACCAGTGGCAAAAAACAAAAACCTTCGGGTTATCGAAGGTTTTTATCAAATTCAAAACTGACTATTATTACTCTTTAAGCACCAAATCGATGCACATAACCGCTGCCAGGATCAATTGTCTTAAAGGGTGATTCTCGGGCACATCATTTTCAATCTGCAGCACATAATTATCTGCCGAGGTGAAAAACTCCTTCCCAAATCCACTCCACCTTTTAGTAACGGTAGCAAACTCTTTACCATCGTTACTCACAAATTTAAAGTCCCAGCTGGTCCATTTACCTTTTAACCAACACAAGGAACGCTCCTGCGCATCTAACACTTCAAACTTACCGCCAATGGAAAAGAATTTCTGCTTAAACTTTCCAATCAGTTGGTTGTGCTCATCCAATACCTCAACGGTAGAAACAAACCAAGTTACGCCTCTTTTAACGGTTAGAATACGCTGACCGGTAGGTGTATTAATATCAATCTCGAAAGGTGTGTTGCGCTTATAATCTGTAAAACGAAATAGCTTGGTGAAGAAACCCAAACGCTCTTCTCGGGCTTGCATAACTATCTGCTGTGTTTCAGGATCGTAAATATCGAAACTGTTGGAAGCCTTAAAAACCTTTACATGTTCTTTAACGAAAAATACATTCTTATTCAGTACACTATTCATATTTAAGTAGTTTGATAGGATCTTGCTTTAACAATATTACCATTGTCTCATACAGTGCAGGCAGGTTATTTCTAAAGTCGATTGGGCGTTCAAAGAAATTCTCCACTGCTACTGAAAAAAATTCGTGCTCATTGGTACAAGCATAAGCCCTGAAAAACTGAAAGCTTTTCTCAGGATCATGGCATACAGTGTAAGCATACTCGTTGAGTTTCTCCAAAGCGTCTTCATCTAGAAAACCAAACTGCTCGTTTCGGACCATATTCTCTAAACGCAAAGCATGGGCCATTTCATGCAAACCCAAATTAAGCGCATTGGTGGGGTTAATGAAGCCATCTACAAAACTTCTCCACGATAAAACAATGATACCAAAAGCAGGGTTCACCTCGCCTCTATGGTATTGTTTGGTGATGTTAGAGTAATAGTCGTCAGGGTAAATTAAAATTCTTTTGAAGTGCAAAAAGTAGATGGCGGGTAAACCAAAAGTGAGCTGAACAGCTGTTGCAGCAATCGTCACTTTCATTTCATTCGTCACCTCTTTA
Organism: Cyclobacteriaceae bacterium; assembly: GCA_022842845.1. Lineage (GTDB taxonomy): Bacteria > Bacteroidota > Bacteroidia > Cytophagales > Cyclobacteriaceae > Chryseotalea. The sequence goes on along the minus strand of JALHOT010000008.1, from coordinate 47,558 downwards.
AAATTTCGAGGAATAAATTTTTTTGTAAGCAGAAAATACATGAGTCTTTGTTCAAACTCACGTCTATCTGCATCAGATAACTTTTGATAGTAGTAAAAGTATTTGTTAAGAATGTCTGTGTAAACAGTTGGTACCGGCAACACTTTACTTCGGAGTGCAGCTGTTTTAATCTCAACTTGCTGATATCCGACCAGCATTTTATTTCGGAAGGAAAAAATAAGAATGATAATACCTCCGAAAATAAAGATACCAGTCATCAGATCTTAAATTCTCCTTAACAAGTTGTTGATTGAGCAGGCATCTATCAATTTGAGGCGCAACTCACAGACAGCAATTCTTTCTTGCTTCATGGTATCTCGGTCTCTTACAGTAACGGTATTGTCCTGCAAAGTTTGATGATCTATGGTAATACAGTATGGGGTGCCTATGGCATCTTGCCTGCGGTAACGCTTGCCGATAGCATCCTTTTCTTCATAGAAACAGCGGAGATCAAACTTCAATTCGTTCATAATCTCCATGGCTTTTTCAGGAAGTCCATCTTTTTTGGTAAGAGGCAAAATGGCGACTTTATTAGGTGCCAGCGGAGCGGGTATGCGCAATACCACACGCTCGCTGCCATCTTCCAGTTTTTCTTCTTTATAGGAGGAGGATAGCACTGATAAAAACATGCGATCCAAGCCTACGGAAGTTTCTACCACATAAGGAATGTAGTTCTGATTATCTTCGGTATCGAAGTATTGAAGCTTCTTACCTGAAAACTTCTCGTGGCTCTTTAAGTCGAAATCGGTACGCGAATGTATGCCCTCCAATTCTTTAAAGCCCATAGGGAAATTGAATTGTATATCGCAGGCAGCGTTAGCATAGTGTGCCAGATTCAAATGGTCGTGGTATCTGTAATTGCCATCGCCCAAGCCAAGGGTTTTATGCCACTGCATTCTTTTTTCCTTCCAGTATTCGTACCACTTCATTTCTTCGCCAGGCTTCACAAAGAATTGCATCTCCATTTGCTCGAACTCGCGCATGCGGAAAATGAATTGGCGTGCTACTATTTCATTTCTAAAAGCCTTACCAATCTGTGCAATACCAAAAGGGATTTTCATCCTACCGGTTTTCTGCACATTCAGGAAATTCACAAAAATGCCTTGGGCTGTTTCGGGGCGTAAGTAAATTTTATTAGCATCTTCTGCTACTGAGCCCATCTCTGTAGAGAACATGAGGTTGAACTGACGCACTTCGGTCCAGTTACGCGTGCCCGAAATAGGACAAGTAACTTCCAGGTCTTCAATGAGCTGTTTCATAGCTGCCATGTCGCTATTGTTCATGGCCGCTTTCAATCTTTCGTTGGCTTCGTCTATCTTTTTTTGATATTCAAGTACGCGTGCGTTTGTAGACACGAACATGCTTCGATCGAAATTCTCAAAGCGCTTGGCTGCCTTTTCTACCTCCTTATCAATTTTATCCTGAAGCTTTGCTACGGCATCTTCTACCAATACATCGGCCCGGTATCTTTTCTTTGAATCTTTGTTATCGATCATCGGATCGTTAAAAGCATCCACGTGGCCTGAAGCCTTCCACGTGGTGGGGTGCATAAAAATGGCAGAATCAATACCTACAATATTGTCATGCAGCAGAGTCATGAACTTCCACCAGTATTCTTTGATGTTGTTTTTTAGTTCAGCTCCATTTTGACCGTAGTCATACACTGCACTTAATCCATCGTAGATCTCGCTGGATGGGAATATGAAACCATATTCCTTTGCATGAGAGATCACATTCTTAAACAGGTTGTCTTCTTGATTCGCCATAAGGCGCAAAAATAGAGGTTTGAGACTAGATTTTGAGAATTGTAGGGTGAATTTCCTTTAATACTTTAAAGATCAGCTATGCTGGCAAGGTGAATTTAAAGGTGGTGCTAACACCCAGCTCGGAGCTCACACTAATTTGGCCGCCAAGCTTCTCAATGGTTTCCTTGACAATAAATAAACCCAGGCCTGTGCCTTCCTGACGGTCGGTAGCCCGATAAAACATATCAAATATTTTTGCTAAATGCTCTTCGGCTATGCCTATACCATTGTCGGTAATGCTTGTCTCGATCAGGCCACGCAGTTGTTTCACCTCTATCTTGATGGTCTTATGCGGCTTAATCGGATCGCTGTATTTAGCTGAGTTACTGATAAGATTCGATAAAATTACCTTTACTCGCAGCGGGTCGCTGGTAATCATAATTTGCCTGGGTACCACCAGGTCAACTTGTAATTTCTTATCAGAGGTGTTCATAACCGTATCAATAACCTCCTGAATTAAATCGGCCAACACAACGGCTTGTTCCTCTACATTAGTTTTAGCGTTTCTATTATACTCCACTATCTCTTGTATATAGCTCTTCATAGCAGCAATCTGCTTTTGCATAAGTGCCCTGTACTCAAGTGTTTCTTCCTTGTTGGCACTCTCCATCAGGGTGAGCAACCCGAGCAATGAATTAAGTGGCGCTCTCAAATCGTGTGTTACTGTGTATACAACCTTGTCGAGGTTCTTATTAAGCTCGCCCATTTGATCGCGTTGCAATTCGACTTGCGACATATGATGCTTAAGATCGTTTTCATACTGCCTGTGCAAATCAAGTATCCACCAAATAATTAGGTAATACATCACAAAAAAGGTGGTTGAATTAAGAATGAAATACCCTTGCAGTTGCGACTCGGAAAACACCCTTCTTTGAAAAGGATCAAAGCCTGGGAAGGACGCCAATAAATAAAATAGGTAAACCAGTACTACTGTTGGCAATAGAATTTTCTGTTTGCCTGCTCCCACCAATGCTATCATGAGTAGTACAAGCAGGATTAAGTGGAGGTGAGTACCGGTATGAATGGGAGCCGTAATGGCAAAAGTGAAAAGAAAAAAAAGACAGCCTAAAACAAAAGCAATTTTGCCAATTAATATGGCCTTAGCCCGGATCAGTAAAACCGAAATGCCCGCAACGAAAAAATAGAGGGTATATAAGACATAAGGAATATTCTCAATTTGCCTGATGAGATTGTAAAGAAGGAAAAAGACTACTGAAGAGCTACCTCCCAAAACTATTCTGCCAATGAGACGAAGTCCAATATACTCCTTGAAAGGGATATCCCTGTCTGGATGGATGTTCAGAAAACGATCCATCCAATCACCATGAGGTCGGATCATAGATTTGGCAGATTTGCTTAATTAAAAATACAATAATTCAAGCAAAGAGCCTTTAAGGTAAGGGCAAATCAAAAATTAAGATATTCCTTATTTAGGCCATCAAACGATCGACTATATCATCGACAGAGATTCCTTCTGCCTCCGCTTTAAAATTTCGAACGATACGATGACGGAGCACGGGTTTAGCGATGGCCTGCACATCTTCAATGTCTGGAGAATATTTACCATTAAACAGTGCATTACACTTGGCTCCTAATATAAGGTATTGAGATGCACGAGGCCCTGCGCCCCATTCTAAAAAATCGTTGGCCAACGGTGCAGCTCCAGGTGTTTGAGGTCTGGTTTTACTCGATAAGGACACTGCATACTCCACAACATTATCGGGCACCGGTACTCTCCTAACTAAATGTTGAAATGCTACAATCTCGTCTGCACTTACCACCTTCTCTGCTTTGGGTAATCGATCAGAGGTAGTTGCCTTTACAACAGCGACCTCCTCTGCAAAACCAGGATAATTGAGGAGAATATTGAACATGAAACGATCAAGCTGTGCTTCTGGCAGCGGGTATGTGCCTTCTTGTTCGATTGGGTTTTGCGTTGCTAAAACAAAGAATGGTTGAGGCAACTCATGCTTTACACCACCTATGGTAACTGTATACTCCTGCATAGATTCCAGCAAAGCGGCCTGCGTTTTTGGCGGGGTCCTGTTAATTTCGTCAGCCAAAATAATATTGGAGAAAATCGGCCCCTTCACAAATTTCAGATTGCGTTCCTTATCAAGGGTTTCTGCACCCACAATATCTGATGGCATTAAATCCGGGGTGAACTGAATGCGTTTAAAGTCAAGATCGAGGGCGGAAGCAATGGTTTGTACCAGCAATGTCTTGGCCAGGCCGGGTACACCAACCAGTAATGAATGCCCGTGACAAAAAATACCCGTCAGCACAAGGCGTACCACATCATTTTGACCGATAATCACTTTACCGATTTCGGCCTGCATTTTTTTAAATGAAGCGGCCAGGGCATCAGCTGCTTCTACATCATTCGCAAAAAGTTTTGTCATGGGTTTATTCCAGTAGTCCGCAATACTCGTAAGTAGGATCTATGCTAATGAAAACATCTTGACGGGCTTTCTCAAACCACTTATATAAAACCCTGTTTTTTTTGTCGTTGAGTGTGAAGCTTTCGATCTTATTCCAGTCGTCTTTAAGAGAAGCCTGGTGGGGTGGTATTCTCGATTTGTAATAAAATATTCGTACAGCATCTTTTTGCTGGTCTGTTCTGTAGGCAATCGGTTTGGATATATTGCCAACCTTCATGGTATCAAGGTTGAAAAATATAACAGGGTCAAGTTCATCGACAGATACATAACTTCCACCATCCTGATCTACAAAGAAGCCTCCAGAGTTTTTCGTCTGTTCATCTTCTGAAAATTCCTTAGCCGCTTTATCGAAAGTCATGCTGTCAGCCAGTACCAATGTTCGGATGCTGTCCAAATAATACGTAGCCGCCTTTAGGTCTTCCTCTGAGGGTGAGGGTGACATCAGAATATGGCGCGAATTGTATTCATTACCTCTTCTTTCGATCAATTGTATGATGTGAAAGCCGAAGGATGTTTCAACAGGCATTGATATTTCTCCTGGCTTTAATTTAAAACACATCGCCTCATATTCAGGCACCATCATGCCCCTGCCCACAAAACCCATATTACCACCATTGCTTACCACGCTTGGGTCTGCTGAGTATTTTCTGGCTAAGGCATTGAAATCTTCTCCCTTCAAAATGCTCTCCCTAATCTCAATAAGTTTTCCCTTTGTTTCATCTTTTTGCACTTCGCTTACCTGGGCTACACGCACAATTTGCGCTACTTCTACCTCGGCAGATAAAAACGGAATGGAGTCTTTAGGGATGCTATTGAAGAAACGCTTTACCTCAGAAGGAGTCACCGTTACATCTTTGGTAATCTCGTCCTGCATTCTTTGTACAATCAATTGCTCTTTTACCAGATCATAAATGTCTGCTTTTATCTGTTCTATCGATTTACCGTAGGCTGCTTCTATTTGTTGCGCAGAGCCATTATACTGGCTCATGATCAAATCAAATCTTCTTTGCAGGTTATTGTCAACCTGCGATTCTTCCACAATGACTGAGTCTATCTCTGCTTTAGCTACCATCAGTTTGTTGCGAATCAAAATAGCCAGGTATTGGCACCGTGCCTCTTGTGAAGGCGTACCTCCGTTGGTGATGTAGTCCTGATAGGCTCTTTCCAATTCTGATTTCAGAACTATATAGTTATCAACCTTGGCTATGATTTCATCTACTACAAAACCCTTATTTTCTGTCTGGCCAAAAGCACTTGCGGCTGCCAGCAGCAAGGCAATGGTGTAGCTCCATCTCACCGATCTACTTGTTAAATATTTGAAACTCATTATTCTCTTGTGCTTTACTAAAAACTTCATCATCTAAGCGCTTTGCTAATTCAACTTTTCTTTTGTTAAGAATTACGTTGATAATTTCATCTCTTACGAATTGTATAGGAGACAGGTTATCTGATATGCGATACTCCTCAACTTTTAAAAAGTATAAATATGCCTCATCGGTGGTTTCGTAATAAGGAGTTCTCTTTAAAAACTGAACCTTATCGGGTATGCCCACGAGAGGCGAAGCCTTTACCAGTTCATCAAACTCCATCCAGCTTGAATCTGCCAGGTGATAGGCAGCCGCAAAACTAAGACAATATGACTTAAGTTCTTCTTTATCCTTTTCACGCTTAGAGAAGATCAGGTCTTTAATTTTTTGAGTCCGTGGGGCACTTTGGGGTACTTTCAAGAAGGTGGCTCTTACAATATTTTGCTTTAGCACAAAATTATCAGGATGTTGATCATAGTACTGCTGTATCTCACTTTCAGAAACCACTGTATCGAGATTCTGCTTGATATAGTAGGTTTGATATTCGTAGGCGATCAGGCTGTAACGATAATCAAGAATTTTCCTCTCTACCTCTGCATTATTAATGTCTATTTGACGGCCGGCCTGTTTGATTAGTAATTGCTTACGAATCCAGCTGTTAACATAAGCATCCATTCGGGTAGTACTGTCGGCCTTGGGCGTTCCGGGGGGCACGATACCAGCCAACTCATCCAAATAAAGATATGTATCGCCTACGCGGGCGGCCGAGGGCCTGATGTTATCAGTTTCTGTGTCGCTTTTTCGCTTGATCAAATCGCATGAAAACAACAGCAAAACCAAGACTAGGCTTGCCAACTGCGAGAAGGATGCTTTCACCTTAAAATGGCGTAAATCAGTTTGCATTTGTAAGTTTCTCCAAAACATATTTCTTACCCTTCGCATGTATTTTCACGGGGTACTTCTGCTGAAGTTCCGTTAGCCATTGATTCTCCAGATAAGTTTGATAATCTGCTACCAAAAGACCTTTCGCTTCTTCAAACGTTCGGTCGCCAGGGGGCAGTATGTTGTCAATCTGCACAAGGTAAGAAATTCCGTCTAACTCTACTTTGGACAACCCTGGCTTCCACGCAAGTTTTGCCAACACATTCCGGTCCTTTTGCTCAAATCTTCCCTGCTCAAAGCGAATTGCATTTTTCTTTAGAAAACTATCTTTCACAACTGAATCTGCCGCTAGTAGATTTTGTAGTAACGTGATTGATTCGCTTTTTGAAGAACTGTAAATCAATGCCTGGGCTCTTTCGCCTGCAGTATACTTTGCACTGTTTTGGTTGAAATAATTACGCTGCCCCAGGCTATCATCGGATGCCCTGTTCCAAACCTCTTTCTCCATGATATCGAACAGCAAAATGCCTTCATAATATTCATTACTTAAATAGCGATAGTCTGCGTTTGTCTGCATCAACGATTGCTCCACTACTCCCTCAATGCTTGCATTTACAAAATTTTCATAGAGCTGATTGAAATAATTTGATGGCAACAATTTGTTGGCTTTTTGATTGCCCAGTACATACTCAAAAAATTTATCGGCCTTTACCGGAAGTCCTTGCAGCGAAAACAGGGTAAGTTGTTGAAGATTGTTTTCAGGTTTTTTCCACGCAGCACGTTGCAGAGCGCTGTCCGCCACAAGCATCACTTGCCGTTTCGTTTCTGCCACTTCTGTAAACTTATATTTGCTGCGCAAAGACTTCTGAATAGACTCTTTCGCGGTTTGCATTCTTTCATCTCTGCTTACCCGGCTCTTTAAAGAGGCCTCTAATTCCTGATAACTGGGCACCGGTATTTTTCTTTCCAGCTTAACAATATGCCATCCATACTGAGAAGAAAATGGCGCGGAATAATCACCGGGGTTTAATAAAGAAAAGGCTGTCTTTTCAAATTCCGGAACGGATGTCATGGCACCCACACCGAAGGGCCTAAGCCTGCCTCCGGTATCTTTAGTGCTGACATCTTCCGAATACTGGCGGCACAATTCATCCCAATTCATGCCTCCCTGAAGCCGGTCATACACCTCAAAAGCTTGACGTTTAGTGGTGGCATCATCGCGGTCTTTTCCACTCCGAATCAAGATGTGCGATACTTCTACTTCGCCCACAGCCTTTCGCTTGTCAACCACTTTAATAAGGTGGTAACCAAAACGGGTACGGACAGGCTTGCTAAGATCACCTACGGGCGTTGTATAAGCAGCCGTCTCAAAAGGGTACACCATTTGCAAGGCTGTGAAATAGCCCAAGCTGCCCTCATTGCTTTTGGCTGACGGGTCTTCAGATGCATTGATGGCTACTGTTCCAAAGTCTTCACCAGCCTCAATACGCTTTTTAATGTCTGTGATCTTGTTGTAAGCTTTCAAAGTATCGGCAGGACTTGCATCAGGCGCTACGCGAATTAGTATGTGGGAAGCCTTTACCTCCTCCAGCATTCTACTGTAGGTAAGCTGTGCCAGGCTATCGACCAGTTTGTTGTCGGGTAAGTATGGCTTTCTTAAGGCTTCTTTATAGCCCAGATATTCTTTGGTGAACTTGCTCGTAGTATCCATGCCACGCTGGCGAGCCTCCTCTACCTTCAATTTGAATTTGATATACAAATCCAGGTATTCTTCAATTTTATCCTGGTTGAACTCTCCTTCTTTGTCACGGTGATTTTTTTTGTAGAGATAGATAAACTCATCCGAACTGACAGCCTTTTTGTTGATGGTAAACAGATTAAGCGACTTGGCTGCTTTTTGTGAGAATACCTGATTTGAAGAAAGTATAAAAAAAACGATGAAGCTGTAAAGTAATCTAACACACATAACACAAAGGACTTGTTAGGATTGAAATGATGTTGGGGTTAAAAAAATCAGGCTGTGGCTTTTCGCACTTGTTTTTCAAGGCGGCAAACATTAGAACCATCACGTTGTGTATATTCTATTTTATCCATAATAGATTTAACTAAACGTATACCCAAACCGCCCTTGCGTTTATCATGCACAAGGCTGTCTATTTCAGGGCCTTCAAATTTTGTGATGTCGAAAACGGTACCATCATCTATGATTTCAAAAACAACAGGTTTACCTGGTTCTACCGTTATTCTGAGTTCGAAAAGATCAAGTGGATTACAGTGATGTGCGTGTATCATCAGGTTGGAGCACATCTCATCCAGGGCCAACACGATTTCGCTGATGTGCAGTTCATGCACACCATGGTGAGCCAGCGACTCCCTGATGAAATCGCGGAGAGGTTTTAAGTTCTCCAGCTTACAGCCGACTTTTTGCTTATAAATCATGCCAACATTTGCTTAGCTCCTACCTTATCAACTGCAATTTTCAGCAACTCATTCAAGCCTAATATTTGAAACGTATTTGCCACCTTTTCGTTCATGCCAAAAAGAACCATCTGAATGCTCTTTTCTCTAAACTCTTCTATGTACGACATAAAGACACCGAGGCCGGCAGAAGAGATGTATTCTAATGAGGAACAATCGATGAGTATCTTGGTAAAGCCGTCTCCAACACTTTTGGCAATAGCCAAATCTAAGTCTATCGAAGAGCTTGCATCAATCTCGCCCACCAACGCCACCACATCGGCCCCGTCTTCTTGTAATCGCTTAATATGTATCATGGTTAAACGGTTTTTTTCAAATTAAGTTCTGGATTTAAACTTGATGATCATGGTTGTATAATCATCGTCAATGTTATCAGTGCCTGAGAATTCGTAAAGGCGATTAATCAAATGCTCCTGTATTTGTGAAGGCGACAAGCTTTTAACTTCGCATAACACCTTGTTAAGTCTTTCGTCTCCAAATTGTTCGTTCTTATTATTCTTCGCCTCTGTAATACCATCGGTGTACAACACCATCACATCGTTAGGGGCATATTTAAATTCATTCTGTTGAATGAATTCCTTATAACTTTTGTTTCGCACCATGCCTAAAGCAACTCCCTTGTCTTTAAAATAGTCGGCATTGTCAGTTAAACTATTGTAATACAACACAGGACAATGGCCAGCGCGTGCGTATTTAACTGTTTGCTCTTTGGTGTCAATTACAAAGAAAATGGCACTGATAAATGATCCTCTTTCCAAACAGTGAATCAAGGCCTGGTTAGCCCTGAACATAAATTCCTGAGGATCGTCACAACCCTGCGCCAGGCTGTGAAAGATTCCCTTCATTTGTGACATATGAAAAGCAGCAGTTGTTCCCTTACCAGAAACGTCTGCAATAATCAAGGCAGTTTGGTGATCGTTGATGCGAAGGGAATCATAGTAATCACCCCCTACTTCATCAGCCGATTCTGAAAACGCCACTAAATCAAAATGGTGATCGAACTCAAGTTGCTGGGGCAACAAACTTTTCTGAACAGTCTTGGCAATTTTTAATTCTTCTTTGTATCGCTCATTCTGTAAGGCCTCTTCCATTAAGCGGAAGTTCTCGATAGATATGCCTGCCTGATTGGCAAATGTGGAAACGATTTTATTCATCTCCTTATTGAAGCCTTCAGGCAATTCTTTCAGCAAGGCCAAGGTGCCAATGTTCTCGCCCTTTACATAAATTGGGTATGCCAGAATAGAACGGAAACGGGAGCCTCTCAAGGATCCCAAATGTTTGGAAAGATTGCGCGTCTTATCCTGATTCTGATCTAGTAAGCCACGCACTTGCTGCTTGGCCAGATGGTCGATAATATCACGTGCTTCCTTTTCTGAAATCTCGTAGGTATAAAGCCTGTGTTCTTCTTTGGTGCCGTTTATCTCTAGCCAGGCGGCATCGGCAAAAACGGTGCTTACCGAAGTTTCTAAGAGTATATTGTAAACACTTTCTTCATTTTGTTCAGTCTGAATGGATTGACTGATTCTTTGAAAGTTCACTACCTCCTCTAGCTTCTGCTCAAATACTGATGTAGTAGGCAGGTTGAACAGGATCACCAGGAAAGAGAAAATACTGTAAATGGCCACGAAAATCATCAAGGACGAAATGAAGATGTGATTGGAGTGGCTGATTACTTGTAAGGTGGTGGCATCCTCCGGTACTAAAGCGCCCGATGTAATGAATATGTAGAAAAGGTAAAAAATGGTTAAGAGTAGCAACAATAGGCCTGTCCACTTCTGTCTGAAATTAAGGTAGGCCACCCATTTCATATTCCCAGAAAGCACCAGGCCCGTTAATACAAAAAGGCCCAGCACGTATTCGTAATATCGTTGCACAAAAGGTGCGCTCAAGCTGTTATACAAGAGGGAGAGAATCATTCCCACTTCAAAGAATGTCCACAAACGAATAAGCCATTTGGACTTTTGATAAAGGATGAGACGCTTCCAGGCCATGAAGGCGCAGAGTAATACACTCACCATCAGTCCTAAATTGATCAGGTAGGTGAACTCTAAATATAGAAAGTGGCTGGTCAGTTTTGTGCCGCCTAATAGCATTTCAATCAGGCGCAGTAACAATGAAATGACAGTAGAGACAAGACCTGTTGCAAAGACACGCCAGAGTAAATCAATAAAGTTAAGAGACTCGTCTCTTTCAATTTTAAACTTGTAATAATAGAAAAGAACGATAATGTAAATGTTGAGGATAACCGTTGGCAGCCAGGCGGCTATCTCAGGCTTCAGGCCATTCGAGAGGCTGAAATGTATGCTTAAGTCCGTAAACACCAAGGCCAGCCATGTAAACACAGCAATGGTAAAGAGCAGGCGTGTAAGGGCTTTGGTACGCATTAAACCTAAATAAACGCAGTTTGGAAATTAGCCTGCAATGATACAAAAATTGGATGAGGGGTTAAAGCCGAACTACGACCATCTCTGTTACATCCGTTAAGCTTGTAATTTACTTTCATCCTAATAAAATTATCGATGTCAGAGAATTACCCAAATAACATTTTGCTACGAACGCCATATCTTGTTTAATCGATGGATACATGTATCTTGCAATCTTGTTGAACAGCAGTGTTTAGTAAGTTAACCAAGTCCCCAACCTTAACCGAATATCCATGCAAGACCTAATCAGGTTTTTGCCAGCCGTTTTATACGAATACACGATCGAACCATCCGGAAAACGTTACTTCACTTTTATAAGTGAGGCCAGCGAACGGATTTTAGGTATTCAGGCCGCTGCCCTACTTGCAGATCATACGCTGCTAGACAGCATTATACATGCTGATGACCTCCCCAAACTCAAAGAAACAGCCCAGGAAAGCCACGAAAGTAAAAGTGAGTGGTATTGGCAAGGAAGGGCCACGGTACAAGGACACATGCGCTGGTTAGAGATGCGCTCCAATCACGACCTGATAGAAAAAGGTAAAATCATCCGAAGAGGTATCATTGAAGACATTACTACGCGTAAAGAAACTTTGCGCGAGAGTGAGCTGCGCTATCAGTCATTAGTAGAAAAATTACCTATAGGCATTGTTATCCATAGACATGGAAAATTAATCTACGCCAACACCACAGCTTATCAATCATTGGGGGCCTCCAGATCGAAAGATTTGATTGGAGCCGATATCACGCAATTCGTCCATCCTTCCTTTCGAAGCGAAGTGACCAAGCGCATTGAGCAAGCTATGAGCGGCTTACCGGTACCCATGCTTGAGCAAAAATTTGTTCGCATTGATGGTAAAGAAATTATTGTTGAAGCTACTGCCTTTCCATTTGTGTACCGCGATGAGCCTGCGGTACAAGTAGTTTTCAGAGACATTACCGAACGCAAAGAGACCGAGCGGCAAATGAAAAAGAACGAAATGCTTTTCACGAAGCTTTTCGAAAGTGCGCCCATGGCCGTAGTGATGCTCGATGAAAATGGACGTGTTCAGGAGGTGAATAAAGGTTTTGCCGAAATGTTCGGTTATGAGCGTGAAATACTCCTGGGCAAAAACCTGAACGATTTTATTGTTCCGGAAGATTTGAAAAACGAAGGCATCGACCTCAATAATCTCATCACTTCACACAAAGTGGTAAGTCTCGAAACCATTCGAAAGCATAGAAATGGTAGAGTTATTAACGTCATTTTGTATGGCGTGCCTGTGATGATGGAAAATATGACCATTGGTATTTATGGTGTATACGTTGACATTACAGAACGAAAAAGTGTTGAAGAGGAGCTCAAAACCCGCAATACAGAACTTGATAATTTCGTGTATAAAGTTTCGCACGATTTAAGAGCACCTTTATCTTCAATACTTGGCTTGGTAAACCTGGCCAAACTTCCGGGCAATACCGATAATCCTATGGATTACATCAACCTGATCGGAGAGAAGGTTGATCGTTTGGATCATTTTATAAGCGATGTATTAAGCCACTCTAAAAATCTGAAGCTTGATATATCAGTGGCAAGGGTAAACCTAGAGGAAGTGATATCCCACACTTTCAGCGATCTGAGCTACCTGGATGGCGCAGGAGATATTAAGAGAAACATCAACATCGATGGCATTGATTTTTACAGCGACCCATGGCGTGTGTCTGAGATTCTCCGAAACCTTATTTCTAATGCCATTAAGTATCGCAACCTTGATTTAAGAGTTCAGTCAGAAATCAGCATTAAAATCCGTATAGATCATTTACGGGCTGATATTAGTTTTACAGACAACGGCATTGGCATTGACGAAGAAAATCTAACCCGTGTTTTTGAAATGTTCTACCGCGCATCAGAGCAATCCGATGGTTCTGGTATAGGCTTGTACATTGTAAAAAATGCAGTCGACAAGCTCGGTGGTAAAATCTCCGTTCAAAGCAAATTTGGTATTGGCACCCGCTTCCACATTATTTTACCTAATAAGGTTAATAGTGCTGTGGCCAAAATGCCCCAACTGGTCAGCAACCGATCTTAAAGGCCCTTTCTAAATTTCCATCAGGCATTTTTCATGCAGCTAAAAATTAAGCAATTTGCAGCTGCATGAAAATTATTGAGGTAACTACAGCGGCTCACATCAGGGCCTTTCTTGATTTCCCTGTCACCTTGTACAAAAATCAGCCAGCCTGGATTCGTCCGCTGGATAACGACATTGAAGCTGTTTTTGATAAAAAGAAAAACAAAACATTTCAGCATGGCCAGTGCATTCGATGGATCGTAGAGGATAAATCTGGACAGGTGGTAGGCAGGGTTGCCGCGTTTGTCAACGATAAAACAACCAACAAGGGAAACGACCAGCCTACCGGTGGCCTTGGTTTTTTTGATTGCATCAACAGCCAGGAAGTTGCCTTTTTCCTTTTCGATACCGCTAAAGAATGGTTGCAACAGAAGGGCATGGAAGCCATGGATGGACCCATCAATTTTGGCAATCGCGATAAGTGGTGGGGATTGCTCATTGAGGGTTACGACCGAGAGCCTAATTATCAGTGTAATTATAATTTCCCTTACTATAAAGACTTTTTTGAAGCCTATGGCTTTCAGGTATATTTCTACCAACTAACCTTTGGAAGACCCATGATGGGGCCGCTAGACCCCAGGTTACAGGAAAAGGCTGAAGTAGCTGCCAAAAATCCTGACTATAGCTTTAGATACATTTCCAAATCAGACAACACATTGGCTGATAAAATCAGGTATGTTTACAATAAAGCCTGGGCTAAACGAGGGGAGATCCCCGAACTTACAGAAGTACAAGCCAAACACATTGTGAAGCAGATGAAGCCCATTATGGACGAAAAGCTTTTATGGTTTGCCTTTTACAAAGATGAACCCATTGCTTTTTTCCTATCTCTACCTGAGGTAAATCAAATATTCAAACACGTTAATGGCAAACTGGATCTACTAGGGAAACTCAAGTTTGTGTATCACCGCTGGCGCAAGACTAACAAAAGGGCCTTTGGTATTTTGTTCGGTGTTGTGCCGGAGCATCAGGGCAAAGGGGTAGATGGTGGCCTGATAATGGCCTTTAAAAAAGTAATGCAGGAAGAATACATGCGCTACGAAGAGTACGAAATGAACTGGATTGGTGATTTTAACTCTAAAATGATTCGCGTGGCTGAACAGGTTACCCCAAATGTTGTTAAGAAACACGCTACGTATCGAAAACTATTTGATGCTCAAAAAGAGTTTAAGCGTTACCCTATTATGAATGTCTAGTTCTATGGAAAGCCCACAAGAAGAAACTCGCTCCGGCTTTCTCTTTAAGAATATTCTTAGAGGCTTGCTTTGGTTTGCAGTTATAATAACTGTTTTCATTTTTTCAGAAGAGTATATTCAAACAACTTTTCAAAAAGACATTGAGGCGATCCATAGCAGACCCTTGCCTCTCTACGCTCTCTTTTTTCTATCTGAAGTAATTTTTGGTTTAGTGCCCCCAGAATTTTTCATGATGGTGTGGGTACTACATAAAGTAAGCGTGGCGCAATATGCCATCAACCTTACTATACTTACGCTGCTTTCTTACCTCGCTGGTATTATAGGTTATTGGATAGGCAAGAACTTCTCAAGAACTACCTTATATAAAAAAATCAGTGATCGCTACCTGCAGCAATACGATAAGCAATTAAAACGTTATGGAGGTTTTTTGGTCTTTGTAGGAGCTGTTACACCTATACCTTTCTCTGCCACGTGCATGCTTGCGGGTTCGGTTAATTTAAACTTCAGACTTTTCTTGCTCATTTGCATCTCCCGCATCATCCGCTTTGGTGTTTACGGCTGGCTCGTATGGAAAGGCTCTGTTTGGTTTTAAAAATGATCAGTTTATCGAACTCTTCTTCTACTTTTGGGTTTTCACTCTAATGACTTTATTTTTTCATGAGCGCTAAAACTGGAGTACTCCTCGTCAACCTCGGCACACCCGATAGCCCTTCTGTTTCGGATGTGCGTTCTTACTTATCTCAATTTTTGAACGACCCAAGGGTCATTGATATCCCATGGCTGCTGCGCAAGATATTAGTCAATGGAATTATCGTTCCATTTCGAGCGCCCAAATCAGCGAAGGTTTACAAAAAACTTTGGACTGAAAACGGATCTCCACTACTCTTTCATAGTAATAATGTAAAAGGGCTCCTGCAAAAAGAGTTGGGTGAAAGCCACGATGTTTACCTGGCCATGCGTTATAAAAATCCTTCCATACCCAACGTATTGGAAGAAATGCGCAAGAAAAATTATGACCGCCTCATCATAGTCCCTATGTTTCCCCAATATGCATCGGCTTCTACAGGCTCTGCCCTCGATGAAGTGATGCGTGTTCTCAGAACCTGGTGGGTAATTCCAGAACTCACTTTGATCAGTCAATACTACGATCATCCTTTATACATCAAAGGCTTTGAAGAAAGAGGTCGTCAATACAATATTGAAGAATATGATCACGTATTGTTCTCTTATCATGGGCTCCCTGAGCGACAGGTTGATAAAGTATATGACAATGATTTATGCGCCAACCACAATTGCGAGCATGAGGTTGATGAGGAAAATAAGTATTGTTACAAAGCCACTTGCTATGCAACAACCAGGCTTTTGGCAGAAAAGCTGAACATACCTAAAGAAAAATATACCGTTTGTTTTCAATCAAGACTCGATAAAAAATGGCTTGAGCCCTTCTCTGATAAAGTTGTCGAAGACTGTGCCAAAAAAGGCATGAAGAAGATCTTAGTGTTTTCACCAGCCTTTACAGCCGATTGTTTAGAAACTACTATTGAAATTGGTGAGGAGTATCAGGAAATTTTTGAAGAGCATGGCGGAGAAAAGGTTCAGCTCGTTGAAAGCCTTAATGACCATCCATTGTGGATTCAGTGCCTGAAGGATTTAGTGTTGACACCCTAGATTTTAATTTCTTTGCACTTAATACTTGGTTTCTTACTTTGAATAAAGAGCTGTTGGCAAACTCTATTAACTGCTCATGCTCCTGCAGTCCATTTGCAACTTGGGAGCTCTGTAACAAATTAGCTCACTGAATTCTTAACACTTATTCAAAATAAAAAGCCCCGATACTCATCGATCGGGGCTTTCTGATGCTTTAAGCAAACTAGTTTTTCTTCTTCTTTAAAAGATTCTGAATTTTTTTTGTCGCTTCTTCCTGGGCTTTCTTGGTCAGGTCTTCTTTAGTAGTGGTCGTTTTTGTGCTGTCTGTACCTGCTGCTTTAGCATCTCCTCCCAACAAAGTATTCACCACTTTTTCGGCTTCTGTGCCCTTGGCTAATTCTGTTGCCTTCTTTGTCGCCTCTTCCTTTGCAGCTGCAGTTACAGCTTCTTTGGCTTGCTCTTTCTGCTCATCCATGATGAGTCGGCTCTTAGGATCGTTGTATTTACCACCCACACCAATGGTAACTGGAACTGGTTTATTGGGGTCTGAGGCCGTGCCTGTATACTTGCTGGTAAGGCCTGCTAACTCAGCGCTCACTTTATTAGCAGGCACGTTCATTTTTAATGTATAGTCGATAGTACCGTCTAATCCTGTGCTGCCCGCTACCGTAGTTTTATAACTTCCAAAGCTTACATCAAATGGCTTAACACTCAACTTCCCATCCTTAATTGAAGCTGACATCAATACATCTTTCATAGTTACTTCATCTGTATTGTCCAGTTTAGTCAGTGAGGTAACACCTGATACCAGCTTTGATCCCTTTAAGGCTGCTTGAGCAACTTTAATTAATCCGGCACCATTAACAGTAGCCATATTCGGCATCATATCCTGGGTAAGCTCACCATTGATTTTGAAATCAGTTGAAAAGTCTCCATTGACTAAACCTGCTATGGGGGCATAAGTCTTCACTACAGAGAATGAAGCCGCTGATTGCTGTATTGATAGCTTATCAATCTTGAGTGCCAAGTCATATTTTGGATGATTAATATCCCTGGCAGAATAACTTCCGTCAACACCAAAAGATCCACCAAGCATGTTAAAAGTAACACCTTTCATATTGGCTATACCATCTTTCAAAAGGATGTCGCCTTTCGCATCACTGATGGTGTAGTCCATCATTTTAACTGTTTTAACAGAAGAGCGTAACAGAAAATCAATGTTTTCAGGAATTGGGATCACACCAAAAGAGCTAGTGTCTTCTGCTACCGGAGCGTCCTCACTTTCTGTCATGAACTCATTTAAGTCTAACAGATTAGAAGTAAAGGCCATGTTCCCTTTGATAGTCTCGTTATCGCCAAACAAGTAGCCCAGATAATTGGCAATAGCACCACTCACAGTAAAGTCGCTCTTTCCAATTGTACCAACAGTATTAGTTAATTCAATTTTTTTAGGATCGAACACCATGCCTGCTTGTGAAATGGTGACTGCGTAAGGTAAATCGCTGGAGGCAAAAGAAAAATTCTTGAGTGAAGCTGTACCACTTGTAGGAAGTTTATCATATTTCTCAGCCTCCAGATCGCTCATCTTACCCTGTGTCCGCAAATCTGCTTGCACCTTACCTGTCAGTGTCATTCCTTCAATAGGGAAAATTTTTGTTATCTTTTCAAGATCCATTCCTCCCTTGGCTTTTACGTCCCAGGTGTAGTTGTCCAGATTTTGCAGGGTCATATCTGCTCCAAACTTTTCGCCATCTAAAAGCAAGGACAAATCATTTACGCCTATAAAAGTTTCAGCCATTTTGCCTGATGTATTCTTGATGCTGGAAGCAAAATGTAAATCCTCTATTGGCAGTGGAAACTCAGCAGACTTTACATAGCCATCATCTAAGGACATAGTTGCATTGATTGCCGGGATCGTTTTCGCGATGCTATCGTAAACGCCCTCTGCACTAATGTTAGCTGCATAAATGCCGCGCATTTCTAAACCTTCAATAGGAAACATCTTGGTGAGCTCAGCCAGGTTTAATTTGGCTGCAAGGTTTGCTTTCATTTTATAATCTCTCAGGTTCTCGATCAACAAACTTGCATCGAAAGGATTGGTACCAAAATCCATGTGAAATTTTTTCACGTTAACGAGGGTATTCTCAATTACACCATCTTTGTTGTCAACCAGCATGTCGAGGTTTATGTTGTTCACTGCTGTTGGCAAATCTGGGTATTTAAACATAGCATCGTTTACCAACAGCGCCAGGTTAAAGGCTGGCATTTGCGTATCGCTGTACGTTCCCTTTACAAATCCTGTAAATGACAAGTCTCCTTTTGTCTCAATGCCTTGGAAGTCTGCTGTATAAATGCCAGGCACAAGCGATAACAAACTTTTAAAAGTATTCTCTGGACTCTTAAAGCTGAGGTCCATGCCAAAATCATTTTCATTCATTTTAAACCAACCATCAAAGCTCATCACAAAGTCGTTGAGCTTGGCTGTATTTTGCTTGAAGGTGTATTTGCTGAAGTCTTCGCTGATTTGAATGATTGCGTCAATTTCAGCTCGCTTATTGGTCAAATATTCTACACCATCATAAGTTGTGCTCACACTGTCGGCAGTGGTATAGGTAGTGAGGTCAAAAACATCCTGGTTAAAATCACCGCTTCCGCTATGGTTAAGTCCTTTTAAGCTAAGCGAATAAGGCATAGACTGGTCATCATAAACAACAGTGCCATCAGTAATTTCCCAGTGATCAATGCCGAATGAGAAGGCCGTTGCGCCAGTCTCTTCCACAGCTGCAGTATCGGTAGAAGGCATAGCGATGTCATAATTAGCGCTACCATCTTTTAACACCTTTACGTTCACGATTGGGCGAAGCACAGAAATTCCCTTCACCTTCAATTGATCTCCGAAAAGTATATCTGCCAGATTTACCTCGACCGAAAAATTCTCGGTAGCAAACAACACTTCTCCAGCAAAGGGTTCTCTATTGATCACACCCAGATCGGCCATTTCTACTGTTAGGTTGGGAAAGTTTTTAAAAAGCGTAATGTTCAGTTTTTCGATATCGAAAACAACATCTGCGTTTACAGACGAAGCTAATTGCTTGTCGATAGCTGCTTTTATGTCGTCTTTAAAAATAATGGGGATGACAATGGCTGCTACCACCACCAAGGTGATGAGGGTCCCTACGCCAATAAGTGACCACTTCAGTACTTTTTTCATAACGAGTCTTTAGAAAATGGATGAGTAAACAAAATTACAAAGCAAACACTCGAAACAACGTTTGTTTCGATAAACTTAATATGATACGCTGCCGATGTTTTTAAAACATCTTGAGCAACCAGTCCATCAAACGCTTTGCCATCTTTGTATAAGGTGGATACAAGGGCTTAACAGAGGTAAAACCATTGCGCTGCTTCATGACAGGCTTTACATGTGAAAAGGCCAAAAAGCCAAAATGTCCGTGAGCACTGCCAAGGCCACTGTTGTTTACACCACCAAAGGGTAAGTGGTTGTTAAGAAAGTGAACCGCACATTCGTTGATACACATGGCCCCTGATGAGGTCGCGTTCAGTACTTCCTTACTCTCTGATTCCTTTTGGGTGAATATGTACAAAGCGAGCGGCTTGGGTCTAGCGTTGATTGTCTTAACTGCATCCTGTAGTGAACGGTACGTGATGATCGGCAGTATAGGCCCGAAAATCTCTTCTTCCATCAGGCGACAGTTAACATCCACATGCGTTAGAATGGTGGGATGGAAGAATCTATCCTCCTCACGCACCTCACCACCCAATTCAAGTTTGGCGCCTTTAGTAAGTGCATCCTCTAACAACGCATTCATGCGTAGCCAGTGTTTATGGCTCACCATTCTTGTATAATGCTTGCTGTCTTTAATTGGTTCACCCTTTTCACTAAAACGCATAGCCACTTGCTTCTTTAAAAGCTCAACTAAGATTTTTGCTACTTTTTCATCTACCAGAACATAATCAGGTGCAATGCAGGTTTGACCACAGTTGAAGTACTTGGCAACGACTATGCGCTCTGCAGCATCTTCCAGCTTTGCCGATGCGGTAACGATAACAGGTGATTTACCCCCCAATTCCAGCGTAACGGAGGTGAGGTTTTCTGCTGCTGCCTTCATGACCAGCTTACCCACAGCGGGGCTTCCGGTGAAGAAAATATGATCAAAAGGCAAGGCTGTTAAAGTGGCTGCCACTGAGGCATCTCCTTCTACAACACTCACAATTGCTTCCTCAAACAAGTCAGCTGCCATGCGTGAAATTAAGGCCGCTGTGTGGGGCGTAAATTCAGAGGGTTTTATAATAACTGTATTACCTGCTGCCAGGGCAGAAACCAAGGGACCTATAGCTAAAGAAAAGGGGTAGTTCCAGGGAGCTATGATCAGGCAAACACCTTTCGGTTCGGGCCTTAAATAAGATCGAGTGCCCAGAAAAGTAATGGGAGCGTCCACCTTTCGCTTGGCAGCCCAGCTATCAAGGTTTTGCAAGGCCAACTTTATTTCACCCAACACATGAAATATCTCCACGCCATCCACCTCACCAGCAGGCTTTCTGAAATCGGCATACATGGCCTCTTGGATGGCCACCCGGTTTTGATGAACCCATGCCTTAAGCTTTGTCAGGCGTTGCTTTCGTATGGTTAAAGGCTCTAAACGCTGCAAAAGGGCTCTTTTTTGCTGCGATTGGAAAATTTGCTCGATCGACATTTCGACCGGATTGGTGGTACTTACTTGCATAGCCTAAAGTTACAAATTCCGGTTAAGCCATGTTATTATTATGAATTTGTTAATAAAAATGTTGAGGTTTTCAATTTTATTAACAATTTGTTAATATTGATTTAGCAATGAGGGGGATTTGTGCGATACTGATGATCATTTTTGGCAGTTCGGCTGTTTTGGCGAACTCCAATCCGGCTAATTCCAGCCCCATTTACGCTTTTTTACAAACCGATGAAACTAAGGCTGACCTTAGCGGCTATGAGAGTTTTTTAACACAGCTCGGAAAGAAAAGAAGCCATTATGCTGAGGATAAAGACTTTCTGCGCCACCTCTTCATAAAAACACATCAAAAGTTTCTAAAGACATACCAGACAGAATCAAGTTTTGGTGAAATCTTTCATGCAGGAAAATACAATTGCCTTACCGGAACTGCCCTATATGCCTTATTGCTAGATCATTTTCGTTTTAACTATACTATTATCGAAGTGAATTATCACATTTTTATTGTGGTGAAGCTTGATGGTGAAGAGTTGTTGATTGAGGCAACTGACCCTATTGAAGGATTTATAGAAGGCAGTAAAAAAGTAACTGATCAACTTAAGAAGTACCAAAATTCTACAAGTTTTTCAGACGAGAAAGGCACAGTTAAGTACGAATTCTCGTTCACTCTGTGGAATGCAGTTTCATTGGAAGATTTAACGGGCCTTCTTTATTTTAACAAAGCGGTAAACGCCTATAATTCCAAAAACATTGAACAGGCAGTTGTTTTTATAATCAAAGCAGGAGAATATGGTGCCACTCCCAGAATAGAAGAATTCAGTGCTATTCTTCTTTTAACTATACGTGAAAGCAACCTGGATATTGAGGAAAAAAACAACTTAAATCACCAGTTGTTGGTTTTACAGCGTAAGCATGAAAGCTTCAGTACTGCTGCTGTTCTCAGCCATTAACCAAATCAGTTATCTCAGTTAGTAAGGTTAGTTTTGTAAGACCCTTACCTCAACGCGTCTGTTGCCTGCGTGTGCTTCGGGCGTATCTTCTCTTGAAAGTGGTTGTGTACCGCCAAAAGCCTTGGTTTTAATTCTGTTTTTATTAATACCCTTGCCAATGAGATAATTCTTAACAGCGATCACACGTTTTTCTGATAACTCTAAATTTTGCTTGGCCGGTCCCAGGTAGTCGGTATGCCCTTCTAGCTGAATAACCATGCGGCCACTTTTTTGCAACATCTCTACCAATACATCTAATTCTTCATAAGAAGGCGGTTCAATCCGCGCTTTGCCCTGCTGGAAGATGAGATTATCCAGACGCATAACATGACCCACAGGGTGACTGGGGGGCGCTTCACCCTTCTTCAACTCAATATCCTTTATCAGCCTTTTATCACCATTCGCCTCAGCCGGATCCAACATAAATTTGGCTGGCTCAAAACCATCTGCCTGAACTGAAATAGAGTATTTCTCTCCGTCAATAAGCGGAAAGGAAAAAGTAGAACCACTAGCCGTACCTACCTTATTGCCATATGGCAAGCTCTGGTATACAATGCGGGCCGAAATTAATTCTTTGGTAGCTGCATTCAACACTTTGCCCTCTGCCCATACTGTAGTCGTATCTTTTACCTGGGCAAAACATACAATACCCGGCAGAAAAAGCATTATCGTTAAAAGGCTGGAACGGCTCATCATGGTTTCAATATTTTGAATTCAACTCGTCTGTTTTTACGCTGCCCCTCTTTTGTTTTGTTATCCGCTATTGGTTTGGTCTCCCCTAAACCAGTTACGATAATACGGGCCACTTCTATGCCCTGATTAGTCAAATATTTACTAACAGCATTGGCTCTTCGTTCACTTAATTTTTGGTTGTAGCTATCAGGGCCATTTGAATCTGTATGTCCTGCTATTTCTACTTGCATTGTTTTGCGCTCTTTCATTAATGCTACGAGACGATTTAATTCTGGCTTGGAGTTATCGCGCAAATTATGGCTATCAAAATCGAAGAAGATATTATTGAGAACGATTTTAGCATTTTCTTCAATCGGCACCATGGCAATTGTCTCCACCTCCATCGGCTTCAGTTTGAAGTCTTGATGATCTAAAACCTGATCCCCCTTTACATTGCGCAAATCCAAATTTTGATTTTCTGAAATATGGTCCTTTGCTTCTGCTCGTACACCATATTGATAACCTGCGGGTAACCTGATTTCATATTCGCCAGTGGTAGGATTGGTTTGCGTAATGCCTGCTTCCACGCCATCAGGTAAACGTTCGTAAATGATTTTTGCAGCTATCGGAAGACCGGTTTTTCCATCAATCAATTTACCCTTTACGGTAACCCACAATTCAGGTGAGTTCATAATAGGTAGCTTCACTCTGTAAATGTCGGTGTTGGTTTCTGTTACTCCGCGAGAGTAATAAGCATAATCACTGTTGGCGGGTATATTAAAGAAAACATCTTCTTGCGTTGAGTTGATCTCGGGGCCTAAATTCTCAGGTTCAGACCAGCTAGTCCATGTATCGTCCAATCGTTTTGACATATAAATATCACTGCCTCCATAACCGCTAAATCCTTTAGAAGAGAAATAAAGGGTTTTATCATCGGCTGCTAAAAAGGGAGATGACTCTTCACTGGCAGTGTTAATGTTTTTTCCAAGGTTTAAAGGCTTGGTCCATGTACTATCTGCATTTTGAAAGCTAACGTACAAGTCTCTGTCACCTTCAGAATCCTCGCGCTCTACCGACATCAAAAGTGTTCTACGGTTATTCGCCATGAAGTAGTTCACCTTCTCATTGAAATTGTAGTCATCTGTAATTTTAAGTGCCTGTGGCTTAGTCCAGTTACCACCCACATTTGTACTTACCGAAACACCTGCCAGCATCTTGCCTTTGTCAGTATATTGATTACCCAACAAAACAATAGCTGATTTACCATCGGGTGTAACCGAGCTTATGTAGTTAATAAAATTAGGACCAACGTTGTTAAGGGGTGTAAGGTTTTGCGCTAGTTTCCAACGACCTGTGGAGTCCAATTCGGAATACCAGATGTCTTCCTGGTCTGTTACTCCTCCAACGTTTTGAGGATGGTTCTTGCGACTGAAATAAAGGGTTTTGCCATCGGGAGATAGTAATGGGTTCAACTCACTGTATTCACTGTTCACTTTCTCGTCCAGCCCCTCGACTGTGAGCCCTGCTGCCAATAATTCCGGCTTAGAAATTTCAGGTATGATGGCATATTTTGAATCCGAGATAGCTACTGCATCAATCCCAAAGTATTGGCCAACCGCAGCTCCATCAAATTCAAGCTTTATGGCTGTCACTTTAAATTTTGTTTTTTCTACAAACACATTGAGCATTCGGCTCTTCAGCGGAACCACTTGTGGATTGAGTGTCATCAGCTCGTATTCATTTCCTGCTTCATCGTAAGCAGAAATACGGTAAAGGGCACTTGGGTTGTGCGACTCCGCAATGGCAATCTGTTGAATACTGAGTGGGGTGGCGAAGCCAAGTTTCAGAAATTCTTTTCTATTGGGTCGATCAGGGGCCCAGGCACTTGGACTTTGGCCTCCTGCCAACTTACCATTGGCATCGCTGATTACATTGGGTTTACCAAGCACCTGCTGGGCTGAGTATTGCCCTGAAGTTAGTTCACTTGAAAACTCAATTACTTTATCGGCCCATTGAACTACTTGTGCCTGTGCATTGATCAGTGTGATCGAAAAAACAAGAAGAATAGGGAGGGATTTTTTCATGTCTCAGTTGGACGTCAAATTAGCTTTAAACTTAGCTAAAAAATTCAAAATAGGCATAAATCCTACACGTCTAAATTAATAAAGGCACTAATCCCTGTTAGGAATGCCATTGATAATAAGTGCCTTATTCACTTGAGGATTTATTAAACAGCAAATATCCTACATGGAATAACACTCCGAATTGATTTTCAGTGTCATCGTAATAATTCACCATTAGGCTGATAGGGCCCAATGGAGAATGATAGACCAATGAGGTGCCTGCGGCCATCGACACTTTTAGAAGGTCTCTTTCAATAAATGCTTGCTGATTGGGGCCTTGCTGTAAAGACTCGAAAGGCTTAAACGCAAAGGCTTCTGCTCGCCAATCTAGCTTCTTGCTAAGACCCAGTACCAGTTTGGCACCGCCCGCTGCATAGCTTAAAGCCCTGAACTTTTCTAAAAAAAGCGAACGACTATCTGGTAACGGGTTAAAGGATGGCGCGTTAATAAGTGTAGCCTGATAATTTACCAAGAATGGCATGGAAGAATAGGCAGCTTCGAATAATAAACCTGTGCTTATTCTACCTCTTCCGAAGTACTTCTCTCCATTCACCTTTACCATGACCCATTGATGGGAGGCTTCGTAATCCAACAATCTTATACTACTAGTCCCTGGCGCATGGCTTTCGTTAACATCAAAATACCGAAGTGCCGCTGAAAAAGTTTGCCCCGATGACGCATATTGTTTACGATTAAGCGAACTGCCTGACAAGGTGATGCCGGTGGTGATCCCACCTAGTTTCAATTCATCGAGCACACTTGTGTTTGTAAAGGCTGCATCGTTGATGAAGTTATCTTTATTGGCAATCCCACCTCCGTCAAATACTAATTTTGCTTTTTCCCGTAGGGGGAAACCCAGACGAACAGAATAACTCCGATCAATCCTTCTTAATAAAGTAGCTTGATCCTCTCGGAGCAAATCTGATCCTGCAGTATAATTCCAGCCATTGTACTGAAAGCGAGGCTCCACAAAAAAACCTCCCATATAAGGAAAATCGATGCGTGTAGCCATGGTGCCTGAGGTATAGAAGTTACCTGTTTGAAAGCCAAGGTAAGCATGGGTGAGTTGCTTATCGAAATGATAAAAGTTTAGACCCGTGTAAATGTTGCTGATGTCTCGGGTTGCCAAAACACCACCAAAATCAAGCTGAAAGTTTTTTTGCTTGCGCCTGATGAGTTCAAGGTTAAACTTTTTTCGTTGCTGATTGAAAGAAATCGTTGGGAAGGTGTTGCTAAAGTAATTCTCCGAAACAAGTTTTAAATACCGTGATCTCACTTCACTGATTGGCAATTCAGGATCTTTGCGTGTTGGAAATCCGAAAAGGCGTTTTAAATATAACTGCTGCTTGGAGTTAAAACTTACAAACTTCAAATCATCAAACAAAAAGGGAAAACTTTGATTGTTAAAATCATTTCTTCGCAAGGCAACCGTTTCGCAGGTTACTCGCGCGGAAATTTTACTTTTGATCTCTTTTATTTTTCTGATCGTTTGAACATAGCCACTATCGATCAGGCTTCTTGCCTTGGCAAAATCTACAGCTGTATAGCCTTGTAAGTTGGGTTGAATGTAAATACCTGAAGCGGGTACATCTTCCGGATTTGACTTATCCAGAAACATAAAGAGCATGGAGTTATCCAGCAGTTCATCATCTTGCCCGAAAGGATACTCGTCAAAAATTTTACTGGAAACGTTACTGCCAATAACAACATCCGGATTAAACTCTTGCTGCATTACATCGACAGGAAAGTTGTTATAGACACCACCATCGAAAAGGTATTTACCATCTACCCGAATGGGTGTGTAAAAAAAAGGAACCGTTTGGGTGGCGCGCAGTGCCTGACTTAAAGAGCCCTTTGATAAAATTACCTGGGATTGTGAAAATACATCGGCCGCCATAACACGCAGCGGCACAAAAAGACTGTCGAAGTTTTGTTTTGAGATGGCCTCGGCCTGCGCCATGTATTCGGCCAGGGCAAAATTGAGCAATACATCGTTGGCGATACTGGTATTTACTTGGGTGTTAAAGGCTGAATCTAAGGTAAGGGTAAGCGTTATGAAGTTGGGGCTGTCTTCCTCTCTGTAGTAATAACTATACTTTTCTTTCTCTGGTTGCCCACTTACCCAGCGCATAAAATCTTGCGACAGGATCATGGATTCAATTTGACCCGGACTCATGCCAGCGGCATAGCACCCGCCTACGATACCACCCATAGAGGTACCAACTATATAATCGATCGGAATTTCATGCTCCTCCAGAGCGCGAAGCACGCCAATATGTGCAATGCCTTTGGCCCCGCCACCGCTTAACACCAAACCTACCTTTTGGGCATGAAGGGCTTGGGTGAAAAGAATAAATACTGTTAAGCACAATAAACGCATGAATAGATTAGCGAGGGCTAACTATTAGACGCGTTCTTACAAAATTTGTTGTGAGGAGTTGAAAGAAAAAACTAAAAAATAGAAGCGGTAGTGATTGAAGGCTCTTGAGGAGCTTCAATACTATCTAGTTTTGCTTTTAAACGCTGTACTGTAGCTGCAAAGTCCTCCATTTTATCTGCTTTAATCGGTTGTGAAGGAGGCAACTCAACACGCAGAGCATCTACTTGTACACCATTTCTCCAGAAACGATAACAAAGGTGTGGCCCTGATGCCAGACCTGTGCTGCCCACATAACCTATTACTTGCCCCTGTTTAACTCTTGTGCCGGCCCGAACACCCTGTGCAATTTTTGACATATGGAGGTATTGTGTGGTGTAGGTGCCGTTATGGCGAACCTTTACGTAATTTCCGTTATTACTTTTGTATTGCGCTTCTTCTACGAGTCCATCGCCCACGGAACGTATAGGGGTGCCGGTGGGTGCGGCAAAGTCTGTCCCAAGGTGTGCCTTATATCTTTTCTGAACAGGATGAAATCTATTTAGATTATACCGTGAGCTTATGCGTGTAAACTCGATAGGGTATTTTAGAAGCGCTTTGCGAAGGCTCTTGCCCTCCTCATCAAAATAATCAAGTCCCTCGCCCTGATCGAATGGATAAGCATAATAATCACTGCCTACATGCTTAAAGTAGATGCCATTGATTTTTTCTATTCCAACTGTTTTTCCTTCTACCTGTATTTCTTCGAAAAGAATTTTAAACTCATCTCCCACATGCAGTCGTTGAAAGTCGACAACCCACGCAAAAATATCTACGAACTTATT
Organism: Cyclobacteriaceae bacterium; assembly: GCA_022842845.1. Lineage (GTDB taxonomy): Bacteria > Bacteroidota > Bacteroidia > Cytophagales > Cyclobacteriaceae > Chryseotalea. Next base: position 19,523 of record JALHOT010000008.1, on the reverse strand, counting down.
GGTTAGCTCGTGGGTAATGCCCATCTCTTCGATGGTTTGTGATAAAGAGGAACGGATAATTCCTGAAACGCCTTTTTCTACAATGCTTATCTCACGCTGGCAGACATCTACCGACAGGGTGTCGCCAAATTTCATGATTACATAATCAATGGCATTGGGTTCGTAAACAAAAGCGGTCGCCCGCATAACAGAATCCTGTTCGCAGATTAAAGTATACTTTTTGTTAGGAGCTATTTTTCTAACATCAAAAATATGACGTGGCAAAGCGGCCATCTGGCTTACCAGTTTAGCAGGCACATTGTATTGAAAGAGAATATCGCCTAGTAACTCATTTTTCTTAATTTTCTCTTCAATAACGATTTTATTATCGATTGGCATTCCGTACAGCAAAGACGGCTCATGTTGTTCAATTAAAGGGATGGCCGATGCCTCGGTATCCGCCCCTACTGAACGCCATTGGTAAAGCCCAATGAGTACGATGGTAACAGACAGCATTCCGACAAAAATGACCGAACGAATATTTTTCATGGCACCAGTTTACTCGCGTAAAAAATGAAAGGGCAAAATTAAAAAACTATTAACGGAGATGCCCCACGCTGACCAAATATAAGACGCTTTGCCGATTATTAAAAACATTGGTCGAAAGCCAGGGCATAAAAAAACCCCGCTCACCATGAGCGGGGCCTCTCTATTTGCAAGCAGAGAGTTGAAGATTTTTACTTCTTAAATAGTTCGCTGGCATCAGGGGCTGTATCGGCTCCTTCGCTGGCTTCAAATCCTTTACGTGGCGAGAAGTCTTCACCATCGCCAAACCAGCTCAAGGCTCTTTTCTTAAAATAACCACGAACGTAAGAATTATAAACTTTTACAGCCTCATTGTAGCGTTGACGCGCTACATTAATTCTGTTTTCAGTTCCCTCTAATTGTGCCTGCAGATCCTGAAAGTTTTCTGTTGATCTGATCTGCGGATAGGCTTCAAAAGCCAGATTAATGGCGGTATTGATCTTTTTACCTGCTATCTCCAAATCCTCAGGATTTTGAGCGTTTACAATACCGGCACGGGCCTCGGTTACTTGTGTTAAAATACCTTTTTCATTTTCAGCTGCTTCTTTTACCGTAGCAATTAAGTTAGGAATCAGGTCAGCTCTGCGCTGATAAGTGGCTTGAACATCTGCCCAGGCACCTTTTACTTCTTCCTGAGACTTAATAGCACTGTCGTAGACACCAGTACCCCACATAAAGAAAATAAGACCGCCCAAAACGATGGCCCCGATAATAACGAGTGTAGCAATTAAACCTTTGCTCATAAAATTGTTTATTTAACAGGACGAAGTTATGGCAACATTTAGTGTTAACAAAATAAGCTTTATCATCTTTTTACTGGTGCTGCTCCTGGGCTGTAAGCTGGATCGCAGGAAGGAAGTTGACAGAAAACGCTTTAGCTTTAAAGCTTATGCCGATACCCGGACTTTCTTTCAGAATATACGCATGTATTACTACGATCGTGAAGTAATATCCAATAGCGAGGTGGTCGCTTTCCGATTGAAGACACGAAGCAAAGACAGCCTGCATTTTAAACTGCACCCCACCATTGTTCTCAATCAGGCCAATAATGATGCCTTGCTTTTTTTGGAGAGTGCACAGCCGGCAGACAGCATCACAGTACTTATCGATCAAAAAGTTTTTATGCTGGCTGATCGAAACAGAGATAAAGTGCTGGAGTTTGCCACAATTCTATATGAAGCTATCATGGCTGATAAGGAAATATACCTGCAGCCATCACGGCAGCCTTTGTTTAGCGATGAAGAGGAAAAGGATAACTTCAGAAAAGTGATGAGCGATTATTACCGGCTTACCCGAATATTTTAAATCAGGATCTGGCTGCCAGCAATTCATGTATTTGCCTGGCTTCCAAATGACAGTTAACCCACTCGTACTCCATTTTGGCATTATACCTTTTGTAGAAATTGATAGCAGGTTCATTCCAATCCAATACTTGCCACATCATACCGGTGCAGCCACTTTCAATACATTGCTGCATGGTGCGGTCAAAAAGTAATTTACCTAAACCACTTCCCCGCTCTGTTTCTGTTACAATAATATCTTCCAGGTATAAGCGCTTGCCCTTCCACGTTGAATAGCGGTAATAGTAAATCGATATACCCACAATACCTCTTTCATTTTCAGCCACAAAAAATCCAAATACAGGATTAGCACCAAATCCATCTTGCTCCATCATGGCTATGGTGTTAGTGACTTCATGAGGGGCTTTTTCATACAAGGCCAGCTCTTTTATTAATTCAAGGGTGCGGGGTAAATCTTGCTGCGTGCCTCTTCGTATTGTTGCCATCTTGTAAGATTTAAGTGCTTATCACGCAAATTAAGTGAGATACTGAGACTTCTCCATCCTTTTAGCGACCATGAATACCCGCTTATCAGGCACTTTTACCTTCAGTGTTTGCCTGCTTTTATGTGGCCCTTATTTGCTAATACTTTGCCTTGTGATAAACCCAAAAAACATGAAAATAGTCTTTACCCAACCGGTAAGATCAACGGTTTTGCTGGCAGCTTTCTTGATGGCTGTTGGCTCCCCTGTTCTTGCCCAAAAGAAAAGTAAGAAAGCGCCTGCCAGCACTCCAGCCCCGGCAGCTGCTCCGGCAGCTAACGGGGAGAAAAAAGAAAGCGGTGGCATACAGGCCTACGATAAAGTAATTACTGCCAAAGCGGTGAGCGATGATGGTTTGTTTAAAGTCCACAAGATTGAAGACAAGTATTTTTATGAAATACCTGATTCACTACTGGAGCGCGAAATGCTGCTGGTAACACGCATTGCTAAAACTGCCGATGATATTGGTTATGGAGGTGAAAATGTGCGCAACCAGGTGGTGCGATGGCACAAGAAAGACAAAAAGGTTTTGTTACGCGTAGTGTCTTACAACAACATTGCCGATGAAAACTCCCCGATGTCTTTATCAGTTCGCAACTCTAATTTCGAACCCATTATACAGACTTTCGATATCAAAGCCTTTGGAAAAGACTCTTCTTTGGTAATCGAAACCACCAGCTTGTTCACAAAAGATGTGCCTGCAATTGGTTTTGATGATGCGCGCAGAAAACAGTTCAAAGTCACTTCACTAGACGAAAGCCGCACTTTTATTGAACACATTAAAAGTTTCCCTATCAACATAGAGGCACGCCATGTGCTTACTTACAAAGCAGGCGAAGCTCCTTCCAATGCGAGTGTTGGTTCTATTTCTCTCGAAATGAACAACTCCATGGTGTTGCTTCCTAAAAAAGCCATGATGCCTCGCTTGGCTGACGATCGCGTTGGCTTCTTTGCTCAATCACAAGTTGATTATGGACAAGATGCACAAAAAGCAGTGACTACTTCTTATATCAGAAGATGGAGACTTGAACCTAAAGATGTTGAAGCCTATAAGCGTGGCGAATTGGTAGAACCTAAGAAGCAAATCGTTTACTATATCGATCCTGCTACTCCAGAAAAATGGAGACCTTACTTGAAGCAAGGCGTTGAAGATTGGAATAAAGCCTTTGAAAGAGCAGGTTTTAAAAATGCCATTACCGCTAAAGATGCTCCTACCAAAGAACAGGACCCTGATTGGAGCCCGGAGGACGCACGCTACTCTGTTATTCGCTACTTCGCCTCCGATATTCAGAATGCTTACGGCCCGCACGTAGCCGATCCACGCTCTGGTGAAATTTTAGAAAGTGATATTGGCTGGTACCACAATGTAATGAACTTATTACGCAATTGGTTCTTCATCCAAACGGCTGCCATCAATCCCGATGCGCGCGGTGTTAAGTTTAAAGATGAAGTAATGGGTCGTCTTATCCGCTTTGTATCATCACACGAAGTAGGGCATACACTCGGTCTCCCTCACAACTTCGGGTCAAGTTTTGCTTACCCGGTAGATTCTTTGCGCTCTGCTACTTTCACTTCAAAGAGTGGAACAGCTCCTTCGATTATGGACTATGCACGTTTCAATTACATTGCGCAACCAGAAGATAAAGGTGTTTCACTTATGCCTGACGTAGGGGAGTACGATAAGTATGCTGTAATGTGGGGCTACAAATACATTCCGGAAGCCAAAACTGCAGAAGAAGAAAAAGCCATTTTAAACAAATGGATTCTTGAGAAGGCCAGCAATCCTGTGTACTTCTACGGTCGTCAAACAGGTAATCCACAAGATCCACGCTCACAATCTGAGGATTTGGGTAATGATGCAATGAAAGCCAGCACCTATGGTGTTGCCAACCTAAAGCGTATTGTGCCAAACCTAATTGAGTGGACCAAGCAAGAAGGTGAAAACTATGATGAATTAGCTGAACTGTATGGACAAGTGTTAGGCCAGTGGAACCGTTACAACGGCCATGTACGCGCCAACATCGGTGGTGTGTACGACACCCCTAAGTCTTATGAACAAGCTGGCAATGTCTTTGTTCCGGTTCCAAAGGATGTGCAGAAGAAAGCCATGGCTTATTTGCAGAAAGAAACTTTTGCTACACCAACCTGGATGTTAGACCAAAACATTCTGAAAAAAATTGAGAATGCTGGTTCATTGGATCGTATCCGCAATGCACAGGTGGGTACACTTAACAATTTGCTAGATCCTAGCCGCATAGCACGTTTATTGGAAGCAGAGGCAGCCTTGGGCAATAGCACTTATACCGCTTTAGAAATGATGAGTGAATTGCGCAATGGCATCTGGTCTGAATTAGCAGCCGGTAAAACTATCGATGCTTACCGCAGAAATTTACAGCGTGCGCATATTGAGAGACTCGAGTACTTGATGAAGGAGGAGCCAGCGCCAATGCCAGCCAACTTCCGTGCTTTCATGGGTAGCACACCTATAGATGTAAGTCAGTCTGACATCAGACCCATGGTAAGAGCTGAACTGAAAACACTTCGCACACAAATCAATGGTGCTATAGCGCGTACTTCAGATGCTATGTCAAAATACCACTTAGAAGATGCCGTACAACGCATCAATCAAATTTTAGATCCGAAATAGTTTTTAAAACTATTACTTCAAAAACCCCGCGAAATAATCGCGGGGTTTTTTATTGCCCTAAAATCCATTGGTGGGTTATTAATAGGTAAAGTGCAAAAACTTAAGGGAAAAAATATTTCCGGACCTTAAATAGGGGTAAGGGGCCTATGAGTTGTCACAACCCCAGATCGCATATTTCCGTATTTTGCACTGATATTAAACAAAAAAGCAGTGCTAGCATCCGAAACCAGTTTATTGGAAGCCATACGGGAAGGCAATGAAACTGCTTTTGAGATGATTTTTAAGGAGTACTACCAAGCCCTGTGCCGTTATGCCCACAGTTTTCTTCAAGATCGTGAAGAGGCTGAAGAGGTGGTGCAGGCTTCATTTTTAGGCATTTGGGAGAAACGCACTTCACTCTTTATCACCACATCACTAAAAGCTTACCTCTACCAGAGCATTCGAAACCGATGCCTGAATGTTATAAAACATGGTAAAGTAAAACAGGCACATGCTCAGCAAGAAGTTTACATGCGGGTCAATCATGCTGAATCAACTTCGGACACTGTGCTTTCTAATGAGCTTGAGAAAAAAATTTATGCCGCCATGCAGGTGTTGCCAGAGCAATGCAGGCTCGTATTTAAGTTAAGCCGCTTCGAAGAATTGAAGTACCAAGAGATTGCCGATCAGTTAAATATCTCAGTGAAAACGGTGGAGAATCAAATTGGCAAAGCCCTCAAATTGATGAGAGAAGAATTGCGCGATTATCTGCCAATCATTTTATTACTTTTTAAAGGACTATTAGATTGAGCAAGCCAGCATTCGATATCGATGATTTAATTGGAAAGTACCTGGCCGGAGAAGCCAGTGCCGAAGAGCGCAGGCTTGTCGAGGTGTGGTGCAAAACCTCTTCCGAAAACCAACAATATTATGAGCACCTTAAACTTATTTTCGATAAGGCATCAGAGTCGATAGATGTCGGCCATTATGATGCAGACAAGGCATGGTTCATACTAAAGACTAAGTTGAGTAGCCAAAAATCAAGGCAATTCAATTTCTCATTCGTTCGAATTGCAGCCAGTATTTTACTCATATCAGTAATCGGTTTTTGGGCTTATCAATCTTTTGTTGGTTTTAACACTACAACACAATTGGCCAGTAGTACAAGTATTATTCAAGATATACTTCCCGATGGAACGCAAGTAGTGCTGAACAAACAAAGCGAACTATCCATTGCCTATAATGAGAAAAAGAAGAAAGGACGCATTCAATTAAAAGGAGAAGCAAGTTTCGCTATCAAGCATGAAAAGGATAAGGAGCTCATTGTTGAAGCAGCGGAAGTATTCATTCGCGATATAGGTACAGTTTTTAATGTCCGGGCTTATGAGCAAAGTAATACCGTTGAAGTAAGTGTAACAGAAGGGGAGGTGCAATTCTACACTGCTAATAATCAGGGTATCTTTATAAAAGCAGGCGGAAAAGGTATCTACAATAAGTTAAGTAAGGAGTTCTCGTTAGAAGCAGCCGACACCAACATCATGGCTTATGCCAATCGTCAATTTGTTTTTGAGGAGACCGATTTACAAACTGTGGTTGAGCAACTGAACGCTATTTACGAAAAGAAGATCAGCATATCAGAGAATCTGAAAAGTTGCAGACTAACAGTAAATTTTGAGAATGAAGATATCGATACTATTGCCGAGATCATTGCAGAAACATTAAATCTCAAGGTCATAGGCGGGGAGCAGAACATCACACTGGAGGGTGAAGGTTGTGATTAATTTTATTCGCTTCGCTTCGTTTATTTCTCTGCTTATTGTTTCCATTGTTAGTAATGTGCTGGTAGCTCAAACCCTAACGCCACCACTTGAAAGAAGCATCAGTATTACTTTCAAAAATCAAAAAAGTGACGAAGCCTTAAAAGCATTAGCTCAGGCCGGAGGCTTTACCTTCTCTTACAGTTCCTCCGTTTTACAAAATATTGATGTGATTAACGGGCATTACAACAACAGTACAGTCAGAGAAATTCTGGAAAGTGTATTTGAAAGCAGAATCAAATTCAAGCAGAAAAACAATTACATTATCTTAACAAAAAAAGATAATGACGATGGCATCGTTGTAAGCGGTTATGTGGTGGATGAATCGACTGGCAAAAAACTAAAAGAGGTAAGTATTTACGATCCAATTTCCTTGCAGTCAACCGTAACGGATGAATTCGGCTTCTTTCAATTGGAAGTGAAGAAGCCCACTAAAGAACAAATGCAACTGGCCATCAAAAAAAGTCAGTATGCTGACACGATACTGGTTGTGCCCAGCAAGCGTTCATCTTTCCAAAATCTTTCTTTAAAAATTGATGAAGAAAAATGGCGGATATTCTCAGACAGTCTGGACAGTAAACTAAATAAACTTTGGAGCTGGACTAAGCAATCCGTACAAAGAATAAACATGCACAACGTGCGCGATACTATTCAGCGCGACTGGCAAGTTTCTCTTGTACCCTTCGTTGGCACTAATCATAAGCTAAGCGGCAACGTAGTAAACGACTATTCATTTAACATACTGGGAGGTTACTCTGCCGGAACCAGAAAAGCTGAGTTTGGCGGTTTATTCAACATTAACAGCGGAGATGTTTGTTACGCACAATTAGCAGGGCTCTTTAATGTGAATGGTGGGCATACACAAGGAGTGCAGTTTGCCGGACTTTTCAATTCCAATCTTGGCAGCACCAAGGCCATTCAATTTGCCGGATTAGCGAATACCAATATGGCGAATGCAGAAGGCGCCCAATTTGCGGGTTTGATAAACTTTAATCTTGGCACCTACGGAGGCCCGCAATTTGCCGGCCTCTTCAATGTAAGCACAGAAGATATTGAAGGCGTGCAGGCCGCAGGACTTTTTAATTTTACTCCTTCAAAAGCCAAAGGCGCACAAGCGGCAGGGCTTTTCAATGTTGCCAAAGAAGTGGGCGGATCGCAAGTGGCAGGTCTGCTTAACATTGCCAAAACCGTTCGCGGTACACAAGTCGGCTTCATCAACATAACTGATAGTATAAAGGGTGTACCGGTTGGTTTTTTAAGTTTTGTTAATAAAGGATACCATCAAGTTGAGTTAGCCGCGGATGAAGTATTCCCCGTGGTCATTTCACTCAGAACGGGGGTAAGACAGTTCTATAATATTCTCACGGCCAGTGTTCGCCCAGAGAATGCTGATACTACCACCTGGTCTTTTGGATATGGGGTAGGCGTGGCGCCCAAACTTGCAAAGCGCCTTTACCTAAATACAGACATAACCTCCAATCATATTAACAAAGGCAACATCGAAGCCCTTAACCTGCTCAACAAACTTTATGTAGGTTTTGAATTTAAACTAAGTAAACGCTTGGCCATAGCCGCTGGTGGTACCTTGAATCTGCGTATCTACGATGCAGCATTCGACAATCACGCTAAACTCTTTACTTACTATAGTCCCTCCAAAATTCATCAGGGCACCTTTAGTAGAACCACCGACTATCAGTTGTGGTGGGGGGCACGAGTAGGGCTCAGATTTTTCTAAGAAAAATAATTCAAACATAGGGGTAAGTTACTGCAGTGTTGTCATAGGATAAACCAATCCAACAACATGACAACACGAATCAAATTGGCAGTATTGATAATGCTGCTTTTCTATGGACTAACTTTAAATGCACAGGAACTTTCGCAAACTATTCGAGGCACAGTGATTGATCAGGTATCGCAAATACCCTTGCCCGGTGCCAACGTTATCCTGCTTAATACCAACCCTATCGTTGGGGTTACTACAGATGTAGATGGACAATTCAAAATCAATAAAGTACCAGTAGGCACTCATGCCATCAAAGTAAGTTTTATTGGTTACAAAGAACTAACCTTACCCAATATAATAGTTAACTCTGGCAAAGAGGTTGTGCTAAGTATAGCCATAGAAGAAGACATAGTGCAAATGCAAGAACTGGTGATTACCGCTACTGAAAAGGACAAGCCGCTCAATGACATGCTGGTGGTGAGTTCACGCACATTCTCAGTCGAAGAAACCAGAAAATTTGCTGCCGCTGTTAATGATCCGGCCCGTATGGTTACTTCATTTGCAGGTGTCGTCTCAGCCGATGATGGGAACAATAGTATATCTATTCGCGGCAACTCACCCTTTGGATTGCTATGGCGCATGGAGGGCGTTGATATTCCTAATCCTAATCACTTTGCTAACGCAGGCTCTGCCGGTGGTGGCATCTCAATATTGAGTTCGCAGCTACTTGCTAATTCAGATTTCTTAACGGGCGCTTTTGCGGCTGAATATGGTAATGCGCTATCTGGTGTTTTTGACTTGCGACTGCGTAAAGGCAATAATGAAAAAAACGAGTACACCTTTCAGGCGGGCTTTTTGGGAACCGATGTTGCTGCAGAAGGACCTCTTGGCAAAAAATATAAGGGTTCATACCTCGTCAACTATCGTTACTCCACTCTTACCCTATTAGCCAAGATGGGTGTACCCATTGGTGATTACTCAACAGACTTTCAGGATTTGTCCTTCAATATTCATTTACCAACCAGTAAAAAAGCAAGTCTTACTATTTTTGGTTTTGGAGGTCTGAGCGATCAGAAAAGTGAAGCAGAAAAAGATTCAACAAAATGGGAAACAGAGTTTGAAAGCTATAATGCCCTTTACCATTCTAACACAGGTGCTGTTGGTATTAAATATGCGAGCATTCTTAACGCTAAATCGCACCTGCAAAATGTACTTGTCTTTTCGGGGAATGAAATATTTTATGAACAGGAGAAGCTGAATGAACAGTATACACCAAGGCTTGATTATACACAGAAGTATGGAAATGCTAAGATTACTTTTAGCAGCGTGTTAAACACAAAACTCTCTGCTCGCTATAGTTTAAGGAGTGGCCTTTACCTAAATCAATTATTTTACAATGTTCGGCAACTTACCCTCAATGAAAATAGTAATGTTTTTGAAACACAACTTAATTCAAAAGGTGCCACACAAAGCATTCAGGCATTCTCACAATTAAACATAAAAGCAACAGAAAAATTAACATTGAATACCGGTGTTCACTATTTACAGTTGCTTCTTAATAATTCCTTTTCCATCGAGCCTCGCTTGTCTGCCTCTTATGCTTTAAGCGATATGCAAAGGATTAATGTAGGCTACGGTTTGCACAGTCAAATGCAGCCCTTAGGCACTTACTTTGGTGAGTCCTTGCAAAATGGTGTCTCGATTCGCACCAATGAAGATCTAGACCTAAGTAAATCTCATCATTTCGTATTAGGATATGATCGTTCACTCAACGACCATCTGCGTATTAAACTTGAAACCTACTATCAACACCTCTATAATATTCCCGTTAAAGTTGAAGCGAATAGTTCCTTCTCCCTGATCAATCGCCAATGGGACTATGAAACTGAACCATTGGTTAATAATGGCTTCGGCAAAAACTATGGTGTTGAATTAACCTTGGAGCAGTTCATGCACAATGATGTTTACTTCCTGCTGTCCACTTCGCTATATGAATCTAAATACACTGGGAGCGACAATGTTTGGCGTGATACACGCTACAATGGAAAAGTTAACATAACATTTACCGGAGGAAAAGAATTTACATTGCCTAAGAACAGGATACTCGGTATCAATGTTCGTAGTATTTACAGTGGTGGATTTAGAACTACCCCAATCAATGTGGAAGAGTCTATTGCAAAAGGAGAAACCGTTTACTATGATGACAAGGCTTTCAGCGAAAAAGTAAGCGATTATTTCAGACCTGATTTGCGCATCAGTTTAAAGCGTAACAAAGCAAAGTCTACCCACACACTAGCCCTTGATGTGCAGAATGCCATCAATCGTAAAAATGTTTTTGGAAGTTACTTTGAGCCTTTGACCGGTAAAGTGAAGGTGTCTTACCTCACGCCTCTGATCCCAATCTTGAGTTATAAAATAGAGTTTTAAAAAGAAAGCCGATGGTCAAACACAGCTATTCGTTTGACCATCGGCCTCTTATCATTCAATAATTTCTACATGTCGTCTTTAGCAATGGGTGGTACAACCCCCATGTTATACCAGGCAAATGAGTATTGATCGGCCACTTGTTCAATTGTTTTAGATACAGGTGTACCTGCACCATGCCCGGCATTGGTTTCGATGCGGATAAGAACGGGTAAGTTACCGGTGTGATGCTCTTGTAAAGTAGCAGCAAATTTAAAAGAGTGTGCAGGCACCACGCGATCATCGTGATCGGCTGTAGTTACCATGGTGGCCGGATAAGCCACGCCTGGCTTCAGCGCATGCACAGGAGAGTACTTGCGTAAGTATTCAAACATTTCTTTACTGTCATCAGCTGTTCCATAATCGTATGCCCAACCTGCCCCTGCTGTAAATTTATGGTAACGTAACATATCCATTACGCCCACTGCAGGGAAGGCCACCTTCATCAGATCAGGACGTTGCGTCATGGTGGCACCTACTAATAGGCCACCGTTAGAGCCTCCTGAAATAGCGAGGTAGTCGCTCGAAGTATATTTTTCTTTAATCAGGTATTCAGCAGCAGCAATGAAATCATCAAACACATTTTGCTTGTTCATTTTCGTTCCTGCTAAATGCCATTTCTCACCATACTCGCCACCACCACGCAAGTTAGGTTGAGCATACACCCCACCATTCTCTAACCAAACAATGCGGGCTGTACTAAAACTTGGTTGTAGGCTAACGCTGAAACCACCATAACCATAAAGCATGGTAGGATTTTTACCATTTAACTCAAGACCCTTTTTGTGGGTGATAAACATAGGTACCTTCGTTCCATCCTTACTGGTGTAGAACACCTGCTTGGTTTCGTAGTCCTCAGGATTGAAATCAACTGTAGGTCTTTCGTAAACAGTAGATTTACCTGTGGCAATTTCATACTTATAAATAGTGGGAGGAAAGGTGAAGGAGGTGAAGGTGTAGTAGTCAAACTTTTCATCTGCTTTTCCGCCAAAGCCCCCGGCTGTGCCAATGCCCGGCAACTCAATTTCACGCTCTAATTTACCGCGTAAGTCATATTGCTTAACAACCGTCTTCACATCCACCAAATACTCGGCAAAAATTTTTCCGCCACCAGTTGATGCACTCAATACGCTCTCTGTTTCTGGAATCAAATCCTTCCAGTTATCAGAACCCGGGTTTGCAAAATCTACTTCAACGAGTCGGTTGTTGGGGGCATTTAAGTTTGTTTGAATAATTAAACGCGATCCTTCGTTATCAACTACATAGTGATCTTTATCAAAGTTATCGACTACTGTGACGATCTTGCCTTTAGGATCTTTTAAGTCTTGCATATATAATTCGTTGCCGGTAGTGCTGGTAGATGCCGTGATTACCAAAAATCTTTCATCTTCGGTAAGGTAGGCGCCAATGTACCTGCGGGGTGTTTTCTCTCCACCAAAGATCATCACATCGCTGCTTTGCGGAGTTCCTAGCTTGTGATAATACAATTTATGGAATTGTGTTTTTTCTGAAAGCTGGCTGCCCTTGGGTTTATCGTAGGTGCTGTAATAAAATCCTTCATTGCCTCTCCAGGCGATACCACTAAACTTAATGTTTTTGAGTGTGTCTTCTACAATGCTCTTATCTTCCGTTTTCATCACGATGGCGTCTGTCCAGTCTGCACCACCTTTAGAAATACGATAAGCCGCGAGTGATCCATCTTTGCTGAAAGAAATTCCAGCCAGTGAGATGGTCCCATCTTCCCTGAATTTATTGGGATCAAGAAAAACCTCGCCCTGACCTTCTTCGCCCTTTTTGCGATAGAGCACACTTTGATTTTGAAGACCATCATTCTTATAGAAATAATAATAATCTCCTTCTTTAAAGGGGGCACTCAGGCGTTCGTAATTAAAGATTTTTGATAAGCGTTCTTTAATCTTGTCGCGATAGGAAATGTTTTTCAGGTAAGCGAATGTAACATCGTTTTGAGCTGCCACCCATTCAGCTGTCTGTTTGCTGGTATCGTCTTCCAGCCAGCGATAGGGGTCTGCTAATTCCGTTCCAAAATAATTATCGACCGTGTCTACTTTAGCAGTGACAGGATACTTAAAACTGCTGGCCTGCTCTTTGGGGCCACAGGATGCAAGTGCGGCCGCAATAAAGCATATGGTGATGAGGGCAAATACTTTCATAGTTGTATGTTAATTTATAGTAAGTCTAATAAAGTCGGCTTTGATAACAAAGCCATTTTAGAGGAGCGGTGCTTTCTTTTTTCAACATGCGAGGCTACCTACGCTATCATTTTTCTTAAAAATGCACATTGAATATGCCTTAATATTAACATAACCACCCCTTGGTATTGCATTAAAAACCGCTTTGGCAAAAAAAACTATACCTGATCTTTCAGGCATCCGCCATTCTGTACTAGAGATGGAGGTTTATTATCTGCATTTTAGTACAGCATTTCTGCAGAGATGGATTTAGTAACAATCTAAAACTTAACCATTATGAAAAGAAAAATGATCATCCTGGTAGGAACAGTCGCTGCTCTGGCGATTCCTATGGTAGCCTCTGCGCAGGCTGTTTGCACTAAAATAGTTGGTACCACCATTGAAATTATGGGTGTTGAATTCCACCATGAATATTGGTGTTGCAGCGGTCCTGAAGGATGCTTTTGGGACACCTATATAATTTAGTATAATCAGGAGGTGATGATCATACCTTCATCACCTCTTTTCCATCATTTAATCTTGTTATCATGAAGGGCATACTTTTGGGCACATCCCATATTGCATTATTCATACTATTCTATTTGTTGGATATGCTTCCAGAAAATAGATTTATTCTGGCCGGGGGGCACATTGTAGTCTTTCTGACAATCACTATAGTTGTGGCCAAAAACTATTTTAAAGATGAATATAGCAGCTTCCTAAAAGCTTTCACACACTTCATTGTATACCTCAGTATTTCAAGTGTTGTGAGTATCGGCTTTGACTACACTTTTAACAATTATATTGATACAAGCTATAAGTACATATTAGCAGAGCAGCGTATTGAGCAAATCAATAACAGAAGAGAGCGAAAGGGGGTTGGTGCATACGAGACACTGGATGCAGAGAAAATTGAAAAAAAGGTATCGGTGGAAGCTTACGCTCAAAATTTTTTAACATCCTCTATCTTAAATTTAGTTGTTGCTCTTTCAGTTACTGGCGTGGGCCTACTCTATAGAAAATCAAATGAATAAGAGTTATTCATTACAAAGTGAAGTTGACTCTAATACTCTATTCAAAAAAAAGCGGCCGAAGAATTCTTCGGCCGCTTTACATTTAAATACACACTATAAAGTTATTGCCTCGGTATTAATTCTTCTCTTACAGCTGCCTGGTAAGCGAGGGTAGCCATGAGTACTGCGTTATACTTTAAATCAGCTTCTATGGCACGCTCGTAGGTGTCCATGTTTGAATGCCAGCTTCTGGTAAAATATTCAATAGGGTCGGTAATGAATTGAAAGCCCGGTAACCCTATACCATCAAAAGGTACATGGTCTGTGCTTCCCGTACTGTTTAAAGACAGCGTGGCAGTGCCGGTTCTTTCAAAAGGCTTTAACCATTCGCGGAAGATAGGCCTGATTTTTTCATTGCCTTGCATGTTAATGCCGCGCCATTTACCTGTTCCATTATCTGTATTCAGATAAATTGAAAATTTTTCAGCTGCAGGTTTTAGTACAACTTTGCCATCAATAGTTTCACCCAGGTGTTTTTTGACATAACCTCTCGATCCATATAGGCCTTGTTCTTCGCCTCCCCACAAACCTATGCGTATGGTACGTTTCGGTTGCAGCCCAGAGGCTTTAATCAATCGCATGGCCTCCATACAAACCGCTACACCAACACCATTATCGGTAGTGCCTGTGCCGCCATGCCATGAATCTAAGTGAGCACCTATCATCACTACTTCAGCATTTTTATCAGTACCGGGAATTTCCGCGATCACGTTGAATCCATCTTCTGCAGCGGTGAACTCTGTTTCCATAGTTAACTCAAGTTTGACAGCTACACCCTTTTGAATTTGGCGCACCAAGCGATTGTAGTGCTCAGCTGCCACCAAAACTTGTGGAAGAATTTTGGGGGCATTGGCGGCATAGGCTCGCAAGCGTTCTGCAGCCGGTGTTTCTGGCGCATAAGGAATGGTGGCTGCTTGCGGATATAATGTACCATGGTCTCCTCTGCTGCATTCCAATACTGCTAAGGCTCCTTCACTTTGGCACATCATCCACTTTTTGTAGGTCAGTGCTTCGGGGGCACCCGTTGCAAAGCGCCTTGTGCCGCTGGCAGCACGATCGCGAGGGGCTGCATTAGCCATTTTCAATAAAGTTGAATCTGCATGGCGCGTGGCATCCGGTTCAAAATGTGGTTTAGGCATGATAGGGAAATTAAATAGCACAATCTTGCCTTTCAGCTTGCCCTTATACTTCTCCAGGTCTTCCTCTGTTTTAACATCAAGGTAAACAACCTCGGCAGATACAGTTCCCTTTACACCCGGTGACCAGGCTTTGGGTGTACTGATGATGTTAAAATAAGTAGGAGCTGTGGCGCTTAATCCGAATTTTTTGATTTGCCACCCTCTGCCAAACTCACCAAAAGAGTCAAAGTGCACATTGCTAAGTCCCCAGGCCTCCATGGTTGTTTTCGCATAATTAGCGGCTGTCTTATAGCCGGGAGAGTTGGTTAATCGCGGGCCATTAACATCTGTGAGCATGCTTAGAATGTCCATTACCTGCGAACGTTCAAAGCCTTCGCTCTTCAGTTTTGCATATGCGGCAGAATCGACCTTGTCTTTTACCTGAGCTTGCGATCCGGCAACAATCAGCAAGGCCAGCAGCGTAATTGTGGCAAATTTCATTTTCATCTAGTATAGGGTTTGGTTATCTGGCCCGAAAGTAATCCTCTTTAAAGGGCACAACAAGATTATATCTGTCTTTTACACCAGCGGAAATTGCAAAGGCTTTGCCAACATAAAATAGTTTTCTATGTTAGTGTGTTATGAAAAAGATACATCGCAACGCATTGCTTAGCACCCTCGCCTTTGTGCTCACCATTATTGTCAACGCGCTTGCCAACATTTTACCTATTAACGGACTCAATACAGGAGAGGTATCGGCACTATATCCCAGCTTGTTTACACCGGCAGGTGTTACTTTTTCAATTTGGAGTGTCATCTACCTGCTTTTGTTAGGTTATATTATTCTCAATTGGCTTAAGGCCGATGCCTATGCTTTTGCAGAAACTGCCAGGCTATTTTGGCTGTCTTCGTTACTAAATGTCAGCTGGATTCTGGCCTGGCATTATTTACAAGTAGCCATGTCGGTAACCATCATGTTGCTTTTACTGCTAACGCTGGCAAAGCTTTTCTTAAAAGTTCGAAAAATTTCCATGACCACGCCAAGTGAAAAAATATTTATCCGCCTTCCCTTCACCATTTACTTTGCGTGGATTTGTGTGGCGATTATTGCCAATGTTTCAGCCCTACTTGTTTCAATTAACTGGTCTGCACTTTCAATTGCCCACAACATCTGGGCAATCATCATGATGGTAGTTGCTTCATTACTGGCTATGTTTATCACTGCTAAATACAGGGTTCCTCCTTTTGCCCTTGTGGTTGTGTGGGCACTCTTTGGTATTTATTTTCGATGGAAAGGATCAGATAATGAAGCCATCGCCTTTGCAGCATTGAGCCTTCTTTTCATCGTAAGTGGTATTGCCATCAATACCTGGAGGCAAATGAGATTTGCATTGCTCTGAAGTACATCCGATATTTGATTAGTCAGTAAAATTTAAGACGTAAACCTTTGCTGACAAAAAAGACATGACCAAGTCTATTTCACTCAAGCTATTTCCTGACGAGCGCATTTCGGTAATGCCCATAGCCCGATCGCTGAAAGGATTTAAATACGCCATTACTAACCATGGCCGTATCATCAGTTACACAACAAATGTTAAAGAAGGAAGCTTCTTAAGGCATGGCCTTGCTTCGGGCTATCCCTCCATTACTATCCGAATAAAAGGGGCCAACAGAACTTTTCTTATTCACCGACTAGTGGCAGAGCATTTCTTAAAAAAACCTGACAAGACCTGTAAGTTTGTGATTCACCTCAATCAATCTAAAGAAGACAATCACTACCGCAACTTAAAATGGGTTACGATACAACAAATGCAAAAACATGTACTTGAGGGCCGAAGAAAGCGAAAGATTGCCAACCACAAATTGACGCCCGCCAAAGTTGTTGATATAAAAAAGCAAATTGCTGCCGGCAAGAAATCACTCAAAGCCATTGCTGAAAAGTTCGGGGTGTCTGATATGCAAATCAGCAGGATTAAAAGTGGCGAAAATTGGGGCGATATAAAAATTTAAACAGTACTTGCATAAAGCTATGAATGGCTTCTCCAAATTGTAGAAGCCATTCATGCAAAATTGTTAAAAGAATATTTGATACTGTAGAAGCACCTGCCCTCTGTTGCCCTTCTTGACTAAATCATTTCCCTGCAATTCATAATAAGGTCTGTTCTGGTAATTGAGGGTTAACTTAGCATTATGACCTTTTATCAACCAGTTTACACCCAGATCAACTACATTCATTCGTCCTGACAATCGATCCCAATCGGCAGACATAAGAGATGCATAAGGCAACAAGGTGCCATGCTCTTCTCCCAATAAATCTTCTTTTAGTAAGTAGCCCACTTGTGCATATATAGCAGAGCCAGTGCCAAACATGGGGAAAGCATTGCCTTGGCTACCCTGCAAATAAGGACCAACAATGCTGGTAGCCGGATTCATAATACCGTTATAACGCAAATAGCCTTTACCAAAATCATAATCAAAGTAGCCAAGGTAAGCAGACAAAGCCGTACCCTTTTGTTGATTGATCGGGGCATCGTAAAAAACTGCCAAAGACCAAAGATTTACGTTATGGTAAAGTGTATCAGAGAATAATGCTTCCTGAGACCACATGGCCTTCTGTTGCGTGATAAATCCACCTTCTATATTTAACACCTTCTTCTTTCCCAGATAAGTACCTGTCATGTAATGCACACTGTGTGATTCCTTGTCGAAGATGTTGTAGGCAAAAAAACCCTGGTATTGTTTGTGCTGACCGCGCTGCGAAAACGTTGCATTGGCCGACAGTGGTGGTGCCTGCACTCCGTTAGAAGTAATTGGAAAAGGATCGCTCAACACAACACGATAATCTAATTTACCCACCTGTCCGCGTGCATACACACTCAGCTTACGAGAGAACTCATCTGTTTGGTCAACGGTAGCTTGTGCAAATACGGGTACATCCAGAGTTAAAATAGTGCCAATACTAGGTTGGCTAAAACGAGATAAGCCATTGGTGATCGTTAAACCAGAGCCCAAAAAAAGTCTGTCTTTGTCTTTCCACACTTTGTATTCACCCAGGGCATCATGAAAGAAAACCTGAAATTTTCTATTACCTGTATTTGTTGCATTCTGTCCAGCCAAATAGTTGAAATTATTCTGACCGAACTGTGTATAGAAAAAAACATGGTCTGTTAGCTGACCGTAAAATTGTATACGCGTTCTGCGCAAACCTATATCAAAAGTATTGTCAACAGGCTCACCCAAAACGTGGGTGCCCGGATTACTCTGATCATACCTCAACCAAATCTGATTGAGGAACGTAACCTTTAGATATTCACTGCCACTTTCATTCAATTTCCACTTCATTTCAGAAACGTTTGGCGTCTGGCTGTAAGCAGTGCTAATAAGCAAAACAAATGCTCCAATAAGCAATTGAAAAGTCATTCTATTCATGGGAGGCAAAAATATTTATAATTATTTGTAATTAGGCTATTTAATCAAAAGGGAAAATCCCGATGCAAGTTGCAGCCATTAACCAATAAAGAAATGTTGCCGAGCCAAGCAAAACACATTTGGGCCGGCAATCAAAATCAACAAAAATTGATAATGTGATATTTCTATTATTTGTCTGTGCTTGTTTGCAGCTTAGTTTTTGAGTTCATCGCCAGTACCAAGTCATTGATAATTGAAATAAGGCTCTCGATTTCTTCAGTAGTGAGAAGCTCCCGCTTTGTATAGATTAATAATTTATTGCGATTAGACTCAATATGCAGGTCATCATGACCTTCTAAAAACTGTACAAGCTTTTGATTGAAGAAATTACGGGTTGCCTCTTCTTCATCGCTGCGTAAGTAATACATACGAGAAAAAGACTCGAACAAGCCGAAATCAATATCTTTACCAAATGAAAGTTCGGAGAATCTAGTCCATAGCTTCTCAGGCTCCAATGCAAAATTCGGTACCGTAAAATCCAGATCCGACAGGTGTACCACGGTCATCTTTAATTCTTCTGCCGCAGCACCTGCCCCTTCTGTAAGTGTGATGTCAGAGATTTCCATTTTTCCGTGCTGATCATACTTGGAGAGCAGGTTTTCCTCGTATAGTATTCGAGTTCCTTTCTCTATGGGAAAGTCTTTGTACTTAGCCATGTTG
>JALHOT010000007.1:116833-163656 GCA_022842845.1 Cyclobacteriaceae bacterium | reverse complement strand
AAATCGTTTGTATTTAACTTCTGTGGGTGTTAATTCTGATATTTTAGCTAAAATAATTTCGCCACTTCTTTTGTGGATAGTATCCTGAGCATAACAAACAGTAATAAATAGTATAGCAATAGCACATGATTGGTTGTGATTTGCTTTCAGATTGTGTTCTTTGATAGATTGCAGACAGTTGAGAATTGTGTCACCAACTCAGCGGCAGCGTTGTGATTTGCTTTCAGATTGTGTTCTTTGATAGATTGCAGACAGTCTGGAGCAACAGTTACTCAGACAGGTGCAAGTTGTGATTTGCTTTCAGATTGTGTTCTTTGATAGATTGCAGACAGTCGCATAAAAATTTAAACAACGCCACCCGCGTTGTGATTTGCTTTCAGATTGTGTTCTTTGATAGATTGCAGACAGTTTGTTCTGTAGGGATCACAACCACGCCTAAGTTGTGATTTGCTTTCAGATTGTGTTCTTTGATAGATTGCAGACAGTTGTTGGCGATGATTTAATAGGGGCAACTCCGTTGTGATTTGCTTTCAGATTGTGTTCTTTGATAGATTGCAGACAGTGGAACTCAAATAGCGACAACTATCGCTACGTTGTGATTTGCTTTCAGATTGTGTTCTTTGATAGATTGCAGACAGTCATAGGCAAAAAGGAGAAACCAGGTAATACGTTGTGATTTGCTTTCAGATTGTGTTCTTTGATAGATTGCAGACAGTAACCGCACCGTAAGCCTTCTTAGCTAAAGTGTTGTGATTTGCTTTCAGATTGTGTTCTTTGATAGATTGCAGACAGTGGGCGTGTCTAACGCTACTCAGGGATTCTCGTTGTGATTTGCTTTCAGATTGTGTTCTTTGATAGATTGCAGACAGTCCGTGGTTGAACCGTAGTTGAACCGCTGTTGTTGTGATTTGCTTTCAGATTGTGTTCTTTGATAGATTGCAGACAGTTTGAAGAAAACGAAACGCTGAACGAATCTGTTGTGATTTGCTTTCAGATTGTGTTCTTTGATAGATTGCAGACAGTGCAGGTTCAAAATTACGGTGACTCTACCAAGTTGTGATTTGCTTTCAGATTGTGTTCTTTGATAGATTGCAGACAGTAAACCAGGTAATACGGGTTTTGTCGATCCTGTTGTGATTTGCTTTCAGATTGTGTTCTTTGATAGATTGCAGACAGTATACCCCTGTTTAAAATGCTTTCTATCAATGCTTTACAGTAAAAATCAGGATTAAAAAACTGGCTGCTGCTATTAGAAAGGCCTCGGTTCTAAAACAGTTCTAATTGTTGTGGACCCGGGGCCTTTTCTTGTTTTTCGGGACCGTAAAATAATTCCATCATACCGAATTGCTTATCGGTTACCGTTAGTATGCCCACATGCCCTCGGGGAGGTAGATTTTTTTGAACTCTTTTTACATGCACTTCTGCGTTTTCTCGGCTGGCACAATGGCGCAAGTAGGCACTAAACTGAAACATGGTGAAGCCATCTTTCAACATCTTCTTTCTAAAATCGGTATAGTTCTTCCGATCTTTTTTGGTTTCCGTAGGCAGATCAAACAGCACCATTATCCACATAATGCGGTAGGCGTTTAGTCTATCGGTTTTCATTCCATTTCAGGATAGAGTATTCTGCGACTTTCTCCTAAAAAACACTTAGCCAACGAAGCGGCACTGCGCTGGGTGGCAATCATCAAAGGGCTTTTTTCCCCTTGCACACTTACATCTATGGCCGGTAGGGCCAACAATTTCTTTTTAATGTTCGTTGTTAGTTCTTCTCCCAACTGTTCGGTAGCCAATAAGTCCAGCACCATGCGGTCAGCAAAGGGCCGGTAGGGTTCCATGATGTCATCAGCTAAACAATAGGCATTGTACTGATTGCGGTGGAAGATGCCCAGGGTGGGGAGTAGGCCCGAGCCTACCAGTGCGCGTGCCACCGTAGCGCGAATAAGGGCATAAGCATAATTGAGCACGTTGTTGGGCGGAATGCCTTCGCGATGCCGTGTAAAGTTTTCTATACGGTCTTTAAATATATGCTGCCAGTACCAGGCAGAAGCCCGAGCCTCATGGTTCTCTGTGTCGCCCGATTTAACATCATTAGCCCATTTTAGCATGTTATCGGTTTCATAGCCTAAAGACCGGAGTACGAATGCCTGGTTGATAATTTTTGTCTTAATGGTTTGCTGCCACAAATTTTTCTTGAGGGGCTCGCTTGCCTCTACCTGTGATTGAAAACGCTGGCTTTGCAGGGTGTGTCCATCCAAATTAAGCAGCAAGCCCTGTGGGTGATGGCTTTGGTTACAGGTAATAAGGGCCACATTGTTCGCCAGCAGTTTGGCCATTAAGGCATGAGATATTATAATTTGTTGATGGTCTAAAACCACTACACCTATATCTTCTATGGGTATGCTGGCTTGCGCCTCTTTTTTGAAACTATCAGGGAGGGTTTCATTTTTTTCAACCTCGGGTAGGCGTACGATTAATTGTTCTTGCTTCGTGCTTAGGTAAGCAGGGTTGCCAAAATAAATCGTACGCTTGATCATAGTGTTTTAATTTAATCAAGTATCCAGGGCTAGTTCAGATCTAACGGTTATGGGAGAACTGTGAAAACCAATAAATGCTTCTGTATTACCAAACCAGTTTAGAATTTCCTTTCGTTGCACAAAAGTAGGTTCTTCATTGAGTAGGGCGCCAAAAGAGCTCCAGGGCCAATCATGCATGGTTTTGACAAAACCATGATGGACGGGGTTAGCATGGATGTAATGGATGAGTTGCGTGAAATATTGATCGTCAGTAATTTCTTTTCGCTTGAAGTTGGGAATAAAGAGGCTGCCCCTACGGGCATACATTTTATTAAAGGCTTTGGTGTAGGTGTTAAAGAGGTTGCTGAATTGTTGCGAAATTCTTTTTTCTATCAATCCTCCAGGGTTTGCTTTTGCATCCGAAGAAACCTTGGAGGATTGAAATTTCGCTATGATCTCCGCTTCTTCTTTTATTCGAATTAAAAAGTGAATATGGTTAGGCATCAAACAATACGCGAGCGTATGGGCTACGCTCGGAATAAAATACTCGTAACGTTTTAAAAAGTAACGGTAATTCTCTTGGCTGCGGAAAAGATTTTCGAAGCCATTGGCGTGGGTATATAGGTGGTATGGTTTTCCGGCTACCAAATGTCTTAAATAATTAATATTCGCCAACACTTATAATTTGACCAATGTGATTTATTCTGATCTTCACTACATCATTGAAGATTGGCAAGCTTTTAATGCTTTTAAAAGTAATATCCTTTAGCTCCTTTCTATCATTAATTGTGGTTTCCAAGTGATGCCTGAATACATAGTCCCTTACAGCTGAATTACCGTATATTACTTTTGAAAATTTCTGAACTCTAAATAAATTCTGACTTATTATTGAATAATTGTCAGGACTTAGTAAATCAATTTCTTTGGGATTGAATCCTGTTTTTTCGTTCGGGAAAACGAAATATTCGTTTTGTTTCATACTGAATAAAAACTCCCATCCTTCACTTTTATTGTAGTCTTTGTCAATAATAGGTAAGCCTGCATTTCTCCGTGTTACGGCTTCATAAAAGGACACTACATTTTCTTGTAAGTTCCCTTCCGCATCGCGATATACCGCCACATGGTGGTTATTGCCGGTATTTACAAAATCAACTGCTTGGGTTTGCCGATTCTGGTCTAAAATGAGTGCTCCATTTTTATCTCTTTTCTCATGAAGTGCTTCTGCGTTACTGATGCCAGTAATTGTTACGCGTTTAATCGAGACTCTTTTTTCTTTATTAAGCCAAATCGGATTCTCGTTCAAATTAGAAAATGCTTTCTTCGCATCTCCGTGGTATTCTTTTAAGCGACTTTCTAAAATTCTTCTAACACCAGTATCAACTACTTTGTCTAGTTTTAGATCGGGAGAAATCTCTTTGCGGATAGTATAAATTGTTTCCAAGGCCACTGTTTTAACCTTTTCAGGAACAGTAAGTGTTTTTTCAGGATTTAAATAGATTGGATTTTTGCTGAGTGAATTTTTACCACTGAATGCTTTTTTGGGATCATTGCTGTTTTCATGCAGGCGCGCCAACAGTGCTTCGCGATAAGTTTTTTTACTAACAGTAAGGGTTTTCGTTTCGTCAAATGATGGCCCTATCTTTTCATCTTTTGTTGTGTATTGCTTTTGGCTGCCATAAACACTTTCCAAGTGTAGTTGGCCTCGTGGTGTTTTGGTGATTTGTCCTTTAACTATTTTTTCTGTGTTATCCTTTCCTTTGATCTTTGTTATTACATTATTCTTTGCCTTGTTGATATTGGTGGTGACTACTTTGTTTTTTGCTTTAATCGAAATTAATGTATTTTCTAAGTGTTTTTTTGCTTCTGCTCTAAATTCATTGAGTGGAAACGGAGGCTTAAATAGTAATCTACCCTTTTCGTTTCTATAAAGTTCGGTTTGTTCTATGCCGTATATGGCCGAACTTTTATCACTTCGCGCATTCAGATTATTTAAATACTGAACGTGTTGATGTTTTGTAAAGGCAACAGTAAGCGCATCCATCGCATGATGCCTGTGGTCATTTCGTTTTGTCCAGTCTTTTATTCTGCGAATTTTTATTTTGTTCCCTTCATAGTCTTTCTTTTCAAGAATTTCTGTTAATCCGAGTGAATTGTATTTATCCCAATTCAGTTCTTTCATCACGTCTACTAATTGCCAATCTTCACGTAAGCGCTCGGTTATAGAGCCGGTTGTGCTGATTACGGATTTAACCAAATCATTCAAAATTGTCTTGGCATATTTGGTAATGTATTGTGTATTACCCAGATCACGATTGATGAATCCTTCCGGAATATCATTTTCCGACATTTTTAGTTTATTGAGTTTTGCCCTGGAAAGAATCTCCTTTTTATGCAGATCGTCCAAGCGAATCAAAAACTTATCTAAGCTGTTTTCGCTCCCAGATTCCCCATACTTTTCTTTGATAAAATCGTAAGCTGTCCTATTTCCCTTTTCAATGTTAATGCTTCGTAATTCTAGGGTTTTATTCGAAAGAGAATCATCAAACAGGCGTGATTGTGGAATGATGTGTTCGATATCAAATTCTTTACTGAACAATTTCCCAGGTTCGATGTAGGTGCCAGAGTAAAGTGTTTTAAAGCCATTGTCTTTCAATTCTGCATATAGTTTGTAGCGAATAATATCGTTCCTACTAACATTCGATAATCCGAACTCTTTTTCCAGCTTTGTTTTAATTTCTGTGTGTAGTTTAGTTGTGGTCTCGATTGATTTTGAAAGTTCTTCTCGCTGCTTGGCGTTCTTTTTCAGTTCACGCGCCAACTCAATCCTTACTTCATCAGGCTTGCCATAAGTGCTGATTATCGTATTTATTACGTTAATCATTTGGTTGAGAATTTTCTCTACAACAGGATTTCTGAAGGAGTTTTTTGGTAAGATGTCTAGTCGTTCTTTGTATATTTTGTTTTCAATTTCTTCTTTTTTTAATGAGGATTTGGAGTGTCGGTAGCCTGCATATTCACAGGCAACATTATAGAGATTCCCTTCTTTCAAATAAGGTAAAATTTTACGAATTGCTTTAGCACTCAGATTTCCATAATCGTCTAAGAAGGTTACGTTGGCAAGAATCGAGGCCGCTTGTTTATCAAAACCGTAATCGTTTATTAATTTGTTGATGAGTTTTTCATTGCCTGTATTGGAATTGTCGCCCTCAAAAGAATAGAGTAAATGCCAAAGTTTATAAAGTGCCTGATTGTCTAATGGTTTTGAGGAATCGAAATGAAAAATATCGGTGCTGTAGCCGAGTCCACCAAAAACACTTTTGAGGCTACTCAAAATTTCCTGATCGAATTTTTTTAGCTCGAGTTCGTGACCAGTAGCTTCTGCAATTTTGTGATAGGCTTCAAATAATTTTGCCTGAGTGATATTTCCCTGAATTTCCTTAAAATTGATATCAAAGTCTTTCGAATTATCGAATAAGAGACTTAAAGCTTCGGCTTTACTTAATTTTTCTTTAGTAGAAAGTATCTTAGCTAATAATTCTTTTTCTTCTGGCAATAGTCCGCGCCTTTCATTTTGTAAAACCTGATTTTCTAGTAGAGTATATTTTGTGTTTCTTCTACTATTCTGTCCTCTTCCATATACCTCAATATTATTTAGTGTTTGCCATATCTTAAATTCCTGAAACAGAGGAGAGGAGCGAGGAATAACACGGCTACCTATGGTTTTTATCTTCTTCTTTCCATCAATTTCAACCTCAATTTGTCTGCTTTCAAATTCGCAGAAACTGATGAGTCCTTTCTGGCTTTTAAGCCGCCTCTGATAGAAGATGACGACATCTCGGATTTCCTTTTTCAATTCTTGTGTTAATACTTTATGATGTTTTGCTTGCTGATCCCAAATTGTTGTGAATTCATCTAAATAATCCTGACGATAGAAAACCATGTTGCGTAAGCTTGCATTAGGATTTTTATCAAGCACAGTCATTTGGTATTGCCCAATTGTTTGTTTGTTAAAGTAAAGCTCTTTGCTCCTGTCGCTTATTGCACCGAGATAGCCGCTAGAGGCGTTGAGTTGAATGTTAATTTGTTGCAAAACAATAACTAGATGTTCAAGATCTAATTTTTCGCTCAAGCCTTTTACGCGCCAGGCGTAATTCTCTCTCTTCTGTTCATCCAGTTTACCTTGTCGTTTAATGCCTACTAACTCAAAACCTTTTTCTTTAAAGTGTTTGGCGCAAATCGCCCAAACTGCATCTCGTTTTTTGCCACGTAGTTCTTCTTTAAGCGCAGGCGGAAGCAGATTTGGGTAAAACGTTAATTGCGTTTCAAAAACCTTATTAAATTCCTCCTCTAAGTCAGAGCGATAAAAGTCAGGCAAATATTTTTTCCCTGTCTCAATGAGTTGTAAACAGTATTGCCCAGGGGTGAGGTTTTCGTTATACAGTTTTTTTGCAATCTCCATTCCGTCAATTAAGGAGCCTTCTTCCGTTCCTTTTGCTTTACGACTACTTTTGTATCCTCTTTTTTTGTTTATCATGAGTAAGACACGAGCAAATTCTTCGAGTGATATTTTTTCTGTTGCTCCTTTGGCTCTTAAACGATAAGTCTCAAAAGTGGTGCTATTACCATTTTCTGATAGAATACTTTCGTCTGTTATGAACTTATGCCCTTTTAGTAATTCAATTAGATTTTCACGTCTGAGCTTATAACGCTGAAGATTCCTGCGCATGCTTCGTTTTAAGGTGCGGTCTGCATTTGTGGTGATACTTTTTCCTTTTTCAAAATTTTGTTGCTCATCAACTGTCAGGGGATTTACCCGAACACCCAATTTGATAATTGAAGATTTTTCGTGGCTTTGCCCAGCCTCATTTACTAAAGCCCAGCCTATCGAAGTTGTCCCCAAATCCAATCCTAAAATCTTTTTCATATTATTCTCTTTTTTCTATATTTGTCTACAATCTGAAGCAAATCACAATAAGGATTATTCCGTTGTGAAAACATTAAAGTCGCCTCGTCTTACAATACGGGGCTTTTTTATTATCTAAGCTTTCTTATTTGCTTTAAGCTAGGCACTATCAGCGACAATTAATGTCATTAAAGACAGGCATTTAACCAGTTTTCTTTTTGAGGTGGGCTACTTCTACAAAACGAGAGGCAACTGGCTATATCAAATATAATCATGAGGCGTATAAATCAAAAATGACTTTATCACCCATATTAGGTACTGCGAATAACTTTTACTTGGAATCAAATTTTGATGTCTTATTAACGCCTGAATATAATTTATCATCAACAAGTATCGGATTACAATTTTTTTTCTTAAAAGAGATATCCAGAAGCCTCGTGATTTCATATTTCCCTTTTGAATCCTAAAAACACCTCCCTACGCAAAGTGCATTGCCAGGTTATAAGCTAAATAGTATTTCTTCTATAAGCATGCAAGCTTGTCGCCAGTGCGTTTACCTTGAGCGCCAGGTAACCTACGATGACCGGTGATGAGAACATAAGAAGTGTAGAGATGGTTTCAAAAAGAAATGCTATTAAACGAAAGGCCTGCAGCAAGGTTAGGCTTTACTGAAAAAATTTAGTTTCAAAAATACTTTAAAGCACGGCAACCTGCCATTAGGCCCTGCGTTAGTTGTGATATAAACCAACAAGTTTATGAAACACACAGAAAACGTGCAGGC
Source organism: Cyclobacteriaceae bacterium (assembly GCA_022842845.1). GTDB lineage: Bacteria > Bacteroidota > Bacteroidia > Cytophagales > Cyclobacteriaceae > Chryseotalea. The sequence goes on along the minus strand of JALHOT010000007.1, from coordinate 155,456 downwards.
CTTCGAGAAGCTCTTGGGCTTTTGCACCGGGTTGGGAGGAAAGTACAAACCCGGAAACCAAAACCTCCAGGTAACGGTAATGCAGTCAGTGTTAGCCAAAGCACAGCAAGCACTGAATGAGTTGAGAGCGGCTGCCAACGTGCGCAAGCAGGCGATGATTCATCGCAACAATGTGTACGCCAAAGCAGAGGCTACAGCCTCAGGCATTTCTCATGTGCTAAGAGTCAGTGAAGCAGATCCACAGATCATTGGCTACGCCAGCCGCGTGTTTGCTAAGATTTATCGTGGGGTACCGGGTTCGGCAGCGCACAATCCTGCCAATGCAGAAGAGAAGTCGACAGAAAGAAGTGGCTTCGGCCAAGACTTTAATTCAAGGCTTCAACGCTTCAGCGATTTGGTGGATATGGTCGCCAGGGATCCGCACTACAAAGCCCTCGATGGTCGCTATACAGTGGCAGCACTGTGGAATCAGGTAGAAGAATTGCGTGCCGCGCAGGAAGCCATGAAAGAGGCAGAGATGGCCTGGAAACAGGCGCTCATAAATCGTAACACGCTTTTCTACACGGCACCACAATCGCTGTGGTATTTAATGATGACGGTGAAATCTTACTTCAGAGCAACCTTGGGTGCTGCAGACCCCGACTACAAGCTGATTAAGGGTTTATCTTTCACTAAAAAAATTAAATAATGGAAAGCCAACTAAATTGAAAACCTCTGCCCCCGGCAGAGGTTTTTTTATGTCTTCATTTTTCCAGGTCTTCCCGCTATGGGCCTCAAGGCAAGCTTAGGGCAGCATAATTTTCCCTAATTTGCGTTCTTTATTATACCTGCTCACGCTAGTCATTCCATGAAATTCACCTTATCGACTACCGATAGTCAATCTGCGGCCCGGGCCGGTGTTTTACACACAGCCCATGGCGATATTGAAACCCCTATTTTCATGCCTGTGGGTACGGCAGGCTCTGTCAAGGCTGTGCACCAACGTGAACTGGAGCACGACATCAAAGCACAGATTATTCTGGGCAATACCTATCACCTCTATTTAAGGCCAGGTACCGAGCTGCTGGAGAAGGCAGGAGGGCTGCATCACTTTAATGGTTGGCAAAAACCTATTTTAACCGACAGTGGTGGGTATCAGGTGTATTCGCTGGGACATAATAGAAAAATTACCGAGGAGGGTGTCATATTTAAATCGCACATCGATGGCTCGAAACACAGCTTTACCCCTGAGCGGGTCATGGATATAGAGCGCAGTATCGGAGCTGATATTATCATGGCCTTCGATGAGTGCACGCCTTACCCTTGCGAGTACAAGTACGCAAAAGATTCTATGCACATGACCCATCGCTGGCTGAAACGCTGCGTGGACAGGGTGAACAGCACAGAGCCCTTGTATGGTTATGAGCAGGCACTCTTTCCGATTGTACAAGGCAGTGTATACAAAGATTTGCGTGAACAATCTGCGGAATTTATCGCTTCCCAAAACCAATGGGGCAATGCCATCGGTGGCTTATCGGTTGGAGAGCCTCACGAAGATATGTATGCCATGACCAGCCTGGTGTGCGGCATTTTGCCGAAAGACAAGCCTCGCTACCTGATGGGGGTGGGCACACCCGAAAATATTTTAGAGTGCATCGCCTTGGGCATTGATATGTTTGATTGTGTAATGCCTACCCGCAATGCGCGGAATGGCATGCTCTTTACCACAGAAGGCATCATCAATATAAGAAATGAAAAGTGGAAAGATGACCTCTCGCCTGTGGATGCTGCTCTGGGTGGTTATGTCAGCACCTTCCATTCAAAAGCCTATTTGCGTCACCTGATTATCAACAAAGAAATTTTAGGCGCGCAAATTGCTTCCATTCATAACCTTACTTTCTACCTTTGGCTGGTCAAAGAAGCAAGGAAAAGAATTTTGGAGGGAAGTTTTGCTTCGTGGAAGAATGAAATGGTGAAGAAGGTGAGCAGGCGTTTGTAGGCATTGTTTTTAGACGTTAGTTGTAAGTAGTAAGACGTTAGACATAAGTAACAAGACCTTAGATTAGAGACACAAGATGTAAGATTAAAGGCATCAGTAGCAAGATGTTGGATTTTAGTTGGGGTGGAGGTTTGTGTCTGTTGAGTTGCCAGAGTCGTCAGTTGATTAAAGTGTAATGAAGTTATTAGATAAATACATACTCAAGCGTTTTCTCAGCACCTTCTTCTTTGTGGTGCTTATTCTGCTGGCCATCATTTGTGTGATCGACCTGACGGAGAAAATGGATAAGTACTCCAAGAATGCCCTGACAGGAGAACAAATCTTAAGTTATTATTTGGATTTTCTGCCCTGGGTCGGGGGCTTGGTTACACCTATCACTGTGTTCATTGCCACAGTATATGTGTGTGCACGCATGGCGGGGCATACCGAAGTGATTGCCATCCTGAGCAGTGGGGTAAGTTTCAGACGAATGTTATTACCCTATTTTTTAGGGGCTGCTTTCATTGCAGGCTTAAGCTTTTGGTTCAATGGCTGGGTAATCCCTAATTCTAATAAGGATCGATTAGCCTTTGAGTTGCAGTATTTAAAGAGCAAGTATTATTACGATAAGCGCAACATTCATTTACAGGTAGCTCCGGATGTATACCTCTACATGCAATCTTATAATAATACCACCTTTACCGGCTATAATTTCTCTATCGAGAAGTTCGACAGTATGCGCTTGGTAGAAAAACTCACAGCCAACCGCATTGTGTGGGATTCGACCAAGTATAAGTGGACGATATACGATTGGAACATCAGAAAAGTGGACGGCATTTTTGAAGATGTTAATAATGAACCTATGCGGGGAGCCATAAAGATGGGTGTGAGTATGGATACAACATTAGTTATTACACCTAAAGAATTTGAAAATGATTACCGCAAGTTTGATGGCATGACCATCAATGAATTGGAAGAATACATCACAACATTAAAAGCCAGGGGCTCCACGGGCGTTGAGGTATATGAGGTGGAATTGCACACGCGCTTCTCATCGCCCTTCACCATTTTTATCTTAACCTTTATGGGGGTTATTGTGGCCTCGCGTAAAAGTCGGGGTGGTACAGGCTTACAAATTGCCCTGGGCTTTGCCTTGTCTTTCTTATTCATTTTGTTCTTCATGCTTTTCAGAACTTTTGCAGAAGCAGGCTCAACGCCCCCTCAAATTTCAGTGTGGATACCCAATATCATCTTCGCGATCATATCAGGTGTCATGTATAAATACGTTCCGCGCTAATGGCCAGTACAACCGATTACCTCAAACTTCATTTCATCATTTTCTTATGGGGCTTCACGGCCATCCTCGGCTTGTTTATTAAAATTCCTGCCATTGAACTGGTGGTATTGCGCACCCTTACTGCGGCTGCAGGCATGGGCTTGCTTATCCTGGTGGTGAAACAGCATTTTAAAGTACCGGCTGGTTACTTGCCGAAGCTCCTCATGGTTGGCTTTGTGGTAGCGGCCCATTGGATTACTTTCTTTGCCTCTGCCCGCGTGTCGAATGCTTCTGTTAGTTTGGTGGGTATTGCCACGGGTTCTCTATGGGCATCGGTGTTGGACCCCATCTTTACCAAACGCAAGGTGCGGGGCTATGAGGTATTGCTCGGCTCGCTAGTGATCGTTGGTTTGTATGTGATTTTCTCTTTCGATTTTGATTATCCGCTGGGCTTGGCGCTGGGTGTATTCTCCGGTTTCTTGTCTGCCTTATTCTTTGCCTTGAATCAACGCCTGGGCAGATCAGTCGGTACGTATCAGATTACTTTTTTTGAAATGGTAGGCGCCTGCATAGGTTCACTGGTATACCTTGGTATTCATACTACCTTAGTAGATACTGGTTATCAGGTAAACTTTGCGGCTGACTGGATTGACTGGCTGTGCATATTGGTGCTTAGCATTGTTTGTACGGTCTATGCTTTTTCTGTATCAGTCGATTTGATGAAACGCCTGTCGGTATTCTTCATGCAGCTATCGCTCAACTTAGAACCGGTCTATGGCATCATCCTGGCTGTATTGATTTTTGGCAGCACTGAAAAAATGAACATCCAGTTTTATTTGGGCACTCTTATTATTCTATTGGCCGTAGCCGGCTACCCGGTATTGAAACGCAAGTTTAATCCTGATCCTTTACAAGCTTAATTCACCCTGCCAAATGGTATGCGGATGATCAAAGTCGATGGCATGATCGAAGATGCCAAAAACCGATGACCCGGAGCCACTCATGCTGGCATAGACGGCACCTTCTGCATACAGTTGTTCTTTATATTCTTTGATAACAGAGTGAGCCGCAAAAACCGAAGGCTCGAAATCATTCTTCAAAAACTTTTTCCAGTCTGTTAAGGGCACTTGTTCAATAACTTCCTGCACACCGGGTTGGCTGCGCATGGGTTTTACCCCGCGATAAGCCTCAGCGGTTGATACATGTATCTCAGGTTTTAACAGCACCAGGTATTTGCCTTTAAGCGAAAGTTGAATGGGTGAAAGGATTTCACCGCGGCCTGTTCCCAACATAGGCTCATCTTCCATAAAGAAAGCACAATCGCTACCCAGTTGTTGGGCATAGCCTTGCAGTTGTGTTTTGCTGAGTGACAGTTCAAATACCTGGTTGAGCAGACGCAAGGTATGAGCCGCATCGGCAGAACCTCCACCCAGTCCTGCACCTGTAGGGATAACTTTGTGTAAATGAATCGCCACCAGGTCCAGATCAAAATCCTTTTTCAACAGCTCATAAGCGCGCAAGCATAAATTATCCTTGGCATCTCCGGGAATTAAAGTCCCGCTTGGAAAGAATTGGGTAGTCGTAGCTGGAAGTACCTCTAACACATCAGTAAGGGGGATAGGATAGAATACCGTATCAAGGTTGTGATAGCCATCACTTCTTTTTTCGATGACATTAAGTCCCAGGTTAATCTTGCAGGGAGGAAAGCTAATCATGTGTGTACTGCTTAGGTATCTGTAACAACGAAGTAAGTAATAAGTCTACAGATGTTGTTAAATTTTTGATTATTAATATTGAGGATGAGAATCATTAAATAATTGTTCAAATTCGCATCATTAATTCTTGTATGTCTCCTGATCAACCCATTGGTATTTTTGATAGTGGTATTGGTGGGCTCACTGTAGCGCATGCTATACAGCAGGCCCTGCCACACGAGTCTATGATTTATTTTGGTGACACAGCGCACTTGCCTTATGGAGATAAATCTGAAGCCGCCATTCAGGCCTATTCAATCAAGATAGCCGATGTGTTGCTGAAGATGAACTGCAAGGTGATTGTGATTGCCTGCAATTCGGCCAGCTCGGCTGCTACAGATCTGTTAAAAGAATATGTTGGGAAGCGCGCCCACATCATCAATGTAATCGACCCTATGGTTTCGTTGGTGGTAGACCAATTTAGCGGTAAACGGGTAGGCTTGATCGGCACCAAACGAACGGTGCAGTCCAATGTATATGCACAGAAGCTTGCAGCCATCGACACAAGCATACATTTGCAGCAGTTAGCTACTCCTTTGCTGGTGCACATGATTGAAGAAGGTTTTTTTGATAACCGTATCAGTCATGACATTATTGCGCAGTACCTGGGCGATCCTGCTTTGCAAAACATTGATGCCTTAATCCTGGCCTGCACGCACTATCCGCTTATTAAAAAAGAGATTGGCGCGTATTATCAACAGCAAGTGGCAGTGCTGGATTCTTCAGAAGAAGTGGCCAGTTCTTTAAAGAAGTATTTGACGGACACAGGTTTATTGCATCAGGGTTTGCCAGCTCCACATAAGTTTTTAGTTTCTGATTATACAGAATCATTTGAAGCCAGTACCAAATTGTTCTTCGGGGAAGTGGTGCACCTGGAGAAGCATCGCTTGTGGGAGTAAATCCTTGCCTTGGCCATGAGCATAGCCTATAATTATATACTGGCTTGGGTGGTTTCTTGACAGGCTTTTTTATCTTTCGTGAAATTCAATGCCTTGAGTTTCTTTTTCTATTTGCCGGTTCTGTTGGTTTATGTGGTGTTCGCTATTTATGCCGAACGCAAAGTGTCGGCATTTATGCAGGACAGACTCGGTCCCATGGAAACCGGTCCTTATGGTTTGTTGCAAACGGTGGCCGATTTACTCAAGCTTATTCAAAAAGAGGATATTGTACCCTCGGCTGCCCAGCGCTTTGTCTTTTTGTTAGCGCCATTGTTGGCTTTTGCAGCGGTTTTTGCCGGTTTCAGTGTATTGCCAGTGGGCGCCTCCTTTCAGGGTGCTGCTATTCATTCAGGTGTTTTCTTTTTGCTGGCCATTGTTTCGCTGGATGTGATGGCCCTGATCATGCTAGGCTGGAGCTCAAATAATAAGTATAGTACTTTAGGTGCTTTTCGGGCCGCGGCACAGTTGCTTTCCTACGAAGTACCCCTAGGACTTACGGTATTAACCGTTTGTATGATAGCAGGCACCATGGATCTTCATACTATCTCCTTACAACAAGGGGTGCATGCGGAGGGAATGAGTTATTTGTTTGGCATCAAAGCCCTTGGCGATACTTCCACCTGGGGTGGCTTCTTTACCTGGAATGTGATAAGGATGCCTGTTCTTTTACCTGTATGGCTGATCTTTTTCATCGCATCTTTAGCAGAAAGCAATCGTGCCCCTTTCGATTTACCGGAGGCTGAATCGGAGTTGGTAGCAGGCATTCAAACTGAATATTCTGGTTTTCGCTGGGCCATCATCATGCTGGCCGAATATGCCATGATGTTGCTCGTTAGCATAATTGGTGCTATTTTGTTCTTTGGTAGTTGGTATTCCCCGCTTCCGAATATTGGTTCACTGCGATTGGCAGATTGGACGAATGGAACTGTGGGGACATGGACAGCCACCGCTTGGGGCGTTTTTTGGCTCATGGGGAAGGCTCTGTTTTTTGTGATCATTCAAATGTGGGCCAGGTGGACTTTCCCGCGTTTGAGAATTAACCAGCTGATGAATGTTTGCTGGAAGTATTTAGTGCCCTTTGCTTTATTCTTTTTAATCGTTTCGGCTGTATGGAAAATTTTACTCGCTTGAAATATTTTTTAACCTGTTTTTTGGCTTTTACAGCCTCTTTGTCTGTTGCGCAGAATGCGAAAATCGACAGCCTTGAAACAAGCCTTCAGAGAAGTCTTAAAGACTCGACTAAGATGAGGTTGCTTGTAAATCTTTCGGTTGAGTATGAATCCGTAGATTTTTCAAAAAGTCTCGACTACGCGCAAAAGGCTGTTGAGCTGGCAGAGCGTATGAACGAGCCCTGGGCTCTGAATGCTGCTTACCGAAACATGGGTTTTACTCAGATTTTACTGGGAGATTATTCAACGGCTCTTCGTTACAGCACACAGTATTTGCAGAATGCCATTAAGATATCGGACAGTCTTCAAATGTCTGGCGCTTACAATATGGTGGGCGACCATTATTACGATTTGGGGGAGTACGATGAGGCCTATTTTTATTTCACACAAAGCTATCGCATTGCTAACCAAAAAGCTGATTCAATATTGATGGCAGTAGCCTTACATAATGTGGGTAGAGTGTTTAAAGTATTGGGGCAATATGACAGGGCAAAAAATCATTTAGAACTATCAAGAAAAATGAGTGTGATGGCAGGCGATTTATATGGGGAACCATATTCATTGGATGAGTTGGGAGATTTGATGATTCGCCAGGGAAAATATGACTCGGCCTTACTATTACTGAATCAATCATTGGCTATACTTCGTGTATTTAAAGACCAGATTTTAGAGCCGCGAACCATGTCGAGAATGGCCAGTGTGTACACACTAAAGGGTGAGTATTCGACTGCTTTTTCTTATTATGATTCAGCCCTGGCCGATTATACCATGACAAAAAATAACCTGGGCATAGCTGCGGTTGAGCTAGGACGCGGACAGATTTACGCCAGGCAAAACAAGTTTGAAGAAGCAAGGTCAGCTTTTGAAAAGGGCTTGGGCATAGCGCAAGGGCTCAACGCCAGAACGCTGGAGATACGCGCCTACAACAACCTATCAAGCCTTTGGGAGAAGAAGGGCGACTTTAAAAAATCTTTGCAGTACTATAAATCTTATAAGCTACTGGAAGACTCACTCTTTAGCCAGGAGATGAACGAGAAGTTATTTCGTGATCAAATGCGCTTTGAAACAGAATCAAAGGATTCACGCATTGCACAATTGAGCCGATTGGAAGAAGTGCAAAAGAGCGAGATTAAGAAGCAGGAATTTATTCGTAACATTTTTGTGATCTTGGCAGCCATGGCTGGTATTCTGTTAGTGACTATTTACCGAAGCGGCCAGAGAAGAAAACAGATTAACCAATTATTGATTAAGCACCACGAAGAAACTGAAAAGCGTAGTGTGGAGCTTGAGAAATTGAATCAGGTGAAAGACAAATTCTTTTCCATTATCTCTCACGATTTACGCTCGCCTATTAATGCACTTGCCGGACTGCTCGACTTGATGGATCGTGGCGCTTTGTCACCAGAAGACATGAAGAGAAATGTACAGGAGTTGAAAATACGCTTCAACCACACACGTACCTTGCTCAATAATTTACTCGACTGGACTTTGCTGCAAATGGACAAACTAAGTTTGCAGCCAGCTAACATTGACATGAGAAAGTTAGCCGCAGAAAACTTACAGATGCTTGGTTCTGTGCAAGAGAAGAAAATCGATTTTGCTAACGATATACCAGAAGACACCTATGCTTTTGCAGATGCCAACACTATTAACCTGGTCATCCGTAACCTGGTAACCAATGCGATCAAGTTTACCAATTCAGGTGGTCATATAAGTTTGTACTCAGAAGATTATGGCAAATGGTGGAAGATCAGTGTGCAAGACGATGGGGTGGGCATGACCCCAGAGGTGCTCAAAATGTTATTCGATAAGACTTCTCCGTACAGTACCCGTGGCACGGCCAACGAAAAAGGAACCGGTCTTGGTTTGATTCTCTGTAAAGAGTTTGTAGAGAAAAATGGTGGCGAGATATCAGTAGTGAGTGCCGAAGGAAAAGGAAGCACCTTTACCTTTACAGTACCTAAGGCCTGATTAAATTAAAATCCCACGCAGTGATTTATGCCGCATGGGATTTTTGTTTTACTTGATTGCTTATTTATTGTTTGTAGATTCTTCCTTCCTTCATTACGAAGCTCACCGCTTCCATTGTTTTAATATTCTTAATCGGATTATCATCTGTGGCAACAATATCAGCCAGCTTGTCTGCTTTTAGGCTGCCTATCTTATCGGCCATACCTAAAATGCTTGCGTTGACAATAGTAGCCGATTGAATGGTTTCTATGGCTTGCATGCCAGCCTCTACCGTTTGTGTTTGCGCAGTGGTGAGACTTTGAAACACTTCACTGTCCCACGTGACCAAACGTTGAACGAAGATATAAACTTATAGCTTAAGCTGAACCCCACCATTGCGCAAACATTTTGTTAGCGGCTGCATTCGTACTATCGAAAATGTCTGGGTTTCTCTAAGCAATATACTGTCACCGTAGTCGCTTGTCATTCAATAAAATATACACCCAATTCATTAGTTTGCTCATTAACGTGAATCACGCACGTTAACGGAGGTGATACTGTATTTCTATCGTTCACTTCAAAAGGTGGTGCTTCAAAAGGTTGAATCTGAAATTCCTTTTCTTGTCCTTGTGTGTTTACTTTGATAAAAGGGTAAGAAGCTCGGTCAAAATTCTTATAATCAGAATTCTCATTGGGCTTCACCGGACCATAATTATTTTCACTCTCACCGATTTTTACATATACATTGTCAAAGAGGTAGGGTGTCTCATTCCTGATTCGAAGCTTATGCAAACCAGCTTCCTCTACTTTATTGACTTCTTCCTTACAAGCTAGAAGTGCTGTAGTGACTACAATTAATAATGCTATTTTTCTCATATTTAATCTGTTTCTATATTGACCCATGATCGGGCTGTTTAGTTGCAATCTCCTTCCCGATTTTTTGTTGCCGCTAACATATAAACAAATTCTTTTCCGTTCTCGCCATGGGGATACACACCTGCATCCGTACCAAAAGCTATTTTAACCCCTGCTTTATAAGACTTGGAAAAAGTATCTTGTATTTGAGAGCCAATGGCCAATGCTTTAGGCACAACCAGTGGGTGATAATAACCCATCACTTTAGCTTGCTTAGCAGCAAACATGCCGGCAAAAATAGTGGGTACATGGTAGGTGCCTTTCTCTTTCATTAAAGCCCTAATCTCATCGTCCATTAAAGTGCCGTGTTCAATGGTGGTAATACCAGCCAGTACAGCACGTTTCATGCCTTCAGTACCGTGGGCATGAGCGGCCGTGTGCATGCCATAGTCTTTGGCAGTTTCTATAATGGCCTTTAATTCTTCATTGGTAAACTGCGGACCAGAGCCATCTTTAGCAATGCTGAGCAGGCCACCGGTAGCGGTAATCTTGATCATGTCAGATCCATCTTTATAGCGTTGGCGCACAGCTTGCCTGGCTTCTTCTGGTGAGTTGATCACACCTTCTTTTGGCCCTGGGTCACCCATCAAGTCTTTGCGATAACCATTGGTGGGATCTGCATGCCCGCCTGTAGTAACAATAGATTTGGCTGATGTGATGATGCCCGCTGCTATAGCATTGCGCAGAGAAATGTTAACACCGGATCCGCCCAAATCTCTTACAGTAGTGAACCCAGCCATTAATGTTTTTTTAGCATACAAGGTAGAGAGGAAAGCGATGTCTGCTTCGTTAGAAGTAAAGCGCATCAAGGCCTGATCTTTATTCGTTTCACTTTCCAAGTGCAAGTGCATGTCGATTAAGCCTGGCATAACCGTCTTTTTGCTCAGGTCAATTAGCTTATCAGCCGATCCGGGTTTGCTGTAACCCTTTTCAATCGCCAATATTTTTTGACCTTCAACAATGATGGTCATCTGGCTTAGCACCTCTTTCGATTTACCATCAATTAGGTTGCCACAGTGTAGGTAGGTCTTTTGTGCCTGAGCCTGAAGTAATGTTGTCAGGGCAAAGGCCGTGAGTAATAATTTCTTTATAGGTAGGTTGAGTAAATATTAGGAGAGAAACTTCTTAGTCAAGTTTTTGAGTGCGTTCACCTCATCGCTGCCCATGGCGGCAGATTTTACGTGCAACATTAAGTCAAACATCACTTGCTCATCGTAGCCAAGTTTGGAGGCGATTTTTGAGCAAAACATAATTTCTTCTTTATACATACGCTCATCAATTTTCATGAGTTGAACAAGACTGAAGATGTAATCGAATTTTTGGTCGTCTGTTAAATCGGTAGGCACAATCAGATCATGTCTTTGCTCGAACAGGGGTTCAATTTCAGCCGCATTGACATCATTGGCCAGGCCAATATTGCGGATGTAGTTTCTTTCACGCGTAGCCACCTCACCATCAATACGGGCCAGGTTGATTAATAATTTCATTTGGGCAAGTAGAGCCATAGTTACAGGTTTAGCAAATGCACTTCAACCTAACAAGTAAATGAGAAATAACCAATACCTTTAGGATGAATGAATTTTCTGGCACATCTCTATTTGTCGGGCTCAGACCCGGATGTTATGACGGGAAATTTCATTGGCGACTTTGTGAAAGGCAGAAACCTGAAGGACCGCTTTCCCGAAAAAGTGGCTCTAGGCATAGAACTACACAGGCAAATTGATGCTTTTACTGATTCACATCCGATGGTGGCTTCCAGTAAAAAGCGTCTTTGGGAAAAGTACCGGCACTATGCCGGAGTGATTGTTGATATTTATTACGACCATTTTCTGGCAAGACAGTGGTCGCGTTATCATGCCGAGTTATTGCCAGATTATGCAGACGCTTGTTATGAATTGCTTCAAAACAGGCCTTATCCACTGCCAGCGCAAGTAAATTTTTTAATGCCCCACATGATCAGGGGAAACTGGCTAGTGAATTACTCGAAGGTAGAAGGGATACAGCGCGCTTTGAGTGGTATGGCAAGGCGTGCCTCATTTATTTCTAAGATGGAACAAGCTACGGCTGATTTGGAAGAGCACTATGATGCTTTTGAAAAGGAGTTTACTTTATTCTTCCCCGAACTAAAGATATTCAGTGAAGATTTATTGAAGGCTCAGGGTAATCCATGGTATTAACCCTGGGTATGTAATGTGTTTGCATTTTGAGTGGCATCAGTGAGTTTCCATTGTTAGTACTAATTACTTGAAAAATAAAAAGCCTGCAGTACACCACATGAGCGCACTACAGGCTTTATGTACTCTTATTTGAACTTTTAATTATTTAATGTCCAACGTAGTTTCGCTGCTCTCAGTACCGCTTGTCATTTTGATTTTGTATTTGCCTTTCGCTGCATATTTTAATGCGCTTTCTGTAGCAGGAGTCTTTGTTTTTCCTTTGGCAGGGGGAGTCACATCCTGAACTTTTACATCCCATGTCAAAGTGTTAAAGCCTGCTTTAGCGTTAGTAGTAAGCTTGCGGATCACAGAATTTTTTTCGTCAGTAATCTCAATGTTTACGCTAGCATCTTTGGCACAATAATAAAGCATGCTCACTGTAGGTTCATTCACTTTATCCCAGGCAAAAGCTTTTTCTCCCCAGCGGGCGCTATGGCGAATGCTTTCAGGAGCAAAAGCCGTTACAGCTTTGTTGATGGCTCCATCCTTCAATTGCTGGAGTGGCTTTACATCGGTTACATAAACACTGCGTCCATGTGTACCCACGATTAATTCGTTTTCACGTGGATGCACCATCATGTCGTATGAGGCTACATTGAGCAAAGCATTGAAAAAATTCCAGTTGTTGCCACCATCTAAGCTCACATAAGTACCATTGTCCAGACCACAGTAGAGTAGGTCGGCATTGACAGGGTCTTGAATGATAACGTTGGCTACCGACTCTGGTAAATTGCCCTTCATGCTGGTCCAGGTTTTTCCGTAATCATTGCTTTTGTATAAATAAGTTTTGAACTCATCATTTCTGTAGCCGTTCAGAGAAATAAATACAGTACCTTCTTCATGATGAGAAGCGAAAACAGAACTTACCCAACGGTTTTCGGGTAAGCCCGCAGTAATATTTTGCCAGTCTCCACCACCATTTTTACTTATCCATACGTTTCCGTCATCGCTGCCGGCATAAAGTAAACCAAACTTTAGCGGTGATTCTACGAAAGATGAAACAGTAGAGATCGGAACATTACCCTGCTTTAAGTTTTTAGTTAGGTCGGGGCTGATGGTCTCAAAACTCTCGCCTTTATTTAAACTTCTGTGTACAAATTGAGAGGCCATGTACACGATATCAGGATTATGTTTACTGAGTAACAGTGGCGTTCTCCAGTTCCAGCGGTAGGGAGCTTCACCAATGTTGTGTGCAGGGGTTACTCTGCTGGTGCGACCGTTATCAAGCTTAAAGTAGTTACCAAACTGAAAACCTGTATACACTATTTTGCTATTGCGTGGGTCAGGGGCTACGTACATACCATCTCCACCGAAGATGGGCTCCCAATGAGGGGTTTCGTTGGGTATTGATTTGCTGGAACCTTTCAGTACGCCATTATCCTGCAAACCACCGTAAACATTGTAAGGTGTTTCCATGTCAACATTCACCGTATAAAACTGCCCTACAGACATGTTGTTAATGTGTATCCAGTTGGCACCTTCGTCATAGCTTTGGTATAAACCGCCATCATTGCCGAGCAGGATATGCTGCGGATCATTAGGGTTTACCCACACAGCATGGTGATCTACGTGAATGTCTTTTACGCCACTAAGTGTATCCAGGCGATGCCAGGTAACGCCACCATCTTTTGATTTAAGCATGGGCACACCATAGATGTAAATGACATCGGGATTGGAAGGGGTCACCTTCATTTCAGCAAAATAGTAGCCATAGGTATAGAAGACACCATCTAAGTCGTAGCTGTTCATTTTTTTCCAGGTGTTTCCATAATTATCAGAACGATACACCTCAGCACCAATAATTTTAGTGTTGAAGAGATTGGCATTGGCATCTGCGCCAAAGTAATTGGCGATGGCAGCAGGTGTATATTTATTACTTCTGATTTCTTTTTTTACAAGAGCAGCTGTATACTTTTTAGGAAGACTGTTTTCTTTTAAAAACTCATCCAGTTTTTTGTCATCTATTTTCAAGAAATCATCCTTACTCATGCTTTTGAAGCTATCGAAGGTGAGTGCATCTGAATTGGTCGCCTCTTTCTTAGCAGCATCCGGCACTTCTCCCTGATTGTCATGAATAGCGTACAAGACATTGGGTTTAGATAAACAGACATCTAAACCTATTCTGCCCACTTGTTTGCCTTGCGGAAATCCTGCAATAGATTTGTTCCATGTCGCTCCACTGTCATCCGATCGGTAAATGGCGGATCCTTCTCCGTTGCCTTTGAAGTCAGAAGCTTTTCTGGAGCGATCCCAGGAAGCAGCAATAAGCTGCTTAGGATTCTGCGGATTAATTACCAGATCGATGACGCCTACACTGTCGCTTAAGTAGAATATCTTTTTCCAGTTTTTACCACCATCACTCGATTTGTAAATACCGCGATCCTGGTTTTTTGAATAGAGCGAACCCAAGGAAGCCACGTAAACGATGTTATCGTTATTAGGGTCTAATACAATTCGGCTGATGTGCTGCGTATTAAGCAAACCAAGGTGTGACCAGGTCTTTCCTCCATCGATTGTTTTATAGACACCAGAACCTGCATAGCTGGATCGGCTACTGTTTTTCTCGCCCGTACCAACGTAAAGTGTATTGGTATTTTGCTGCGACAACACAAAATCACCCACTCCCAAGGCATCCTGGTTATCAAAGATAGGTTCGAAAGTGATGCCGTTGTTCACGGTTTTAAAAATACCGCCAGAGGCATAACCAACATAAAATTCTTTCGTGTTCTTCAGGTTCACATCCATATCAATGATGCGGCCTCCCTGAACGGTAGGGCCAATATTTCTGGCAGGGTAGTGTTTGAGCAGTGAGCTTTCTGCTAGTTTTTTTCTTGCCTGGTAAGAGGCTGCTATCTCAGCTTCTGTGG
The DNA here is from genome assembly GCA_022842845.1 of Cyclobacteriaceae bacterium. Lineage (GTDB taxonomy): Bacteria > Bacteroidota > Bacteroidia > Cytophagales > Cyclobacteriaceae > Chryseotalea. The sequence goes on along the minus strand of JALHOT010000007.1, from coordinate 140,414 downwards.
AGGTTTGCGAATACACCCAACCTGGAAGAATGAGTGCAATCGACAGTAAAATTCGCTTCATAGAAAATTTATTTTTACTAAAAATAGGGAATTATTAGCTTGCCTGACTAAGTGGCCAGGGAGTGTTTATTTAAGTGGCGCAGACAGATAGTTATGAACAACGATCCGGAGTTAAACGGCAAATATTTAGGGACCATTTCACAGGATTTTGTGCGTGTGGCAGATACTTTGAAAGAAGCCTCTTATCAGCTTCGTAAAAGCGGTTTTGATTACCCTATTTTCCCGATTTGCCAAATAGCACAGCCTGTAGGGCAAGTATTAATCGATCGAAACATGTTGGGACTTCAATGGTCTTATTATGTTTCTTTCCTCGATGAGTTTTTGCAAAGGGGGTTGGTAGAAGAGGATAAAAGGGATGCTTTCTTTGCAGCTTATAAAGATCCGGATGAATTCTGCTGTTTGTTTGTAATAGATAAAGAGTTTACCAATTTCGTATTTATCCCTTATCCGGAAGATTAGTTATGGGGCGACATGGTCTAAGCTTCTTTCTGCTTCTACTGGCCTGTCTTGTACAGGCACAAACACCCCCGCGTGAACTAAATATCCTGTTTGATCACTATACTATTCCTGGCGTTATCCAATCAACAGCTACCCCCAGTATTTTTCAAGCTGAATTTGGCTTGATTTGGTTGGGCACCAGCAGTGGCCTCTTTCGGTTTAATGGCGAAGATTTTCAGCACTACCCTTACCACTCTGACAAAGGTTTGTTATTAGACCAGCGTCAGATCACTGTATTGCATTGGGATAGACAACATGATCGCTTAATTATTGGTACCCGTATGGCTGGTCTGTTGCAATTTTCATATCAGAGCAACGTCATCACGGACTTGAATTCAAATGAAGAAACCATACACGATATAGAAGAAACGGCTGATGGAAGAATATGGATCAGCACGCCAAATGGTTTGTTTGAATTGATGGATAATGCCTTGGTCATGATAGCAGATGTGATCAAGTCAAAAGGTCCTGTTCCTTTGCTGGCACAAGGTGATAGTCTATGGGTTGGTAGTGTACAGCGTGTATCTCTTTTTCTAAATGGTCAGAGGTCTCATGACATAAATTTTGAATCACCCGGCAGAACATTTCCGCATACTGCCCGCTCTTCTGCCATCTTAATTGATAACAAAAAGCAATTATGGGTAGGCACCGAAAAAGAAGGTGTGATGGTGTATGACATCGCAACGGGTAAACTCGTCAAAGAATTTCTGCCAGATGACAGACCCTTTTATAGTAGAATTAACGCGATACATCAAGATAGAACCGGTTTAATCTGGATGCTTACAAAAGCAGAAGGATTGGCAGTATACAATCCAAAAAGTGACCAGTTGATTTACTTGCAGCATGATATTTATCAAGACAAAGCCTTGAGTGGAAATAACTGTTACTCAATTTTGGAAGATAAGACAGGGTTGATCTGGGTTGGCACCAATGGTGCTATTAATTTTTTCGACCGGGAACAAAGAAAGTTTGATCACTACGATCATCAACGAAGTAATGACAATTCGCTCAGCGATAACATGGTGCGGAGTGTTTTTGAGGATGACAACCTTGTTTGGTTGGGTACTGATGGTGGGTTCATTAATTTGATAGATCGTAATGAAAATAGAATTCAACGTATACCGATCAAGGGTAAGGGTCTCTCAGATAAAGAATCAATCGTGCCTTTCGCTTTTGCAAAGCTGAATGAGCAGACAATTTTGGTAGGTACTTCTATTGGTCTTTTAAGCTTTGATAAGAAGAGTAAAACATTTAGTCATTTTGCTCCTACGATATCTTACCTGAAAGATAAAAGGGTGCGTCAACTAATTATAAAAGGAAATACCCTGTATGGCATCGTAGTAGGGCTCATGTTTAAGTTTGATTTGAAGACTGGTCAGTTTAAAGTGTATTCACTGCCACAGCGCAATAATGTAAGTGTATTGTATGTTGATGAGTCTGACAGGTTTTGGGTTGCATCCAATGGCGCCATTTCTCTTTTAAATACAAGCACTGATGAGTTATCGTATTTTCCTTTGCCTAGGGATACTGCCAATTATCTTGTGTTGAATGTTGCTACCGTGCGGGATAAGATTTGGCTGGCCACCATGAATTATGGCATTTATGAGATTTCAGTAATTGATGAAAAACTAGTAATACATAGCAACCTCACCAATACGACTGGCTTGCCCGATAATACCGTGTATGCAACCATACCTGATGATTTCGGCAATGTTTGGATCACGACCAATCGGGGGTTAAGCAAGCTTGACCCACATGGCAGGTTTACGAATTATCAGGTAAGCGAAGGAGTACAGGCCGAAGAATTTAATCGACAGTGCGATTTAAAATTGAAGGATGGATCTATTGTATTGGGAGGAATTAACGGCATCAACATTATTGATCCTTTGCGATCGATGACACAATCAATACCCTTATTACCCACTATTTATGCATTAAAGATACGCAAGGGCAATCACGTTAACGAAGCGGAAAGGTCGGTATTACAAGACAGTCTGATACATTTGGCAAGTGATGAAACTTCATTTTCAATTCAGTTTGGTCTCAATGATTACAGAAGACCAAGCCGTTATCAGGCAGAATTTATACTGGAGGGTTATGATGAAACCTGGCAAAAATCAGCGCCCTTTGGAAGTGCCAATTACGGTCAGTTAAGCCCTGGAACCTATGCATTTAAAGTTAAATTACTGAACCCCGCTGGTGAGGAACGCATTAAGTCTTTACTTATTTATATTAAACCACCATTTTGGATGACTTGGTGGTTTAGGTTGATTCTTTCTGTAATGGTTATTGCTATTGCGGTGATTAGTTTCAGGGTGCGCATGAAACGAGAGAAGCGAGATAAAGACCGCTTGGAGGAATTATTAAAAATACGGACTAAAGAAATTGAAGAGTCGAGGGAGCAATTAGCAAACTTGAATGAGAAAAAGGATTTGATCTTCTCTATTCTCTCACACGATTTACGTTCACCCTTAACTACCCTAAAGGGATTTTTGAGTTTACTTATTGAAAATGGTGAGACTTTTACTAAAGAAGAAGTTAAAAAGCATGCTGAGCTCATCAGAGCCTCTGTGTCTAACTCACTTGATTTAATTGACAACACACTTTTTTGGTCACTATCCCAGATGGGGGGCATACAATACTCACCCACGCGTATTTCTATTAATGAAATGGTAAAAAAGGTAAGTGGCTTGTATCAGTTGGCACTCACCCGTAAAGGTATTGAAATGGTACTAAAGGTAGAACCCAACCTGCATGTGAAGGCAGATGAAAATATGTTATACGTGGTGTTGAGAAACTTAGTTTCCAATGCCATTAAGTTTACACCAGAGGGAAAGAAAATTAAGGTGGAGGCTTATGCTGAGATGGATAGGGTTATTGTTAAGGTGGAGGACGAAGGTGTAGGCATGAGTATGGACTACATTAATAAATTGCTAACCGAAGCACACCCAACCATCAAAAAAGGAACTTCGAATGAAAAAGGAACAGGTTTAGGGCTTGCCTTATGCCAGCAATTTATCAGTGCCCAACAAGGAACCATGGAGATTAATAGTCTGGAAGGAAAGGGGTCAACTTTTACGATTACACTTCCGCTCACAGAATAGTCATTAGCCTGCAAAGTGATTCCATCCCTGAGCTTTTAGAGGCACAACAGTTCCCTGTTTGCTCACCATTATCTTTTCTGCAGGCTTATCGTTGGTGTAACCAATCATGTGTATGTCAGCATGATTTTTCAACTTTTCGTAATCTGCTTGAGCGATTGTAAAAAGCAGTTCGTAGTCTTCTCCTCCATTGAGCGCACAGGTAATAGGATCGAGCTTAAACTCAATGGCTGCATCGTAGGTTTGGTGATCAATCGGGATTTTATCTTCGAAAATATGAATGCCTACGTTCGATTGTTTGCTGAGATGAAAAAGTTCTGAGGCAAGTCCATCAGAGATATCAATCATGGAGGTTGGTATTACACCTTGCTCGGCCAGGTCAGCCACAATATCAGTTCTTGCTTCCGCTTTTAGCAAACGGCCCACCATGTATTCATACTTCTCAATTTCCGGTTGCATAGCCGGATTACTGAGGTATACTTCCTTTTCACGCTCCAATATTTGTAAGCCCATGAATGCACCACCCAAATCGCCCGTTACACAAATGATATCGTTTGGCTTAGCGCCATTTCGATATACTACTTTTTCTTTTTTGGCCCGCCCCAGTACGGTAATTGAAATCATTAAGCCTGCACGAGAAGAGGTAGTATCACCCCCAACTAAATCAACCGTAAAGCTATCGCATGCTGCTTTGATCCCCTCGTATAAGGCATCAACCGCATCAACGGAGAAACGATTACTTAAGGCAATGCTTACCGTAATTTGTTCGGCCTTGCCATTCATGGCAGCGATATCAGAAACATTAGCAGCAACAGCTTTGTAGCCGAGGTGATGCAGGGGGGTGTAGGCGAGGTCGAAGTGAATGCCCTCCACCAATAAATCGGTTGAAATAAGGATGGCTTCATCCCCTGCATCCAACACAGCGGCATCATCTCCAATGCCTTTGAGCGTGCTTCTGTTTTTAATGCTAAAATTACCGGCAATGCGGTCGATCAGCCCAAATTCACCTAAGTCGCTTATTTCCAGTCGTTTTTTATCCATAGTAACTGCTATCTGCCGATTGTATCAGCGGTTCGCCATGCGAAAGTAAGAAACTATGTGCTATTGATGGAAATGAAGTCTTAAAAGGCAGTATCTATGCACCAGCAATTAAGGAATTATGAGAACGATTATAGCTTGTGTGGTGATTTTGTTGTTGACAGGTTCTTGTGCCAAGTCTTACTACATGACACGTGAGGGCAAAAAGAAAACCAAGTATTATAACGATGTTTTCTATGGTCGCCAGAAGCAGGGTATCAATAACCGCTAATTTTTTTCTTCGCACACTTCTACCAAAACACCTTGGGTTGATTTAGGATGTAAAAAGGCAATTCGCTTATTATCTGCCCCGTCTTTTGCTTGCTGGTTAATTAAATCGAAGCCTTTATCACGGAATTCATTCAGTCGTTCTGCAATATTTTTAACCTCAAAGGCCAGGTGATGAATGCCTTCGCCTTTTTTTTCGATGAATTTGGCAATAGGAGAATCTGGTCTGGTAGCCTCTAAAAGCTCAATTTTAACACCTCCCACTTCAAAAAAGGAGGTTCTGACCCCTTCAGATGCTACTTCCTCTATTTTGTAATGTTCTCGGCCCAATAGGCGGGCAAACAAGGCATTGGCCTCATTCAAATTCTTAACTGCGATACCAATGTGCTCGAGTTTTTCCATAATTGTTAATTTTGTGTGTAAGAACCGAAACTTTTTACCATCAGGTCAAGTTTTTGAATAGAAATAAGCTTTATGATAGAGACAGCCAGTGAAATGCATGTAGAGTCTGCCAAGATCCAGCAGGAGATTAAGAATTACCTGGGGGTTCGTACCGCAGACTTGGTATTTGAGTTCTCTACCCAGGATGGTAAGACAAAACTTGACTTGATCACCATCAATCCTAAGCATAATCAGGCTTTTTTATTTCACAGCGAAAATGGCATTGATAAACTTGATGCGCTGAAGAAAATGCTTCTCTATGTCCAGAACTATAAAGAGAAGGAACTTTCGTATACCATACAATGGGTGGCCAAAGGAGATAAGGAGTTACATACTTCCTATTTCAGGGCCAGCAATGTGATGGATGCTTTACAAAAATTATATTATGGTAGAGATATGAATACCTTAACCGTATTCAGTGTGGTATTGAATCCAGTGTCGTAAAACAACTATTACTCATTTCAATAGAACTATGATCAGTGTAACAGATAAGGCAAAAGAAAGAATTGTAGCGCTTCGCCAGGAAGAAGGCAGGAATGATGCGCACAATATTCGTGTATCCGTAAAAGGTGGTGGTTGCTCCGGGCTTATGTATGACCTTGGTTTTGATGATCGCATAGAGCCAGCCGATCAGGTGTTTGAAGATAAGGGTGTAAAGATTTTAGTAGATAAGAAAAGTTTGCTCTACCTGCTGGGCACTACATTAGATTTTTCAGATGGACTCAACGGTAAAGGTTTTCAATTCATTAACCCCAATGCTTCCCGTACATGTGGTTGCGGAGAAAGTTTCTCTGTTTAACCCACAATAAATTTTAAAAATATACCCTGCATCACTAATGTGTGCAGGGTATTTTATTTTTTAAATATGCTTGCTTGCTTTAATCTATGGTGGCAATGCACTTTAACTCAATAGCAATTGGTGTTGGCAGGCAATTGATTTCAACGGTGGTTCTGCAGGGTAAATTATCTTTAAAGTATTCAGCGTAGATCTTATTATAAGTAGGGAAGTCATCCTTCATATTCGTAAGGAAAACAGTAACATCCACCAGCTTTTCCCAACTAGACCCTGAGGCTTCAAGAATGTAACGCACATTTTGAAAAACGGAATGACATTGTTCTTCTATGCTATAGGAGATGATGTTTTTATTTTCATCTAACGTAACACCGGGAATTTCTTTCGAACCTTTTTTTCTTGGCCCAACACCAGATAAAAAAAGAAGATTACCCACTTTCCGCGCATGCGGATATAAACCTACAGGTTCCGGGGCTTTGTCTGAATTGAGTATTTCGCTCATAGGCTTGTTATGTTCTAATTCATTAAATCCTCAATTTCTTCTGCTTCTATTGGGATATTCTTCATTAAGTCCTTCAGACCGGTTTTGGTAATCACCACATTATTTTCAATGCGTATGCCCAAGCCTTCTTCTTTAATGTAAATGCCGGGTTCCACTGTCCATACTTGCCCTACTTGCATTTTATGGTACATGTTGCCCACATCGTGTACATCTAAGCCTAATTGATGCCCAGTACCATGCATAAAGTATTTCATGAACAGGGGCCTGTCAGGATGTTGATTCTTAATATCAGTTTTATCAATCAGTTTCAATTTGATCAACTCGCTTTCAGTTATCTTCTGTACCTCTTTGTGGTAATCAAAATAAGCAACACCGGGTTTAAGCAATTTCATGGCAGCCCTTTGTATGCGCAACACAGCATTGTACACTTCTTTTTGTCGCTTGGTAAACTTGCCATTTACGGGGATGCAACGTGTCATGTCAGCATTGTAATTGCCATATTCTGCTCCTACATCGAGCAATAGTATGTCGCCATCCTTGCAAGCCTTGCTATTATCGATGTAATGCAATACACATGAATCGGCACCTGATGCAATGATGGGCTCATAAGCAAAGCCTCTTGATCGGCTACGCAAAAATTCGTGGGCAAACTCTGCTTCAATTTCAAACTCTGTAACACCAGGCTTAACAAACTTCAAAATTCTTCTAAAGGCTGCTTCTGTGATGTCGCAGGCTTGCTGCATCACCTCGATTTCATAAGTAGATTTGATGCTGCGCAAGCGATGCATAATGGGGGCAAGGCGTTCGTAGTTATGCAAAGGATATTTCTCTTTGCACCATTTCACAAAGCGCATCTCTCGGGTTTCAACTACTATATCAGCGCGGTAGTGATCGTTGGTATTGAGGTATACGTTTTGTGTATCGCCCATGAGCATCATGGTGTTCAGGAGCTTATGAAATTCCGATGTCCATAACACGGTTTCTATGCCTGATGCGGCACGGGCTTCTTCCTTGGTGTATTTATGTCCCTCCCAGGTAGCAATGGTATCATTCGTTTCACGAACGAAAAGAACCTCTCTGTATTTTTTATCCGGAAATTGTGGACAGAGCAAGAGCACGGTTTCTTCCTGATCAATACCGGTGAGGTAGAATAAATCACTGTTTTGTCTAAAACGCATGGTGCCATCGCTGTTGGTAGGCATAATGTCGTTGGCATTCACAACAACAAGTGATTGGTCCTTTATTTCTTTAAGCAGACGCTTTCGGTTATTAATAAACAGCTGGGGGTTGATGGCCTCGTAACGCATGAATGATTTTTTTAAGGTTGGCAAGATAGTGAAAACAAAAAAGCCTCACTCTTTTGAGCAAGGCTTTTTACTAACGTGTTAGAGGTTTCTAAGAAGTAACATTGTCTACTTCCGTGCTAATATAATTGATCAATACAAAGGTTACGAGTAATCCAGAGAAGACTCCCTCCAACACCACAATGAAAGAGGCTATATAAGGATTCATATAACGACCCATGGGTTCATTTTCAATGATCCATTCCATAAAGCCAACATCGATTTTTAAAAAGAAGAAAAGAAAAGCTCCGAATATCAATGAGCCAATAGAGGCCGTAGCGACTCCGGTTGCCAAGGCACGGAAGTAATGAATAGAGGCACCATGGGTTTCTTTAAATTTCTTGAGGGCGAAATAAATTCCACCGGCCAGGATAAACAGATTTAGCAGTCGCAACTCAACAACATGCCCAAAGCCAAGAACAAACATGAGTACAAAAAAGCCGATAAGACCAGCAGCAATGCGGAGTCCGTAATTTTCAGGAATACGATTCGGGTTTGAAAAAAAGCTCATAGATTTTTAGGTTGGTTTATGAAATATTCGAATTAATAATCAGATAGTCAATGTTTTAATAACGCTAATCTTTCCTTACATTAGACATCTAACCAATCCCTCTAACCATGAAAATTTTAAAAATTATTGGTATTGCGGTGCTCTCCCTGCTTTTAGTGGCGGTGATTGCTGTCTCTGTGATGTCTCCAACAGCCCACATGGAGCGAACCGTTATTATTAATGCAGCCCCTGCGGCCGTTTTTCAGGAGTTGGCTTCATTTGAGAAATTCAATGCCTGGTCGCCCTGGGTCAAAATGGATCCAGAGGCAAAGCAAACTTTGGAAGGTCCTGCCCTTGGTGTAGGGGCTAAAATGAGCTGGGATGGCCCTGAGACAGGTAAAGGATCACAATGGACTGTGGAGTATGAGGAAAACAAACGCGTGAAGAATGCCATGGCTTTTGAAGGCATGGAAGGTGAGACCTACGCGGAATTTATTTTAGAAGAAGTGCCAGAGGGCACCAAGGTTACCTGGATTTACGATAGCGATGTGAGTAAAGCCGGTTTTGGCAATGCTTCGATGTCTAAGTTTTTTCACGCCTTTGCCTTAGAAGGCATGCTGGGCAAACAATACGAAGAGGGGCTGGCTTCTTTGAAGCAAATTGTTGAAAGCAAACCGGCACCAGAACCCATAGAAGCGGTGGCCCCTGCCGACAGTGCGGCTGTTGAACAGTGATTGATTATATCCGCAAAGAAAGGCTTTTGGCCGTTCATTGATATTTGGAGCCCCAGCCCAACTGGGGCTCTTTACATTTATACCAAATCAATTCATTCCTTATGAAAAGAATCATACTTGTTCTATTACTGCTGGCCAATATGGCCTTGGCACAGGAAAATATTCCTTACCAAAAACCACCAGCTGAGTTGACGCAATTACTGGAGGCACCGCTTACGCCCGCAGTTGTTTTTTCTCCAGATAAAAAATGGATGGTACTTCTTGACCGTTCTGATTACCCTACGATCGAAGAATTGTCGCGCCCGGAACTTCGGATAGCGGGTTTGCGCATCGATCCGGGTAATAACGGTCAAAGTCGTCAGCGCTACCTGATCGGCATGAAGCTTAAGAATTTGGTTGATAAGAAAGATTATGAAGTAAAAGGTTTGCCAACACCTCTGCTGATGTCTTCGCCCTCTTTTTCTCCTGATGGAAAGAGAATTGCTTTTCTTCAAAATACAGCCGAGCGTATCGAATTGTGGATTGTTGATGTAAATACTCTGACCGCTTCTAAGTTTAGCGACAGACCTTTGAGTGCAATATTTGGCAACCCATACAGCTGGTTATCTGATTCGCAGCATATTTTATTTACAGCAGTACCAGCCGATAGAAAGGTAATGGCTGAAAAATCAAGAGTGCCTAATGGACCAACCATTGAAGAAAATCTTGGTAAGAAGGCACCGAACAGAACCTATCAGGATTTATTGAAGAATGCCTATGACGAGAATCTTTTCGACTATTATGCCACGTCACAAATTGTTGTGAAAAATTTGGCAGGAGAGGAAAAACTGCTGGGAGCTCCGGCTTTGTATACAACAGTCAATCCATCGCCCGATGGTAACTATATTTTGACACGCGCCCTTCATAAGCCTTATTCCTACATAGTTCCCTTCAACCGTTTTCCACAAACAGTAAGTGTAATGGATAAGCAAGGCAAGCCGGTAAAACAAATCATCGATTTGCCATTGTTTGATAATTTACCCAACGGTTTTAACGCAGTGGCTACTGGTCCTCGTAATCACGCCTGGCGCAATGACGCACCGGCTACTTTATATTGGGTAGAAGCACAAGACGGAGGCGACCCCAAGACAAAGGCTGATATCAGAGATATAGTTTTTGAACAAGCAGCTCCTTTTTCGTCAGCGCCATCAGCCTTAGTAAAACTATCATTGCGCTACGGTGGTATTACCTGGGGGAATGCCAACAATGCCTGGGTGTATGAAAACTGGTGGACAGATCGCAAGACCAGAACACATCAACTCAACCCAGGCACCAAAGCGGTGAAGCTTATCGAAGATCGTTCAAGTGAAGATGTATACACTGATCCGGGAAGTGTATTGACGGAGTGGAATAGCTATGGAAGATCAGTGATGATGATTCGTGATAATGCAGTTTGGTTGGCGGGTGAAGGATCTTCTCCGGAAGGTGATTTACCATTCCTGGATAAATTGGATTTGAACTCTGGTAAAAAAACAAGGCTATGGCGTTGTGTGGCACCTTATTACGAAAGCGTAAGTACTGTGCTTGATCCTAAGAAAAATGTATTCATCACTTCTCGTGAATCTTTAACTGAGAGTCCCAACTACTACATTCGTTCAGGTAAAACGCTGACGCAGCTCACGGCTTTCCCTCATCCATATCCATTAATAAAGGATGTGAAGAAGCAAGTGCTGAAGTATAAGCGCGATGATGGCGTAGATCTAACTGCTAATTTGTATTTACCAGCCAATTACAAAAAGGAAGATGGTCCGCTGCCTACTTTTTTATGGGCTTATCCGGCAGAGTTTAAGTCATCGGCCAATGCAGGTCAAGTAAAGGGTTCACCTTATACTTTCCCAAGAATTGGTTGGGGTAGTGCCATTTATTGGGTGGCACGGGGCTATGCTATTTTAGACAATGCCTCTATTCCTATTGTTGGCGAGGGTGATCAAGAGCCCAATGACACTTACATCAAACAATTGGTGGCAAGCGCAAAGGCAGCTATTGATTATGGAGCATCGTTAGGTGTAGTAGATCCTAATCGCGTGGCAGCGGGTGGTCATTCTTATGGTGCCTTCATGACAGGTAATTTGCTGGCGCATTCCGATCTATTTAAAGCAGGTATTGCGCGCAGTGGTGCCTACAACAGAACGCTTACACCTTTTGGTTTCCAGGCTGAAGAGAGAACATATTGGGAGGCACCACAAGTGTATTTTGAAATGAGTCCTTTTTCTTATGCTGATAAAATTAAAGAACCCATTTTGTTGATACATGGAGAAGCAGATAATAACTCAGGTACCTTCCCTGTGCAGACAGAGCGTTTTTACAATGCCTTGAAAGGTCATGGTGCTACTACACGTTTTGTGCTATTACCCTACGAAAGCCACGGGTATCAAGGTAAGGAAAGTGTATTACACATGTTGTGGGAAATGGATCGTTGGCTAGAAAAGTATGTAAAGAACGCAGCGCCTGTAACAGGTACTAAATGATATTGATAAGCCTCAAGTTAAAAAAGCCTCGCACTAGCGGGGCTTTTTTTATGAAGAAAACTTAATGTCCTGTTAAGTTGAAAGTAAGGCTACAATCCTACATTTACGCTATGAAAACATCAATGAGGAGAGTATTTGTCTGCCTGATGATATTATTAAGCGGAGAGCTTGTTGCCCAAAGAAAGCAAGAGGTAAAGGAATTTACAGGTGTGCTGAAATCCTATTCTGTAGGGATGATGTTTGCCTATGATTATCTGACCATTCAAATGAATGGGGGTGAAGAACGTGGTTTTTTATTTCATCCAAAATATGGCACGCTGTTAACATCAAACCTTAAGCCCGGAAGTAATGTTTCGCTCAAGTCCAACACTTTTACTCCCTCGCCAAGTATCGATCATAAAGGAGATTCCTACATGGAAATTCTTCAGCGGTATTTAAGCAGGGATTATATCGTTAGTATACTGATAAATGATACATGGCAAGATCTTGCTGAGATAAAGCCCACCCCTGTGTCACCCGAAGTATCATTATTTCTAGAAAAGAAGATTGAAGAAATTACAGTCATTGAAGATCGATGCATCGCTTTTAGGTTTGACCGCAATAAGGTGGGGTATTACTTTGCAGTAAGAAAGGATTTGGTGGATAAGTTAAAATCGGGCAGAGTTTCTTTCAATTCATTCATGCATTTGAATACTGAAGGATTTGTTTATCCCATGAATAATGTGGCAAGCGCATACTTTTATCGACCGCTTGAAAGAGTAGAGGGTGTATTGAAATCTTTTTTATTCAAGCAAAATCATGTTTGTATCGGTGCGGCTTTTACCGCTAACGATGGTCGTGAGATTAAGGTATCTTTCCCAAGCGATAAGGCAAAGGAAATTAAAGAATTCATAGAGGTAGGTAAAACGTATAGGATTTATCACTCAACCTTTAAGGTTGAATCACAATTAACACCGCGTGAATTGCAAGCGCTTGTTTCCGGCAAAGACACACTCAAGATTGGCGTTGCTGATTTTTACGGTGGTGCCGATGTGAAGCATGATTTTAAAGACATCGTATCTACAGGAAAAATTACTAGCCTTGATAAAGATGATTCGGGTAGGATCATGAGCATTATAGTAGATGACGAGTTCTATATTGAAATCGATAATCGTTTTGAAAAGCAAATTGGAGTACTCTTAAAAAGAGGAGAGACCCTTTCGGTTACAGGTCTAGAACGTGTAAAAAAGGCAGGAGAAATTTACAAAGAGGATTTTAGAATTATTACCCCTCAGCAAATTACTATCGGGGGTAAGGTATATTTGTTACAACAACAGCCATAAGCACATGTTGAAAATTCTATTAATTGAGGATGAACCACGCCTAAACGAGCACTTGCGCAAAGGACTCGTACAGCAAGGTTACACAGTAGATGCAGCCTTCAATGGAAGTGAAGGATTAGAACTGGCTTCATCAGCTCAATACGATGTGGTTGTACTGGATGTTATGCTACCTGGGCAAAGTGGCTTTGATATTCTTGATAATTTTAAACGTTTTAATATCAAAACTCCCGTGATTATTATTAGCGCGTTGAGTAATTCGGAGCGTGTCATTGAAGGACTTGACAAAGGAGCGGTCGATTATATTAAAAAGCCATTTGACTTTGGAGAGTTTCTTGCCCGTATCAGAGCCGTTACCCGAAAGCCGGGTGGAAGGCATTACACCTATTACCGCGTTGGTGATTTGGAAATGGATTTGATCAGCAGAAAGGTATTGCTTCAGAAAAACGAATTAATGCTCACTAAGCGAGAATTTACCTTGCTTGAATTACTGATGACCAACTGCAACAGGGTTTTATCAAAAACAGAAATTGCTGAAAAGGTTTGGGAGGTAAATTTTGATATGAGCAGCAATGTTATTGAAGTTCATCTTTCTCAATTGAGAAAGAAACTATCTGATACAATTATTCATACCAAAGTGGGCATGGGTTACTATATTGAAGGGGAATTGATCCGTCAATGATGCCATCTCTTTTCAGAAGCATACGTACAAAAACAGCCATTCTTTTTTTTCTGGTTTTTCTGAGTGTGATCTTACCCGTTCACTGGCTTGTGTATAAGAAAGTGGAGGCGGCTCTGAGAACAACTAATAAGCGAGAACTCAATACCGAAGCCGAAAAATTACTCAGTCAGGTAAGACTTGATCCGATAACCATTCCTATCCCGTCAGAAGGTTTTGTGATGAGGGTTCAGCTTCAGCGAGAGCTTCAGTTTCAAACCATTTTTAGCTCCCCAGATTTTCCAGCATTGGAAATGTTGCCTTATTGGCAAGATATAGCCTACGTTGATACCTTCGAAATTATTAATGTCAGCAGAACGCTTGAGCAACCGGAAACGAATCTTGTCTTATCGCTTGGTCGCAGTGGTACCATCTTTCAAGAGCAAATAAATTCACTACAGTTTTATCTTTTTGTGGCTATCGCTATGGCCATCGCTTTAGCAGGGATATTGGTGTTTTTTGTTTCCGGCTGGATATTACAACCCATTAAGAAAATTGTGAAAGCCTCATCTTTGGTTAATACATCGAAAGACATCAACCTGATTCCGTTGCCGCAAACAAATGACGAGAGCAGACTGTTGGCCGAATCTATTAACAGTATGTTGGAGCGCATCCGGCAGTCGGCCAATGCACAGACTAATTTTTTTGCATCCGCAGCCCATGAGCTGAGAACACCACTTGCTGTGATGAAGGCAGAATTAACCATAGCCAATAGTGAGGCCTCAGCTGCTCGCCTCAACTCCTTGCTCAGTGAAGTGGAGAGGTTGGAGCGGGTCATACACGATTTTCTGTTAATCAGTGAACTGAAAGCAGATATTCTTACAATCAGAAAGACCAAAGAATCATTGGATGAATTGATTTATTCTTCCTTGAAAAAAGTAAAATATACGAGTGAAGAATTTGGCACACATGTACAAGTACTGATCGATGAAGGGGTTGAAAATTTTGAGGTACTGGTAGATGCGGATAAAATGGAAACGGTATTAGCCAATTTGATTGAAAATGCCATTAAGTACGCACCCCGTTATTCAACAGTGGTACTTAGTCTCACAAAACAAAAGGAAGAGTTTTTAGTAAATGTCAAAAACCCAGTAGCAGAGTTGGTTAAGGAACCAATGCTTTTACTAAAGGAGTTTAAAAAATCAACAAGCCTAAGCTCAGGTTTAGGGATGGGACTATGGATTTGTGATCAGATCGTAAAATTGCATGGTTTTACCCTTAGCCTTGAAAGTCAGGCGCTGGAATTTACAGCCACGTTAAGAGTAAAAATATAAGCCAATCAAAATCGCCTGAAAAGCCCTTCTTTAGCTATTTTTGCAGTCCGAAAAACCGATTTTGAAGGGAGCAATTGAAAACATCCGCAATTTTTGCATAATAGCCCATATTGACCACGGTAAAAGTACCCTGGCCGACCGTTTATTAGAGTTTACAGGTACCGTTTCTGACCGTGAAATGCAGGCGCAGGTGCTTGACAATATGGATTTGGAACGTGAAAAAGGCATTACGATTAAGTCCCACGCTATCCAGATGAATTATAAGCTGGATGGTAAAGATTATGTGTTAAACCTGATTGACACCCCCGGTCACGTTGATTTTTCTTACGAGGTTTCCCGATCCATTGCCGCCTGCGAAGGGGCTTTGCTGATTGTGGATGCCAGTCAGGGTATCGAGGCCCAGACTATTTCAAACTTGTACCTGGCTTTAGAAAACGACTTGGAGATTATTCCGGTGTTGAATAAAATCGATCTTCCGCATGCCATGCCCGAAGAAGTGACGGACGAGATTGTGGAAATGATCGGCTGTAAGCGTGAAGACGTTATTCACGCCAGTGGTAAGGAAGGTATTGGCATCGAAGATATTCTTAAGGCTGTTGTGCACCGCATCAAAGCGCCCAAGGGCAACCCCAAGGCGCCACTGCAGGCCATGATTTTTGACTCAGTCTTTAATTCGTTCCGAGGTATTGAGGTTATTTTCCGTGTAGTCAACGGCACAATCAGAAAAGGAGAAAAGGTAAAATTTGTGAGTACCGGTCAGGAATACAACGCAGATGAGATTGGTATTCTTCGACTCAACCAGCAACCTTGTAATGAGATTAGTGCTGGTAATGTAGGTTACCTCATTTCCGGTATTAAGGTAGCCAAAGAAGTGCATGTAGGTGATACCATTACCAATGCCATTAATCCTGGTGAATCACTCGGTGGTTTTCAGGAAGTAAAGCCCATGGTATTTGCTGGTATCTACCCAGTTGATACAACGGAGTTTGAAGAACTTCGTGCATCCATGGAGAAGTTGCAGTTGAATGATGCTTCGCTCGTGTGGGAATTAGAAACGTCAGCAGCTCTTGGCTTTGGTTTCCGTTGCGGATTTTTGGGTATGCTCCACATGGAAATTATCCAGGAACGTCTGGAGCGTGAATTCAACATGACGGTTATTACAACGGTACCGTCAGTACAATTCAAGGCATTTTTAACCGATGGCACTCAGGTAGACATCAATGCGCCATCAGAAATGCCGGATCCAACTAAGATGGATTACATAGAAGAACCTTATATCAAGGCACAAATCATCACTAAATCAGAATACATAGGCCCTATCATTGGTTTGTGTATGGATAAGCGAGGTATTATTCAAAATCAAAATTACCTGACTACAGACCGGGTAGAAATGAGTTTTGAAATGCCTTTGTCAGAAATTGTTTTTGATTTCTTCGACAAATTAAAATCTATATCGCGCGGATATGCGTCACTCGATTATCACTTAATAGGCTTCCGCGAATCAGACATGGTAAAACTAGACATCATGCTGAATGGTGAAAAAGTCGATGCCTTAAGTGCCATTGTTCACCGCGCCAAATCGCAGGAGTGGGGCAGAAAGCTTTGTGAAAAGTTAAAGGAATTGATCCCGCGTCAGATGTTTGAAATAGCCGTTCAGGCGGCTATCGGGCAAAAAATTGTAGCTCGTGAAAACATCAGCGCCATTCGCAAGAACGTAATTGCCAAGTGTTACGGTGGTGATATTTCACGTAAGCGTAAGTTGTTGGAAAAGCAGAAGAAGGGTAAGAAGCGGATGCGCCAGATTGGTACAGTTGAGGTGCCGCAAGAAGCCTTCATGGCGATTCTGAAAATTGAATAGTGGAGATTGGGTAAGGTGCTAGTAGAGGTATTAATAAAACAGCATAATACGTTTATAGAGAGTAAGAAAGTAAGCACTTTCAAAATGCGTAAACAATGACAGAAACAACTACATACACGTTAATCGATGGTCGTAAAATTTCTTCTGATATTAAAGAAGAAATATCTGCCAAGGTCGCTGAGCGTAAAGCTTCAGGAAAAAAAATACCCCATCTGGCTATTATTTTAGTAGGCGATGATGGAGCCAGCCAAACCTATGTTGACCATAAAGTGAAAGCGTGTAAGGCAGTAGGTTTTCATTACACAATGATGCGTTTCGCAGATACGATTAGCGAGGAGAAATTGATGAAGCACATCGATCATGTAAACAACGATGAAGATGTAGATGGTTTTATTGTGCAGCTTCCCCTTCCTGCTCATATTTCTGTAGAGAAGATCACAGAGAAAATTCGTTCCGATAAAGATGTTGATGGGTTTACCAACCACAACTTTGGTAGTATTGTATCTAAGAATCCGCTGATCATGCCAGCCACTCCATTTGGCGTAATGGAATTATTGCGCAGGTATAAAATTGAGACAGAAGGCAAGCATGCAGTAGTGGTAGGGGCGAGCCGTCTAACAGGCGCTCCATTGAGTATGATGTTAACCGAGCAAGGTCATGCTACTGTCACCATTTGTCATAAGTACACCAAAGACATAAACTCTTACACACGTAGCGCTGATATTCTTATTACGGCTGTTGGAAAACCTGGCCTTATTACAGCAGACATGGTAAAAGAAGGTGCTGTGGTGATAGATATTGGGACAACTCGAGTAGAGGGACCTCAATACAAAAATGGTTTTGCCCTTAAAGGAGATGTAGACTTTAAAGCAGTCGCAGCTAAAGCCTCTTATATTACACCGGTACCCGGAGGCGTTGGCCCCATGACTATCGCTTCTTTATTACTCAATACCCTGCGCGCCACTGAAAATAGAAACCCTTAATAATTTCAAATTTGAAATTTCAAATTTTGAATGAACGTTAAAATCCCCATATCAACAACCGAGCTTCCCTTAATGGAAGATTTCTACACCATTCAAGGTGAAGGATTTTACCAAGGGAGGGCCGCTTATTTTATACGCCTTGGTGGGTGTGATGTGGGTTGTGTTTGGTGTGATGTAAAAGATTCTTGGGATGCAGAAGCGCATCCGAAGGTTGCCGTAGAAGAGATGGCTACGAAGGCAGAAGCCAGTGGTTCCAGAATTGCAGTGGTTACCGGAGGCGAGCCTGTCATGTATAATCTGGAACCACTCACCGATGCTTTGCATAAAAGATTTTTAAAGACACATATCGAGACATCCGGGGTGTATCCTTTAACAGGCTCTTGGGATTGGGTGTGTTTTTCTCCTAAGAAGTTTAAGGCACCACACCCCGCAATTTATGCGAAGGCAGATGAGTTAAAGGTTGTAATCTATCATAAGTCTGATTTCTTCTGGGCAGAAGAGCATGCCGCACAAGTTGGGTCAGCGTGTCAGTTGTTTTTACAACCAGAGTGGTCTAAAGAGAAAGAAATACTTCCCTTGATTATTGAATACGTTAAGTCAAATCCTAAGTGGCAGGTTTCTTTACAGGTTCATAAATATATGAACATCCCTTAAGCCAGTATCAACTGGCTACATGTAATGACGCAAGAGCAGTTTATCGGGCAATTGAATGAATGGGGTAAAACGCGTAGACCATTCTTTTTTATGATTGATTTCGAAATGAAAAGCCCGATCGCATGGAGGCTGGATCACATTGATTCGAATCAAATCAAAATCAACTTTCCCAATTTCACAAACCACACGATTTTACCTGTTACTAAAAATGCCTTAGTGGTAAATAGTCGTCCGCCCGTTTTCGAAGACTATCAAGTAAAGTTTAATAAGGTTTTCAAGCATTTAGCTTATGGCGATTCATTCCTAACCAACCTTACCATAAAAACGCCAATTGAGGTTAACCGCACTTTGACTCAATTGTATGCCATAGCATCTGCTCCCTATAAGCTTTTATACAAGAATGATTTTTTGGTGTACAGCCCTGAAAGCTTTGTAAAGATTGCGGATGGTAAAATTTATACCTACCCGATGAAGGGTACCATTGATGCATCGCTGCCCAATGCAGAAGAGTTGATTTTGAATGATAAGAAAGAATTTGCCGAGCACGTGACCATTGTAGATTTGCTGCGCAACGATTTGAGTATAGTGGCAGAAAAGATTAGGGTGAAAAGGTTTCGTTATGTAGATCGCATTAAAACGCAAGACCGTACCTTGTTGCAGGTTAGTTCGGAAATTGAAGGAGATTTACCAGGTAATTATTTTGACCAGCTTGGCACTTTGTTGTGGAAGCTCCTGCCCGCAGGTTCGGTAAGCGGGGCGCCTAAGAATAAAACATTGGAGATTATTAGCGGGGCAGAAGGCGAAGCCCGCGGTTATTACACCGGAGTGATGGGTTGTTTTGATGGTGAGAATTTGGATAGCGCAGTAATGATTCGTTATATTGAGTTACAAGGTAACCAGTTGTACTACAGAAGTGGTGGAGGTATTACTACGCAGAGTAATTGCATCAGTGAATACCAAGAAGCATTGACTAAAATATATGTCCCTGTTATTTGAGAGCATACGTGTGGAACAAGGTAAGTTTCAAAACCTTGTTTACCATGAGCAGCGCATGAAACGTTCGTTACATGCGCTTTATGGCATTGATGAGTACTTCGATCTGGAAGAAGAGCTTAGTAATATCCCGCTTGAGTCGGAAGGGGTGTTCAAATGTAAACTCATTTATGATGACATCAGGCGTACAATTGAATTAAATCCCTATACACCGCGGCAAGTCAGTACACTGAAGATAGTGGAGCATAATAGAATCAACTATGAATTCAAGTATGCTGATCGCAAGCTGCTTGAACATTTGTATTCTTTGCGCGAAGGTTGCGATGATGTGTTGATTCTCAAGCGTGGCATGGTCACAGATACGTCCTATGCGAACATTGCCTTTAAACGAGACAATCAATGGTATACACCGTGGCAGCCTTTGTTAAAGGGTACTATGCGTCAACAACTATTGGAGTTTGAAAAAATTCAGGAAGAGGAAATTTCCCGAAAAGATTTAAAAGACTTTGAAGCATTTAAAATCTTCAACGCCATGCTTCGTTTTGATAGCAATGAAATTGCTATCGATAACATTGTTTTTTAACTTTATTCATGCGTTGTAGTCTTCTGCTATTTTTTATTCTTTCCATCACTTGGGTGAGTGCCCAGCCTGCACTGAGTTCTAAGTCGAAAAAGGCCGTTGAGCTTTATCAAGAAGCTGATAATTTTCGAGTTCGGGGTCAATACAAGCAGGCTACCGACATGCTGGTGCAGGCGATTGAAAAGGATAAGAATTTCTTCGAAGCATATTTTCGATTAGGGCAAACCTATAAATCCTTTAAACAGTATGCGAGAGCTATCGAGAATTTTGAAAAAGGATTAGCACTGGTTAAGGATGAGCGTTCTAAAAAGGGTTTTTGGTTTGAGCTAGGGGAGGCTTACTTTGTTTACGGAAATTATGATGGTGCCACGCAGTTATTGAGTCTTTATATTCAAAATGAAGTACCTTCCTACCAAAACAAAGCAAGGTTTGATCTTGCCAAACGCATGATTGACAATGCTGCTTTTGCTAGACAGAACCAACAATTGGCAAAAGATTTTCAACAAAGACCACTAAGCGACACGGTCAATTGTTTTACCATGCAATATTTCCCAGTGTTAACTGCAGACCAGCAGACACTTATCTATACCAGAAGGCTGGGTAATAAGAACAGCGATGATGAAGATATAGTGATCTCACTGAAAGATAACAAGGGTAGTTGGACATCACCTGTTTCGATTTCTGACAATATAAACTCTGCGCTCAATGAAGGAACCAGTGCCATATCGGCCGATGGCCGAAAGCTGATTTTTACATCTTGCGTTGGGCGTGATGGTTGGGGAAGTTGTGATCTCTATGAAAGCAATAAAATGGGCAATCAATGGAGTGTGCCTAAAAATCTTGGGCAAACAGTTAACTCATCTGATTGGGAATCGCAACCCAGCTTATCAGCTGATGGGCGAACACTTTATTTCGTGTCCGATAGAAAAGGAGGTTTAGGCAGGCGCGACATATGGATCAGTACGCAAGATGAGAAAGGCCAGTGGACGAAAGCCAGGAATGCAGGGAAGGATGTTAATACTATTTACGATGAGATATCTCCTTTTATCCACGTAAATAACAATCGGCTGTATTTCTCAACCAATGGACTTACCGGGTTTGGTGGTTACGACATACATTATACCGAAAGGGCCCGCAATGGAAAATGGTCTGCCCCAATTAACGTGGGAGCTCCCATCAATAATCATGAAGATCAATTTTCATTGTTTGTTACGGCTGATGGTGAGAAAGCTTACTACTCGCACGAGTCACTGGACGAGAATGGTTTATCGTTCAGCAAAATCTTTGAAGTGTTAGTCCCGGAAGGACAAAAGCCCCAAGTAGTGAACTATGTAAAAGGTAAGGTTCGCGATAAAGAAACAGGAAAAGCCCTCGCAGCAAACATTGAGCTCATTAATATAGAACGCGATACCTTAGATGCTTTTACCCAATCAGATTCTATTACCGGTGAATACTTGATGGTATTAAACAAGGGATCGAAGTATGCACTGTATATAAACAGAAAGGATTATCTGTTTAAAAGTCTCAGTTTCGACCTGGCTACTGAAAATGCAGTTGAACCTATCGTGATTGATATAGAATTGGATCGGGTGAAAGCTGGTTCTTTAACCGTGTTGAACAATATTTTCTTTGGTTTTGATAGATATGATTTGAATGAAACGTCTTTCCCTGAGTTGGATAAAGTAGTTCGCTTTCTTATGCTCAACCCAAAATTATCTATCGAAATTGGCGGGCATACCGATACGCAGGGTGATAAGGCCTATAACCTCCAGCTTTCTGAAAGGAGAGCCAAGTCGGTAGTTGATTATTTAATAAAAAAAGGGGTACCCCTAAAAAGGGTATTTTTTAAGGGATATGGCGATTCCAGCCCCATGGCCCCAAACACCTCAGAATCAGGGCAGAAACTCAACAGAAGGATAGAATTCAGGGTTTTATAAGTCTTTCATTCGGTCTGAAATCTATTTAGCGCTAGCAAATTTTGTGTTAAAAGGTTGCTGAACATTATTCTTTTGTTTTATGTTTGAGGTTCATAATAATCTAAACTTAACATTAAATCTATGAGGAGAGTTTTACTATTGCTTTCTGCCTCGCTAATGGTGGTGGCTTCGGCCTTCGCTCAGGAGCGGACAGTAACAGGTAAGGTAACATCTGCCGATGACGGCAGTTCATTACCGGGAGTAAACGTGCTTTTGAAAGGCACTACAACAGGTACCGTGACAGATGTTGACGGTAATTACAAGATTTCTGTTCCTGCAGAGGGCGGAACCTTGGTTTTTTCATTCATTGGTCTTACTACTTCTGAAATTGGTGTTGGAACAAGATCTACCATCGATGTTCAGATGGCGGCTGACGTTACACAACTTTCAGAAATCGTTGTAACTGGTTACGGTGTTCAGGCTAAGGCCGAAGTTACCGGTGCAATTACCTCAGTGAGCTCTAAAGATTTCGAAGGTCTGCCTCTAAGAAACCTTGACCAGGCTCTACAAGGCCGTTCTGCAGGTGTTAACGTGGTGCAGAGCTCAGGTACACCTGGTTCTGGTATCTCTATTAACATCCGTGGTACTGGTTCTTTGAGCGGTTCATCTCAGCCACTTTTCGTTGTTGACGGTGTGCCTATCAATACCGGTTCTTACACTGCCATTGGTACAGGAGGTCAGTTAACCAACGCCTTGTCTGATATCAACCCTAACGATATCGAGTCAATGGAAGTGTTGAAAGATGCGGCATCTGCTGCCATTTACGGTTCTCGTGCTGCTAACGGTGTTGTATTGATTACTACTAAATCTGGTAAGTCAGGCAAGACTAAAGTTGATTTCAACTACTTCTCTGGTATCGAACAGCGTCAGAATGATGATGTGAAGAAGATCAATGGTCAGGAAGCTACTGAGTTAATGCTCGAAATGGTGGCTAATCGTTACCCAACACGTGTTTTTAGCGGTGTTACATGGGCAGATCATGCAGAACTAGCAGCATTTTTATTTGATGGTGTAGCAGGTGCTGCCAGCACGCCTGGAGGATTTGTTGCGGTTACCAACAACGATGGTGTTAGAGAGGCTTCAATCTTCCGCGATCCATCAACTGCACCAAGCACAGATTGGTTAAAGGAAATCTTCAGAAAGGGTAAAATCGAACAGTATGATTTAGCTTTCTCTGGTGGAAATGATAAGACTAACTTCCGTTTCTCTACTACCTATTTCAATCAGGAGGGTATCATGATCGGATCAGGTTTCAATCGTATTTCTTCACGCTTGAACATCAATAATAATGTATCTGATCGTTTAAGATTTGGTACCAATGTAGCATTGTCAAGATCTGTAACCGAACGCCCTCAGAACGACAACAACATTAACGGTGTACTATCTACTGGTGTGTTGTATTCTTCTGATATCCCAGTTTTCAGAGCTAATGGATCTTACTACAAAGATCCA
>JALHOT010000007.1:0-116823 GCA_022842845.1 Cyclobacteriaceae bacterium | reverse complement strand
CATCTACTGAAAACCCTATTGCAGCAGGTAGAGAGCCTTTCTTCGAATCAGTGTCATCAAGGATAATAGGTAATACTTTTGGAGAACTTGACATTTTGAAGGATTTGAAATTAAGATCTGAAATAGGTGTTGACTTCATTTTATTTAAGGACGATCGTTTCCAGCCTACAACCACGAACACAGGTGCAGGTTCAAACGGTTTGGGTCAATCTGGTGTAAACACAGATCTTAACTGGGTATGGAAAAACAACCTTACTTATACCAAAACAATTGCTGATGATCACAAGATCACTGCTTTGGCAGGTGTTGAATATCAACAGTCTACTTTTGAAAGTGTATTTGCCCAGGCAACTGTATTCCCAGGTAACACCATCAGACGTTTATCAGCCGGTGCTACTAAAGGTGATGCATCTTCAGGTGGTAGCATTTGGGGTCTTGAGTCTTACCTGACTCGTGTAAACTACGCTTACAAAGGTAAGTACTTGTTTTCAGGTTCTGTGCGTATTGATGGTTCTTCACGTTTCGGTGAAGATAATCGTTATGGTACTTTCCCTGCCGCATCTGTGGGTTGGAGAGTGTCTGAAGAGAACTTCATGACTTCTGTACCTGTATTGAGCGACTTGAAATTAAGAGCAAGCTGGGGGGTAACCGGTAATCAGGAGATTGGTAATTTCACTTCATTACCTCTATTCAATTCTGGTAACAACTATGTTGGTCTAGGTGGTCTGGCCCCTGCTCAGTTGGGTAACCCTAACTTATCATGGGAAGAGGCCGTAACCTTAAACTTTGGTGCTGATATTGGTTTGTTTGAAGACAGAGTTTACTTGACAGCCGAATATTACATCAAGGATAACAATGAATTATTGCAGCAATTGCCTTTAGTAGGTAGCTCAGGCTTCTTAGGTGTTCAAACAAACATTGGTAGTATCAGAAACCAAGGTTTAGAATTGGGTATTAACACCATCAACATTTCTAACAACGACTTACGTTGGACAACTAACCTGAACCTTACTTTCAATAAGAACGAAATCACAACGCTTTCAGGTGCTCCATTCGCGGCTGGTTTCGCCAGCTGGGTAGAGCAAGGTCAGCCATTAGGTGCTTTCAGAGGTTTCCGTGTTGATAGAATTATCAATACAGCCGAAGAATTGGCCACTGCCCAAGCACAAGGTCAAGGAACAGCAGCACTAGGGGATATCCTATTCAAAGATTTGAATGGTGATGGAGCTCTAACTTCTGCTGACCAGGAAATTTTGGGCAATGCACAGCCTGATTTCTTTGGTGGTTTAACCAACACAGTGACTTACAAAGGTTTTGACTTATCTGTATTCATGAGATTCTCTTATGGAAACTATATCTACAACAACACCCGTGCTTTCTCTGAAGGTATGAACGGTGTGTTCGGTCAGACCGATGGTGTGTTGAGAAGATGGACGCCTACCAACACTAACACTGATGTTCCTCGTGCGGTATTTGGTGACCCTAATAACAACAGAAGAACATCTGACAGATGGTTAGAGGATGGTTCATTCCTACGTATCAACAACGTTCAGTTAGGTTATACCCTGCCTGCTTCTGTGATTGCTAAGACTAAGGTATTGCGCTCAGCCCGTGTGTATGTGGCTGGTCAGAACCTGGCTACTTTCACCAAGTACAGTGGCTTCGATCCTGAAGTAAGTACATTCAACATTACTAACACTGCTCCAGGTACAGACTTCTTGACTTATCCTCAGGCAAGATCAATTACATTTGGTGTTAACTTAGGACTATAAACTTTTGAAGAATGAGATATTTTAATTTTAAATATATAACTGCCATCCTCCTGGTAACTTTTGTTAGCAGTTGCGATGTGTTGGATCAGGCGCCTGAGGCATCTCTATCGCCAGACCAAACTTTTTCTGATGCTACCGGAGCAAATGCCGCTCTATTAGGTGCTTACAGTGCTTTGCAAAGTGCTAACTACGTAGGCCTTCGTTCTTGGTCTTTGTTAGATTTATATTCTGGTAACTTACGCCACAGTGGAACTTTCCCATCTTTTGCGCAATTCCAGAACCGCAACATACTTGCTGATAATGTTGAGGTTAATAATATGTGGAATAGTATTTACTCCACTATTAATAGAGCGAACAACATCATTCAGTTCGTACCAGCAATAAATGATGCCACATTAAATAAAGACAGAGCAGTTGCTGAGGCAAAGTTTCTAAGGGCCTTCTCTTATCTCAATGCTTTAGTGCTTTGGGGTGGTGACAATGATGGTTTTACCAACAATGCTGCCCCTGGTATTCCTATTCGTTTAACACCTACCTTAACACCAGAGGATGCAGCTCCAACACCAAGGGTTACGTTGGGTGAAATCAAGACTGCTATTATGGCAGACTTAGATCAAACTACCATTGATGCATTAGCCGCAAGAGGTACAGGAACAGCACAGACTGTGGTAGGAAGAGCTACCCGCGAAGCTGCAATTGCTTTAAAGGCCAAAGCTCATTTGATCTTTGGTGAATATGCTCAGGCAGCTACCTTAGCGCAAAGCATCATCACTGGAACCGGATCTGATTTATCAGCTTCTTACGCTAACTTATTTAGCTCTAAGAATCCTGCAGAATCACTTTGGGAGTTACAATTCGATGCTGTAAATGCTAACAGCATTGCATTCTTCTTCTATCCTACAGCTAATGGTGGTCGCAATGAGTATGATGTGTCAACTAATGCCGTATTTCCTCACGAGGCTGGTGATGCACGTGCTGCTGTTAATGGTGTAGGTACTTCAATTACTGGTAAGTATGTAGTGGTTGCCCCAGGTACAGATAACGTGAAGATCTTGCGTAAAGGAGAAATGTATCTGATTGCCGCTGAAGCTTTGGTGCGTAACGATGCAACTACTCTTCCTCAAGCCTTAACCCTTTTAAATGCTGTTAGAGCTCGTGCAGGACTTGCTGCTTTCACCACTGCAGATCCAGCTGCTTTCTTAACACAATTATTAAGAGATAAGCGTGTCGAGTTGGCTTTTGAAGGTTTCCCTAACCATTGGGTTGACCTGAGAAGAACCAATACTGCTGCCGCATTATTTACTAATGCCAACAGAGTACGTCTCCCAATTCCTCAGCGTGAAGTATTAACTGCGAATGGAGTGGTAGCTCAGAACTTGGATTATTAATTAATTTCACAATTGAATAAAGGAATAGGGTGAAAGCTCTATTCCTTTATTTTTTTTAGTCAATCATAACAAACCTGATTTTTAAAGCATCTTTTATGAGAACAAAATTTAGTGAAAGGTTTTTATGTTCGCTGCTCTTTATTTCACTGACGACCTACAGCGCTGTAGCCCAAAATGTAGGAGCACAAGATAATGTTAATCGAGTGTCTGCAGGCATGAGCGTTGTGCAAACATTCGATAAGCGATACGAAGGTATTAAGGGCAGTCCGGTGATTTTTGAAAACTTCTTACCGGGTATTGTAGTTATCGGTGAGGAGACTATTGCCTCTGTTCTCCTTAACTTCGATGCCTATAATAACGAGATCCTTTACAAAACATGTGCTGATTGCGTATATAAAATTGCTGATAATACGCGGGTAAAATCTTTTACAGTAAATGATAAACTATTGCAAAGAAAATTTGCTGTAAAACCCATCGATAAAAAGACCTTTGAAGTAAGAGAAGTGATGTACGAAGGTAAATTTCAATACTACCGTTTGCATAAAGTAGTACTCAATAAAGCAGATTATCAGGGCGCCTATAGTGCCAATCAAAAATATGACGAGTTTGTTCAAGAGCAACTCTACTTCTATTCCCCGGGAACGCAAAGTGTTCCATTGAAGCTGAAGGCTAAGAATTTGAAACAAGCTTTCCCTCAAAAGGCTGATGGCATCGATGATTTTATTAAACAAAATAAAATCGACTTTAAAAACGACCAGCATCTGATCAGACTATTCGAATTCATCGATAGCAATTAAATATTACAATAAGCTACTTTTACATAAAATAAAAAAGCCGATGGTTATTGCAATCTGCATACTCCATCAGCTTCTCCTTTAGTGCTACAACTTGTACTCACATATTGCGTCTGTATTGTCCGCCTACTTCAAAGAGGGCTTTTGTAATTTGTCCAAGTGAGCATGCCTTTGAGGCCTCCATGAGTTCATTAAAGATGTTTTGATTCTGTACAGCTGCGTCTTGTATGCGCTCAACGGCTGCCTGGGTTTTCTCTGCCTGAAATGCTTGTAAGTTGCGTAACATCTTAATCTGGTACTCCTTCTCTTCAGTGGTGGCACGGATTACTTCTTGCGGAAGAATAGTAGGTGAGCCCTTGCTGCTCAAGAAAGTATTAACCCCGATGATGGGGTATTCTCCTGTATGTTTGAGGGTTTCATAGTACAAACTTTCTTCTTGGATCTTACCACGCTGATACATGGTTTCCATAGCGCCCAATACACCTCCGCGTTCAGTGATTCGGTCAAACTCAGTCAGTACAGCCTCTTCTACCAAATCGGTTAACTCTTCAATAATGAAAGAGCCTTGTAAAGGATTTTCATTCTTGGCCAGTCCTAATTCTTTGTTAATAATTAGCTGAATGGCCATGGCCCTGCGCACACTTTCTTCTGTGGGCGTAGTGATGGCTTCATCATAAGCATTTGTATGCAGGGAGTTACAGTTGTCATAAATGGCATACAAAGCCTGCAGTGTTGTGCGTATGTCATTGAAATCAATTTCCTGTGCATGCAACGATCGACCTGACGTTTGAATATGGTACTTCAACATCTGGCTGCGTGCATCAGCGCCATATTTATTCTTCATGGCTTTGGCCCACAATCTTCTGGCCACGCGGCCGATGACTGCATACTCAGGATCGATACCATTGCTAAAGAAGAAAGATAGATTGGGTGCAAAAGCATTGATGTCCATGCCTCTGCTTAAGTAATACTCTACATAAGTAAATCCGTTGGCAAGGGTGAAGGCTAATTGTGTGATGGGGTTAGCACCTGCTTCAGCAATATGATAACCAGAGATAGAGACAGAATAGAAATTACGAACATTTTTATCAATGAAGTACTGTTGAACATCACCCATCAGGCGAAGTGCGAATTCAGTGGAGAAAATACAAGTATTTTGTGCCTGATCTTCTTTAAGAATATCTGCCTGTACAGTACCACGCACCTGAGTCAGTGTGTCGGCTTTAATTTTAGCATATACATCTGCAGGTAAAACCTGATCGCCAGTAACACCCAGCAGCATAAGTCCTAAGCCATCATTGCCTTTGGGTAAAGAGCCCTGATAAGCTGGTCTTTCTGCGCCTTTTACACGATAGATATCCTCGATCTTTTTATTGACCTCAGCTTCTAGTCCGTTTTTCTTGATGTAGAGTTCACATTGCTGATCTATGGCCGTATTCATAAAATAAGCCAGCAACATCGGGGCAGGTCCATTGATAGTCATGGACACGGATGTTTTTGGATCTGCCAGGTTAAAACCGCTATAGAGTTTTTTGGCATCGTCCAGACAGCAAATGCTTACACCTGAATTACCAATTTTTCCATAAATATCCGGACGGTAATCAGGGTCATTGCCATAGAGCGTTACTGAGTCAAAGGCAGTTGACAAACGTTTTGCTGGCATTGAAGCACTCACATAATGAAAACGTCTGTTGGTGCGTTCCGGGCCACCTTCTCCAGCGAACATACGTGTAGGGTCTTCGCCTTCGCGTTTAAAAGGATAGATACCAGCTGTGTAAGGAAACTCACCTGGTACATTTTCCTGCAACGACCATTTTAGTAAATCACCCCAGCTTGAATATTTTGGCAAAGCAATTTTTGGTATTTGCTGGTGCGACAATGATTCGCTGTGCGTTTGTATGCCAATTTCTTTATCACGAACCTTAAACTTAAATACAGGTTCTTTGTATTTTTTAACAACGTTTGGCCACTCTTCAATGAGTTTCCAGTTTTTAGGATCTAGATTAAGTTTTACACGATCAAATTCAGCCTGTAACACTTTAATAATAGCGTTGTCTGCATTGGAAAGTGTGTGCAGTGTTTTATTAATCGCGTAGAGTTTCTCTGCTACTTCGGCTTGTTCGTTAACCCACTGATCGTACTTGCGGTTGTTCTCTGAAATTTCGCTGAGGTACCGGGTACGGTGAGGAGGGATTACAAAAATTTTCTCTGACATCTCACGCGTAATTTCGAAAGTAGAATGCAGGGAAGCCCCCGTCTTTTCTACAATAGTGGCGATGATATGGCTGTAAAGCTGATTGGTACCCGGATCGTTGAATTGTGAAGCAATGGTGCCAAACACAGGCATATCCTCAGGTTTCTTATCCCACAGCTGGTGGTTGCGCTGGTATTGTTTTTTTACATCTCGTAAAGCATCGAGGGCTCCACGCTTATCAAATTTGTTGAGAGCAATAACATCAGCAAAGTCGAGCATGTCAATTTTTTCGAGTTGTGTGGCAGCACCATACTCGGGTGTCATTACATACAAGGATACATCGCTGTGATCTAAAATTTCGGTATCACTTTGTCCTATACCTGATGTTTCTAAGATAATCAAATCAAAACCTGCAGCCTTCAAAACCTGAATGGCTTCTTTTACATAAGCAGACAAAGCCAGGTTGCTCTGGCGTGTGGCCAGGGAACGCATATACACGCGTGAGTTGTTGATAGCATTCATGCGAATGCGATCGCCCAACAAAGCACCACCAGTTTTTCGTTTGGAAGGATCAACAGAGACCAGGCCTATTTTTTTATCTTTAAAATCAACTAAAAATCTGCGCACCAATTCATCCACCATCGATGACTTACCCGCTCCTCCGGTTCCTGTAATGCCGAGGACAGGCGCTGTAGACTTGGCAGCTTTTTTATTAATTTCTTCAAAGGCCTTTTTGTGTTCATCAAAGTAATTCTCTGCTGCAGAGATATATTGGGCAATCAACACATGATTGTCGACTGTTAATTCTCCATTGGTAATCACTTTCCCGGTTGGATAATCACTTTGATTAACAAGGTCATTAATCATTCCCTGTAAGCCCATGGAGCGGCCATCATCGGGAGAATAGATGCGGGTGATGCCATAGTCCATTAGTTCTTTGATTTCATCAGGCAAAATCACCCCTCCGCCTCCGCCAAAAATCTTAATATGTCCAGCGCCTTTCTCTTTAAGCAGGTCATACATGTATTTGAAGTACTCATTATGGCCACCCTGGTAGCTGGTCATAGCAATGGCTTGCGCGTCTTCCTGAATAGCCGTGTTCACCACTTCCTCAACGCTGCGGTCGTGTCCTAAATGGATTACTTCCACTCCAGTTGACTGGATGATCCTGCGCATGATATTGATGGCGGCATCGTGCCCGTCAAATAGGCTGGCAGCTGTTACAATACGAATTTTATTGATTGGCTTATAGGGTTCTGGCGGCTGATGGCCTGCCAGTGCTTGATTTTTGTCTGTTTTTGGGGAATTAATCGTTGCCGTACTCATATATCAATCGATTTCGGCCTAAAAATAGCGATAAGCGGCACAAATACCGAACAAGAGTTAGGTGGTGATTTGAGAAAGAATTCAACAGAAAGCCATAACTTTACTGGGTGTATAGTTGGCCCAATACATTATTCCTAATAAGCGTTAGTCTCTTTTATTCCACAATGTTCGCACAAGCTGCCGAACCACTGGATTCAACGAGGGCTCAACGGATTGCCAAACTTCTAAATGACGGATCCTATGCTGATGCTCTTTATCAATTAAAGGAGCTTAAGCAACATTTTTCGGGTAAAGAACCCTCATATCGGTATGTAAAACTATTGTTAGACGTAGGCGCTATTTTTAGTGAGAAGGGCGATTATGAACCGAGTCAACAATATCTTTTTGAGGCATTGGCACTTGCCTCTGCTCATGGTATGGAAGAGCTTGAATGTGATGCCATGCTGGAGATTGGTTACGTGTATTATTTCCTTGAGCAACTGGACAAGGGAATTGAGTTTGCCGATAAGGCCTTGGTAAAGGCGAAAGCCATACAGTATAAAATTGCTGAGGGTACAGCCCATAATTTGAAAGGAATTCTTTACGCAAAACGAAAGGATTATTTCAAGGCCATGGAGGAGTACAGCAAGGCACTGAGTATAAGAAAGGCCGTCAATAACGCGCGCGGTATAGCCTCCACCATGTCGAACATAGCCCTGTTGTACGAATATGAAAATAATTACAATAAGGCTTTGGAATTACAACTGAAAAGCCTGGTCATTGATGATTCAATTCAAAATAAATATGGAGCTGCCTGGTCTAAACAAATGATTGGGGAATTGCTGATTAAGATGAATCGTACAGAGGAGGCACTTCAATATCTTAATGATGCTGAAAATGAAGCAATAAGTCTAGATGCAAGAGAGATTTTGCTGCAGGTTTTTAAGAGTAAAGGCCAGCTTTATTCAAAACGGAAAAAGTTACAGGAAGCCTTGCACTATTCAGAAGCTTACAATGCTTTGCGGGATTCTATTTATGACAGTGGCCTTGCGGGCAAAGTAATGCTTTTGCAACAATCATATGAGATGAATGAGCGTGATAAAACTATTTTATTGCAAGAAGCAGCCATCAGTGCACAGAGAAAACTTTTTTGGGTATTGGTTCCTGGCTCAGGTCTCCTCTCATTACTTTTCTTTTTTTATTTCCGCGCTTATAAGAACACCAGAAAGCTAAACTACGAAATTGCTGAAAGAAACGAGGAAATTCATGCACAATCAGAGGAACTTACAGAAGCCAACCAGGCGCTGAACGTTTTGAATACGGAAATTGCCTTACAAAAGAAGGAGTTGGAAAAACGATCTGAAGAACTCAATGAACGCAACCAGATTATTCTTGAGTTAAATAATAAGCTCACTTTCGATATTGAGATTAAAAAGAATGAGCTGTATAAAACAAATGAAGAGCTGGTAAAGCACAATAATGAACTATTGCAATTCTCTTTTACGGTTTCTCATAATTTAAGAGGCCCAGTTGCACGCATGCTGGGTCTTATGAATTTGATTAATGTTAGTAAGGATGCTGAGGAAAGTACTTATCTGATCAATTTACTACAAAAAGCTACGATTGAGTTGGATGTTATTCTCAAAGACCTGAATCTGATTATTGATTCACGTAATAATCTTTATAAAGTAAGAGAGAAAATTTATTTCGAGGAAGAGTGGAAAAAGTGCTTGTACCTGCTTAATGAATACCTCAAGCCCGATTATTCAATAGAAGCAGATTTTAACATGGCCCCATTTGTATTTTCTGTGAGAGCCATGCTTCAAAGTATTCTGTATAATTTGGTAAGTAATGCTATTAAGTACCGCTCCCTGGAGCGTGATCTGCAAGTGAGAATCAGAAGCTTTCGTGATGGTAATGCCATAGCTATTGAAATACAAGACAATGGTTTGGGTATAGATCTGGCCAATCAACATGAGAATATTTTTAAACTCTACAAACGTTTCCATACCCATGTAACAGGTAAGGGCCTTGGATTATACTTGGTAAAAACTCAACTTGATTCACTGGGAGGGTCAATACAAGTCAAGAGCCAGCTGAATGTTGGAACCACCTTTACCATTACGCTTCCGGATGCCGAAAACTTAGACGCGCAGGTATTTTTCGAAAATGATGCAGCACGTCTTGATTATGATGCAACCATCAATACTACCATTGTTACCTGGGGGCGCCAAATAACTGCAAGCGAATATCGAGAGGTATTTGATGCCGTAGTGA
Organism: Cyclobacteriaceae bacterium; assembly: GCA_022842845.1. Classification (GTDB taxonomy): domain Bacteria; phylum Bacteroidota; class Bacteroidia; order Cytophagales; family Cyclobacteriaceae; genus Chryseotalea. The sequence goes on along the minus strand of JALHOT010000007.1, from coordinate 107,093 downwards.
AAACCCTTGAAACGTATAAAACACCTGGCTGGATTGCAGACTTACGCAAACAGGGTACTGTAGATGCCGCAGAGCAACAATGGTTTATGCGTAGCGTGTTGCCTCAGGCACACGCCTGTGGTTTGGTGCGCATAGCGGCTATTGCTTTGAATGATCCCATTCGTGAAGATTATTATAAAAAAATGAAGGCGCGCACTGATGAACTTGGGATAGATCTTCAGGTTTTTAACGAAATGGCTGAGGCAAAAGAGTGGATGGCAAAGTTTATGATTGTCAGATAGTGTGCTAAATGAATTTCTGTCTTCGAGTGAGGATGATGAAAGAAAATGGTATCACCCAGAAAAATCGATTATATCGATGAAATCATGTAAGTATTTGGTCGGATAGCACCAGGCTTTATTATTTTGCACCATGGTTTCCTATCCGGTTGAAGAAGTAATCCCCCATTTAAAGGAAGCACTTCAACAAAGCACTGTAGTTATTCTTCAAGCACCGCCCGGAGCGGGTAAGTCAACAATCTTGCCTATTGCACTGCTAAACGAAGGCTGGTTGGAAAATCAAAAAATAATCATGCTTGAGCCGAGAAGATTGGCGGCCAAGTCGGTAGCCCAGCGTATGGCTGCCTTGCAAAAGCAACACATTGGTGATAGCATAGGTTACAGGGTTCGTTTCGATTCACAGGTAGGGCCTCAAACAAAATTAGAAGTAGTAACAGAAGGGATTTTAACCCGCATGATTCAAAGTGATAATGCTTTAGAAGGTGTTGGCTTAGTGATCTTTGATGAATTTCATGAACGTAGTTTGCAAGCTGACCTGGCACTTGCTTTATGCTTGCAAGTACAAAATGTGTTACGCCCTGATTTGCGTATTCTAATAATGTCTGCAACATTGGATGCGGAAGGATTAAAAAAAGTTTTGGGTAATGAAGTGCCTATACTAACCAGTGAAGGGAAACAGTTTCCTATCAAAACGCAATACCTGGCGCAAAAAGAAGAAGAGTGGTTAAATAAACGCGTAGTTTCTGCTATTCGAAAAGCACTTAACGAAGAGGAGGGTGATGTATTGGTGTTTCTTCCGGGTGCAGGAGAAATTCAGCGTGTAGCTGATGATTTAGAAGAATTAAACTTAAATATTCGCCTGCACACTTTGTATGCGGATTTGCCTTATAAGCAACAAGAAGAAGCACTTTTGCCCAATCGTGAGGGTCTCAGAAAAATTGTGTTGTCAACGTCCATAGCAGAAACATCTTTAACTATTGAAGGTGTGAAGGTGGTTATTGATTGTGGGTATGCACGTGTACCACGTTTTGATATCCGAAGTGGGCTAACCCGACTGGAAACAATACGCATCACAAAAGATTCAGCAGACCAGCGAAGAGGCAGGGCAGGGCGTTTAGGGCCAGGTGTATGTTACAGACTGTGGGCTGAAAACCTGGCGCTGGTACCACAACGTAAACCAGAAATACTGGAGGCAGATTTATCATCGCTTGTATTGGAGTTAATGCAATGGGGCATTAAAGAGATTGATGAATTAATGTGGATCACAGCTCCACCTGTTGGTGCCTGGAGTCAGGCGAAAGAATTGTTGCAGCAACTAGGGGCTATTGACATAAGTGGAATCACGCAGCAAGGAAAGCAAATGTTGTCCTTGCCAACACATCCGCGTATAGCCCATATGTTGACAACGACACCGAAGAATAAGGAAATGCTTTCTTTGGTTTGTGATCTGGCAGCTGTATTGGAAGAACGAGATCCTTTGCAAAAAGAATCTGGTGTTGATGTTGCTTTACGGGTGGAGGCACTCCAAAAATTCAGAAAGGGAGACCGTTATTTTGCCGATAGAAATATTATTATACGCATAGAGAAATTATCAGCACAATGGCGTAAGGCATTGAAGGCAGAGCCTTATAATGAAGACAATCTGAATCATTATTTGGGAGAGTTATTGTTGTCGGCTTATCCGGAGCGCTTAGCCCAGCAGCTAGAGAAACATGGCGAGCGATACAAGATGGCCAACGGTCGTGTGGTAAAATTACCTGCCAATGACCCATTGATACGCGAAGCCTGGTTGTGCACTGCTCAGGTAGATGCAGGACATAAAGAAGGTAAAATATTTTTAGCGGCAGCGGTCGATGAAAAATCACTGAGACCCTTGGCAAAAGAAGAGGAAATGGCCATTTGGGATGATGAACGAGAAATGGTAGCGGCCTTCACAACGTGGCGTATCGGTAATGTTGTTATCGACAAAAAACCAACTTCAAAACCAGCAGCAGAGCATACTCAGCAAATTCTAATCGAGACTATTCAGGCAAAAGGATTGAAGTATTTGGGTTTTGACGAAATACACGAGCAATGGCAATCGCGTGTGTTGTGTTTAAAACAATGGAGAGATAAGGAGGAATGGCCTGATGTATCGGAAAAAGCTTTACTTGAAAATTTACCTCAATGGCTTACGCCATACTTAAATAACATTTACAAAAGATCAGACTTGTTAAAGCTTGATTTATTAATGATGCTTCAAAGTATATTACCATGGGAGCTATCAAACCGCTTGAATGACCTGGCGCCTGCCAGACTAAGTGTTCCAAGTGGCTCTGATATTAAACTTCAGTACTTCGCTGACGGCAGACCACCAGTGATGGAAGTTCGTTTACAAGAGATGTTTGGCTTGTTAGAGACACCTACTGTAAATGAAGGAAGAAATAAAATAATGATGCACTTGCTTTCTCCTGGCTATAAACCCGTTCAGGTTACACAAGATTTAAAAAGCTTTTGGCAAAATACTTATCACGAAGTAAGGAAGGAATTAAGAATGCGCTACCCCAAACATTATTGGCCGGAAGATCCCTGGACTGCCGAGGCGGTAAGAGGTGTAAAGCGGAATAGAAGTTAAGAATAGTGAAAAAATTTACTTCAGTAGTTCCCTCAATTTTAAGAGCTCTTCTTTATTCTTTTGGGTGTTGATATTTTCAACTACACCTGCTTTTTCACGAGCGGTTAAACGCCAGCTTAGCGAGGCACGTGCATTGGTTTGTCGGATACTGTCCATTTCATTTAAAATATCAACATAGGTTTCTGCTTGATATTGAATGTCAATTCTGTCAATAGGTTGTTTAAACCAGGTTTTGGTATAACCAAAAAGATTGTCGCTGGTAATATCCTGAAAGTTTTCAAAGTTGTTATACACGCTGCTGATAGGTTGAGAAAAGCTATCCAGAATAGTTTGACCAGCTTTTTCTTTCACGCTACTAAGCTTTGGTGAATCACGGATAGAAACGATTACAACGCCTGATGTATTCTGCTCAATCCATTCGCTAAAGGCATAGAGAAAGCGCATAGCGTCAGTTAATCCAAAATTATCAGAGATACCCGCATCCATCAGCTCAATAGGTGGTTCGGTTGGCAATGTTGTAGTAGGTGTAATGTAAGGGAATGTTGCGCTCATGCGTAGCGCTGAAAGAAATCGTAGGCTGTCGCCCTGTTGTTTCTTAAAAAGGTTTATAAAGTCCACACCACTAATTTTGGTATTTGTATAATCTTGATAATTGAGTAAGTCACTGTTCATATAAGAAACAGGTAGTGCGCTGATGTACATTTTCCGTCCATCATTGACTACCGTAGGTGTGAGGATCATCATAGGAATGGTCGCACTGAGCTCATGCGGCACATAGTCCTTAATGGGTTTGTCCATTAGCTTTTCAGTAATCTGATTGAGTTGCTCTTCAAATGTATAAGCCCTGTCTCTTGTGTACTCTATGCCAGCATATTGGAATTTATTAAAACCAACAAACAAATCGTTGGCGAGTAAACTAAATATGAGTGGGTTTAAGTTATCGGTAGATATTTTTTGACGATGGATTGCCTGATAAGGATTGATCTTTTCCTGAAGCTTTTCTCTTAACTTAAGCTCTCTGAAATAGCTTGCTCCAATCAATCCGCCTGAAGCACCAGTAATTAGCATGGTATGTTTGAATAAAGCACCTTGACTTAAGCTATCGGCAGTCTGTAATGCATTTAATGACCAAAGGGCGGCTCTTTTACCACCACCACTGACGCAAATAAACACCATTTTCGGTTTTTGTTCTGCAGAGAATTTATTGCGCCAGTTCTGTAAGGCTTGTAAGGTAATCTGTTGATCTGCTTTAATATGTGTACTATCATTCAGCGATCTCAGGTTATCAATATCATAAGTAGCCGGGGCCACCTTATAGTCCAGCCCAAAGGCCTTATACTTCTTATTGAAGAAACCTTCGCCTGTCAGGTAATTGATAAACAGGAATATGATTAGACCTGCCGTTAATGACCAGCCTCCAAACCAATAAGAAAAAGCACCGGTAATCATCACCAAAATGGTGAGTAGAATCATAAAGCTGGCACCCACCGGTAACTGAAATGAGGCATAGTCTTTGAAAATTCCAAGAATCAATACCATTACGAAAATAAAAAGCTGAATGATGACCAGATTGAAATGATTCTGATCAAATACCTGAAGGATAGTTGATTTATCATAAAAGGTTGCTTCATCAGTTTTTTTAAAGCGTCCATCATAGTCAAGGTAGTTGTCAACGCGCACTTGTTTTTTTCTGGCAATGTCCAGCTTCTTCATAGCGCTGGCTCTGGTAACCTGTACGTTTGATTTTATTTTTTCATCAATCCGACAAACTACATACTTGAAGATGTCTTTATTGGTGAACCAAAAGTAGGCTGCGAAAATTAAGGTCATTACAATAAATCCAACCACAAAGCCACTGATGTTGATGAAGACCTGTTGTGGAGAGGTGTATTGGTTATTCAGCTGAAAGCGAATCATCTCATACAGATAGACCATTAGAAAGATGACCGGAAGTAAACTGTTATTGAGAGAGAATTTTGTAAAGGGCTTTGGCAGAGCACCTATAAAGGAAAACCTATGACCATCCGTAATATAACAGGTAATGTGAAAGGCAGTAGTAAAACCTGCCGTAGCAAGGCCTACAATAAAGAAGCTGGTGAAATTTACTTTATTAAGATACTCAGGATCTAAGAATAAATAAGGTATGCCCATGTAGCGCCCTATATTCCCGGTGATCATAGCCACCAAAACAATCCAGAATAAAAGTAAAAAATGATTTCGCTTTAAGTTGTTGAGTAACAACTGTATGGGGAAGGAATAAATGAAAGCAGTCAGGGTACGTTTAGCAAAACTCATAGACAAATCAATTTATGGATTTTACGCATAAACTCCCCTTCCTTCTGGTAAATTGTGTCAGTATTTGTCATTTAAAATAGTTTTCTTGCTTTGGCATGAGTGCTAAGCTCTTTACTATATACCGGTCATCGGCAGGTTCAGGGAAAACCAGAACCCTGGCCAAAGCTTATTTAAGCCTGGCTTTACGCTACAGGGCTGATTATTACAAACATATTCTGGCTGTTACCTTTACCAACAAGGCGACACAGGAAATGAAATCCCGCATTTTGCAATACCTGAATGCCTACGCGCTTGGCAAAAACGATTTATTGGCGTTGGAATTGATGCAGGAGTTAAACCTCGACCCGCTCACCTTTAAAGAACGTACCAATGAATTGAGAGCCGATATTCTGCATAACTACTCTCAATTTGCGATCAGCACCATCGATGCCTTTTTTCAGAAGGTAATCCGCGCCTTTACGCGTGAGGCTGGTCTGTCGGGTGATTATCGGTTGGAAATTGACCAGGAGCAGGTGACAGAAGAAGTAATCAATAAACTTATTGATGAATTGGGCAGCAACGAGCAGTTGACCAAGTGGTTGATTGAATTTGCCAAAGACAATTTAGAAAACGATCGCCCATGGGATGTACGCAGCAACCTGCTGGATTTTACTAAGGAGATATTTAAGGAGGAGTTTAGGGCCATTGAGGATGAATTGCTTAGCACTACGGCAGAGCCAGATTTTTTCAATAATCTTCAAACCTCACTAAGGAAGAAAACATATGGTTTTATTGCAGGCTGCAATAAAATCAGTAATCAGGCCACAACCATTATAAATGAAAATGGCTGGGATAAGTCAGATTTCTCTTATGGGGATAGCGGCATATACGCTTGGTTTATTAAAATTGAAAAATTCAAGGCGCCTTCTGATTTCAATGAAAAGGCAATCGGTTCCAGGGTAAGAGGCTATTATCAGGATTCAAATAACTGGGCTTCAAAAAGCTCAGTTAACAAACAAGCTATTGTTGATAAGGCTGAGAGTACACTCTTGCCCATTTTAAATTCTTTGCTTGATTTCCGTGACAAGCATTATCAGGAAGCATTATCGGCAGAAGTAGTATTGGCAAATTTTTATGCATTCGGTTTGCTTGCTGATTTGTCGCGTAAACTTCGCGAGTATAAGGAAGAGAATAACATGATGTTACTGGCGGATGCACCCAGGTTTTTACAAGGTATTATCCAGGATAGTGACACTCCGTTTATCTATGAGAAAGTAGGTTCCTTCTACAAAAATTATTTGATCGATGAGTTTCAGGATACTTCACGCATGCAGTGGAGTAACTTCAAACCTCTTCTCATTAACAGTCTCGATCAGGGTTATCCGGCCATGGTGGTGGGCGATGTTAAACAATCCATCTACCGCTGGCGTGGAGGAGATCTGCAATTATTGCAACAAGATGTAGAACAACATATCGGATCGGAACGTGTGGAGGTAAAAGCGTTATCCAGTAATTACAGAAGCGCTCCGATAGTTGTCAATTTTAATAATGCATTTTTTAAATCAATAGCTGAATATGCGAAAGCAGAAACAGGTGAAGCTTTATTGTCAGAGACCTATAGTGATGTAGCCCAGCTCACATCAAAAAAAGATGCTGGTTATGTGAAGGTTCAGTTTATCAGTAAACCTGCAGACGATACCCCCTGGAAACAAGAGGCCTTGATGGCCTTAGTGAAGCAAATAGAAGATTTGCAGGATATTGGTGTGTCACTTCGCGACATGGCTTTACTAGTGAGGAATAACCGCGAAGGTGTAGAAGTCGCTGAATTTTTGCTGAATTATAAAAATACTGCAGGTAAGAATAATTATCGATACGATGTTATATCTAGTGAGTCACTGCGGCTGGATGCCGTACCCACAGTGTCTGTATTGGTAAGTGCCTTACAGTTTCTCATCAATTCAGAAGACACCATTGCCCGGGCACAACTAAGTTATGATTATGCCAGACTGCAACACGAGCATATTGACTTGCACAACGTATTCTCAGTTGGCGATAGAGGTGTTTTTCTGAAAAAACTTCCCGTTACTTTTACCAAAGAGCTGGCGCGGCTGAAGAAAATGCCATTATTCGAGATCACGGAAATGCTCATCAAAATTTTTGATTTGGGCAGATGTAAAGGTGAGTTGGTTTATATGCACACCTTTCAGAATATGGTGCTGGAATTTTATACACAGGAACGAAACGATATTGGATCTTTTTTGGATTGGTGGGAAGATAATAAGGAGAAAAAATCCATTCAGGTTTCGGGCGATGTAGATGCCATGCAGATTTACACCATACATAAATCGAAAGGTTTACAGTTTAAATATGTATTCATGCCTTTTTGCTCATGGGATATCGATCATAAAGCCATGATGTCACCAACCTTATGGACACATTATGTAACTGATAATAAAAGTATTATTGTGCCGGTAAAGTATGCTTCTAAACTTGAGGATACTGTTTTTGCAGATGCCTACCGCGAAGAACGAACGAGATCTTATTTGGATAATTTAAATCTATTATACGTAGCGTTTACGAGAGCAGAGAAGGCACTGATAATTTTTGCTCCGGAGCCAAAGGGTGCGAAAGAAAAAACAGTAGCTTCACTTTTATTCAAAGCACTATCTGCTGATGATACTTTATCTAAGTATTGGAACGAAGGATCTTTGTGTTGGAATGAAGGAAGTCTGGAAAAATCGGATGACAGTATTATCCCCAAAGATGATCATATTCTTTCACTGGAGAGTTATGAAGTGAGTTCGTGGCGTCAACGACTCTCTTTACGGCTTTCAACTGACTCACCTTTTAAGACAGATCAGTTGATAGATGAAACGAGTAGAAAGAAAGGGGTACTCATGCACACACTTTTTGCACAGATTAAATACAAGTATGAAGCTGAACAGGTTTTTAATCAGGCTTTGCAGCGTGGCTTAATAAATAACGAAGAGCAAATGGCAATCTCAACTCAGTTTTATGAGCTATTGCACAATCCACAAATAGCATCATGGTATGATGAAGGCTGGGAGGTAAAAACAGAAGCACCCATTCTAATTCCCAATAGTCGGGATGTGCGCATTGATCGCATTATGATTAAAGAGGATCATGCCATTGTAATTGATTACAAAACAGGTGAACCCAGAGAAGAGGATCAGGAACAGGTGCATACGTACATGCGTATTTTATTCAGCATGAATTTTTTGAAAGTGGAAGGTTTTGTACTCTATTTGAATACAGGTGAGGTCACTCAGGTAAAAGCTGAAACATCAAAGAAAGGTCAAAATCAATTGGGTTTAGGGATTTAAAAAATGAAGACTTTTTTACAAGACTTAGCAGAGCATGTGCAGGCACACCACAAAGTGCTTGATAAGGTTACGCTTGTCTTCCCGAACCGCAGGGCTATTCTATATTTTCGAAAACATCTGACAGCATTATTGACACAACCAGGTTTTGCCCCTGAGATGTTGACTATCGAAGAATTCATTGCACGCTTTTCTCCCTATCGGGTTCCTGATAAGTTGAAGCTGATCAAGGACTTACATCTAGTCTATACTGCTTTGATGCGTGACGAAGGCGGAAAAGGCGAGGACAAACTTCAATCCTTTAGTGATTTCTATTTCTGGGGTGAAATGCTGCTTCGTGATTTTGAAGAAGTAGATAAATATATGGTGGAGGCTTCTCAGCTTTTTGTAGACCTGAGTAACCAGAAGGAGATTGAAACCATTTTTGAATTTTTGAGTGAAGAGCAGGTTAACTTTTTGAAAGAGTTTTGGGGAAATTTTGATGAACATCCTTCTGCTAATAAAGAGCAGTTTTTGCGTATATGGAGATCATTAGAATCTGTTTATAATAGTTTCTCCGAATTGCTCTTGCAACAGGGCTTTGCCTATCAGGGTCTGGTGCACCGAAAGGTAGCAGAGTCTTTCATGCGCAATGAGGAATCACAAATATCGGATAAGATCAAAGAAAGAGACCTGATCTTTGCCGGCTTTAATGCACTCACACTTGCGGAAGAAAAAGTACTCACATATTTTGTAGAGCACTTCAAGGCAAAAGTTTTCTGGGATGCTGATGCTTATTATGTGAACAACAATGCACTGTAAGCGGGCGCATTTTTCAGAGAATATAAAAAACACAGTGTATTAGGTAAAACATTTCCGGATCAGTTTCATGCGGGCATTCAGGAGAAGATTGTCAATAAAACGACTGTACAGGTGATTGGTGCTGCGCAGCCTATCGGCCAGGTAAAAGTGATGGCCCAGTTGCTCAAAGAAAATTTGCAAAACGGCTGGAAGGCAGAAGAAACCCTCATTGTATTACCGGACGAGAAAATGCTCTTACCTGTATTGAACAGCATACCAGAAGAAGCAGGCAAATTGAACATTACCATGGGCTTTCCTTTGTCAAGTTCACCCATGTATAATTTTGTTGAGCTGCTCTTTGACTTGCAACTTAGTCTCGAAACAAACGCTTTTCACTTTCGACCTGTGATCGCACTTTTACAGCATCCCTACTTGCTGGCCATTACCAATGACCAAACCAATACATTCAGAAAGAATTTAATAAAAGATAATCTTGTTGATATTCCCATTGAACGGCTTATTGATCTGCCGCCAATCTGTAAACAGATTTTTGTTGAAGTCCATGCTAAAAATATCCTTATATACTTTCAACAAATTATAGAAGTTATTGGGTCTAATGCCACCATCAGTGATCTCGATAAAGAATATGCTTTTCATTATTATTCTTTTATTAATCGCCTGCAACTGATCATGGGTGATGATTTATTGGTTCACGAAAGCAGAAAGAAAGCCTTAAAATCTTTCCAGCGTTTATTCGCACAGTTGGTAAGGGCCGAGCGCATTCCTTTTGCAGGAGAACCTTTGGAAGGCTTACAGATTATGGGCGTGCTGGAAACCCGAAATCTTGATTTTAAGCATGTCATGATCTTGTCGCTCAACGAAGGCTCTTTACCTTCTGGAAGCAGTAAGGGTTCTTACATTCCCCATAATGTAAGAAAGGCCTATGGGTTGCCAACCTCGGCCCACCAGGATGCTATGTATGCATATCTTTTTTACAGGGCTATACAAAGGGCTGAGTCTGTCAATCTTTTTTATAATACTGAAACAGATGTACTAGGTCAGGGAGAAATGAGTCGTTACCTGCAACAACTTATTTCTGAATCTGGACTGACCATTCAAGAACAAGTTTTACACAACACCATTCAGCCCAAACCATGGCAGGAAATTCTCATTCTCAAGAATGAAGAAATTATGCAGCAGCTCATCAAGCTGACTTTACCTCAGGGAAAACGCATGGGCTTGTCGCCTTCAGCATTAAATGCTTATATCGAATGTCAATTACGGTTTTACTTTCGATATGTAGCTGGTATTAAAGTAGCAGATGAAATTGAAGAGGATTTAGATAATAGAGTGCTAGGTGACTTTCTTCATAAAGTAGTTGAACGCTTTTATGTACGCCTGCAGCAAAAAAATAAGTCGTCCATCGTTCAAATTACAGACTTTGAAAAGTATGAAGCTGAACTCATGTTCATTATTGATGAAGTTTTTAGAGAAGCATATAGTCTAGGCAGTAAGCGAGAACTTGTTTACAAAGGTCAGCGACTGGTAGTACGTGAAATTGTTAAGCGCTTTGCTGAAAGAATTCTAGAGTTGGATAAAGCCTACGCGCCATTTCACATAGAAGCGTTAGAGCGAGAAGGTCTTGTGTATACAGCAGAGATTGATTTTGCACCACATACGATTAACATTACAGGTGTTATCGACAGGATTGATAAAAAAGAAGATGTGGTACGCATTGTCGATTATAAAACGGGTAGTGATGAATTGACTTTTAATACGATTAAAAGTTTATTTGATAGAGAAGGCAAACGTAATAAGGCTGCTTTTCAAACCCTTATGTACGCCTTGTTGTACATAGAATCTTTGCCTGAAGGAAACTCGGTAAAAGTGGTGCCGGGGCTGATCAATCGCAAAAACTTATTTGATAAGTCATTTCAGTTTGGATTATACATGGAGAGGGAACGTGTGCAAAATGCGCAGTCGCTGATGCCTGCCTTTAAAGACCATTTAATGGAGATGCTCAACGAACTTTTTGATCCTGCTATCTCCTTTGAGCAGACCAAGAACCTGGATAATTGCAAGTATTGCGATTATAAGTCCTTATGCTATAGAAAATAAAAGAAGAGCACTAAGTGCTCTTCTTGAAATTACTGTTCGATTTCTTTGCTCCGAACCACTTCTTTTTTTTGGCTTCTCCAGTTTTAGGGTGTTTAGATCTTTGCTCTCCGTTACGGCTTGTTTTCTTAGGGCTTTGTCTTTGGGGTTTTGGAGCACGTGAGGTAAATCCATCGCGCACCATGGCATATGGATTTGACACCGCCATTGGTATGGGCTTGCCAATCAACTTTTGAATGTCAGCAATAAATTCCTGTTCTTCTGCATCACAAAAGGAAATGGAGATACCGCTGGCACCGGCTCTTCCGGTTCTGCCTATCCTGTGCACATAGGTTTCCGGAATATTGGGTATTTCATAATTGATTACGTGTGTTAAATCATCAACGTCAATACCGCGTGCTGCAATGTCGGTAGCTACTAAAACGCGAATGGTCGAGGCTTTAAAATTAGTAAGTGCCCGTTGTCTTGCATTCTGTGATTTATTACCATGAATAGCTTCGGCACTCACACCTGCTTGATTTAATTCTTTCACCACTTTATCAGCCCCGTGTTTCGTTCGGGTAAAGACAAGGGCACGCTTGATGGAAAGCTCAGTCAATACGTGTTGTAATAACTTTCTTTTGTCTTTTTTATCAACCAGGTAAAGTGATTGTGTAATGGTATTGGCAGTTGAGGATACTGGAGCAACTTCAACCCTTACTGGATTCGTTAAAATGGTATTAGCCAACTCTGCAATTTCTTTAGGCATGGTAGCCGAAAAGAAAAGTGTTTGACGCTTAGCTGGAATTTTTGCGATTACCTTTTTAACATCGTGAATAAAACCCATGTCTAGCATGCGATCGGCTTCATCCAGTACAAACATTTTGAGTTGATCTAACTTGACAAAACGTTGGTTGATCAAATCCAATAAACGACCTGGTGTAGCAATCAAAATGTCAACCCCGCCACGCAGGGCATCGGTTTGTGCTTTTTGAGAAACACCACCGAAGATAACCGTGTGTTTGATGCGAAGGAATTTACCATACGCAGAAAAGCTGTCTCCAATCTGGATGGCCAACTCTCTGGTGGGGGTTAGAATCAATGCTTTGATACCAGAGGGTCCTTTTTTATAAAGTTCGTCCTGATGTAATAATTGAAGAATGGGTATAGCAAAAGCTGCTGTTTTACCCGTTCCGGTTTGTGCGCAACCCAGTAAATCTTTTCTTTCTAAAAGAACGGGTATGGCTTTTTCTTGAATAGGGGTGGGTTTAGTATAACCTTCTGCTTGCAACGCTTTCGCGATGGGTTCTATTAACTGTAATGATGAAAATGACATGTATTATTTTGTTACACGAGGCGCTGTATTGATTTTAATGATGCCTCTTTAGAAGTCAGCGAAAGGATGTATTTGAATTTTATTATTGACTTATGATTGCTGACAGTACAAAGATAGACATTTATATCGGATTCTCATGTTTTAGTATGTCAGGGTTGCAGAATAACAAAAAAGCCCCTCGCTATGAGAAGGGCTTTCGTCTGATGTGAATTCTTCAAATTAGCCTTTTGCTAACTCTACGTTTAAGTGAAGTTTTACTTCATCACTCACCACTACACCACCGGCTTCAGTTACAGCGCTCCAGTTCAAACCAAAATCTTTGCGGTTTACTTTACCGTTGATCTCGAAGCCTGCTTTTGTATTTCCCCAGGGATCTACCATAATTCCACCAAATTCAGCAGATAATTCAACTGCTTTAGTGGTACCACGCATGGTTAAGTCACCTACTAATTTGTAGTCATTACCAGATACCTTCTTAATAGTACCTTTGAAATCAACAGTAGGATACTGCTCAGCTGCAAAGAAATCAGGTGACTTCAAGTGGGCATCACGGTCAGTTTGATTAGTATCGATGCTGTTTACATCGAGGCTAAAGCTTACTGTTGAACCATCGAAATCATCGCTGCTGCTTTCTACGCTACCGCTGAATTTTTTGAAGAAACCGGTTACAGTTGCAATAACCAAGTGCTTCACTTTAAACTGTACTTCTGTGTGTGTTGGGTCAATGCCCCATTTTGTTGTTGCCATATTGATCTTTTTGTTTGTTTCAATTACAACACAAATGTCGCACATGGCATTCCCTCCAGCACTTGAACTGGATTAAGATGAGTTAGGGATATCTTGAACTAGATTAAGAAACTAGCGTTCCATGAGTCTACGCCTGATTTTGCTCAAAAATTCAGGGGTTATACCCAAATAAGAAGCTATGTATTTGAGGGGAACATATTGTTCCAGACTGGGGTATTTTTTTTGAAATTCCAGATAACGCACTTCAGCAGTGGCTGCAATATTCTGCACAATTCTGTTTTGGTGTGTAATCAAAGAATTTTGAAAAATAATCCGAAAGTATTTTTCAAAAACAGGGAATCTATCCAATAGTGTATCTAAATCTTTTTTCTGAATAAGAAGTACTTCACTGTCAGCCAAGGCCCTGGTAGAGTAAGCTGATACAACTTGTTTAGTAAAACTATTAAGGTCGCCTGTCCACCAATTGGGCATAGCAAATTGAATCACATGATCATGAGCTTGCTCGTTAGTGTAGTACGTCATTAAGCAGCCACTTTTTACATAAATGAAATGCTCTGTGATCTTTCCGGCAGTTTCAATGAACTCTCCCTGCTTAAGCACTTTCGCATCAAGAATGGATAACAAATAATTCCCTTCTTCTTTAGATAGCGTGATATGTTTTTCTATTGCCTGAAGAATAGTCATGTAGCTAATTAACAACTATTTTTTCTTTCCGGCACCATAAACAATTCTGCCTGGATAGATTCCTCTATGCTCACCGTGATCAAGTACTTGTTCACCGTTAACAAAGACATGTACCATGCCGGTCGCATACCGATGAGGATCTTCGTAGGTTGCATTATCTTGAATTGTGTTGGGGTCGAAAATGCACAGGTCAGCGAAGTATCCTGCTTTTATCAGCCCTCTTTTGGCAATGGCTAATCTTGCAGCCGGTAATCCGGTCATTCGATGTATGGCTTCTTGAAGTGTTAATATTTTCTCCTCTCGGCTGTACTTGCCAAGCACTCTGGCAAATGTGCCGTAGGTGCGTGGGTGAACCATGCCAAAATCTGCCAAGCCGGTTGCTTCGTTTAAAGAGGCACCATCCGAGCCAATACTCACATAAGGCAGTTGGAGCATACGTTTCATGTTAGCTTCTGATATTAAGAAGTAAACCCCTGCCGCGGGTGACTTATCCAAAAGCAACAAATCAATTAATGTTTCGTCAGCATCCTTGCCGTGTATGTGGGCAACTTCATCCAAGCGCTTGCCTCGGTATAAATTATTAAGTGAATCAAGTCTGAAACCAAGAATCATAACATCTTTTGGATCAGCATTTTTTGATGGAATGCCATTGCGCATTTCATCCAATACTTTTTTTCTAATGGCCGGATTGCGAAGTTTTTTGCGCATCTCTTTTGCACCACCTTCTTGTACCCAGGTGGGGAGTCTTGCCAATAAGGATGTGTTGCTTGCAGCGTATGGATACATATTGGCGGTAATTTTTAACCCGGCTTTTTGTGCACTATCTATTTTTGCGAGTACTGTATCAATCTTATTCCAATTACGTTCGTGATTAATTTTTAAGTGGTAGATCTCTGCAGGAATGTTGGCTTCGTTTGCAATGCGGAGGGTCTCGTTAAGTGCATCTAAAATGAAATCACTTTCACTGCGCATGTGGGTAACGTAAATGCCTTGATAAGCTGAAGCCACTTTAGCCAGTTCAATTAACTCCTTTGTCGGGGCATAATTGGCCGGAGCATAGATAAGAGAAGTACCAAGGCCTAGAGCCCCTTCTTCCATAGCTTGACGAACGAGCTCTTTCATTTCGTCCAACTCCTCTGGCGTTGCCGCACGATTGTCATGCTCCATCACATAATGCCTTACGGTAGTGTGCCCTATGAAGGAGGCTACGTTTGGACTTACACCTTTTTTTATAAGCCATTGCAAGTAGCCATTCAGTGTTGTCCATAGACTATCAACAGGAATAGTCGTATTTCGTTTTACCGGACCGGGTGACCAGCCTTCACCAAAGATTTCAAGTGTAACGCCTTGTTTAATGTCAGACAGGGACCGACCATCCATGAGCAAACTCCTATCGCCCCAACTTAACATGTTGATAAAACCGGGCGCAACAGCAAGGCCTTTAGCATCAATTTCTTTGAAGGCCTTGGCAGAGGAAAGATCACCAATGAATGCAATGGTATCAGCCAGGATGCCGACATCAGTGGTGGTAGGAGCTTGTCCGCTGCCATCATAAACGTCACCGCCTCTAATAATGACATCGTACGCTTGCCTTTCGTGGCAAGCACCGAAAATGATGAGGATTAGGCTAAAAAGTATTATCCATGGTTTCATATTACCATGTTTCTTAAAAAGCATTTATCAGTGATAACCGTTGATGAGGTTAGGCGTATCCCAACAATTTCATCATACTTTCGCTACTTTGTTCAGCAGCAAAAAGTTTGGTGGTTATCTCGCCATCTTCATTACGGTCAATCAAAACATGTTTAGGAGCAGGGATCAAGCAGTGTTGAATACCTCCGTAGCCCCCCAAAGATTCCTGGTAAGCACCTGTATGAAAGAAACCAACGTACAATTGCTCTTCATCATTTCGCATGGGTAAGAAAACCTCACCTGTATGCGCTTCAGAATTGTAATAGTCCTGACTATCGCAGGTAAGACCTCCCATGTTTACTTTATGGTAGGGGTCATCCCACTTATTGAGTGCTAATAGGATATATTTTTGGCTTAGGCCCCAGGCATCAGGTAAATGTGTAATGAAAGAACCGTCAATCATGTACCATAGCTCCTTGTCGTTCTGCAACTTTTCGTTGATGATCTGGTACAATACGGCACCACTTTCGCCAACGGTATAGCTACCAAATTCTGTATAGATGTGCGGAACGGGTACGTTGTTCTTATCACAAATCCATTTGATATTCTCCACGATCTGTTCGATCATGTATTTGTAATCGTACTGAAACGTTAGAGATGTCTTAATAGGAAATCCGCCACCAATATCAATTGAATCAAGCGTTGGACAAATCTTTTTCAGTTCACAATACTTAAACACGAAGCGGCTCAGCTCACTCCAGTAATAGGCAGTGTCTTTAATACCTGTATTGATAAAAAAGTGCAAAAGCTTCAGTTCAGCTTTTTCGCTCTTTTCTATTTTTTCTTTGTAGTAACTGTTGATGTCGCTGTAGCGAATGCCCAGGCGTGAAGTATAGAACTCAAAATTGGGTTCTTCATCGGCAGCCACCCTGATGCCCACTTTATAGGGAACATTTACGCCAGCTTCATAGTGATCCATTTCGTATAAATTGTCGAGAATGGGAATGCAATTCTTGAAGCCATCGTTAAGCAACTCAGTAATATACTGCATGTACAATGGACGTTTAAAGCCATTACAGAGTACATATGTATCTTTAGTAACCTTTCCTTTATTGTAGAGCGAGCGAACAATCGGTATATCAAAAGAGGAAGATGTTTCCATGTGCACATTCTTGTTCTTGAGTGCTTCCTCCATCACAAAAGAAAAGTGAGAAGATTTAGTGCAATAGCAGTAAGTGTAGGTGCCATTGTACTTAGATTTCTCCATCGCATTTTGAAAGGTTGCCTGGACATAACGAATATTTTCGCTGATTCTGGGCAAATAAGTAAGCTTCAGGGGAGTGCCATACTCTTTTACGATATCCATCAAGGGCACATCGTTAAAAAGTAATTCGTGATCGCGTACTTTAAACTCCTTCTGTGGAAACTCAAAGGTTTGCTCAATCAGGTCGCGGTAACTCTTCATTTATTGGCTGATAAGGGTATGGAAAAATGCCAATTCGATGATGAGAATCAGCACTTTAGCCGCTAAACCACCTTACGAATTGGGAAAGAGTGCAAAAATCACATAAAATTGCCATCTTTGCAAGGTCTAGCAAATTATGGTAAACCGTTACAGCAGCCAATTTTCAGTGCCTCCCTACACGGGCTTGTACGCACTGCCCGACTATTAAAGTCGCTGGGGTCTGTTCTGTATTTTTTCTATTTACTCGGTTTATTAATATTCAATTACCATTAATTCTATTTTTTGTGAAAGAGATAAAGATCATAGAAGTGAAGTCAGAGATCGGTGCCGGTACCAGAGGGGCCAGTCTTGGTGTGGAAGCTATGAAAATTGCCAGCCTTGACCTAAAATCAGACTTTTTTAAGCAGTACGATTCCATCGAAGTAGAAAACGTAAACGAAATGCTCTACGATGGTGCCGAACATGCTCACGCCAAATTTATTGATGGTGTGATGATCATGGAGGAAAGGGTTTGTTTGGAGGTTTATGAACAACTCTTTGATGAGTTTTTCCCTCTCATCATGGCTGGTGATCACTCTACTGCCTATGGGACCATTGCAGGTATCAAGAAAACTTATCCCAAAAAACGTTTAGGGGTCATTTGGATAGATGCCCATGCTGATCTACACTCACCCTACACTACACCCTCCGGTAATATGCATGGCATGCCCCTGGCCATGGCTTGTGGTTTCGATAATTTGGAATGTAAGGTGAATGATCCAAAGGGTGAAACCATCGAGTATTGGGAGCAATTGAAAAACGTAGGGGTGGCAGGACCAAAAATCTATGCTGAAGACATCGTGTTTATTTCTGTTCGCGATTTCGAAAAGCCTGAAAACTATTTGATCAATAAGCATAACATCAGTTTTATTGAAACTGAAGATGTGAAAAAGCTTGGCCCGGTTAAGATTGCTGAGAAGGCGCTTCAAATGCTTGATCATTGCGATTACATCTATATTTCTTTCGATGTGGACAGCATGGATAGCCGCATCTCTACAGGAACCGGCACACCAGTGCCTAACGGACTTACTGTGGATGAGGCCAAAGTGCTGAATGAAGAATTGGCCAAGAGCCCTAAAGTATGTGCCTGGGAAATTGTGGAGGTAAACCCAACCCTGGATACTGAAAACCGCATGGCCGAAAGTGCTTTCGAGATCATGGAGGCAACCGCCAAAGCCATTATGGCAAGGCCGGTAATGGCAGAATAATTTTTAGAATATCTTAGTTGTTTCTAGGTTAAACTCTATCAAGTTTAATGCTGTTATCTTCCTATCTTTGACAAGATGGATAATACGCAAGCATATTTAAGTCAGTTCTCCATTGTGCTGCTATTTATTATTGGCGGCATACTCTTTTTGACTATTACATTACTAGTCTCTAAAATCCTTCGTCCACACAGACCTAATGCTGAAAAGCTGGCCACTTATGAAAGTGGTGAGCAGGCCATAGCCTCTGCCTGGCCGCAATTCAATATTCGATTTTACGTGGTGGCTATCCTCTTTCTGTTGTTTGAGGTCGAGTTAATTTTTCTTTTCCCCTGGACTACCGTTTTTTCTAATCAGGAGTTGGTGAATCAAAGTAACGGAACATGGTCTTGGTTTACTTTATTTGAAGTACTAACCTTTGTGCTCATTTTAGTGGTGGGGCTGGTCTATGCCTGGGTAAAAGGATATTTTAATTGGGCAGCAGAGAAGCAAAACATCTCTGAGTTTAAATCACCTGTGCCCTCACATTTATACGATCAAATCAATGAGCGATATAAAACAAAATAGTTTCAGTCATTTAGCCAGTGAAGTTGGTAAAGAAGTGCCCATCTATCAAGAATCATTGGGCAATGCCGGTGTCATCATTACCAAGCTCGATGATTTGTTGAATTGGTCAAGACTATCATCCATGTTTCCCATGACTTTCGGTTTGGCTTGTTGCGCCATGGAATTTATGAGTACCGGTACAACGCCTTACGACATGGATCGATTTGGCATGGCCCCACGTGCCTCTCCTCGCCAGGCAGATGTAATGATCATTGCCGGAACAGTCGTGTTTAAAATGGCCGATAGGATTAAGCGCTTGTATGAACAAATGGCTGAACCTCGTTATGTTATTTCGATGGGTTCTTGTGCTAATTGTGGCGGCCCATACTGGCAACATGGTTACCATGTAGTGAAAGGAGTAGATAAGATAATACCCGTGGATGTTTATGTACCAGGTTGCCCGCCAAGGCCTGAGGCCTTGATAGGTGGTATTTTGCAGTTAAGAGAAAAAATAAGCAAAGAAGCACTCATTGCAGATAAACTAAATGGCAAGTCATGAATGAAACGTTACTTGCAGAATTGCTCACGCCTATCATCAGGCAGGCACCACAGATAAATCAATCTGCTACTCCTGTTTCAATGATTATCGATCGAGATAAAATTATAGAAGTTTCTCAGGCATTAAGCACACATCCTTCTTTCTACTTCGATATGCTTTCCTGCATCACAGGTTTGGATAATGGTAAAGAGGCTAATACGATGGAAGTGATTTATAACCTCTACTCCATTCCTTTCAATCAGCATTTAATGTTGAAGGTAACTTTGTCAAGAGAGAATCCCGAAATTGACTCAGTTATTTCTGTTTGGAGATCAGCTGATTGGCAAGAGCGTGAAGCATTTGATATGTATGGTATTGTATTTAAAGGTCATCCTGATTTACGAAGAATACTGATGCCTTCGGATTGGGAAGGTTATCCTTTACGAAAGGACTATCAAACTCAGGAGGAGTATAATGGTGTGACTGTTAAGTACGAAGAGAAGAGATCATAATTGAGAATGGACAATGAACAATTGACAATTGTAAAAGGAGAGAACGTTTTAAAGACAAAAAGTTATCAATTTGCTTTAAAAGTGGTAAGACTTTGTCAAAAACTTCAGGTTGATAAAAGAGAATTCATTTTGTCAAAGCAGCTTTTAAGAAGTGGCACCGCAATTGGCGCATTGACTGAAGAAGCAAACCAGGCAGAATCAAAAGCCGATTTTATTCACAAACTCTCCATTGCTAATAAAGAAGCAAACGAATCTCAATACTGGCTTCGACTCATGATAGATTCTGATTTAATTGCTATTGATGAAGGGAAATTATTATTAGAAAATTGTAATGAATTAATTCGCATTGTAACAGCATCGATCAAAACAACAAAATCCAAACTATAATTATCCATTGTACACTGTCAATTGTCAATTGTCAATTTTAGAACTTGAAACATAAGTCTTTAGATACAACCCAAGCCCTTCTCAACTCTGAACCTGGAAAGTTCAAAGAGGGAGAATTGCGTTCGGAGGAAATGATTATCAACCTTGGGCCGCAGCATCCATCTACTCATGGCGTATTGCGTTTGGAGGTGTTATCTGATGGTGAAATCATTAAAGAAGTTGTTCCGCACATTGGTTATCTGCATCGCTGCTTCGAAAAGCATGCGGAGAATCTTCCTTACAACCAGATTATTCCTTTTGTAGATCGAATGGATTATGTGGCCTCCATGAATTCTGAACATGCCTATGTAATGGGTGTAGAGAAGATGCTAGGAATCACTGAACAAATTCCAAAACGCATTGAATACATTCGGGTGCTGGTAGCAGAACTTAACAGAATTGCTTCACACTTTATTGCCATCGGTACTTATGGTATGGATATCGGTGCCTTCACGCCATTCTTTTGGGTGATGCGCGACCGAGAACATATCCTGCGTTTACTGGAGTGGGCAAGTGGTTCTCGTTTGCTTTATAACTACATGTGGATTGGCGGCCTCTTTTATGATTTGCCTGTAGGCTTTGAAGACCGTTGTAAAGAGTTTATCATTTACCTGAAGCCCAAACTGAAGGAGCTGGATGAAATCCTGATTGACAATAAAATATTTATCGAACGCACTGCCAATGTAGGTGTTCTGCCACGCGATCTGGCCATCAATTATGGAGTAACAGGTCCTATGTTGCGCGCATCTGGTTTACGTTTTGATTTACGCAAGGTTGATGCCTATTCTGTTTATCCTGAGTTGGAGTTCGATATCCCAATTGGTGAAGGAAAAATGGGTACCGTTGGAGATTGCTGGGACCGCACCTGGGTTAGGATGCAAGAAGTTTATCAATCGGTCAAAATTATCGAGCAATGTTTAGAAAAACTCACAACAGAACATAAGCGAACGAAAGAATTTGACCCTCAGGCATTAGTGCCCAAAAAGATTCGCCCACAAGCGCAAGATGTTTATGTTCGTGCTGAAAATCCCAAAGGTGAATTAGGCTTCTTCTTTAGATCTGACGGCAGAAGCGACAAGCCCCTGCGCTGTAAAGCAAGAGGTCCTAGTTTTGTTAATCTCTCTGTGCTCCCCGAAATTTCCAGAGGCGTTTTAATTGCAGACTTAATTGCCATTGTTGGTTCTTTAGATGTGGTGATGGGCGAAGTAGATCGCTAAGCTTTGTCATTGATCACCTGATCTTAGTCATGTTCGCTGTTTTGTATCGACTAATCAGTAACTTCGTCCATGCTCAAAATTCTAAGTGCTGATCAGATCAAGGCCTTGGATGCCTGCACCATTCAAAGCGAACCCATTGCCTCAATCGATCTCATGGAACGTGCTGGTCAGGCCTTTGTCTCCTGGTTCTGTCGGCAAATTGATCCGGTAAAAACTGTCGGTATCATTTGTGGTACCGGTAATAACGGTGGCGATGGCTTGGTGATTGCTCGTCTATTGCTGGAATATAATTACAAAGTTGAGGTTTGGATTGTTAAAGGTCAATCAAAAAGTAGCCCTGATTTTCTTGCCAATTACAACAGGCTTACATCTAAACTTTCGCTTCATGAGATCCAAGATGAAAATGATCTCATCAAAATAACATTTGACAATCATGATGTTTTGGTTGACGCTTTATTTGGTACAGGTTTATCCAGATCACTGAGTGGTATTTACGAATCAGTTATCAGTCGTTTGAATAAAGTGAAGGCTTACCGAATTGCTGTAGATGTTCCTTCAGGATTATTAATTGATGCACCTTCGACCGGAACAGTTTTCAAAGCAGACTTCACACTAACTTTTCAATTGCCAAAACTCGCTTTTTTATTACCGGAAAATTTCTCCTTGGTAGGTAATTGGCAGGCAGTAAGAATTGGGCTTGATAAAAATTGTATTGATTCTGCTCGCACAGATTCTTTCATGATAGAGAAAAAAGATGTGAAGGCTATGGTCAAGCCGCGTCATAAATTTGATCATAAAGGTGATAATGGAAAAGCCTTGCTCATTGCGGGTAGCCAGGGTAAAATGGGGGCGGCAGTCTTGGCTGCCCGGGCTGCTATGCGTACGGGCCTTGGTTTGCTTACCTGTCATGTGCCAAAAGCAGGATTGAACATAGTACAAAGCAGCGTGCCCGAAAGTATGGCTATAGTTGATGGCCATGACGAGCACTTTACAAATCTTTCCATAGATGCATCGGTAGATGCTATAGGCATAGGTCCTGGTCTTGGTTTACATACTGAAACTATGCACGCCTTTGAAAAACTTCTTGAGCGATCTGTTAAGCCACTCATTATAGATGCAGATGCTATCACATTGTTAGCAAACAAGCCTGCGTTGCAACATTTATTGCCACCAAATTCAATCCTAACGCCTCATCCTGGGGAATTCAAAAGATTGGTAGGTGATTGGGGAAACGATTTTGATCGATTGGAAAAACAGAAAAAGTTTGCGCGCGATATTAAGGGTTTTGTTGTACTAAAAGGCGCACATACCAGCATAGCTACACCAGATGGTAAAGTTTATTTTAACTCGAGCGGTAATCCTGGCATGGCCACTGCTGGCAGCGGGGATGTGCTCACCGGGATGTTGACTAGCCTGGTCGCACAAGGTTATCCAATGCTCGAAGCAGTCATGATGGGTGTTTACTTGCATGGCTTGGCAGGCGATCTTGCAGCCCGCAAAATCGGAGAGCAATCTATGCTTGCTTCTGATATTATTGATTTTATACCCCAGGCCTACCACGATTTAAGGTAATTTTGTGGCTCAATTAAACTTTTTACCGTCCAGAGGCATCTAATAGTCGGTTAACTACCAAATAGGTAGAAACTTTTGGACCTAATTTTGCGTATAGAAACGTATGAATCGCCTGAATCTTGTACTAATACTCCTTTTTAGTTTTGCCATGACGGCAAGAGCACAAGGTGGTTTCGAGGCAGTCCTCAGCACCCAGGATCCACAAGCAAAAATTCAACTTTATCCTAACCCTGCCACCGAATTCCTTTCTGTAAAACTTGAAGGCATTAAGGTGAGTAACTTAAAAGTAGCAGTCCACAATATCATTGGCAACGAGATGCCTGTAGAGGTAGATTTCCTGGGAGATGATGAACTCCGACTCCGTGTAAAAGACTTCAATACCGGTTACTACTTATTGGCCCTTTACGATGAGGCCACAAATTTCAGGGGCACCTATAAATTCTTAAAACGCTAGGCGCTGTATTTTCTAATGGCATCGACCAGCGTATTAATATCTTCTTCTGTGGTATTATAAGAGCACATAAAACGACATTCATTCGTTTTTTCATTCCACACATAAAAGAAAATGGCCTCCTGCACCTTTTCAATGTTTTGCTTGGGAAGAATGGCAAACACACCATTGGCTTCGACAGGCTGTGTGATGGTCACTGCTGGTAATTCACGAAGTTTCTGTTCCAATAGTTTAGCCATGTTATTTGCATGGCTTGCATTTCTTTTCCACAAGTCATTGCTCAGCAAAGCATTGAATTGAGCACTGATAAAACGCATTTTTGAGTGTAGCTGCATGCCTTGTTTCCGCTGATACGAAAAATCAGCAGCCAGGGAAGTGTTAAAGAACACAACAGCTTCTCCTACCATCATGCCATTTTTTGTGCCCCCAAAGGAGAGTACGTCAACACCGGCATCGCGGGTGAATTCTCTCAGGCCTTTATTTAAACTAACCGCTGCATTAGCAATGCGTGATCCATCCATGTGCAGGTACATGTTGTGTTTTTTGGCTAGCACTGATAATGCCTTGATTTCTTCTATGGTATAAACGGTGGCATATTCACTGGTTTGTGATATGGAAATCACTTTTGCCTGTGGATGATGCTGGTCATGCACCCGTATAATTCTTTCTTCCACCAATGCTGGCGTTAATTTTCCATGCGTGGTGGGTACACCAATGATTTTGCATCCGAGAAATTTTTCGGGAGCGGTAGACTCATCTACATTAATGTGAGCCAATTCGGGAGCAATAATAGAGTTGAAACTCTTGGTCATGGCACTTAAACCTAAAACATTTGCGCCAGTACCATTGTAAACAAAGAATACCTCTATCTCTTTTCCGAAATGCTCTTTAAATTTCTCAACAGCTTTTTGAGTATAAATGTCATTGCCATAGGAGCCAACGTGTTCGTGATTGGCTTCTGTCATAGCGTGCAAAATTTCGGGGTGTATACCTGAATAGTTATCGCTGGCGAATGCTTTCATTGTTATCTTATTTCGAGCCCAAGATTAGCAATTCATGCGATATTTCAATTCTGAATTTTACTTTCGGTATTTATAAAGGATTAAGCGATTGCACTGATCTTAAAATCTTTTTCATCATCAGCACACACAAAAAACACTTATCAAAAGACTAAACACTAGTTGCGCCTGATCTCAAATTCAACCCGTCTGTTCAACTTACGGGCCTCATCATTGCTTTCTTCTACAATGGGCTTGGCACTGCCATATCCGTGGGCATCAATACGGGCTGTCTCAATTTTAAAGGTGTAGGTTAGGTAGGCTTTAATGGCATCGGCCCTGGCTTGCGATAGGCGAAGGTTGGAGTCTTCATTACCTTGTGAATCCGTATGCCCTGATATAAACAATTTGAAAGTTGGATGGTCGATCAAAAAGTTAGCAAGCCTGTCAAGGTCTTCGTGCATGGCGGGAAGTATATCGGCTTTTCCATTTTCAAACTCCAGTTGATTAAAAGCTATTTTACTTTCGATGGGTTCGGCTTCTTTATTAATTTCCATATCCCCATCCAGGTAAAAGAATTCCTCAATTCTGAAGAAATCATCTCCTTGGATGATCAGTAAATAGTTGCGCTTATTGATGAGGCTAAAATCAAAACTGCCGTCTTCACGAATAAACTGTGGGGCAACCTCTACGCCTTTATCTAAATCGATAATGGATACAATGCCCTTCATGGCCTGGCCAGTATTCTTGTTTTTAAGCGTACCTTTTACAATAACGATAGCCTCTGGTTGGGCTTCCATCGGTACCGGGAATGAATGTAAATCCAGATTTTCTAAGTCATTGGTTTCTGCCCGAGCATAATACAAGTGGTTTGATTCAGCATCAATGGTAAAGTAGTATTCGCTTCCTTCACCATTGACCAGCGGGCCTGTATTTTTGGGTTCTAACCAATCACCATCCTTTTTATAACTCTTGTAGATATCAAACTCACCAAAATTAAGTGGATGTCCATCAGAACTAAAGTACAATACATTGAATCGATGATGAAAGAAGGGACTTACTTCATTGCCACGTGTGTTAATAATAGGCCCCATATTTTTTGCCGGGCTCCAATTGCCGGAGGCATCTTTTGTGGTATAATAAATATCCGATAACCCAAAGCCACCTAACCTATCGCTTGCAAAAAAGAGCGTATCACCTGACCGGGAAAGAGAAGGGTGAGAATCCCAGAAGACAGAGTTAATGGTAGCCCCCAGGTTGCGGATATTGCCCCAGGTACTGTCGGCTTGCATGTCAGCTACCAGTATATCGCAATTACCTAATACGCCCGGTGCGTTGCAGCGAGAAAAGAAAAGGTGTTTTCCATTTTTACTTAAACAAGCAGAGCCCTCGTTGTATCCTGTGTTGATATTTTTAAATTCTTCTGGCCACTGCCATTCACCATTTTGCTTAAGTGAATAGAAAATATCTTCATTAACAATTTTCTCCATGCCATTTCGTGTAGCATTCCGTTTTGAGGTAAACAGCAATACATCATCACGGTTGCCAATCGTTGGGCCATAATCAGAGGCACTGGGAGAATTGATGAGGGACCCCATATTCACTAACACACCATGAGGAGGTTGCAGGGTATCAATCTCTTTACGATAATTTACCAACTCATAATAATAATCCAGTGGAACGTAATTTTCTCTTTGGTTTTTGCTGATAGAATCATACTCAGCTTGAATATTTTTTTTATCCGATTCTTTTCTATGATGCTTTAGTACAAGTTTATAAAGGAGTATTGCTTCTCCCTTAGGACCAAACTGTTGCGATAATTTAGCCAAATCCCACAACATAGATGTGCTGCGATAAAAATTCTCTATCCCAAAGTTTTTTACATAATCTCTGGTAAGTCTGTAGAGTCCTTCATCGGTATTGGGGTAATCATCCAGTGCTTTCAGTTTTTTAACATCAAAATAGTAGCGCACCTTATTCAGATTGGGGAAGTCAAAGATGTCAGATTGGCTGTATACTGTCAGGCTATCATTAGCCTGAATGATACCGCCTTTTTTAAATGTAGCCTTCTTCTTTTGCGCCTGTGTTTCAAGTGGCAACAAAAGGTAAAACACTGCAAGTGAGACTAAAAAGTAGGGTTTCACACCTAAGTGGGTTGGTAAAAAAATGGCCTTCTTGTTAAAGTTGACATAATTTCCCTTCTTTTACAAACCCATTGGCATTACTATTGTCCTACAGGCAAGACTTTACGTTAATACATACTAACTGACTAATATTGCCATTTTGGCACCATCTTACATGTTCAGAAATAAACCGATACAACTCGTACAGGAAGAGAATGATGACCTGATCCAGATGATCAATCCGGAACAGGAAACTGATTTGAAAGCAGAAGATTTACCAGAAGAGTTGCCCATACTTCCCATCAAAAACACCGTACTGTTTCCAGGTGTGGTAATTCCTATTACGGTGGGCCGTCAAAAATCTATCAAACTCGTTAAGAAGGCTTATCAGGGAAACCGCATCATTGGTGTTTTACCTCAAAAAAATGCACAGCAAGAGGAGCCAACTGTTGATGATATCTATAGAATTGGTACGGTAGCACGTATCATCAAAATGTTGGTATTGCCAGATGGCAATACCACTATTATCATTCAAGGAAAAAATCGCTTCAGTATAAAAGAGTTTGTGCAAGAAGAGCCTTACCTGACTGCGCGCATAGAACTATTGGGCGAAACCAAAGCCAACTTAAATGGTCGTGAGGCAAAGGCAATAGTACAATCTTTAAAAGAGGCTGCTTTAAAGATTCTTAAGTTGAATCCTGAGATCCCACAAGAAGCTCAGGTTGCTTTGGATAACATTCAAAGTATGTCTTTCCTTATCAATTTTCTATCATCTAACTTAAATGTAGATGTTTCGGATAAGCAAAAGATTCTGGAGACACCTAATATTATCGACCGTGGTACACTGCTTTTGCAGTACATGTCGCGCGAGATTCAAATGCTGGAAATAAAAAGTGAAATTCAAAAGAAGGTACATACCGACATCGATCAGCAGCAGCGCGACTACTACCTGCGACAACAGATTCGTGTGTTGCAAGATGAATTAGGCTTCGATGGTCCGGATAAGGAAATAGAAGTGCTTCGTAAACGAGGTGAGTCTAAGAAGTGGAGTGCAGATGCTCTTAAACAGTTTAACAAAGAATTAGATAAACTTTCAAGAGTCAATCCTCAGGCAGCAGAATTTCCCATTGGGATGAACTATGTGGAGTTCATGCTTGACTTACCATGGCAGGAATACACTGTTGATGATTTTGATCTTAAAAAAGCTAAGAAGATTCTTGACCAGGATCACTCTGGTTTAGAAAAAGTAAAGACACGCATTTTGGAATACCTGGCTGTGCTAAAGTTAAAGCGTGATATGAAAGGACCGATTTTGTGTCTGTACGGACCCCCAGGTGTGGGTAAAACCTCTTTGGGTAAGTCAATCGCAAAAGCACTCAATAGAAAATATGTACGCATGTCTTTAGGTGGTGTGCACGATGAGGCTGAAATAAGAGGACACAGAAAGACATACGTAGGGGCTATGCCAGGTAAGGTCTTGCAGAATATTAAAAAGTCACAATCATCTAATCCCGTTTTTATTTTAGATGAGATAGACAAGCTGCGGGCTGATTTTAGAGGAGACCCATCTTCTGCCATGTTGGAGGTGTTGGATCCTGAGCAGAACAATGCTTTTGTCGATAACTACTTAGAAGTTGATTACGATCTGTCTAAGGTCTTGTTCATCGCTACAGCAAATTCGCTTGATACCATCCAACCTGCTTTGCGCGATCGCATGGAGATCATTGAGATTACCGGTTACACTCGTGAAGAGAAAGTGGATATTGCCATGAAACACCTTGTGCCCAAGCAATTGAAGGAGCATGGTCTCAATCCTAAAGATGTAAAGTTTAGCAAGGAAGCAGTAGAAAAGATTATCGAGAGTTACACCCGCGAATCTGGTGTTCGTACTTTAGAAAGAAAGATTGGCACCATGGTACGCAACGTAGCGAAGGCAGTAGCCATGGAGGAAGAGTACGAAAAGGAGATTAATGCTGACACGGTAAGGAAGGTACTGGGGGCAGAAATTTTTGATGATGAATTATACCAGGGAAATGAGGTAGCTGGCGTTGTTACTGGTTTAGCCTGGACCCAGGTGGGGGGAGAAATTTTATTTGTAGAATCAAGTCTTAATAGGGGCAAAGGAGCGTTGACTATATCCGGCCAGTTAGGCGATGTGATGAAAGAATCAGCCATGGCTGCTCTCTCGTATCTTAAGTCTAATGCCGATGATTTGAATATTGACCATCGCTTATTTCAGCAATATGATTTGCATATACACGTACCGGCTGGGGCTGTCCCTAAAGACGGACCTTCTGCAGGTATCACTATGTTAACATCCCTCGCCTCTATATTCACCCAGCGTAAGGTAAAGCAAAACCTTGCCATGACAGGGGAAATCACCCTCAGGGGCAAAGTGTTACCAGTAGGAGGTATCAAAGAAAAGATCCTCGCGGCAAAGCGCAGCGGTATTAAGGAGATTGTGTTAAGCGAGAAGAATAAACGCGATATCGAAGAAATTGAAAAGCACTACATAAAAGGCTTAAAGTTTCATTTTGTATCAAATGTGGCGGAAGTCTTGAAAATCGCCTTGTTAAAAGATACAGTGGAGAAGCCAATGCAGTTTGTGTTCGCAGAAAAAGCACCGGCCTGATTCATTCATGATTGTTGTGTATCAAGCAATTAAGCGGCATTTTTACCGCAACAATCAGATGAGGATAACTTGGGGACATCAGATATTGAAACAGGCCATGCTGATGGTCTGTTTCTTCTTTTTTGGGCAAGAGCTGTACGGACAAAGTGCCTACACTTTCTTACACGTGCCGGCAAATGCAAGGCTTGCTGCTCTCGGGGGTGTGAATGTATCGCTCAATGATAGAGATGTTAATTTATTCAGTTCAAATGTTGCTTTGGCTGGTGATACTTTAAACAACTTTGGTTCCCTTAACTATCAATTTTATTTAGCGGATATTGGCCAGGCTAATTTTGCTTACCAGCACTCATTTAAAAAGATTGGCACCATCAACCTCGGTGTACAGCATTTTAATTATGGCTCCATAGATAGTTATGATGCGACTGGTGCCAGTCTGGGTACCTTTACCTCCGGAGAGACTGCTTTGATGCTTGGCAAGTTTTATACAAGCAATGCTTTTCGTTTTGGATTAACCTTTAAAACAATTTTTTCTAATCTGGCCGGATTTCGCTCTGCGGCCACTGCAATTGATTTGGGTGGATTATTTATCCATCCGAAGCAAAACCTTACCATTGGTCTGGCTGTTAAAAACATAGGTTTGATTTTAACTGATTATACCGAGAGCAGTAGTACAAGACTTCCTTTTGATGTTCAGGTCGGCACTACTTTTAAGCCCCAGTACATGCCCTTTCGCTTTTCTTTAACAGCCTTCGATTTAACTGACTATGCTTCTTTTGAAGCATCCAATACTTCAGCCACAGTACTGGATCAGGTGATGCGCCATATCAATGTTGGCACTGAATTATTACTCAATAAAAATGTAAATGTGCTGATTGGCTATAATTTTCGGAGACGTCAGGAATTGGCAGTAGAAACGCTAGGAGGGGGTGCTGGCCTGTCTTTTGGTTTGTCGATCCAGATAAAATCGCTTGAACTGGTAATGAGTAGGGTAAGTTATGGTCCCAGACAAGCGAGTTATGGTTTTACACTAGCATCAAATATTGGTAAGATGATTCGTAAATACGAAAAGATATGATAGAAGGAGGTTTTTTAACACCGCAGCAAATTGTGGCTGAGCTAGATAAGTATATAGTTGGACAACATGATGCTAAGCGCAATGTGGCTATCGCTTTGCGCAACCGCTGGAGACGCATGCATGTTAAAGGTGATATGCGGAATGAAATCATCCCCAATAATATTTTAATGATTGGAGCTACTGGTGTTGGTAAAACAGAAATAGCACGCAGGCTAGCCAAAATTGCCGATGCACCTTTTGTAAAAGTAGAAGCATCAAAATTTACAGAGGTAGGCTATGTGGGGCGTGATGTTGAGAGCATGGTACGGGACTTAGTGGAACAGTCGGTGAACATGGTCAAGGCAAAGAAAAAAGAAGAGGTGAAAGAAAAGGCCAATCAAGCAGTAGAGGAAATTATTTTGGATGCTCTAATTCCACCTTTAAAAGTGCAAGCAGCGAAGGCCAGTGGTTTTACAGGAGGAGATGAGGCCCCTGCCAGTGATGCAGAACTCAATGAAAGAACCCGTAATTTATTCCGTGAAAAGATTAAAAATGGGGAGCTTGAAGAGAGAAAAATTGAGATTAACATGAAGGGAAGCAGCGGATCTAACGTGGGTATGATTGGCGCTGGCATGATGGATGAAGCTTCTATGATGAATCTTCAAGAGATGCTTAGCGGCATGATGCCCAAAAAAAGTAAGAAACGAAAAGTAACGGTAGCGGAAGCAAGGCGTATTCTATTCGAGGAAGAAGTTTCTAAACTCATCGATATGGATGAGGTGAAGGAAGAAGCAATACGCAGGGCCGAAGATGCTGGCATCATATTCATTGACGAGATAGATAAAATAGCCTCCTCTCATGGAAAAGGGGGAGGGCCAGATGTAAGCCGTGAAGGAGTACAAAGAGATTTATTACCCATTGTTGAGGGGAGTACCGTTAATACTAAGCATGGTGTAATCAAAACGGATCATGTGCTTTTCGTGGCTGCGGGTGCCTTTCATGTATCAAAGCCTTCCGATCTTATTCCTGAGCTTCAGGGTCGTTTCCCTATCCGGGTTGAGCTAACCAATTTAACGAAAGATGATTTTATCCATATATTGAAAGACCCACGCAATGCGCTTACCAAACAATATCAGGCACTTTTCGAAGCAGAGGATGTTCATATAGAATTCGGTGAGGACGCTATCGAAGAAATAGCCAACACTGCTTTTGCCATTAATGCGGAAGTTGAGAATATCGGGGCAAGACGTTTGCACACTGTAATGAGTCGGTTGCTCAATGAATTCTTATTTGATGTCCCGGATAAAATTGGTGCCAATGCGCGTATTATCATTAATGCCCAAATGGTGAAGGAGCGTCTGGGTAACTTGGTGAAGAATCGAGATCTCAGCGAATACATTTTGTAATGAGAATTCTCTTTGCCATATGTTTCTTGAGCGCTTTTGCCTTACGGGCACAGAGCGATGATGAACTGTTGTTCAACGAGGAAGAGGATGATGGAAAGAGAAGAAAACAAGTTCGTGATTCAATCAGGAGTAAATTTGTAAGAGGTTATCCTGATCATTTTTTTGTTTGGCCTGTTATTAAGCAACGCTCTTTGGAGGTAGAAGCCAGAAGTTTAGTTGATAACGGCAGACGTGTTGTTTTCAAGCCAAACAACTCTGTCAGTATGGGTATGGGTTTCTATCTTTTTGAAGTAGCTTTTGAATTAGCCCTGGCTGTACCCATCAACGAACAAAGTGTGGCACGCTATGGTAAAACAGAAGCCTCGGACTTTCAGCTCAATGCATTAGGCAAGTATTGGGGTTTTGATGTATACAGACAGCGATATCAGGGATTTTATTTGAGTGATTCTTTTACTCCAGTTTTAAAAGATCAACCTTTTCCTCAGCGGGCTGATATTGTTACGCGAAATTTTGGTACTGCTGGAATCTATACCTTTAACCGCGATAAGTTTTCATTCAGATCATCTTACAATTTTGCTGAGCAACAATTATACAGCAGAGGCTCTTGGTTCGTAACGGGTACCATCAATTCATTTAGGATGGATGGTGATTCAGTAATCCTTTCAATTAGTAACCGAGAACGCTTTAGCGAAAATGCAGATTTTGTTGCTTTGCGTTTCACTACTCTCGGCATAGCCCCCGGCTACACACATAACCTCGTTTATAAAAACTTTTTTGTTAATCTTACTTTTGGTATAGGCCCTGCACACAACTGGACTTATCTTAAGAAAAGTGATGGGGATGAACGATACAATGTATCTATTAATAGTATTTCGGTATTGCGTTTAGGAGTGGGGTATAACAATGACAGGTTCTTTGCCGGAGTAGGTTTTGTGAATCAGTCAAGAAATCTGAAGATTGAAGATTTTCGAGTATCGAATTCGACAGGTTTCTTTAAAATGATGCTAGGCTGGCGTTTTCAGGAGGTTGGTATTCTCAAGAAGCGTGCGGTAGACTTTATCCCTTTTAAGATTTAAATACTTCTGTTCGCAGCTGTTATTCTTTTTTGCTGGTACCATCAATTGATCAATGTAAGGTAGCAGCCATCTTAAAAATGAACACTATTATTTAACAAAACCTTTCAATCAACTAATCTTCTTGCGGTTTCTTTTTAGGGTAATCGTAAAACAGAAGTTCTGCCTTTTCTGATCCCAACTCTTTCCATGATTGAATAGTGAATGCAAGTGCTACTATGCCACATGTTGGGATATTGTTGATATCCAGTTCAACCATTTCATCAGCCAATTCGGTAAGGCCTGGGTTATGGCCTACTAGCATTACCGTATTGTATTTGTCCTTGATGTTTTTTAAGATATCTATAATTTTTTCTGGTGATGCGTGGTATAGGGTTGGAATAGTTTGAATATTATTTTTAGGATAGTTTAATATATCAGCCATGATTTTGGCGGTATCAATAGCCCTTAAAGCAGGACTGCTAATAATCAGGTCCAGCACCAAACGCTTTTCTTTGAGTCGCTTGGCCATACGTGGTGCATTTCTTTGGCCGCGTTCATTCAGTGGCCTTGAAAAATCATCCAGGGTTGGGTTTTCCCAACTTGATTTAGCATGTCGAATCAGGAACACCTTTTTCATGTCTGAAATTACAAAATTTGCCAGACTGTGAATGAGCCATCGATTGCATGTATATTTGCAACCATGTTCAATCTCAAACCATATATTCGTCCTTTCCGCTATGGTGTTGTGTATTGGTTAGTGCGTTTTCTGATTGCTGTTTCGAATAACATCCCGCGTAATGCATGGCTTGGTTTCTGTGGTTTTTTGGGAAGACTGGGCTACCTCTTTGCTGCAAGAACCCGCAGGCTCATGCACCAACACATTCGTATAGCATTCCCGTATATGCCAGCTAAAAAGGTAAAAGCACTGGCTAAGCGCAATTTCATGATGCTTGGCAAGAATACAGGCGAAATTTTACGTGCCACCAGCGTACGTACCCTGGAGGATATGAACAGGTTTCTAGTGATTCATGGTTATCAAAATTTTGAAGTAGCTAAAGCGCAAAACAAAGGCGTTATCTTTTTGGCTTGTCACCTAGGGGCTTTCGACTTACAAGTCACCTATATGTCATTAAAAGGTTTACGACCTTTAATCATTGGAACACCGCTTAAAGATCCACGTTTAAATGAATTATTGTGGAAGCAAAGAAATGCCCATGGAGCCATTGCCGTTGAACGTGGCAAAGAAATGTTCCGGCTATTGAAGGAACTTAAATCAGGTGGCTCTTTGGCAATATTAATTGATCAGGATACTAAAGTAAAAAGCCGTTTTGTTAATTTCTTTGGTCGACCGGCTGCCACACCCGTAGGGGCTGCCGCCTTTGCCATCAAAACTGGCGCTGTTGTAGTCCCCACCTTTATTCATTTGGGTGATGATGGCATGCAGCACATGCACTTTATGCCAGCAATCGAAACAACGATTACCAATAATGAGGAAGTGGATTTAGTCGAGAATACGCAGCGTTACACTAATTTTATTGAAGAGCAGATTCGAAAGTATCCTGATCAATGGGTGTGGATGCATGAGCGATGGAAGACCCAACCAGGTCAGGAAATTCGCTAAGTGTTTTGAATAATTTCAGATTACAAAAGACTCAAGCAAAATCCTCATTGACAAATTACTATACCAAATCTCCCGGAGGGTGAAGATGTTGTAGCTGTACCAATATTGGTGCCTGCCAGAATGATATCACGACCAACACCTGACTCGGCTAAATGAATTTTAATTGAGGCGTTAAGGTCTAGCAATTGATCATAACTAATGGTGCTCTCATTAGCCAGCGTATTCAATAGGGTTTCGCTTTTACCAGTTTTGCCATTAATAGGGTTTAGCAAAGCCGCTATCTCGGCATCAGGAAGACTCAAGTCGCCCAAGTGAAGGTGAACCGGGTGTTGAAGTCCATTTTCCGTGCCTTCCAAGGTAATAGTAACATAAGGCTTGCCGTCTGTCATTTCTTGCACCAGTACCATACCGGAAATTACATACTCGCTTCCTGCTTCCAGATTATAAACAGTCTCATTGCCCGTAAAGCGTTCTTCGGGTTTTAGGCTGTCATCGCAGGCTGAGAGCAAAAGCAAGGCTATGATCAGGCGCTTCATAGTTAAAATTTTAGATAAAGTTACTGGATTTGCTGTATCGGATTTAGCTTTATTAACGTAATTGGCATGAGAAATGGTATAAAACCCTAAAAAACTGTCTGTGAAGCATTTTTACCTCCTTTTTGTATTGATTTGCCTGGCTTGTGGCGCTAGTAAACCAAGCACCCAAGCACCTCCCAAACCTGCCTGGTTAAGTACTAAACCTTATCAGGATGGCTATTATACCGGGATCGGACATAGTGCCAAGGATGGATTGAACAACTACATCCAAGCGGCAAAAAAGAGTGCTCTCGATGATCTGGTGTCAGAAATTAAGGTACAAGTATCAAGTACTTCGGTACTATCTCAGCTGGATGTGAATAAGGAGTTCTCAGAAAGATATGAGCAGATTATACAAACAACCGCTGCTGATGAAATAGAGGAATTTGAAACAGTAGATGCCTGGGAGGATGATAAAAACTATTGGATTTATTACCGCCTTTCCATTGCCCGCTATCGCCAGATAAAGGAAGAACAAAAACGAAATGCAACTTTATTAGCAACCGATTATTTTAAGAAAGGCTTAGCTTCCGAAAATAGCAATGAACGTTTGCAGGCACTGGGCTTTTACTTTCAATCTTTGAGAACAGTAGAAAAGTACCTGGCTGATCCAATACGTGCAACTGTAGACAACAAAGAGATTTTATTGGTCAATGAAATATATGCCAGAATACAAACCCTACTCGATAAGCTGGAGGTGACCGTAAATCCAACTCAGCTAAAAATAAATAGAAGAGTAGCACAAGATGCACAGTCTGTCATAGCTACTGTCATCAATAAAGACATAGGCGCCCCCGCAGGTGCTGTACCATTGGCTGCAGCTTTTGTAAAAGGAGCAGGTGTCGTTTTTCCTGATTATAAGGCTGATGCGAATGGTCAGGCGAAAATCCTAATTAATAAAATTGATTCCCGTGATTTGGAGCAAAGTGTTGTTGTTAAGGTAAATATCGATGCCTTAAGTGGCAGTGCTAATTCACCAGTTTATTCACTCATCGCGAAGACTTTTAAAGTACCCTCAGCACAGGTGGTAATGAAAGTTCAACGCCCTTTGGTGTATTTAATGACTGAGGAGAAGAGCCTTGGTCAGAACAAGAATAATTATCAGATCACCAATAAATTAAAAAACATGTTAGGCAACGCAGGTTTCGAATTTTTGGATGACAGAAGCAAGGCAGATCTTTTATTAGAAATAGTCTCTGACTCAGAAAAGGGTTCTGTTAATGGTAGTATTCATATTACATACTTAACCAGTGTTATCAAGGTTTATGCTGCCAAAGAAAACAAGGTGATATACACAACCACCCTCGATCGTATTAAGGGCTATGGACTAGATTTCGAACGTTCAAGCCAGGATGCCTACAACAGAGGCTTGGAAACCCTGGAAAAGGAAAAATTTAATGAGCTGCTAAGCACCATTTTGCAGTAAAAATCAAAGAAAATCAATGATATCTGTAAATAGCAGGCAATTGTCAGCTAAATTGGTATCAGAATTGCAAAGACCATAATAACCAAAACAAACGATGATTATGAAAAAGTTAACCTACTCCCTTCTTGTACTAGCAGTGGCTGCTTTTGCTGTAGGCTGTAAAGGCAAAAAAGA
Organism: Cyclobacteriaceae bacterium; assembly: GCA_022842845.1. GTDB lineage: Bacteria > Bacteroidota > Bacteroidia > Cytophagales > Cyclobacteriaceae > Chryseotalea. The sequence continues at coordinate 70,278 of JALHOT010000007.1, read as the reverse complement.
AACTGCTAAACCTAAAGGTGAAACAGAAGTAATTGTGCCATGCTCAGGCTCAGAGTACTTTACAACTAATAAAGTTTTCCGTGCAAATTCAATTGGTGAAAGCCAGGATCAGCAAACCTCTAAAAAGAAGGCCTTGACTAACGCACGCAACGAACTTGCTCAATCTATCCAGACTACTGTAAAAACAGTTACTGACAACTATGTGAACTCTCGTGAAATGAATAACAGAGAGGAAGTGGAAGAGCGTTTTGAGAGTTTGAACCGTGAAATTGTAGACCAGACAATTACAGGTGTACGCACAATTTGCGAAAAGCTGATGAAAACTGAAGCAGGTACTTACAAGACTTACATTGCTTTGGAACTTTCAGCAGCTGATCTGGTGTCTGCTTACAACGAAAAAATATCTAAAGACGAGCGTCTGAAAATCGATTACGATTACGAGAAGTTCAAAGAAACTTTCGAAAAAGAAATGGATAAAATGGGCAAAGGCAATTAATTGGCCTCCCAACCTGATAACAAAAGCCCCTGCTTGCAGGGGCTTTTTGTTTTTTCACAATTAGATAAACCCTTTATCAAGCTCTTACGTGGGGCCTGTTATTTATAAATTGATTAAAATGGAACAAAAGCCCACTTAATGTGAATTTTGGCTTTTGATACCAGAGGAGTGCCAAAGAGCACTAAAATCACCCTGTTGCTAAGTTTGTTCCGGGCTTCTAAGATCAATACGGAAATACCGGTCAATTGCGTAATTTCGCACCTCAATTAAGAAAATATACGCTATGAGCCAGAACAGACCGATTTCTGCATTCATTGAAAAAAACTACCTGCACTTTAATGCTGCTGCGCTGGTAGATGCAGCTAAAGGATATAAAAAACATATTGCCGAAGGCAAGAAAATGATGGTGACTTTGGCCGGTGCGATGAGTACTGCCGAATTGGGTATCAGTTTTGCGGAAATGATCCGTCAGGACAAAGTGCATATTATCTCTTGTACTGGGGCTAACCTGGAGGAGGATATCATGAACCTGGTTGCGCATTCGCACTACAAGCGTATTCCTAACTACCGCGATCTTACACCCGAACAGGAGTGGGATTTATTGGAAAACCACCTCAATCGTGTTACCGACACTTGCATACCAGAGGAGGAGGCATTCCGCAGGTTGCAAGCCCACCTGTTCAAAGTATGGAAAGATGCTGAAGATAAAGGGGAACGTTTGTTTCCGCACGAATTTATGTTCAGAATGTTAAATAGCGGTGATCTAAAGCAATACTACGAGATTGATCCCAAGAACTCCTGGATGATTGCCGCAGCTCAAAAAAATATGCCAATGGTAGTGCCCGGATGGGAAGATTCTACCATGGGAAATATTTTTGCTTCTTATGTATTAACTGGCGAGTTGAAAGCGTCTACCATGAAGTCAGGTATTGAATACATGGTATGGTTGGCCGATTGGTACACCAATAATGCCGGAACTGAAGGTATTGGTTTCTTCCAAATTGGTGGTGGTATTGCAGGAGATTTTCCTATTTGTGTTGTGCCGATGTTGCACCAAGATCTGGAGCGTGATGGTGTTCCCTTCTGGAGCTTCTTCTGCCAGATCAGTGACAGCACAACGAGCTACGGCTCATATTCAGGAGCAGTACCGAATGAAAAAATCACCTGGGGTAAATTGAGCATCGATACCCCTAAATACATCATCGAAAGTGATGCTACTATCGTAGCACCTTTGATGTTCGCTTATATACTTGATATGTAATTTCTTTTGGTAAAGCATAAGTGGTAAGATCTGGATAAAATAATCTTACTACTTATGTCTTACGTCTATTCACCTATGAATGTAGAAGCCATCCTCCGTACCGATATTCAGAAAGCCATACAGGCATCATTCGGTATAGACACAGATCAATTTCAAATACAACCAACTAACCAGGAATTTGAAGGATCACATACACTCGTGTGTTTCCCCCTGACAAAAGTCTCCAGAAAAAATCCTGAAGAGACCGCCAACACCATTGGTGAATATTTGGTTGACAACAGCCAATTGGTAGCTGCCTATAATGTGGTAAAGGGTTTTTTAAACATCCGTTTAAGAGACAGCGTGTGGGTAGAAGTGTTTACATCTTTGTTTGTACAGGCTAATTTTGGTCAGCTTCCAAAAAATGGGCAAGAGATCATGATCGAGTACTCTTCCCCCAATACCAACAAGCCTTTGCATCTGGGTCACCTGAGAAATAACTTTCTTGGATGGAGTGTTGCCGAGCTGTATAAAGCAAATGGTTACAAGGTTCATAAGGTACAAATCATCAACGACCGTGGTATCCATATATGCAAATCGATGGCTGCCTGGAAGTTGTATGGAAATGGGGAGACGCCCAAGAGTGCTGGTATTAAAGGTGACCACCTGGTAGGTAAGTATTATGTTGTTTTCAATAGTGTGTTTACAGAAGAAGTAAAAGCACTCGAAGCAAAGGGATTGACGAAAGACGAAGCCGAGAAACAGGCACCCATCATGAAGGTGGCAGTTGATATGCTGCGTAAGTGGGAATATCGCGATGAAGAAACACTCGCCCTCTGGAAAATGATGAATGGTTGGGTTTACGAAGGCTTTGAAGCTACCTATAAAAAAATGGGCGTTGACTTCGATAAGCTTTACTATGAGTCTAACACTTTTCTATTGGGTAAGGAACAAGTACTGACTGGCGTAGAAAAAGGAGTTTTTTTTAAAAAGGAAGACGGATCAATATGGGTAGACCTGACTGCAGATGGTCTCGATCAAAAAGTACTCCTGCGTTCAGACGGCACCTCTGTATACATGACGCAAGACATTGGTACCGCCATTCTTCGTTTTCATGATTATCCAAATATTTCTGGTCAGGTATATACCGTTGGTAACGAGCAAGAATATCATTTCAAAGTATTGTTCCTCATTTTACAAAAGCTTGGTTACGATTGGGCCAAGCGTTGCTATCATTTATCATACGGCATGGTTGACCTGCCAACTGGAAAAATGAAATCCAGGGAGGGTACCGTTGTTGATGCCGATGATTTGATTGATGAGATGATTGGTGAGGCCAAGAAGCAAACACTGGAATTAGGTAAAACTGAGGGCATGAGTGAAGAAGAGGCTAACAAACTATTCAACATGATTGGATTGGGTGCCTTAAAATTCTTCTTGTTGAAGGTTGATCCTAAAAAGAAGATGCTCTTCGATCCTAATGAGTCTATACAACTTCAGGGTTTTACCGGGCCATTTATACAATATACCCATGCGCGGATCAAAGCTATTTTGCGTAAAGCCGAAAGCATGTCGTTGCAAACCAATGCAGAGGCCTTTACAGCTGTTGGATCGCTTGAGAGTAGTGAAAGAGCCCTGGTTCAACTGATTGCGAACTTTGATGTAAAGCTCAAAGAAGCAGCCAGAGAATATTCACCAGCCATCCTGGCTAATTATGTATATGATGTAGCCAAATCCTACAATCAGTTTTATCAGGCTATCCCTATTTTTAGTGAAGAAGACACCGCCAAGTTGCAATTTCGAATAGCACTTTCAAAAACAGTAGCCACCGTTATTAAGCGCAGTATGTGCTTATTGGGTATTGAAGTGCCTGAAAGAATGTAATAGATTCTTTGTATCTTCAAGAATCTATGAGAGATCAGCAACAAAATCAAAAGAAGGGTAACGGTGATGCGAAAGCTACCGGGCCCAAGCAACAGGGTGGCAACAGACGATTCAGGCAAGCCAGACCGCCTCGTAATTTTTGGAAAAGCTTACTGACCAATAAGGGTTTTGATCTATTAGTTATTGTAGTAGGCATTAGCCTGGCCTTTGCCGTCAATAACTGGTTTATGGCAAAGGATGAACGTGAGGAGGAAAACTTCTACATTACGAGCCTTGCCAAAGATTTAGATAAAGATATTGTAAGGCTCACTTCAAGCCTGGCCGAATTAAAAGATGACTATGAGACTTTGGTTTCTTATGTTGAAGAATTTGGACGAGAATCGGTAGTGGGTGATTCATTGGCTTCTGTTGTTGTAGCTATCCTATCCGTTGATTCTTTTGAGGGTGATAATCATACCTATCTTTCCATGCTCAGCAGTAACAAGATCTCTGCCATTTCAGATCCTGAGCTTAGAAGAAAATTAGCTGATTATTACCACTTCTATAAAACCATCGAACGGTTTGAGGACACCTATAGCAACTCACTTTTGGATATGAATAGTTATTTCAGTCCGGCCATCAACTATACTATGCGTAGCATTGTCAATAGGTCAGTCTTATCGTCAGTGCAGACAAAAAATAATTTATTATTGGCTACCTCTCATTTGGAAGACGGTATCGAGCGATACCAGGAAGCTCTTGTGCTGGCGCAAGCCCTGCGTAAAAGCTTGCAACCTGTGCAATGAACAATTTTTAGTGCGAGCTGTTATACATAAAAAACTTGTATGAAATCCCTCCTTTTATTTATGATGACTTTTGCACTCTCAGCAGGCAGTGTTTATGATTTTAAAATGACCTCTATAGATGGCTCGGAAATTGATTTCGGCACTTATAAGGGTAAGAATCTTTTAATTGTGAATGTGGCCTCTAAATGTGGTTACACCCCGCAATACGAAGACCTTCAGGAATTACATGAAAAATATGGTGATAAAGTCACCATTTTGGGATTCCCTGCCAATAATTTTGGAGGACAGGAACCTGGAACCAATCTTCAAATTGCCGAATTCTGTAAAGCCAACTACGGTGTCGCCTTTCAGATGTTTGAAAAGATTTCTGTGAAGGGGTCTGATCAACACCCTTTGTATAAATTCTTGAAAGATAAATCAGGCAAAGAGCCTAGCTGGAATTTCTGTAAATATCTAGTGAAAGCGGATGGCTCAGTTAAATTCTATGCTTCCGGTGTCAATCCAATCGAGATTGTAGAAGATTTGTAAAATGGGTATTGTTTCATTTTTGGCGGAGAAGTTATCGCGGGTAAAGAACAGTGGTAAGCCTACTAATTCCATTTTTGATTACTCTTTCGTAACACTTACTGGCAAAGAAATTAAGCTATCAGATTTTAAAGATGAAAATTTACTGATTGTCAATACCGCATCTAAATGTGGCTTTACTTACCAGTATGAAGAATTACAGCGCCTCCATGAGCAATATGGTAACAAAGTAAAAATCTTGGGTTTTCCTGCCAATAATTTCTTATGGCAAGAACCAGGTAATAATACTGACATCGCGGAATTTTGCCAGGTAAACTATGGGGTCACTTTTCCAATGGCGCAAAAAGTTTCTGTAAAGGGAAAAGCAAAGCACCCGATTTTTCAATGGCTTACAGGTATGACAGGCAAAGAGCCTTCCTGGAATTTTTGTAAGTATCTTGTAAAGAAGAACGGTGAGGTAATTTTCTTCCCGTCCAAAGTAAGCCCGCTGGACACCAGTATTGTATCAAAATTAGATTAGTCACTCTGTGGGCCAATCACTTCACCGATTTAAAGAGGTATTACACAAGCACTGTAACGATTATGCCGCAGAAAGAATAGCTACGGCAAGGCTCGCAATGGAAGCAGCCCAAGCTGCGGCTAATGCGGAAGAGAAAAGTAGTGCCGGTGATAAATACGAAACTACCCGCGCCATGATGCAAATAGAGCGTGATAAGGCAGCTGCACAGTTGGATGAGGGTTTAAAGTTGAAGCAAGTTGTCGATAATATCAGGGCAGAGGTCAAAAGCACTAAAATTGGTTTGGGCACCTTAGTATTAACAGATTCAGTTCACTTCTATATAGCTATCAGCGCTGGGAAACTTACAGTGGAAGACCAGGTGTTTCTCACTATCTCTGCGCAAGCACCTATTGCACTTACGTTAATGAAACTAAAAGCAGGCAATACATTTGACTTTAATAAGCAAGTGCTTACAATACGCGACATAGTATAGAAACCTTTTAAAAACTATCTTTGCAGCGCTTAAGAATATTAGCCTGATGTTTACTTTTATTTTCAGCCTACAATAATTTTAAATCGAGAAATTATGAAAGCCTGGTTGCACGCCTTTCGATTACGAACACTCCCCCTCGCTATCTCTTCGATTGGTATGGGTAGTTTTTTAGCAGCCTCAGAGGGTTTCTTTCGACTTGATATTTTTTTGTTAGCGGTATTGACTACAATATTCTTGCAGATTTTATCTAATCTGGCTAATGATTATGGTGATGCGGTTAGCGGTATTGATAGTGAAGATCGCAAGGGGCCTAAACGAGCAGTACAAAGCGGAGCCATTAGTAAAGAAAAAATGAAAATGGCCATGATTGTGTTTGTAATACTTTCATTGGTAAGTGGTGTAGCGCTTTTATTAGTAGCCTTTGGTCTTAATTGGTCTGCACTCTTATTCTTTTTCGGGCTTGGTCTGCTCAGTATAGCTGCTGCTATTGCCTATACGGTTGGTAAACGCCCTTATGGTTATGTGGGGCTTGGCGATATTGCTGTCTTGTTATTTTTTGGGATTGTTGGCGTGTGTGGATCTTATTATTTGTTTACACAAAAAGTTAATTGGATGGTTTTGCTGCCATCCTTTAGTTGTGGCTTATTCTCTATTGGTGTACTGAATATTAATAACATAAGGGATATAGAGTCAGATCAAAAAGCTGGCAAATTTTCTATACCCGTGCGCATTGGGAAAAGAAGGGCAGCTATTTATCATGTTGTGATTAGTCTTCTTGGCATTTTAAGTGCTTTGGTTTTTGTGATACTCAATTATGTTGCTGTATGGCAATTGCTCTTTCTCCTTACATTACCATTTTTGTACTCTATTAATGTAGCTGTACTTAATAAGCCCTCCGACCAGCTGGATCCATATCTGAAAAAAATGGCTGTAAGCACTTTATTATTTGTCTTGCTTTTTGGCCTCGGCTTATTAAGCATGTAAATGCTAAAACATCTCAGTCAGTGGTCTTCATTAATTGCATTGAGATTATTCCTGGCAATTATTGTAATAGGTGGCATCTTTTATAATTAATTTATTTTTAAGGGTAAGTACACAGCTAATGGGTAATGAAAATGAAATGCTATCTCCTGCATTTCCGGTAGAAATAAATTCAACAGACACTTTATCTCCTGCGGCAAAAATTCCTACAACATTATCGTTGATGTTTGGGAACATTTGTTCCATTTCGGCATACTTCTTTATCATTTCATCTCTGGACTGATAAATGTAATCTGTACCAAAAGCTGGATCCAAAAACTGAGCAGAATCTGCATAGTGCTCGCTCATGAGTTTCCAGTTGTGCTGATTAAATGCATCGAACATACTTTTTACATGAGCGATATTTTCTGCTTCGATTGATGTTTCGGTTTTGGAGCAGGACATTATTAATGAAGAAAAAAGTAAGCTCGGCACTAGAAGAGAAAGGATTGCCAGGTTGGATTTCTTTATTGTTCGAAGGGTATTGAGTGATTGATTTTTCATAATTGGTTGTAAGGATTTGGTTTGATAGTGATTAAGATAAGGCACTGCCGCGACAAATTGAATAGGTGTTTTATAAATTAGTTATCTTTCTATATGGATGTATTATGGCTTGTTATAGGAGCAGTGTTGTTAGTCGCAGGCTGGATTGGTTGTTTACTTCCACTCCTGCCTGGGCCACCATTGGCCTATGCTGCTTTACTAGTTCTTCAATTGAGAGAGGAAACTCCCTTTTCTTTGAGCTTTATGCTGCTTTGGTTATTGATTGTGCTGATTGTAACGGCACTTGATTATTTCATCCCCATCTATGGTACGCAGCGGTTTGGGGGTAGTAAATATGGCGTTTGGGGATGTACACTTGGTTTGTTAGCGGGTTTTTGGCTGGGACCGCTTGGAATTATTATTGGGCCATTTGCAGGAGCTTTTATAGGTGAATGGCTGGCTGTGCAAAAAGCTGATAATGCGTTTCGCGCAGCACTTGGTTCATTTTTAGGCTTTCTCGCTGGTACCTTTTTAAAGTTAGTAGTATGTGGAATTATTACTTATTACTTTATCGAGAGTATATGGTAACATGCTAAAGACTATTACTTACTGACTACTAAATTCAGCTAGTACTTCATTTTCTCTTAATAACATTAACCTGTCAGCTTCCAAGGTGTAGCGGTTTATGTTTTTCAACATGGTCATGAAAGAGGCCTCCTTATTTTTATCCTGACAAAGCATGCGCGTTAGGGCCAGAGGTGCAAAAACTAAACTACCACTTTCGTCAGCCTTATAAGATCCGCTTAGTCTATTACAACCACCATTTCCACTTACCGCATTAGTGAATACTTCAAAAGTAATACCAGGTATGCCATTTGGATAGTCTTTAGCAAGGGCAACTTCGCCATACAGGTTTTTGAGTTGCCATGTGCCCGCCAAATGATACGCAGGATTTATAAATGATCCACATCCCTGTTGGGCTCCGCCATTATTATAATTAATCTCAACAGCGTAATCGCTATAGGTTCCGCTCATGTTATTGATACATCCTACCGGAGAAAGTTTAATAACTAATCCTCGTTCATTATCATTAATGGATAAAACAGTGGTGTTTCCTTCTTGTGTTGAAGTAGGTGTAGCCGATACAATACTATCACTTTCTAATGTCGTGAATCGCACTTTTTTATCAAAGTCAATATCGAGGTTCCAATAAGGTTCGTTGCCTCGGGCTACAAAATCTAAGCCTTCGGCTATTTGGTTGCTCCAATTCTTTTTTGCTTCAGGTTCGCCCTTATTGAGTCTATAGTAATTGGCAAGTGCTCCCTTAATTCTCTTTCCATCTTGGTTAAGCATGATCAATGAATTGTCTTCAAATAGATATTGTTGCATGTTCCCATGAGCCACGGTGGTCAATACAGAGTCATTCTTAATACTCCACTGGCCCATATCCAAAAAAGCTCTGCTGCTTTTACCCAGATACTTCGATGATTTTATAAAAGTAGCTGAATCAATAAATTCAATGCGTGTATAGATACCTTCACAATCTGCGCAAGGTGTAACCCCGGTATAAACACCCATTGCCTTTTGAGTGCTGAGTGGTTCAATAACTTTTTTTTCTGATTGAGTTGAGCAGGCGGCCAGTACGGCCAGGAGATAGATGTACTTTTTCATGGCTCCGATTTTAAAATATAAGTTAACTAAATTTTATCGGAGATGGAAGTTGCCCTTATCAGTTCACTTCTTAAACATGAAGTAGACGGCCAAAATCAAGAAAATAAAGGCGATTAAATGATTGAGGCGGAAAGTTTCTGTTTTAAAAAAGACGAGAGAGAAAAGTACAAAAACCGTTAGCGAAATTACTTCCTGAATCACTTTAAGTTGGACCAATGAGAAAGGACCGCCATTTTCTTTGAAACCGATTCTATTGGCAGGCACTTGTAACATGTATTCAAATAGTGCAATGCCCCAGCTGATTAGAATTACGCTGATGAGCCCCAGACTCTCACTCCATTTCATATCCTTAAACTTTAAATGACCATACCAGGCTAGGGTCATAAAAGTGTTGGAGAGCACAAGCAGCGTAATGGTGTAGAAAGCTTTCATTAAACAATTGACAGTTTCCAATTGACAATTGACAATGAATGAATTGTGCATTGTCAATTGCCTATTGTCAATTTTATTTTACGAGTTTCTTATACTTGATCCTATGCGGCTGTTCGTCACCCAGACGTTTACGTCTATTCTCTTCGTATTCGCTAAAGGTGCCTTCATACCAGAACACCTGTGAGTCGCCTTCAAAGGCAAGGATGTGTGTACACACACGATCAAGAAACCAACGATCGTGAGAGATAATAACGGCACAACCACCGAAGTTTTCAAGACCTTCTTCCAGCGCACGCAGCGTGTTGACATCTAAATCGTTAGTAGGTTCATCTAACAATAATAAGTTGCCACCCTGCTTTAATGCTATGGCCAAGTGTACACGGTTGCGCATACCACCCGAGAGTTCTTTTATCTTTTTTTGTTGGTCGTTGCCTCCAAAGTTGAACTTACCTACATAAGCCCGAGCATTCATTTCTTTACCACCGATCATGATCAGGTCGTTACCTCCAGTAATGGCTTGGAAAACAGTATCCTCTGGCTTCAGATCATCATGCTCCTGGTCTACATAGGCAATCTGAACTGTTTCCCCTACTTTGAAAGTGCCAGCGTCTGGTTGCTCTTTACCCGTAATCATTTTAAAGAGCGTGGTTTTACCGGCACCGTTCGGGCCAATAATACCCACAATACCTGCTGGTGGAAGAGTAAAGTTCAGGTGTTCGTACAGTAATTTATCGCCATAGGCCTTTGATACATCATGGGCTTCTATAACGATGTTACCTAAGCGGGGTCCTGGTGGGATGTATAGTTCTAATTTATCTTCCTTCTCACGGCCTTCCTGTCCTAATAACTTTTCATAGTTATTCAAACGTGCTTTTCCTTTAGCATGGCGTCCTTTAGGGTTCATGCGTACCCATTCTAATTCACGCTCTAAAGCTTTCTGGCGTTTGCTCTCTGATTTCTCTTCTTGCGCCAGTCGCTTCTGTTTTTGTTCTAGCCATGAGGAGTAGTTGCCTTTCCATGGAATACCTTCACCTCGATCCAACTCCAGAATCCACCCTGCCACATTGTCTAAGAAGTAACGGTCGTGTGTTACCGCGATAACGGTACCCTTATATTGCTTCAGGTGTTGTTCCAGCCAATACACAGATTCTGCATCAAGGTGGTTGGTAGGTTCATCGAGCAACAGTACATCTGGCTCTTGTAGCAGCAGGCGGCAAAGTGCCACGCGCCTTTTCTCACCACCAGACAGGTGTTCTACTTTTGAATCTGCCGGAGGACAACGCAGTGCATCCATCGCACGTTCTAGTTTATTGTCTAATTCCCAGGCGCCAATGGCATCTAATTTTTCTTGTACTTCCCCCTGACGGGTGATCAGCTTATCCATCGCATCAGGATCTTCCATGATGGCTGGATCAGCAAATTTTTCGTTGATGGCTTCGAACTCCTTTAACAAGTTCATGATAGGCTGCACACCTTCCTCAACAATTTCTTTAACTGTTTTGCTTTTGTCTAGCTGAGGTTCTTGTTCCAGCAAGCCTACACTGAAACTTAAGTCCGACACTACCTCGCCCTGAAATTCCTTATCAATGCCCGCGATGATGCGCAGCAAAGAAGATTTACCAGATCCGTTAAGACCCAGCACGCCAATTTTGGCACCGTAGAAAAAAGAGAGGTAAATATTTTTAAGAACTTGCTTTTGAGGGGGGTAAATTTTGTTCACCCCGGTCATCGAGAATATAATTTTTTCGTCAGCCATGATGCATTATCAATAAGAAGGCAAATATGCTGAAATTTGTCCACAGACCATGGTTAATGCTTTGGTGCTAAATAAATTCTTCCCGGCTTGCGAAACTTTGGGTTACAAAAAGTAGTTAAATGGCATTGAAATCGACTTTTTGAGAACCGGTCGAATGTTTAAAATCGGCAAAGGGCTTGAGTTGTTTGTTTATATCAGATTAATTCTATTTTTGCGGAAAATTAAAGGCTTATACTATGTACTGGACCCTTGAACTTGCCTCCTATTTGGAAGATGCGCCTTGGCCGGCTACTAAAGAAGAGTTGATTGACTATGCCATCCGTACGGGTGCCCCTTTGGAGGTTGTCGAAAACCTGCAAGAGTTGGAAGATGACGGTCAGCCCTTCGAAAGCATTGAAGAAATTTGGCCTGACTATCCCACTAAAGAAGATTTCTTCTTCAACGAAGACGAATACTAATTTGTTGATTTAAGAATTTGAAGATTTGAAGAGGGCCTCCGATAGGAGGCTTTTTCTTTTTCAGCCTCGAGCCTCTAGTTTGTCCAAAGTCTTATGTCGAACATCTTACATCTAACTTCGAACCTCTAGCTTCCAGCTTCTAACCTCGAGCATCCAACAAGGCCTTCGCCACAATAAGATCTTCAGGAGTTGTGATTTTAATATTCTCATAACTGCCCTCGAAAAGTGAAATGATATGTCCTGCTTTTTCTGCGACACTGGCATCATCAGTTAGGCTGGCATCTTCTTTTCCTTCGTAAGCTTGCTGAATCAGTTTTGTTTTAAAGGTTTGAGGTGTTTGAATCAGACGAAACTTGGAGCGATCCATGGCCTTGGTATTATCCTGATCAGTCATGCGAATAGATTCTTTTAAGCGTACGGCTGCCACGGCAGAATCATGCACGGAGGCCAGGCGGAAGGAGGCGCCTATAATATCTTCACTCACAAGCGGACGAACCCCATCGTGAATAGCCACCAGGCCGGGTTCTTGGATGCAGCCCAATCCGTTCTTCACAGATTGAAAGCGGGAGTCGCCACCTTTCTGCAACATGATATTTCTATGGAAAGAATACTTGCGGCAGAGCTCAGCCCACAGTTCAAAATCATCTTCAGGTAAAACCAGGATGATGCTTATTTTCTCATTGTAACGATAGAAAGCGTTGATGGTGTGCATCAAAACAGGCAGGCCATTGAGTTCCAGAAACTGCTTTGGAAGTTTTGTTTTCATCCGGGTACCTTTCCCTCCGGCAACTATGAGTGCGTATTCTTTCAAATTCATATTTTTACTAAAATATCAATTGCTATGGTTATCCTTCGCTTTTTAGTGCTTCTTTTTAATGTGGTAGTAATTACCCTGCTGGTTTATCAAATGATTCAACTTTATAAAAAGGATGTGCCATCATCTAAGAAGGCCATCATTTGGTTTGCCGGCTCGATATTGTTAGTGGTGCCATTGGCAATCATTTTTCGAATCATTCCTTTCTCCATGATTTACCTATTGATTTACCCTGTGGCGGTATCTTTCTTCATCTACTTAATCAGAGAAAATAAGTTTTAGCAAGCACAGTTAAAAACAAAAGCCATTTCATTGAAATGGCTTCCGTTATTTGGCGTTTGTAATACTTGCTTAGATAATGAGCATAGCATCACCGTAGGTAAGGAACTTATATTTTTCTTTCTTGGCCTGTTTGTAGGCTTCCATAATCAAATCAAAACCTCCAAAAGCTGCCGTCATCATCAATAGCGTTGATTCTGGCTGATGAAAGTTAGTGACCATGGCATTGCAGATTTTGAAATCGTAAGGAGGGAAGATAAAGCGATCTGTCCATCCATCACGAGGCTTCAGGCGGTTGGTAGCCGATACAGATGATTCCAGCGCGCGCATGGTGGTAGTACCAATGGCACATACACGATTTTTATTATCCAGGGCTTTGTTAACGGCATTCACCGTTTCGTCAGCTACGATGAAATTCTCAGAATCCATCTTGTGCTTTGTCAAGTCTTCTACATCCACCTGGCGGAATGTGCCCAAGCCAATATGAAGTGTGATGTATGACATGTCAACACCTTTCAACTGTAAACGTTTTACCAACTGACGTGTAAAGTGCATACCAGCTGTAGGGGCAGAGACAGCGCCCTTATGCTTGGCAAAAATGGTTTGAAAACGTTCTTTATCCTCAGGCTTAATTTTGCGTTTGATGTATTTGGGAAGCGGTGTTTCGCCCAATGTTTCAATCACCTTATCGAAATCAGCAGAAGTGCCATCAAATAAGAAACGAATTGTTCTTCCGCGTGAAGTGGTGTTGTCAATAACTTCCGCCACTAAATCGCCATTGCCAAAATATAGTTTATTGCCTACGCGTATTTTACGGGCAGGATCTACCAATACATCCCAAAGGTGCATATCGGCATTTAACTCGCGCAATAAGAAAACTTCAATTTTGGCACCTGTCTTTTCCTTGCGTCCGTACAGGCGTGCAGGAAATACCATGGTGTCATTGGCAACCATAATATCGCCTTCATCAAAGTAGTTAACTATGTCTTTGAAAATTTTGTGTTCAATTTTTCCGCTGTCACGGTGCACCACCATCATCCGCGCTTCATCGCGGTTGTCGGCTGGTTCCATGGCAATCAGGTTTTGGGGCAGTTCAAATTTGAATTCGGATAACTTCATAGCTTACGGGCTAAACGTTTAGCGCTTCTTTGTGAACATGTTTTCACAAACCTTCTGCTTTTGAAGGATGCCGCAACATATGGCGGACTTTTAGCAGTTTACAATAGATTTAAAGGGCGCAAAAATAAGGTCACTTTGAGCGATTGATACTCGTATGAGCAAATTTTTGTAACAAAAGCCTGTAAAAGGCAGTCATAAGCGTAATTTTAGCCCTTAAGGCCCGACAAACTGCACATGTTTCTACTCCGTCAAATTCTTGAAAGCTTCCGCTTTGCCGGAAAGGCATTAAAATCTAACCTGTTGCGCACCATTCTTTCCTTACTTGGTGTTACGGTGGGTATTTTTGCCATCATTGCTGTATTAACCATTGTTGATTCTTTGGAGAAAAACATCAAAGACAGCTTTAACTTTTTAGGCACAGGAGTAGTGTACGTAGATAAGTGGCCCTATACGGCCGATAATGACGGTGAATACAAATGGTGGGATTTCTGGAGAAGGCCCAACCCCAGTTACAGCGAATACAAATTCTTGCAAACCAATCTTAAAAATGCTGATGCTGTTGCCATTCTGGCGCGCAAAGGCAATATGGTGATCAGGCGTAAGAGTAACAGCATAGGGCAAATCATGCTGGTAGGGGGTAGCGAAGGGTACGATAGAATTTTTGAAATTAATGTAGATAATGGTCGTTATTTCACCTTAGATGAAATAGACGGAGGCCGTAATGTTGTATTACTTGGCAGTGAGGTGGCTAAAGCACTTTTTCCCAACGAAGAAAACCCTGTTGGCCAAGAGGTCAAGATTAAAAACCTTAAATACTTCGTAATCGGTGTTATGAAGAAAGAAGGAGAGAGCTTTATCGGCACACCTAGTAACGACTATGCCTGTGTGATTCCTTATAAAGCCTTCAGGGGATTATACCAAACCGGTACCGGTCGCTGGAATGAAATTGGCTCGAGTATTGGCATCAAAGGGAAAGAAGCGGATATTGGATTGGTTGAATTGGAAAATGAAATGCGTGGCTACTTAAGGGTGCGCAGAGGATTAAAACCTACTGAGAAAGATAATTTTGCATTGAATAGACCGGAAGCCATTGCCAATGTTATTGGAAGTTTGTTTGATGTGGTAGGTCTGGCTGGTTGGGTAATCGGTGGATTCTCGATTCTGGTTGGGGGCTTTGGTATTGCTAACATCATGTTCGTTTCAGTAAAGGAGAGAACCAGTATTATTGGTTTGCAAAAGTCTTTAGGGGCGAAAAACTATTTTATACTCTTCCAATTCTTATTCGAGGCTGTTTTCTTAAGCTTGATTGGTGGATTAGCCGGCTTATTTTTGGTCTGGCTGATTACCTTCATACCAATGGGCAGCCTGCAGGTAGTACTCACTCTTAAGAACATAGTCTTGGGCCTTGGTGTATCAACTGTCATTGGACTTGTGTCAGGCATCGTACCTGCAGCCATGGCAGCCAGGTTAGATCCTGTGGCCGCAATACGCTCAACATAAACTAAATTCAAATACTAGTAAATTAGCCACTCTTATATCTAATTCCCACATAATTTAAAGAGGTGTCATTTTGTTAAAGTCTTTTTACTAAAGAAACTCTTCTTTTGTATGTCTTTTCTCGTTCAAATATTTGAAAGTTTCCGATTTGCGTGGAAAGCGCTTCAGGTTAATGTTCTCCGCACCGTACTTTCACTGCTGGGTGTAACAATAGGTATTTTTGCTATTATATCAGTTTTGACCATTGTTGATTCACTAGAAAGAAATGTTAAAACGAGCCTAAATTTTCTGGGCACAGATGTTTTATACGTTGATAAGTTTCCGTGGGGAGGAGGCGATGGAAGTAGGGACTGGTGGAAGAGCTATATTAAGTGGCCAACAAGTTCCTATCCTGAGTATCGTTTTCTTAAAAATAATCTCCAGTATTCATCTGCTGTTTGTATTTACGCGAATGTGGGTGGTGGAATTGTAAAGCGAAACAGCAACAGTTTGGGTCAGGTGAATTTTGTAGGTGGTTCTGATGATTATGATCAAGTGTTTGATGTAAAAATAGCGGAGGGAAGATACTTTAGCGAATTGGAAATAGCATCCGGCAGAGATGTTGTAATTATAGGGTATGAGATTAAACAGAAGTTATTTTTAAATGACGAGAATCCTATTGGCAAAACAATTCGGATTAAGAATAGAAAGTACACAGTAATAGGTACAACCGAGAGAGAAGGTGAAAATGTTTTTGGTGACAGCTTTGGGGATTATAGTTGTTTGATGCCCTACAATGCTTTACGAAAAATCTATCAAACAGGAACAGGAAGATGGAATGAGTTTAATGCGCGCTCAGTTATCGGTTTGCGTGGTAGTGAAAAAGACCTAGGCCTGGTGGCACTTGAAAACGAATTACGTGGTTTAATGCGTGGCCGTAGGGGATTAAAGCCAACAGAGAAGGATAACTTTGCAATCAACCGTCCTGAGGCAATTGCCAACATGATTAGTGGTGTGTTTGATGTGTTAAGTCTTGCAGGGTGGGTAATTGGTGGTTTCTCAATTTTGGTGGGCGGCTTTGGCATTGCCAATATTATGTTTGTGTCAGTAAAAGAGAGAACCAGTATTATAGGCTTACAAAAATCGTTGGGTGCAAAAAACTACTTTATTTTATTTCAGTTTTTGTTCGAATCAATTTTTCTGAGCCTGATTGGTGGCCTTACTGGATTGCTGCTCGTATGGCTGATAAGTAGAGTCTCTATCGGTAATTTGGAAATTGTACTGTCAGCTAAAAATGTTGTACTGGGCTTAGGGGTATCAACTATTATAGGGATAGTTTCAGGTGTGGTACCAGCAGCCATGGCTTCCAGATTGGATCCTGTTGAGGCAATTAGATCCACATAGAATTAAGTACTAAGACATAAGTAGCAAGACCTACATCTATAGATTCGATCTTGCTACTTGTGTCTATTGTCATATGTCGTTGATAATTACTCTTTTTCCTCGGCCAACACTGGTTTACCGCTATCTTTAGCAACCATTACCAGATCTTTGATTTTCTTTTCCAGTTCTTCGGCAAGTTCTGGGTTATCCTCAATCAGTTGTTTAACAGAGTCGCGGCCCTGACCAAGTTTGTTGCCATTGTAAGAGAACCAGGAACCTGATTTCTGAATCACATTCAACTCTACACCCAGATCGATGATTTCACCTGTTTTTGAAATCCCTTTCCCGTACATGATATCGAACTCTACTACCTTGAAAGGAGGAGCCACCTTGTTCTTCACCACCTTTACTTTGGTGCGGTTACCGTTAATATCATCTCCGTCTTTCAATTGACCGATTCTGCGAATATCCAAACGTACAGAAGCATAGAATTTAAGTGCATTACCACCAGTAGTCGTTTCAGGGTTACCGAACATAACGCCAATTTTTTCGCGCAGCTGGTTAATGAAAATACAAGAACAACCTGTTTTAGCGATGGTACCGGTTAGTTTTCTCAGGGCTTGCGACATTAAGCGAGCCTGTAAACCCATTTTGCTATCACCCATTTCGCCTTCCAATTCACCTTTGGGCACAAGGGCTGCTACAGAGTCAATAACAATGATGTCGATAGCACCTGAACGAATTAAGTGGTCAGCAATTTCTAAAGCCTGTTCGCCATTATCGGGCTGGGAGATCAATAGATTTTCAGTATCGATACCAAGTTTTTCGGCATAGCTTTTATCAAAAGCATGTTCTGCATCAATGAAAGCTGCTAAGCCACCTTTTTTCTGCGCTTCCGCAATCATGTGCATGGTAAGCGTAGTTTTACCAGATGATTCAGGTCCGTAGATCTCAATAACGCGACCGCGGGGAATTCCGCCAATACCAAGGGCGATGTCCAGTCCCAAGGATCCGGTTGAAATGGCCGGTATATCTACCACGCGCTCATCGCTGAGCTTCATGATGGTGCCCTTTCCGTAGGTTTTCTCGAGTTTATCGATGGTCAGCTGGAGGGCCTTTAGTTTCTCTTTTGCGTCACTCATATAGGCGTTGTTTGATTACAAAGTGTTAGTGGCATCAAAGTAAGGTACTGCGAACCTAATTAAAAAGCAGGAAAATGGCTTGCGACACCAATTGTCGTTTTTTCTTAGGTATGCCAGTAGGTATATAATGAATATGTCAGGCTTGGCAGCTTTCGTTATATTCGCAGCCCATGAAGGCTTTGTTTTTTTGTTTAATCTTTTTGTCGAGTACTGCTGTCTTTGGTCAACTCGATAACACTTCGTTTGACCAGCGATTGGCCATTGAGCCTGCTGACTCGAACAAACTGTATGCAGGCTTGCGCTTGCTCGCCTTCGGCAAGAATAACGAGTATTTTGAAACTACGATCAGTGGTTATACTCTTTTTGGTTATCAGTTTAATCCTTACGTGTATTACCAACTGGGAGAGAAAGTAAGGATTGATATAGGAGCTTATCTGCAAAAGGATTTTGGCAATAATCGCTTTTCAACAGTTTTGCCAACACTTTCTCTAAAAATAAAGCATCAGCATTTCTCTACAATAATTGGTACTCTGGAAGGCGCTACGCAGCATCAGCTTATAGAGCCCTTATATGATTTTGAAAACGTATTGAATAAAAGGCTTGAGGAGGGGGTACAAATTTTATGGATGAAGGATGGTTTGTTTCTGGATGCATGGGTCAATTGGGAAAAGATGATCTACTTCAATGATCCAGATCAGGAAAGATTTGTAGCTGGCTTATCTTTTAGCAAACGCATAGCAGATGTGAAGGGTTGGATCATTGAGGTACCCTTGCAGGCGACTATTAGACATGCGGGTGGACAAATTGATGTAAGCCCACAACCGCTGCGATCAGATTTTTCTTCGGCCATAGGATTAACAATAAGCAAGAAGCTACATGCAGCAGTACAAGCGTATGGAGTTAAGTCCTACTTTTTAACTAACCAAAGTCTGACCAATCGTATTGTGCCGTATAAAGATGGCAATGGGATCTATATCAATCCTTATTTACAAACCCGTTTTGGCCTTAGCCTGATGGGTACATATTGGTATGGGAATGAGTTTTTGAACAGCGATGGCAGCCAGATCTTCCCAGTAAGCACAGAGCGATATCCTAACATAGTGCAGCCGGCAAGAGTATTATATATGCTGCGTTTTTTATATGAAAAGAAGATTACAGAGGGACTCAGCCTTACCGCAAGAGTTGAACCTTTTTATGACACCTACCCCGAGAATATTCAATACTCTTATGGTTTCTATCTCAATTTCAATGATCAATTCTTTCTAGGACATGCAAAAAAGAAGTAGAGTAGGGAGGAAGATGTTGGTGAGCATGCTCATCATCTTGTTGGTAGTGTTGAGTGTTTTTCACGAGTTGCTGATCTATGGTGTAAGGCAGGGTATAGGTCAGGCAAAAATTTTATGGAAGGCCAGACCCGTAGAAGAATTCATCGCTGATCCGAATTATCCTGATTCATTAAAACAAAAGTTATTGTTGATTGGCGAAATCAGGCGCTTCGCGATCGATTCCCTTGGCCTCAACGATACAGAGGTGTACAAAAAAATGTACGATCAGCAAGGCAAGCCTGTCATGTGGGTTGTACAAGCATGCGAGCCCTTTGCTTTGCAATCTGTGAAGTGGACTTTTCCTTTAATAGGGGCAGTTCCCTATAAGGGTTTCTTTAAGCAAGACCTTGCCATGTCTCTGCGCGATGAATTAAAAGCAGCAGGAAAAGATGTCATTGTCCGCAATCCTGGTGGCTGGTCAACACTCGGCTGGTTTAACGATCCGATATTAAGCAATATGCTAAAGCGAAGTGAAGGGGATCTGGCCAGTTTAATTATACACGAGATGGTTCACACCACCATGTTCATAAAAGATAGTATAGATTTTAATGAGAACCTGGCCAATTTTATTGGAGATGCAGGTGCACTTGAGTTTGTAGAGTATAAATTTGGTACCAACAGCCGGCAATACAAAGAGTACTTATACGAGGATGATGATTACAATCTCTTTGCTTCACACATGTTACGCGGCACCGTTATGTTGGATAGCTTATACAAGACTTTTTCCGGGGAGCAGACTATAGCAGAAAAAGAAAGACTAAAGAATGAGGCAATAAGCAGGATCGTTATGAATTTAGATACCCTTTCGCTCAAGCTGATTGATAAACCATCCGATCGCTTTTCATCGACTTTACCTAACAATGCTTACTTTATGTCCTTTGTGCAATATGAAGCCAAGCAAAATTTTTTCGAAAGAGAATGTGAACTAAAATTTAATGGAGATCTGAGAAACTATCTGCTTTACCTGAAGAATCGGTATTCATATGATTGAGCTTGAGCCTTTTGTGCTTGAATTAAGGAATTGTTAAGAAAAGACTTCGTATTTTTAAATAGATTAGTAGTGGCTACTTTTGAACTTTAACAAAATACTATGTCAACTAAGCCTGCGCAGAAAGTTTTGGTAGTGGATGATGAAGAACCTATTCTGGAGTTGCTGAAGTATAACCTTGAAAAAGGTGGTTATGAGGTGAAAACAGCCAGTGATGGAGTAAAAGCAGTAGAAATTGCCAAGCGTTTCTTGCCAGACCTGGTATTGCTTGACATCATGATGCCAAGGATGGATGGGGTTGAAACCTGCAGGCAGATTAAAAGCATCCCCGAGCTTCAGAAAACTTTTGTTGTGTTTTTAACGGCACGTTCTGAAGAGTATTCTGAAGTAGCAGCTTTCGATGTAGGCGCTGATGATTACATCACCAAGCCCATCAAGCCGCGCGCTTTAATGAGTCGTATCAGCGCCCTTTTCCGCAGGGACGTAAAGAAGGAGAGTCCTTCCAGTCAAATATCAATTGGTGAGTTAACGATTGACAGAACCAGTTATACAATCAAGATTCGCAATACAGAAATCAATCTTCCCAAAAAGGAATTTGAGTTGCTTTATTTTTTGGCTCAAAATCCTAACAAAGTTTTCAGTCGGGAGGATTTGTTACAGAATATTTGGGGTTCGGATGTATATGTACTTGCCCGAACAGTAGATGTGCATATCCGAAAAGTAAGAGAAAAAATTGGAGAGGATTTCATCACCACTGTTAAAGGCGTAGGTTATAAGTTTAGCCTTAATTGATAAAGATTTTGCTAATGGAAGGTTGCGATAAAAAAGGAAAGGCAGCCATGGGCACAGCTGAAGTTTAAGTAAAAGATGGTAATTTGTAAGCTGAATTAAGTGACAATATCACCAGCCATGCCATTATCAAATCATCAAATTATCGAATCTTCAAATCATCATGGTTTATAGTTCGCGCGTACTGGCCCTTCTCCTTGCTTTTTGCATTGCGCTGATTACAACCTTATTTCTCTCACTTTTCGAAGGCATTGAAACCAGTGCCTTGCTTGTTTCGGCATTTATATGCCTTTCGGTTTCTTACCTGCTCAGCTTTGTGGTATTGGAATTTTTGATTTTCAGAGAAGTCAATAAAATTTATAAACTCGTTGGAAAACTGAAGAAAAAAGAGTTGGGCGGATTGGGTAAGCAAAAGTCTGGTACGCTAAACCCTCTGCAAGGTATTAATGAAGAGATATTTTCATTCGCGGAGTTAAAGCAAAAAGAAATTGATGAGTTAAAGAAGCTGGAAGCTTTTCGCAAAGAATTCATAGCAGATGTATCACATGAATTGAAGACACCCATTTTTGCTGCGCAGGGCTTTGTACACACCTTGTTAGATGGTGCCGTTAATGATAAAAATGTACGAACAAAATTTTTAAAGAAGGCTGCCAAAAGCTTAGATGGTTTGGATGCACTCGTTCAAGACTTACTCACTTTATCGCATATTGAAACGGGTCAGATCAAGATGCATTTTGAAACCATCGATATGGTGAAACTTACCGAGGAGGTTATCGAACAATTTGAAGAGAAGGCAGGTGAGAGAAATATAAAAGTGCGTATCCAAGGACATCCTCATAAAGTGTCTGTCTATGCCGATTGGCAACGCATCAGTCAGGTTATGACCAATTTAATATCTAATGCGATAAAACATTCGAACGAAGGTGGAGAGGTGGTGATTGATTTTGAGGTGACCAAAAAAAATGTTGTCACCCATGTGCGTGATCACGGAGAGGGAATTGCAACGGAGCATATTACCAGAATCTTCGAGCGTTTTTACCGGGTAGATAAAAGTCGCAGTCGCGAGAAGGGCGGCACAGGTTTAGGACTCGCCATTGTTAAGCATATCCTGGAAAATCATAAAAGCAAACCAGAGGTCGAAAGCGTCATCGGCAAAGGCTCTGTGTTTAGTTTCAGGCTGCCGCGTGCCAAACCTGATGAAGATTGAAATGGTTAGGTTTGTATTTGAATGCGTAGCTTTGCTAATTCAATTGACAATCACGTATTATTTTGAAGCCATCTAAAATATCTATAGCCGACATTCTTCTTTTTGAAAACGAAGATTTTTTCCTGGTTAACAAGCCCCCCTACATGTCTACGCTTAACGACAGGGTTGAGAAAGTGAATTTGCTGGCCTTGGCCAAAGAATTTTCTGCGGATGCTCAGGCCTGCCATCGCCTGGATAAGGATACTTCTGGCGTGCTGGCCTTTGCCAAGCATCCTGACGCATACCGCCACCTGAGCATGCAGTTTGAGCATCGTCAGGTTAATAAGATCTACCATGCCGTGGCCGATGGCATACACCGATTTCAGGATCAATTGGTAGACGCTGCGATTTTGAAGCAGGATGACGGTATTGTGAAGCTTTCCAGGCAAGGCAAAGAGGCCCAGACCTATTTTACCTCTATCAAATCCTATCGTCAGCACACCCTAATCGAATGCAGGCCAATTACCGGGCGGATGCACCAAATTCGTATTCATTTGGCCAGTTTGGGAGCCTCCATTGCTGGTGATGAGCAGTATGGCGGCAAGCCTGTGATGCTTTCGCAATTAAAAAGAGGCTTTAATCTGAAAAAATATACAGAGGAACAGCCCCTCATGAAAAGGATGGCATTGCATGCTTTTTCGCTTGAATTCGCACTTTTAGACGGTGAAAAACAGCGTTTTGAAGCCCCATACCCCAAAGATATGCAGGCCTTAATCCGACAGTTGGAGCTTAATTCGTAAGCTCCTTTGGATTTTCAGTACAAGCCTCGTACTTTTGTGTCCCTTTTTAGAAAAGAAGGGCATTTAAACAATTAAAACTTAATAAAGTGGATCACTTAAGTTACAAAACCACTCACGCCAACAAAGCAACTGCTGAGAAGAATTGGGTATTGGTTGATGCAAAAGATCAAGTTCTTGGTCGAGTAGCCAGCCAGGTGGCACGCATAATCCGTGGAAAAAACAAGGTTAACTTCACACCTAATGTGGATTGTGGAGATCATGTGGTAGTTATCAACGCTGAAAAGGTAAAGATGACAGGCCGTAAGTTAACGCAACGCGTATTGTTCACGCACTCTGGTTACCCAGGCGGACAACGCGAGCACACACCTACGATGATCCTGAGCAAGCATCCTGAGCGCTTGATTGAGCACGCAGTACGCGGTATGCTTCCTAAGAACAAACTTGGCAACGAGTTGTACAGAAGCTTGCATGTATACGTGGGCGATCAGCACCCTCACGGGGCACAACAACCTAAACAGATTAAATTCTAACACATGGAGACTAAAAACGCAGTCGGTAGAAGAAAGACTTCCATAGCCCGTGTTTATGTAACACCAGGCAATGGCGCTATTCTTATCAATAACCGCGAATTGAAAACATATTTCTTATCAGAAATACATCAAACTACCGTGAAGCAGCCTCTAGCAGCTGCTAAAGTGGAAGGCCAGTACGATGTAACAATTAATGTAGAAGGCGGTGGAATTAAAGGACAGGCCGAAGCAATCCGTTTAGGTATTGCCCGTGCACTGGTTCGCGTAAGCGAAGAAAACAGAGCAGCCCTTAAAGTGGATAACCTGCTTACCCGCGACTCTCGTATGGTTGAACGTAAGAAGTTCGGTCGTAGAAAGGCGAGAAGAAGATTCCAGTTCAGCAAACGTTAATCGATTACGACAATGGCACAAAAAATTACCTATCAGGAATTATTGGAGGCAGGTGTTCATTTTGGTCACCTTACCCGCAAGTGGAACCCGAAGATGGCCGAGTACATCTTCATGGAAAACAATGGTATCCACATTATCGATTTAAACAAGACTTTGTCTTGCCTGGATGAGGCGAGCTTTGCTTTGAAGAATATTGTACGCTCTGGTCGCAAGATCATGTTCGTAGCTACTAAGAAGCAAGCTAAAGACATCATCACAGACGAGGCAACGCGCTTAAACATGCCTTTCGTAACCGAGCGTTGGTTAGGTGGTATGTTAACAAACTTCGCCACTATCCGTAAGTCGTTGAAGAAACTTTCTCAGATCGAGAAGTTGATGAAAGACGAAGCGTTTAATAACCTGGCGAAGCGTGAGCGTTTGATGATCACCCGTGAAAAAGCGAAGTTGGAGAAATTGTTAGGCGGTATCACCGATCTTAACCGTTTACCTGCTGCCCTTTTCATCATTGACGTGAAGCGTGAGCACATCGCAGTTACAGAAGCTTTGAAGTTAAATATCCCTGTATTTGCTATGGTGGATACTAACTCAGATCCTACTACTGTTGATTTCCCTATTCCTGCCAATGACGATGCTTTCAAATCAATCTCTATCATTGTGAAACACATTGGTAAAGTAATTGAAGAAGGTTTGGCTGAGCGCAAGAAGGATAAGGAAGATGTAGCGTCTAAGAAGGACGAGGAGGAGAAGCGTAAAGTTGACGAGACTGTAGCTTAATTAGCCAATGACTCAATTAACCGATGTTCAATAGTCGGTACAATAATAAGGACATCGGTTAATAGCCGATGTCTTTGTTTTAACCAATGCCTTGCAAAAAGGTATTAAATTCCTAAGTAGTAATTATAAAATCTTAATAAAGATGATTTCAGCGCAAGATGTAAACAAGCTCCGCACCATGACTGGCGCGGGTATGATGGATTGTAAAAAAGCCCTCACCGAATCAGAAGGTGATTTCGAGAAGGCCATTGAAATATTAAGAAAGAAGGGACAGAAGGTTTCTGCTTCCCGCTCTGATCGCGATGCAAAAGAAGGTTCTGTTTTTGTAAAAAGCAGTGCTGACAAGAAAGAGGCAGTATTGATTGCCCTTAACTGCGAAACTGACTTCGTGGGTAAGAACGAAGAGTTTCAAAGTTTAGGTAAGTTGATTGTAGAGACGGCCTTCAACAATAAACCCGCTACTAAAGAAGACCTGTTGACCATGTCTGCAGGTGGTGGTTTAAGCATCAATGATAAAATCATTGAACTGGTTGGTAAGATCGGAGAGAAAATTGAGATCAGCGAGTATGTGCGCATGACTGGTGAAGCCATCGTGCCTTATATCCACATGGGATCTAAATTAGGTGTATTGGTTTCGTTGAAAGGTGTTAACGGTGCTGATGTTACAGAAGCAGGTAAAGACGTAGGTATGCAAATTGCAGCCATGAATCCTGTTGCTGTAGATGAAACCCAGGTTGACAAGAGCCTTATTGAAAAAGAATTGGAGATAGCTAAAGCACAGATCTTGGCGGAAGGTAAGCCTGAAAATATGGTTGAGAAGATTGCAGCCGGTAAGCTCAATAAATTCTTTAAGGAGAGTACGCTTCTTCCTCAGACTTTCGTAAAAGATAGTTCTAAGACCGTTGCTCAATACTTAGATAGCGTGAGCAAGGGCTTAACTGTGGTTGAATTTAAGCGTGTCATGATTGGTTAATCCATCAAAGCAAGCATATGTAAAAGGGGAGTCAATTGACTCCCCTTTTTATTTTAATCTTTTCGGGTAAGCCGAAGTATGATGACGGCAAAAATGGAAAAGTGAAATACACAAAATCCATAAAGCACCGTAATCAAAGCCACCTTTAAGCCACCCATAATAACCTGAAAAGGTAAAACTTCTTTACTAGCTTCAAGAGAATCAAAAGCTTGGAACAGTCCAATCAGTGTGCTGAACGCTCCCCATGCCAATGCAAAGCCACCCAACTGTTTAATGGTTTCAATCCACTTATCGTGAATGACTTTTTTCTGTGCATTAAAAAAGGCAACATAAATAATAAGTGCCATGTTGAGCAAGAGTATGAAGGTCATTACATGCATGTACTCCAAACCACCGGCAACGTAAAGATCTGAAAGATTCATAAGTATAAAATTTAGTTAAAGATTTTGATTGAACAAGTTTAATTGAATCATTGCGCTTAAAAACAGTTTTGTGGTGAGTAACGCATTACACATTCTATTCTACTGATGTGTCTTTCCTTTTGTCGAAAGGCCTGCCAAATCTGTCGAAAAGCCCAGCAGCAAACATCTTTGCAGAAAAATCTTTATCTATGCCTTAGATGAACAAGGTCGAAGCTTTACTTGACAGAATTTTATCACAGCGTTGGGTGCTGCATACCGTTTTTTGGTTTTCTATTGTTGTCGTATACGTATTCTTTCTAGGCAAACAGAGTGAGAACTATATTCAAACATGCATTCTTGTATTGTTGCTGATTCCGGTCACGATGGCAACCACTTACTTTTTGAATTACAGACTTATTCCAGATTATTTAATGAAGGAGAGGTTTGTAAAGTTTATCACTTATTTTCTGTATACCATCCTTGCATCGCTCTTCATGGAGATGCTTATCGTTATTCTTTTGTTTATTGTGTTAGCCGATTCGCACATAAGAAATATGAATCCTGCATCTACGGATATTTTCTTTTTGCTATCTGCATTATTGATGGTAGTTTTTTTAGCAGGGGCGATAAGGCTCTTGGGTTATTGGCGAAAATCGCGCGACAATTACCAGGCTTTAATGAAAGAAAAAGTAGAAGCGGAATTGCGTTTCTTAAAGAGTCAGCTTAATCCTCATTTTTTGTTCAACACGCTGAATAACCTTTATTATCTGGCAACTCAAAAATCTGATAAAACCCCTAAAGCCATCTTAGCATTAAGCGAAATCTTAGATTATGTCCTACACTCGGGTAAGACCAGTTTTGTGCCTTTACAAAAGGAAGTTGAGCAAATGAATAATTACATTCATTTAGAATTATTGCGTTATGAAGACAGGGTACAAGTATCGATTACTAATGAAGGAGACATGAGCCACTGGTCGCTACCACCCATGACATTACTCACTTTATTGGAGAACGCTTTTAAACATGGCGTAATGCCCATGGTGGACCAATCTTGGATAAGTGTAAAAATAGTGAGTACACCCGCCACCCTTAACCTGTTAATCTCGAATAGTAATATAGGAGAGGTACAACCAGGTAGAGGTATTGGCTTACATAATTTGAGAAACCAATGGCAACTGCTTTACGGAGATAAATTTGCACTTGTTGTACACAGCGAATTACCTACTCGTTTTGATGTCAAACTTCAACTTTACAAAGAGATATGAGTATTCGTTGTCTTATTGTTGATGATGAACCACTGGCTAGAAGACTGTTGATCAGCTATGTTGAAAGTTGCCAGGATCTGACGCTGGTAGCAGCATGCGCAACTGCCATGGAGGCGAGAGCAAAACTTAGGGAGGAGAAGATCAATTTAGTTTTCTTAGATATTCAGATGCCCCAATTAAATGGTTTGCAGTTGCTTCATGCTTTGCAAATAAGGCCAGCGGTTATTTTTACAACTGCTTACCGAGATTATGCACCTGAAGCTTTTGATGTAGACGCAGTAGATTATTTAGTTAAGCCAATTTCGCAAGAAAGATTCCTGAAGGCAGTAGATAAATATTATGAGCGTTTTCCGAAAAAAAGGTCGAGCATTACGAATGAAAGTGAAGACACCATTTTTATTCGGGCCGATAGGGTACAACATAAAGTGGCGAGGTCAACAATTTTGTATGTAGAAAGTCTGGACAACTATGTTAAGATTGTGTTGAAAGACAAAACAATAATTACACGGGAAACAATAAGCAGTTTAGAAAAGCGATTAGCATCACCGGATTTTGTACGCATCCACAGATCTTTTGTTGTAAATTCCAATTGCGTTCAAACGCTATCACTCGAGGGTGTTAGTATAGGAGGCAAATCATTGCCTTTTGGAAGAGCCTTCAAGCAAAATGCTCTAAATGTGTTGGGGGGAAAGTAAGCTGCCAGTCTAAAAGGCTCACATAATTCATTAGTTCAAGATTGAACTTGTCAAGTTACTATTTGCACTAAATCAAATGTCAAACCTTCGTTAATCGTTGGTGCAGAGATCGCTTAAAAACATGGTGGTTGGAACATAACAGCTTCACTAAAAAGAATAGTAATAAGGTGTTTGTTAAGCTAAAAGCAATTTGAATGTTTGGTAAGCAGGTTTTATTTGCCCATGCATCTTTTTTAAAAGGCTGCTCAATACCGTAATCTAGGTATGCCTTATATTTTATTCGTAAACTATCAACGGATAGCTAGTGTATTTTAAGAATGCAATACATTAATAAGTGTTACAACGCTTTTTTATTACAGTAAAACCTATTAGGTGAAGATACGTTTATGCCTTAGGTATTTTTACCTAATTTTAAATTACTGAGATGGGCTTAATAATATTAACTAATTGAAAATCACACATCTAAATAAAAGCTTACTTAAGGCATGTTTTTATTTTTATTTACAGAATTGATTGGCATGCAATATTTCGCTACTTTCGTTCCGCAATCGATAAAGTTGGCTAATTTCCTCGATTTCTTAGATTTTTGTATTGTCTGATAGTTTGGAATTACCCCCTCCCCAAGTTAACGAGTGCACTTAACGGTAAATTAATATCAATTGGTATAATCTTAATGTCTATCAACGATGTACCTTTTACAACGTTTTTTTAAAATAATTGAAAACTAAACCCTGTTCTATGAAAATAAAAAGACCTGTTTCTTTGATAGCCCTTTGCTTTGCACTATCGCTCGGAGCACAAGCACAAATTATGGTGGGCGCAAAAGTAGGGGCGAACATTAATCAATTTAGCCAGCCGGGCACTGTCTTCGGCTTCACCGGTGGTGCATTTGGTAAATATCAAGTGATGGACTTTCTTGGCGTTAGGGCTGAACTGCTCTATAATCAACAAGGAGGGGCTCGCCAGGATTACTGGAGAGATTATTCTCAAGTAGGCGGAACAATAAGCGGCATTTCCTACACAAACCGATTTGTAAATCTTCATAATCTGGAAATCCCTGTACTGGTAGAGTTGTCTCATCCTTCATTTTCAGATGAAGTTATTTCGCCACGCCTAGTCTTAGGGGTTGGTTATGGCTTAAACTTAGGGGCCATGGAAACCCATGAAAAGACCTACTATTTTAACGAGGGCGCCACACAGCAGATCATGATTTCTGATGAGCGTGAAAACGTAGCCTCTAATTACAAGCAAAATATGTGGGGCTTTATTGCAGGTTTTGCCATTGATATGAAAGCCGGTGAGCACACATGTACGCTAGAAGTTAGGTACCGCGGAGCCTTTAACCAAATAAACAACTTCCGCTTTGGTGTACCTGCCCAAGATGGTTTGCCGGGTACCATTGGTCAAGAAGGAGATCTTTATCCTTCAACGCTGAGTATCAATTTTGGTATGACAATTTTTAATTTTTAAAGAGTAACAATTTTAATTTAAACCAATAAACTATGATTCTTAAAAGACTAAAACTTTTCGGCTTTATGGCCCTTATCAGCACACTAGTGCTGGTTGCCTGCCAAGACGATTTCTCTGAGGAAGATTTCCTCAAACAGCAAAATGAACTTGCTATTCAAAAGGCAAAGAGAGACTCAGCCTATTTAGCAAGTTTAAACCAAGAACAAGCAGAGGCTTATATAGCTTCTCTTAATGCTGCCGGAGACTTATTAGCTACTACCATTCTTGTAAGAGAAGACGGAGCTCCGGTTTCAGGTGTAACGGTAACTTTTACAGGTGGAGAACCTGAAGCAGTTGGCACGAATGGACGTTCACAAGTAACTCTTTCGGCTACAACAGGTGCTGATGGAAATGCAGTATTTGACAGACTTCCAATAGGTCGTCACTCAATTTTGTTAAGTAAAGCAGGTTATGCAACGGCAACGGCTCAAGTTAACTTTGGAACACCCGGAGCCCCGATAACTGTACAAACAACGGTAAACGGTAATACAAAAACGACTTACTTACCTCCGATTAAGCGTTTTGAAAGTTTGACTTTCCCTATGTTCTCTACAGATGCTTCCTCTGCCAAAACGGCTACTGTTAAAGGGGTGGTAAACTTCGAAAGCGATTTGACTAATCTTACGCCTGAGATACCACAAAATGTTACAATCGTAGCAGACTTGAGTTTTCTAATCAATTTTGGTAGCCCAAGCGGTACTGTTTCTGTGACCAATTATCAATTTGATGCACCTGGTTTAGGAAGAGCTGTGGTAAATAATACTACAGGTGCCTATACCATGCGTTTACCAGCCAGCACAAATGGTTACTCTAATTTACGCTTGATCATTCCTGAATTAGAAGGTCCACAACGATTGGCCATCAATGGTATTGATGATGGTAGCGGTACAGTTAGAACCATCCCTACGGGCCCTGAATACAGGAATATCGTAACTAAATGGGGAGCAAATGCCGGAGGCACTTCATCAACTGTTACTGTAGCTGGTGCAAAAATTGTTGCCCCTGCACCACCAGCAGCAGGAAGAGGTTTTAGATTTACCTACACTGCACAGCCTCGTTCTTTAGGAACAGGAACAATTTCAAATACAACCAATCAAAACATTGGTGGTATTACTTATAAAATATCTAGCCGCGGAAGTGGTTACACCAGTACTCCTCAGGTTGCAGTAGGTACCCCTGCTAATTTGGCTACTGCAGAAGCAACGTTGCGAGCAGCAGTAAGTGCTATTACTGTTACCTCTGTCGGAACTAACTACTCGAATTTCACAGTTACGCTTAATAAAGTTGGGCCTGCTCCAGGCTTCGTGGTAACTCCACTTGGAAACTATACAGTATTTCAGACGGCAGGACCGCTGCCCACCACTATTGATCCTGCACTTTTTGCAAATCAATTTAATTTTGGTGTTAACAATCCTAGTTTAAACATTGCAGATGTTTCATCCTTTACTGTTACACTTTCGGGCAATGGTACTGGTGGTGCCATCACTGGTGTGGTTTCTACTGCTTTAGACAGAGTAGTTATTAACAATGGTGGTGTTAATTTCACTGCTGCACCTACCTTTACTATTACAGGTGGTGGGTCGACCAATCAGGCAACTATTCAGGTAGTTGATTTCCCAGTGCAGTGGAATGCATCATTTGACAACAGTGGCAATACTACACCTTACCCTGTAGTACCTTCTCAAATGTATTTAAGATTCCCTGCTACAGCGGTATCAGGAAGTTTTGATAATACTTTCCCCTTTGATTTAGCCCCTTCAGGTGGCGTAGGTGCTATCGAAAGTTTCAATAATTCAATTCTTAATTTAGTTACTGTTAATGCAGGTCAGATTGTGAATAGAAACCCTGGTACAGTTTTAAGAACTAGTAATTCTTGGTCTGTAGCTCCTGAGCTTATCGTAGTTGACAACGTACCTGTTACAGCAACAGGAAGTGTCAATATCAATAGTTTAGGTGCAGTAACAGGGGTAAACATCTTTAATACAGGTGCCAATTACAATACACCGTGGCAGTTCACTATTTCGCCAACAATAGCAGGTGCTCCAGGTACAGGTGCACAAGTATTGAACGCGCATGCCTTCAATGCTAACACGGGCATATATTCTTGGAATGGAACTTCTATATTATTCGGTGGTGCCGACTATTTGCAGAACCTAAACCGCAAAAATGCCGACTCAGGCTCAAACCTTTCGGGTAACTTGCCGACTTTACAATCTGGCAAGGAGTACATTTTTGATATCAGATACGGTACAGGTTTTAGAACTGTACAGGTAAACTAATATCAAAAGAAAAATTTTAGGTTTTTTCAAGGAAGGGCTGCCATGCAAATGGCAGCCTTTTTTATGCACAAGACCCTGCTTTGAATCAATCCCAAGACTTATTTTACTGCCTTTACCAACCTTTTTTCTTTTTTCGCGTAATTTACCTCTACGCTCAAATTACAAAGCCCATGAAGTGCTGATACGCGGTTTGGTACGCCCAACCTATTTGACAGTCAATGTCATTCTTTCTTCTCTATTTCGCATTCAACACTTCTTGCATGGCACCTATACTTAAAATCAAATCATACTTTAAGCTATTGAAAGAAGCCCTATTGGGCTCTGAGCAAAGCTTTACTACTGGCAGCATCGATCGCGCCATCTTCTTATTATCTGTGCCTATGATTGTAGAAATGGGTATGGAAGCCCTTTTTGCTATTGTAGATGTTTTCTTTGTTAGCCAATTGCATGATAATAATGCTATTGCCACAATTGGGCTTACGGAGTCCATGCTGACTATTATTTATTCTATTGCCATTGGTTTAAGCATGGGGGCTACAGCCATGGTAGCCAGAAGGGTTGGCGAAAAAGATGTGATGGCGGCAGAAGTAGCAGCTGTGCAGGCGCTCTTTGTGGGGCTTTTGCTTTCTATTGTGATTAGCATTGTGGGGGCCATTTATTCAACTGATTTATTACGCTTGATGGGCGCAGATGAAGATGTGATACGTAAAGGTTCCAATTATACAAAGTGGATGCTCAGCGGTAATGTTACCATCATGCTGCTATTCCTCATCAACGCCATTTTCAGAGGAGCGGGAGATGCCTCTATTGCCATGCGTTCACTGATGCTGGCTAACGGACTTAACATACTGCTAGATCCACTATTTATCTTCGGGTGGGGTCCAGTGCCTGCTTTTGGTGTAGAGGGGGCTGCGATTGCTACTAATATTGGCCGTGGCATTGGGGTGATGTATCAAGTTTACCATTTACTAAAAGGTAAGGGGCTTGTTAAACTGCATGCACAAAACCTGAAAATCAGATGGGATATAGTTTGGAGTCTCATCAAAGTTTCGGCAGGAGGCACCGCTCAATTCGTGATTGCCTCAGCCAGTTGGATTTTTTTAGTGCGCATTGTTTCTAATTTCGGCAGCAGTGCATTGGCTGGCTATACACTGGCTATCCGCGTCATTGTGTTTGCTATTTTACCGGCCTGGGGCATGGCGAATGCAGCTGCCACTTTAGTAGGGCAAAACCTCGGAGCGCAACAGCCTGATCGTGCCGAGCAATCAGTATGGAGAACAGCCTTCTTTAATATGATATTTCTGGGGGTTGTAACCATCATATTCTTTTCAATGGCAAGACCAATCCTTGGTTTCTTCACTACCGATGTAGCGGTGTTGAACAATGGGATCAACTGTTTGCAAATAGTTTCCCTTGGCTATATTTTCTATGCGTATGGTATGGTCATGAGTCAGGCTTTTAACGGAGCAGGTGATACACGCACCCCAACCATTCTGAATTTCTTTGGCTTCTGGATGTTTCAAATACCCTTGGCCTATTTGTTGGCCATGGTCTGGGGATTCGGTCCCACAGGGGTCTACGCGGCTATATCTATTGCGGAGTCAGCCATTGCTATTGTAGCTATTCTGATTTTTAAAAGAGGTAAGTGGAAGCTGGTGAAAATTTAGTTAATCGTTATTAGTTTTCGTTGTTGGTTATTAGTGAAATAGACTAATAATCAACAACGACCAACTATCAACTACTTTTATCTTCTTTTTTACTAAAAGCTGCCTTCACTGCTTTATTCAATTCTTCCCCTGCCTTTTTCAAACTTTCTTCTACCTCTTTCCAACGCTCCTTGTTATCTGCTTCTTTTTTTAATCGCTCGGCAGATTCCTTAAGTTCTTCAAAACGTTTTTCAAACTCCTTTTGTAAGCGTCCGCCAGATTCATTTAATTCTTTCGTAAACTCATCAACTCTTTTACCAAAGTTTTTGAAGAACTTCTCAGCGGAGCCGGTGGATTCGTCTTTCTGTTCCATAAATTAAATGGTTAACTTCGTATTCATAACCTGAAATTAGCATGAATGTAACGGAACAGCAAGATCCTCTTGATTTCATTAAGAGCATGTTGGAAAGTAAATCGGATGCAAAGCAACGCACCTACAAACACTTATTGTCTACTTTTCAACTTTTGCGGGAAGAAGCCAAGTATGTAGTAAATGAGTTGAAGAAAAGAGCAAACCCTGACGATAATGAAGTGACCATAGAATTTCAGGATATCAGCAAACACGAGTTCCATGTGAAGTTGGCCGGTGACTTGTTGATTTTTGTTTTGCACACTAACGTAGTGACTTTTGGTGCTGATCATTTTATCATGCAAGACCCTTACATTCAAGAGAAGGAAGTGAATCGTTATTTTGGGCAATTGAATATTTATAACTTCATGTCTGACTCCTTGAAATTTCATCGGGTAAACGACCCGGGTTATTTGGTGGCCAGGGTCATGATCAATCATGAAAATCGTTTTTTTGTGGAGGGTGAGGGCCCTATTACAAACCTCTTTAATGGTATTTCTGAACAACCTGTTTCTGGTGAGTACCTGCAGCTATTGGTCAAGCTGGCACTGACTATTGCTATCGAAAACGATTTAATGGCTCCACCTTACCAGGAGGTGAAGTTCATCACCCTCTATCAAAAGCTTGAACACACCCCAGAGCTAGGTGGAGGGCAGAAAATTGGTTTTAAAATGAGTTATGAGCGACAGCAACCTCAGTAAGCTTTATTATATTTGTTTGTGATGCGTTTAAGTCAAGTACTGTTATTGATATGTATTGTGTTTTGCACACTTGCCTGTGCCAGCAATCAACGAAATAAGAAACTGAAACCAGGTAAACCTATCCCTTGTCCACAAAAAGACTGCTGATGAACCTACGGAAGATAGTGATCGCCATTGATGGTTACTCTGCCTGTGGTAAAAGTACCACAGCCAAGCAAGTGGCCAAGATTATGGGTTATAAATACATAGACAGCGGTGCCATGTACCGGGCCGTAACTTACTATTTTCTTGAGCACTACGTTTCGCTTACCAATCCTAAAGATATTGAGAATGCCCTTGATAGGATTAAAATTACCTTTCATGTAAATGAAGATAAGGAGACCGAGACCTTTTTGAATGGTTTGAAAATAGAAAAGGAGATCAGGAAGATGCGTATCTCTGACCAGGTAAGTCAGGTAAGCGCTTTAAAGCCAGTACGCATAGCCATGGTCAATCAGCAGCGTAAATTGGGTAAAGACAAAGGTGTAGTCATGGATGGCAGAGATATCGGTACGGTCGTTTTTCCGGATGCCGAACTCAAAGTCTTTATGACAGCCGATATGCAGGTGAGGGCCTTCCGTAGGCAGCAAGAGTTGTTGGATAAGGATAAAATGGTTGATCTACTGGAAGTTATGGAGAACATCCATATGCGCGACCAGATTGATACAACCCGTGCCGAAAGCCCTTTGCGGAAAGCAGACGATGCCATTGAAATCAACACCACGCACATTACCATTGATGAGCAAGTGGAAGAAGTGGTGCGCCAGGCCTCCAGCAAAATTATCCAATTCATGCGGTAGCATAATTGCTTCGAATTTTGACAAAAATGCCCTTTAGCTATTATCTGTGATTGGCTTTTGTTTGTCGTTATAATTACTAATTTTGCCACTTTCCTAACCAAAATACTGCCCATCATGGGAAAATTCATACGGTTAAAAAAAGGTTTTGACATCAATCTGGCCGGCAAAGCTGCCCTGAAAATTTCGAACACCGAACAAGCTGAAACATTTGTCATTAAACCAGACGATTTTCATGGCATTTATATGCCAAAAGTATTGGTTAAAGAAGGCGATGCCGTGAAGGCAGGTAGCCCTCTTTTTCATGACAAAAAGAATGAAAAGATTGTTTTTACCGCTCCGGTGAGTGGTGAAGTGGTTGAAGTAAAGCGTGGCGAAAAGCGAAAGCTGCTTGAAATCAAAATATTAGCAGACAAGACAGTAGAGTCATTGTCTTTTAACAAATATTCAGTCTCTGACTTGGCCAACCTCGGTCGTGAGCAGACCATACAGCAGCTACTTTCCAGTGGGGCTTGGATCAACCTGGTTCAACGTCCTTACGGCATTGTGGCCGATCCTGCAGAAACGCCTAAGTCCATTTTTATTTCAGCTTTTGATTCACATCCGCTGGCACCAGATTACAGCTTTATTTATAAAGGGCAGGAGCAGTTTTTCCAGGCTGGTGTTGATGTATTAAAAAAATTAACGACTGGACCTGTTCACGTTAATGTTCATTCAGAGCGTGAAATTTCTCCAGTTTTTGCACAAGTAAAGAACGCAGAGTTAAACAAATTCTCAGGACCACATCCTTCAGGTTGCGTAGGTGTGCAGATTCACCACCTAGACCCAATTAATAAAGCCGATGTTGTTTGGACCATCAACCCGGCAGGGGTTATCCAAATGGGTAAGCTTTTCTTAAATGGTATTCTTGATACCACCAAGGTCATTGCTGTAGCAGGTTCTGAAGTAAGTGAACCGCAATATTATAAGACCTATGCTGGTGCTTCTGTGAAGAAGTTCCTGGCCAATAATGTAAAGAGCGAGCATGTTCGTGTAATTTCAGGTAATGTACTGACGGGCACCGCTGTTGGAAAAGAAGGTCACCTTGGTTTCTACGACCAGATGATTACTGTTATTCCCGAAGGCGATCATCACGAGTTTTTGGGTTGGATCACTCCTTCAGCCAGCAAGGTTAGTTTTCATCGTGCATGGGGTCTTTTTTCATTCCTCAATCGCAGCAAAGAAGCTGTGGTTGACAGCAATACGCATGGCGAACCTCGTGCTTTCGTACAAACCGGAGTATTTGAGCAAGTCGTGCCAATGGATGTTCTGCCGACTCATCTGCTCAAGGCCATCATTGCTGAAGACTATGACGATATGGAGGCTCTTGGTATTTATGAAGTGATTGAAGAAGATTTAGCGCTATGCGAGTTCGTGGATGTATCCAAACACAACGTACAGAGCATTGTTAGAGAAGGTATAGATTTATTAGCGAACGCATAATATGAAGTTTTTACGCAACACATTAGATAAAGTAAAGCACGACTTCGAAAAGGGCGGCAAGTATGAGAAGTTTTATTACGCCTTCGAGGCATTAGAAACTTTTGCCTTTGCCCCCAACACCACAGCGGGTAACAAAGGTGTACAGATTCGCGATGGGATTGATTTGAAACGTTTGATGATGACAGTAATCATTGCCATGGTTCCCTGTCTCATCTTTGGTATTTTCAACGTAGGTCACCAACATTTCTTAGCTACAGGTCAGGCGGCTACGATGATGGATAAGTTTTGGGTAGGTGCTTTGCAAGTTCTCCCAATTGTTATCGTATCGTATGGTGTGGGTCTTGGTGTAGAATTTGTGTTCTCCATGATCCGCAGACATCCTGTGAACGAAGGTTACCTGGTAACAGGTATGTTGATTCCTTTGGTAATGCCTCCGGATATTCCACTTTGGCAAGTAGCGGTTGCTACGATTTTTGCCGTTATTATTGGTAAAGAAGCTTTTGGTGGAACAGGTATGAACGTAGTGAACATTGCGTTAACAGCACGTGCCTTTTTATACTTCGCTTACCCTACTCAAATTTCAGGTGAGGTTTGGGCCTTCTTACCCGAAGGCGCTAAAACGGTAGCCGGCTATTCTGGTGCTACTCCTCTGGCGGTAGCAGCCCAGAGCTCAACTGATGGAACGAACGTAGTGGCAGCCCTTGATTCCTTTGGTGCAGGCTGGGCAGAAGGAATTTATTCCTTCAGTAATTTATTCTTAGGAGCTATGCCCGGAAGTATTGGTGAGACCTCAACTTTAATGTGTTTGATCGGTGCCTTCATTTTGTGGGCAACAGGAACAGGCAGCTGGAAAATTATAGTAAGCGTATTTGCAGGCGCCTGGGCCATGGGATTATTGTTAAACGGACTTGCTGTGAATCCATACATGGAAATGCCAGCGCATTATCACTTAGTTATTGGTGGTTTGGCATTCGGTGCTGTCTTTATGGCTACTGATCCTGTAACTGCTGCGCAGACAGAAACTGGTAAGTGGGTATATGGATTCCTGATTGGTTTATTCACCGTGCTGATACGTGTGTTTAATCCTGCCTACCCTGAAGGTATTATGCTGGCGATATTGTTAATGAACGTATTCGCTCCGCTAATTGATTATTTCGTAGTAAGTGCTAACAAAAACAGACGATTGAAACGTGCGACAGTCTAATCTTTATATCGTAATGTATGCAGCCATCCTCACGGTAGTGTGTGGAGGTCTGCTCGCTTTCGCATCGGAAAGCCTCAAGGAAAAACAACAAGAGAATATTGCGCTTGAGCAAAAGCAAAATATTCTATCTACTGTCATGGTATTAAATGATGAGGATAATGCCTCTGAAATTTATGGCAAACGTGTAAAAGCTTTTGTTGTTGACTTTAATGGTAATGTGATAGAAGGCAAAAAGGCGACAGACATCAGCGTTGATGCTGAATATAAAAAACCTACAAAGGAGCGTATGTTGCCAGTATACGAGTTTCGCAGTGAAGCTGATCCTTCTAAAATAGAATTTGTGGTACTTCCCATTCATGGTTTTGGATTGTGGGACCGCATCTGGGGTTTTGTAGCATTGCAATCTGACCTGAATACAATTCAGGGCACAGTTTTTCAACATAAGGGGGAAACGCCCGGGTTAGGTGCACGTATTTCATCTGCTGAAATACAGGATCGTTATAAGGGTAAACATGTCTTCGAAGGTGATCAAATTGCTTCAGTGGACATGATGAAGGGAGAAGGTAATGACTATAGCTCAGATACCCACAAGGTCGATGGAATGTCAGGAGCCACTCTAACAGCAAAAGGTGTTAATAATATGCTTAAGGATTACTTAGTATGTTATGAGAACTATATTAAAAAAACTAAAACAGCAATAGTGCCATGAGTACAGAGACTGCAGTAGTGAAGGAGGTAAAAAAAAGTGAACCACTTTTCTCTAAAAAGAACAAAAAGCTGGTTACGAATCCTCTTGACATAGACAACCCTATCACTGTACAGGTATTAGGTATCTGTTCAGCGCTTGCTGTGACCACTCAAATGAAGCCTGCTTTTATTATGGCTTTAAGTTTGACGGTAGTTACGGCTTCTTCGAATGTGGTTATATCCATGATGCGTAATACTATCCCTTCACGCATTCGTATTATTGTACAGTTGGCCATTGTATCGTTGTGGGTTACGCTGGTGAGTGAATTGCTGAAAGCTTACGTATATGATGTATCTAAGCAGCTTTCGGTATTTGTAGGTTTGATCATTACGAACTGTATTGTAATGGGTCGTCTGGAGGCTTATGCCATGGGTAATAAGCCATGGCCATCATTCTTAGATGGTATTGGTAATGGTTTAGGATATGGTATGATTCTGATGATCATAGCATTCTTCCGCGAATTACTTGGAGGTGGTTCAATTTTCGGTTACAAAGTATTTGAAGCTGTAGGTCTTGACTATCAAGGCAACGGTTTAATGCTACTGCCTGCAGGTGCTTGTATTTTAGTCGGACTGGTAATTTGGGTTCAGCGTTCCATCAACGGTTACAGAGAACATTAGTACTATGGAGAATTTAATTAGCATTGGCGTTCGTTCGATTTTTATCGACAACATGATTTTCGCCTATTTCTTAGGCATGTGTTCCTTTTTAGCGGTTTCAAAAAAGGTAAGCACCGCTTTTGGTTTAGGTGTGGCAGTAATCTTCGTATTAGGTATCACTACCCCGATCAACTGGCTTATTCAAACTTACATGCTTACGCCAGGTGCTTTATCGTGGTTAGGTGCTGACTTTGCGAGTGTTGACCTTGGTTTCTTACAGTTTATCATCTTCATAGCAGTAATCGCTGCGATGGTTCAGTTAACTGAAATGGCAGTGGAGCGTTTTTCTCCTGCTTTATATGGAGCGCTCGGTATCTTTCTACCTCTTATTGCTGTGAACTGTGCAATTCTTGGTGGTGCTTTGTTTATGGTTAATCGTAGTTATACCTTGCCTGAAGCAACCGTTTACGGATTGGGTTCTGGTATTGGATGGATGCTGGCCATTGTTGCCCTGGCAGGTGTACGCGAGAAAATGCGTTACTCTGATGTACCAGGTCCTTTACGTGGATTAGGCATTACTTTTATTTTGGTAGGACTTATGTCTTTAGGATTCCTGAGCTTCTTGGGTTTCTCTTTGTAGATCATTATACTTTGACATGATGAAAGGCTTCTGTTACTACAGAAGCCTTTTTTTATACAACTATGGAAAGCACCTTTCGAAAATTTCTGCGTTATTTTTTTAGTGGAACACTATTCATCGTTCCGCTTACTGCAACGGCCTATTTCATCTATGTTTCGTTCAGCTGGCTTGATAGCTTATTGAATCTTCCTTACCCTGGCCTGGGTTTTGTGATCATTCTTGTGGCGATTACAGCCTTTGGTTATCTCACATCCAATCTGGCTTTTCAAACCCTTTCTATGTGGTTTGATCATGGCATGAATAAGATACCCCTCGTAAAGTTGATCTATTCTTCTTTGAAGGATTTGCTCAATGCCTTTGTGGGTGATAAGAAGAAGTTTAATAAACCCGTGCTGGTCAAGATCAATAAAGAGAATGAGCTCTATCAGATTGGTTTCATCACACAAGGCGATCTTTCTTCATTAGGTCTTCAGGAAATGGTTTCGGTGTATTTGCCGCATTCTTATGCCTTCTCTGGCATCCATTATATTGTTCCGAAAGAGCATATTAAACCCCTGAATATTTCAGGACCAACAGCTATGAAATACATAGTATCCGGAGGTGTTTCGGGTTTTAACGAACAGCAATAACCAGTAGCCGTATTCATGATATGAAGCTGTTTATTGTTATTGCGTATGCTTTTACGCAAGTAACTAAGTGCGATATACCAATAAGCGCATTCTTAGGCATTGAAGGGCTTAAGGTAGCCCTGTTAAGAGGTATTGTTTATTTCTTAAACGTAAATTTCAAAGCCTTCGATACTGAAGCAGAAGCGTTGAGTTTTGTCACGAGTTAGCTGATCACCCCTGATCCGATCAACTCTTCTTCTTTATACCAGGCAGCAAATTGACCGGGGGTAATGCCCCGCTGTGGAGTATCAAATACGAGGTAAAGACCTTCTTCTTTTTTATAGAGTGTACACGGCTCAAGTTTTTGTCTGTACCTGATTCTGGCCATATAGGAGGCAGAGGCTCCCACACTCAAGATTAGGTCTTCTCTGATCCAATGCTCATCGGCTGCTGGAATGAATAGTCCTTTTCGGTATAAACCTGGATGATCTTCGCCCATTCCCATGTAAATCACATTCTCTTGTGTGTTTGTGCCAATCACAAACATGGGTTTTTCGAAGCCTCCCATATTCAAGCCCTTTCGCTGACCAATCGTATAGTAATGCGCACCTTTGTGCTCTCCGGCTACTTTACCAGCGCTAGGGGTATAAGCATATGCTTTGGTGCTTTCTTGCAGATTATTAACACTAAATGGCTGATCGTAGAGGGCAGCGTGTGCAGGCACTTCAATTACCTTACCTTGTTTAGGTTTTAATTGTTGTTGCAAAAAATCAGGTAGGTGTACTTTGCCAATAAAGCAAAGTCCCTGAGAGTCTTTTTTTTCTGCTGTGGCGAGTCCCATCTCTTTAGCAATCGCCCGCACTTCGGGTTTTGTCAACTCGCCAATAGGGAAGAGGGCTTTGGCAAGCTGAGCCTGAGTAAGCTGACATAAAAAATAGCTCTGGTCTTTATTATTGTCTTTACCAGCCAGCAGACTGTACACTACTTTGCCATTGATTACTTGTGATGATTTACGTGCGTAATGTCCCGTGGCTACAAAATCAGCCCCCAGCTTTATGGCGGCATTTAAAAAGATATCAAACTTGATTTCACGATTGCAGAGTACATCGGGGTTAGGGGTACGACCGCGCTCATATTCGGCAAACATATAATCAACAATACGCGTCTTATATTCTGCACTTAAGTCTATGGCCTGAAAAGGAATACCCAGTTGTTGGGCGATGATCATGGCATCATTGCTGTCGTCCAACCAGGGGCATTCGTTGCTGATGGTTACAGAGTCATCGTGCCAGTTTTTCATGAACATGCCGATCACTTCATAGCCTTGTTGCTGCAACAGGTGCGCGGTAACACTTGAATCCACTCCCCCTGATAAACCAACGACCACGCGTTTTCCTGCTCCTATGCCCGAACTATTTATTTCCATGAATCACTTTTTGACTGTAAAGTGAATTATTCACTTAAAAGTTCATTGATTTTTTGATTGAAGCTTTCTTTAAACTGCTCAAAGTAAATGCCAGTGCCTGGACCAGAAAAGCCAGTATGAATATATTTCACTTTGCCATCTTTGCCAACGAAAATGGTAGTAGGGAAGGCCACCACTTTATTAAGCATAGGCAAGGTTTCTGCAGCTTTTATTTTATCATTCACCCCAGCAATCACAAAATCATATTGAACATCAAACTTTTCAATCATATTTTTTACGCGGCCACTGGCATAATTAAAATCATCTTTGCGCTCGTAAGCCATACCAATGATTTCAACACCGCGGTCTTTATTTTTCTTATGCCATTCGGTAAGAAAGCGCGTTTCGTCCATACAGTTCGGGCACCAGGTGCCAAATAGCTGAAGAATAAGCACTTTGTTTTTGTATTGATCATCTGAAGGAGAAATCTTCTTTCCATTGATATCAGGAAAGCTGAAGTCAATTTTTTCGTATCCTTCTTTTAGGTACGTAAGCGATTCAGGATTAGGTAGAGAAGCGCTATCATTTTTCACTCCCTTCCAAATTTGATGATAACTTTTTCCGGAGTAATAATCTCCGAAGATGCTATCGCCTTGAAGGGTAGCAGTAAACACATAGGTGTGATTGCCATCAAAGGCACTGAGCATCAGTTTATCATTAACAACATTGCCTTGTAGGTAACGATAATCGCCTGTAGGTGTTAAGAAGGTTCCTGTTACAGTATTACCTTTTTGTTCAAAAATGCCCACAGCTGCCGTTGTATCTTTTTCATTGGTAAAAGTAACAGCGTATTTACCGGTAAAGTCTGTGGTGCTATTGGTTTCTTTGGTGAATCGATGAGTTTCGCCCTTAGTAGCCCTGAAAGGAACCGTAGCACTGAGGTCATAGTATTTGATAAAAGAACCGCTGAGCAGATCGCCCTCTATTCTAGCCTTAATGGCAGCATCGAAAATATGCATTACCATGATGAGCGTATCGCCTTCTACTTTCACTTCTTCCAACAGTAGTTCTTCCTTGGCGTTATGAATGATGGCCTGATAGCCTTTTTCTGTTTTCTTCAGATCGAAAGTAAAGGGAAGCTCCTGGCCTTGCATATCGACTACCCCGCGCCAAACTCCGGTAAGGTCGACATTGTTAGAAGTGCAAGAAGTTAAAAATAGTACGAATGCTGTGATGATGGCAAAACGAAACATAGCAGAATTTTGAATTGTAAAAAGTTGTGCTCTAAACCAGAAGGCTTATAATAATTTTTTCTTGTTACTCATGTAGTACAGGTTGATACCACCAATCAACATCAATCCTCCCAAGATGATCATGACGATAAAGAGTCGGGAGTTGCGTAATTCCAGTGATTGTATCTTTCCTTCTTTTTGTAACAATTGCAATTCTCTTTCTTTTTCTGAGAAGTTGAGGGCTAACTCCATCTGCGCTATCTTTTTAGTACTCTCTTCTCCGAAAATTTTCTCTCTCAGTGAATCGTATTTTAATATTGTTTCATAGGCATCCTTTGATTTGCCTTGTTGGTATAAAATGTCGGCCCGGCTTCTGAGTATACTTGGTAAATAACTGAATGCCTGAAGTTCTTCCGCCAGTTTTTCTGCTTCATTTAAATATTCAATTGCTTTCGCTGGCAACTTGGCTTTAGTATAAGTTGCACCAATATTGGTAAGGATGCCCAACATCGCTAATCGGTTGTCATTCTCTCTTTCAATTTCTAAAGCCTTGTTGTAGAAATCTACCGCTCGCT
The DNA here is from genome assembly GCA_022842845.1 of Cyclobacteriaceae bacterium. Lineage (GTDB taxonomy): Bacteria > Bacteroidota > Bacteroidia > Cytophagales > Cyclobacteriaceae > Chryseotalea. The sequence goes on along the minus strand of JALHOT010000007.1, from coordinate 26,334 downwards.
GGTAGTTTCCTTGTTTGAAGTAGATGTTGCCCAGGTTGCTCAATGGGTCAGCAAATTTTATTCCTTCTTGCTGTGCCAGTTGATAAGCTTCAGAATAGTAGCGCATGGCTTTTTCAAATAGTTGTAACTCGCTATTGAGATTACCCAGATTATTCATAGAGCCTACAATCTTTGCCTTGTCTTGCAACTGTGTGAAGAGAGCATAAGATTGCTCCAGATAATTGACAGCCAAGCCGAAATCTTTTTTGATAGAGTAAATGGTGGCAATATTATTCTTCAGGGTTGCTATACCCTCTTTGTTATCCAATTCTTCGTATAATTTAAGTGAGTTGATATAGTAGGATAGAGCCTTATCAATAGCACCTTGCTGTCGATAGGAAACACCCAGATTATTGTAGGATGCAGCCATTCCTTTCTTATCCTCTATTTCCATGGCCAGGTTCAAGGCCTCCCTCGTGTAGCCCAAAGCGGTTACAGGGTCAGCATTTTGATAAGCCCTGAATAACTCATTTAAAGTCTTAACCTTTTGTTCGCCTTCTGCGGTGGCCAGAACACTATTGAGGCTATCAATAGGGCTTTGGGCTGCTAATGAACCACAACCAAGTACAAAAAAGCTGATAACGAGGGTCTTAAGCATAATATGGGGTGTAAGAGGTGTTAAAAATAGCAGATATTCTTCATATTTAACTAGTGATTTCGGCAAAGACCATTGGCATAAAATCTGCAACTACTGGCTGATTTTTACGTGATCTTGCTTATAAATACTAATCGATGAAAAAGGCCCTTATTATCATGTTATGCCTGGTTTTGGATCAGGCTACGTATGCACAAAGCGATGACCAGCAGGCTATTCAGCTTGTTATCAAAACTCTTTTTGATGCCATGTATGAAGGCGATAGCAGCAAAGTGCACAGCGTATTTGCTGCTGGTGCGGGCATGGCGACAGTCATGCGCGATAAATCGGGGAGTGCCGTACTTAGGAGAGAGCCTTCTATTGATGGCTTTCTGAAGGCGGTAGGTACACCCAGAAAGGAAAAAATGACAGAAGAATTTTGGAATGTGAAGGTGCAGACGGACGGAGACTTCGCGCAGGCCTGGTGTGATTATGCCTTTTATATCGATCATACCTTTAGTCATTGTGGGATAGATGCTTTCCATTTGATCAGAACAAAGGAAGGCTGGAAAATTTTTCATCTGGCCGATACACGTAGAAAAGATGGATGTGTAATACCGGATGATATCAAAAACAAACACACTAAATAAAGAAGATATGTTTATGTCAATGACTAAATCGTTTTTGCTTTCAATAATTTTCGTAATGCTTTTGGTGTGCGAAGGAGCTGCACAAGAAAGACAATTAACCACATTTATTCTGATAAGGCATGCCGAAAAAGTGGCCGATGGTAGTAAAGATCCGGAGCTTACTGAGCAAGGGCAGGCACGTGCGCAGCGCCTCGCCAATATGCTTAAACGCCAACCCATAGCAGCCATCTACTCCACCAATTTTAAGCGTACCATCAACACCGTTAAGCCACTGGCTGATAAACTGGGTCAAAGCATTCTTCCTTATGAAGCATTTAAAGATGAGGAAATTGTCAAGATGGTTAACCAGCACAAAGGAAAAACCATTGTGGTTGTTGGGCACTCAAACAACATACCCTGGATTGCCAACACTTTATTAGGTACAAAAGAGTTTGGTGATTATGATGAAGGCTATTATGAGAATGTGCTTATTGTTAATGTTATTGAAAAGGGTGTTAATGGATCAACTATTCAGTTGTCTTACTAAGTAAGCTTGTATGCCCTGGTTTAATGAAATTATAGAGCCTATTCGCCTTCCGTTTTTATTAGATATATTTACGCCTTCATACCTGAAAGCAGGTGTGGATTGACAGAGTATTAACGAACCATCAGACCTATGATTATTGAACCCAGAATGCGTGGCTTTATTTGCTTAACAGCACATCCAAAAGGCTGCGAACAAAATGTTATTAATCAGATCAATTATGTAAAATCAAAAGGTGCTATACAGGGAGCCAAAAAGGTTTTGGTTATTGGCGCCTCTACAGGTTTTGGATTAGCCTCTCGTATCTCTGCTGCCTTTGGCAGTAATGCATCAACCATTGGTGTTTTTTTCGAAAAGGCGCCTGCCCCTGGTAAAACAGCTTCTCCGGGTTGGTACAATAGTGTAGCATTTCAAGAGCAGGCACAAAAAGCAGGCTTATATGCTAAAAGCATCAATGGCGATGCTTTCTCAAATGAGATTAAGCAGAAAACCATTGATCTGATCAAAGCAGATCTGGGAAAGATTGATTTAGTAATCTATAGTTTGGCTTCGCCAGTGCGTGTGCATCCGGCAACGGGTGTTACACACCGTTCTGTATTGAAGCCTATTGGCCAAACATTCAGTAATAAAACTGTTGATTTTCATACAGGCATAGTAACAAACATTTCTATAGATCCGGCCAACGATGAGGATATTGCCAATACGGTTACCGTTATGGGTGGCGAAGACTGGCAGATGTGGATGGACCAGATGTTGGCAGCCGGTGTATTGAGCGAAGGCGCTACCACGGTTGCCTATTCATACATTGGCCCGGGTTTAACAGAAGCCGTTTACAGAAAGGGCACTATCGGTCGTGCTAAGGACCATCTGGAAGCATCAGCTTTTACCATTACAGATAAGTTAAAAGCAATCAATGGTAAGGCTTTGGTATCGGTGAATAAAGCATTGGTAACACAAGCAAGTTCTGCTATACCCGTTATTCCTCTATATATTTCTTTGCTTTATAAAGTGATGAAGGCTAAGGGTATTCACGAAGGTTGTATCGAACAGATGCAACGCTTATTTGCCGATAGACTTTTTCATGGTGGGGCAATACCTACTGATGATAAAGGAAGAATAAGAGTTGATGATTGGGAAATGAGAGAAGATGTACAAAGCGAAGTAGCCAGGTTATGGGAACAAGCGACAACAGAAAGCTTGCCATCCATTGGTGATTTGAATGGTTATAAAACAGACTTCTTAAATCTTTTTGGATTTAGCGTAGCCGGTGTTGATTATGCCGCAGATGCCAATGAAAATGTGGAGATGCCTGGTTTGGTGTAAAATAGTTTTACTTCTTGGGAAGCCATGAGCCTTAAAGACTCATGGCTTTTTTTATTGGGTTTTGATTTACAAAACTGATTTAATAAGCTGCTTGACAATAACTGTTTTGAAAGCTAGTCTTGTGATATGTTGATCAGATTTATTTTACTCCCCGGTTGATATTTCTTGATGGCTCTGGCTTCTACATCTTCTCTGTAGTAGGCCACATCTTTAAAATTTCTGTCGGCATAGCGTTGTGCCTGATCCATGAAGTGGGGAGAGGAAGGGTCACCGCTTTGGCCACCCGCTAAAATACTTTTTGCTTTCACCTTTTTACCAAATTCAACAACCGCTACAAAACTATTGCCGTAAGTACCATAATAGCGTTTGGTTTCTTGCTTACCCCTCACGCCAAAAGATGCCAGCGCTCCCCAATTGCCGGAGGCAAATTCAACCGGTATGCTGGGTTGATTGTCATCAAACTTTTGAGCAATCGCACCATCAAGGCGTTGCAACCTGCATATTTCACCCCAGGGAGTATTCCATTGTCCAAAGTCTGTGGCAATTTTATCTACCGCTTCTTTGAAAAGCGTAAGGCGTTCTTCATATGGTGTTTGTGTGCCGAAGTAATTAACACGTTCCATCATACTTAAGCCTTCGGGTCTGGGGCCTTTTTGCAAATAGATGCTTATATAATAGTGGGCCAAAGACATGCCAACCGATTCTTTTGACGTGCGCATATCCCAGGCACGTAATGTTTCAATAGCGGGTTTTAGTTGATTGTATTTTTTCCCCGATTGATCGAAGGCATCAATCAGTCCAGGGACCAGTTTTTCAAAAGCAGGCAGATAAGGATCATACGCGAGTGCCAGTAATGAATCAAGTGTATAACCACTTCTGCCTGTTAACACGCGAATGGCATGAACACCTCTGAAATTTTCTGGTTCAGTGGCCATGTAGTACGGATAGTCTTTCTTTTTAGGACTGAATTCTGCTGCAGATGTGAATGGTGTGGAGTTGCAATTCTGAATCCAACCATTGCCCGGATTCAGCAGGTGTATACTCTCCGCTACCTCATGGAGTCCTTGCCAGTCGGTGGCTTTATTGCTGCCCTCTACAGGCTGGTCGTAATTAAAAGTAGTATCTCGTCTGGGAATAAAGTTTCCCTGAAAGAATGCAATGTTACCATCGGCATCGGCATAGACCGTGTTGTTAGATGAATTGGTTTTGAAATCCATCATTTTTTTAAACTCATCGTATGAAGCTGTTTTTGTTCTGATGAAAGCCTGCTGCAAGGCCATGGAAGGATCCCATAGCATAGCGGTGGTAACCCATCTATTGTTTATTACATCAGTAACAGGTCCATGATGGGTTCGGTAAATGGGAAATTGGCGTTGTTGTGTAAGGCTGTCCTTTTTGAAGGAAATTGTGATGACTTTCTTTTCAACCGGCCGTAATTCGTCTCCGTATTTATAAAAGAGACTGCCTTCTTTTTTTACGATATCCTCGATGAATTCATCCACTACATCTGTGTACGATGAGGTGTGCATCCATCCATTTTTTTCATTGAAGCCCTGATAGATGAAGAATTGTCCCCAGGTAACAGCTCCGTAAGCATTGAGCCCCTCATCACTTACTACATGTATTTCTCCTCTGAAATAAAATGACGTGTGCGGATTAATCACTAACATGGCATTGCCACTCTGCGTTAACTTTCCTGAAATAGCAAAGCCATTTGATCCCTGAGGCTCATCTAACTCTTTGCTAAAATCATCAAGTTGATTGTATGCAGTGGCTTGCGTTATCTTAGTTGAATCGTGGCCAGCACTGTCTTGTATATGCTGGTAAAAAGCTTCGAGTTTCTCTAAAGATATAGACTCAATGTCACCACCGATGCTGCCCTCACTGAAATACATAGGCATCCATGGTTCGAAGTGGGTAAGAAGTGCAGGTTTTACTTCTGGATGAGTATAGAGATAATAGTTGATACCATCCGCAAAAGCATTGCATAATTTCTTTAGCCATTCGGGGCTGTTATAGTATTTTTCCACAGCTTCTTCCTGGGTCATAAAAAGCTTGGCGCGTACATCGCTGTATAACTGTTTTTCACCCTCTACTTCTGCCAATCGACCTATCGCCCATAAGTAGTTTCGCTCCACCCTTGGAAAGTCATCTTCGCATTGGGCATAGAGCATTCCAAAAACAGCATCTGCATCTGTTTTGCCATAAATATGTGGAACGCCAAAATCATCCCTGTAAATGGTTACATTTTCTGCATGCGTTTGCCATCTTTCCAGTGATTCGTTTTCTGGTGTGCAACAAAAAAGTAAAGCAACAATCGGTAAAATTAGCATGCTTCTCATAGCCTTATGATTTACCTACAAGTTAGTATTTGCTCGCTGTAAGCAGGCGCCACTTATCAAATTTTGCTGTTGATCAATTATGGGGTATTGAAAGATCAAAGAAAGGTATGTGTGCATAAGCCAAAGGATGTGTATTGCTAATCCCAATTAAGTACAAGGCTGAATCTGCTGTGATTTATTATTCAAAATATATGGATAGGTTAGTGCATTGGTAGAATTTTGCTAGGCTCATATTTTTTTTCCTGTTTATAAATCCAGACTGCAAAATTGTAAAGTTTGTTTCCCTCCTGATCTATGTCGTATCACCTTTCCCCAAAAGCTTTGGCAGGTATCAAGGTGTAGTTGCCCAGCGTAGAAGGATCTATAAAATAGTAGTTTTCATCATCATAGCCGATGCATAATACATAGTGCCCGTTACTCCAATCATTCATACTAGTCGGAAATTACTCCGCTCCAGGCTTGAATAGCCAGTAACATGGGATAGCCCTGGTCAACGAAACGCTTGAGAGAATCAGTACTCATGTTGGTGAATACCTTTGTGCTATAACCCAATGAATCGCAGAGAACTCTAATATTTCTACCGTTAGTACCCTGAGTTAATCTGCCTTAGTCTTTGGCGGTCCTCTCGCCAATAATCACCACAGTAAGCTAGTAGCGATTGCGTGGCTGCACCCCCGCAAGTATAGTTGGTGGATTGTTCTATAAAAGATGCCTGAATATTTGGTCTGAAGGATTTTTCTTCTTTAGGATGACATGTGCAAAAAAAACAACAGTCACAACTCTATCAGAAGTGCTGACTTGAAAGCTTAATTTTTGGAAGAATATACAGACATGAGCTGTTTCATCGCTGTATTTGATTTAACCGAAGAAAAGCAGGATTTATTAAATACGCTTTAAAGCTTATTCGCAATACAGCAACTGATTAAAATCAGGGTTATTAATAAATCCTGTCAGGTTAGTCATTCATGAGTAGGGGTACTTTTACATCATCTAATCAAAATGTAAGCTCAGAACTGCCTATGGAACTCGAAAAATTCAGTTACGACAATAAAATTGTCAAGGCCTTCATCATCGCTACCGTGGCTTTTGGCCTGGTGGGTATGCTGGTAGGACTTACAGCCGCGCTGCAACTAGTGTGGCCTATCTTCAATTTTGATTTGCAGTACTCCAGTTTTGGTCGCATCAGACCATTACACACCAATGCCATCATTTTTGCCTTTGTGGGCAATGCCATGTTTGCAGGTGTGTATTATTCGATGCAACGCTTGCTGAAGACTCGCATGTTCAATGACACCCTCAGTTGGATAAATTTTTGGGGTTGGCAAGCCATTATTCTGGCAGCGGCAATCACCCTGCCTTTAGGATTGACTACATCTAAAGAATATGCAGAATTGGAGTGGCCAATCGATATCGCCATTACCCTTATCTGGGTAGTGTTTGGTATTAATATGATCGGCACCATTTTGCGCAGACGTGAGCAGCATATGTACGTAGCTATCTGGTTCTACATTGCCACATTTATAACCGTGGCGGTATTGCACGTGGTGAATTCTTTCGAAATGCCAGTGAACTTATTTAAGAGTTACTCCTGGTATGCAGGTGTACAAGATGCCCTGGTGCAATGGTGGTATGGACATAATGCAGTGGCATTCTTTTTAACTACACCCTTCTTAGGTTTAATGTACTATTACTTGCCCAAAGCAGCGAACAGACCTGTTTACTCATATCGTTTATCCATTATTCACTTTTGGTCTTTGATTTTCATTTACATCTGGGCAGGCCCTCACCATCTATTGTACACTTCCTTACCTGATTGGGCGCAAAGTCTGGGTACCGTATTTTCTATTATGCTTATTGCTCCATCATGGGGTGGTATGCTTAATGGTTTACTAACGTTACGTGGTGCTTGGGACCGAGTAAGAGAAGATGTGGTTCTGAAGTTTTTTGTGGTGGCCGTAACTGCTTATGGTATGGCAACTTTGGAAGGTCCACTTCTTTCTTTAAAAAATATCAATGCCATTGCTCACTTTACTGATTGGATTGTAGCACACGTACACGTGGGGGGCCTTGGTTGGAACGGCTTTATGATCTTCGGTATGCTGTATTGGCTGGTACCCAAAATGTGGGATACTAAAATATATTCTAACAAATTAGCCAATCTCCATTTTTGGTTAGGTACACTAGGTATCATTTTCTATGCCTTGCCTATGTATATATCCGGTGTGGTGCAAAGCTTGATGTGGAAAGAATTCACACCAGATGGTTTTTTGATGTACAAAAACTTTTTGGAGACTACTGTTCAGATTCTTCCTCTACACATGTTGAGGGCCGTTGGTGGTGCTTTGTACCTCGTAGGTACCATCATTATGACATACAACTTAATAAAAACAGCCTATTCAGGTAAGTTCATTGCCAATGAGGCAACCGAAGCAGCACCACTCACTATTGCTTCCCATGGCAATAAAGGCTGGCACGCTGTGTTAGAGCGTAAACCTATTGTTTTTACCACACTTGCGCTGGTAGCAATTTTAATCGGGGGTGCTATCGAAATGGTTCCAACATTCCTGATTAAATCAAATGTACCCACCATTGCCAGTGTAAAACCGTATACACCACTGGAATTGCACGGCAGAGATATCTACATCCGTGAAGGTTGCGTTGGATGCCATTCGCAAATGGTCAGACCGTTCCGTTCCGAAACAGAAAGATACGGTGAATACTCCAAGTCAGGTGAATATGTGTACGACCATCCATTCTTATGGGGATCAAAGCGTACTGGTCCTGATTTGCAAAGAGTAGGTGGCAAGTATGGAGATTCATGGCATTATTATCATATGCTTGATCCGGGCTCTGTGTCAGCAGGAACCATCATGCCTGCATACCCATGGTTGTATGAACAACAAATTGATAAAGAACAGACTGCTTTAAAGATAAATGCGCTGCGCACCATTGGTGTTCCCTATGCAGAAGGGTATGAGCAAACAGCCAATGAAGATCTCGACAAACAGGCAGCTCGCATTGTGGAGAACTTGCAGATGGAAGGAATCGAAGTGATACAAGATGCAGAGATAATAGCTTTGATTGCTTATCTGCAGCGACTGGGTACTGATATTAAGGTTAAGGACACAGCACTTTCAGCTAATCAATAATTAAGGCTTATGTACAAAAATATTCTTCAAAGCATCGATAATGTGGCCATCTGGCCGCTCATATCCTTTGTAATTTTCTTCGTGTTCTTTTTGTTGCTGATCTGGTGGGCCTTTACGGTTAACAAACAGTTCATACAGCACATGAGCAACATGCCAATTGATGATGCAACCAGTAAACCAAATCACTCAGGTCATGAAAAATAAAATAATCGCCCTATTGGTGATGCTATTGCCCATCAGCACCTGGGCACAGGATGCCACCGCCACGAAAGGATTTTGGGATGATCCGATTAATCACCCGATGACACCTTTTTATGTACTCATGACCTTGGTGGGTATTGTAACCATCCTGGTTTTTGTAGTAGCTATTATGTTGCTCCAGGTACTGAACACCTTTGTGGAGCGCTCTGCACGTGAAAAAGCATCAGCCATGGGTGTTGCGTATGTACCTGAACCAAGCTGGTGGACTAAATTGGACAGAAAACTGACTAATGCAGTACCGCTTGAAAAGGAGGCTACCATTGTGTTGGATCATAACTATGATGGTATTAAAGAGCTGGATAATCACCTGCCGCCTTGGTGGAAGTGGTTGTTCTATGGTACGATTGCCTGGTCGGTGGTTTACCTCGTAGTGTATCACATCACCGATAGTGTACCGTTACAAGAGCAGGAGTATGCCAATGAAATAGCGTTGGCAGATGAACAAATCAGAAAAACCCGTGCAGCTGAGCCGGTGGCTGCCATTGATGAAGCAGCACTGGCCTACACTGCAGATGCCGATTTGATTAGCAAAGGGGCCGCTGTTTATAAGAATAATTGTGCATCTTGTCATAAAGACAAAGGTGAGGGTAGTATCGGTCCTAACCTGACAGATGATTATTGGTTACATGGCGGGAGCATTCAAAATATTTTCGCCACCATAAAGAATGGTGTTCCGGAAAAAGGAATGATTGCCTGGAATGCAATCTTAAAGCCAGAAGAAATTCGTGATGTGTCTTTTTTCATTATGAGTTTGAAGGGTTCAAATCCTCCTAATGCTAAAGCACCGCAGGGCCCGATTTGGAAGGAAGAAGTAAAAACAGAAGTTGTGAAGACGGATTCAGTGAAGGTGCAGGCCTCATTATAAAATGAATAATACAGATCAGCTTTATCAGTACGAAGAAGAGTTTCGCGATTCGATAGCAACGGTTGATGAGAAAGGCAAGCGGGTTTGGGTGTATCCCAAGAAGCCCGCTGGCTTTTTTCATAACAAGCGGGTGCTGGTAACCCTTGTATTGCTATCATTGTTTTTTGCTGGGCCCTTTTTAAAAATGAATGGGCAACCCTTTATGCTCTTCAATATTTTTGAGCGTAAGTTCATTGTTTTTGGTCAGGTGTTTTGGCCACAGGATTTTGTTTTACTAGCCTTAACCCTCATTACTTTTTTTGTCTTTGTTATTCTCTTTACCGTTGTTTTTGGCAGAGTGTGGTGTGGATGGGCATGTCCGCAAACACTATTCATGGAGATGGTCTATAGAAAAATTGAGTACTGGATCGAGGGCGATGCTAACCAGCAACGCAAACTTAATGTAGCCCCCTGGACTAAGGAAAAAATTTTCAAGAAGGGGACTAAACAATTTTTATTTGTAGGCATTGCCGTGCTCATTGCCCATACAGCGATGGCTTATTTGATTGGAATGGATCAAGTAATTGCTATTGTGCAAGAACCTCCCTCCGAACACCTGGCAGGGTTTATTGGACTGATTGCTTTTACTGGAATTTTTTATTTCGTCTTTGCCTGGTTCAGAGAGCAGGCTTGTATTGTCGTGTGTCCTTATGGTCGTTTGCAAGGTGTTTTGTTATCCAAAGATTCGATTGTAGTTGCCTACGATTGGATAAGGGGAGAACCACACGGAAAGCTCAAGAAGAATGAACCACGTATTGACAAAGGAGATTGTATTGACTGTAAATTGTGTGTCCATGTATGCCCTACCGGTATTGATATCAGGCATGGTACTCAACTCGAATGTGTCAATTGTACAGCCTGCATTGATGCCTGTGATGATGTGATGGTAAAGATTGATAAGCCCAAAGGATTGATTCGTTTTGCATCTTATAACTCCATTGTCAATAAGGTTCAGAAGCTTTGGAATCCAAGGGTTTTGGGCTATACGGCCGTGCTTACTTCGTTATTGGTGCTGCTTAGCTTTCTCGTTTTTACACGATCACCTATTGAAACTACTGTTTTAAAAGTGCCAGGTACTTTATTCCAGCGTACGGATAAAGGCACCATCACCAATTTATACAATATTGAATTTGTCAATAAGTCGTTTGAGGACAGAGAGTTGAAAATTACTGTTGTGTCTCCTTCAGAAACGATCATGCAATTGATTGGAGAACCTAACTTGATTTTGCCTGCAGAACAATTTGTAAAGCGAGTAATGATTTTAGAACTACCCACAGGAAGTATTAACAGTGCAAAGACTTCGATTGAGATTGAGGTTAGTGAAAATGGCAAAGTGCTGGAGCGTGTGAAAACTAAATTTATCGGTCCGGTATCATCCAAAAAGTAGTTCCGCTTTCAGCAAGGCATAAAAGGATTTAAAAAAAATAAATATATGAATTGGGGTAAGTCGATTGTAGTAGCCTTTTTATTTTTCGTTGGCTTTATTACCACACTGGTAGTAGTATGTTTTCGTGAAGATGTGAGCCTGGTCTCACAGAAGTATTATGAAGAGGATTTACATTACCAGGAACAATTTGAGTCTGTAGAAAATGTGAGTGCTTTAGCAATTAAACCTGTATTGACTGTAAAGGCTGATTATTTGGAAGTGTTATACCCTAATCTACAGCAGGTAAAAGAAGGGAAAATCATCTTGATGCGACCTTCTAATAGCGAATTGGATAAGACTTTTACTTTATCGCAGCAACAAGACTCCAGTATGAGACTAAGTGTGCCACGCCTGACTAATGGCCTCTATAAAGTTAGATTTCAATGGAAGGAAGGTGATAAGGCTTACCGTTTAGAAAAAACAGTGGTGATATGATTTGGACTGCACTCTTGTTGGGTTTAGGTGGTAGCTTGCATTGTGCTGGTATGTGCAGCCCATTAGCTTTGGCAGTCACCTCATTCAATAAGCAAGTATGGCTGAACCGAGTATTATATAACACTGGCCGGGTATTGGTTTATGCAAGCTTTGGCGCACTGGTTGCTTCCTTTGGCTCCCTTTTTAATTTCTCTTCTATCCAATCCATTTTCTCTATTGCCTTGGGTGCGGTCTTAATCTTATTGGGTGTAGGAACGATCCGTTCAGTGCGAATACCTTTTTTAACACAATTTGTTAATAAGGTGGTGTTGTTCATCAAGCGGCAATTTTCTCAGCAATTAAAAGAAAAACATGCCGGTAGTTTAATGCTTGCAGGAATTTTAAATGGTTTACTGCCTTGTGGCCTCACTTACCTGGCACTATCCTATACCTTAACACTGCGGACAGCATACGATGGATTCTTCTTTATGTTAATTTTTGGCATGGGTACATGGCCGGTTATGCTTGGTTTACCTTTTGTAATGCAGTTTGCAGGTAAGTACCTGCGTTTAAGTTATGCCAAGGTCACAACTATCATGATGATTGCCATGGGTGCATTATTGATTGGTCGATCATTGATGACACACCAACATATTCAGGAGCCTATGACCATTACTGATCCGGTCATGTGTGATTGATTATTTCCGGGCCACACTCCAACGAACTACCTGCTCTAGTTTGTTAGCATGCTTCAGAATGATTTTGCCACTCACAATATCAATAAGTCCTTCATCTTTAAAATCCGACAATACTCTAATAACAGATTCTGTTGCAGTTCCAACCATTTTGGCCAAGTCTTCGCGTGCAATATTAAGTGTGTTTTCTGTTGGCTTCAGAGAGTGCAGTTTTAATAACGACTCGGCCGTACGCTGACGAATGGAATTATAGGCCAGGTGTAGTAATTGTTCCTCCTTTTCCTGCACTTTGCTGCACAGCATGTTAATAAATCTTTTGGCTACTTCTACATGGCCATACATGATGGTGAGAAAGTCAGCCTTAGGCAACAAGTTAAGTTCTGTGTCTTCCAGGGCAACAGCTGATTCAGTATAGGCATCGTTTTGAAGAATGGCCTCGAAGCCAAAAAAGTCTCCAGCTTTGTGCACACTTACAATCAATTCTTTCCCATCCGGATGGGCTTTAAAAAGTTTAACCTGGCCTGATTTAACAAAGTATAAAGATGAGGCCATTTCACCTTCATCAAAAATGGTGGCTTTTTTCTTATAGCCTTTTAGTTTTTGGTCCTTGGCGAGGTCTTCAAAGTTAAGTATCTTTTTTACGTCCTTGATGAAGGTCTGCAAACCTGCTTCTGTATTATCATACGTTTGTTGCAGCAGCTCCCGCTTGCGCAATCGGGCTTCTACTGCATTCAAAAGATCAGTATCGTCAAATGGCTTTGTCAAATAGTCATCTGCGCCTAAAGTCATACCCTTGCGCATGTCTGTTTTCTCTGCCTTTGCCGTTAAAAATATGAAAGGGATAGTAGCAGTCTCTGTATTTTTATTCAGTATGTGAAGTACGCCAAAGCCATCCAGTTCAGGCATCATGATATCACAAATAATCAGGTCAGGTTTTTCTTGTTGAGCCTTCTCCACGCCTGCTTTGCCATTTTGGGCTGTGCTTACCTGATAGCCCGCCAGGGTGAGAATCTCTGCCGTGTTTTCTCTAACATCCTGGTTATCTTCAATAAGTAGTATCTTTTTCATTGCTTAGCTAAGGTTGTTGGGTATGTTGATAGTAAATATACTTCCTTTTCCTTCTTTGCTGGAAAAAGCGAGACTTCCGTTTAAAAGTTCAACATAACGTTTTACTATGTGTAGTCCAAGTCCGGTGCCCTGAATATTGGTGGCATTGCTGGCCCTGAAGAACCGATCGAACAAATGCTTGAGCTCTGACTCAGGTATTCCGATCCCTTCATCGTGTACAGCCAGGGTAATGCGATCTTCAAAGCAAGTACAGTATAAGTCAATTTTTTTTCCGGCATCGGAATATTTGCTGGCATTCGACAATAGATTGAAAAGAATGTTACGCAATATGCGCGGGTCTGTATGTAGCTCGCAGCTTTCATTAATCGTTAAATCAATGAGCTGATCTGCTTTTAAACTGGGTTTCACTTCTTCCAGTATTTCGATCAAGAATTCTTTTAAAGATATTTCTTCAATAGCTACATCTAATTTGCCTTCCTCCAATTTGCCCAGTGACAGGAAATCGTTGAGAATACCGGTAAGGTGATTAATAGATGATTTAATTCTGTTGATGTGTTTCTCCTGTTTATCAAAATCTCCTCGGTCTTTATATTGCTGGATAAGAGAGGCGGAGCTGAGGATGGTGCTTAAGGGGGTTCGAAATTCGTGAGAGGCAATAGAAACAAACTTTGTTTTTAGCTCATTAAGTTCTCGTTCTCTTTCCAGTGATTTGCGGGCTTCTTCCTCTGCCTTTTTTCTTTCCAGTACTTCCTCTTCCAGCTTATGGATTAAATCATTCAATGCTTCGGTTCTTGCCTCTACTTTTCTTTCTAACTCAGTAGCATAGACAATGAGTTGCTCTTCACTTTGTTTGAGGGCATTCTCCGCTTTCTTTCGTTGGGTTATATCAATAATAAAGGCCATTATTAAAAATTGGCCATCGGAAACTGTATGACTCAGGCTTACTTCAACAGGAAATTCAGAGCCATCTTTTCTTAAAGCCATTAAATCGCGCCCCATTCCCATGGTGCGCGGAGAGGGATTTTTATGAAATTGATCCCTGTACTGATGATGCTTTTCGCGAAGGCGGCCGGGTAATAGTGAATCGAGTGCTTGGCCGACCAGCTCCTCAGAGTCATATCTAAAAATTCTTTCTGAGGCGGGGTTAGCCTCAACGATAATCCCTTCTTTGTTAACAATCACGATCCCTTCCGAGGAACCTTCAAATATTTCTTTGAATTTCACGCTGCTGCCTTGAATCATTTCCGAAAGTTACTACCTATACCTTAATGACAAAAGTCATATTTGAAAATGAAGATTGTTGGCAATTTTGCATACTAGGCCCACTATGTTCGTGGTGTGAAAGGGAATAATCAATTGGTAGTGAAAGCAGAGCAAAATACAATATTGTGCATGGTTGACCTCTCAGAAGATTCGGTGAGAGCCCTGCAGGAGGCGGCAAAACGTGCTGAAGAAAAGCGTGCTAAGCTTGTGGTTATCTATCCTTACAGACTTAAAAATCAGCATTTTGGTGAAATCAAGTCATCGGTTAATATCAAACAGCGACTGGAGCGTGATGCCTACGAACGTTTTGATAAAATACGCGACAGGGTAAAAGAACTTGATGACGTACCCTATACTTTTTCAGCAGAAGTTGGCTTTGAAACTGATCGACTAGAGGCACACCTTAAGGATAAATTTATCCACAGCATTTATTTGTGCAAAGCCATTGCTTATGAGGCAGAGCATAACAGCGAATGGAGTGAATTAATGCATGAGTTAAATATTCCGATGGTTTTTATTTCTTGAGTAGGTTTGATAATTTTTTAGTTATCTTTAATTCTTATAACCCAATAGCATCAATATATGAAAAGAATTCTTGTACCTACCGACTTCTCTAAAACGGCACAAATGGCTATAGATGTGGCAGCTGATATTGCCAAGAGATCAGGAGCACAACTAACCTTGTTGCATGTAATTGAGGAAACTTCTTCCGGAAGCGGATCCTTTAACGTAGGAGGCCAAATGAACCTTGATGGTGATATGGAAGACCGCTTGTTCATGCTAAAAATGATAGAACGCGCCAAAAAGCAAATGGAGAAGGCAGCGACCGATCCTAAGTTGGAAGGCGTTAAGGTGAAGCGAGAGTTGCGGATTGGTTCTCCTTTTCATGGAATGACCACCATTATTGCAGATAACAAAGTTGATCTGGTTGTGATGGGAACATCTGGAAGGACCGCACTTGAGGAAATGGTCATCGGATCGAATACAGAAAAGGTTGTAAGGCATGCTGCCTGTCCTGTTTTAACTATTCACAACAAGCCAGCTACCAAAAATTTCAAAGACATAGTGTATGCTACTTCTATGAATAAAGACGAGGAAATTTTCTCACGCTTTGTTAAGAAGGCTCAGGAAATGTACGACTCTACTATTCACTTAGTGCGCATTAACACACCCTCCAATTTTCAGCGCGATGTAGTAGTACGCAAAGCCATGGAGGATTTTGCAAATAAACTTCAGTTAAAAAAGTATACTATTAACATCTTCAACGATTTAAGCGAAGAGGAGGGTATCATCTACTTTGCCGAGAGCATTGATGCAGACATGGTGGCAATGGCTACCCATGGTCGCACAGGTTTTGCTCACGTACTTGCTGGCAGCATTGCCGAGGATGTGGTGAGCCACAGCAAGCGTCCTGTGCTTACTTTCGTAACAAAGCGTAAAAAGAAATAATCATTAGCTAGAAATTGATTACTTAAAGCCCTGTTCGCACAGGGCTTTTCTTTTAATGAAGAATTATTACACCATATTGGGCGTATCTACGGCTGCCCATGCTGCAGATATTAAGCGGGCTTACCGCAGGTTAGCCTTGCAATACCACCCTGATAAGAATCCCAGTCCTGAGGCAGAACAATTTTTTAAGGAAGTAAATGAAGCCTATGATACCTTGGGTAATCCGGAGAAAAGGGTGATCTATGATCAGCGTCTATTTAATCCCGACTACTCGATTCCTTCTCCTGAAAGTTCCCAGCATAGAGATCCCAAATACAGACCTGCTGCCAGGAGAGCAGCCAGATCTCAGCAGTCAGATGATACCTATGAACTGATGAAAGAGTATTTGCCAAAGGTTATGTTGGTCAATAAGATACTACTCATTTTTAGTTTGCTGATGTTGCTAGATTATACACTGCCTCGTCAAGAGGTCACAGAGCAAGTAAAGGGTCATCGTTTTGTTACTGCCAGCAGGCGTTCCGGAGGCAATTCGCATTGTCTCATTTATACCCATCAGGGAAGTAAATTCCGCTTGGAGGCTGATGCCTTTGATATTATTGAAAATATGGATACAGTAGTGCTGGAAAAATCATGGATGATGCGAGAGATTACGCGCGTAAACAGCAGACAACAAACAGCCAGCATTTTTTCTTCCATCTATGGGGGTTTTATTTTTGGTCCACTTTTTTTACTGACCTTTGCGGCTATGGCTTTTGCCTACAGAAAAAATGTTTCTCGTGGTTTTAATCTGGGCATCACCACCGCACTAATATTTATCTTTAACCTAATATTCTATTTAGTAACTAAATTATGAGTGCCAAGAAAAACGATTGGAAGAAGCGCGATGGGGTAGTGTATTCTACCAGCTCAGATTTTGATTATAACTATCAACAGCAAGAGGAACAGGCAACACTACCACCACCACAACAAAACTTAAGGGTACAATTGGATAAAAGCCTGCGTGCAGGGAAGCAAGTTACTTTAGTACTTGGCTTTGTAGGTACAGCTAATGATTTAGAAGCTTTAGGCAAGCTATTAAAATCAAAATGTGGTGTAGGCGGCTCTGTCAAGGATGGTGAAGTCATTATTCAAGGTGACCACAGAGATAAGCTCTTGCAGATTTTATTGAAAGAAGGATATAAAGCTAAACGAGGAAACTAATGCTCCCGTCAGTTTTTATTTTAAACTTAAACTTGACACTACTTTAATCGTTCAGTGCCTTTAGCGCTAACTTTAAATTTTCCACCTTTTGTTGCTGTGCAATGTAGAGTGGTTTTTCTACCCTTTCCTGGCAGTCAGTCGCAATGCAGCGTTCACAAGTTTCGCTCACCATGCGGATAGGAATTTGAGGATCGTTCCAGAATTTAACCTTCTTCTTTAGTTGATCCGTGAGTAATAATCCGATAGACACACTATTGTGTTTATTAGCACCAAATACAATGGGTTTGGCAAAACTAATGATCAAATATTCTTTATCCGTACCTATGTATTTTGATCGCTGTACCCTGCATAATGATTGAGTGTACTGCTCGGTTCTTACGGCATTATTTAGTTCTTTTAAAACACTAATGCTCACCCAGCGTCTGCAATAATGTTCGTTTAACATGTTGGAGTGTGGATTGTGCAAACCAGATAGGTGCATCTCTTTTGTTAGCTCATATACTTCTGATCCCTGTTGTGTGCTGAAACGTAAAAAGAATAATTCATTGATACCAAAATACCTGGGTAAAATATTGGTCAGGCGGTGAAGGAGGATTTCTGGAGATACAGCATAGCGGTCCATTAAGTCCTGAAATCTATTCACATTCAGATTTTTTTCAGTTAAAGTATCTTTGAGCCAATCAATTACATGCTTTCGATTCAGAAATAGAGCGCATGAGAAATATGAACCTTTAAAATTATTAACCACCTCATCGAAAGAGTCAAACGAAACCCAGGAGGTGGTCTGCGATCGATTATCAATTTGCATAAAGCAAAATCCTGCCTCACGCCCTACTATAAAAGCCCTTTGAGTCTTACTTAAGTTTTTATTCAGTAATAAACGAGGCTGTTTACCGGGAATGAGTACAGAGCGCAGTTCTTGCAATTCCGGCTGATTAGAAAGTCCATCTTCTTCAATAATGTAATGATAGTGTTGGGTAAGAATTTGCACCAATGATTCTGTACTGATAGCTTTTGAAGTGTCTAATTGATATTGAGTAATGAAGGCATCCACGGCCTGCTCGATATCTTCAAAATAGTTATCGTGCATTTCTTGATAGGAGCGAAGTGTGGCGAAGTATAGATCTTCTACGCGCATGCCATAGTTGCGGCTTATCTCGATGATGGTATTGATGAAGGCATTGAGTTTTACGGGTGCACCTGAGAGTAATTCAAACAATTGTGTTTTTTCAATGCCGAAGAATTCTAGGGGTAATTCGTTGATCAACTTGCTTTGCAAAAGCTTGGCAACAGGTGCTAATTGCTTGCTCATCTGCACCGACACAAGCCAGTCGTAGCTAACATCCAGGGCGCTGGCAAGTCTGGCTATTTTTTCGGCCTTCGGGTATTTCTTGCCCTTTTCAATTTCATTGAGATAAGAAACGGAGAGTTCTGCAGCATCTGCCAGGGCTTGTGATGACAGCCCTTTTTCTAGCCTGAGTTGCTTGAGTTTAAGTCCGAAAATTAAACGCAGATTGGTTTCGTTAAGGCTTGATTGGTGTTTCATGGAATCTTGTTTTTTTTAAAACGCTTCTCAAAAGGTGCTTCGCTGGTTGGCGAATGAAAATATATTTTCAGCTTTCTATCAGCCAAATTGGCTTTTTTGGACTCTTCAGGCCATTCGCTATAAAGTTCAATTTAGCGAATAAAGTTATTTAGCGAAAATTCGCTTGAATTATATTTTTCTCTGGTCTAGGTTTGATCATCCCAAACGAAAAAACAATGATCACAACCCTACAAAAAAATAAGGAACTTGAATTGGCGGCTCCACTCTTGCCAGGAGATGAGCAGGTGTTAAGCCCTGGCGCACTGAGCTTCATTGCCAGTTTACACCAGGAATTTTCAAACCGCAGATTTCTGCTGCTGGAAGCGCGTAAGAAAAAACAACGCTCTCTGGATCAGGGGCATTTACCTGACTTTTTACCCGAGACCAATTACATCCGAGAAGGGCAATGGGAGGTAGCCCCCATTCCAGATGTTTTGCAAGACAGAAGGGTAGAAATAACAGGTCCTGTTGACCGGAAGATGATCATCAATGCCCTCAACTCAGGCGCTAAAGTTTTCATGGCAGATTTTGAAGACTCAACATCACCCACGTGGCGTAATGTGATAGATGGTCAGGCGAATCTAATGGATGCGGTGCGGGGCACCATCTGCTACGAAACAGAAGCAGGCAAGCGATATGAGTTGCACAGTCATCCAGCGTTATTAAAAGTAAGACCCCGAGGTTGGCATCTTGAAGAGAAGCACCTGCTCATGGAGGGTAAACCAGTATCTGCTTCGTTGGTCGACTTCGGTTTATTCATCTATCACAACGGAGGTTTATTGGCAACGCAAAAGAAAGGGCCATTTTTTTACTTGCCTAAGTTGGAGAGTCATCATGAAGCACGTTTATGGGATGACATTTTCTTATTTGCTGAAAGGAGGCTGAGCCTTGCCAGGGGCACGATTAAAGCCACCGTATTAATCGAAAATATATTGGCTGCCTTCGAAATGGAGGAAATCATTTACGAATTGCGCGAACATATTGCCGGGCTCAATGCCGGCCGATGGGATTACATTTTCAGCATCATCAAAAAATTCAAGCTTCACAGAAGTTATGTAATGCCAGAGAGGAGTAAGGTAACGATGGCAGTTCCTTTTATGAGTGCCTACGCACAGTTACTGGTGAAAACGTGTCATAAGCGCAACATCCATGCGATAGGAGGTATGTCAGCTTTCATCCCCAGTAAAGATGAAGTCATCAACCAACAAGCTTTCGAAAAAGTAACGCAAGACAAGGTGCGTGAAGTCATTCATGGCTTTGACGGTACCTGGGTAGCACACCCAGCCTTAGTGCCAATAGCCAGGGAAGCTTTTGATAAAGTGTTACAAGATACAGTGCACCAGAAAATGATTAAGCGAGATGATGTGACTGCACATGCCCAGGATTTACTAAAAGTCTCCTCCGCAGGCACTGTGATTACAGAGGAAGGTATACGTACTAACATCAGGGTGGCACTGCTGTATATGGAGTCTTGGCTGCGTGGCACAGGAGCGGTGGCTATCAATTACCTCATGGAAGATGCGGCAACGGCAGAGATTTCGCGAGCTCAATTATGGCAATGGCTAAATCATGAACGCGTACTGTTGGCCGATGGCAGAACCTTTAATCTTGAATTGTATCTGCGCCTCGCAGACGATGAGATCAAAGAACTGTTGGAGCAATTCAGAAGAGAAAAGCGCGATGTTACTTATCTCAACCATGCAGAAGCCTTGCTGGATAAGCTGGTGTTGAGCGATGACTTTGAAGAATTCCTTACGCTACCGGCCTATCAATACCTATGATTCATTTAAAGAAAAACTAAACATTAATCTATACCTATACTCATGAAGACACACGATAGCATCAACCAACTGATTACCAATTGGACTACTAATCCAAGATGGAAAGGCATTGAAAGACCTTATACAGCAGAACAAGTCGTAAAGCTGTCAGGCTCTGTAAAAATTGATTATACCCTGGCTCGCTTGGGTGCAGAGAGGCTTTGGAACATGCTGCATAGCGAACACTATGTGGCGGCTTTGGGAGCCCTCACTGGCAATCAGGCAGTGCAGCAAGTGCAGGCAGGTTTACGAGCTATTTACCTAAGCGGTTGGCAAGTAGCAGCCGATGCTAATTTATCAGGGCAGATGTACCCAGATCAAAGTTTATATCCTGCTGACAGCGTACCGGCTGTCGTAAAACGCATCAACAATGCTTTGCTGCGTGCTGATCAAATTCAAACGGTCAGTGGAGATGGCAACATACACTGGATGGCTCCCATCATTGCTGATGCAGAAGCAGGCTTTGGTGGCAACCTAAATGCCTTTGAATTGATGAAGATGATGATTGAAGCAGGCGCTGCGGGCGTACATTTTGAAGATCAATTGTCTTCCGCAAAAAAATGCGGACACTTAGGGGGAAAAGTATTGGTGCCTACACGTGAAGCCATCGATAAATTAGTAGCTGCTCGTTTGGCAGCCGATGTGATGGGTGTGCCAACCATACTCGTAGCCCGTACTGATGCAGATGCCGCGAACCTGATCACCAGCGACATTGATGATAGAGACAAGCCATTTGTCTATGGTGAAAGAACAATAGAAGGCTTCTACCAGGTAAAGAATGGTATTGAGCAAGCGATCAGTCGCGGCCTGGCCTATGCGCCTTATGCGGATCTGATCTGGTGCGAAACATCGCATCCCGATTTACGCGATGCGAAGGAATTTGCCAATGCTATCCATCGTGAGTTTCCTGGTAAGATGTTGGCCTATAATTGTTCTCCTTCCTTTAACTGGGCTTCTAAACTGAGCAAGCACAGCATGATGACTTTCCGAGAAAACCTGGCCGACTTAGGCTATAAGTTTCAATTCATTACGCTTGCGGGGTTTCATTCCCTGAATACTTCTATGTTTGAATTAGCCGAGCTGTACCGCGATCAAGGCATGGCAGGGTATTCACAATTGCAGGAGCGAGAGTTTGCTATGCAGTCGCGTGGCTTCAGGGCTGTAAAACACCAGGCCTTTGTAGGTACCGGTTATTTCGATGCCGTGCAAGAAACCATCACAGCGGGAGAGGCCTCAACTGTGGCATTAAAAGGCTCTACCGAGGAGGCACAGTTTTGACCATCATTTCGCAGCGAAGCGGAGAAATCCCCTGGTTTGAATAGCTCAAAGTTATCTCTTTGCCTAGGGGATTTCTCCGCCTTCCTTTGCTGGCGCTGCGCTCGAGAAGTGACGTTTGCATAAAAATCTTTATGTATGCCCAATTTCACCCAATTTTTGTGTCGAACCCTCTAAAATTCAGCAATTTCTTATACCTTTGCAGCCCCATTTCTGGATAACACCGGTAGGGACGTTCTGATAGGTTTCAGTACGTATTTCAAACCAATTTGCAGTAAAAACGCCCGTTTGCTGCATGTATTCAAGGGCAATGTCCATTATGGCAAAAGCACAAGGTGGTCCAGCAAGACCAAGAAAAGCCGCAGAAGAGCAAGAATCTCCTGTAAAAAAAGCAAAGGGACCTAAAACAGCTGATGATATCGCTGGTCAGGATCTGATTGAAGCAGCAAAAGAATTTAAGCGTCAGGAAGAAGAAATTACTTCTGAAGCCATTCCAGCTTCACAATTGAGAAAAGAACTCTACGCCAAGCAAGTAGCGGGTGAGTTCGATTGGGATGCTTACGAAACAAAAGGTTTCGGTGAAGGCTACTCAAAGGAGAAGCGTCAGGAGATGACCAACCTGTATGGTAACACTGTAACCACTGTTAACAGCGGTGAGTTAGTAGAAGGTATCGTAGTGGGCATCAACGATCGCGATGTTATTTTGAATATCGGTTTCAAGTCTGATGGTCTAGTGCCATTGGCTGAATTTAAAGATAGCGCAAGCTTAAAGATTGGTGATGTTGTTGACCTCTTCATCGAAGAGCGCGAAGACAAAATGGGTCAACTGGTGTTGAGCCGCAGAAAGGCTAAGTTGATGAAAGGTTGGGACAATGTTCAAAAAGCATTGGATGCCGACAGCATTATCGAAGGTTTCGTAAAACGCAGAACAAAAGGTGGTTTGATTGTCGATGTATTCGGCATCGAAGCCTTCTTGCCAGGTTCACAAATCGATGTGAAGCCTATCCGCGATTTCGATATCTACGTGAACAAGACCATGGAAGTGAAAGTTGTGAAAATCAACTACACCAACGACAACGTGGTTGTATCACACAAAGTATTGATCGAGAAAGATCTGGAGCAACAAAAGGTAGCTATCCTCAGCAACCTGGAGAAAGGCCAGGTGTTGGAAGGTACTATCAAGAACATGACCAACTTCGGTGTATTCATCGACTTGGGTGGTGTAGATGGTTTACTCCACATCACAGATATTTCATGGGGTCGCATCAACCATCCGGAAGAGATGTTGAAGTTAGACCAGGTAGTGAAAGTAGTAGTGTTGGATTTCGATGGCGACAAGAAGCGCATCAGCCTTGGCATGAAGCAATTAACTGCTCATCCTTGGGATTCATTAACTACAACGCTTGAAGTAGGTTCTAAAGTAAAAGGTAAGATTGTAAACGTAGCCGACTACGGAGCATTCTTAGAATTACAACCAGGTGTTGAAGGCTTGATCCACGTAAGTGAAATGAGCTGGTCACAACACTTGCGCAATCCTCAAGACTTCATGAAAGTGGGTGATGAGGTTGAAGCAGTTGTTTTGACTTTAGATCGTGAAGAGCGCAAGATGTCATTAGGCATTAAGCAATTAACTGAAGATCCTTGGACACGCCAGGATGTATTAAGCAAGTATGCTGTGGGCACCAAGCACAAGGGCATCGTTCGTAACCTGACTAACTTCGGTTTATTCATCGAGTTGGAAGAAGGTATCGATGGTTTAGTACACGTATCTGACCTTAGCTGGACTAAAAAGATCAAGCATCCTTCAGAATTTGTGAAGGTAGGCGAGACCATGGAAGTACAGGTATTGGAATTGGATGCTACCAACCGCAGACTGGCCCTAAGCCATAAGCATTTGGAAGAAAACCCTTGGGATACTTTCGAGACTATCTTTACTATTGGTTCAGTACATAAGTGTACCGTTACCAGCAAGAACGATAAGGGTGTAGTATTGGAGTTGCCTTACGGTATTGAAGGATTCTGCTCTGCTAAAAACAATGCTAAAGAAGATGGTTCTAAAGCAGAAGTAGGTGAAGCAGTAGATTTCAAAGTAACTGAGTTCTCTAAAGACGATCGCAGAATCGTGCTTTCATTGAAAGCCATGTGGTCAACTGAAGAAGATAAGGCTCCAGCAGCAGCAACAGCTAAGAAGGGTGCGAAAGCCCCAGCGAAAGATGCTCAGCCATCTGTGAAGTCTATCAACCAGGCTAACGAAAAGTCAACCCTTGGCGATATCGAAGCATTGAGTGCTTTGAAGAACAAGATGACTGGCGACAACAAGTAATTGTTGTACACAAATAGATAAGAAGGTGGTTCCTGCAAAGGTTCCACCTTTCTTTTTCCTAGGCATTTGTTGCAACAGCGATAATTGCTATTTTTGAACAGAATTTGAAATATTGATTTTTAAGATTTCAGATTAACCGGTTCCGTGGCCGAGTGGCTAGGCTGAGCTCTGCAAAAGCTCCTACAGCGGTTCGAATCCGCTCGGAACCTCCAAATCCCTTGAATTCGTAAGAGTTTAAGGGATTTTTTATTTTTATGTGTAACAACTCGTGTAACAACCTATAGTTGAATTAATATGAATTTATTTTCACAATTTAAAAGTGCCACTCCTAGTTTTTGGATTCCATTTAAGGTTGATAAACAAGATAAAACCATAGGCGAATTTTCTCATAAGGATTTTACTGGACTTTTCTTTTCGGAGACACCAACTCTTTGGACTCTAAAGAAAAGATTTAATTCTATAGTGTATAACGATACAGTGCCAGGACTGACATTTATAGAAAACTTATGGAAGAGATCCTCATCATTGCAACGAGAATTACTTTATCGGAATTTTATTAAAGAATTGAAAGCTAATTTGAAGTCAAATGAGAAGCAAGGATTCTTTGGTCGCCTTACTAACATTGACGATGTGGCTACTAGAGCCGAATTATACATAAACCTACTTAATAGGCTATACCTAGAAAAGTCTATTGATTCATCAATGCACGATAATGTAAAAAAGAACTCTTCATTACAGCCAGCTCAATGGATAGGTAAGCCCGTAGAATTAACTGAATTAATTGATGCCCTCTATATTAGTGGTAAACTTCCTGGTGCTACACAGAAACAGTTGATTGAATGCTTTAATTTTATTTTTAATGTAAATCTTGAATATGATAAATTTACAGACGCGCAGCAATCGATAAAAAAGAGGAAAAAAGATAAAGCTAAATTTCTTATTTCACTGACTGAAAATTATTCAAATAAAATCAATGAGGATGACAAGTAGTGGAAATTCCGCGCAAACTGACCAGTGTTTTTCGCGGCAAAGTGACCACCAAAAGTTAACTCACAATTTGATGTTGTAACAGTATGGTTTTGTCGGTTGCTGATGGCTCTATTTTTAGTTTACGTTTTCTGTGTTTTCTTCTGTTAAGATAGCCTTTTTCTTACGCATTGATTCACCCTTTAATTCTAACCTGTGCGCGTCATGGATTATCCGATCCAGGATGGCATCGGCTATTGTTTGTTCCCCTATCACTTCATGCCACAGGGCTACTGGTACTTGAGAGGTGAAGATGGTTGAGTGCTTGCCATGACGGTCTTCAATAATCTCCATGAGGATCGTTCTGCTCTGTTGATCCAGGGGTTGGATACCGAAGTCGTCAATGATTAATAAATCCTGCTTTTCCATTTTGGTGATCTCCTTCAAGTAAGTACCATCGGCCTTACCCATTTTAAGTCTGGCAAAAAGTTTAGCCGTATGCTCATATAAGACTTTGTATCCCAATGAACAGGCCTGGTGCCCCAAGGCAGAGGCTATATAACTCTTACCGATACCAGTGCTGCCTGTAATAAGAACATTCTCTTTCTTATCTATAAACGCACAGTCGGCCAGTCTGAGGATGAAGTTCTTATTAAGTTCTCTGGGCGTCTCGAAGTTGATCTGCTCAACGGCAGCTTTATAACGGAAGCGGGCGTTCTTTACGTTACGGGTCAATTTACGATTGTAACGTTCATCCCATTCGGAGTCTACCAGCATGGATAATAGTTCATCTGGTGTGTAGCCTTGAGCGGTGTCAGACAGCAGACTTGTCTGGAAGGCACGCACCATTCCATGCAGCTTCATGGTTTTCATTTTCTCCATTGTTTGTTCATTCATTGTATTGTTGTTTAAAGGTTTGACATGGTGTTATTGGTAATAATTGTTGCCGCGGATGTTATCGTGACGAGGCATAGGAAGCTGTTTATCTTCTTCTAAA
Source organism: Cyclobacteriaceae bacterium (assembly GCA_022842845.1). Lineage (GTDB taxonomy): Bacteria > Bacteroidota > Bacteroidia > Cytophagales > Cyclobacteriaceae > Chryseotalea. The sequence goes on along the minus strand of JALHOT010000007.1, from coordinate 88 downwards.
TCATAGACATCAAGTCCTCTGTGTAGAATATCTTCAATAGCCCTGAAGTGATACAACCCATAGGCATGGGCCCGCTGACAAGCTTTAA
>JALHOT010000006.1 GCA_022842845.1 Cyclobacteriaceae bacterium | reverse complement strand
CAAGTCCTCTGTGTAGAATATCTTCAATAGCCCTGAAGTGATACAGCCCATAGGCATGGGCCCGCTGACAAGCTTTAATCAGTCGCTGATGACCAACACGTTTAGCAAAAGACAAAATACCCTGACATGACTTATAGGCCTGCTCGGGATGCGGCTTCTTGTTGAGTACCTGAGCGATAAAGTATTCTACTTCTTTACCGATACTGCGGGCCTGACTCAAAAAGAAGTCTGGGTTCCACTCAGCCAGCACCTGGTGATGGGTAGCCATGTGGGTAGGATCTGTTGTATAGTTATGAGCACTGCGTACGCGCCCATGCTCAGCAATGCGCTCATATTTATAGAAGATCTCCACTTTAGATTTACTGTAGAGCACCTTTACCTTTTTACTGATGTAGGCAAATGGAACGCTGTAGTAGTGTTTATCAGCTCCTAAACACACATGTCCGTTCTTCATGACAGTGGCTACTGAGGAGCTTCTTAACTCAAATCGCTTTTCGGTAAGAGGTTGTAGATGGGCCTGTTCCATCTCCTCAAACTGCTCAAGGCGCGAGTAGTTCCTTCCTTTAAAAGAAGTACGGTTATGCGTGTCTAGTAACGATCGTATACGAGCATTGAGCTCATCAATAGACTCAGGGGGCTTTTGTGGAAGAGAAGCAAATATGCGTATATAAGTAATCTTCACAGCCCCTTCTACCAGGGCTTTGTCCTTAGGCTTATACGATCGGGTGGGCAGTACCACCATACCATAGTAATCAGCAAAAGCCTCAAAGTTCTCGTTGAGCTTTGGCTCGTAGCGATTGCTCCGCACTACGGCAGACTTGAGGTTATCCGGAACAATGGCATTAGGAGCACCACCAAAGTAATGAAGGGCATTTTCGCAACAGCTTATAAAATCCTCTACGCGCTGACTCTCAACAGCTTCTACATAAGTGAGTTGACTGGCTCCCAGAATCGCTACAAAGACCTCTACTGATTTTAGTTCGCCTGTGTCAGGATCAACAACATGAAGCTTCTCACCGGTAAAGTCTACGAACATCTTGTCACCAGCCTTGTGCTCCATGTGCATACTGGGATGCACACGTCTCTTCCAAAGGTTGTAATGCTTATAGAAAGCAGTCATCTGAAAGCCTTCCGGATGATGGCTGTGATAGCTCTCCCATAAACGAAGAAGTGTAAAGCCCCGCTGCTGTAAACGCTTCTCCTGCTGCTTTAAAAACTCATGGAGGACTACGATACGCTCATCGATAGCCATGGATGGTTCTTTGTTGAATATCTCATCCAACTCCTTATCAGATAGCTTGCTAATGTCATCCCAGGTTGTTTTTAGTGCCGTGAAGGTGCGCAAGTACTTCCTTACGGTATTGCGTGAAAGTCCTGTGGTCGTTCTGATGTGTAACTTATTTTGCCCCTGACAATAGAGTTTTAGTAGATGTCTAAGCTTGCTCATATGGATCGATTTATTAGCCATTGAAGGTTGATTTATGAAGGCATAAGTAGCCTTATAAATCCAGCTTCAAGGCAGCCGATCTACATACAATTACATCATCAAAAAGGGTGGTCACTTTGCCGCGAAAAACACTGGTCAGTTAGCCGCGAAATCAGGTGGTCACTTTGCTGCGAAAAAAGGTGGTCACATTACGCGGAATCTCCAAGTAGATCTATAAAAATATTCTACTGATAATCAATTATTTGCAAATTAATTTCACCGGGGTGAAACCCGACTCGGGTTTTTTGATGGTTTAGACCACCTATGATTGTGGCAGATTTAACCATAATAGCCCATGATACACCATAGTTATCGAATCCAATCAAATGAAGAAATTCAAAAGGCTTTAGGTCAAAATAATGATCTACTAAAGCAGCTAATTGAAAAGCTACCGCCCAAAACACAAGAAGAACCGGATTATCTCACACGTACAGAGGCAGCCATTAAGCTCAGAATGTCTTTGCCTACTCTAAATAAGCACACAAAGTCAGGTCTAATACCATCAATAAAAATTGGTAAAAAAAGATTATACAGAAGAAGTGAGATAGAATATATCCTTCATCAGCTATTGACAGGATAAAAAAACCACGGCATTACCGTGGTTATATTTTTTGGACAATTAAGTATTGAAGCCCTTAACGGTCCAAAGATAATAATTGCTTTTCGTCACTCAAACAATTCTTAATCTTATGGATAATCTTTTATCAAATAATTCATTCGATCGTATGCTCGAGTTAGCGGCATACGGCAATACATTGAAACCACTAAAAAGTATTTTCGGTAACTATATTTTTGAAAAATCCTTAATTCATTTTCCGTCAGAACGTGGAACAGGGAAAACTTACTTTATGATGCAGTTGTGCATTTGTGTTGCACATGGATCAGATACTTACTGCAATGAAAGGATTGAACTACATGGGAACACACTATATATCAATTGTGAATTAAGTCGTGATCTTATTGCAAGGAGACTTTCAAAGTTATATGCTTCCCCACCTATTGACTTGACTAAAAAGCCTTTTGAAGCTTACATATATACCACGCGGCAAAGTTTTGCGAGTGACAGAACTTACATAGTTGAAAAAATTGAGTTGTTCAAGCCTGTTTTAGTTGTGCTTGATAATTGGAAGACCGCATATCAAGATATTGATAATAATAAAAATAAGGACGCTACTCTAGCAGTACTTGATCTCCTGAATCTAAAGGATAAGTATGGATTTGCTTTAGTAGTCACCGACCATACACGTAAGGGGACAAAGTTACAATTATCAGATTCTGACTTACAGAGCGGTTCAGGCGCCAAATCTGATTTAGCAGATCAGGATTTCTTCCTACGTAAGAGTAGTCAAAACCCAAGCTTTAGAATCTTAAAACGGTCAAAGAGTAGAATCTGTGAAGATGCTAGACATGCTAAACTTTTGCGCCTAAATCCTGATACACTTTGGTTTGAAGTCGAACAAGAAGAGGTTAATGAAATGGATCATATCAATGGGGAACTGATGAAAGGATTAGACGATGAAGCCTTGGAGCTTGCAAAAGCTATGAAAGAAAAGGGAGCATCGCTTAGAGTGATCTCTGACGCAACAGGGATTTCCAAATCAGCGCTGCATAGAAAATTTAATAAATGAATCAACGTCCCATCTAATCCATTTGGTCCATTTGTACCGTTTTTCCCATTTGTCCCAAGCTTGGGCGGGACAATCGGAAAAAACTAAATGGGACGGGACAAAAAAATGGTTACTATGAATTGTAATACAGCAAATCAAGTTTCAATTATTTCTTTCCTTCAATCGCAAGGAATTGATCCGCTTCGGTTAACTAACCGAGAGGCATGGTACTTATCGCCAATCAGGAAAGAGAATACCCCAAGCTTTAAAGTAGATATTCAATTAAACCGTTGGTATGATCATGGACTTGGTCAGGGCGGGAAGCTTGTTGATTTAGGTATTCGCATCCTTAAAATCCCAGTGAAGGATTTTCTTTCCTTGCTGAGTACATCTGGAATTAATCATGTACCGATTGTACAAAATACAAAGTCAGCTCCTAGCCAGGTAAGGTTAATCAAGGTACAAGGAATTCAGCATCCTGCATTAATTAGTTATTTGATGTCACGGAAGGTTAATCTTCAAATAGCGAATCTCTATTGTTCTGAGATTCACTATTCCATTAACCAAAAGTCATTTTTTGGAATCGGTTTTAAGAATGATTTAGGTGGTCTGGAAATTCGAAATTCCTTTTTTAAGGGATGTATAGGTCACAAGAGTATTTCATCCATTTTAAAGAGTAGTTCATCCTTCTCTTTATTCGAGGGCTTCTTTGATTTTCTTTCTGCAGTTCAGATGAATTTAGTTTCCGAATCGGAGTCTGTCATCGTTTTAAATTCAGTTAACCAGCTTGAGTCTGCGATTAACCTATTGCATAGATGTTCACCAAACCATATAAATAGCTTCTTTGATAATGATCAAGCTGGAAGGAATTGCTTTTTATCTCTTAAGAATCGATTCCCCTTTGCTGCTGACCGATCACAACTTTATAGTGGTTATAAGGACTTAAATGAAATGATCACTAAAACTCAATAAACTATTTTATATGACTAAGATACTTTCAGTTTTAAATCACAAGGGAGGCACTGCCAAGACAACTACAACACTTAATGTAGGAGCGGCACTATCCATTTTAGGGTATCGGGTGCTTTTAGTGGATCTAGATCCCCAAGCAAATCTTTCGCAGTCTTTAGGTGTGGAAGAAATAATGGAGACAATATCAATGGTGTTCGAACGCAAATTGGAAATACTTCCAATTAGAGTTATTAATAAGCAAATTCATTTAGTTCCATCTTCCCTTGACTTATCAGCAGTTGAGCCGGGACTTTATTCTAATATCAACAGCTATTTTTTACTTAAATCACTAATAGCAAAAGTAAAGGACTCCTATGATTGGATATTGATCGATTGCCCGCCAAGCCTTGGTATATTTTCACAGAATGCATTAATCGCTTCTGATGGTGTACTCATCACTGTACAAGCACAATTTCTTGCTTTAAAAGGACTTGACACTGTTTACAACCTAATTGAAACTATTAAGGATAGGCTTAATCCCGATTTAGGGATTCAAGGCCTTGTAGTTACCCAAACTAACCATACTAAGCTAAGTAAGGAGATTCTACTTGCCCTAAGAGGGAATTATCAAGATAAGGTTTATAAAACAACTATACGTCAAAACGTTGCCATAGCAGAAGCTAGCATTAACAGGCAAGATATCTTCAGCTATAGCCCAGAAAGCAACGGTGCAATTGATTACATGAACTTAGCTAAAGAGATTTTATTATGAGTAAGGATTTTTCAAACCTATTAGGAGGGGCATTGGCTAACAAAAAGGCTAATGACGAATCTATTAAAGATCAGATAATTATTCGCGAGGATTTGAAGGCTTTAATTCCAGCACTCGCATCTGAGGAGCTGACACAACTTGAAGAGAACATTCTTAAAGAGGGTGTCAGGGATCCAATCATCATTTGGCAATCTGGATCTTCTTATGTTTTGGTTGATGGACATAATCGATTTGCGATTTGCAAAAAGTATAGCATTGATTTTCCTTTCAAAAGCATGGTTTTTAAGGATGAGGATGAAGTACGAGATTGGATGATTAAGAATCAGCTGGGCAGAAGGAATCTTACTCAAGAGCAGCAAAGCTATTTAAGGGGGTTAAGGTACCTGCAAGAGAAGGGGCAAGGCAGAAGGACTGATTTAACTTATGGACAGAATGTCCAAAAGTCTGAAAGTGTATCGACTGCTGAGCGATTAGCTAGGGAATATAATGTCAGTGATAAGACGATTATTCGCGATGCGCAATTTGCCGAGGGTTTGGAAGTAGTTGGAAGGGATAACCCTGAACTAAAGAAGGAAATTCTTTCAGGCACATCAAAACTTTCCAAGAGTGAAGTTCAGAAGCTATCAAAAGGGTTAAGATCAACTTCGGAAAGTAATGAAGAAGAAACGCATAAGATTTATTCTGCAAAGGAGTTAGTGGAAATAGCTTTCAGATATGTAAAGAAAGAAAGTGATTCATTCTCTATTGTTTGTCAGAAGCTTAATCTTGATGAGCATACTTTAAGTGCAAAGGAATTTTTCAAAGCGTGGGATCAACAACATATTTGATGGTTAAAGGTTCCGTAGCACGAGCTGTCCGCATTATAGCAAGACGTGTTTTTAGGCTACGAAAACTACGTATTCGTCCTAAAAACAGTCTTGATTTTTTCTTAACGCTTTGCTAAAAAAATATGGCTAGACCACAAAAGCCCATAACAAGGTTAGAAGTTGTACGTGTTAGATATACAGCTTCTGAAAGGAGAATACTTGAAGCTTATGCAGACAAGGCAGGGATTTCGCTTTCAGAATTGATACGGCTTAGAACGACCGATATTAGAATAATTGCTCGCTTAAATAATGAAGATGTTAATCACCTACGAATGCTGGTTGGCTTAGCGACAAACTTGAATGAGATAACAAAAAGGGTTCATTTGAATATGGATATGAGCTTAGAGTTAGCTGATATTCTTAAAAGAATAGGAGAAATTATAAAACGGTTTAAATGATTAGCAAAGTAATCCTAGGGAAGTCATTTGCAGGATGTTGTAGATACGTCCAGCTAAAGAAAGGCGCTGAGGTTCTAATTGCCAATGGGGTAAGAACAGAAAACCCTAAAGAAACTGCTACTGATTTTGAAATGATTCGAGAACTCAGACCAAAATTAAAAACTGTAGTAATCCACGCATCTGTAAGCTTTGCCCATGAAGATAAACCTCGAATAGATAATAGGTTAATGATAGATGTTGCCAATCGTTTCATGTCTAAGTTGGGCATGGAGGATGGACAGTATATCTGTGTACGACATAAAGATGCTGCACATGATCACTTCCATATTATAGCAAACAGAGTAAAATATGACGGATCAGTTTTACCCGACAGTTTTCTTAAAAATCGTGCTGCCAAGACTTGTGATGAGTTGGAGTTAGAGTTCTCGCTCACTATAGCAAGAGGCCATGGAATAGGTGCTAAAATTAAAGACAGAAATCCAAAGAAAAGTTTAATAAAGGAGTCCATTCGATTATCAATTGAAGAGGGGATTTCTAATGGAATCAATGATTTTGATTTGTTGAATGAACACTTAAAAAGTAAAGGCATTGAAATGCATATCCAATATCAGAGTACGGGAAGAATCAACGGTTTAAGCTTCCGGAAAGATTCAATTTCATTTAAAGGATCTTCGATCGACAGGAAATTTTCATACAAAAAGTTTGAAAGGGTATTTGATCAAAACCATATAAATAACCAAGTCAAGGGTACCATAAAACAAACAAAACCAATTAAACATGAAAGATGATAATGAGAAAGTACTGTTAGAAGCTCTAGCAAAAGACATCGCTAAAATGCAAAAGGGATTTATACAGATGTCTGAGCTTATCATGAAGCTTGAATATCTGAGTCACCAAATAAGTAATATTAATGCTACTGTGGAGAAATCTACCATTAAACCACCTGAAATGGTAAATGATGCAGATAGATTAATTGACCAAAGAATAGTAATGGATCTCAAGTTTGAATTAGATCGAGTTGCTAGGAAATTGAGTTTGGAAGATAATCTGATTTACTACTTCCTTAAACCTGGCAAGGTTTTATTAGTTACTATTCTTATAGTGTTACTATCCTTTACCGCTGGTAGTTTTTATCGAAAATACTTTGCCAGTTCAAATGAAATTGACCAAACAGAATATTATGAACCGGAATATAATGACTAAGTATTTTTTCTGGATTGCAGAGAATGCTGAAATGATTGCAATTTCATCCTTGTTTGTCATGTTCTTATTAATTCTTGTTAGCAGAAAGGGTAAATTGAAATCCCCAATCGGGGAGGGGTTCAAGAATATTCGGTTACCAAATATTTCCTGTCGGTCTGCATACAGTGCTTTTGATTTTAAATATCTTGTCAGAGGTGTGCTAGTCATAGGTGGTGCTGGTTCTGGAAAAACAAAATCTATTATTCAGCCCCTTTTAATGCAAACAATCAAAAAGGGTTATTCAGGAATCATTTATGATTTTAAATTTCCTGCCTTAGCAAGTTTTGTATATGAGGAAAGTCTTTTAGCATCACCAGAAAATCCTAAGATCTTTTACGTAAATTTTACTGACCCTTCTAGGTCAAATAGATTTAACGTATTTAAACGGGTCGACAATAGCTCATACGCAAAGGAGTATGCCTCTACTTTAATAATGAATCTTATGCCTGAGAGTATTCAAAGGCAGGACTTCTTTTTACGGTCAACCTCTTCCTTACTAGCAGCAACTATTTTTTACTTTAGCAGGAAGCAAGCACGATTTTGTACCTTACCGCATGTATTGAGTTTTCTCTTACATCATGATACGAAAAGAGTAGTAGACCTAATTTGTGAAGATCCGGAAGCCAGTGATTTAGTGGCACCTGTTAGATCAGGCCTAAGTAGCGGTGATCAAACAGCGGGCGTTATAGCAACTTTACAAAATGCACTTTCTGCTATTTCCAATCCAATTACCTATTGGGTTTTATCCGGAGATGATTTCGATTTGAATTTAAATGATCCCAATACTCCTAGTTTAATGGTAATTGGAAATGATGCATCCCTTATTGATTCAATATCTCCAATTATTTCGCTAGTTATTACTGTTGCAACAAAATCTATGAACACGCGAGGGAAGGAAAGAAGTATTTTGCTGTTGGATGAAGGGCCAACCTTATTCTTACCAAATTTTGATACTATTCCTGCTACAGGTCGAGAGAATAAGATTGCTACTGTTTATTGCGGACAGGATATTGCACAGATGGAGGAGAGGTATGGACATAAGAAAAGTGAGGTTTTAGTTTCCAACTTAGCAACCCAATTTTATGGGAAGGTTTCAAATCCCAATACTGCTGAGAAAGTAGTACGAATTTTTGGAAGGGATGAAGTTGAATTTGAAAGTCGATCTACTAGCATTGGTGAATCAAATAGAAATTCTTCAGCTTATTCAAGTTCCTTACAACAAAGAGATAGGTTAAGCATTACACAATTGCGTGACCTAAATCCAGGAGAGTTTGTAGCCACAACCCTCTCCCATAAGAATCTGAAAGTTAGATTTAAACAAGGTCCAAGTCCTACATTCGATTTGCCGGAGCTCTTTCATGTACCGGCAGATGCAGTGAACATAAACTTTAATCGCATAAAGGCTGAAGTGGCTGCTATACTTAATTCCTCTACTGAGGATTCTAAATAGATGTAGTGTTCCCATTTTTAATTGCAAAAATCCCATCAAGTAATTTCTTTAGCAAAAGACTACGGCATAAACGGTGCCTGCCTACGGCCTACCATCCAATTATTCCGTTTCCTTTTGCTTTCGAAAATTTGCCATCATTGAGTGGCATTACTTGATAGGTGCGAAGTGAGCATTTAAAAAATGTTTCACTTTACTACATCTATTATGATAAATCCATCTAGCCCAAATCAGCACATTGCCGAAATTGCCTTAGTTTACGTTTCAAAAGTTCGTCCTAGCGACCGCCCTAAGGTGACCTCTTCGAAAGATGCCTTCGATGCTTTCATCAACACTTGGGACAGCCAAACTATAGAGCTTTGTGAAGAGTTTAAAATCTTGCTTCTAAACAGAGCAAATAGAATTCTTGGTATCTTCCACCTCTCTAAAGGGGGCGTAGCAGGTACGGTCGCAGACCCTAAGCTAATTTTTGGGGCAGCGCTTAAAGCCAATGCTAGTGGTATTATTCTAGCACATAACCATCCTTCTGGGAATCTGCAACCAAGTCAAGCTGATCTAGACCTTACAAAGAAGTGTAAGGAAGCTGGAAAATTCCTTGAAATTCAGGTTCTTGATCACTTGATAATCACAGCTGATAAATACTATTCAATGGCTGATGAGGGGATCATTTAGATCCCTCTTTCTGCTCTACGCTTAATCCTCTTAACTACGCACCGAATTAAGTTCCTAAGAGCCAAATAGATAGTTTAAAAGCTAAACTCATATCATCATGGTAATAGCGTTTCTTCCTTCTTCGGGCCCTTAAAATGGTAGAATGCTCAATAAAAATGGGTATTTACTATTTCCGACTTAAGTACTATCTTTATACATAAGCCCATTTACTTCTTTTTAAACAAGAGGAGCAATGGGCTTTTAGTTTAAGTATGAGCGATCTGTACGAGTCAGAAAAGGTAACACGTAAAAAGAGGATTGACCCAAAGCTTAAGAGATTAGGCTGGGAGATAACGCCCTATTTTCTGGGTATGAACACGTCTCTGCTTAACAACCATGCAGTTGAAGAATATCCAACGGAAAGCGGTCCATCAGATTATGCTCTATTTGTTGAGGGTCGATTAATAGGCATTCTTGAGGCAAAAAAAGTTACGGTAGCCACCCTAAACACCCTCGAGCAAGCGAAGCGCTATGCAAAGGGCTTAGTTCATTCCATCGGTTCCTGGAATGGCTATATGGTTCCCTTTTTATATTCTACCAATGGTGAGTTGATTTCCTTCTTGGATGTAAGAAGTAAAAATAACCTGGCCAGAAGTCTCGCTGATTTTCACACCCCTTCTGCTCTTAAGGAACTATTTAATAGAAATACAGACATTACGCATAAGCGTTTGCAAGAAACCCCCAACGATGGTGACTTCATGCGCCCCTATCAGAAAAATGCGGTAGGGGCTATTGAAACCAACATTCTTGAAGGAAAGAGAAGAATGCTGGTAGCCATGGCAACAGGAACGGGAAAAACCTTTATGGCTGTTAATGCGGTGTATCGCTTGTTAAAATCTGGCGTGGCAAAAAGAGTCTTGTTTCTTGTGGATAGAAAATCTCTGGCTGCTCAAACCGCGGTCTCCTTTGCAGCATACTCAACACCCGCTGGTAATAAATTTAATCAGGAATACGAATTGTTTAGCCAGCGTTTTCGCAAGGATGATTTTGAAGAAGGCGATAAGTTTGACATTAACGTAATGCCAAACGAGTACTTAACAAAGCCGGATGCGACTAAAACTTTTGTTTACGTCTGCACTATTCAACGAATGGCAATAAACCTATTAGGTAATAGCGCTGTGTTTACAGATGATAATAATGACGCGGATATTGAAGAGGGTGATCAATTGGACATTCCTATCCATGCCTTTGATATAATTATTGCAGACGAATGTCACCGAGGCTATACATCTCAAGACACCAATGTATGGCGAACTGTTCTCGAATATTTTGATGCTGTTAAGATAGGTCTAACGGCAACCCCTGCCTTGCATACTGTTGCTTATTTCGGAAACCCTATTTCACGCTATCCAATAGAAGAAGCAATTCTTGATGGGTACTTGGTCGATTATAATGCCGTGAAAATTAATTCTGGTATTCGCATGACTGGTGTCTTTCTTAAGGAAGGTGAACAAGTTGAAAGGGTGGACACAAAGACCGGACAGCTGCAAATTGAGAACCTGGAAGATGAACGTGTTTATAATGCTACTGAAGTCGAGCGGAAAATAACAGTGCCCGATAGCAACAAAAAAGTTATTGCTGAGATAGCCAAGTACGCCCTGGAGTTCGAGAAGGAACGAGGCCACTTTCCCAAGACCTTGATTTTTGCTGTGAATGATGTGAGCCACACCTCACATGCTGATCAATTGGTATCGGTATGTAAAGAGGTATTTAACAGAGGTGATGATTTTGTGGCGAAGATCACAGGCAATGCCAATGTAGACCGCCCGCTTCAAAAGATAAAAATGTTCCGTAACCGACCAGAGCCTAAGGTAGTCGTTACGGTGGATATGCTTAGTACAGGGGTTGATATTCCTGCCTTGGAATACATTGTATTTTTACGACCTGTTAAATCTCGTATTCTTTGGGAGCAGATGCTTGGGCGAGGCACTCGCAGGTGCGAGGAGATCAATAAAGATTCTTTTACAGTGTTCGATTGCTTTGATGGAACCTTGATTGAGTATTTCAAAGATGTATCGAATTTCAAATTTGAAGCACCAGGCACACCTACCGTTCCTATTGACGAAGTTATTCGTAGAATCAACAATAATGAAGACAGGGACTACAACGTAAACGTTCTGGTTAAGCGCTTACGCAGGATCGAGAAGACAATGAGCAGCGATGCGCGCAAAGATTTTTCCGCTTACATTCCTGAAGGTGACGTTGGCATGTTTGCTGCGAACCTGGTTCAACTACTCAAGCGCGATTTTGGTGGCACCATGAAAATCTTAAACAACAAGGATTTTCAAAAACTATTAGTGGCATACAAACGACCCCCTACTTCCTTTTTCATTGCCAGAGAACAAGAAGACACCGTTTATTCCGAACCTGTATTCAGTGTAGGCGATCGTTACCTAAAGCCAGCAGAGTATTTAACAGCCTTCACCGAGTTTGTGAAAGAACACAAGCATGACCTGGAGGCTATGAAAATAGTACTGGAAAAACCCAAGGGATGGAATACCCAAGTATTGCGCGATTTGAGGAAGCTCTTGCTGCAAAATCATTTTCAGGAAGCAGACTTGCGCAAGGCACATAACTTGGTTTATCATAAAAGCTTGGTGGACATCATCAGCATGATTAAGCACGCTGATAAGAATGAACCTTTGCTGAGCGTGAACGAGCGGATTGATAAGGCTATTGAAAAGGTATTTGGCAATAAAATCCTGGATAGCGCCCAGCAGGAATGGATCAGCTACATTAAAGAACACTTGATCACCAATCTAACCTTAGAAGAAGATGATTTCAGTGACATGCCCGTATTCGAAAATCATGGTGGCTTAGGTAGGTTTAAAAAATTGTTTAAGGACGAGTATAAAGTATTGATTAACGAGATTAATGCAGCCATTGCAGCGTAGTGTGAAAAGAGAGAATCAAAATATAGAATGGAAAGAAAGTTGGCGCGATGAATACCTGAAATGGATTTGTGGCTTTGCTAATGCTCAGGGGGGCAAACTTATCATTGGCAAGAATGATGACGGAGTGATTGTTGGTATTGCTAACGCCAAAAAACTATTGGATGAAATCCCTAATAAAGTAAAAGACATTCTCGGTATTCTGGTAGAAGTAAATTTACTGAAGCAGACAGGCAAAGAGTATTTGGAGATTGTTGTAGAATCGTACCCATACCCAATCAGTTATAAAGGCCAATATCATTATCGCAGTGGTGCTACAAAACAAGAGCTAAAGGGGGCTGCCTTAGATAAGTTCCTATTGGAAAAGCAAGGTAAACGATGGGACGGTGTACCCGTACCTCACGTGAAGGTGAGTGATTTAAATAAGAATGCCTTTGACTCCTTTCGTGAACAGGCTGCAAAGAGTAAGCGACTCACAACCGAAATACTTCAGGAGACAAATAAGGGCTTACTTGAAAAACTTCACTTATTAGAAGGTAAGCTCTTGAAACGGGCTGCTATCCTGCTCTTTCATCCTGACCCTGAAAAATTTATTACTGGTGCTTTTATTAAGATAGGGTATTTTAAAACTGACGATGATCTTCAGTTTCATGATACCATTCATGGTCATCTGTTTGATCAGGTAAAAAATACAATGGACTTATTGCTGACCAAGTATCTTAAAGCAAGCATTCGCTATGATGGTATTAATCGCATAGAAGAATACCCTTTCCCTGAGTCAGCTTTGCGTGAAGCCTTACTCAATGCTGTGGCACATAAAGATTATAGTCTGGGCCATCCTATTCAGATTAGTGTGTACGATAATAAGATTATCTTTTGGAATGAGGGTGAATTACCGGATCAATGGACGGCAAAAAAGCTAGCACTTAAACATCCCTCCCGACCCTTTAACCCCGATATGGCATCTACTTTTTTCAGAGCCGGACTTATCGAAGCCTGGGGCCGAGGTACTCTCAAAATGATCAGCGAATGCAAGCAAGCTGGTTTGCCGGCCCCTGTATTTACAGCTGAGGCGGCTGATATAACGGTAGAGTTTAAGGCGACTCGTTCAAAAACTGTGGAGAAAACTGTGGAGAAAACTGTGGAGAAAACTGTGGAGAAAATCCTGGAGTTAATTGCACAAGATCCCACCATTACGATTAAAAAGCTTCAGGCAGAAACGGGATTGAGTCGCAGAGGCGTAGAGTATAATATTGATCGATTGAAAAGCGATGGAAAGCTGGAACGAATAGGACCAGACAAAGGCGGTAAATGGAAAATCAAGTAATGACCATATTCAATAAAATTAGATGAGCGATATAGTAAATAAATTGTGGGGCTTCTGTCATACCCTTAGGCACGATGGGGTAGATTATGGCGATTACATAGAACAACTCACCTACCTCTTATTCTTGAAGATGGCCGATGAACGCGGTGTAGAAGTTCCTAAGAAATACAATTGGAATAGTTTGAAAGAGCTGAGTGGTACAGATCTCACCGATCATTACCAGGAGGTATTGCGCAGGTTACGCGAAGAGAAGGGAATTCTGGGTAAGATCTTTACCCAGGCCATGCCGCGGATTAACAACCCTGTAAACCTCAAGCGCCTCATCAACATGATTGATGAGGAAGACTGGAGCAGCATGGATGTGGATGTGAAAGGTGAAGCCTTTGAAGGCTTGTTGGAGCGCAGTGCCAGCGAAGGCAAGAAAGGAGCCGGCCAGTATTTCACTCCGCGTCCTTTAATACAAAGTATTATTCGGGTGATGCAGCCCGATCCACGCACCAAAAGTGATTTCACCATTTTCGATCCTTCTTGTGGCACGGGAGGATTTTTAATTGCGGCCTATGAGTGGCTATTGAAAGAAAGCAAAGGAGCCATCGACCGCGATGCCATCAAGCGCATTAAAACAAAAACCTATTACGGACAAGAATTGGTGCCACGCCCCGCCAGGCTGGCTATGATGAATTTGTTTTTGCATGGCGTAACCACGGAGATTAAAATAGGCGATACCATTTACGAACCTTTTGACGGGAAGAAGTACGATTGCATACTCACCAACCCACCCTTTGGAACGAAGGGCGCCAACCAGGCACCAGAGCGGGAAGACTTCACCATTAGCACCAGCAACAAGCAACTGAATTTTATACAACACTACTTAAGTGCATTAAAGCCAGGTGGCCGTGCCGCAGTGGTGTTACCCGACAATGTATTGTTTGAAGACAAAGCCGGAGAGGTGTTTAAGATTTTGATGCAAGATTGCAACTTGCACACCATTTTACGTTTGCCACGCGGTACGTTCACTCCGTATGCGCAAGGGGTAAAAGCCAATGTGATCTTTTTACAAAAGGGCTTACCGACTGAGAACGTCTGGATCTTTGATGGAAGAAGTAATGTAGAAGGAGTTACCAAGAAAGACCGACCCTTAACTGATAAGCATTTTGAAGAATTTGAAAAGTGCTACGGCAAAGACCCCAACGGACAAAGCAAACGCAAAGACTTAGGTGAAGAGGGCCGCTTTAGAAAGTTCCACATCAAAGAAGTAGAGCAGCGCGATTACAAGCTGGATATTAACTGGTTGAAAGATGAAAGTTTAGATGATGCCGACTCCTTACTAGAGCCACAAGTATTAGCGACCGAAGCCATTACAGAATTGGAAGCTGTAGTAGATGATTTAAGAGAAGTATTAGCCTTGATGGAAAGTGATGGAGAATAATCTACCAAAGGGATGGACTGAAACATCGTTTGATCAAATTGCAGACGCAACTGATTATGTTGCTAACGGCAGCTTTCAATCTTTAGCAGAGAATGTTGAAACACGTGACACAAAAGATTATGCCATCTTAGTAAGACTTAGAGATTATAATCGTAATTGGGACAGGAATGGTCTTGTGTATGTTACAAGGAAGTCATTTGACTTTCTCTCCAAAAGCAGTTTGATTCCTGGTGATTTATTCATTGCAAATGTGGGGGCACCAGGCAAAGCTTTTATTATTCCAGATTTAGGCCAACCAATGACCTTGGGACCAAATGGTCTTAGAATTAGAGGTAAAGGTGAGATCACAAACAAATTCCTATACTACTATTACTCATCTCCAACCGGTAAATCCGAAATCGAAAATTTAATAGCTGGATCGGCACAGCAAAAATTTAACAAAACAGGCCTTAGAGCCTCATCTATATTAATTCCACCAATAGCTGAACAACAACGCATCGTAGCCAAGTTGGATGAGTTGATGGAGAAAATAGAGCGCAGCCGTGCCCGCTTAGAACGCATACCCAAAATTCTAAAACGCTTTCGCCAAAGCATTCTTTCTGCTGCCGTTAGCGGACAGTTATTTAATTCAGAATCAGAATGGAGAGAAGTAAATTTAGGAAGTCTCGTAAAGAAAGGAGATATCTTTGATGGGCCTTTTGGGTCAAATCTCAAAACATCAGATTATACAGATAAAGGCATTCGTGTTATCCGTTTGGAGAATATTGAGCATCTTTATTTTGTAAATGAAAAGGAGACGTTTATTTCAAAAGATAAATATATGACGCTCCTGCGGCATACGGTAGGAGAAGGTGATATAATATTCTCATCTTTTATTACTGAAGAGATAAGAGCCTGTATGTTGCCTAAGTTTCAAACCAAAGCCATAGCTAAGGCAGATTGTTTTTGTATTCGGCCAAATGAGAATCTTGTTAATAAAAAGTTTCTTCTATACTCGTTAGTTTCATCAAATTCTTATAATCAATTAGTTGTAAATATTCATGGTGCAACTAGACCAAGGATAAATACATCGCAATTAAAGGAATTGTCCTTGTCCTTACCTGAACTTGAAGAGCAAGATGAAATCGTCAGTAAAGTTGATGAACTCTTTGCCTTGGCTGATAAAATTGAAGCACGTTACAACAAAGCCAAAGCCCAAATAGATAAACTTCCTCAAAGTCTTCTGGCCAAAGCTTTTCGTGGTGAGCTGGTGCCGCAAGATGAAAATGATGAGCCAGCTAGTGTGTTGTTGGAGCGCATAAAACAAAAAGGAGTCACAGAATCTGTAAAAGGAAAGTCAAAAAGAGAAATTGACTATGAGCTGCAAGAGCACCTGAGCATGGCTGCTGAACCTAAAAGAAAGTATGCAAAAAAGAAACAAGGGGTATAAAAACGAAACGCACCTTGCGGTGCGTCTGACCAGGGATACTATCCTTGGCGCTGTTCTAGGTTGCAAATATAATAAGATGATTTTGCCAAAGTCAAGTATTTAACAAAATGGAGCGAGTTTTAGTTTACATAGACGGTTTTAACCTTTATTTTGGCATGATGGAGGCCGATTTTGAGAGTTCTCGTTGGCTTAATGTCTATTTGCTTGCTCAAAATCTATTAAAGCCTACACAACAAATAGTTGGTGTTAAGTACTTCACTTCACGGGTTACCAATAATCCAAGTAAACAGAAAAGGCAAACAACCTATTTAGAGGCTTTGGAGTGTCAGGGTGTAGAGTTAATATATGGTCATTATCAATCAAACAAAGTAGAATGTAAAAGATGCGGTCATTTGTGGCTCGATCAAAACGAGAAAATGACTGATGTAAATATTGCCACTCATATTATCGTAGATGCCTTCCAAGATCGTTATGATACCGCGATGCTTATTTCCGGTGACAGCGACTTGGTGCCTCCCGTTCGTGCCGTCCACGATTTATTTAGACAGAAAAGAGTTTTTGTTGCCTTCCCTCCTAAACGTCATAACCAAACAGTGGCTGCTGCGGCAAAGGGTTGGATGGTAATTGGTAGAAAGAAATTAGCAGAGAGTCAACTCCCACCAATAGTAACTAAAGCTAGTGGGTATCAACTTGCTAAACCAGTTGAATGGAATGATTAGAAAATCTGGAATGTTTATAAAATTTAAGAATCTTTTATCAGGAGAGTTTATGACGAAAAGGTTTTTTATTTGGCTTAGCATACTCTCTATTTATATACTCTTTCATGACAGTATAACAATACTTTTAGCAACGTCACAACTTAGTCTTTGGTTTAAGTTAGTAAGACAAGAATCAAGTACAAATTTGGTTTTTATTATATGGATAGTTACGGCTGCTATATTTTATTGTTTTCGGATATGGAGAAGGCAATTATCAAATAGCAAATGGTTATTTTTATTGATATGCATATTAACAATTTATTTTGCAGATCGTTTTTTCTACAGATCTTGGCAGTACTACCCAGTTAATTATACTATAAAGTACTTTGATTTATTTGTGCTTATTGGATTATTTGAGTTAATTTCCATATTGGCTAATACTTTTGGTAGAAATAAAGACGTAAATAGTTCAATTCTTCACCTAGTTCGGCCAATTAAAAATAGCTCAGAAGATAAATTAAATCGATCAATATTTGCTGAACGGATTGCGTATGAAATTAATAGGAGTTTTTTCAATGAATCCTACTCCATTGCAATAATAAGTGAGTGGGCCGGTGGGAAGTCGTCTTTCTTGAATTTAATTCAAAATTCATTAGACCCCAAAAGCAAGATCATTATTAGATTTCAACCATGGTTGAACTATTCAAATGAATCATTAATTCATAATTTCTTTCAAGAGTTTAAATCATCGTTGAATAAGTATGATGCAAACATTGAATCTTTATTTGATCGCTATTATGCATCAATATCCAATACGGAATCCAACATAGCCACTAGACTGCTTGACTCATTTAATGACGTTATATCAGAATCTTCAACAGTAGGAAATGATTTTGAATTGATTAATCAGGCATTAAGAAGAATTAGGCGTCAAGTAATAGTAATATGCGATGATCTTGATAGGCTCGATCAAAAGGAAATTGTTGAATTCTTTAAACTTATTAGAAATACAGCAAATTTCCGGAATACTGTTTACTTAACTGCCTTCGATAGGGGATATGTTACAAATGCGATAAGGCAGTTCACTAAGTATAATCCTCATAAATTCATTGATAAGATATTCGACTTTGAATATGTATTACCAGAAGTCAATCAAGACTATTTGATTGATAATCTAAATGAATTCCTTATTCATGAACTTGCATTTAATAACAAGCTTGAAAGTTATTCTGCGGAAATTTCTATTTTCCGGAAATTTATTACTAGCCATCGAGATGTTGAGCGATTCAAACAGCACTTAAGATTTAGTTTCAATAAGGCATCTACTGAACTTGTTAGAGAAGAACTCTTTATTTTGGAATTACTAAGATTTAGATATCCACAAGTACTTTCACATTTTTATAAATTTAATCGTGTTTATTTAGATTGGTCAGCAATTAAGATAATAAATCAAATAAGCTATTTATCATTATCGAAATCAGGCTTAAAGGAAGATGTTCCATTACTAAAACGGCATCTATTGCAGAATGAAATTCATAAAAATAATAAGTATCATCTTTCATCATATGATATTGACACCATTGTAGATGCTTTCGTTTTTCTTTTTGAAAATCGGAAGGTGGGTGGGTTTGCGTATGATCATATTGAATTGCCTCTTAATTCCTTGAGAAATGCTGACTATTTTCATATATACTTCAAATTGATTTTTGACAATAGAGTACTTAAAGCTTCAGAATTTGAGGATTTCTTAAAACACTTAAATCAAGTGGAATGGAAGAAATATGTGGAAAGTATTCTCTTAATGAATGGTGTTGGGTCCAAGCCTATTTTAATCTTTAATTATTTAAGAACAAAATTTCCATCTCTGATATCTACTAGATTGGGTTATGAGAATTCAATTTTTATTCTATTAAAAATTGAATCTATCGGAATTCCTATTCCAAAGGATTTGTTTGATAAATTTTTTGATTTTGATAACAGATTTATCAAAAGTTACTTTGCAGACAAATTGGAAGTGAAAAGATATTTTCAAAGTTTATTTAGAAATGATGATTTTACATTTCATGGAAGAAGTAATCTGATCTTTAGTTATGTTTATAAGTATCTTAAAGAGCCAAGTTATTCCTTTATATTATCTAAAGAGGAGTTGGAAGAAATAAATTCTTATTTATTTAAGAGTTATCTAAACACAATTCAAGAGATTGATAATTCTGGCATGAGAATTTTCTATAATAATTATCATGATATTAATACGGAGAATAATGTTGTGTTAAATACTAGTGTAATCGTTGCATTGAAAGAATTTATTCTTAGTGGGAAGTATACTGGATATTTAAATTTATTAATTAGACCTGCCTCAATTCCAAATCATTCTTATGAATTTGTTTTTGAACCCTATTTATTCAAGGTTTTTGATAGCTATGAAGAATTTGAGACGTTCTTGACTAGTCTTACTGAATATAAAAATAGAAATAAGTTGCTTGAATACTTAAGTAAGTATAAAGAAAATCAATTCATGGCTTTTGAATTGAAGTCCGATTGCGAAAATGGTCTAGTTCCAAAGGAATTCATTAATATGTTTCCAGTTTAGTTGAAATATTTAGTTTGATTACTCCCGTAGAAGTATTGTTACTAATGTGTTAGGTAGTATTATTTGAAAGTACTTTGACATTGAATTATCGCCTTTGTTTTAATAGATATCTTTATAAGAACGATGGAAGCTGAAATTGAAAAAAGGATAGTTGAACTTAATGATCAACTTTTAAATGATTTACTTGATTATCGTGCCAATCATCCTGAATTTGTCTTCAGCCTTAGGTCACGTGGCAGTAGGCGAAGTGAAGAAGATGATGAGGGTGAAAGTCGATTAGAACGCGGGTATTGGTTCCCAGGTAGTCATTATATATTTATTGGGTTTTATATACCTAACGACTGGAAGAATAAGACAAGGTCTTTTGGCTTTGTTGTAAACATGCAAAATCCTGAGGAACCCTTAAACTATATTGAGTGGGTATACAACGCTCCAGCCAAGGAAGAGCATTTGCCCTTTTATGAAGGTCTTTATAAAATCTTTCCTAATGCTAAGCGTGAGGTTTCTAACAAAGCACGAGTATACTTTGATACCAATAACTATACCAAAAACCTTCGTACTTTTTTGATGAGGGATAAGCCCCAAGTTGATGATCTCATTCGCGAACTTAAATTAGAAAATGATTTTTTCATTCCTGAAGAGCGATTTCTTCGTAATCTCGAGCGTGTCATGGAGTGTCGCAATAATCTTTTGCAGTCTGCTTTGAGGCCTACTTTTGATGGTTCAAGTAACATTAGAAGATTTAGTTTGAACACGATACTTTACGGCCCTCCAGGTACAGGGAAGACCTATAACAGCATTGATTTGGCAGTAACTTTAGCTAATGGTAAATCATCCGATCATAAGTCGAATAAAGCTGAATTTGATCGACTCCGTAAGGAGGGTCAAATTGAGTTCGTCACCTTTCATCAAAACTACACCTATGAGGACTTTATGGTGGGTATTAAACCTGAATTAACAGGAACCAGCCAATTGCAGTTTAGAAAATGGGAGGGAATATTTTATAAGATATGTAAGCGTGCCGAGCAAAACTACCTAAGTAACAGAGAGCCAAGTGAAACGCTAAAACCTTTTGAACAAGTTATTTCTACTTTCCTTCGACCGCTTCAAGAGAATGGTGAAGAAATAGAAATTAAAATGGCTTCCGATAAGGCCTCCTTTTGGATAACCGATATTAATCCAAGCAATCTTGGTTTCAGAAAGCAATCTGGTGGTACAGAGCATACATTAAGCCTTGATACAATAAAGGAATTGTACGAAGGTACACGGCAATTTACGAGCGGTCTAAAATATTATTACGTTCCTCTTTTAGATAAGCTTTGGTCTATTGGTAAGAATGAAAAGTCGAAAGTTGACCTCTTAAATTATGTGCTTGTCATTGATGAGATAAACCGAGCAAACATTTCAAAAGTGTTTGGGGAGCTTATCACCTTATTGGAAGATGATAAACGTATAGGAAGAGACAATGAGCTTCGAGTATCATTGCCTAATGGAGAGAGAGATTTTGGTATTCCTTCAAACCTGTACGTAATAGGCACCATGAACACAGCCGATAAGTCAATTGCTTTAATTGATATCGCATTGCGCAGGCGATTTGAGTTTAGGGGTTTTTATCCGATGTATGAAGGCTATAATCCAGAAGCAGCGGCTTTATTAGAAAAGATCAATGAAAAGATTTACTCCCTCAAAAACTCTTCTGATTATCTAATAGGTCATGCCTATTTCATGAATGGTAGTAGCATTGAACTAACGCTTAGAAACAAGGTGATCCCTTTATTAATGGAGTACTTTTCCGGTAAGATCAACTTGGTGAGCGATATTTTCAAAGACACGGATTGGTCCGTAAGCTATAATTCAAAGACCTATTCCTGGGACATTCTCTCAAAAGCTGAATGAGCCCACTTTTCGAATATGGTAAATGGCAAAACGTTCAGAGAAAGGATGAACTAAAGGATTTTCTTCGCACTATCTGGCAGCAGCGCAGTAGAGAAGAGACCCAAGAGGATGATATTGATGAAACTATTGATAATAAGTATCAGCCCTTTCTTCAATTTGATGATAATACAGTAAGAGCCAATAACTACATAGGCTTCATTCAACACGAGAATGAACTGATTGAGATTTATCCTAAAGTGTTTAAGGGCCTTCAGAGTCCGGACAAGAATCTGATGCTTAAGCATATCTTTTATTGGTTTTCCTACTGTCGCAAATGGCGTTTTCCTTTCAACCAGGCCAATCTCGACAATTCAGACATTGATACCTTTCCGGAATTAATCATTTACCTGATTGCTACACAGTTTTTAGATACCATATCCACGCATCCCTTCATGCAATATCAGGCTGTGGAAGAAAGAGTAACCACACCAAGGGGTAGTATTAATTTTGGCAGGTACATCAATAAGAGTGTGGTTACAGGGAATTATCATCAGATTGAGGTGGATCATGAGCCATTCCTTTATGATAATAAAGTAAACAGAATCATTAAGTACTGCTCACGCCTTTTGTTAAATCAAACAAAGTTTCAAGAGAATCAGAGACTACTTCAGGAGATTGTATTTGTATTAGATGAAGTAGAGGACACACCGGTCACCATAATGGATGTTAATTCAGTAAAACTGAATCCTTTCTTTGATGACTACACACTCATCATGGAAATGAGCAAGACCATCCTCAACCAGCAAATCTATTCACACAACACCTATAACTTTTCTCAATGGTGTTTATTATTCCCTATGGAATACATCTTTGAGGATTTCTTGGCAGGTTTCCTTGAGGCTCATTTCTCTGATCAATGGAAGGTGGAGTATCAAAAATCAAATGCCTACCTGGCATCAAATCCAGATGCTTTCCAAATGCAACATGATATCTTCCTGACAGAAGGGGCAACAGGAAGAAAAATCATTGTAGATGCAAAGTATAAAATCAGAGAATACTCTTATGCAGATAAGAAAAAGGGTGTTTCTCAATCAGACTTATATCAGGTGCTAAGCTATGCTTATCGCAGGGGTTGTCATGAAGTAATGCTGATTTATCCGAATGCTACCGAAAATAATGCTGCTATCGATACTTTCGAAATTCAGTCAGGTTTTGACGATAACCAGCTTATTAAGGTAAAGGTAGTAGAGATACCCTTTTGGTCGATGACATCATTTGATGCTCTTGGTAGTAAACTCAAAAAAGCAATAGAAACAATCTTAGCATAAAGATATGGCAGAATGTATTCAATGTGGTTCTTATACAAAGTTTGGGAAAGGGCTTTGATAGGAGTTTCAGAAATTGAAAAACGATAATTATGAATTCCAAAAAAGAATATCTCTACAAGTTCGTGTCGACTAACGAGTTTACGTATAAAAATTTAATTCTGAGTCAACTTCATTTCAATCAACCAGATTTAATGAATGACCAGTTGGAGGGAATTGTTAAAATTAAAAATATCGACTTTAAACCAAGCACGAAGGCAATTGAGAAATTTATAATTAATAAGAAATTGGATCAATACTTTTGGAACTTAGATCCAAGAAAATTGAAGAGTAATTTCTTTAAATTCTATATGCGTTATTGGTATGAGAATGAATTGACTAAATATAGGATCACATGCTTTTCAAAAACTGCAACAGAATCATTAATGTGGGCACATTACGCAAACAAGCACACAGGTCTTTGTTTGGTTTATGATAAGCATATATTAATGGAAAGTTTGGCAGATGTGCATAGTGGTTTTAGGTTAAATGAAATAAGGTATGGAATTAAACCAGAATTAACGCTTTGGGAGAAGAATGGTGAAATAGGGTACGATTCAAACATTCCTATTTTATCAGCTAAAGATCTAAATTGGAAATATGAAAGGGAGGTCAGGATTTATCTTGATTTCAATGGTAAAGAAGAATACCGTCCTCATGACAGTACATACTTTATTCCTTGTTCAGCACTAAAGGGAATAATTTATGGGTATAATATTTCCCTTGCCGACAGAGATGCAATTGGAATGATATTGAGGAATGAACCATTATACAATGTTTTCGAAGTTGATGTAGAGATTGACCTTGAAACAGGAAAAATATTGTGCTAAAAATATTATTGCTATTTTCTAAATCGGTAATTCCTCATAGTAAAATGGCTCCTTGGCAAAAGGGGAATTACCAACTCCATTTTTCCCAAGTAATTGCCTTACCGGCCAAGCTTGCATCTCGTCTGTTTCAAAGGGTTTAATTAACTCCTTTAGTAACTCCTTGTCCGCATTATCATTGATTGGCCGTAGCCAATCCCGCATAAGTTCTTTGGGTAGGATTAATGGCATTCGAGGGCCTACTTCTTCTGTCCTTTTTGAGTTATGAATAAAACTCATCATATCATTTCCGACAGTAGTAACAATAGTAGTGGTGTGTTTTACTTCCCCAGTTACTTTGTTTTCCCATTGCTCCCATAAACCCGCGACAGTCATGGGTTCATCATTTTTAAGGCTGATGAAAAACGGATATTTCTTCCCATTGTAGGCATGGTGTTCGAAAAATCCATCAAGGACAATTAGGCAGCGTCTCTTTTTGGATGCTTCCCTGTAGGAAGGACGTTCCCAGATAGTCTCCCCCATGGCATTGAGGCATTTTTTCTTAATTTGTTCAGCATCCTTTTCTGTTTTGATAAAAAAGGGGATTAAGCCCCACCTAAACATCTGGAAACGATTAGGTTTCTCATTTGTAATTACCGGAAGCAATGGATGACTATACCCATTAGAGTGATACGCCTTCAAATCAAGATATTCCTCGATTTCAGCTCTTTCCTTCTCTAGCTGTTCTTGAGTCAGGTAGTGGCTTCCATAGTAATCAGCAGATTTAGTTAGTTGCTCTGTATCGACACACATTCTAAAATTCTTTCAAGTGGATGCGTATAAAAGTAAAACTCATCGACTCCCTCTGCCATTTCAAAACATTGTTCATCGGATATTGGGATTATATATTGATTCGAATATCGAATTAGAAATTCGTAAGGTATATCAAAGAGGCAGGGCGTTATAATTGAATAGTCACCCTTATTATCACAAATAACATAACGGAACCCCATTAATGCCCATGAATGAACATGATAATGGGTACATTCTTCCAAACCCTCTAATGGCTCCTGCATCAAGTAATATTCTATTTATGAAGATAACCAATTTACTTTTTTCTTTCGGATGATATTTCAAGGCCGAAAGAATACCTGGATTCTTTTTCTAAATAGTCAGCAAAGGCTTGAAGGTTCCAACGGATTTTTTTCCTTCTTTTCTTTTTAATACTAAGCCAGTAAAATTCAAATAATTCTTTCAATCCATATTTGCGACATCAGTTGTCAAGAAAAGTTCATTCCTGATTTGACTGAATGCTTTGGTGATCCCAACTTTGGGACATGGGAAGGAATTTAGTGACCAGGATGAAACGCCTAAGTATCATACCGGAAGATCTTCAACTTTTTGAAGTAACAGACATTCCGATCTATTTCGAATACCTAATAAAGACTTTTCATGTTTCACCTAAGTGGGAACAGTATTTCAAGGAATCTCTTTTGAAGGTAGAAAAAGGTAAAAGCGATCAAGAGTACTTCTTTGAATTCATGAAGGAATATCTCGAGCCCTCTTTAAAAATTATACTCCAAAGAGATGAAGTTATATTCGCTATTGCAAGATACTTGATTAAACCCCGCATTGAAGAGAAAAGAAGGGAGAGGGAATTTGTTAAGACCTTCAATAAATAGCTTGTTAATGCAAGTCAACTGCTATGCATCATTGCTTTTTTTAATTAGTTTCAATGAATAAATGTGACGCTGCAAAACCGAGCATATGCGATAAATGCGAATAATGGATATTTTCAATAAAAATAAAGTAAATGAGCTATCTGCTTTACTGAAGGTGAAGGAGGAAAAAATAAATGGATTAGAAAAAACTATTTCTGATCTTCAAAAGGCTCTTAACAAAAATCAAATAATGGTTCAAACCTTACTCAGGGAAAAGGAAGAAATTTCTAGAAAAAATACGATCACAGAAAATGATAATGTAAAATTATCATCTGATTATTATTCGCTAAAAGAAGAATTTGATTTCAGTATTAAAAGCCAAAAAAATGAGATTGAAAATTTAACAAAAATTCATGAGGAGCAGGTAAAAAAGATAAATGAAGAGTTTGAAATTGACCTTCGTATAGCTAGGCTTACAAAGTGTAAAGAATTACCTATAAAAATTGAAGAAGATATTCAAAAAATAATTTCAGAAAAGGAAATTGGCTTTCCGTGGCTAGCAAAAGCGATTTCAGACTACTACGAAAATTTAGATAATATTTATGCCAGTTACTTAGAGAGAAAAAATAGGCCTGCTTTAAAACAGGCTGAAAGAATTAAGGAAATCACAAAGGAAAAAGCTCTCTTTAAGAAAGAGTACTTAATAATGAAATACACTATTAAATACTATGAGTCTTTATTTCCTTGGCTTTCCGAATACATTGGAATTAATTCTGATCAACTATTAGAAGCATTATACTCTGAAAAGGAACTTGAAGAAAATGAAGATCCTGTTTTAAATTATATTCAAAAAGGTGAATATCTTAAACTAAACCAAACGGAACGTAATCAGAAAGCACTTGATCGTTATTGGTCTAGCAATAAATCACCATGGCAAATTGGACGTGATTATGAGCGGTACATCGGCTATTTATATGAAAGGGAAGGTTATAAGGTTCAATACTTTGGAATTGAAAAAGGCTTAGAAGATCTTGGTAGGGATCTAGTTTGCACTAAAGATAATATTACAGAAGTCATTCAGTGTAAATATTGGTCAAAGGCAAAAAAAATTCCGATTAGAGAAAACCATATAAACCAATTATTCGGCACAACTGTTAAACACTACATGGATTTTTCAGGGAGTAAGGAATGTAATTTACATTCCTTTTTAGAAGATTACAACAGTGGTAAAATAATTGGAACAATAGTGACATCAACAGTCTTGTCAGATATAGCCCGGGAATTTAGTAAAACTCTGAATATTAAAGTTAAAGAGGGGATTGAATTAGATTTTGGATATCCTTGCATAAAATGTAATATAAACCCTGCCACCAAAGAGAAGATTTATCACTTACCTTTTGACCAGCAATATGACAAAACAAAAATCGATTTTGAAAGCGGTGAATTTTATGCTAAAAAAGTGAATGAAGCAGAAAGAAGAGGGTTCAGAAGAGCATATAGATGGTTGGGGGAATAATTTGCAGAAATTTAAATACATCGATTATAATAATGATAGAAATCTTCATCCATTGACTTTGGAGTAACAAATTTTCAGTTTTTGCAATCGTGGAGATTCTGCGTTTTGTATCCCCCTGATTTCGCACCAAAATGAATGTCCTTTTTAATTATGTAATTATATGCAGATTGGCTGCCTAGGAGCTTAATTGAAAATACTAGTTATTCCTTGAGAGACCAATTAAATCTTAAGCATGTTTCACTCCTCCAATTTTATCAATGTATTCCTCTCCTATTACTATTGGTATGTATCTTAAATTAGGCATGGTACCTGCACAAAAAAGAATATCCAAATCCAGATCTGCCTTAATTGTAAGATCTATAATAAAATGTTGGTATGTTGATAACCAACAATGAAATTTCATTTTGCTGTTTGGTTCTGGATTATTTTCTAGGTGGCTTTTTGCAGATTGTTGGTCAAAGCTGTATTGGTTTATAAATTCAAGGGAGTATGGATCATATATGTAGTAATTACCTGTAACAAATAGCAATGGTATCTGTATTATATCTTCAACTATTTCTTTTAAAAGAAGGTTAATTTTGATACAGTTATCCTTTGGCGAAATCTCATTTTTTTCGCAAAAAAATCTCAATGTATTTTTGATCCTTTCTAATTCTTCGAGAGTGACTTCTTTTTGACTTAGGGCGGAATACCTAGCCGGATTGCTTGGATTTAGTCCTAAGGCTTTTGTAAATTCTAGGGCACTGAAAAATAAATCTTTGTATTCATTTTTATTATCCATAATTCTAATATTAAAAATTTGCTATGCTATCTTTAGAATTGCCCAAGAATCATCCTTAAAAAACTTTGAATCGGCAGCTTGTATAGCATAGTCTTTACCATCTAACTTTAGGTATCGAAGGAATGATGATTCGGATTTATGTCCGGTACACTTCATAATTTGATATACGTCCATAGACCTAGATAAGTATGCATTTGTAGCAAAAGATCTTCTGGCTGTATGCGTAGTGATCATTTCTGACTTTTCAACTAGATCATTCCCAATTTTCACAACGCCTAACTCAGCTTTTCTACAAATTGTTTTTAGAGCCTCATTGAACTTTTGATTGGCTATTACTTTAGGTGGGAACCCGTTATACTTATTCAATATTGCATTTACGGCTGAATGAATGGGGATATGAGTAATATCCCCAGTCTTAGTCTGTTTAATTCGAAGCATCTCTTTACCTCCTTCTTTTACAATGTTGCCTTTATTGATCTGGCTCCAATCACTATGGCGTGCCCCCACGTAACATGCCATAACAAATAGATCTCTTTGCCTAGACTGGCCTGGGGTTAGCTCAAGTTTATATATTTTTCTTATTTCGTCTTCATTCAAATACACATTGTCTGGGTTGGAGCGAATAACTTTAAAACTCTTTTTTAGATAAGCCCTGTTTACTGGAATGTCACGGTCTTCTGCTTCTCTTAAAATTGCTTTTATTTCTTTAAAATGCTTTCCTCTTGTATTATCATTTAGTTCTTTTTTTCGCATGAACTCATCAAATGAATGATAGAATTCTATATCAAGTAAAGTAAAGGAGGCATCCTTCTTTTTAGCTTTGAAATATTCTTTTAGTAATTCAAGAGTTTGCCTTTTGGATCTAATAGTACCTCGCGTTATTGGACTTCCCGTTTTAGGATTTTTCGTAGTAGAAATCAAGTTCTCCCAAATAGTATAGAAGGTGGAATCTTCACTCTTTGAGGTTGATTCTCCCTCCAATGTCTTTGCTAAGAATGCATTAAGATCTGGTTTACTTAATCGAACTTCATCATATCTTTTACTCAGATACTCTTTAACTTTTTCAGCGATTAGATCAAGTCGCTTATTGATGTTAATTATGTCGTATTCATTTCGACTGCCAGGAATCTGCTTAGGTCGACTTCTCCTTTTATCCCAGTCCTTTTCCTCAATTGAAAGTGATGTTGAATAGACAAACTTTCTATCCTTAAATCTGGGGTCAAAAAGAAACAAGATGATTTTTGGGTCGAGTTTTCCAGAGCGCCTAAGCTTAAACTGAATATTCATTTCTTGAAGGGTTTACCAAAAATAGTGTGTAACGAAATGTGTAACAAACTTCTTTATTTGGCTTTACTAAACTTTACTTAAATTACTAAATAATGCTCCAAAAGCGCATTTATTTAATTGAAAAGAGGTTTTTAAGTAAAGTATGATTAAGTGTAGTAATTATAGTTCGAATCCGCTCGGAACCTCTGAAACCCTTGAATTAGAAATGATTTAAGGGTTTTTTATTTTTATGTGTAGCAACCCATTAGGATGCGGGAGATCAGCGAATTTATAGCAATAAAATTATTTGAGAAGACTTTGTAGTATGTTATTGTATAGTTGTGTAACAAACACATTTCTCGATAATCCTCGTTGCAAACGAGGACGAGTAGGGGTTGTCGGAACCTAATTACAGCTTGAATTACTGTAAAAAGTGTAGGTGAACATATTGGTGACTTTTTATCAAAGGAAATGATTAATGAATTTTTTTGACTACACTTGTAAGCATACATAAAGAAATAACCGGTTCAAGCGTCCGCTTGGACCTTTTTTGTTTTCACGCATTAACAAAATGAACATACGTTTTTTTAATAGAACTTTAATTGCCATTTTATTTATTCCATTCTTTGTCAATGCTCAAAATGCATATGAGAGAGGTTACATCATTAAACGGAATGGCAAAAGGATTGATTGTCTTATCAAAACTCAGAAAGGCATTTATAACCCGACAAATTTACATTACAAAATCACGGAGGAATCCCCGATTGAAATTGGGACAATTGATTCTATCAAGGAATTTGTCATTGAAAACAGGGAGAGATTTATCGCCATGAGAATTCAAATTGACAGATCAGGTGATAACCTCAATCAGATAACTTCAAATCGCCAGCCTGTATGGAGTTCGGAGGAATTGTTTCTCAAAGTACTGGTTGAAGGAAAAGGAACCTTATATTCGTATTTCGACATATCGAACAGAAGATTTTTTTTCAGCATTGACAATAATGCTCCCCAACAACTTATATACAAGAAGTTTATTGTCAATTCAAACCAAACTGCATTCAATAAGTCTTACCTGATGCAATTGCAATCGCAAGTAAATTGTCAAGGAAGTAGCGATCACTTGAATATATCCTACGAGGCTGATCCACTCATAAAGTACTTCAAGGCATATAACTTATGCGTAGAAAGCGGAATCCAGCCGAAACTTAAACAAGAAATTGTGGTAGAAGATTGGTCTGGAAAGAAGCTAGCATTCAACACAGGGATAAACATGCCTATCGGTAAGTTTGCCAGTACCGCAGTTAGTGATAAATCAGGTTATGCCAGAGCTGGATTTCATTTTGAAGCAATCTACTCGCAAAGGGCTGCCGAAAATAAATTCGGATTTATTGCAAACCTTAGGTTTAGCAATTTTGGTTATAATATTAACGCTGCGGCAGAGAATCATCGCTTTGATCGGAGTAGCAGTTGGTCTGGAAAAGGTGAGGATTGGAATGCTTTCAGTTTGAATTTGGGTTGCTTTCGGTCATTTAAACTAACCAATAAATTACTTGCTGAATGGAAGATTATGGGTGGAGCAATGCGGCTAAGTTCTAAATATCATGTGATTCACGGAATTGCTATTAACAAAACATATAAGTATAGGATAGAATACGAAAATGCCCCTGCCCGCTCATTTACTTATACAACGGGTTTAGGACTACGGGCATATTTGAACGAGAGAATCTACTTAACATCAAACGTGGACTTCTTTAGGGCAAACCTTAGAATAGAGTTTTCAAAAAAGATTACGAATGCAACTGTGTTTGTTAACCAAGTGAGTGATGTTTTTATTCAACCCATTTCTTCCTTATTATTTTCAGCAGGTGTTGTAGTGAGATTATGATCCCCTAACTCCCCACCAAGTGCAAACGTCACGCTTGTGCTTCCTAATCTAACTATTTTTCCCACCGACTTCATTCTAGTCATTTACAATCAAAACTACATTATTTCATTGCTCCTATCATTCACGGCACAAGCGTAACGCTTGCGCTTCTTCGGGGGAATTCGGTTCCATACTTGCTTGCAAGAAGATGGTTTGTCCCTGATTAAGCCATCTATTCATCACACAATAGGGGCTGCACAGCAACAAGTGAGCGCTCAACACTTCATACTAAGCACAACACCTACTAGGCTTTGAGCCTTACCGGTAAGTACCATAGCTCTATTGGAGGCAGCCTTCCTCTACAGCTTCGTCAGGATTTGATGCTTTCTACGTAGTTGAGCTTGACAATTTCTTCGAAACATTACTTTTAACATCCGACAGAAAGGGGCATACTTGGCTTTAAAATGGTCTAAATCGCTTCAATTTCAATGAAAAGGTATTTTGAGGGCCCTTGATGCGCTCAATATTGATTGAAAATCAAGCTTTTCTTACAATCCGTATATCTGTAGAACTACGTAAGTATTTCACCCGAGAATTCGGGATAAATTTGTTTACTTAAATAAGGCTACATGGCGCACAAAAATTCCTCAGTATCTTCTGCACAAGAATTTAATTCAATTTCTCTAGACACAGAAGTAAGTGTTAATAATCAAAAAAATGTAAGCCACCGCCAGTGGTTACAACAGTGGTTAAGCAATGCCCCTGTGAACACAGAGCATCACTTAAAAACACAGTGTATGATCCTGGCTCTGCAATTGAAGCTATCACAATAACAACAGCCAATCTCGCCATAAGCCGCGCCATGTAGAAGTTGGCTTTATCCTGTCTGGAGTTTCTCAAACGCTTTACGTACGCTACCATTAACGTAACTAATATTTTATCGCTGCCTGTAGCATCTCGTTGCTGCTTTGATCTTGATTGATTTCCTTTTTCACTTTTTTATTCAACAAGTATAAAGGGTAGCCTATAGTTTTATCGTTTTGCTTTAAAACAGAAACATAAACCAATCTGCCAGTACGAGTGATTTTTTAAAAAAGATTTATTGTCCGTTAATTCTGAACCCAATCTTTTCCTGCCCGATTTTACCGAGATTCCAATGCGTAACATGGGTGAGAAAGTACTGGATGTCTTCTTCTATGCTTGCCTGATCGATATTTTCCTGCTCGGCAACACGAATTTTATGTAACTTCTCTTCTTCCTCAATCACCCCTTCTACAAAGGGATAAGACATCCAGACAATGACCTCGCCCCGGTAGCCAATGGAGTAAAAGAGTTCTGCTCCGTTCTTAGTGATAAAGCCATTGAGGCTGGCTTGCTCATTGAAGAAGTTTTCTTTGTTGTCATACAGTCCGCTGGGCTTTTTACCAAATGACAAATAGATGCTTTCATGATTTACCACTGAATCATCTTCTTCTACCTCTATGTCGAGCATGAGTTGATTCTTAATTTTTTCCAGCACCGATTTGATCAGTGGTCGGGTTTTCTCTTGCCAGAGTAATTGTTTGTCAGATAGCTGTTTTTCCGATTGTAAAAACTGCTTAACAATTTCTTTCATATCCATAAGCGACAAGCTATTCAGTGCTTCGTTAAAAGAATACAATAAGATATATTAATGCTTGAATAAACAAGTTATTTGGGGAAACGAAAGAGGGCTCTGGTGCCTTTACCTTCTTCACTCTCAAGTCTAATACTTCCCTGCATACGCTTGGCCAGCTCAGAACACAATACCAGGCCTATGCCCGCACCCTTATAACCACTGCCATCGGCTTTGGATTGTACCGGATTGAAAAGTAAACGACTCAATACTTCTTTCGGAATACCCGGTCCACTGTCCACCACTTCAAGCAGTATATAGTCACCACTGATCTGGGCTTGCAGGCTAATGGTATCACCAGCATTACAATACTTTAAGGAATTGCTGATAAAGTTTCTGATAATTACGCTAAGTATATTCTCATCTGCCTGCAATCTAAAGGTATTGTATACCTCGTTGCGCAGTGTAATTTTTTTGGCTTTGGCATTGTCCTGAAAGAAAAGTACTTGTTCTGTGAAGAAGGTATTTAAATCAATTTCTTTAAGACTGATCTCGTAATTATCCCGATGCGAGCTACCCCAGGTAAGCAGGGTGTCTGTTAAAGCGGTGATAGTTCTTAATTGTTTGCTGAGTTCTATTAAAATCATTTCGACATCCTGCGTGCTTAGCTGCTCCTTAAGTGAGCTGTTTAACAAACTTTGCAGGGAAGTAAAAGGCCCTCTTAAATCATGGGTAATAACTGAAAGTATAGTATTGCGAAAATTATTTAAGGCCTGAAGTTTTTCTGCCTTTTCGCTAAGGAGCTTGTTTTGCTGCGAGATGGCCTCGTTCCGTTGGGATAATTGTAAATTTAATTTTTTACGTTGTTCTCTGGATCTGAATAAATAATAGGCAAGGGAGGCAATGATGATGAGCAGTACAAGCAAACCAGCCATGATCAGTCTTTCTCTTTCGCTGTTTTCTTCTTGTATTTTTTGCTGTGCTTTTAAACTTTTAATCTCTTGCTCATTGAGTAGAAACTCATAGGCAAGCAAAGAGTTTTGCGTATTAATGCTTTGCAGGCTGTCGCGGTAGTGCGTGTAGAGTTCAAAATAGTCGTAGGCAGTCTCGTGCTTTCTTAACTTATGGAGTACAGAAGAGTAGGTCCGGTACGTAATGTAAATCAATTCTTTAATTCGGGTTTCATTAGCCATGCTTACCGCCTGTTTAGCCAGGTCTTCTGCCTTTGTATAATCCCCCTCTTTCAGCGCAATTTCAGCTCGAAGCTGGTAGCAGCGGATTAAGGCTCTTACATCATTGCGTGTATGGCTTTCAGCCTCGCAGATAACAAGCCATACAAGGCTTTCCTTTAGTTTCCCCAGCTGAAAATAGAGATCGGCTAAATTAAAGCTTGTGATGGGCAGGTTAATGCCATGAACTCTTTTTACACTATCAGATACAAGAAAATAGTATTCAGCAGAATCTGTTTGATTCATATTTAAAAAGCCTTTCCCTGTATTGTTATACAGTACGGCTATACGCTCGTAATTTTTTTCTTGTTGATAATAAAGCAGGGCATTTTTGTAATAATCAATGGCTTTGGTGTATAGTCCCGAACCGGAGAAGATAAGTCCTATGCTGCCTTGGTTGAGTGCTATGAATTCGGGTAGCTGTTCCTGCTCAGCCAATTTCAGCGATTGTAAAAAATAGCGGAGACCTTCTTGAAGATTGCCTTTAGACCAATAGGCGCGTCCTACTTTGTTAATGGCTGCAATTGATCCGGCTGTATTTCCAATGCTGTTGGCCAAAGCCAGGGCCTTGTTGGCATAATACAAGGCACTATCAGAATTGCTAAACATCTGATTTTCTGAAAAAGCAAGCAGTAGTTTTATCCGAACTGTGTCAACATGCTCTTTCTTTAATTCTTTTCGTAAACTATCTGTTAAAATTTGACTATTAACACAGTGCGCACCTAGAACAATGCAGGTAAAAATAAAAATACTTACAGCGCGAATCATGGGGCTACTACAACTTCTAAGATAGACAATTTTTCATTTTTTATAGAAGATTAAGCAAGGAATTGATTTAAATCATCAATTCTACATACGTAGTTTCACCGATGTGTAACTCTATTAAATCCATTAACTTGAGGCCGAAATGACCCTTTTATGGAAGAAGTAATCCGAAAAAAATTAAACCTACTCGTGCACCTGGCAACGATCGATGGTAAGTTTGATGAAACAGAGAAAGATGTATTAAAAAGCCTGTTAGCAGAAGCAGGCTTGAATAACCATGCTATTCAAGAAGCAGCTCACCCTGTTAATTTAAACGACTTTAAAGATGCCCCCACGCGGGCAGACATATTGTACTGGGCACTTCGCATCATCAAAGCGGATGGCCAGATCCATGCTGACGAAGCAGCTTATTGTAAGGCCTTAGCGGTTAAGCTTAATTATAAGGCGGATATTGTCGATCACTTTACAAAGCACGAATTAGGGGACCAGGCAGATTTCAAAAAAGCTGCTAGACCCTTTGCCGCTAGTTCTATTTAATTCATCTTATTCAAAGGTAATTACGTAAATCTACCTACGTACTTGCACGGCTGTTTTAAAGTTTTTTAATGGCTACATTTCCTATTGTATTGTAACACCTACAATAGGCAACATGAAAGCACCATATCAGCTCCCATCGTACTTTAGCACACATCTCATTCCATTACTTGTTGTTGATAGCAAGAGCCTCTTGATTGTGGAGGCGAATAGGCCTGCCGTTAAATCTTTTGGCTATACCGAAAAGTTTTTAAAGGCAAGTACCCTTGATACTTTACTGTCAGATCTTACTATTATCAGGCAATTAAAAGCACTGAAGGCTAAGAGCAAGAAAATTACTAATGGTAACATTACGAGAAGAAATGGTGAATCAAAACAATATGATCTTATCCTCCATCCACTTAACCAACATAAAAAGCGTTATGTTTTAATAGAGTGCCATGAAAAGCAGCATGAGATAATAAATCAAAACCCTTTATCCGTTGTTTCCAAAGACCACTTTTTTAAAGAAGCGATTCAAAATTCTTGCATCGTTTCAATGACTGATAGCAAAGGCAACATCACCTTTGTGAATGAAAAATTCGTAGCCATTAGTGGATACTCCAGATATGAGTTGTTAGGAAAGAATCATCGTATTATTAACTCTCATTACCACAACAAAGAATTTTGGGTAGACATGTGGAAGACGATCAGTCAGGGAAAAACCTGGCATGCTGAAGTCCGCAACCAGGCTAAAGACGGTAGCTATTATTGGGTTGACACGTTTATTATGCCTTATGTGAATGAATATGGTAAGATAACGGATTTTCTTTCTGTCAGAAATGATATCACACAGCGTAAAAGAAGGGAGAAAGAGCACAATATCATGGCCGATCAAATGGATATGATGCTCAGTGGCATAACCGATGGCTTCTTTGCCTTGGATCATGACCTTAGGTTTACGATGGTTAATTCAGTTTTTTCTTCAATGGCGAAAATGGAGCCAACAGAAATGATTGGAAAAAGTATAGTGGACTTATTTCCTTTTATGCAGGGCAACGAACTTCTTGAAGCTTATCAGGAGGTGTTAATAACTAAACAAAGTAAGCATCTTGATCACGTAAATGTATTAGACCCAAACCAGGCTTTTAG
Source organism: Cyclobacteriaceae bacterium (assembly GCA_022842845.1). GTDB lineage: Bacteria > Bacteroidota > Bacteroidia > Cytophagales > Cyclobacteriaceae > Chryseotalea. Next base: position 155,039 of record JALHOT010000006.1, on the reverse strand, counting down.
GATTTTTATCTATCCAAGCCCACTGGGTCTCTTCGTTAATTTTCATGACATCTCTGAAGTAAAAAAGGTTGAACAAACACTAATTGATACCACAGAACTATTTAAACGTCTTTCTGAAAACGTTCCGGGTGTTATTTATAATTTTTATTTGACTGATAAGGAGGAAGCAGTTTTCCCTTTTGTAAGTGCAGGCTGCGAATCATTACTTGGGATCAGTGCCGATACGCTAGTCAAGGATAGCCATGCTTTATTTTCCATGGTACACTCAGCTGATCTTGTTGGATTGAATGCATCAATTAAAGATGCATTTTATTCCGATGAGCCATGGACTTACGAATTTCGGGTAATTACAAAAGATGGATTAACGAAATGGATTGCAGGTCACTCGAATCCTTATGTTGAAAAGAATGGTAAAAACTATTGGTATGGTTATTTACAAGATATTACAAGACAGAAGGCTGATCAATCTATTTTAGTTGAAAGTGAAATAAGAAATAGACTGATCATTGAAAATAGTGGCGATGCCATATTATTTACCGAACCGAACGGTAAAATATTATCTGCTAATCCTGCGGCTTGTAAAATTTTTAACATGAGCGAGCAAGAAATAATGATGCTTGGTCGTGAGGGCCTGGTGGCCGAGGATCCTGTCAAAGTAAAGGCAATCCTGCAGAAACGAGAGGAGCAAGGATTTTATGTAGGAGAATTGTTGATGAAGCGTAAAGGAGGGGAAATCTTTACTGCTGAGATAAGCTCAAGTCTTTTTGTTGATGCCAGCGGAGACTTGAAGGGTTCTATCGTTTTACGTGATATAACAGATCGTAAGAAAGCAGATCAGGTAAAAACAGAAATACTTGATCGATTTGATAACATTGCCAAACATCTACTTGGATTTATCTATCAATATCGGCTAAGGCCTGATGGCACTTCTCACTTTCCTTATACCAGTGAAGCAGTAAATTATTTTTACAGTGCAGATTCAGCAACACTGGTCCAAGATGCATCAAGTGTTTTTAATGTGATACACCCAGACGATTTGCTCCATGTGCAAAAAACTATTGAAGATTCTGCTAAAAGTTTGACACTATGGTATGATGAATACCGTGTCATTTTATCCAATGGTGATGTTATATGGGTCGAGGGCAAGGCCTCACCAGAGCGTGAAGCAGACGGAAGCATATTGTGGCATGGTTATATTTCTGATGTCACCCATCGGAAGTTAGTTGAATTAAAACTCACTGAATCCCAAAGACGATTGCGTGCGTTTTTTGATAGTAAATCAGATTCCACCATTTTATTGGATCATAATGCCAATATTCTTGACTTTAACAGAGTAGCTGCACAAAATGCCAAGGTTGTTTTCAACACGGAAATGTTTCAAGGCCAAAATATAGCCGATTATATTTTGCCATCGACTAAGGATGTATTCTATGCTGATTTCTCATTGGGCTTATCTGGTCAGGTAGCAGAAAGAGAGTTTAACCTGGAAGTACCTGGTATGGAGTCTTCTTGGTGGCTATTCAGGCATTATCCAATACTAAACGAGAATGAACAGGTAATAGGGGTTAGTTTTGTTTCAACGGATATTACAGATAAAAAACGGCTATCAGCCCAAGTTGAAAAGCTTGCTCTTATTGCCAGTAGAACTAACAATGCAGTCATATTTACAGATCCTAAAGGGTTAATAACCTGGGTAAATAAGGGTTTTGAAAAAATAACTGAGTATGCTTTCGAAGAAGTGATTGGCAAAAAGCCTGGTTCTTTTCTACAAGGTCCGGAAACCGATCAGGCAACCATCGCCAAGATGAGGGCTTATCTCAAGCAAGAAGAAAGCTTTAAGGTAGAGTTATTGAACTACTCCAAATCAGGCAGAAAATATTGGCTTGATATAGAGGTGCAGCCTTTGAAATCTAACGAAGGTGTCTTGCTCGGTTACATGGCTGTTGAGTCGGATATCACAGGTCTAAAAAAAGCCATGGAAGATATGCAAAGGAGCGAACAAGCTTTGCAGACATTTATGGATCATGCACCGATGGTTACCTTCATTAAAGATCTCGAAGGGCGCTACACTTTCTATAATAAAATGTATAAAGATTTTATGAAGGATAAAGACCTTCATGCAGGTTATACTGATTATGATATTTTTGATAAAGAATTTTCGGATTGGTGCAGGGTAAGAGATAAGCACATTGTGGATACTGGTGAAACCCTGCAGTTTGAACATCTTGTGCAAGGACAAACTTTCCTTGAATATAAATTCCCGCTGAGAGATGCTTTGAATAATATATTCGCAGTAGGAGGTATTTCACTGAACATTACTGAAAAACTAGAAGCCCAAAAGAAGATTGCAGAAGATGAGGAGCGATTGAGAAGCATTACTAATAACTTGAATGATGGAATCATTTATCAATATGTTGTTAATGAAAAAGGTGAAATAGAAAGTTTCCCTTATGCAAGTAGCGGGGTAAACGATTTGTTTGAAATATCGGCTGATATGCTCGCAAAGGATCCGATGCTTGGTTTTAACATGGTGTTGCCCAACGATTTAGAAGCCATGTTGCAGAAGGGTGAAATTTCAAGACGAGACCTGACACCTTTTGAACATGAATACCGGATACTTACCCCGAGTGGAAAGACTAAGTGGATTCAAACACGTTCAAATCCACGAAGGCTGCCCGATGGGAAAACAATCTGGGATGGTCTTGCTATTAATATTACGAAAAGGAAGAAACTCGAATTAGCGCTTCAAGCATCAGAAGCTAAACTCCATAGTATTTTCCAGACCATGATTAGCGGATTAGTAGTGGTTGATGTAAACGGAGACATCACTTATGCTAATCAAACAGCAGCCGATATCTTGTCACTTGAAAGTGAAGAAATTGAACACCGGTATTTTGCTTCGAAAGATTGGCGACAAGTAGACGAGGCTGGTAATCTTTACCCAGAGGATAAATTACCTTTAGCAATTGCCTTGCGAGAAAAGAAACAAGCAATTAGTGTAGAGCACGGCATCCTAGCCCCAGGTGAAAAGTTGAAGTGGCTTAACGTAAATGCTGCACCATTATTCGATTATAAAGGAACTTTAATTGGAGCAGTGGCGAGTTTCTTGGATGTTACTGAGAGGAAGCAATCAGAACAGTCGTTACAAAATGTGTACGATGAATTAAATGCAGTGCTTAATGCCTCTACAGATGCAACCTTCTTACTAGATCCTGAACTTAAGATTCGTTCTTTTAATCAATCTGCAGCCTTAGGTGCCAACAGGATCTATCAAAGAGAAGTACACATAGGTGATAGTATTCTGGATTTTACACCACCGGATTTAGCGGAGGATTTGATTCGCAATTTCAAAATGGCATTGTCGGGCGAGTCCGTTACTATAGAAAGGGAAGTTGCGTTTAGTCCTATTATTAAGTATTGGAATCAAATCAGGTATTTACCTGTTCGCAATAAACGGGGAGAGATCATTGGTGTGTCTTTTAATGCTTCAGATATTTCTGCCAGGAAAAATGCAGAACAAGAGCTCTTTCAAAGCAAGCGCTATTTTGAATCCCTGGTCAATTCGCAATCAAGCTTTTTGATTAGAACTGACTTGCAGGGGAACTATACTTTTGCCAACCAAAAGTTTTATGAAAAGTTTGGTTTGAAAGCTGAAGAAATTATAGGAGTCAATGCCCTGTCAACAATATTGACTGACGATCATGGCAATTGTTTAGAAGTGGTGGCTAAGTGCTTGCGAAATCCCGGACAGGTTCAAACGGTTTCTTTACGAAAACCCAATCCTGCTGGTGGTTACTTCTGGACTGACTGGGAATATGTGGCCTTGCAGGATGAAGCAGGTAAGCCTATTTGTATTCAATGTGTAGGCCTTGATACCACTGAACAGAAGTTGAACGAAATTGAGCTGGGGAAAGTCTATAATCGTCTGCTGTTGGCAACGCAGTCTGGTAATATGGGCATTTGGGAGTTCTATGTCCAGTCTGAAAGAATCATTTGGGACAGTCAGGAATATAAAATATTTGGCGTACCTGAAGGACGTGATATTGACTTTTCATTCTTTAATGAATTAGTGTTGGAAGAGGATCGTGTCTATTTTAATAAACAGGTTCAAGATGCCATAACCGAGAAGAAAAATTTTGATATAGTATTTAGGATTACAAGAAAATCGGATGCTTCCATAAGGTACGTGAAAGGTTTTGGCAGTCCAGAATATGATGCCGAGGGTAATCCTTTTAGGATGATTGGTGTTAATTATGATGTTACTGAAGAAGAGGTAAAGAATCAGATTATAAAAGACAGCGAGGAGCGTTATAGGTCTATGACCGAAAATATTCCCGGTGCTATATTTCAATACATACTTTATCCAGATGGTAATGATGTTGTTGCTTATATGAGTAACGGCTGTTATACAATTTGGGAAATCGACCCTGAGGAGTCGATGAAAAGTGCAAAAGTACTTTGGGATATGGTACACCCTGACGATGTGCAAGGTTTGTTTTCCTCTGTCATGGAATCGGGAAGAACTCTAAGCCACTGGCACTGGCAATGGCGTATTACTACATCCTCAGGTAAATTAAAGTGGTTAGAGGCAAGGGGTACCCCAAAACGGCAAGCAGACGGATCTACCTTGTGGTACACTGTAATTTTTGATGTGACAAGTCATAGGCTTGCACAAGAGGAACTACAGGAAAGCCAGTCACGTTTAAAAGCAATTTTCGATAACGCCATCAATGCCATTATCCTGGCTGATGATCATGGCAATTACCTCAGTGGTAATGAAGCTGCACTTAAACTATTAGAATATTCATCAGAAGAATTTGTGCACTTGAATGTAGCCCAAGTGACTGTCCATGAATCAGCGCAACAAGATCCGTTTCAGGAATTCTTAAAGGAGGGACGACAAGCAGGTACTATTGACTTAAAAACCAAGACGGGAAAAATTCTCAGCACACGCTATAGTGCCGTAAGTAATATTTTACCGGGCATTCATTTGTCTATTATGGAGGACATCACCGCCAGGGTGTTAGCAGAAAAAGAATTGGTCAAGTCAAATCGCTTGTATCTGGTAACGAGTCAGATCAACCAAATGGTGGTCCATGCGAGTACCAAGAAGGAGGTATTTATGAAAGTTTGCGATATAGCGATCACATACGGAAACTTTAGGATGGCCTGGATAGGCTTGGTGAATAATGAATTGCAAGAAGTTGAGCCACTGGTATGGAGTGGACATGAAAATCATTATTTTGATAGTATACCAGCCATATCTATTTTAGATGTGCCGGCCGGTTGGGGCCCAACAGGTATTGCAGCCAGAGAGAAAAGAATAGCGGTGAATAATAATATCAATAATGCCGCTGATAGTGCTTATAACTTATGGCGTGAAGAAGCCCTGAAGCGTAATTACCGTTCAAGCATAGCTATTCCTATTGTTATTGGTAAGGAAGTAATCGCTGTTTTCACACTTTATAAAGATGAGCTGGATTTCTTTACCGATAAGGAGATTAACCTGCTGCAAGAGGTAACCGAAAATATTGCATTTGCCGTTCAAGCCATTGATGCAGAGTTTGACCGACAGCAAAAGGCGATAGCACTTGTAGAAAGTGAACATCGATACAGAACACTCATTCGTGATTTAACCATAGGAGTATTGGTTCAAAGCTTAGATACAGAGATTATTTCAAGTAATCAAGCTGGTTTGGACTTATTGGGTTTAACAGAGGATCAATTAATTGGTATGACTTCTTATGATCCACGTTGGAAGCACGTCCGCGAAAATGGAGCACCCTTCCCTTTTGAAGAATTGCCAGTGCCTGTAGCCATCCGTACAAAGAAATCTATTAAAGGGGTGGTCATGGGTGTCAACAAGCCGACTAAAAACGAGAGGATTTGGCTTTTGGTAGATGTGATTCCCCGTTTGGATGACAGCGGAGAGGTGATGAGTGTGATTACTACACTCAACAATATCACAGAATTAAAGGAGGCTGAATATGTAATGCAAGAGAGTAGAGAGCGTATCAGAGTAATCAGTGATAATTTACCGAGGGTGGCCATTTATCAATTTGAAGAGTTTCCATCAAACAAGGAGGAGAGCAGATACATTTATTTCAGCTCAGGTATAGAAGGCATTACCGGACTTAGTGTACAGGAGTTGTTGGACAATCCAGGTCTTTTTGAAGCACATATCCATCCAGATGATCAGCTAGAGAACCAGCGTAAGACAGACGAAGTAAATGCCAATCTTACTGTTTTTGATATTGAGTATCGCTTTAAACAAATGAATGGCGATTGGCGATGGTTCCGAAGAAGGAGCCGCCCAAGCGAAATGTCTGATGGCAGGGTGCTCTGGAATGGCGTGATCATAGACGTAACCGATCAAAAAATGGTTGAGTTACAATTGATCGATGCCTTGAAGGAAAAAGATCTTTTGATCAAGGAAATCCATCATAGGGTCAAAAATAATCTTCAGCTGATATCCTCAATTATCTTTATCAAGATGGCCAGCATGAATCCTTCTGAGTCGCGCGACTTCCTGGATAACATGCGACAAAGAATACGTTCGGTGGCTTTAATTCACGAGCGTTTGTTGCAAACAGGCTCCATTAACCAGGTAAACGTGCAGGATTATCTGATGCGTTTAATCCGTGATTTACAGGTGAGTATGGCGCAACAGGACAAACAAATTGATTTGACTGTCGACATCCAATCTGCAGAGATCAATTTAGATTATGCCATCCATTGTGGTTTAATTGTAAACGAGTTGGTAGTCAATGCCTATAAGCATGCCTTTAAAAATAAGCTATCTGGTGTAATTGCCATTCAATTCAAAAGGCAAGGCAATAGTTGTACCCTTCAGGTTGCGGATAATGGCATTTCACTTCCGGCAGACATCAAACCTGGTTTGCATGGATCTTTTGGTATGGAATTGCTGGAAATATTTATCAAACAATTAAAAGCAGAGGTAAAAATTGAACGAATGCAAGGCACTAAGTTTGAAATTGATTTTAAAATTGAGGCTTAGTATTCAACTGATTATTGTCAAGTTTTATAATGACGAATTATGTAATCACACATGTTTATATATATTTAGTTTAGTTTAAATATTTGACCCCTCACTATGTCTAAAGCTGGTATCCTGATTGTAGAGGACTCCTTTATTGTTGCCTATCACCTTCAAAAAACTTTGGAGAGCGAAGGATACCATGTTTATGGTATACTGGATGCTGGAGAAAAGGCGCTCCAGTTTCTGGAGCACACCAAGCCTGATTTAGTATTGATGGATATCATGCTCAACGGTGAAATCGATGGTATACAAACCGCAGGTGTAATCAAAACCAGATTTAATCTTCCTGTCATTTACATCACTGCCCTTACCGATAAGGATACCATCCAGCGCGCTAAAATAACGGAGCCTTATGGCTATTTAACCAAGCCTTTTGAAGATCGGGAAATTTTTACGGTGCTTGAAATGGCTTTATACAAGCATGATATTGAGTCAAGACTGAGAAAGAGCGAAGAGAAATATTACGCTACGGTGCGTGCCATGAGCGATGCCCTGGTTATTGTAGATAGTCAGTTTAATGTAACCTACCTCAATACTGCGGCCGAAAGTCTTACCGCTGTGCAGCTGGAAACTGCAATTGGAAAAAGTATTACAGAAATATTACCTCTGCAAAACGATACGACTTTAGATTTTCCGGTAAACCCTATTCAATGTGTTTTAGGGAAGGAAGTCAACACCCTGCAGGTGGGCTTATCTTTGCGGTTAAAGAATAAGTTAATACCCATCGGAGATGGAACCATTAGTACCATTACTGATAAAAGGGGAGAGCAAATTGGTTATGTGTTGGTGTTTAAAGACTTAACGGAGAAGGTAGAACATGCCCGCTTGCTGCGAGAATTTGAAAATACACGGGTGGCTGCCTTAATTGAAGGCCAGGAAAAGGAGCGCAGCCGTATCGCCAAAGATCTGCATGATGGCTTGGGTCAAATGCTCAATGCTATTAAAATGAATATCAATATGCTTGTGAGTGATAAAAACAAAGCTGTTGATATCAGTAAATTGATGGATGAGGCCATACAAGAATCTGTAAGAATTTCAGAAAATCTCTTACCCTCTAAGCTGAAAGATTTTGATCTGAGTACCTGCTTAAAGTCGCTCTGCAAGCAGATCCATGAAACATTAACCGTAGCTGTTACCTTTCAACAAACAGGTGAGGTGCCGGCAGTTGAGCAGAATCAAAAGGTGAATTTCTATAGAATTGCACAAGAGGCTATTAACAATGCTATACGACATGCACAAGCCAGCACCATCAGTCTCCAACTGATGAGTAATCAGGAGAACATAAGACTCATAGTGGAAGACAATGGCATTGGAATCAAACCTGTGAATGATGGGAAGCCGCACCATGGCCTTGTTAATATGCGCGAACGTACTGAAATGATGGGTGGTAAATTGACCATCGAGAGTGATAATAAGCGGGGAACGCTTATTATTGCAGAAGTACCGATCAAATAAAATGGAAAATTGAATGTCTAATAAGTATACGATAGTATTGGCAGATGACCACGCGATGATTCGTGAAGGCGTAAAGAATCTTTTAAAACAGGCAAAGGATTTTCATGTAGTGGGCGAAGCATCTAATGGCCAGGAAGCCATTGACAAATATGCTGCCCTTAAACCCAATCTTTTAATCTTAGATATTTCCATGCCCGACATGAATGGTATGGATGCTGCCAAAAAAGTGCTTGACATGGATAGCAATGCTAATATCCTCATGCTGTCCATGTATGACGATGAGGACTACATAAGCCGTTGTATTGAAAGTGGTGTGAAAGGATATGTAGTGAAAAGCGAAAGTGGACAAGAATTAGAGTATGCCGTTCGGGCTATTTTACAAGGCAAGACATATTTCAGTCAGAAGGTGCAAGAAGTTATTTTGACTAAGTATAAGCAAAATGTTACGCGTAAAAGACAACCCGAGGAAATAGTGAAGCTCACCAATAGAGAAGTTGAGATTATACAACTCATTGATGAAGGGTTGACTAGTCAGCAAATGGCTGATAAATTATTCATCAGCCCGCGTACGGTCGAGACGCATCGAGCCAACCTGATGAAAAAGTTTACTGTAAAAAATGCTATCGAATTGGTAAAGAAGGCAAGGCAGTTACAAATCATCAACTAAGTGTAACACATTACCTACGTATTTATACCCATTAAAATTCCTGAATTCTTTGTATTGATTACACTGCTTTTCTGATCCAACTTTGTTGTGAAATCGGGCAGATATGATTGCGGTGAACCAAGATTTAATTAAAGATGGCAGTGAGGAGGATTTAGAGCGCAGGAAGCAGGCCCTAAGACTCCGTAACCTATATCGCTCGTTTGTTGATAATACTTTTGAAATCATCTTTCGCTCCTCCCTACAAGATCAACTCCAGTTCAGCAACAGACTTTTTGTAGAAACTTTTGGATTCAACCAGTACAAAAGAGCCAAAGGATTTATTATTGCTGATCTTTTTCATGATCCCTCCGAATACGAAAAATTAAAGAGCCGTGTAATACGCGAACATCGGGTGCAGGGTTTAGCTGTTAACTTCAAATCCTTAAGTGGAAAGAAGATTGTCGCCCTTGTGAATGTTCAAATACAAACTAACGAACTGGGAGAACCCATGATTAACTGGACTGCTCTTGATATTTCTGAAAGGGTGGCTTTTGAGCAGAACCTGGAGTTGAAAAACCAACAGCTGGCCAAGATTAACCATCAGATGGAGAAGTTTCTATATAGCACCTCCCATGATTTACGGGCGCCATTAACTACGATTATGGGCTTAGTCAATCTTATCAGAATGGATTCGAAAGATAATACTTTGGTAGAGTATGCAGATAAAATTGAGACCAGTACTCATAAGTTAGACAAAATCATTCATGACATTATAAGTTTCTCTAAAACAACTTATAAAAATATTCATAGTGAAAAGATTGATTTTGAATCATTGATTTGGAAAATTATCAATAACCATTGCGGAGATGAAAGCTTCGGAAAAATCAAAATCCAAGTGAGTGTCAGGGGATCAAGTTTATTTTATAACGATTCAGATAGAATTGAAATTGTTTTGGATAACCTGATCAGAAATGCCATTCAGTTTGTCGATGTCAATAAAGCACACTCATTTATAAACATTACTACGGAGGTTACCTCCGATGCAGTATTGATTGAAATACACGACAATGGTATTGGTATTGCCAAACAGTATTTTGAATCGATCTTTAATATGTTTTACAAGGCCTCCGTGCATTCTAAAGGCGCAGGTTTAGGCTTGTATATAGCGAAAGAAGGGGTAGAGCAATTAGGAGGAAACATAAGTCTTAATTCTGAAGTGGGTTTCGGAAGTGTTTTCAAGGTATATATTCCCAATAGTCCTAAGGGTAAGTTGATCAATCGAAAAAAGCTGCTTAATCAGTCTGAATAAACATATAAATATTGTTTTAGGAGGTTAGGAACTAGCGTCATTCTCTGTTGGGGAGTGGCGCTATTTTTTTGCCCATACAGTTCATTCAAAAATGACAAGCAGCACTACGTAGTTCTACTGATTGATTTTCGGTAGATAACAGGAGATTAAAATACAAGTATTCGCGGATTGAGTTACGCTAGGATCAAAGCCATCTTTACATAAAAAACAACAGGTATGGAGGCTATTATTACATCGGCAGAAATTGACCTGAATTTGATACCTCATCAACTTCGACATAAGGCTAATTTCAATGAAACGCAGGTATTGGCTTATCTCGGTGGTTTGAGTACATATTATCATGAAGTAATGATGATGAGCCATCAACATCATTTATTAATCATAACTGTTGGTAAGTCTTCTCAATTACTCCTACAAGCAATTCGGTCATTTGCCGATGATGCTGCTGTTGTAAGCTTTTGCAAATCTACGCAAGCATCCAGAACACTTTTTTATAAAATCATGAAGGGTGAGCGTTGGACTAACACAAATGCGATGGTGCGCAAAGAGATGCTGGAAAGAGCTGAGCAACAAGGTGAGGTGGCTGATAGTTTGGGGCCTGTAATACAGAAGCTAATTAAAGAAGGTAATGAGCTTATTCAATTTTCTCAAAGACCCTACACCTGGCAAACAAGGCAACTTACAGTCATCAAATATCCCACTGTGAGCGATTTCGATTTTCACCATACTTGTCTTAACTAATTATGATGAACAAGGCCCTATTGATCAGACTCAATAAAACATGGATGCCACTGCGCTCAGGGTTTATTCAGTTTCTGGTAATAGCTGCATGGACTATCCCTATACTCTTTATTATATACTCTCTTGCCTGGTTCCTGGTAATGATCGGACATGCCGCAGGCCTCTTATAAATTAAACTAGACACACATCGTTAAATCAAGATTTATGAAACCAAATTATTATCAGGATAAGGAAAATGGTGGTACTGGAGGAAGTGCCCCTGCTGCAAAGTCAGAGTCTTCTACTGAGATTCGTAAACGCTTAACCGAGATTGAAAACTTATTGAAAGCACAGGTGGATGCTTACGATCAGGCAGTAGATGGTATTATTACGTTTGATCAGGGTGGTCAGCTATTGAGCATTAATAAATCGGCTGCTACACTTTTTGCAGTAGATAAGAATCAGATAATTGGTAATTCTTTATCTGCCTTATTTGCACCAGAGCAAGTAATTAAAATTCAAGCCTTATCGAGTGGAGAAGAAGTTGAATTGCAAGTTAAGCGTGGTGTATCAGATAGTTTCTGGTGTGCAGTTTCTGTGACAAAGGCTGTTGCGGGTGATAGAGTGCAAAGCACTTTATACGTAAAGGATGTTACAGTTCAAAAGAAGTCCACTTTGGAACTTGAAGATTTGCAGCGAGAGCTAAAAACCCGCATGGATCAGATTAATGTGGCATGTGTGGTTTCTGAAGCCGACCTAAAAGGAGACATTACTTATGTTAACGATTTATTGTGTGAGGTATCGCAGTATACTCGCGAGGAGTGTATCGGCCAACCGCATAGCATGTTCCGTCATCCTGATATGCCTAAGAGTGTGTTCAAGGAGTTGTGGGCTACTATTGGAAAGGGTAAGATATTCAGAGGCATTATCAAGAACAGATGTAAAGATGGATCAGCTTATTGGGTGGATGCTTTGATTGCTCCTGTTTTGGGACCTAATGGTAAACCGATCAAGTACATTGGTGTACGCTATGTTATCACAGAGCAAGTGGTGAAACAGCAAGAATTAGAAGGTACCATGAGTGCCATCAATGCTGTTAACGCCTATATCGAATTTACACCTGATGGAAATGTTATTAAGGCAAATGATCTTTTTTTAAATACGATGAAGTATACCCTTGATGAGATTCAAGGTAAACATCACCGTATTTTTTGCGATCCTGCATACGTGAGCTCCCAGGCATATCAACAACTTTGGGTAAACCTAAGAAATGGTCATCCTCAAACAGGTGAGTTTAAGCGTAAGACAAAGGATGGAAATGACATCTGGCTTCAGGCGAATTATACGCCCATGAAAGATGATAAAGGCAATGTCATAAAAGTTATAAAGCTTGCGAACGACATCACCGCACAAAAACTTAAAAATATTGATTATGAAGGACAACTGGCAGCCATTGGTATGTCAAACGCGGTTATCTCCTTCAATATGGACGGAACGATCATTGATGCCAACGATAACTTCTTAAAGACCCTTGGTTATACTATTAATGAACTAAAAGGTAAACACCATCGCATGTTTGTTGATCCTGAATATGCGCGGAGTTCCGAATACAGAAGTTTCTGGGATACGTTGAACCGTGGTGAGTATTTTGTAGGAACCTATACGCGCATTACGAAGAGTGGTGATGAGATTTATATTCAGGCCTCTTATAATCCTATCAAAGATGCTGATGGCAAACCCTATAAGGTTGTGAAGTATGCATTGGACATGACTGAAGTAATTCGCGTCATCAAGGCCATGTCGAAAGGTGACTTAAGTCTACGTTGTAACACTGCAGTTGATAATGGAGGTTTGACTGCCGAGGTAAATAGAACACTTGATAATCTAAACTCAGTGTTAGGGCAAATCAGCCAGGGTTCAGATGTAGTGGCTAAATCTTCTGATCTCTTGCAGAAAAAGACAGATGACATGAAGCGTAATACTGCCGAAGTAGCTACAGCCATTTCTCAAATGGCAAAAGGAGCGCAAGATCAGGCTTCTCGCACTGATGAGTCTTCTAAATTGATTAACCATGTGATGAGTTCTTCAAATGACATGGAGAAAAAGGCTAATCTGATTAACAAAGCGGCTGAGAAAGGATTAGAAAGTTCTAACCAGGGTATGAGAACTGTAAAAGTACTTGTTAACAACATGAATGGTATAAAGGATTCAGCCGGACAGACTTCACAATCAATCAGTGTACTCACTAAACGTACCGAGGAGATCGGCCGTACCCTGAACGTAATAACTGACATTGCCAGCCAAACTAATTTACTGGCTTTGAATGCAGCCATTGAAGCAGCGAGAGCCGGAGATGCAGGCCGTGGATTTGCAGTGGTGGCTGAAGAGATTAGAAAATTGGCAGAAGATTCCAGAAGATCTGCTGTAGAGATTGAGAAGATTATCGGTGATGTGCAGAAAGATACACAGGCTGCTGGTAAGGCAATCGAAATCATGGAAAGCAGCGTGAAGGAAGGTAATAAGTCAAGCGTTGAAGCTGAGGTTATATTCCAGGAAATAGCCAAAACGAGTGAAGAAACCTTCTCTTCTTCTAAAGAGATTCAATCAGCCACCAGCACACAGAAGGAAGCTATCTCTACTGTTGTGAAGAACATAGAACAGATCGTAGTGGTATCTGAAGAGACAGCTGCCGGTACACAGCAAGTGGCAAGCTCAAGCCAGCAGATGAGTTCTGGTATGTTGGAAATAGCTAAAGCGGGTGATGAACTATCTGCGGTAGCTGCCGAACTACAAGCAGGAATTCAACAGTTTAAACTAAGAAAGTAAAAAGGCTCAGGTGCATCCATCGGTTGTGTTAACAATCGATGGATGATGACCTCGATCGATAAACCCTTAAATAATTAGGTATGGCCGAAGTAACTGCATCAAAACAAACTGAAAACAATACCCAAAGAACACTGCAGATTGTAGTTTTTAAATTGGGTCAGGAAGAATATGGATTAAGAATCGATCAGATTAAAGAGGTAGTCATTACGCCTAATATTACGAAAATGCCACAAACACCGCATTATGTGAAGGGTGTGGCCAATATTAGAGGAAATGTAATTGCCATTTTTGATTTAGAAGAACGATTCAACTTGCAAAGAACTGAAACGCAACTTTCAGGCAAGCGCTATACGCTTGTGGTAGAAAGCGAGGATTTAAAGATGGGCCTTCTGGTCAATGAAGTACCCAATACAATTTCAGTCAATGCCAATGACCTTGATGAGTCAGTGGGTATCATCGCAGATGCTAATGCTGAGGTAAATTATATCAAAGGCATTATCAAAACCGGTGAGCGCTTAATTATTCTGATTGACATCTTTAAAGTGGTAGATCAGGAGTTAACGACAAACTTGAAGAAGGCAACTGCAGCATGACGGAGTATAAATTAAATATTGATGAGTTGGTAGTTAGTAACCATGAAGAAACAACATACAATTGTTTGGGGCTTGGTTCTTGTATTGGTTTATTTCTCCAAGATCGCCAAACTGGTATTTCTGGAGGAGCTCACATATTGCTTCCACAACATGTACCAACCGTTGTTGCAGAACTACTAAAACAGTTTAAGGCTTTGGGCAGCGACCTGCTTAATTTGAGAGCCAAAGTGGTGGGGGGTGCAAATGTTATCGCTACAGGCTATGAAGTAGGTGCCCAAAATGCAAGCTCAGTACTTGAGCAGCTCATTCAACAAAGAATTTATATCGCTGCACAAGATGTTGGAGGAATACAAAGTCGATCTGCAAAGTTTGATGCCAAGACCGGAACAATGACAGTTCGTTTTTCACAAAGTAATGAATATAAAATTTATTAATTAAACTAAACTACCATGGCTAAGAGTGTTCTAATAGTAGATGATTCTCTTTACATGCGCACCTTAATTAAAGATGCGCTGGAGGGTAATGGGTACAGCGTTGTTGGTCAGGCTGCTAATGGAGAAGAAGCTATCGATTTGGCTTTTGAACTGCAGCCTGATTTGATCACACTGGATAATATTCTTCCTGATATGATCGGGACAGATATTTTGAAGGTGTATCAGGAAGAAGGTCTTAAATCAAAAGTGGTTATGATTAGTGCTGTTGGTCAAGAATCTGTTGTAAATGAAGGACTTCGACTGGGTGCACGCGCTTATATAGTGAAACCATTCACCAATGAACAATTAGTTCAAGCAGTTACTAACGCTTAATCTCTCTATACCATGTCTGCCGAGCGCATTCGTACCCTTGTTGTTGATGACTCTGCCCTGATGCGTAAGTTAATTACGGATCTGATTAGTGCAGATGCTTCAATTGAAATAGTTGGTACAGCGAAAGACGGCAGGGTAGGGAGCGATATGGCTTTGGAGTTAAAGCCTGATGTGGTTATTACTGACATGGTGATGCCTGAGTATGATGGTATGTACCTGGTGAAGGCGGTTATGGATAAGCGGCCCACACCTATCATCGTCTTAAGTTCATTGAACAAAACCAATTCACGCATTTTTGATGCCCTGCAGTATGGTGCTTTCGAGTTTATTGACAAACCAACCGATGCAGATAGCCGAAATGCATTTAATTATCCTCTATTAAAACTTATTCGTGAAGCTTCGCTTACGGATACTAACCTGCTGAAAAACCGCCAGCAGTCAAATAAAAATACACACACCCATACTTTCACCCAAACACTTAATTACGATATCATCGTTATTGGTGCCTCAACTGGTGGACCCGGTGCGGTAGAGTTAATTATCAATAACCTACCTCGAAATCTTCAAATTCCAGTGGTCATAGCACAGCACATGCCCCCACGGTTTTTAGAAACATTTTCAGAAAGGTTAAATGAAAATAGTCCCTTACCTGTAAAACTGGGTAGAAGAGGTGAAACCCTCAAGGGCGGAAATATTTATGTAGCCAACGGGGAGTCAAATACCTGCATCGAAAAAAATATGATCACCGGGCAACCAATGATTACCTATACCAATAAAAAATTTGAAGAGTTTAATTATCCCTCAATCGATTGCCTTTTTGACTCTGTTGCCGACACCTATGGAAGCAGGAGCATAGGTGTCATACTTACCGGAATGGGTAAGGATGGAATGTTAGGCATGGCCAAGATTAAAAATATGGGAGGATACACTATTGCGCAGGATGAGGACTCATCGGTTGTGTATGGTATGCCTAAAGCTGCTTTTGAATATGGAGCTGTAAAGCAAATTGTCCCCCTCGCACAAATATCAGGTTTTATTGTCAGCTGTTTATAAATGCAGGCGTATGAGCAACAAGGAAGAAGAATATAAAGAGATCTTTTTAGCAGAAGCGCTCGAGAACTTTGAAGAAATTAACAGACTTCTTACTGTACTGGAAAAAAGTCGCAGCGATAAAAATACTGTGCATGCACTTTTTCGCATAACGCATACCCTAAAAGGCAATGCCGCAGGCATGGGGTATACCGGCATAGCAGAAATGGCCCACGTTCTGGAAGATTTGTTTGGTGAAGTAAGAGAGGGAAAAATTATACTAGACGAGTCTTTGTTTGGATCATTATTTAAAGCAGCTGATACATTAGGGGCTTTGGTAAATTCTGTGAGAGATGGTAAGGAAGTAAAGTACAAAGGCATCAAAACCAAGCTTGAAGTTATTGTAAAACGTGCTAATGAGGATAAAGTAAAAGAAGTAATTGAAGAAAAACAGGAGAATCCGGTGGGGCTGGAGACTTCTGTTCAAAGTCCATTCGTACCGGAGGCCATTGGGGTTGGCAATCAGCCTTCTGATGAAGAAGAGTCTGAATCTCCGGACGAATCGGATAATAAGCTTTCCTTTTCTGATCTGGTACAAGTGCCTGTCAGAAAGCTTGATAATCTGCTAAATCTTGTGGGAGAGCTGATTATTGAAAAGGATAGAATATTGGCTTCTCGCGCGGCCAGTGGTTTGCAGGGTTCTAACGAATATGCCCGGTTAAGCAGGATAAGTTCTGACCTTCAGTATTCAGTAATGGATGTTCGTTTAGTGCAGGTAGGATTTTTATTTAATAAGTTTCATAGAGTGGTACGTGATGCTGCCACTATTGAAAAGAAGAACGTGGTATTGAAACTTGAAGGCACCGACACGGAAATTGACAGGAATGTGTTGCAAGTGATCAGTGACTCATTGATTCATATTGTGCGCAACTCTGTGGGGCATGGTATCGAGAGCCCTGAAGAACGTTTGGCTGCAAGTAAACCCAAAGAAGGAACCGTTTGGTTAACAGCTCGCGGAGAAACTGATGCGGTGATCATCGAAATCAAAGACGATGGTAAAGGTTTGAACTATGATAGGATAAAGTCAAAAGCTATTGCCAAAGGGTTGGTAACGGAAGAAGACGTATCACGCATGACTACTGACGAGTTAAGCCTGTTGATTTTCGAGCCTGGCTTTTCCACCATGGACCAGGTAACAGCTATTGCAGGTCGAGGTGTTGGCATGGATGTGGTACGCAAAACACTTGATACCATAGGCGGAGAGATTAAAGTAATAAGTGAGCCAGGTGTCGGAACCACTATTCAGCTTACGCTCCCTTCATCAATGGCTGTTAAATCTTGTCTACTGTTCGAATTGAAAGATGAGGTTTATGCTATACCCCTTGCTTATACAGAATCAGTCATTTCTTTATATCGATCTGATATACACAAGGCAGGTGGAGGTTTAGTAGCTTCTCATTTGGGTAAAAATATTTCTATCGTTTTTCTTAAGGACGTTTTTGACTATGATCCAACAGTGATAGGCCAATCTAATAATGCTTTACAAAAGACACATGATCTGGTTCATCCTGAAGAAAAATTAGATATAGTAGTCGTAAGCTTTAACAACAGAACGGTAGGTTTTGTAGTGGATAAACTGTTGCAACAAAAGGAAATTGTTGAAAAACCATTGATGAAACCTGTTGATAAAATCAAGTTTATTGGTGGCGTTACAATTCTTGGCAGCGGCAATGTTTGTTTGGTGTTGAATGTGCCCTTCATTCTCCATTTTATTTTCAGTCTGTCTTCACATGGCAGAGCATCTAAAAACTTTTCTCTTAACTAAGCCCTACAGCTATGGATCATAACAGAGAGCGTGAAAAATTTATTATCCACATTATGAATCAGGGCTTTCAGCGTGCTTCTGATGCCTTTTCTTCCTTCATTGGTAAGTCTGTGAAAATTACCAATACACAATCGGTATTGGTAAGGCATGCTAACGACTTCTCTTGTATTTCTGACGAGGATGGAGAAATTATTGTGTTGGTGACTAAATTAATTGGTGACCTTTCGGGTAAATCGTATCTGATTCTTAACGCTGACGAAACGTCAGAAATTGTTAAGATAACTTCCCAAACCTTTGGTTTTGTCAGCCACCAGTTGAACGATGCTTTACTGATGGAAATTGATAACATTATTTCAGCATCTGTTATTTCAGAACTTTCGAATAATCTGAAATTAGAAGTGTATGGCGATGTTCCCATGTTGAAAAGAATGAAGGCAGAGGAATTGGAAAATTTTATGGAAAGAGAAGTAGAAGGGATGGATCGTTCTGCCATGATACTTTCTAATACTACGTTTCAGTTTAATGTGAGTGAAAGGGTTCATCCTCAGTTTTTATGGAAACTCAGCTCTAAGATATTTGAGTCAGTACCTGAAGGTAGAATTCATCTAGCCAGCTAGTATTATGAAGCTTAAAATTCAGCTTGCCGTTTCATTACTGGTCTCTTTTATAGGACTAACCGCTATACTGGCTTTTTTTCATCAGCACTTCAGCTTGATACTAGTGGGTACATTGGGAGCTTTTATTTCCTTGGTGTGGATGCTCAACCTGATTTCAAAGCTCGGGCAATATTTACTTAATGAAACGAACGCATTACTTGGTAAAAACAAAGCAAAGGGTGGTGTTCTAACACTACAATCTTTTGATCATCTACAGGAGAATCAAAAACTGATTGAGAGAAAATTAAATTTAACGGCTCAGTACATTAAGCAAATTGATTCTTCCGATACCCAGGGTAAAATGGATGATCTGCTAAAAGATGACGCTATTGGCGAGGCTTTGAGTGCAGTAAGAGGGCAGTTGCAACAATTGAAGGAAGAAGAAAGCAAGCGTAACTGGGTGAATGATGGCTTGGCTCGCTTTAGCGAAATTTTACGTGATAAAACTGAATTAGGACAATACAGTCAGAAAATTGTAAGCCAGCTTGTTAAATATCTTGGGGCTAACCAAGCAGCTTTATTTCTTGAAGAATCCGATCTGCAAAGCGGTCGATATTTAGAAATGATAGCCTGTTATGCTTATGATAGGAAAAAGTTTATCGAAAGAAGGGTTAATGAGGGGGAGGGTATTTTGGGTCAATGCATGCTTGAAAAGGACTTTGTCTTTATTACGGATGTTCCTTCCAGCTACGTAAAAATTACCTCTGGTTTAGGAGAGGCCACCCCCAGAAATATTGTAGTGGCTCCTTTGATATTCAATGAGCAATTCTACGGAGCTATTGAATTGGCACTTTTTGAAGTAATGAAGCCACATCAAGTGGAGTTTCTGAAGCGGGTTGTAGAAAATATTGCTTCCGAAATGGCTTCCATGAAAGGATATCAACGCACACAGTCTTTATTGAATGAATCTAAATCACTCACAGCAGAGCTCCAGACAAGAGAAGAGGAGATGAAACAGAATCTTGAGGAGCTTGCCGCCACTCAAGAGGAAATGGCTCGCAAACAAACTGAGCTATCAGGCATCATTAATGCAATTGATTCTACCTTGGCCACTGCTGAGTTTTCATTATCAGGCAAGCTCATCAAAGCTAATCCCCTGTTAGCTTCTTTTTTAAAATGTGAAGTGGCAGACTTATTGAATAAGGATTACTCTCTGCTGATGAGAAAGCAGTTAATGGCATGGCAGGAATTCGTGAGTGGTAAAATTAAGTCAGGAGATTTTGAGACATACGATAAACAGGGCGAATCTGTCTGGTTAAGCATCACATTTACACCAATGATCAATGCGCAGCAAGAAGTTGAGAAGGTGCTCTGCATGATTCAGGATATAACAGGTAAGAAGAGCAAGGAAATTGAATTTGAAAGACTTTCGCTGGTGGCAAACAATACTGATAATTCGGTTATTATTACTGATGCCAACGGATTAACAGAGTATGTCAATGAAGGTTTTACCAAAATGACTGGTTACGAGCCGCACGAGATTATAGGCAAAAAACCTGGTCATTTATTGCAAGGTCCGCTTACTGATAAAGACACTGTTAGAAAGTTGAGACATATCATTGCCGAGAAGAAACCTGTTTTTGAAGAGATATTAAACTATAATAAACAGGGTGAAACTTATTGGGTTTCGCTAGCTATCAACCCTGTCACCAATGAGGAAGGTGATGTGGTAAAGTATATTTCTATACAAGCTGATATTACAGATACCAAAATGCGGGCTTTGGATTTTCACCAAAAGATGAAAGCCCTGAGTAAATCCAATGCCATCATGGAGTTGGATTTGGAAGGTAATATCATTGAGGTCAATGATAATTATGCTCATTTACTTGGTTATGAAATCAATGATTTAATAGGCAGGTCATACAGTATCGTATCTAGGAAGGAACATATATTCACAAAGTTGCTCCATGAGATTGAAGTAAATGGATTGCAAAGTGGTGAATTTAAACGTTTTGATAAATTGGGTAACGTTCATTGCCTGAAGCTCATGGATTACCCGGTTGTTGACTTAAAAGGTGATCTCATTAAAATAATTGAGTTTGGTGTGGATGTTACCAAGCAGAAAGAATTAGAGAAGCAGGCTGAGCGAAAACAATTAGAGTTAACCAGTTATCTATCGGCTATTAACAACACAATTGCCTCAGCAGAATTTAATGTCGAAGGTAAGTTTATCAGAGGCAACGACATCTTTATGGCTGTAATGGGCTTTAAAGGTGAAGAGTTACAAGGCGCTAATTACCTTGATATAATGCAAGATGAGCCCACTGTACACATGATGTGGGATAATTTAAGACTGGGTAAGTTTTTCTCAGGCGAATTCAGGCTTAAAAATAAAGAAGGCAGAGAATTATGGTTGACAGGTACTTTCAATCCCATTATTGTAGATACTGAAGTGCCAGAGAAGATTATGATGTTTGCTCAATTCACCACACAAGAAAAAGAAAAGATTAATGATCTTTCTTCATTGGTGGGATCTTTAAAGGCAACACTTCCTATTATTGAATTCAACGAAGACTTCAGTTGTAAAACAGCCAATGATAAGTTTATGAAGTTTTTTGCTTTATCCCGTACTGAGCTGAGGGGTAAAGTATTTAATGATTTTGTAGAAGAATATTATCATGACGTGTTTGCTAACATGAAAGATGAGGTTTTAAAACAAGATCATTCCACTGTTCTTATTCCTTTTAGCTATAAGGGGAAGGCTGCTACTTTCGAATCATCCTTAACGGTTATAAGAAATTTAGAGGGAAATATAGCAAGGTTGGTCTTTGTACTGATTAGGGTAGTTGAAGATCGAGTACCAGTTATGGCAGTAGTTTAATAAAACATGAATGGAGAAGAATGCAACATCAGTGGATGTATCAGAAGAAGAAGTTAGATCACTAGCCCAAAGTATTTTAACACGATACGGTATAGATTTTACTTGTTATGAACCTAAATCATTAAGAAGGCGGATCGTTAGGTTGCTCAATCTTTACAATTTTGACTCGATTCATGGCTTATGGGTAAGATTACTAAAGGATAGCTCTTTCATACATGTCTTTATGAATGAGGTTAGCGTAGGCATGACCTCTATGTTTCGTGACCCAATTTTTTGGAAGCACCTTAAACACAGGTTAAAGGATGATTTTAAAAATCATGAGAGTTTATCCATCTGGCATGCCGGGTGTTCTACGGGTGAAGAAGTCTATTCGATGGCTATATTACTAGGAGAGATTGGCTTAAGACATAAAACGAAAGCACTTGCCACGGATATCAATAAGCAGGCTATGGAAGAAGCCAAAAATGGCCGGTACCATAAAATAAAAATGATCGAGAATGAGGCTAATTTTAAGCAGTACAATATTTACAGCGATTTTACGAAGTATTATGTTACCGAAGGGGCTGAGGCTACCATGGTGGATGAGTTAAAGAACTATGCTACCTATGAGTTTCATAATCTTATTACAGATCCCGTTAAATCAACTTATGACTTGATTTTGTGCCGAAACGTCATGATTTATTTCGATAATCCTGCTAAAGTAAAACTGCTCGATAAATTCTATGATGCTTTAAATCCAGGGGGGCTTTTCGTTATTGGCTTTTACGACACCATGCTTTCGTGGATAAACTATACTAAGTTTGAACTCGTGGACGAAGAAGCTAAAATCTTCCGGAAACGCTAGACGCATTTTGTAGTTCTTCTATTATTTGTCTGTCTATTAAGCTTTATCTTTGATCCTATGCGTAATAGGTTAAAGATTGGATCAGCCATCGCTTTATCGCTCTTGATGGTTGCCTATTATTTTTCTTTGACGGCTAAGCTTTTCAAGGATCCGTATTCTAAAGTCTTGTTATCCAATAATGGCGCGCTCCTGACAGCTTCTATTGCTGCAGACGGTCAATGGCGCTTTCCAGCAGTTGACACGCTGCCAGCAAAATATGTGCAAGCCCTCCTTGCTTACGAAGACAAAAGATTTTTCGATCATTTTGGTATTGATTTTTTAGCATTGTCCCGTGCCACCCAACAAAACATACAGGCGGGACACATCGTGAGTGGGGGAAGTACCATCAGTATGCAGGTCATCAGGATGGCCAGAAAAGGAAAGGACCGATCTTTTTTTCAGAAAATGATTGAGCTCATACTTGCTACACGCTTAGAGTTCAGATATTCAAAAGAAGAAATACTTGCCTTATACGCCTCCCACGCACCCTTTGGCGGTAATGTGGTCGGGCTTGATGCCGCCAGCTGGCGTTATTTTGGAAGAGGCATGCAAGATGTTTCCTGGGGCGAAGCTGCCTTATTAGCAGTGTTACCGAATGCACCTTCCTTACTTCATCCAGGAAAAAATTCTCAAACACTAAAGAAAAAACGTGATGTCTTACTCGATCGTTTGAAAGTGAATGGCATCATTGATGAAATAACGTGCACCCTGGCGAAAAATGAACCTATTCCAGACAGGCCTCAGGCTTTGCCACGCCATGCAAGGCATGTACTGCTTCAATTAGACAAATCATCAGCGGAAAGAAGCAAATTAACAACTACCATTTCTTTCGCTTTGCAAGAAAGAGTTGAGCAATTACTGGAACAGCATCAAACAAATTTATCGCCTAATAAAATTAACAATGCTGCAGCCATCGTTATTCATAACCAATCAGGCAAAGTATTAGCTTATGCAGGCAATATAAATGCCCCGGGCCAGCACCAAAGTGAAGTTGATATCATTCAATCGCCCAGAAGCACCGGTAGTATCTTAAAACCTTTTCTATATGCAGCCGCACTGGATGAAGGAAAGATACTTCCCAAGACTTTGTTACCCGATGTGCCTACCTACATTAATGGTTTCTCACCTAAAAATTTTTCCAAAGACTATGACGGTGCAGTGCCAGCCGATAAAGCATTAATTCGCTCCTTGAATATTCCAGCTGTGCATTTGCTCAAGGAATATCGTTATGAAAAATTTCATACCCTTCTGAAGGGAATGGGCATGTCAACGCTTAACCAGTCGCCAGATCATTATGGACTTTCGTTGATATTGGGTGGTGCTGAGGGTAAGCTTTGGGATGTAGCCAGTATGTATGCTTCCATGGCGAGGGTCTTGGGTAATTACTTTACAAGGCCCGGTGCCAGAAAGTATTCAACGAACGATTGGCGGCCTGCTACCATTTTTCCGAAGAGCGATACAAACGCGAATCAAGTTTTACAAAGTGTTCAGTGGCTAAGCGCGGCCGCTATCTACCAAACTTTTGAAACGCTAACAGAAGTATACAGACCAGGAGAAGAAACAGGCTGGCGTTACTTTAGCAATTCAAAAAAGATTGCCTGGAAGACAGGCACCAGTTATGGATTTCGTGACGGATGGGCCGTAGGGGTGACTCCGGAATTTACGGTAGGTGTTTGGGTAGGTAATGCAGATGGCGAAGGAAGGCCTGGCTTAACAGGTACAGATGCAGCGGCTCCTCTCTTGTTTTCAATCTATGGATTGCTGCCCTCTACCACCTGGTTTGTAAAGCCTATGTTGGAAATGCAGCTAACACCAACCTGTTCTTTGAGTGGTTTTAAGGCTGGCCCCCATTGCTCATCTATTGACAGCCTCTATGCGGTGAAAAGTACTCAAAGTCC
Source organism: Cyclobacteriaceae bacterium (assembly GCA_022842845.1). GTDB lineage: Bacteria > Bacteroidota > Bacteroidia > Cytophagales > Cyclobacteriaceae > Chryseotalea. Next base: position 130,512 of record JALHOT010000006.1, on the reverse strand, counting down.
ATCTGTTTGCCCCTTCCATCAATTGATTCATCTTTCGGCAGATCGAAAATACCGGGTTAATTCCCGTTGTGCCTCTGTTAATGAAATGGAACATGAAGATTGGTTTGTGTTGCCAGCCGTTCAAGAATATTATTTCAGAGCAAAAAACCTAAGCTATAAAAGTCTTCCCCCACCCATGCCAGGATGTGTAGAGCCGCAAGCTGCGATGGATCTGGTGTACCCAAAGGCAAATGCCAAGGTGTTTATCCCGCGTATGCTGGATGGCCAACAGGGTCAAATTGTTATAGAATTGGCTCATAATCAGCATAATATGACGGTTTACTGGCACCTTGATGGCCAGTTTTTAGGGAGCACCCGCGGTTCCCATCAGATGGCCATCCGGCCAGAAAGGGGAAGACATATACTTACCCTTGTGGATAGTGACGGCTACTCCATCGCCCGGTCTTTCGAGGTGATATCTAAAATGTAAGTACTTGAAATATAGAATTTTAGTTGTACATATTTAATTCTTTACTATATTCGTATAATAAACAACTCCTGTTGGTTAACGTTTTGGCTTTAAACAAACAAGCTCATGAAACCTTCTCCATTTTTTTGCAGGGCTTTGATGCTGATTTTTTTGCTCTCCTGCTTAGATCTTTTTGCACGTTCTGGGTCTTTATCGACACCGGATTCGATTCCTCATTATGTCGTGATTGGCGCCTTTGCCAAACAGCGCAATGCGGTTAAGTTCGTTAACCATGCTTCCAAAAAGCTGAACATATCAGCCAAGTATGAAATGAACCCCAGTCGGAATCTTTACTACGTGTACTGTTTGACTACCACCGACAGATCAGTGGCTAGCTCCGAGGCCATGAGGCTGAGGAGTGAAACAGAATTGTCAGATGCCTGGGTATACCATGGCGACATAGGGGCCAAAGAAGAGACTACCTCTTTGCGCGATGTCAATCCTGAGACAAATCAAAAAATACAGACTATAGTAGCCAAAGATCAGCCTAAGGAAGTACCAAGCAAGCCCGAGGAATCAATGCCTGTAACAACGCCAGATGTAGTGGAGGTTATTGAAGCAACCGTTGCTGAGGTGCCTGCTCTAGCGCAAGAGCCTTTTCCTTTAGCAAGTGATTATGATGAAGATGCACCCGGCAAGAATTTTGTATTTGAAGTGGTACGATTTACTGACAAAGTTCCTGTTAAAGCCAAAGTAGATGTGGTTGATCCCGACAAAGCACGCGTAGTGAAGGGGTATGAAGCTAATATGCAAGTAAAGGTTACTGAGCTAAAAAATAAGTCAGGTATGGTTACCCTGGTGGCTCAAGCTACTGGCTATAGAAAAGCACAGCGTGATATTAAATTCAATGCCGACCCTGGAGATAGTGCTATTAGAATTGATGAGAAAGGACGAACTATCGTGCCTTTTGAACTAGTCAGGTTGAAGAAAGGTGATTTCGCCATTTTATACAATGTGTTTTATTTCAGAGATGCGGCTATTATGCGTCCAGAATCCAAGTTTGAAGTAAATGCACTTGTAGAAATGATGAAAGAGAATCCTAAGTGCGCAATTCGTCTGCACGGGCATACCAATGGTAATCATGCCGGTAAGATTATCTACTGGGGAGATGGTACAGATGATTTGTTTTCTTTGAACGGATCAAGAGAATCTTGGGGTTCTGCGAAAGAACTATCAGGTGCCAGGGCTTCAGCTATTCAAGCGTATTTGATCTCCCAGGGCATCGATGCTTCGCGTTGTGAGGTGAAGGCTTGGGGTGGCAAAAAGTCGATTCACGATAAGTTGAGTGCTCGCGCCCAGGAAAACGTAAGGGTTGAAATTGAAATTGTAAAGGATTAACGATCTTCCTTTTCAACGATAGCGCCTTCAAGGTTTCTACCAAGTTCACGTATTATTGTATCCAAATCCTCTCCACAGTTTTTGAGGAATTTTGAAATCTGTATGCGCTCTTCTACCGAAGCAGTCGGTAATAAGTTGATCAAACCAAGTATGCTGGCAACAGGTGCTCGCAGTTTATGAGCATTGATAAAAGTATATTCTGCGAGCCGTTGATTTTGGTTTTTGATCTGAGATGTTCTCTCCTCGACAATGCTTTCTAATTTTTTATTGAGCTGTTGCAATTCGTTATTAAGTTTTAACAGGCTTTCTGCCTGAGTTTGAACTTCCTGACTTTTATCGTTGAGTAACTTATTAACCTTAAGAATTCGTTGTCTTTGGATGAATACTAATACCAATAGTATACTGCTTAAAAAAAGGCCAGTGCCGACACCAATAATAATAACTCTTTGTGATTTTAGTTCAGCATTTCGCAAAGTTGTTTCTGTTCTGAGTACCGCGTTTTCACGATCTCTGTTTTCTGATTCATAGATGGTTTGTAATCTGTTTATCTGCTCTGCTTTGTTGCTGGTGTATAAACTATCACTCAGTTGATTGTAGTGATATAGGTTATAGAGAGCTTTCTCAAAATTTTGCTGACTAGAATCAAGCTTGAATTTGTATAAGAAGTTTCTGGCCTGCAGGTCCCTGGCTTTTATATCTGCAATCTGTGATTGTGCCTTATCCAGGTATTCTTCAGCTTTTATATAATTACCCAAACCTCTGTAGGCATGGGCTATATCCTGATGGGTTTGAATGAGGGATCTTTTCTCACCTAATTCACTCCAGATTTGCTCACTTAAAAGATAGAAGCCTATAGCTTCCGTTAGTTTTCCGTTATCAGCTTTGATAAGCCCGTAGCTCCAATAACAGTAGGCCACCACTCGCTTATCATTGCTCAGTTTGGCCAGATCAAGCGCACGATTTAAGTAATCTTGCGCTTTTTCATATTGCTGCAAACCGATATAGGTCTCAGCAATATTATACAAGTTTAATCGTAAGCTTTCGGGCTCATTTTTAAGGATTTGCAAAGCAAGCAGTTGGTACTCCAGCGATTTGTCATACTGCTTCAGCTTTTTGTAAACCTCACCAATGTTGTTGTACGTTTTGCCTAAGCCAAGGCTATCATTAATGGATTGATACTGCCTTGCTGCTGCCAAGTAATAATTTTGAGCTATCTCATATACACCTTCGTACCAATAGGTACTTCCAGTTATTGATAATGCCCTGGCATACCCTGCGGTGTAATGAATGCTATTGCTTTCGGTTAATGCATAAGTGCTGATACTTCGTGCGGCTGTAGGACTTGTCTTTAGTTTATTAAAAGCCATCAAGTTCAGCTTGTTGATAAAAGCTGAGTCATGTACAACACTTTCAAATTGTAGCGCAAGACTGTCAGGCAGAGCATTTTGGGCATACAGCTGCATGCTGCTTACCCAAAATGCTAACCCTACCAAACACCCTCTCATGCTGTGCCCACTCTATTGTGCAATAGCTTTCAGAACATCGTGTTGCGTAATGATGTGTACGTTTTGAGACTCATCGCGAACAAGCACTGCTTTAGTTTCTTTATTCAACAAGGAAGACAAAACATCCAGCGTGCTATCTGGGGCAATAAATTGCATTGACTTTTCCAATACTTCGCCTACTTGCTTTTGCTGCAGGTTGGCATCACTGATGATTTTTTCCAGCAGAGCAGCTGAGCTGACGCTTCCTACAAACTGACCGTTTTCTGTTACAGGAATCTGATCGATACCCTCTCTGCTCATCAATAAAATAGCATCGCTCACCTTAGTTGTTTTGCTAACAGTATGCAAGCTGTTTTTACCATTGCGAGAATTGATAATGTCGCGGGCAGTGCCAAAGCTGCGTGAATCGAGGAATCCATGGTCACGCATCCACTGATCGTTGTATACCTTGGCCAGGTAGCGTGTTCCATGATCTGGTAATAACAACACATAGATGTCACCTTTCTTCATATGCTCTTTAGCATATTCCAGCGCACCATGCATTACCGAGCCGCAAGACCAGCCCACAAAAAGGCCTTCCTCTTTGGCCAGTCTGCGCGTCATAAGGGCACCATCCTTATCCGTTACTTTAATGAAGGTATCTATTAAATCAAAGTTGACGTTCTTAGGCAATATATCTTCACCGAAACCTTCTGTGAGGTACGGATAAATTTCATTTTCATCGAAAATGCCGGTCTCTTTATATTTCTTGAAAACGGAACCATAGGTATCAATCCCTACTGTTACAATATTCTTATTCTTCTCTTTTAAGTAACGAGCTGTGCCGCACATTGATCCGCCAGTACCTACGCTGGCAATGTAATGCGTAAGGCTTCCATCAGTTTGATCCCAGATTTCCGGACCAGTCGTCTCATAATGCGCCTGTGCATTGGAGGGATTATCGTATTGATTAGGATAGATAGAGTTGGGAATCTCTTTGTTTAGTTTTCGTGCCACCGAATAATATGAACGCGGGTCATCCGGCTCCACATTGGTAGGGCACACTACCACTTCTGCACCCACAGCCCGAAGAATATTAATCTTCTCCTGCGATTGTTTGTCAGCCATGGTAAAGATGCACTTGTAACCTTTAGCAACGGCCGCCAGCGCCAGGCCCATACCTGTATTGCCTGAAGTTCCTTCAATGATTGTACCACCTGGTTTCAAAATGCCCGCTTTTTCGGCATCCTCAACCATTTTAAGGGCCATGCGATCTTTCGTTGAATTGCCAGGATTGAAATACTCCACCTTTGCTAAAAAAGTTCCGGGCAGATCTTTGCCAAGCTTATTCAATTTAACCATAGGGGTATTGCCAATGGTTTCAACGATAGAATTATAAATTTTCATAGATTAATGATATCAGCTGCAAAAATAGGCATTTCAACCGAATGCATGTTAGGTTGCATGGCTATCAATAGATGGCCAAGCCTACTAAAACCAGGTTAATAATCACATAGAGGCCGATAACAAGCCGAGAGCCAAGGCGGTTGGCCTTAGCACTTTTGTCAAATTGCTCGTTGTCGAAGTATTTTAATGACAAAGCCGATACCAGTAAGGTGGCCAGAATGCCTAAAAAAGTAACGGTGTGCAGGGTGTCAACCAGCGTGAAACTAGTAGACTCGGGTAATAATGAATCAATGATGTATTTATTACCCACAGCTGCAAACAATCCACCCACGGGTAAGCCAAAGCGCGGCTCTAGTTCTGAAGGTCTAAGAGAAAAACTGATGATAGATATAAGAAATGCGATGTACATACCGATGAATATTTTGGCGAAAAGGCCCCAGGCATCGCGTTCAATATCCATATTAATGTTAAAGGATGCATATTCTGAATGCAGTGCATCCGAAGAAGGATCACCAAACACTGTCGTGTATTCGTTGGTAGAGGTAGTTATTTCGAATTTACTGATGTTCCATCCATCTATGGTCAATTCTCGGTCGTAAGCGCTTCCATCGTGGTCAAGCACATAGACAAGGGCATTATTATCATAGACCGTATTCTCTACATGCACCGTAAGGTGTTGTTTGTCGAAGGGGAAGTCATCTACTTTCCAATTCTGCTTCATGGTGCACTTCATTTTCATGAGCTGCCATGTTTGTCCATCCACCAGGTCCATCAAAGGTTCTGGTTTTTCGATATCCTTAGCGTTAGGAATATCTATTTGCGTGGAGAAATCAAAGGAAGGATTGTCATATAGCATCCACAACCAAAATCGAATGGTATACTCTTTATCCCTGAAATTGATATCGTGGATATTGATGATATAAGCACCAGCCTTAACAGTGTCAGGTGCCTCTGTCGAAGCTTCATCTTGAGCCAGAGCAGATAAAAAGCCGCTCAAAAGCAGCAAAATGAGGTAGAGACGCTTCATAAATCAGTTAAACAAAAGTAAGATTTTTCGGAAGTCTCGAAAAGCTATGCTAATTTCGATTTTTAATCCTTTGCTTATGTATACAGGACTTTTCCATGGTCATTCTGGTCTCCGTTATCTTGTTTTAGTACTCCTGGTGGTGGTTATTGTTAGATCCTTTATGGATTTTCTAAGAAACAAGCCATTCAGCCAACTGGACAATGCCTTAAGTTTAGGGCTTTTGATAACCACGCACATACAGTTTTTACTGGGCTTGATTTTGTATTTTGTGAGCCCTAACGTGCAGTTTAATGAAAACACCATGAAGCAAGCGGATCTGCGCTATTGGGCAGTTGAGCACCTGATAGGTATGCTGATAGCTGTTGTATTAATTACCCTGGCCAGAACTACTTCGAAGCGTATGAAAGAAAGCCTGGCTAAGCACAAGCGATTGGCTATTTTCAATACCATTGCCTTGGTAGTGATTATTGCTACCATTCTTCAAAGCGGAAGAACAGTGTTCTTTTTCTTTTAATGATACACCGTTGTTCAAACGGTTTTGATAATTCTATGGCCTGGTAATCTGGTGAAAACCAGATTACTTTTGTTTTACCCCAAACCTAAAAGCATGAGAGTATTTGTTTTATTTATCTTTTCACTGATCAGCACCAGCATTTTAGCCCAGCAGTTTTCTGCGCGCTATGAACTGGTAAAGCTTAGTAAAGAAGTAAACACGCATTACCACGAAGCGGCCCCCATACTTTCACAGGATGGAGACAAACTTTATTTCTTCGTTCACAACCATCCGGAGAATAATTACGGCAAAGAAGGCAGTGACGATATTTGGGTGAGTACACTCAACGACAAAGGTGAATGGGGCGTAGCACAACACCTTGGAGCTCCTTTTAACGCACACCGCAGCAACCAGGTTTTTACTACAATGCCCGATGGATCTTTATTTATTAAAGGTGGTCGCAGAAAGGATTCAAAAGGATTTTCAATAGTTAGTGCGGGTGGAGCTCTTTCAGAAATTGAGATACCTGGTTTTGAAGAAATGAACAAGGGACGTTTTTACGGTGCATCGATCTCCTCAGATGCAAAGCATATCATTCTTTTTTTCAGTGAAATACCTACCAGTACACGCAGCAGTTTGTATGTAAGCAATCAGCAAGCTGATGGTAAATGGACGAAACCAGTGAAGCTCAATATTTCTGTAAAGGATGACGACTGTGGTCCCTTTCTTGGGGCCGATGATGAAACCTTGTATTTCGCCAGCGATCGCAACGCCCCAGGCAAACGGGGCAAACTAGATATTTATAAAACCAAGCGATTAGACAATAGCTGGCAAAAATGGTCGCCTCCGGTTAATATGGGGCCTGCCATTAATACAGCAGCTGAAGAACTTTACTTCTGTATGGATAAGCAGGGCAATGTGTTTACCAGCCGGGCTAATTCAACCATCGATGGCGGTAACCTTGATTTATTTAAACTGTTACCCCGCGATGTAAAGGTGATTGTTAACGGCACTGTTTATAATCAAAAGACCAATGCCCCAATAGTGGCAACTGTAGAAGTGAAGGCTGGTGAAAGCTCGCAGAAATTGAAGACCAAGACTGATGGTAAGTATGAAACACGTATACCCGAAGTGAATAAGTATACTGTGTCTACTTCAGCTGATAATTTTTTGCCCAATGAACAAAGCTTTACATTACCGGCCTTAGGTAACGACACCACTATTACCATAGATATTTACCTAACGCCTATTGCTAAGAAGTTATTGGTAACCGGTACTACGTTTGATAAAAAAACAGAACAACCTATTACTACGTCAGTCGAGATTCAAGCTTTGACCAAAAGAGGATCGGCAATGAAGACGAATGCGCAAGGTGGTAAGTATGAGCAAGAACTCCCTGGCCTCGGTACTTACATGATCACCGCCAAAGCAGAGGGCTACCTGAATGCTGTCGATAGTGTAGTGTCGGACTCAGAAGACAACACCCCCTTGTTTAAAGATTTATTTCTGGCACCAATTGAAGTAGGACTTACTGTCCGCTTGAAAAACATTTACTTCGATTTTGATAAAACAAGTTTGAAGAGTGAGTCTTTCACGGAGTTGAATAAAGTGGTTGACTTTCTAAAACAAAACAAGACGGTGGAGATTGAGATATCAGGTCATACCGATAGCAAGGGCTCAGATGACTACAACCTCAATCTTTCGCAAGGTCGATCGCAGTCTGTGGTTGACTATATTATTAGTCAGGGCATAGATAGCTACCGATTAACGGCTCATGGTTATGGCGAAACAAAACCCATCGATACGAACGAGTCAGAAGCGGGTCGCGCCAACAACAGACGTGTAGAGTTCACGGTCGTTAAAAAGTAATTTTTAACTATCATGTTAACGGCCTCCAAGCTTTTGCCTGAGTTGCAGTTCCTGACTTCCAGAAGTAGCGGTCCGGGAGGGCAAAATGTGAACAAGGTCAATAGTAAGGTTACCCTGCGTTTTGATATAAAGCAATCTGCGTTATTGTCTGAAAGCGAGCGTGAAACCCTTTTGATAAAATTAGCCTCCAAGCTCACCACAGACGGAGAATTACTAATTAGTGTTCAGGAACACAGATCACAGCTGGCTAACAAAGAAGCTGCCATGCTAAAGTTGGATCAGCTTTTAAAGAAGGCTTTTACTAAACCAAAAGTTAGAAAGAAGACCAAACCAACTAAATCCTCTAAGGAAAAGAGGTTTTCGGAGAAAAAGCTGCAAGGCGAGAAGAAAAAATGGAGACAAAAATTATGAGCAATTTTATAGAACTGCCTGTCTTGCAGGATGAAGAATCTAAGACTGAGCTTATCAACAAGGCTTGCATAGGGCGTATTTATCCTGACCCGCAAAATACCCGCAGGAGTATTGTCGAGTTGAATTACCAAAGCATTAATGACGCGCCTGTTCATTTGGAGGTGGAGCTTGCCTATGAAACTTTGCGCACGCACTTTTTGTAGGCACTTTTTTAAACGCTTGATTGCCAATATATTTGCCGGTGATTTAACATTTTCTGTATGAGACTTGCTCAATTGGCACGCAAACTATCTATTAAGCCATCGGCCATTGTAGCTTTTATGGCTGAACAATCGGTTGTACTTGAAGACAATGCCAATACTAAAATTGAAGATGCTCATGTTAGCATAGTTATAAATCATTTTGCGCCTACTATGCTGGAAGCTGAGGTGAAGGCTATAGCAGAACAGGTTGACGAGCCGCAAAACGAAATAATTACTATTGAGGAAGTAGTGGTATCCGAGACCTCTCTCCCTGACCCAATAGTAACGGAGAGCCTATCAGCGGAATCAACTGATACAGAATCGCAAGAGCTCCCTGACATCATTCGGGCTCCAAAGGTTGAACTAAGTGGTTTGAAAGTTTTGGGTAAAATAGAGTTGCCTGAAAAGAAAAAGAAGGAAGAAGTTACTGCGGATGCTAACGCTGCAGAATTAATGGATGCTAACGCGGAGCAAAAGCCTAAAGGTAGAGAGAGAAAGACAATAGATAGGAAAAGAACTGAACGCCCTAAACGCAATCCTTTAGCCGAAGCAAGAGAAAGAGAATTGCGCGAAGCGGAAGAGAGAAAAAAGGCAGAGGAGGAGAAAAGAAAGGAGCTTAGAAAACAGAACTATCTTAAAACAAGGCAAGCGAAAGTTCCTGCACGAACCGAAAAGACAAAGGTGGCAAAAGAGCCTAAAAAGTCTCCAGCAAAAAAGCAGAAGCAAGAATCTGTCGGACTCTTTACTCGTTTCATGCGCTGGCTGACCAGCAACCAATAAGTTATATACCTCTTTTTAGAGTAGGTTTTATAATCAGCCCTAAAGAATAGTTACGCTTTGCAGCAGCATTGTAATAACGCCCACCTATAGCGTTTAGATCGTGACCTAAGCTATAGTTCTCACTCAAAAGATTATCTGCAGTAACGAATACTTCGAAGGGTAGCTTGCCACTATGCTTGTAACCTACTCTTGTATTCACGATCCACACAAAGGGAGCATATACACTATTCGCATCGTTTAAGGGAATATGATCATAGTAATAGGCACTTCCATTTACATAAAACTTATCTCTGATCAATAAGTCTATTCCTGCACTTAAGGTATTGGGTGCCACTCCGGTAACTCTGTTATCGGTGTAATCATTGCCATCTTGTACGTAATCGTTAAAAAAATATTGCTGACTCGCATAAGTCAAAAATAGATCTGCCTGCAGTAAGTTCTCAACAATACGAATACTTGGGTAATTAAGACTTAGTTCCAGCCCTTGTTGATTAAGTTCTCCTGCATTTACAAAATACTCTGCTCCATCCGCATTCCGTTGAATCACGATTGCTTCCTTTAATCGAAATGAATAAACGCTTAGATCAAAAGAAAGTCTCTTCTTTATTTTACCTCGAATGCCAAGCTCTGTGTTCAATCCTGTTTCCGGATTGAGGATGTTATTAAAAGTACCAGTCGAAGGCCTTACTTCAGCCAGAGAAGGAGGGGAGAAGCCACTACTGATACTTGCGTGTAAAGCAACTGCTCTATTGAATTGTTTTACTAGTCCAAGCCTTGGGAACAGGGCAGGCGAAAAGTTTCTTATCTGTTGAATCGAAGGCGCAGGAAATTCTCGCGTTAGATCATAGCGAAGCATGTTTACACTAGCCCCTAGTGTAACAAAAATATTCTTAGTTAAATCTGCCTCTGATTGTACAAAGGCAAGTCCCCCGGAAGACTTTAAGAGATCTTCTGTTTGGAGGGTTCCTAAGGTACCACCACTATTGGTAGAAACTGTAATCGGAGAATAGAAGTATTGGTATTCACCTCCCAAAATTATTTTGTTCTTTATATCTCCAATTTTATGTTGGTATTGAATTTCAGTTCTTGCGCCAATATTACTTTCAGTTCTTTCTTCATAATTACGAATGGTAGGATTGGCAAAATCTGTATAAGATGCAATGGCTCCTATATTTACCAGTATATTCGATTGAATAGTAGTTTCGTAGAGACTGGAAACTAGATGTGTTTTATTTGTGACGGATGCCTGTTGTTCCGCACTACCCGGGAATGGACCACTCCTGGGTCTCGCTTGTCGGGGGTCTGCTTCAAATTGATCTTTTGTAAGGCCGCCAGGCGTTTCGTAATATAGGTTGCTGTAAAGGTATGAAGTGGTTAAAGTACTTTTTTCTCCAATTGCATATCGCCAATCTACACCTGCACTCATTCGACTCATAGCAGACTGTTCCCTATAACCATCTGCTTGTTGTAAGGCTACTCTCGTATTGAGATATGATTTTGGGGATATATTAAATGATTTGCTGGCTTGCAAGCGAAATAATCCATCACTTCCCACTTGTACCGATAACTGACTTGACTCATCGGTTGCTGGCGGACTATTGAGCAATACAACCCCACCGGTACCGGCACCATATAAACTGGCACCAGGTCCTTTAATTATCTCCATCGATCCAATCGCATTGAAGTCGAGTAAGTTCAAATAGGTATTTCCACCCCCGTCAGTAAGGGGAAGACCATTCCAATAGAATTTTACATTTCTGACACCAAAGGGTGACCTCAATAAACTTCCCCGTACTGAAAATCGATAACTGCCAGGAGATCTTTCTTCCATCCGAATACCTGGAATTGTATTGACCGCAGGCAACAGATTAGTATTTGAAAATCTATTTAAACTTTTCGAGTCTAATGTGGCTACAGCACCGGCTACTTCAGCAAGGGGTCGATTGCTTCTAAAGGCGCTTACGGTAACTTCATTCAGATAGCGGGTTGAATCTTGTGCTATAACTTTGGAAGAGTAGAGGATATGACAGGAGCTGATAAGTATTATAAAGCGGATCATGTATACTGGAGATATGTCATTTAGTTATACTGATTCTTATCCTTGGCCAAGGATATCTTATAATTATCGGGCGTTCCTGTAATCTTCAAATTGATAAAACGGATGCGTTTTGTTTCATCTTTATACTGGATCTGATCTTCTTCCTGTGGTTTTGCATCACTTCCAAATAATTTTTGTGATCCTACCTGGGTTACCAGCTTCCAGGGAACACGCAAGTAATATTCCATGTTCATGTTCATATCTTGCTTACCGGAGATTTCAATAAAGCCTAAGGTTGAGTTGATAGTCATCTTTGGAATAGATAGAACGCCTTTTGTTAGATCAAGTTTGTTTTGCAGTGTATCAAACAAAACCTTCGATAAGTTTTTATCCTTGAAATAATCGGAAAGCGCATCTAAGGCAGCATAGTGCTCCAATCTTCCTTGTGTAACATCCACATCCAGGTGAATTTCTGAATCATCAATGATAGGTACCATATCAGCATGCATATGAATTTTTCCACTAATGGTTCCGCTAAGCTTACCATGCAGATTTTCAGATACCAGATGATCTTGCCCAAAATTTTCAAACTTAAAAAGAAGCTTGTCAAGATCAACTTTATGCAGCTTCATTACAGGACTAAAGTAAATTTTATTTCTGTCAGCACCATTGAAATAGCCATGGAGATTAATTTGACCACCAGCAGCTTTTAACGACATCGTATCCAAATAGATGTAGTGGTTCTTTTGAGTTCGTCCTTTTAGATAAAAATCATCCAATAAGTAACGATGATAGTTAACATGCTTGATGTCTGCATTGAAGGTCATATCTGTGAAGGGAAGGTCGTAGATATTGAAAACAGCTTCGTGATCTTCCGGCTTGCTTTGGCTATTGGCAGGTGGAGGGTTGTAATTGAATAATTGATCAAAATCCAAACGTGGACCACTAATGCTAAAGTGATTATCCCTTTTTCTTATAGTCTCATCTGTGCCAAGGTAATAATGTAAGTCCACCTCAAACTGGCTGTTTCCGATCTGTCCCCCAAAGTTCTCGACCAGTAGATGTTCTTTTTCATAATGAATGCGTCCCTTAAATCTTTCAAATTTAATTGGATGTACCTTCATTAGGGCTTCAAGTTTATCAATATATACATCAGAGGATTGTAATCCTTTTTGAAAATGTAAATCAGCAAAGCCATGAATTTTAAGCTTTTTGAATTCTTCATGACGATAATCTTCAGGAACATAGTTTTCTCCTCCATAAGAGAACAAGTCTTCTAGCTGGAGTAAATCTGAAGTTAGGTTGAACTCAACCTTCGTGTCTCCTAGTGGATCTTCGTTAAACCACAAATCGTAATTTTTGAGTTTACCTGTAAAATGAAAATCACTCTTATCGATCATCCCTGTAAAATCGACAATGCGAAAATCCTGGTTATCAATAAAAACATCGGCATGGAAGTCGTGGAATTTGTGTGGGTAATGTGTGAATTGAGCAAATAAGTCTTCAACAAAGAATTCTCCAATGGGTAAGTTGGGTGATTCTGTAAAGGCTTTGGCTGAACTATTGAAGCGGAGTTTAAGACTCAAGTCTTTAATTTTTTCATCTACAGGTTTTTGCTTGGCAGTATCAAAAGCACTGAGTTGTTTAATATCTATTAAACTTGATTTTACTTCCATGACAGCGCTCACAGGCGCTGCGGTGTGATGCAGAATAGCAGGTAAGTCACTGATGCTCCCTTTTATGGCAATGTCAGAATCTCCTACCTTTATACGAAAATGTTCGATGACAGCCTCATGCCCATCCATCGTGGCCTTGATATCAATATCGCTCACCGGCAAATGAAAGTCAGGGGATGTGAAGCTTAAATTTTCTACTGTAAGTTCAGTAAAGTAAGATTCGTTTAGCTTTTCAATACTCTTTTCAGGGTTAGACAAATCAATAATGTCGTGAAAATTCATAGTTAGCGCTACTCTTCCTTTTAAATCCTTTAGGTCATTTATATTGAGAAACTTAGAAAGGAAGTCAAGGTCGAAGTCAGACTTCAATTGCATATCAATTTCAGGAGACTCGAAATTTTTAACCATCAGATTTCCACTAAATGTTCCTGCCTCCGGCTTAGCGGAGAAATCAACTAATGAAAACTGCATGGTGGAGGCGTTACGTTTTTCTCCGGTAGTAAAATGTCCTTTAAAGTAAAGGTCATCCAGGCGTTTCTTTGTAACGGTATTATCAAAGAAGGCATCTTCGCAGCCAAAGTCAGCTACTACTAAGGGATTATGACCATTAATTGATTTTCCTTTTATGCTGGCTTCAAAAAATATTTTACCGGCATTATCGTAACGAGCTAAAGCAGGAGCCAATTCTTCTGGTGCAAAGGCAAGAAACAGGTCGAAGTTAGGTTTGTTACCATGGAAGTTAATATCAAGATGCATGTCGTCATCAATGTCGATGCTGCCATCCATTTTAAAAAGAGCTTGTTCAAGTTTTACTTCAGAAGGTTGAATGATTAATTTTTGTTCATCGCTCAGATAATCCAGCTCCGTATTAATATCAAAATGTTTGTGTTTAATGAAGGTGGTATCTCCATCCATAATCACGTTTAGCAAAAAGCGACTATCCAGAGAAGCGTAAATATGGTTTTCACTGGTCTTAAAAGTGGATACGGCATCGTCTATAAATGTTTCGAGAACCAGGTTATTCTCTTCATTCACCTTCATCAGATCAATGTTGATTAATTCAATGCGCTTCAGGTGCATATGAAACTCTTCTCCAGCATCATCAATCTTCTTTTTGGGAGACAAGGCATTGGTGATGTTAAAGCTTCCATCTGTGTGTTGTACTAGGGTGATAAATCCACCGCGAAGCTTAATGGCTTTGATATCTACCGAGCCGCCTAATAAAGACCACATATCAAAACCAATATAGATGTCGCTGATTTTTAATAGGGCCTTGGTGGCAGTGTCTTTGCTTTCGTACACGCTCACCTCATCCAGGTCGATGGATATATAAGGGAAGTTGGCAAAGGGTGAAATATGGCTACCTTCTAGTCTAAGTTCACCTACAAAATCTTGGTTTATGGTGCTTACGAGGTCTTGTACAATAGCTTCTTGTTTCCAAAAAAGTATACCGATCAGGATGCTAAAAACCAGGCAGGGGATTGCAATAATTCCGAAAATGAGTTTAATCCAGAAGGCTTTACTTCTATTCATCATATGGCTAGTCAAGAAATTTTTATAAATACAGATTTTAAGCGATTTTGTTATAGAGAAGTCTAATCTTCTTCGTTCATTACTTCCTCAACCCTTACTTTGTCATTCTCAAAGATATATAAGCCAACCTCCATTCCTTTCATATAGGGGAGGGAGTATAGAGATGAAATTGTTTCATTGGTCAAAAAACAAGGAATACCGTATGCATCCAGCTTAGTTTTGACCAGGTTGGCTTCAATTGTTGAGTTATACTTCTTGAATAAGATGATATTATCGCTGTCTTTCATAACCTAAAGGGCAAAAGATACGATGGCGGGTAAATATTTTAAAATCTTTTGTAACATCGTAGGGGTCATGTCGTCTAGTACTTGAATTCAAAACCGAATGAATTTCGAATCTTTCCAAAATCGCGTTTTACCAGCAAAAAACAAGCTTTTTCGTTTTGCTTTGCGCCTAGTGGGCAGCGAAGATGAAGCGAAGGATGTAGTGCAGGAAGTAATGATCCGGGTTTGGAACGGTAGAGAGCAAATGGCAGAAATCCAAAATATGGAGGCTTGGTGCATGCGCATCACTAAAAATCTATCCTTGGATCGCATACGCTCTAATAACCGAAGACAGGCCCAATCGATTGATGGAAGTTTTGATGTTCGTAACGAAGCGTTAACGCCTCACGAATCAACTGAACTACGTGAAAGTATGCAGCGAGTAAACCAATTAATGGCTGCCTTACCTGAAAAGCAAAGGCAGGTAATGCACCTTCGCGATGTGGAGGGGTATAGCTACAATGAAATCTGCGACATTCTGGAACTGGATATGAATCAGGTAAAAGTAAACCTGTTCAGAGCACGGAATGCCGTTCGTGAAAAACTAGTAAAAGCAAATGCCTATGGACTCTAAGAAAATAGAACAATTGCTGGAAAAGTATTGGGCCTGCGAAACAAGCCTGGAAGAGGAAAAGACCTTGCGCGATTTTTTTCATCAGTCAGATGTTCCACAGCACCTCAAAGAATCAGCCTCTTTGTTCAGATACTTTGAGCAGCAACGCCAACAAATGATCACAGATGTATCGTTCGATGGCGAATTGAAAAGAAAACTTGAACCAACAACTACTAAAGTAAGGAGTCTCTTATACAGTAGTTTAAGGATTGCTGCGGGAATAAGTGTGGTGCTGGCTTCCTTCTGGCTGGTGAGAACCCAAATAAGGGACTCGCAACCTCAGGAACTGACGGACACCTACGATGATCCTAAAAAAGCTTTTGAAGAAACAAAGAAAGCGTTACAGTTAATTTCTAAAAACTTCAGTAAGGGTCAGAAAGCAACAGCGAACATCAACTTATTGAACGAAGCAAAAAGTAAGATCCAGTCAAAAGAAGAACAAAAGATTGACAGCTGAAACAGTCAAGTGAACTAAAATAAATTGAAAATTTAAAAAACTGATGAATATGAAAAAGTTGATGTTAATATTGATGATGTTGGCCGGCTACGGAGTAAGTATGGCGCAGAGTGATGCCATCTCTAAGTTCTTTGCTAAATATCAAAATGATGATAGTTTTAGTCAGGTAACTGTGAGTAGTAAAATGTTTAGCCTCTTTACTAACATGGAGGTTGAAACAGCTGAGGACAAAGAAGTAGTTGAAGCGATTAGTAAGATTAAAGGCTTACGGATTTTGGCTAAAGAAGATGCACGCAATGCCCGTGAACTTTACAAAGAAGCTTTTACTTTGATTCCCGTGAAAGATTACGAAGAGTTAATGACTGTTCGCGATAAGGATCAGGATATGAAGTTCTTGATCAAAGATGATGGCAAGGGTAAAATCTCAGAGCTCATTATGGTTATGGGCGGCACCACAGATTTTATGGTAATGACTCTCTATGGTGAAATTGATCTGAAGCAGGTTAGCCGTATTGGTAAGCGCATGGATATTGAGGGCCTTGATAAGCTTGAGAATATCGATAAGAAGAAGCAATAAATAAATCACACACAAAGAGTGAGGTCTGTTAAAAGCAGACCTCACTTTTTTAAACCCATACATTATGAGGACTCTAATAGTAACATTGGTATTTTTAATGACAAGCCTGTTGGGGTACACGCAAAGTAGTGGCCTGCATGTATTAAAGAAAAAGTTTAAAGGGGAAGCAGACGTACATGCTTTCAAGTTAAATGGTTTGTTGGCCAGGCTGGCTATAAAAATGATTGATGATGAACCCTTTCAAGAGGCAGTTTCGAGTATTCGCAGTATTGAATTCATTTCTATTCCGAAGTCTGCTTTCAGTGATCAACATCTTTCAGTACAGGGCTACAAGAAGTTTTTAGTAGAAAACCGATTTGAGAATTTAATGGATGTGCGAGATAATGGAGAGCATATTAGCGTTTTGCTAGCGCCAGGTGCAAGGGATGAGCGCTATGTGATTATTGTTGATGAGGGAAACGAAGTGATTGTTTTTGAAATGAAGGGGCATATTAACCCTGCTCATTTTACAAGTGGAAAAATTACTTCAACCAGCTTGTAATATTTCGAGAGTCATTTACACTTATATAGAAAATATGATGAGTATGAAAGTAGCTGGTGTTTTTCTTTGCATCATGATTTGTAGTTCGTTTGCTTTCGGCCAAAGTAAAACCACGCAGGCTTTGCATGACGCTAATCAAGATGCTCTTGCCTTATTCTTTTATAAAAACACTCTGAAGATGTTAAATCAGCAGGAGAGTAAAGAATTTGATGAGTTGATTAAGGATATTGAGAAAATGAAGTTTCTCGCTATAGGTAAGGAAGAAGCAAAGTTTACAAGCTCAAAATTCAAAACTTTAGTTGCCGACTATAAAAAAGAAGGATACGAAGAGATCATGACCAGTCGGATGGATGGCCGAAATTTCGATATCTATTTAAAAGAGAAAGCGGGGAAGGTAGCCGGCACTATTGTATTGGTAAATGATGACACTGATTTGTATGTGTTGGATATTTTAGGAAGTGTGGCAGTGAGTAAAGTCCCTCAGTTTTTCCAAACATTAAACCAGAGCGCTGATATTGGTAAAATGATTAAAGCTTTTGGTGGCGATGATAAGGTCAGCAAAAAGGAGGATAAAGAGAACGATCATAATTAAAAGCGTTGGTTAAAACACTTCATTCCCTATGCAAACAGTACTATCAGTAAAAGGACTTACCAAAAACTTTGGGAAGCTTTGTGCGGTAAATCAACTAAATCTGGAAGTTAAAGCAGGTCAGGTATTCGGTATGCTCGGCCCCAATGGAAGCGGTAAAACCACAACATTGGGCATGCTCATGGGTGTTACCAATCCTTCGGCTGGTGAGTTTAGCTGGTTTGGTGAAGCACCCTCGCATACCATCAGAAAACGAATTGGGGCTGTGTTAGAACACCCAATTTTTTATCCATACCTCAGCGGACAAAAGAACCTTGAGCTTAATGCCACAATTAAGCAGGCCGATCCTGCCAACATAGCAAAGGTGCTTGAGGTTGTTGAGCTTACTGCCCGAAAAGACGATAAGTATAAAACGTATTCGCTAGGTATGAAACAACGCCTGGCCATTGCCTCTGCTCTGGTCAGCGATCCTGAAATTCTGATTCTGGATGAACCTACCAACGGTTTAGATCCCATGGGTATTGCTGAGATCAGACAAATTATAAAACGCATTGCAGCCGATGGTAAAACCATCATTTTAGCAAGTCATTTATTAGACGAAGTGCAAAAGGTTTGTACCCATTATGCAGTGTTGCGAAAAGGACAATTAGTACATAGCGGCCCGGTAGATGATGTTGGTAGAGGAGAGGAATTGGTTGAGGTTAATGCTTACCATGACGACCTCGCCTTGATCTTACAGAAGTTTGAGGGTGCTAAATCAGTAAAGAAAGAGGGTGCAAACTATGCTGTACAAATGAACGATGGTTTCCATAGCCACGACTTGAATAAGTTTCTATTCAATAAGGGTATAGTAGTTTCTTACCTGGCCACTCAAAAGAAGAGTTTAGAAAAACAATTTTTGGAAATACTTGCCGATAATAAAAAGTAGTAATGCTCCCATTATTACTGTAAAAATTTTTGAAACAAATAAAGTTAGCCACCATGCTTCATCTGTTAACAATTGACTTGAAGAAACTAACAAGCTACCGTACATTTTGGGTAGTAGTTGGTTTGTATTTTATAACACTTGGTTTCACTACAGCCAGTGGAATGGAATTTCTCAAATGGTTAGCTTCAAAAGGCGCAGAATTTGGTAGTGTGATTAAAATAAACAGGATTCCACTCTATCACTTTCCAGATATCTGGCAAAACCTGATCTACATCAGTGGGTTCTTTAAACTGATCCTTGCTTTTATGGTGGTAATTTCTGTTACTAACGAATTTACTTACCGAACCATACGCCAAAATATTATTGATGGTTTGAGTCGTACAGAATTCTTGCTATCTAAAATTTTTACCAATGTATTGTTAAGCGTATTGAGCTGTGTAATGATATTCCTGATTGTGATGGTGACAGGGCTTATCTATACACCTGATTTGGAATTGTCTTACTTATTTACTGATATTGGATTTTTAGGTGCTTATTTTCTCGAAATCTTTGCCTTTCTATCATATACACTAATGTTGGGCTTGCTGATTCAGCGTTCGGGTCTAACTATCGTAATTCTGAGTCTCTCATTTATGATTGAGTTTATCATTAAGGCCAACATTGATGACTATGTGGCATGGGCAATCCCCTTTTTTCCGATGGAGTCGATCAGTAATTTGGTGGCCATTCCATTTCCTCGTTACGTGTTTCAGGAAATTCAGGATTACGTGAGCATTTCCTCAGTAGCCATTGTTTTATGCTGGACTGTTGCCTTTAATTACTTGAGCTACTTGAAATTGAAAAAGTCGGATTTGTAATCTTAAGCCAGAATGTTTACAAAAAAATGCGGGTATTCCCCGCATTTTTAATTTTAGAGATTGTTACTGATTTGTCTTAAGATGTCTGAAGTTCTTTCCAGCTTAAAGATCGATAGGACTTTAACATATAATAGGCAATAAGTCCAAGCAGAGGTGTTAGGATCCAAAGTGCCCAACTAATTTGCAGTGCCCCATAATGCAGTAATCCTAGCAGTAACATCATCAACATCATGGTAATACCTCGAGCAAATGAACTGGCGCTGGCTCGGGCGCCATCAGGAAGACTTTGGGGTAAGAATTTTTTGTTGATAATCGCTATACTCAAGACGATTACCAGGTTATTGATCAATCCAAATACCAAATCATCGGTAACTTCTACACCCCAAATGAACCATGAAAAAATACTGATCCCCAGATAAATGGGCGCAAATAATGAAACCAATAAAGCTTTCAGTGATCCGGTAAGAATGTAGCCGGGTGCTTCAATAGGTGAGGAAAAATACACCCATGATGATTTAAAATTTTCAGTGTATGAGATTTCGAAGAATGCTGTGTAAAGAATAAAGGATGAAAAGTATATCAGTAGAATGTACGATTTACCCGCGCGTAATGATTCAAGAATGTTACCTTCATCATTAAACCTGAACAGTAAAATAACTGCCAGCACTATGAAATAGCCAATGGCCGGATATAGCTTTAGTTTTAATTTTCGGTCTCTGCCTATCGACTTAGCGGTAAGCATATAGCCAGCACGCTCAGGACCAGGAATGGTTATTAATTTACCAAAGGCACTCATCCAGGATTTATTGGTTTCAGGGGTTGCTTTTGTTGATCTGCTTTCTATGCCCATGTCCTGAATTTTTTCTGTAAAAACAGGTGCCAGGTACTTGCTAACATAAAATACTCCCAGTATTGGAAACGATATTGCTAACAGAGAGAGGGTCATGTGCTGTAGATCAAACACAGATGTTTGAAACGCCTCAATGGCAGCGCTGAACCAAATCGGTGGGATCAAGTAGGTCCACCAGTAAAATGTAATGTTGGTTTCAATTTTATCAGCTGTGCCAATTAAACGAGGTAGTAATTGATAACCTCCCATGAACAAGATGGTCATGCCTATTTGAAGGTAATTAATGGCATTCTTTAATCTCTCTTCAGTAGTAAAACGCATGATCAGTAAATACAAGCCATTAGTGAGTGTTACAGCCAAGAGTACACTTAGTAATAACCCAACGATGAATGCAATTATTCCGTAAACATTAAATTTAATAAATACTGCTACCAACGACCCTAGTGATAAAGATAAAACCAGCATACTTATATACAGCACAATGTGTGTAATACGAGCGGCCAGCAAGGTCTTGCTTGTAATGGGTCTTGGTAATATGATTGAGTTATCGCTAGTGTCTAGCAGTACTGATGAAAAATCGGTGATGAGGATCATGATGACCATCACCATGATATAGGAAAAAATGATGGTCATGGATACTAACACCGATGGCACCGCGTAAATAAGCATCGATACGAGTAGCCCGAAAATAAAATAGATAAAGAGTGCATAATAGTAGCCCCGATTATTCGATTGTTGCCCCATCGATAGCATGGGTCTTCTCTCATCCATCAACAATTTGGTAGCGACAATGGCTCGAACTTGATGGTAATCTACACCCATGAATGAATAGACAAATCCAAGGCGATCTAAAATGAATAGTAAAATACGATACATCATATTTTACTGCTTTAAGATGTCAATAAACTGGCCAGCGGCACTCTCATGCTCCCGGTTTCCGGTCAATTCAGTGAATAATTGTTCCAATGATCCACTGTGCGCTTGCTCATTGAGCTCCATAAAAGTACCATTGGCAATGAGTTCTCCTTTGTTGATGATCATGATGCGGTCAGATATTTTCTCAACAACATCCATAATGTGCGAACTGTAGAAAATGGTTTTGCCCGCCTGCTTAAGTTGTGCGAGTATTTCTTTTACCAGAATAACAGCATTGGCATCTAGTCCAGACAGAGGTTCGTCCAGGAATAATATAGAAGGATTATGGAGCATACCTGCAATGAGTAAAACCTTTTGCCTCATCCCTTTGCTAAAGGTTGTCATCCTGTCTTCCATGTGATTGGCCAGGCCAAATACATTTAGTAACTCTTTAGATTTTTTAGTAATGGAACTACTTTCTAATGCATATAGATTCCCAATAAAATCAAGGTACTCCAAAGGTGTCAGATTGTCGTACAGCGCTGCATTTTCTGGTATATAGCCTATGCGCCTTTTTACTTCTAATGCGCTGGTTCGTACATCATAGTCCAGCACACGTACCTCGCCTTCAAAATCACTGATCAGCCCGGTAAGTATTTTTATGGTTGTACTTTTACCAGCACCGTTAGGGCCTATGTACCCGATAATCTCCCCTGGCTCGACCTTGAATGAAATATTATTAAGGACTTTACTTGTGTAGCTTTTTGAAAGCGCATCAACGATTATTGCTGGCATAATTGAGAAATAAGCCTTAATGATACTAAAACACTTTAGTTGATGCAACACTCAAAATATGAATGTAGTTAGGGCTGAGAGCGCCATTTTATCACTTATGTGCGTGTTTTTTGATGTTATGCCTTTAAATTAATCAATGCCTTTTCCTCGGTTTCATGTTTTCTTGAGTCGAAAGGGGAGAGTGTTGCTGATTTTTGTCAGTTTTCAACTTGATGGGCATCACAAGCTTCACCACCATAATCAACTACTTTTGAATACGCAAACAACAAAGCCATGAAAACTATACTAGTTCCTTGCGATTTTTCTAAACAGGCGGTAAATGCCTTTCGTTTTGCGCTTGATATTGTACGTCAGTCTGGTGGAGAAGTACACCTGACTCACGTTATAGAATTGCCTGTGATGCACGACAGCGTACTGATGCCGGTAATGTCATTTGAGGAAGTTTTGTTTAAGGAAATGAGGGAGAGGGCAGATGCTCAGTATGAAAAACTAATCAAGAAATATGGACAGCCAACGGATAAGATTAAAACGAGTACTCAGTTTGGTTCGCCATCTCGCATGATCTTACAATACATAGAGGATCATAGTGTTGATCTCGTTTTGATGGGTACCAAAGGGGCAACGGGTATGAAGGAATATGTTATCGGCTCAAATGCTGAGAAGGTGGTAAGGAATT
Source organism: Cyclobacteriaceae bacterium (assembly GCA_022842845.1). Classification (GTDB taxonomy): domain Bacteria; phylum Bacteroidota; class Bacteroidia; order Cytophagales; family Cyclobacteriaceae; genus Chryseotalea. Next base: position 107,645 of record JALHOT010000006.1, on the reverse strand, counting down.
CTCCGGTGCCAGTGATGGCTATTAAGGCTTACCCAAAGCGTGATTCAATAAAAGATATTGTGTTGCCTAACACACTGCAAACAGAAATTCAGGAAGATCTTCTAATGAAGGTCAAGTCGTTACAAAACTTTTTCAAGGCACACATACATATTGTCTGGGTTAATACGCCAAGCAATTTTACCCGTGATATTACTACACATAAGCGCATGCAAGATTTTGCTAAACGCTTTATGTTTAAGAATTATACAGCCCATGTTTTTAATGATTTGTATGAAGAAGATGGCATCATCAATTTCGCACATTTTATTAAAGCTGACATGATTGCCATGGGTACTCATGGCAGAAAAGGATTGGCGCACGTGATTAGTGGAAGTGTGGCAGAAGATGTGGTTAATCATATAGATATTCCTATTTGGACTTACACGATGAGAAATGAGTAATACGGTAGCTGAAGAATCCCCAGTCAGTAAAATTACCGAACAAGCAGCCTGTTATCACTGTGGGCAGGATTGTAAAGAGGATAACTTACTAAAAGACGGTAAGAATTTCTGTTGTTATGGTTGCCAAACTGTGTATGATATACTCAGTGAAAATGACCTGTGTGAATATTATTCCTACGATGCAAAGCCAGGAGCTTCACTTAAAAATTTAGCAGTCAGTGATTTTTCTTATCTCGATGAAAAATCAGTAAGGGATAAGCTCCTGATCTTTCAGTCTGATACTTTTTGTAAAGTAGAATTTTATGTTCCTGCCATCCATTGCATTTCGTGTCTTTGGTTATTGGAGAATTTACAGCGACTGCAAAAGGGGGTGATTCGTTCTCAAGTGAACTTTGCAAGAAAAAGAGTGACCATCGAGTTTAATCCAGCTGTTGTATCGCTCAGCGCTATTGCTGCCAGCATGACTTCTGTAGGTTATGCTCCTTTGGTTAATTTGGAGGAGAAAACAACCAAGAAGGAAACTCACCCCTTAATTGCTAAGCTTTCTGTGGCTGGTTTTGCCTTTGGTAATGTTATGTTACTCAGTTTTCCTGAGTACTTAGGACTGGATGGCACTGAGCAGCAGCTACAACAATTGTTTTCCTATTTAAATATAGCCTTATCAATCCCTGTGCTGCTATATAGTTCACAGGACTATTTTAAGAATACCTGGACAAGCATTCAGCAAAAGCAAATCAACATCGATGTACCAATAGCTGTAGGTTTAGCAGCTTTGTTTTTCAGGAGCACCTATGATGTCTTATTCCATGTAGGGCCAGGTTATTTCGATTCATTCAGTGGTTTGGTTTTTTTTCTATTGATAGGTCGATGGTTTCAAGATAAAACTTATGAAAGCCTGGCTTTTGACCGTGATTATAAATCATACTTCCCATTGGCCATCCAGAAGCAAGTAGGTGAAGATTGGAAACCTGTAGTAGTGTATGAATTAGCGCCAGGAGATGTGATCAGGGTAAGAAACATGGAGGTTGTGCCAACAGATGCGAAACTAATCAGTGACCAGGCCTATATAGATTATAGTTTTGTTACAGGAGAGTCAAAGCCTGTAAAAGTGCATGAGGGAGATTTAGTCTATGCAGGCGGCCGGCTTATTGGTGAACCTGTAATTCTTCAAGTAGAGAAAAAAACTTCTCAAAGTCATTTAACGAGTTTATGGAATAATGCAGTATTTCAAAAGCCTAAGGAAAGCAGGTATAGAAAGATTATTGACCAGGCGGCCAAAGGATTTACCTGGTTTGTACTGGCATTTTCAATTGTCAGTGGTGTATACTGGTATTATGCCGACCCATCTAAAATGTGGTTGATATTAACGTCAGTATTGATTGTGGCCTGTCCTTGCGCTTTGGCTTTGGCTGCTCCATTCACGTATGGAAATATGCTCCGGGTTTTTGGAAGACATGGCTTCTATCTTAAAAATGCAGATGTCATTGAAAGAATGGCAGGGATAGATGCTTTGGTCTTTGATAAAACAGGCACCATCACTCAGGGGGCAGCGACCGTTATATTTACAGGACATCTTTCGCAGCATGAATTTTCTTGTGTTAAGTCTTTAGCGGCTTCTTCTACGCATCCTTTAAGTGAATTAATTGTCAAGCATATTTCAGGACATGCTCAGTGGCCTGTAAAAAATTTAATTGAGAGAGCCGGCAAAGGGATTGAGGGTGAAGTAGCCTGTCTGCCAATAAAAATAGGCTCTGTTAATTTTGTCGGTGCTAATACCTTAGAGGATCAGACCTCCTCACATGTTTTTGTCTCAATCAATGGAGAAGTGAAAGGTCATTTCACAATCAGCACCGCTTTGCGATCTGGCATAAAAGATACCTTAACACAAATGAGCGGTGTGCCTGTTGCTATGCTATCGGGCGATAATGAAAGTGATCGGGATCGGATGCAGACAGTTTTTGCTGATAACGCGACATTGCGTTTTCATCAGACTCCTCAGGATAAAATGACATTTATCCAAGATTGGAAAGAGGAAGGCAAACAAGTCATGATGTTGGGAGATGGTTTAAATGATGCCGGAGCACTTAAACAAAGCGATGTGGGCATAGCGGTTTCTGATAATACCGGGGTGTTTACGCCTGCTTGTGATGGCATTATTCAAGGATCTGAGCTTCGAAGACTCAATCTTTATTTGCGGCTAGCAAGAGCATCTACAGTAATTTTAAAAATCGCTTTTGGTATTTCATTTTTCTACAATATCATATCGCTTGGTTTTGCTGTTACAGGATATTTAACACCACTTGTTGCAGCTATACTGATGCCGGTTAGTAGCATTAGTGTTGTAGGTTTTAGTAGTATTGCCGTGGGGTTGGTGTCCAGGTCTATTCTAAAAAAATCATCATGAATATCATTGTCTTGTTAATTGCCATCTCTCTTACCATTGCAATATTGTTTTTGGGAAGTTTTTTATGGAGTATGAGATCTGGTCAGTTTGATGATACCTATGGACCTTCTGTAAGAATGCTTTTTGATGATAAAAAGGTTAAACAGGATCCTCAAAAAGATATCGATCAGCGACAACCAGATTCACAATCGTAGTTTTTTATCCTATACTTCTCCGATCCTTACTTGTTTGTTTAACTTTTATTCAGGATTGTTTCATATTTATCGAAACTATTTTTTTAACTAAAAGAATTAAAATACCGAAAGGACAGTGATAACTGCGTTTGTCACTTTCTTGATGGGGTCAATTGCTATTTTTATAAATTACTTGTTCAATTATCATATTAATGCTATGAAAATGCAAGCTTCATTTCTTTTACGTGTTTTGGTCTTTATCTCTTTGATTTCGTGTACTTCGGTACCTCAGAAAACTGAAGACACTGCTTATTTAGAGGAAATCAGCATCCGGCAGCTACAGCAAGGCTATACCAATGGTACTTTTACTATTTCAAAAGTGGTGGGTGATTATTTAAGCAGAATAACTTCTATCGACAAAAATGGTCCTGCTATTAATTCAATCATTTATATAAATCCGCAAGCTTTAGAAGAAGCTAAAGCGCTTGAACGTGAATGGAAGGAGGGAAAGATAAGAGGTCCTTTGCATGGCATCCCTGTTATCTTAAAAGACAACATCAATACCGGTGACATGCCAACCACTGCAGGGGCCGTTGTGTTGCGAAATTCTATTCCTGCCAAGGATAGTTATATAACCAAAAAATTGCGGGAAGCGGGCGCTATTATTATTGCGAAAGCCAATCTTAGCGAATGGGCCAATTTCCGCGCAGACATGTCTTCCAGTGGTTGGAGTGCTGTAGGTGGGCAAACCAAAAACCCTTATGTGTTGGATCGTAACCCTTGCGGATCAAGTTCCGGCTCAGGAGCTTCTATTGCTGCCAATCTAGCGGCTTTTGCCATTGGGACAGAAACCAATGGATCTATCGTATGCCCTTCCAATAATAATGGTTTGGTTGGCTTAAAACCAACAGTGGGTTTACTTAGCAGAACAGGAATTATCCCTATATCTTTTACACAAGATACACCCGGTCCCATGGCGCGTAATGTTGAAGATGTTGCGATTAGCCTTGGCGCTATGGTAGGCATAGATTCTTTGGATAGTAAAACAGTAGCATCATCTGGTAAGTATCATAACGATTATTCAATTTTCCTTAAGCCAGATGGCTTAAAAGGTAAGCGAATTGGCTTGCTTAAAACTAGCATGGGTTTTCATGCCAGGGTTGATTCATTAATGAAGCAGACAGTAGCGGATTTGAGAAAGCAAGGTGCAGAAGTGATTGAGTTGGATTTTAGTATGGAGCGCTCTGCCAATGGAGCCTCTTTTCAAGTTATGCTATATGAGTATAAAGACGGACTCGAAAAATATTTTGGAAGTCTTGGCGATAAGGCACCCGTGAAAACGATGCAAGAACTCATGGAATTTAATAAGAAGGATAGTATTGAACTCCGGTATTTTGATCAACGCCTGCTTGAAATGGCTGCCTCTAAAGGTGATTTGAATTCCAAAGAATATCAGGAATCTTTGATAGCAATGCTAAAAGCAACCCGCGAAAATGGTATTGACAAAGTATTGACTGAAAATAAACTGGATGCTTTAATGGCACCTACCGGATCACCGGCCTGGAAGACAGACCTAATTAATGGTGATCACTACATCGGAGGTAGTTCTTCATTAGCTGCTATTTCGGGTTATCCTGCAATTACAGTCCCTATGGGTTTTATTGATGAATTACCAGTAGGTGTTTCGTTCTTCAGTACAGCCTGGTCTGAGCCATTGTTATTAGAGATTGCCTATGCTTACGAGCAAAGCACCAAACATCGCAAAGCACCCAAATTTATTCCGTCAAACTAGCAGATAGATTCTTTTGTTAAAAGTATTTGTGTGCAACGATTTTTCGCTATGAAATTATAGCGCAAATCATTTAATATTCAGGCAGTGACTTACTCAGTTACTGCCTGCTCTTCAAATTCAGGGATTTCCAACAATACTTTAGTCCACTTACCCTCTTCCGATTCAATTTTAATATTGCCCTGAAGTTTTTCTGTTACTTCTTTTACGATATATAGGCCAAGTCCCGATCCTGCACCATCATCGGTGGCGCGATAGAACATCTGACAAACTTTCTCCAGGTGTTCTTTAGGTATACCTCTTCCATTATCCTCGATTTCGAGAATTGCTTTACGATCGGTTACATTAACATTTACTTTAATAACAGGATCTCTACCATTTCGGTAGCGAATCGCATTTGAAATAATATTATTGAGGATCACTTTTAATCTCCAGCGATCATTATAAAAAATGCCTGTCTGACTAACCTTTATTATTTTTTCAACTGGAGATCCTGTAGCGGTAGCAAAGGCAAGCTGATCAAATGTTTCGTAAATAAGTGGTTCGAAGTCAATGGTTTCTTTTTTCACCTCAAGTCGTGAGTTTCTGGACTGATCCAATATTTCACGGATAAAATTATCTTGCTGAACAGCACTCTTGTTTATTTTATCCAGATAAACATTTTTCATGGCGAGGTCATCATCTTTTTTTGCAAGATTGATGAGTCCCAAGACAGACGCAATAGGTGCCCGTAAATCGTGCGAGACACTATACACAAAATTATCCAACTCGGTATTTCTTTTACTTAATTCCTGGTTGGTATTTAGTATTTTTTGTTCAGCTCTTTTACGGGTTAAGATCTCTTCATTCAATTCTTTGGTTCTGTTCTGCACTATAGCTTCGAGGTTTTGATTGAATACTTTGAGTTGCTCCTGTGCAGCTGTTCGTTCCGCAACAGTGGCAGACAATACAATAGTAGAGATGCTAATAACACCAATAAAAATTTGAAGTAACAGCATGGAATCATTGGCTTGGGGTAGTACAAAGGGGCCAATGCCTTGTATGGTGAAATAGATAAAAATTAAAGAGGCGGTTAGCACTATGGTAATAGCAGCCAATAAGTCGAAGCGAAAAGCCAGCCATAGTAAGAAGGGAATGATTAGATAAGGCAAAGAGAATAATAGTGTGCCGTTAAAATATCCCAACTGTGCTAACAAATAGAAACCGATAATGAAGAGTGCAAAAATACCAGCCTCAATCCCTTTGTTTGTTGTGAGTGTGTATTGTCTTTTTTGGGCTAAACTTAAAATGAAGGGGGTAAAAAGTAGGATGCCCACCACGTTACCTACCCACCAGCGCAATGTACTTTCGATTAGTAATTCGTTGGATAGTATGCCATTGGCAAATAGCGTAATAACACCTGTAACAGCTCCAACAACGGAAATGAAGAGTGCAACAAACAGAAATCGAAATGAGTCTTTTGCTTTTTTGAATGGATAATCATTCTTGATCCAAACTTTAATCAAAAAGTATCCTAGGAGGGTTTCTGCTGTTTGGCCCAGTGCGATAAAACTTGAAATGCCAATTAGGGTGTGCTGTGGTAGTTGAAGGTTTGTCCAGAAACCGAGTAGGTTGGCAATGAGTGAGCCAAGCGCAATACCTGGCCATGCATTTCGGCCGAGTAATAAAATGAGGGCAAAAGCAACCCCTGATGGAGGCCAAGCCGGCAGAACACTTGTCTTATTGAATGCTAATGAATGGGCCAACTCTGCCGACAGGTAGAATAGCACAGTAGCCAGGATGATTTTGGCATCAGGAAGGTAGGTATAGGGAAGTCTTACCTTTAGGTTTAAGTAGCTCATGGTCAGTCTAATGTGGAGTAAATTTCCAGCGCTATATAATGCTATGCTTTAAAGGGGCTTTTTTTCAGATTAGCGGAAGAAAATGACGGTCAAAAGCTTTAATGGCAATCATTATTTCGGAAAAATTCATCTTCGACCATCAATTATGTTGATATAATGCTCAACGCTTCGCCAAAGCAATATTGATCTTGTTGGTTAGCCATCATTTGGCAGGTCAGTAGCCATCAATACGATGCACGTTTATTGACACTTTTACTCCAGCATTGTTGATATAAAAATGTAGTTTTGCGCCCGCATGAAGAAAATTATAGAATCGAGGAAATTGTTGGGGGTAGATAAAGACGCAACACTCAAAGATTTAAAAAGTATTTATAGAAATTTTATGAAGGATTGGCATCCTGATAAAATTCAAGATAATGAAGTGGCCAAGGTTGAAGCAGAAGAGAAGAGTAAAGCATTTATTGAGGCCTACCACTTATTGGTAAGTATTGCTCCGGAAACACACGCGCAACAACTGGAACAATATATGCTTACGATGAATGCCTCCAGGTTATTGGATTTTCAGTATAAGGGCCAGACTTTGGAGATTGGATTTTCGGATGGAAGTCGTTACGAGTACTTTGGCGTACCTAAGAGCATTTATAATAAGTTTATCAATTCCGCTACACCCGATCGATTTGCCCGTAGGCACATTTATCACTCATTTGTTTATCGTAAAGTAAATAAGGCTTTAGAGAATTAGCAGGCTAAGATTTGGGGGTTTACCTGCGTTGTAAGCCCTTTGAGTAGTGTGAGATTATCAATATTTACGAGTGTCGGGTAATGATGCTGCCAGGTATGTGATGATTTCTTCTACAGTTCTTTTGGCACTACGACCTACCCCGATGAGGGTTGCTGAGGCAAACCCTGTCCAATTTCCATAACCGACCAGCCATAAACCCTGAAGGCCCTTCACTTTTGTTTCTTCTGTTTCAACCTTTCCATCACCGGTAACAATATTAAGAGGCATCAGGTGATTGAGTGATGGCCTAAAACCTGTACAGAAAATAATGGCATCAACTTTTTCTTCATGCCCTTGATCCCACACCAATGCATCTTGGGTAATGCTCGTAAATGTACGGTGGCTGGTGGCCAACACACCCCTGGTCCTGGCTTCTTGAACAGACTTAACCATTACGATGTCTCCAAGCGATGGGGGTTGATAATCTTTACCCTCTTGCTTGGCTTTATACATTTGAGAGGCGGCATCAAATAAAAAACGCCCATCGATATGGTCAGCCAGAAAGCGTGGCTCTTTTTGTGTTATCCAAAGGGTTTTTGCTATCGTTGATACTTCTGCCAATATCTGTGCCCCAGAGTTTCCTTCTCCCACAATGGCAACTCGTTTACCCAAGAATTGTTCCGGTGATTGGTAAAAAGCTGAGTGGAGAATTTTGCCTTTGAATTTTTCTATTCCAGGGTAAGGCGGTATGTAAGGATGGCAAAAGGAACCTGTCGCACTGATTACTACTTTTGATTCATAGACACCATCATTGGTTGCTAAATAGAAGGTATTGTCATTTTGAGTAACAGATGTAACCTCAATAGATCTTTTAACGGGTAACTCGTATTTATTTTCGTACTGACTAAGATACTGTACGGTTTCTTCTCTAGTAGGATAATAGTCGCTGCCGCCAGGCATGATCATACCAGGTAGCGAACTCCATTGAGCTGGTGAGAATAATCGTAATGATAACCAATAGTGCTGCCATGAACCACCAGGCGATGACTCTTTATCTAATATGATGAATTGAAGGTGAGATCTTCTTAAGTAATAGCCAAGGGCGAGGCCACTTTGCCCACCTCCAATGATCACAACATCATATTTTTTATTTATGTTAGTCATGCATACACTATAGCCAATATTTAAGCATTATTGTGAGTTTACCGGATATAGTTTCTTCTTAAACCAGAATGCCAGGTTAACTAATAAAATAAGCGCAGGCACTTCTATTAGTGGACCAACAACGCCCGCGAAAGCTTGCCCTGAATTTATACCAAATACACCAACGGCTACGGCAATTGCCAATTCGAAATTATTACCGGTGGCTGTAAATGAAACAGAAGTATTTTCTTCATAGTTCGCTCCCATTTTCTTTGATAGCAGGAAACTAAGTATAAAAATAATGACGAAGTAAATCATGAGGGGTATTGCAATCCGGAAAACATCTAAGGGTATATCTACCATCATTTTGCCTTTAAAACTAAACATAATGACAATGGTTAGTAGTAGTGCGATGAGCGTTAAAGGACTTATTTTTGGAATTACTTGTTGAATGTACCAATCTTCACCTTTGTATTTTTTGAAGAGATAACGTGTGAGAAAGCCTGCTATAAATGGGATTCCCAGATATAAGAATACACTCTCTGCTACGTCTCGCATACTTACATCAACTACAGTGCCTTGTACACCAAAATAAGGTGGGAGTATGGTAATAAAAAGCCAGGCAAAGACACTGTAAAACAAAACTTGAAAAATGCTATTCAGGGCTACAAGGCCAGCGGCATATTCTTTATCACCTTTGGCCAGATCATTCCAAACCAGTACCATGGCTATGCACCGGGCAATGCCTATCAAAATCAGACCCATCATATACTCAGGTTTGTCGCTTAGAAACAGGAGGGCAAGGAAAAACATTAGCAATGGACCAATGATCCAGTTGAGTAATAACGATAGGGTAATAACCTTTACATTCTTGAATACCTTTCCTAAATGTTCATACCTGACCTTAGCCAAAGGCGGATACATCATCACAATAAGACCTCCTGCAATAAGAAGGTTAGTGGTGCCTATTTGAAAATTTGCCATCAGTGATTCTACCTCAAAGAAATTGCCTATGGTAATGCCAATAAGCATGGCCAAGAAAATCCACAAGGTTAAATAACGATCGAGAAAGCTTAATTTTTTTGAGCTCATAGTGATGGTTAGGAAACTTTTATTTGAGAAAAAGCATATAATATTTCTCTGCCAATCTGCTGAACACGTTCTGCGTACTTGGCAGCTTCTAATGGAGTGCCATCAAACTCTTTTGGGTCATCGTAGGTAAGGGCAATACGAGCGGTCGCACCCAGTACCAAGGGGCAATTTTCATCTGCGTGTGAGCAAGTCATCACAGCTGCAAAATCTTCAAGGTGGTTGAAAGGATCATCGTATTTTTTAGAAAAGGCTTCCATGGCGGGAGCCTCAGTCGCATACCGTACCTGATAGATAGGGTTATCACCTTCTTTTCTTATGGTAATATCAAAGCCTGCTGCTTGCATGGCTTTTACGGCTCTGGGATTAAAGGCAGTTGCTTCTGTGCCACCTGAATAACAATACACTGAGGGTATTGTATAATAGTAGGCAGCAGCCTGAGCCCAAAGTTGCGAGAGGTGACTGCGCCTGGAGTTATGTGTACAAATAAAATTTAAGTGAGCCGATTGTTTGTTATTGATTTTTTTCTGGACAAAATCACTTAGCTGTTGTAAGGTATCTTTACGGGTAGCAGGTATTTTGTCAAATTCTTGAGTGAGCTGGCCTATGGTGTTTTGAAGTTGTGCTAGCATATGCATGGACATTTAATATGTTTAAAGGTTTGTAATATTAGGTATTAGCAAAAATTCAGCAGCACTTATTGTCTTTTACGTACTTGGTAAATATGTTTAGAAACATGTCTCTGGCCTCTTCCCATGTTTTTTCATCTATGCAATAGTTTACCTTGGGCCCTTCTACTTCTCCTTTAATAATACCTATCCTTTTTAATTCTTTGAGATGCTGTGTAATGGTGGATTGGGACAGCGGCAATTCGTGCACTAAATCATTGCAAATACAACTTTGATGCTGAAGCAGGTATTCTATAATGGCTACCCTTGCGGGATGGTCAAATGCTTTTGCCAGATTAGCCAATCTGTTTTGCTTTTTTTTGAAAAGGGAAGATTTGGTTATACCCATAAATGATATAACGCAATATTACGTTATGATTCTCATGGCCACAAACAGTATCCTTGAAGTTTCTGTTAAATCTATCGTGGTTTGCTATTTTGAAAGACTCAAAATGCTAAGAGCACCCTTACTTACAAGGACAAAGACAATGGTACCTACGATCAAATCAGGTTTATTCGACCCACTTACGTACACCAAGGCGCCCGCCAACATTACACCAATGTTAATAATCACATCGTTGGAAGTAAAAATCATGCTGGCCTTCATATGGGCCTCTTCGCTCTTATGCTTTTGAAGCAAGTAAAGGCAGAGTGCATTACCCGCTAAGGCAAAGGCGGAAACAATCATCATCATCAGATAGTCCGGTGGATTGTCTGTTTGAACAAATCTTCGAATTACTTCTCCAAAGCCTAGTAAAGCCAAACTTATTTGAAAATAGCCGCTTAATCTGGCTACGTTTTTCTTTGCTTGCAAAGTGCTCTTAACAGCATATAAGCTTAAGCCATACACGATGGCATCGGCCAGCATATCTAAACCATCGGCTATCAAGCCCATGGATTTTGCTATCCAACCACTAATACTTTCAGCTAGAAAGAAGACTGCATTAATTAATAGGACTGTCCATAGCAATCGCTGCTCTTTTTCTGTATTTCTACTGGTCAGCGTGGAATTGGATTTTTCTGTACTGATCAGAGAAGTATCCAGCCGAAGTTCGTCCAGCGCATCCTTAATCATGGCTTGATGGCCTGCATGATAAACAGTGAGTTGTCGCTTTTGAATATCAAAGTCTAATGCTTCAATGGCAGTATAGCTTTGAAGTTTCATTCGAATCAATTGTTCCTCCGATGGGCAATCCATCTTTTTGATCTCAAAAATTGTTTTATCAAGCGCCATGCTACTTAGTAACGATCATGCTGCGACAATTTACAATTTTTTTACGCTATTGATAGCTAAGTCTGCGGACTCTGTTTGATAAAATGGCTTATCAATGATGCTGTTATTTTTGATTTTTAAATGTAATGGTATAGGTAGCACCATTATCTAATGAATAGTGTAAAGTTCCTTTTAATTGCTTTACAAAAATCTGGATAAGCTGCATACCATACGATTTAGCTTTTTCCGGATTAACGTTTGAGGGAAGTCCTGATCCGCTGTCTTTAACAATCAGTGTATAGTCGTCTTCTTGCTTGGCTAATGAAACATAGATTTGGCCGTTTTTTGAATCATTGAAAGCGTGTTTCATAGCGTTAATAATTAACTCATTCACCAATTGCCCAAGGTAAGTAGCGTAATCGCTTGAGAAATGAAGTTCGTCAATATCTGTGTCGATTGATATTTCTTTATCGTTCCGTTGATAGGTAATAAAAATATCTCTGATAAGTTTTTCAAGATAATCTTTGATATTGATGGAATCCAGGCTTTCAGTCTGCAGCAGGCGCTCGTGAATAAGAGACACGGATTTTATTTTTTCGCGCATGGCGCTTATAAATTCCTTGGAATCGGAATTATTCCAATCGGCCATTTTGAGATAAAGCATACTGGAAATTAACTGTAGATTATTTTTAACCCTGTGGTGAATCTCTTTAATCAAAGACTCTTTTTCTTTCAATGAACGAACCAGGCCAGCTTCATATTCTTTGTCTTTGGTTTGGTCCAACACCACTGAGATACCGGCAATTATTTTACCCGTATCATCTTTGAAAAAACTACCACGAGATTTTATATGACGAATACTTTTATCATTCGATCGGATAATTCTGTATTCACTGTAGAAATCTTTCATCGAACCACTCAGGGCTTCGCGGTCAGTTTTTATTTTATGCTCACGATCATCAGGGTGTATAAATTCCCAGAACTCATCGAATGTTAATTGTTCTTTATTGATACCGAAAATTTGTCTTACACCTTTATTTCCGCTAAGTGTAGAATTTGTGAAATTGGCTTCCCAGATACCTAAACCTGTTGAAGCGAGTGTTAAGTTCAAGCGTTCTGTAGTTTCCTGTAAGCGCTTGGTTATTTGCTTATTAAATTGTTCAGTCCGTAAGGAATGTATAATGTTGCCTAAGGTTCGATTGATAGGGTATAGATAATCTGCATATGCCTCAGAATAGCCAGTGGGTCGGTTGGCAAGTCCAATCATACCTACCATTTTTTCACCTTGAAAAATGGGGATACCCAAAAAGGCATTCAAGGCAGGATGGCCATGCGGAAGGCCACCTCTCCTTGGGTCATGATAGGGATTGTTAGCAACGACTGGCTTTTGACTAGTCATGGCATGCCCGAATAAACTGGAAAGGTTCCTAAACTCCATTCCATTGGGGGCATGGGTATTGTAGAAAGCCCTTGTCTCCTCATTCCAGGCGATATTTGTGATGGCATGTGTTTTTAGGTAGGGAGTGTCATGATCATATAACACTTCACCAATAAATCCATAATTGCTTTCGGTAAGGTGTAGAATTGCCTTTAATGTTGAATCGAAGAAGGATCTGGTATCTTGTTCTGTAATAAAGGTTGCCTGGATATTGCTAAGAACTTCGAGTAACTGGGTTTGTTCCTGGTTCTTCATTTCCAGTTGCCTTTGCTCTGTAATGTCAACCATCGATACGATGACCTGCTTAACATCTTTATTTTCATCCAGCATTGGCATGGCGCTGGTCAGCAGCCAAACCCAATCTTTACTTTGGGGTCGGTAAACACCCATTTGAACACTATTAGCTTTTTGTTTTGTTTTAAGTGCTTGTACAGAAGGTCTGTGTTCTGGAAGAAAGGGTGATCCATCTTTTTGAACAACTTGCCAATCAGGATCGAAAGAAGATTTTCCTAATAGCTGATCTTCTGTAATTCCCAACAGATTTCTTGCAGCAGGATTACTGAATAGAATTTGGTCTTGTACATCTTGTAACAGAACACCAACGTTAATTTCTTCAGTAAGATTTCTGAATCGTGCTTCATTTTCCCTGGCTTGTGCCTCGGCTTTTTTAATGGCAGTAAAATCATAGATAACGCAGATCACATTTTCTACTTTTCCACTTCCATCTATTCTTGGCATGGCGTCTACCCTCAACCATATCCAATCATTGGTTTTATCCCGGAATACTTGCAGCATGACACCGAGAGTATTTTTTTTATCTCTGATGGCTTGTACCACAGGTAAATCTGACATTGAAATTTTCTCTCCATTTTCATTCAGTACCCGCCAGGAGGAATCAATTGATTTTTTACCCAAGAGTTCATTTTCACTGAGGCCAAGTAAGGTGCAGCTTGCATTATTGGCAAGTAATATTTCGGAACTGGGACCTTGTAACAGAATCCCGACATTTACATCTTGTATGAGCCGTTTGAAGCGATCTTCACTTTGCAATAGTGACAGTTCCGCTCGTTTGCGATCAGTTATATCGGTGATAAAACCATCTCGTAATTTTTGACCATCAACCTCCCTTAACTTAGATCGAATGTGTACCCACTTGGTTTTATTATTGTTATCCAGAATCCTTAATTCTACATCGAAGATCTCAATTGATTCATATTCCTCTTTAGAATACTCTAGCAGCTGTATATCATCAGGATGTACATACTTCATTAATAGGGCAGGGTTCTCCATTAAGTCTTTGGCGGTAAAGCCAAAAATATCTTTGAGACCATCGCCTAAAAATAAGAATTGTCGACTCAACCCGTCATGCGTGGTTTGATACAAACCACCAGCCGGTATGTTGTCCGCCAGATTTTGCAAATCGAGTTTTTTCTTTTCGATTTCCCAGTAAGCCTCTTTTAAATGAGTTATATCAACTTCAATGGCTATAAATCCTGTTAGTGTACCATTTTCATAAGTGGGTATAACTTCAACATCAAGCCAGTATTTTTCTTTTGACTTAGAATAATTAAGTATCTCTACCTTGAAGCCATCACCTTTTTCAATGGCTTGGCTCATTTTTTTAACTGTGGCAAGATCTGTGTCAGGGCCTTGTAGAAGTTCACCAGGTTTTTTTCCCAGCACTTCAGAAAGGGTATACCCCGTAAGTTGTATAAAACCATCATTGACCCATGTGGTATAGCCTTTAGCATCTGTAAAAATGATAGCATTTGTAGTGTGATTGACGATGCGGGCAAGTTTTTTTGTTGCTTCTTCCTGGATTTTATTTTGAGTGATGTCATTCCTGACAGAAAGATATTCCTTTATATTTCCTTGCTCATCGAGCAATGGTAAGATGAATGTATCCACCCAATAGAAACTACCAATTTTTGTTTTGTTCTTAACTTCACCTCGCCAAGCTTTCCCCTTAGCAATGGTTTTCCACATGTCACTCCAGAAGGATTTAGGATGGTAACCTGAATTAATCAGATTATGATTCTGACCAATTAATTCATTGAGTTTGTAGCCGCTGATCTTGGAAAAGTTGTCGTTAACATAGGTAATGATACCTCTTTTATCAGCTTTAGAAATAATGGAAACTTTGTTGACGGCAAAATTGAAATCGCTAAACTGATCAATGAGGCTATTAATTTCCTCTTCATGATTCTTTCGATCTGTAATGTCTTCTTGAATAATTAAGTATTCTGTGAGATTTTCTTTCTCATCGAAAATGGGTGTGATGTTGGTTTCTACCCAGAAGTATTTACCATTCTTTGCCTTGTTCTTGATCTCACCCTTCCATGAATTTCTGGCGACCAGAACTTTCCATAACTGTGTCCAAAAAGATTTGGTATGATACCCTGAGTTTAAGAGACGGATATTCTCGCCAATAATTTCAGGTTGCTTGTATCCCGAAATCTTAAAAAAGTTTTTGTTGGCAAAAGTGATAATCCCTTCAAGATTGGTGCGCACTACAATAGATGAGTGTAAGAGTGCTTCATGCAACTGTTCTGCCGGTTGAATAACTTCTTTTTTCTTGTGTGCAGATTTGAGAACCAGCACGTAAAATTTTGATCTGCCTATCCCTATGGTTTTCCCACTAATTTGTATGGAAATATTAGTCTTTCCATGATAATTGAAACTGCCCAGACTGACATATTTTTTATTCTCTTTATTGGTGATCCTCTCCAGTCGTTTGGCACTTATTGAAAAAAAATCAGCTAGTAAAGCACCCTCAATTTTTTTAACTGTTCGCTGCAGAATCGCAGAAGCTTCCTTATTACAGTTTACAATAATCTTAGTTTTAGCATCGACCAGACACATAGGGGTAGGGTGATCAATGATAAAATCGGTTAGACGATAGGGTTCGGTCACTTTCTTCAAGTCACAGTTTTATTACTGCAAGATAGTAGAGCAATATATCATTTTCAGCAAAAGTTTACGTAAGTAAATTTACGTAGAAGATAAGACAGCAGTACAATTAAGTGAATGATTGAGCGGGGATCACCATGTTTCGTGCGTCATTGTTTGTTTTGCAGTTTTTGCCACTGTACATGCCAGGCTTCGGAACTAAGGTCATTGTCGTACATATATGCAGCAATCTTTTTTACATCAGACTCTTTAAAAAAGGGTTTAGGCATAAGGCCAAAATTGCGGATGGCACCCGGCATGCGGGAGGCTTCTTTCGATGGATTTTGTACAAAGGCGGTGACTTTGGCAATAAAATCCGCTCTGCTGACATCATCATTGTAATAGTGTTCACGCACTTTAAACATGGGCGGTGCCAAACGCTGTTCATGGGTCGTAGTCATATCAGGATTATGGCAAGTAAAGCAGAGCGTTGCCATTAACTGCAGGGCTTCATCATCTTGTAGAATCGATGGCCCCTCTAATGCCATCGGTATTGATTGCTTATTATTTTCTTTTAAACTGGTAAATATGATGAGGAACAGTACTGCGGATAATATTAATCCTATGTTGATATAATACTTTTTCATAAAAGGGTTTTAATAGTGTCAACGATGCCAATGCAAGAGTAACTCATTTTACCTATAGTATCTGTGACAGATGTTACAATGCGCAAAAAGTGTCAGCTGATTTTAATCAGAATGGTGCACTATTAACATGGCCTGAGTAGGCGTTGAATTCAAAGACTGCTAGTCTTTTCGAAGGGCAATTTTTGAGGCAATGATGCTGACAATAAATATTTGTAAAGCATGGAATAGCATCAAGGGTAGTAGCATAAGACCAATGCCGGTGGCATTCCCCAATATGACTTTCGAGAATACAGTGCCATGCACTAATGATTTTTTGGTACCGCAAAATTGTGCGGTAATACTATCGGCTTTGTTAAAGCCCATCCATGAAGCTAAGAAGCCTGTTATCCAATACATGAATTTGAAAAGGATCAGCACAAGCAGAAATAGTGAAATGATTGTCCACACATCTACCGTAGCAAAAAGATCGCTGGCAAAAGATTCAGCAAAGCTTTTGTAGATGATGAGGAGGATGACGGATTTATCAAAGTAAGTTAGTTTACTGCTATGCTCACGAACTAATTGTCCAAAAGCTTTTTGTAGTGCTATACCCATTGCAATGGGTATGATGATACCCAGGATTAGCTTGTAATAGATATCGGTGAGATTAAAATCTGTACTAACATTTTTTAGGAATAAGCCCATCCAAAGAGGCGTCACGATGATGCCAATGAGTCCGGATACACTGGCATTAAAGATGGCTGCGGGTACATTACCCCTGGCAATGGAAACCATCACTACTGATGATGAGACTGTTGAGGGTAATGCTGCCAGAAAGAAAAAGGCCAACCAAATTGCCTGTGATTGCTCAGTTGTGGCCAGGGGATAGAAAACCAGCACAAGTAGTGGAAAGAGCAGGAAGGTAGCACTTTGAACCAGCAGGTGCAGTTGCCAATTCTTTAGTCCATCTTTTAACTTATCAGGGCTTAGCTTCAGCCCATATAAAAAGAAGATCAATGCAATACCGATTGTACTAATCGCTTCAAGTATAGCTGCACTTTTGCCGATTCCCCACTGTGGGAAGATATAGGCCACTGTAATCACGATGATGATGGCAACAACAAAGGAATCGACTTTGAAAGGCAGGCCTGGCTTTTTCATAGAAGAGCCAACATAAGCAAAACTATGTTAACCTGTATTCGATTAACATGATTCTTTTCATCAATGCCTATGCTGTTGTAGCATTACCGCATAGGGTACAGGTTAGTGTTCTATCCGTAGCAACACATTGCCAGTTTTTTTACCAGACTCTACATACCGACTTCCAGCAACGAATTTATCCATAGTAAATTGGCGATCAATGAGAGGTGTAAACTTCCCTTGTTCAGCTATTTCTTTTATCCAAATGATGTCGGTTTGTGTTAATTCAGGTATTGGGAATAGAACTGTCTTTCCCTTGAAGAGAGGTGTGATGAGCGCCAGGAAAACATTTTGCGCGAAGGATCCTAACTCAGTAGAGGTATAAAAACCTTTCGGCTTCAGAACTCTCCTAGCCTCACTAAACGAACTTTTACCAACAGCATCAAGCACTAAGTCATATTGATGCTCCTGTTCAAAATACTTATCTTTTTCATAATCGATTATGACATCAGGCTTAAGCCCCTTAACTATTTCTATTTTATCCGTAGCACAAACGGCTGTTACCCTGGCCCCAAAGTATTTGAGTAACTGAACGGCCGCAGATCCGATAGCACCGGTGGCACCATAAACTAAGACATTTGAACCTTGCTTGATTTTGGCGGCTCGTATATAATTTAGTGCATAGTGGGCCCCTTCAGTGAGTGGGGCAGCTTGTGAATACGAAAAGCCATCAGGTATGAAGGCTACAGGACTATCTTCAGCCACCGCCAGGTATTGAGCATGGGCCCCAAAGTTTGATGTTGTGAAACCGAATACTTTATCACCCGTTTTGAATTTACTGGTGGGTTTTCCTACGGCCACTATCTCTCCTGCAAACTCGCAACCCGAAATGGGATTCTTGGGTTTTAGCAGCCCACTCCAAAAGCGCGATATCACATATTCAGCACTTCTAAAGCCAGTATCGGTTCGGTTGATGGTACTCATATGCACCTTGACCAATACTTCATTGTCATTAGCTATTGGTTTTGGTACAAGCGTAAGCTGAGATACTTCTGCAGGTCCATAGGCCTTATTGACCATAGCCTTCATTTGCTGTTGCATATAAGTTCTTTTGGATTTATACGGAAAGAACGGTAACTGGTTGGCTTTGCCTTTAAGTTACTTGCGTTTTTTTACGGTTTTCAATTCAATGGAGACCAATGCGAAAATTATTATTATTTCAATACTAAAGTATAATATGGCTAACAGGGTAATTGATTGAAAGTACAGCACCATAAAAAGAATGGTCAGCAGACAATACAGCAGGTTAGCCAGGCTGATGATAAATAGGAAAGGTTTCCAATTGTCTTTAATAAAAAGAAAGCAGATAAAGGAATACAAGGAGAACAGGATAGCAATCGCTATAAGGATCAGGAGGACATTTTCTGGTACTAGAAAATAGATATTCAAGAATTGATAGATAATCAAGAGGGAGATAGCAGTGACGAACGCTCCGATACCATCTATAAGAAAAATGTTTTTAGGTTTTATTGAAGGGTATCTGATTGGCATTAGGTTTTTATTAGAAGGGCCTTTCAATGACATTTTTACGGTCATCTAACACAAGATAAGGCTAAAAATGTATTGAATCAATCGCTAAATATGGCAGGCATTAAAATCATTGCGTGAAAATGACAGCGTGGGATAATTGCACTATTTTTTACCAAGGATGCTCAGTGCCATCGTAGTTGAAAAATTTACCTGATTGCTCGAGCGATAAGTTAGACATAACATGGCGTATCATGTTGGTGACTGATTGCTCAGTTGTAAACTGTGCCTTTTGACCGCCCATATCGGTTTGTACCCAACCAGGGTTTACGTTTACACAAATGATTTTGTCATCCTTAAGTTCATAGGCCATGGATTTATTGAAGATGTTAAGAATATTCTTACTGCCAACATAGCCATAATGCCCACCAAAAGTAAGCTTTGATACGGAGCCCAGCCAACTGGATATGTTAATGACCATTGGTTTTTCGCTCTTTTTGAGTTGCTGCCTAAGGTGCTTAACAACAAGTAATGGTGCTATGCTATTAATGTGAATCACATTAAGAACCTCCTGGGCATCCAGATCATTCAGATGAAAGGCTTTAGCCATTTTTGTTTTGTCTGCATAATCCTTAGGATTGATACCGGCATTATTGATAATAAGATCAATTTTTCCGAATGTAGTATCTATCCAGTTTGAAAGCCCTTTGAGCTCGAGTTCATTGGTTACATCTAACGATCTTGGGAAAATTTCCAGTCCTTCTTTTATTAATGATGCCGCGGCTCCTTCAGCTTTATTTAAATCTTTGGCTGTTAATATTACCTGATAGCCATTTTTGGCAAGTTGCTTACACCATTCAACACCAAGCCCTTTATATGCACCCGTTACTAAAGCTACCTTCATTTCTTTAGTAATTTAAAACCTATATTTCGTCCTTGTCCTTGAAACATAGCCAGATTAATCCAAAACCAGGCAAACTGTTCCATGAGTTCAAACTTATCATTACCACCAATGCTATAGCATTCTGCAAAACCTGCATCTTTTGCTAATTGTGTAGCTGCGGCTTTGCCAGCGACACTGTCTCCCGCGACAAACATGTCAATGGCCTGGTCATTATAATTGGGATTATCCATATTGTTGGCACCTGTAGTATTGAAGCATTTTACAACATCCCTTGTTTGTGTGTTTTCTAAAATGGCATCTGTCGTATTCTTAAATCCTATCGGCCCGCGCCCCATAACAATGTTCATGGTATCAATGATGATTTTACCAGAAGTATCACCCAAGCTTTTACTGACTTCGATGGTAGCCGTGGCTGGTGTTGAAATAAGAATAATATCAGACTTGGCCACAGCATCGCTAATTGAAAAAGCTTTTGTATTGGGATTCGATAATAAACCCATGCCTTTGAATTTTACGATATCCCTTACTCCTAAATTAATTTCATGACCCTTTTGGGCCCACTTGGTTGCCAATGTGCCGCCAACATTTCCTGTTCCTATTATTGCAATTTTCATATCTAAAAAGTTTAAATAAAGCTTATTCTGCCGTTTGATGAATTATTTTTTCGGGGGTAAAATACATGGCTGGAATAATAACAAATATCATAAATGAAATATACACTGAGAATACAGCAGAAATACCAGCAAGCAAGTAAAGACCCTGAGCAAGCCTGTTTTTATTTCTGATCCTTAAATGGGCTTTCCTGCTTATGCCTTCATATAACAACTCCTTTTCGACCACATATTTTCTCAATAAAGTAAATGATTGTGCGTTCATGAAAAAGATGATCCCATATACTAATGATGCCTGCCATAAGAAGGGATTGCTGCCAATAAAGTTGGTCCCGAATGGTACCATACTCATCCAGAATAGTAAATGAATATTATACCACAAAAGCCTACCATCGGTATTCCTGATTTGATGAAATAGTTGGTGGTGATTGACCCACATGATACTCAAGGATAAGAAACTCAAAGCGTAAGAAACGAATTTGGGTGTAAGCATCATCAACTCCTCCCATACCATTTCTTCCTTAGTCAGTGATTGAATTTTGAGATCAAAAATCATGACTGTAATGATAATTGCTATTACACCATCGCTCAGGGCCTCGATTCTATTAGTTGGTATTGATTTCATGTTCTCAGTAAATGTATCCATCAACAACTTCAACCTTGTCAGGAATATCTTTTTCTCCAAGCATTTCTTTCAAATCTCTTTCAATAGTAATGCATAAAGAAGATAGAGGAACATCCGTTATTTTGTTCTCAAAGGGATCTTCATTCACTTCTCCTACTTTGCTTATAATGGCAAAGACAAATGAAATGGTGAGGGAGGTCGGAATTATTAAATAGCTTGTTTCCATTTTGATGAAATCTCCTATCAATGAAAAAGGTAAAAGTATAATGAAGGCATATAAAAAGAGTCTTGTAAAATAGTCGTATTGCCTTAGAAGAGGGGTGTTTTTTATACGTTCACAGCCTCTTTGATAGTTCGCGAGAGCCAACAATTGTCCTTCCAGTTGGAAGCTGTCAAAACCACCCAAGGTGCCGTTGGCCATCGCTTCATATATTTTTTTACCAATGAGCATCTGTATGAAGTTGACCTTGTTTTGGTGTCTTTCTAGTGAATTGAATTCCTCTTCTTTTAGTAATGGCCTTAGTATTATCCAATTATTCTCTCCTCTTAAGTGCAAGCGCAACGCATGAGCCCATCCAATTGTTTTATATAAAATTTCGGTTTTAAATGCTTCACTTCGGTTTTTATCGTAGTTGGGTTGGTGTGCATGACTATCAGTAAATGTTATGGTGAGGCGCCCCAACACACGGGCTGAGTTGATAATGCCGCCCCAAAGTGTTCTCGCCTCCCACCATCGGTTGTAAGCATTGTTGTTGCGAAAGGCAATGAATATGGCTAAGGCACTTCCAAGAATGGCTATGATACTAAAGGGTAGTGCTATCCTTGTTATCTGCTGGTTGTGAAGCCAATAAACACCAATGGTCATCATCAGGGAAACAAGCATTTCTGCTTTGACATACTGTATAACCTTAATTGGATTAAAATTTCTTTTAACAATCATTTATTTTGTTTTTTGATTTGATAATCCAGTCCAATACTAAATAGTCCATCTATTTGATTAATCCCGGCAGGTACTATTTCTTCGTTTATGTATAGGTAATTGATAATTAATGATAGTGTTTTAAGCAATTGAAAACCTGCGCCCATTTCGAGATTAAAGCGTTGGTTGGACACCTTATCAATTCCGGGTTGCCAATAGGCTGTATAATTGATAGTAAATTTTCTATCCATGCTTTTATGTTCGCCATTGATATAGGCTGTTGGGCGCCATATTCTTATGAAGTTCTTACCTGAATAATAGGGCTCATTAAATGTGTTGGCATTAAATTTCGTTTCTTCATAAATCCCAGTAGCCGAAATTTTTACTATATGTTGTTCTTTTTGAATGAGCTGCCATGTCATACCCACACCCGAGAAGATTCGCTGATCAACGAGCCTTCTGAAATTTTGTTGCGCGAAGAAAATAATGAATGGATAGAGTTTGTTTTGGCTTTGGTAGTATAAGAAGTTTCTGCTGTTTAGATCATTGTCTGCGGTAAAGCCATTGAATTGCTGATAAAGTGTGTTGTTTTGACTTTTAAACGTCAGCATATTAGATAGACGAATAACTAAGTCTAGTTTTGATCTTATAATGCCCAAGTCAACATTGCCGCTTTGTCGAAAACCACTGGCTCCAATCCTCATTTGAAAACCAGATGTATCGCTTTCATTTAACTGACTTAGCCCTTTTGTTTGAGTAATTAAAATCATCAGGAGCATAGGTACTACGCTCCTGATGATTAGCGTTAATTTACTTTTTTTCATGAATGGTTATTTTCCACTAAGTCTCTGGACGACTAATTCAGCGGCAGCCGCTCCGGAGTTTTGCTGTTGTCCGGTAATTAAATTGCCATCCATGATCGCATAAGAAGAAAAGGGAGCCGCCACTTTAAAGGTGGTTCCATTAATTTTCTTGGCTTCATCTTCAATTCTGTAGGGTTGGATTTTCTGACCCACTGCATTGTCGGCAAAGTCTTCTTCTGCATTGGCAAAGCCAGTCCAAGTCTTGCCTTTTACGAGTAACTCACCATTAGACATTTTAGCCTCTAATAAGAGTGTGGTAGAGTGACAAACTGCTGAGGCTGGCTTGCCGGCTTCATAAAAGGATACAAACAGATTTTGAAGGTCCTTATTTCCTTTGAAAGTGTACATGGGTCCTTGTCCACCAACTAAGAAAATGGCAGCATATGCTTTATGATTTACCTCCGATAGCTTCTTTGTATTGGATAACATTGTGTTAAATTGATTCTTCTGGAGGTAGCCTAATGAAATAATATCATGGGCAGAATAACCACTGGCGTCAGTGGGGTTAGAGTAGCCGTCCATTTCAAGTTTTCCACCTTCTGTAGAAACTAATTCAATTTCATAGCCAGCTTCTTCAAATACCCGCATAGGGTGTGTTAACTCAGCAGCCCAAAATCCTATTGGCCAACCAGTTTGTTTTGATACAGATGGAGAACTAGCAACCATTAGTATTTTTCCTTTAGCAGGAGCACCATGAGCATGTACATAGTTTAATTTTTCAACGGGTTTTTCCATTTTCATTGCCTTTGTAGTTGATTTTGTTTTTTGAGAGAATACCGGTGCACCTGTCATCATCAAAGTGCAGATTAGTAAGTAGGTTTTAACTGACATCTTTTTGTGTTTTGTATGAGTCAAAGTTGCCCCTATATACTACCTTTGACAATATACTTACCCTTTATAGTGATACACACTTTTTGGAAAGTATTGGAAAATTTAATCAAAAAGGTATGCCTGAGTTTTTATACAACAGCAAACTATACTACAACCCTGTAGAATTTGCTATGGACAGAATTGGAGGCACATGGAAAATGCCGATTCTTTGGAGGCTTAAAGACAGGGTGATGCGCTATGGTGAATTAAAAAAAGATATACCACACATAACGCATAAAATGTTGACAAGCCAGTTACGAGAGTTAGAAGAGGAGGGTTTTATAAGCCGGGAGGTTTTTGCGGTTGTGCCTCCTAAAGTTGAGTATTCAATTACGAAACGTGGTCAACGTGCTATAACCATAATTGATACTATTCGGAATTATGGTTTAGAGTTAATGAAGGAGTTTGGTGTTGGACATTCAAAAATAGAGAAGCATAAAAAGAAGGGGACGTGATTCTAAGCTGATGAAATTTAAATTAGCTTCGGGCAGTCTTTGTGCTTTGAAACTTTACCACCCGAAGCTCTTTTAGTTTTACTTGTTCCTTCTGAAATCAATTAATCACACAAGCGCCACCTGCACAAGCAGCCTCTGCCTGTAAGTCGGTTTCATCTTCGGGTTCGTATACTTTTGAAAGATCAATCTCCTTTAAGTGTTTTTCTAAAGTATAATATGTTTCTTCACTGATGTCTTCAAAGGGTGCTTGTTTGTAATTTCCATTGTCAAAGGGTAAAACACTTAAGCCATTATACGAGGCCTTATTTTGCCACATCCATTGGCCTACCTTTCCCCACTCATCATCTTTTATGGATACAGTAGCGGACACGTTGTTGGCATTAAAGCCCATGCGAAATCCTTTTCTTACCCATTCGGTATTAAATAACTTAATCCTTTCCAGTAAATTCATGACAGGCTCTGTTCGTGTAATGCTGCCAGTAGGCGCTTTTTGCGGAATGCAGATGATGGCCTGTTTGCTGTTAAGCATATCATCTTCCAATAGCTCAGGATGATTTTCAAGCAGGTACGTATAGATTGCTTCATTTTTGCCGATGCGCATTCTGCGTAAGTAAAATTGACTGTGCCAGGCATGGATACCGGAGGCAGTACCTAATACTAAAGAGCTGGTGCCCGAAGGCTTGATGGTAGTACAACGAGCCGCGAAGGAGATGCCTATTTTTTCGGAGATTTCATTATTGACATGCTTGACTTCATCCGCTGCTTCCTTAAGATCTAAATGAAGAATGCGTCCACTGGCAATGCCTGTCATACCTACACCAATGAGAGCATCTTGTTCGGTCGTTTTTTTCCAAATTTCTCTTAAGTAATGAAAGTCAGTAAAGCCTGCTTGTAAAGTACCTAAGAAGGCAGCTGCCCGTGCTCTGCCATTTAGCTCTTCCTGGGTTTCTACATCCGACACATTGACTTCGCATAAATTGCAAAATTGAAATGGCTTTAGCGCAATTTCGCAGCAAGGATTCGTGCCCCAGTCCTGGTGGTTGCTAAAATAGAAGCCTGGCTCACCGTCTCCAGAGAGTTCAATCTTTTTCCACAAACTAAAAAATTCTTGTTCGCTGGTGTTCGTGCGCGATAGAACCGCAGAGTTGTTGGCGCGTCCTCTTTGTTCATTCAATTCCCACCAATTTCCAAATTTGCAAGTAAGCATGTCTTCGTCTTCCGGTGAGAATAATGAGATCATGGCAGATCTGCGTATGCCACCTGCAAGTACCGCATTGGCTATATGGCACATGATGTCGTGGCATTCTAAACTGGTGAGTTGTTCACCCTCTTCTTTGCGATCTAAAATGGCCATTACGTGGGCATGACAAACTTTAAGGGGTTCCGGTCCAGGAGCTTTACCTCCGGCTGTCACGAGTCTTGCGCCTTTAGGGCGAATGTCGCTGTAATCAAAATCAGGCAAAGCTTCACTTTGACCAAAGTAAGCTTTCATAATCATCTTAATGGAGTCAGCCCAACCTTCCAAACTATCACCAATTAAAAAGCGCCTGCGTTTTTCTGCTTTGAGAATGGTTGGAAGTTTGGCTACATGGTGTTGTTGTACTGAGAAGCCAACACCAGTACCTCCGAGTAGTAAAAACATGGCCTCAGAAAAAGCTCGGATGTCATCAACAGGCATATAGGCACAATTATAAATCCTGCTATTATTTTTAATGATGGGAGCACCAGCAAATTGCATGGCACGCATAGAAGGCAATACCTTTTTGTCGAGCACCCATTGCATGTTTTCTTTAATGGATTCTTCAAGGGCCGGATATTTTTGGACCATCATATTTTGATAGCGTTCACATATTTCTGGCCATAGCTCTCTGCGGTGCTTCTCCGGTATATATCGGGCATATTTATTATAAATCAC
Organism: Cyclobacteriaceae bacterium; assembly: GCA_022842845.1. Taxonomy (GTDB): domain Bacteria; phylum Bacteroidota; class Bacteroidia; order Cytophagales; family Cyclobacteriaceae; genus Chryseotalea. The sequence continues at coordinate 81,382 of JALHOT010000006.1, read as the reverse complement.
TATGTCGCTGAGGATTTGTTGGTTGAGTTCCATATCTGTTATGTTTAGCTGAAAAAATCAATTAATAAATGAAGGTATAATAAAGGATAAAAATATCCTTTATTAATTTACTTTTTTACCAAATCAAATAATAATTGATATTTTTCTTTTGAAATTTTGAGACAGGAATAATCTCGTGTGGAACTTTATTTTTTTCTTTTCTTGGAAATACGCAAGAAGGTCTTGCCTTCATTGAGTTCTTTGGCAAGCATTTGAATAGTTTTTTCCTGCAGCACATGCTTAAGCTTTTGCTTGTAAGCTTTTACCTGGTGATGGATGGGGCATGGCTGTGTATCGCTGCATTCTTTGAGTCCTAAAGCACAGGTATTTAATACATTTTCTTCTTCCATAGCCTTTACTATTTGACTGAGGCTTACAGGTTTGGCTTTAGGATCGATATAAAAGCCTCCATTCGGTCCTTTCACTGAAGCCACAAGCCCTTCACGAGAAAGCGTTTGTAAAATTTTAGCAGTAAAGGGTAATGGCGAATCTATTTCTTTGGCAATATGCTGTATGCTTAGTTTTTGTTCTTCCTTGCCTTTCATGGTAATAATTAAAACGGCTCGGATGGCGTACTCGCAGGCTTTTGTAAACATACTCACTGAATAGATCAACAATATTACGAAATCAAGCTTGGTAAATAGTGTACTTCAGTGCCTCACACATTTCATTTTTGCTATAATTGACGATTTCTCTTCCAATACAATACTTTACTGAATAAGTATGCTCGTTTTCTTTTTTTGCTAAATAGAATTTGGCACTATTCCTCTGATTTTTATCATGTTTCTGCCTGATGTCTCTCAAGATTGACCTATACTCGTCTGGGTACTTTTGTATTTGTTTTAAGGAGGGAATGACTGACTACGCTACTTTACTGAAGAAATATGATGTTCCGGTACCACGCTACACCAGTTATCCAACAGTACCTCACTGGCAAATCGATTCTTTTGATGCATCGGTGTGGCAACAAAAGTTAAGCATGGCATTTGAAAAGAGTAATGCTGATAAAGGGATTAGCCTATACATACATCTTCCTTTTTGCGAAAGCCTCTGCACCTATTGCGCCTGCAATACACGCATTACCAAGAATCATGGAGTTGAAGAGAGGTACATCCAAGCTTTACTGGCTGAATGGGCACTTTACGAAGGTATTTTTAAGACTAAGCCTATTTTGCGCGAATTGCATATAGGTGGTGGTACCCCTACTTTTTTTAGCCCTGAGAACCTTGATAAATTGTTAACAGGTTTATTATCTCGCATGGAGATACATCCTGAGCATGAATTTAGTCTAGAGGGTCATCCTAACAATACCTTACCAGAACATTTGGATGTTTTACAAAAGCATGGATTTAAGCGGATTAGTTTTGGTGTTCAGGATTTAAGTAAGCAGGTGCAAGATGCCATCCATCGCATCCAACCTTTTGAAAACGTTAAGCGGGTGGTAGAAGAAAGTCGAGTACGCCAATTCAACTCCATCAGTTTTGACTTAGTGTATGGTTTACCTTTTCAAACAGTTTCGAGCATTGCCGAAACCATGAAACAGGTCTTGTCATTACGGCCAGATCGCATATCATTTTATAGCTATGCGCATGTTCCCTGGCTGAAGCCTGGTCAAAGGGGTTATGAAGATGCAGACCTCCCCGGTGATATTCGTAAACGCACCTTGTATGATACCGGACGCTCAAGATTGCTATCAGCCGGTTATGTTGAGATAGGCATGGATCACTTTGCTTTGCCCCACGATACGCTCTACAAAGCCCAGCAATTGGGTAAGTTGCATCGCAATTTCATGGGCTACACCACTACCTATACTGATATGCTGATAGGCTTAGGGTCTTCTTCTATCAGTGAGACTCCATACGGTTATGCGCAAAACCTGAAAGTGGTAGAAGAGTATGAACGAACTGTATTAGAAGGTGCACTGCCTGTTACCAAAGGGCATTTACACACGCACGATGATCTGCTTCGCAAGCAAATCATTCTATCCTTGAGTTGTCGAGGGTATGTAGAAATGGAAAAAATAAAATTGATACCCGATTTTACTACGATGGATACCTTGCAAACCATGCAAACAGAAGGGCTTCTCCATATGAACAATGATGGTATTCGTATAACGCCATTGGGTTTTACTTTTATTAGAAATATTTGTCAGTGCTTTGATGCCTACCAAGAGGCTGCTACCGAAAGAGTGGTCTTTAGTAAAGCAATTTAATGACTATCTTAATTGAGTTATCCCTAATTCATTCTAATGATCGCTCCCGAATTGTTACTCGAATATGGTGCTAAACAAGTTAGATTCAGAAAAGACGATATAATTTTTGATGAAGGCGATCGGGCTAACTATTATTATCAGCTGATCGAGGGCAATGTTAAGATGATCAACATTAGTACCGATGGCCGTCATTTTATTCAAGGACTTTTTGGAAAGGATGACAGTTTTGGAGAGCCAGCGTTGCTAGGTGATTTTCTTTATCCCAGCACGGCAGTGGCGCTTTGTCCCTCATTCTTGTGGCGACTTCCCAAAGATCAATTCCTTAAACTGTTACAGAAAAATTTTGATATCCACCTGCATCTTGATATTCTTCTCTGTGAGCGACTCAAACAGAAGAGTAAAATGTTAAGTGATATCTCCTTTTATGAACCTGAGCAGCGTATCCTCAATTTCATTGAACAGCTCAAAAGAAAATTTCCCGATTCTATTTCTTCCAATAAACAATTCATCGTACCACTCACCCGTCAACAATTGGCGGATATGACAGGTATGCGTGTTGAAACCGTGATTCGCACGGTAAAACGCATGGAGGAAGAGGAAAAACTGACCATCATCGATGGAAAGATTTATATTTCTTAAAGTGATATAAATCATTGACTTCTTATGCGTGCACGCATAAGACCCAGGTAGGCATCCTGTCTACCTTGCTCCCATAATCACACGAAAATCATACACTATGAAACAGTTTTGGATCATGGGTGCTTGTTTGCTGCTTGTCAGTGCCTGCTCACCCGATAAACCATCTGCTGATGCGCCCAGCCCAGCTGCAAAAAATGTGGTTGCCGAAGTCGCAGATCCCACCAAAGGAATTGGTCAAGTTAAAAGTGTAACGCTGCATGCGCCACTTGAACAAGAGCGTATCGGCAGGGGTAAGGCCATTTATGAAATGAAGTGTTCCGCATGCCATCGCCTCGATGATAAACGTGTGGTAGGACCAGGTTGGAAGGGTGTAACAAAACTCAGAAAACCGGAGTGGATCATGAACATGGTCACCAATGTTGATGTGATGCTCGAAAAGGATCCTGAAGCACAAAAACTATTGGAGCTTTGTCTTACCAGAATGCCTAATCAAAATGTATCCATTGGTGATGCACGTGATGTACTTGAGTTCATGCGTCAGAATGATGGTGAACAGTGATTGAAACCAATTCTTAAACCATATTTTATGAAAAACCTATTGATAAGCTGTTTTGTGCTTTTGCTTTGGGCTGGCTGTAACGATGCCGCCCGGCAAGAGACTGCCGCCAACGATCCTGCTTCACCAGGCGCAGGTCAATCGGCTGTAAAAGATGACACATCTCAACCTGATGTGGTGCGCGTGGCTGTTAATTCCCCTGAACATACTACGCTGGTAGCTGCTTTAAAAGCTGCTGAATATGTAGATGCGCTTTCTAATGCAGGACCATTTACTGTTTTCGCCCCTATCAATGCAGCCTTTGATAAACTACCGGCAGGTACAGTAGAAAGCCTGCTAAAACCAGAAAGTAAAGACGCCCTTCGCAACATTCTTGAATACCATGTATTTGTAGGTGTTATCAAAGAAGAACAGGTAAAAGATGGTATGACTTTGAATCAGGTAAACCTCGAAAATATTACCCTCAACAAGCAAGGAGATAAGATTACTGTGAATGGTTCCAATGTGCTAGGCGTTGTAAAGGCTTCTAACGGTATTGTTTATGTTATCGATGCTGTGTTAACACCGCCTGCCCAATAATTAAGAAATCAATTTTACTATAAATCATTTATATATGAATAAAATAACAACAAGGGTGTCAGTGTTGCTAGCTTTAGCCGGAGTACTGGCCTGCCAACCGAAAGGACCCGCGAGCGTTACCACAGGCGATGCCGCCAGCAAAGTGTATGTAGCGCCCGGGCAGTATGATGAATTCTATAATATAGTCTCCGGTGGTTTCAACGGACAGATCGGTGTGTACGGCATACCTTCTGGTCGCTTGTTCAGAATATTACCTGTGTTCTCTGTATCGCCCGAAAATGGTTATGGGTACAGCGAAGAAACCAAACCCATGTTGAATACTTCACACGGTTTTGTGCCCTGGGATGATCTTCACCACATTGCCTTGTCTACTACCAAAGGTGAACACGATGGTCGTTGGGCTTTTGCGAATGGCAATAATACACCGAGGGTAGCACGTGTTAGTTTTGAGTCTTTCCGCACAGAAGAGATTCTGGAGATTCCCAACAGTGGTGGTAATCACTCCTCACCTTTTATTACTGAAAATACCGAGTACCTCGTAGCAGGTACACGTTTCAGTATTCCAATGGCCAATAAGGATGTAGCCATTGATTCTTACAAGGAAAACTTCAAAGGATCCATCAGCTTCATCAAAGTAGATCAGACAAATGGCAGGATGAATATTGCCTTTCAGCTGCGCACACCTGGTTTCAATTACGACTTGAGCCGTGCCGGTAAAGGCGTATCCCATGGTTGGTTCTTCTTCTCATGCTATAATACAGAACAAGCCCATACTTTATTAGAAGTAAATGCTTCGCAGCGCGATAAGGACTTTATCATGGCCATTAACTGGAAGAAGGCAGAAGAATATATTGCACAAGGCAAAGGCCGTGTTGAGAAGGCAAAGTATGCACACAATGTGTATGATGAAAAAACACACATGGCTACTACCACCATGAAGGATGAAGTGGTTGTGTTGGATATTAAAGAGTTTCCTGACATTGCTTACTTCATTCCTTGTCCTAAATCACCACATGGTTGTGATGTAGACCCTTCTGGTGAATATATTGTAGGGAGTGGTAAGTTAGCTGCCATGATGCCTGTATTCTCTTTTTCTAAATTGCAGAATGCCATTGCTAATAAAGAATATGATGGCGACTTTGATGGTATTCCTGTTATTAAGTATGAAGCGGCCTTGCACGGTGAAGTGAAGAAACCAGGCCTTGGTCCTTTGCACACTGAGTTTGATGCCAATGGCAATGCCTATACATCTTTCTTCGTATCATCAGAAATTGTAAAATGGAATGTAAAGACATTAGAAGTACTGGATCGTGTTCCAACATACTATTCTATCGGTCACTTAAGTGTACCGGGTGGTCCTACATCCAAGCCTCATGGAAAATATGTAATTGCCTATAACAAAATTACCAAAGACAGATACCTGCCTACTGGCCCTGAGTTAACGCAATCTGCACAGTTGTACGATATCAGTGGCGATAAAATGCAACTGCTACTCGACTTCCCTACTGTGGGTGAGCCACACTACGCTGAATCTATCCCCGCTAGTCTGATCAGAGATAAGTCACGTAAGATTTATCCAATAGAAGAAAACGCTAACCCTTATGCAGCAAAGGGTGAAGGCCAGGCACGGGTAGAGCGCAAAGGCAACGAAGTGCATGTGTATATGACAGCCATTCGTTCGCACTTAACCCCTGATAACATTGAAGGTGTCAACGTAGGTGATGACGTATACTTCCATGTAACCAATCTGGAGCAGGATTGGGACGTACCGCATGGCTTTGCCATCAAAGGTGCGTTGAATGCGGAGATATTGATTATGCCAGGCGAAACACAAACCCTCAAATGGAAGCCATTACAACCAGGTGTAGTACCTTTCTATTGCACTGATTTTTGTTCAGCTCTTCATCAGGAAATGTCAGGATACATCCGTGTATCAGCAGCAGGTGTGAAAACACCGCTTAAGTTCTCAACCGGTACGCCCGAATAGCGTACTCACAGTTTACAGGTTGATGATAGGTACCCGTTTCGCGCAAGCGAAGCGGGGCCTATATAAAAATAAAAGTCATGAAAAAACTACAAGGTATTTCAAGGGTATTTATTGTCATAGCTGCCAGTCTTATGATATTAGCCTTCTTTGTTCCCTTGTGGCGCATACTCATGTGGGCACCACAATATCCCGAAGGACTTGAAATGAAAATCTGGATTGATACGCTCACTGGTGATGTAAGGACCATCAGTGCGCTTAACCATTACATTGGCATGAAGCATATTGAGGTGGAGATGTTTCCAGAGTTTCTGTACATGAAGTACATACTTATGTTTATCATGGCGGTAGGCTTTATTGCCGCAGCCATTGGCAGGCGTTGGTCGGTATATTTTTTTGCCGGACTTCTGGTCCTGGCAGGTATTGGTGCCCTAGTCGATTTTTATATATGGGGTTACGACTACGGCCACAACCTGGACCCTACTGCACCCATTGTTATTCCAGGTATGTCTTATCAGCCGCCACTCATAGGCACTAAAATTCTTCTCAACTTCACTGCTTTTTCAGGACCTGATATTGGAGGTTGGTTATTTGTCGCTTCTGCGCTGCTAACCTTTGGTGTAATCTTTTATGAATTTTACCTGCAACGTAAAAAAGTATGATACGCATATTCGCACTATTTAGCCTTGTTCTTTTCATCGCATGTAAACCCGCGCCTGAGCCTATTGCTTTTGGCAAGGACAGTTGTCATGCCTGTAAGATGATGATGACTGATGATAAGTTTGGTGCAGAGTTGGTAACGCAAAAAGGCAAGGTTTATAAGTTTGATGATATGAACTGCATGCTCAACTTTTATCACAGTGGAAAGGAGAACGAAGCTGATTTTGCTTATGTGCTGGTGATAGATTATGGAAAGCCACAACAATTGATTGATGCAAAGCAGGCACTATATTTAAAAAGTGAGGCCATCCGCAGTCCTATGGCTAGCCAGGTAGCCGCCTTCGAAAATTATGATTTGCTCAAACAACACAAAGCTGAGTGGCAAGCCATAGAAATGTCTTGGGGAGAAGTAGTGAGTCAGTTTAAATAAGTTGTGCGCAGTCAATTTTACATACTACTATTTTTAATCTGCCCCAATGTTCTTTCATTGGAGGCAAAGGTGATTGAAGTCGGACCTCAGAAGCGCATCCTATCAATTAAAGAAGCGCTCTTACTGGCCAAACCTCACGATACGATTTTGGTCCATAGCGGGCATTACAAAGAAGGCAATATTCGGATTACACAAGCCCTTACCATCATCGGTAAAGATTATCCCATCCTGGATGGACTCAATCAGGTGGAGATCATGACCGTGTTAGCAAACGATGTGACCATCAAAGGTTTTGTATTTCAAAACACAGGCGTCTCCAGCATGGAAGATCTGGCAGCTATCAAAGCCAATAATGCAAAGCGCTTGTTAGTAACAGAAAATCGTTTTATTGACTCATTCTTTGGTATTTACTTTTCTCATTGTAAGAATTCACGCATTATCGCCAACAACCTCAAGGCCAGTGCTAAAGAAGAGCACAGAATAGGCAATGGTATCCACATGTGGCAAAGCGATTCTATTCTGGTCTCCAAAAATGAAATAAGCGGACACCGCGATGGAATTTATTTTGAGTTTGTTACGCACTCTGTTATTGAGTATAACAAGAGTTATAAAAATTTGCGTTACGGACTGCATTTCATGTTTTCTCATAACGATGAGTATAGATACAATCATTTCAGTCAAAATGGAGCTGGTGTAGCGGTGATGTATACCCAGGGGGTAAAAATGTTCAACAATGTATTTGAAGAAAATTGGGGAGACTCTGCTTACGGGCTACTCTTAAAGGATATTCGTGATAGTGAGGTGGTGAATAATCAATTCCTCAAAAACTCCATCGCTATCTACATGGAAGGAAGCAGTCGCATTTCTTTTCGTAAAAATACCTTTAGAGAAAATGGCTATGGCATTCGTTTGCAGGCCAGCTGCGATGAAAACGACTTTGTACAGAATAATTTTCAGCTCAACACTTTTGATATGGCCACTAACGGCAATCTGGTACTCAATACCATCAATAGTAATTTCTGGGATCGCTATGAAGGCTATGATTTAAACAAAGATGGTATTGGTGATGTAGCTTATCGCCCTGTCAGCTTATACTCTATGGTAGTAGAGCGGGTTCCGGGTGCTATGTTATTGTGGAGAAGCTTTTTGGTTTTTTTAATTGATAAAGCAGAGAAAGCCTTGCCTGTGGTAACACCAGAAAATTTGAAAGACGACAGACCAAGTATGAAGCCCTATGATTTCACTCAACAAAGTAAATAAGCAGTTTGGAAAGCTCCGTGCGCTGCAGGAGGTAAGCTTAGCTATAGCGCTTGGTAAGTCTTATGCTTTACTGGGTCCGAATGGTAGTGGAAAAACTACCCTCATTAAAAGCATACTTGGTTTGGTAGTTCCCACTTCTGGCGATATTCTTTTTGAAGGAAAGAGCATTCTGAATCAGTGCGCTTATCGTGCTAAGATTGGTTACATGCCGCAGATAGGTCACTTCCCGCAGAATATGAAAATTGGTCAATTAATCGATATGATGAAAAATATTCGTGGGGAGGTAAATGAAATTGATGACGATCTGATCAGAGACTTTAAACTGTACAGCATGTACGATAAGCCTATGCATGCACTCTCGGGTGGAACGCGACAAAAGGTAAGTGCAGCACTGGCTTTTATGTTCAAAGCGCCTGTGTTGATTCTTGATGAACCAACAGCCGGCCTTGATCCTTTATCAGTAGAGATCTTAAAGGAAAAAATTATTGCAGAAAGAGGCATAGGCAAAGTCTTGCTTATCACCTCTCATATATTAAGCGATTTAGATGACCTGGCTGGTGATGTGATTTATATACAAGATGGTAAGGTGCAATACAATGACAGCATCCACAACCTGAAGGAGGACACCCAGGAAAAGCGATTAGGGAAAGCCATCGCCAGCTGGTTGGGGCAGCAAGAGTTTTTAAGCAACATAACAAAGTAGTGTATGGCACGGATTATTAAATATGTTTTTTACGACCTGCTGAGAACGCGCTTCTTGCTTTTCTATACGCTTTTTCTCTTCGTCAGTACTTTTGCTTTGTTTCAGCTCGATAGCGATCCCAATAAAGTTATTCTGAGCCTGATGAACATTGTATTGATGGTGATGCCATTGATCAGTGTAGTATTTGCTACGATTCATTTTTATAATTCTTATGAGTTTATTGAGTTGATGCTCGCGCAGCCCATTAACCGAAAGGTAGTATTTCTCAGCGAGTATGCCGGAGTAGCCTTATCACTGACTTCTGGTTTTCTGATTGGGGTAGGCGTGCCGATTTTATTTTACGGTGCAGGTCATAGTGCTGTGATGCTCTTGTTGGTAGGTACCTTGCTTACCATCGTTTTTGTGTCGTTGGCTTTTTTATCTTCTGTACTTACCCGCGATAAAGCAAAAGCCATTGGTATTGCTTTGTTATTCTGGTTTTATTTTTCCTTGATCTACGATGGCTTGTTGCTATGGATCATTTATAGTTTCAGCGATTATCCGCTGGAGAAAGTAACCTTGGCCCTGGTGTCGCTCAATCCGGTTGATTTAGGCAGAATCATGATGCTGCTTACTCTGGATGTGTCAGCGCTCATGGGTTATACAGGTGCCTTTTACCGCGAGTTTTTTGGCAGCTATATAGGGCTACTCTTTTCAGTAGGCGTTCTCATGCTTTGGATTGTCATCCCGACAGTATTGTCAGTTAGTATTTTTTCACGTAAAGATTTGTGATGCTATTGCCCTGGTTAGTTTTTCTACATGTATTAGGCGCTACCGTTTGGGTAGGAGGACATCTTGTGCTGGCTTCCACAATTTTACCTAAGGCCTTGCAGGAGAAAAGTGTGCAGGGCATTCAGGCATTTGAAAAAAACTTTGAGCGCATCGGGATACCGGCCTTGTTATTGCAAATTGTAACAGGTGTATGGATGGCATTGCTTTTTGTTCCCTTTCATGACTGGTTATCATTGGCGAGCGCTCATCACCGTTTGTTGTGGCTGAAGCTCGCTTTGTTACTCGTAACAATCATGCTGGCCATTCATGCGCGCTTGTTTATTGTGCCACGTTTAACCGTAGCACAGTTACCAAACCTAGCCTTTCATATAGTGTTGGTTACGGTATTGGCGGTATCATTTGTAATAACTGGTCTCAGTTTCCGGTTTAATTTCTTATAGTATGAATATCAAGAACGATCTCATTTTCAATTTATCAAAGCCTTCTATTTTGTCTCTCGCCAATCATGAACACAGCCGGGTTTTTGTAGTCGGTTTAATTAAAGATCAGGTACTGACGAAGCATACAACGCCTACTCCGGCTTTATTAGTGGTTTTGCAGGGCGTACTGCAGTTTACCCTCAAGGATGAGGTGATTATCCTAAAGAAAGAAGATGTATTCCACATACCAGTGCACATTGAACATGAAGTAATGGGTATGGAAGATCGCAATAGTTTTTTAATCATCAAGGGTTAATGAACTATGATTAAAGAAGCACGTTTACTGGAATCCAGGGATTCGGTGGAGTTGCTCGTCAACGAATTTTATGAAAAGGTAAAGGCAGACGATTTACTCGCTCCGGTATTTGCCCACGTCAATTGGCCTGAGCATTTGCCTATTATGTATAAGTTTTGGGCTTCCATGCTCTTGGGTGAACAATCGTATCTGGGAAGTCCTTTTGAAAAACACAAAGAACTACCGGTACAAAGTTCGCACTTCGACCGTTGGTTACTTCTTTTTAAGAAGACCATTGATGAACATTTTATTGGCGCGAAGGCAGAAGAAGCGAAAGAGCGCGGGCAGCAAATCGCGGCTGTTTTTCAGTATAAAATGGGACTATTACAATAGTTCCCACAAATCATGATTTAAGTCAGGCCATGAGCACAAAGCTGTCATCATGAGCGCAAATCCCTGAGGCTAGCTTTACACACATAAAGACCAAGAGAAATTTATTTTAATACAGATAAGCTATGGAAGCGCATTATTTTGAAGTGGATTTGAAATGGTTGAAAGAACGCAAGGGTATTATCTCTTCTCCTGATGTACATTTTAGTGCAGCCGATGGTGGAAGAATAGAAGTGGCCACACCACCGCCATTTCCAAAAGGCATGCCGGGCATATGGTCGCCAGAGCATTTATTTACCGCAGCCGTCAGCAGTTGTTTGATGACTACCTTTTTGGCCATTTCCGAAAACTTCAAATTGGAGTTTGAATCTTTTGCTTGTGTGGCCAAAGGAAAGCTGGAGCAGGTAGAAGGGAAGTATTTAATGACAGAAGTATTGCTTGAGCCGGAACTAACGATCTTAAAAGAAGAGGACCGCGAGAAGGCTTTGAAAGTACTCACCAAATCGGAAGCTGCTTGCTTGATTTCCAACTCAGTGAAGGCCAAGGTTAAAATGAATCCCCTAATAAGGATCACCGGGGATTTATAGTTTGATCTTGGGAATTCCTGATCGGCTATACCACTTAGTTGGTGCGGGAATTCTATATTCTTTCTTGATGCTGTCGGTATTCTTAATTGTGTTGAAAAAATACGCGTGCCCAACTGAGGATCTCCTAATCCCCAAAGCAAAGTGAGTTTCCCCAACTGTGGACCTCGCATGCTTTAGATAAAAGTAGGTGTCCCCAAGTGTCGCATGCTCATCGCTCAGAAAAAGAGCATATCAACAAATCAGCCCATCTCCTTACATTCTAAAATCATCAAATTGCCTTCCATCATCACATCATCACATGAGCTAATCATCACATCAATCAACTCACCACAATGGTTTTGGTATTCATAAACTCTTTTATTCCCGCTTCGCCCAACTCTCTTCCATACCCTGATTTTTTTACGCCTCCGAATGGGAAACGCACATTCGAACGCATCAGCTTATTAATATAGACAGAGCCTGCTTCGATTTGGGTGGCCAGCCTGGTGGCGCGCTCAATATCCTGACTCCAAATAGAAGCTCCTAGTCCGTAACGGGTCTGATTGGCTAAGTGAATGGCATCATCATCATCTTTTACTGAAAGTACCGTAGCCACCGGCCCAAAGATTTCTTCGTCAAAAGCCGGCATGCCTGGTTTCACCTGTGTGAGCAGGGTGGGCGTTACATGGCAATGGTTTCTTTCGAAAGGCAATAGTAACTGAGCGCCTTGTTTTACAGAGTCCATCACTTGCTTTTCAACTTTTTGTGCCAGGTCTATTCTGGCCAAAGGTCCGAGTGTTGTGCTTTCCAGGAGTGGATCGCCATAGCGTAAATTTTTTATCTCTGTCAGGAACAGCTGTATAAATTCTTCGGCTACACTTTCATTTACTAAAAAGCGCTTGGCAGCGATACAGCTTTGTCCTGCATTTTGCATGCGCGATTGCGCAGCCACAATGGCCGCTTGTTGAAGGTCTGCATCTTTTAAAACAATGAAGGGATCGCTGCCCCCTAATTCCAATACAGACTTCTTAATATACTTACCCGCCAGAGAAGCTACCTGTGATCCGGCATATTCACTGCCTGTAAGCGTTACGCCTTGCACATGGTCATGGGCGATGATGCCTTCAATCAAATCGGTTTCAACCACTAGCGTTTGAAAAACACCGGATGGCAAGCCACTGTCTTCCAATAGTTTTTCCAAGCGCAAGGCTGTCTGGCAAACATTGGGCGCATGTTTGAGTAAGATCACGTTACCACCGATGAGGGAAGGTATGGCATAGCGAATCACTTGCCACACTGGAAAATTCCAGGGCATAATACCCAACACAGCCCCTATGGGTGAGTAGTGTATATAAGCTTTGCTGGCATCATTTTCTATTGGGATATCTCCCAGGAGTGTGGCGCCCTCTTCAGCAAAATACTGGCAGGCCATGGCACTTTTGTCGACTTCAGCCAGTGCCTCTTGTATGGGCTTACCCATTTCAAGACTTATGCTCCTGGCCAGCAGCTCCCGATCTCTTCGGATGTTGTTACCGATTGTGCTGATGTAAGTGGTCCGTTGCCTTATCGGTAGTGCTCGCCACGACAGGAAGGCTTTGCGCGAAAGTGCGAGTTTATGGTCAACAGCTTCTTTTGTATCAGGTATAAATGACTGAAGAATTTGCTGATTGTAAGGATTAATCGATTGAAACATGACTTAACGAAATATTTACGCAGTTAACAACTGTTTACTGTACTTGTTTCGATACTCCAAAGGTGTTAACCCCGTTATTTTCTTGAAGAGCGTACGGAAGGCTTTAGTATCTGTATAGCCTACATCGTACATTACTTCATTGATGTTTTTTCTGCTGCTTTCAAAGCAACGTTTGGCAGATTCTATTTTAATGCGTTGAATGTACTCAAGCACTGAGTTGTTGGTAGCAGTTTTAAACCTTCTTTCAAAAGTTCTTCGCCCCACCCCATATTGATCGGCCAGACTCTCCACACTCATGCGTTCATGGATGTGTTGCTCTATGTATTCTTGTGCTTTTTTAATTACTTCATCATGATGTTCTTTTTGCCCCCGAAACATACTGAAGGCTGCCTGGCTGTTGCGGTCAATATCAATCGCAAAGTATTTGGAGGCGAGTATGGCGGTTTCTCTGTCAGTATATTTTTCCACCAGGTGCAAGAGCAGATTCCAATACGAATTAGCCCCTCCGCTGGAGTAGAGGCCACTCTCTTCAGTAATAATGCTGCCATCGACTAATTCAACTGCTGGAAATAATTGCCGGAACTCTGTACTAAAGCCCCAATGGGTAGAACATTTTTTACCATTTAATAAACCTGTAGAAGCCAATAAAAACGCTCCTACACAGAGCGAGGCTACCTCAGCGCCTTTTTCATATTGTGCTTGTATCCAGGGTAGGAGAACTCTATTCTGTTCTATGGCTTGCGGCATGTTGCCAAAAAGCGCTGGGATAAAGAGTAAGTCTGTATGCTCTACCTCTTCTAGTTGTTTATCTACATGTACAGAGAATAAACCCGCGTTTAGTTTTACTTCTTTATGATGCCCAACAAGTTGTACATGAAAGAGGGCTTGCTTTCCCGAAGCTATTAAAAACTGATTCACAGTATTAAATAAATATTGAGGATCGGCAATGGCCTGTGGCACCGATGACTCAGGAACCAGGATGCTGACGGTTTTCATACACTAAAATTACACTTTTCCCTGTCGTAAAACACCCCATAATTGTCGCGTCTCCACAGTGCTGAAGCATTGACGAACTCCGATATTTGTTATACAAAATAAGATCATGGAAAATAAAAATTACGTAAGCATTACCATTCAAGCTTCGGTAAAGGCAACAATGGAAAAGGTCTGGACTTATTGGACAGAACCAAAACATATTATACAATGGAACGCAGCTTCGGATGATTGGCATACGCCAAGGGCTACCAATGATTTACGGGTGGGTGGCAAATTTACTTCCCGCATGGAAGCAAAAGACGGGAGCATGGGTTTCGATTTCGAAGGGGTTTACGAGGCGCTTGAAAAACACAAACTTATCAGCTACACCATGGCCGATGGCAGAAAAGTGTCGATTCAATTTGTACCGAAGGGTGACGCGGTGGAGGTAACGGAAACATTTGATGCTGAGCAGATGAATCCGGTGGACATGCAACGGGCCGGTTGGCAAGCTATTCTGGATAATTTTAAGCGATACACAGAAAATCAGTAATCATGCAAAAGCTTCACTTCGAAGTTATCATCGCAGCACCAAAGGAAAAGGTCTTTCAGCTGATGTTATCCGATCGTGCTTACAGAGAGTGGACAAGCCCCTTCGGACAATCGCGTTTTGAGGGGTCCTGGGAGAAGGGATCTAAAATGCTTTTCATAGGCACCGATGAGGAGGGGAAAGAAGGAGGGATGGTTAGCCGGATATTGGAAAACAAAAGCAATGAGTTCATCAGCATAGAACACTACGCTTTGTGGCAAAATGGACTAGAAGTAACTGATGCTGCCAATATTGAAAGCTGGGCTGGTGCCCATGAAGATTACACCTTTAAAAGTGTGACGAATGGCACCCAGCTGATTGTGAGTATAGACGTGGTCGAAGCTTACAAAGATTACTTTAACAGTGCCTGGCCCGAAGCCTTGCAAAAATTAAAGCTGCTTTGCGAAAATTAAGTACCTCTAAGTTCTTACCCCATGATTCAAGCTATGAAAAACATACATCCTTGCCTCTGGTTTAACGGAAATGCACGCAAAGCTGCTCAATTTTATTGCGGCATTTTTAAGCATGCAAAGATCACCAGCGAAACACCTACGGTGGTTCACTTCGAAGTGAACGGTCAGAAAATAATGGCACTGAACGGAGGGCCTCACTTTCAATTCAATGAAGCCGTTTCTTTTGTAGTTGAATGTGATAACCAGGAGGAGCTTGATTATTACTGGGAGAAATTAACAGCCGGAGGAGAAGAAAGCATGTTCGGTTGGCTCAAAGATAAGTTTGGCTTGTCATGGCAAATTGTGCCCAAAGTATTAGGCGAGCTCATGGCAGATCCTCAACGATCACCAAGAGTCATGCAGGCTTTTTTGAAGATGAAGAAATTTGATATAGCAACGCTTCTAAAGGCTTAACTTGCGCATGCAGCTCACACCCTACTTGTTGTTTAATGGCAATTGCCGCGAAGCCATGACTTTCTATCAAAGTTGTATTGGTGGTAAGCTGCAGCTGCAAACCCTGAAGGATGTTCCTTCAACTTTTCCCTTTTTGTACAACATGCAAGACTTTATTTTACAAGCCTGTTTGCAAAGGGATTCCTTCAGGTTGTGCGGCAGTGATTTGCCAATAGATGAAAAGCACCAGCAAGGCAATACCATGAGTCTTTTATTGGTGTGTGGCCATTATCAGGAGCTGCATGACATTTATCTAAGCCTTTCTGATGGAGCGGAGTTATTGCACACACTTCATCAAAATGCCCACCAGGATTGGCTTGCCAACTTGAAAGATAAATACGGGCATTATTGGACACTCGCTTGCCATGCAAACAGATAAGCCCATGCAGGTAGAAGTTTTTAAAACAAGTATTGATAATGACACAGCTTCTTCGCTGCTTAAAAATGTTTTGCTGGTACTTTATCCAGGTGCCCGCGTCAATGTTGACCTGGATGATTGTGACAAGATATTAAGAATAGAGGCATCAGAGCTTTCTGTAGAGCTGGTTTCTGATATAGTGCTGGCCTTTGGCTATGAATGTTCTTTACTAACTTAATACAATGAAGAAGGTCGAATCCATGGATGCCTACATCAGGCAGTTTCCGCCCTCGGTGCAAAAACTATTGCACACCATGCGCCACACCATTCAGCAAGCGGCCCCTGTGGCCACAGAAAAAATCAGTTACGGCATGCCCACTTTTTATGCAGCAGGTAACCTGGTTTATTTTGCGGCCTATGCTAAACACATTGGTTTTTACCCTTCCTCATCGGGTATCAAGGCTTTTGCTTCACAATTCAAATCTTATAAGCACTCCAAAGGCGCAGTTCAATTTCCAATCGATAAGGCTCTGCCGATTGGCTTAATCAAGCGAATTGTCAAATACAGGCTTAAAGAAAATCTTGCCTGGGCTTTGGAAAAGGAAAGGAAAAAGCAATTAAGGATTTGCAAGCAGGGACATCAGTTCTATAAAAGCAGCGATTGCCCGGTTTGCCCCACTTGCGCCAAAGAGATGCAACAAAATCTTTTCATGGCGGGTAAACTATCTGGTCCGGCTGTTCGGGCCTTAAATAATAAGAAGATTCAAACCCTGCAGCACTTATCGAAATACACGGAAGCAGAAATCTTAGCCCTCCACGGCATAGGTCCATCGGCTATGCCAATATTAAAGAAGGAATTACGCGCGCAAGGTAGGTCCTTTAAAAAGTAACGTTCATCAAAGCGCTGCTTCAGTGCGAGGCATCAAGCAGATTTGAAATATCAACATGGCCGAGTTCACGATCCATGCTGGCATTGCTTATCGTACCATCTTTGCGAATAAGCCAGTAGTGAAATGTATTGTCGTACAAGAGGTAAGCGTAGCGACTATCTTTTGAAGGCATGCAGCGACCAATCACAACCGATTGTCCATTGGCTGTGTAAATGAGTTGTCCTTGTCGATCCAATGCCAGCGGCAGCGAAGCACATGTTGCTCCTTCCAGCTCGATAAGGTATTGTGGTGCTTCAATTTTACGACCCCATTGTTGCAACCAGCCTGATTCTATGCTTCCTGTATTTTCAATAGAGGCCAAAGGGCTTTTCACGCTTTCTGTGGCCACCTGATAACCAAGGCTGATGGCATTATTTCTTTCCTTGAGGGATGGAAATTCATTTGAACTTCCTTCTGCCGCAATCAATGCATTCAGTGTTTTGTTGGCATCTGTTGCGGGTACATTAAACTTGGCCATTAACCAACCAGCCATGTAATCTGATCGGAGTATTTTATTTTTCAGGTTATCATCCGGCCAGGCCTTAAAATGATTGAAGCCATGATGCCCCGCCAGGTGGGCGATATTGGCCAGAGAAGCAAAACGTGTTTTGGCTTTTAGGTTAAGGAGCGAGACCGAATCAATGTTGTAAATTAAAAAAGTATGGTGCTCAAGCTCATCATAACTATGCTTGCCGATTTGTATGCTTTCGGGGCTATTGGCTCTGATCATAGTAAAAGGTTGTGCAGGAAAGGGGAGGGCCTTGAATATGGTTACAATCAGATTTTCAAAATCACTGGCATGTGTTTCAAGCATAGGGCCTGTAATCGAGCTTGACTTGCTCAAGCTGAAAGTGTTGAGTGTGTCCTTTGAGGTAAGTTGGTAACCTATGTTTTGTCCTAGTCCCAGTTGACTAAACAACAGACAGATAATAGTAAGTGCACGCATGAGGGTTGATTGAACGGTGAAAATATTCAAATCTTATCGCATTTTCAATGTCAGTATATTATTAAAACCACTTGGGAAGAATCAAAGTTTACCAATCAGTAGATTCATGCATAGTCTACATGGAATTTTCTTTAAACATTAAGGATGTTTTTTATGATGATACCACGGGTAATGACTGGATAGGTTTACTCACTTCTTAATGAATGGGTAGGATTGCTGATGGCGGCTTTCAATGCCTGTATGCTTACAATCAGCAAAGCCAGTACCAGTGCAATGCCACCGGCCATGGGCAAAACCCATAAAGGAATGTCGGTACGATAGGGGTAACGTTCTAAAAATGAGTTGGCAAAAAACCAGGCCAAAGGAGCCGCAATAGCAAAAGATATAAAAATCAACTTACTGAAATCTTTACTGATCATAAATACAAGGCTATGCACAGAAGCGCCCATCACTTTGCGTATGCCAATCTCTTTGGTGCGTTGTTCGGCAGTAAAAGCAGCCAGTCCAAACAAACCAAGACAAGTAATGAAAATGGCCAATGCTGAAAAACTAGATCCGAGTCTGCTGATCAGGTTGATGTTGGCAAACTTGCCGTCAAATTCTGTATCTGCAAAACGGTATGCAAAAGGATAAGCGGGATTGTGTTTCTTGAAAACTCCTTCTACACGACTAATGGCACCAGGCAGATCGGTCGTGGCCGCCAGGCGCACGGTTATGGTGCTTGACCATGAAGGTGAGAATACCATGATTAAAGGATCGATGGGTTGGTAGGGCGAACCCATCACTACATTTTCCATGATACCAATGATGGTGTAATTCCCATTCCACATCTCTACAGTTTCTCCTATCAAATTTTCTTTTCCAATTCTATCAGCTGCTTCTTTGTTGATCAAAACTGCAGCCGTGTCGCTCTTGAATTCGGGTGAGAAGTCGCGGCCTTCCAAAAGCTTGATGCCCATTGTTTTCGTGTAATCATACTCTGTGGCAATGGTGGTAAAAATCACAGGTCTTCCTTCAGGCCTGCCGGGCCAGTCAACACCATTACTTGAAAAAATGCGGGTGATAGGACTGTTGGATTTACAAACCGCTTCAACTGCACCCGTGCGAATTAATTCTTCTCTGATGGTTTGAAACTTCGTCTCAATTTCACTGGTCGTCCAGATCAAGAGTAAATTTTCTTTGTTGTATCCAATGTCCCGTGCCTTCACAAACTGAATCTGTTTGTAAATCACCACTGTGGTAATGATAAGTAAAATCGAAAAACCAAATTGCAAGACCACCAATACTTTTCTTGGATTGCTTCCACTTTTTCCGACCTGTATTTTTCCTTTCAGGACTTTTACCGGATTAAAGCTTGAAAGATAAAAAGCAGGATAACTGCCCGCTACAATACCGGTGATGAGAATAATGCCGATGCCAATCAGCCATAGACTAGGATTAGCATAGTCGATGGATAATTTTTTATTGACGATGGAATTGTAGAATGGTAAACTGAGCTCAGTAAGCACCAGCGCTAATAGAAAGGCAACGAAAGTAATAAAAACAGATTCTCCGATAAACTGAAGGATCAATTCTTTACGCCCCGATCCCACACTCTTGCGAATGCCAACTTCTCTGGCTCTTTTCTCTGATCGCGCAGTGGCCAGGTTCATGAAGTTGATACAGGCTATTAATAAAATAAAAATAGCAATGGCAGAAAACATCTGCACATATTCAATCATACCGCCAGATACTTTGCCATTCTCAAAATTGGAATACAGATGCCAGTCGCTGATCGGGTGAATAAATAAAGCTGCGGTTTCCTCCTCCGCATTATTTTCTACAATAATTTTTTCTATATCCTGATTCGTGTTGGCCAAGGCATCTGCCTGCTCAAGCTCAACGAATATGCGGAATGAGTTGTTGCCCCAGTTAGACTTTGAGTCCCTCACCCATGCCTGGGTTTCTTCATAAAATGAAAATGGTAACAGATAATCAAATTCGAAAGTTGACTGAGAGGGCACGTCTTTAATTATTGCCACCACCTTTTGTTCTCGGTCATTATCAACCTTAATCAGTTGATTCAACGGATCTTTCTCACCGAAAAGTGCTTTGGCTGTTGATTCGGTAATCACAATACCAGAAGGGTCTTTCAAAGGATTCTCAGTATCGCCACTGACTATGTCGAAACTGAACATGCGTAAAAAATCTTCTCCTACACTCAGGCCTATTTTATTGAGGCGATTTTCTCCAACTGCTAATAAATTGCCCTCGCCCCAATTAGTAATGGCAACTCTTTTAATGTTGCTTGATTTTTCTTTTAATAGATCTTTTAGAGGATAGGGCAACGCCTGCTGTGTGCCAATACCATCAGAGAACTCCTGGTTAAGGTACACTTGATGCAACCTGTCATAGTTAGCATGAAAACGATCGTAACCCACCTCATCACCTACCCATAAAAAAATGAGAAGACTACAAGCAATGCCAACAGCTAAGCCCACGATGTTGATGAAGCTGTATACTGAGTTTTTGGTCAGGTTACGGATGGCAATGGTAATATAATTTCTGAGCATGAAGGTTGAGGTTTATTTTTTTAGCACTTATTCACTTCTTAATGATTCTATAGGGCTGACCAAGGCAGCTTTCATGGCCTGGAAGCTAATGGTGGTCAGGGCAATCAATAAAGATAAGCCACCGGCTGCTATAAAAATACCAAAGCCTATCTCTATACTGTATTGAAAATCGCTTAGCCACTCTTTCATGACGAAGTAGGCAATCAGGCTTGCCATTATAAATGCCACAAGTATTAGTTGGATGAACTCTTTGGAAAGTTTGTAGAGGATGGAAGTACTGCTGGCCCCCAGGACCTTGCGCACGCCAATTTCTTTTTTACGTTGCTCTGCTGTAAAGGCTGAAAGGGCAAAGAGTCCCAGGCCTGCAATGATGATGGCAAGGGCCGTGAAATGATTGAACATGGAGGCGAAGGCTTGTTCATTCCGGTATAGATTGGCAAACTGTCCGTCAAGAAAATCGTATTCAAAAGTGGAACCATTATTTACTTTGTTCCAGGTATCTTGTATGTAAGTGATGGTAGCCTTCATGTCTTCTGCTTTTACTTTAATGGCCATTGCAGAATTGTTGGCACCGTACAACATAAACATGGGCTCTACCTGATGGCGAATGGTGGCGAAGTGAAAATTCTTCACTACTCCCACAATGGTATAAGCTGTTAAATCAGTTGGATTAGGCCCTGTCTGTAAACTGATTTTTTTTCCGACACCCTCTTCCCAATTGAGCAGCTTGAGCATTTCTTCGTTCACAATCATGCTGAGAGAGTCATCATAATCAAGGGAGAAATTCCTGCCCTGTACCATGCGCATATTCATGGTGGGTATGTAAGTTTCATCAGCTGTCATGATGCTGGTAATCATATTCACATCAGTTGGGTAACCTTCCGGTATAATCCCTGTACGACCTAATTGTTGTCCTATGCGTGCTGAGGCAGTACCTACTGCGCTGATGTTTGGATTACGCAGCAATTCATTCTTCAGGGTAGTAGCATTGTTAACCCTATTACCCGTTTGCTGTATTGTAATAATCTGGTCGCGGCTATAGCCCAGATCGGCTGTATAGATAAAGCGCATTTGTTGGTACACAATGCCAGTGCCCACCATCAAGGCGATGGAGATGGTAAATTGCAATACCACCAGGGCTTTGCGTAGTTGAATGCCGCCAGTTGAATTTTTGAAAGCACCTTTCAAGACAATCGCAGGCTTGAATGAAGAAAGTACAAAGGCAGGATACAAGCCCGCCAGTACACCTACCACTAGAATAAGAGCCAACATAATGATCAGGTTGTTGGGCATTAACAAAACGTTAGCATCTGCAAAGCGTTGGTAAATGCTATTTAACCAAGGCGTGAGGGCAAACACCATAGCAAAAGCAAGCATGCCTGAAACGAGGGTGATGACGATGGACTCTGTTAAATGTTGTGTTATTAATTGATGACGCACCGCCCCAATTACTTTGCGCATACCCACTTCTTTAGCGCGGCTGGTTGACTTGGCGGTGACCAGGTTCATGAAATTCACTACTGCTAAAAGCAAAATGAGCAGCGCAATAATGCTCAATACGTAAACATTAAGGATATCTGATTTATTAGCATTGCTTTCAAAAAGAATGTCTTTAGAATGCAGGTGCACTGCTGACAAAGGTTGAATGGTGGGAAGTAAAAAATCGATGCCATTATTTTTTTTGACGATGGCCTGCATCTTTTGTGTCATGTCGGCAACATCGAGCGGTCGATCGAGTAACACATAAGTAAACATGCTGATGCCCTGCCATGATTCGAGGAAACTTTGATAACCTTCATCTCCCTGCGATGGTGTAAGCGATCGTAATAGATCAAACTGTATGTGAGAGTTCTTGGGAGGGTCCTTCACAACAGCTACAACACTCAACTCTTGATTTTGATTGAGTCGTATCGTTTTTCCAATGGCCGTTTCATCACCAAAAATTCTTTTGGCCAATGTTTCTGTAACGGCAATCGTATTGGGTTCGTCTAAAACACCTTCTTTCTTGCCTTCAACAATTTCGAAGTCAAATATTTCAAAAAAAGAAGACTCTGTTCTGAAGTATGCATCACACTTCAGTGTCTTGTCTTCATAGGTTAAATCTTGGCGAGAACCTCCTTGTAGCCGCGCGCTCTTCAATACTTCAGGTAATTCTGCTTCAGCAGCAGGTCCCAGAGGCGGTGGAACCACTGCCACTACTTTACTGCTAACCCCTTCGGCATTATCGATGGTGAGGAGTCGGGCAATGCGGTCGTAGTTTTGATGGATCTTATCGTAGGAGACATCTTCGTAAACATATAGATAGATGATCATGCTGGTAGCCAAGCCAAAAGCAAGACCTGCTATTTTGATGAAGGAGTATCCTTTTTGTTTGAGGAGATTTCGGATACCAATCAGGAGAAAACTTTTAAACATAGGTATGATGTTAACTGCCCTAGCTAGTCAACATCAATGCCATAGGTAAATGGCCTTTTTTATGCAAAAAAGGCTTATTTCTTGATTGGGAACTTACGAAAGTGAACGCAGCCGTCCGCAAACGGGCATTTCCTTGAGCAATTACAAACGCATATTATTTCTTACCCAAGGCAGCGTAGCGTTCTTCTTTCTCTCGCTCCAGGTCTTCTTTTTCGCGTTTGATCTTGGCTTTGGCCTGTGGTCCCACTGAAATCGGTGCCTTTTCTGTTTCAACGTTGGCCGCTTCCAAGCCGTACAGTTCTGCGGTACTCAAACTGAATTGCTTAATGAGGCGATAGCCTTGGATGATGATGCGATCAAAATTAGAGATCTCGCTATCCGAAGAAGCCCATGAGTTTAAGATGATGAATTTAAAGTCGGCCGTCATGCTGTGCTTGTGCAGGGCTGGGTAAGGGCTCACCAAATCCACTTCACCACACTCCGCCATTTCATGCACAATTTTATTAAACAGCAAATTGATACGGTGTGGTGTTTTGAATCCAAGCTTCATGCGCACAAAGAAGCATTTGCGTGGAATGATGGTATCAATGGAGTATTTACTGGTAAATGGTGAATCTACCGTATCCACATGCAGGAACCAGTACACATCGGCCCTTTTGGGTCTTTTCTTGAATAAAGAATAAATGATGTTTGAATCGATATAGCGTTTACTATCGGCAACTGCCAGATACACCAGGTTGGTAGCTTCTTTCGGGATGGTCTGGTCGTTTTGCACATCTTGCATCAGCTCGACATAATGCTTCACATCTACAAACTCCGTGTGCCGGTCGCGCAGCTTGCGGGCGCGCACCAGTACATACATCATAATAAAAAATAAGGAGGCAATTAGGAAAGTGAACCAACCACCGTGCACAAATTTCTCCAGGTTAGAAATCAGGAACATGCCTTCAAGCGTAACGAATAAAACTGCAAGAGCAGAGGACCGTAATGTTGATTTTTTTGCAGTGCTGAAATAATAGACCAACAGTGTTGTGGTCATTAGCATGTTTATGATGATTGCTAGTCCGTAGGCTCCCTCCATAGCTGATGATTCTTTGAACACAAGTACTACGGTAATACAACCAATTAATAAAATCCAATTGATCGAGGGCACATATATCTGGCCCTTTATCTCGCTAGGATAACGCAAGCGTGTGGCTGGCCATAGCTTTAATTTCATAGCTTCGTTTACCAAGGTAAAAGTGCCTGAAATCAAGGCTTGACTGGCTATAATGGCAGCCATGGTGGCGATGATGATACCAAAAATCAGGAAGGGCTCTGGTATGATAGCATAAAATGGAATGATGTTGCCTAATCGGCTATCGACTTGTGTAGTAAGCCATGCCGCTTGCCCGAAATAATTGAGTAAAAGAGCTATTTTCACGAAGCCCCAACCCACTCTAATATTGGCTTTGCCACAATGTCCTAAATCTGAGTATAAGGCTTCTGCTCCAGTAGTGCAAAGAAAGACCATCCCCAATAACCAAAAACCACCAGGATAATTAACCAGGAGGTTGTAAGCATAGTAAGGGTTGAGTGCTTTGATGACCTCAGGGTTTTCAATGAGTTGCAGTAATCCTACTAAGCCAATGAAGGAGAACCAAATCAACATAATTGGACCGAAGGTTTTGCCGACTACACTTGTTCCAAATTGTTGGAATAGGAAAATAATAAGTAGAATGATGATAACGATCAGTGTGGTTGGAATTTCATCATTCAGTATTCGTAGACCCTCAACAGCAGAAGATACAGAAATGGCTGGTGTAATGAAACCATCCGCAATCAGGGTGCAGCAACCGATAATAGCAGGAATGATAACCCAACCTGCTTTGTATCTTCTTACTAAAGCATAAAGGGCAAAAATTCCTCCCTCTCCTTTGTTATCGGCATTCAGCGCGAGGTAAACGTATTTGAGTGTGGTGATAAGCGTCAGTGTCCAGAATACACAGGAAAGACCACCATAGATTAGATCTTCGGAGATGTCTCTTTGCCCAATAATGGCTTTGAATACATATAAAGGTGAAGTTCCAATATCTCCATAGATGATTCCTAGAGAAACCAGAACTCCGGCTGCCGACAGCGTTTGAATTTTTGAATGACCGTTTTCCATTTATGATACACCGTCTTTCGGACGGGCGATGATAACACGATTGCTTTTGTCGTAAGAGAAGTAACTGGATAACCAGTTAATGAGTACCAATACTCTGTTACGAGCTCCTACAAGCGACATTAAGTGAACAAACATCCAGATAAACCAGGCGATTGTTCCTTGCGTTTTAATTTTGAAAGGTATTTTCAGATCCACTACAGCACGGTTGCGGCCTATGGTGGCCATACTACCCTGATCTTTGTAGCGAAAAGGCTTTAATTTTTTCTTGTGGATAATGCGCTTAATATTCTCAGCCAATAGCCTTCCTTGTTGCATGGCCGGAGGGGCTACCTGTGGGTGGCCGTTCACGAAGTCTTTGTCTGCACCTTCCATGATGGCGGCATCTCCTATGGCAAAGATGTTATCGTACCCTTTTACACGGTTAAATTCATCTACTTTAATGCGGCCGGCTCTTCCAATCGCCTCTTCACTTAATCCTTGTATCGGGTGTGCTTTTACGCCAGCAGCCCAAATCAAGGTGCGGGTCATCAGTTTGTTGCCATTATTGAAGCTTACTTCATGGCCATCGTAAGTTTTAACAGCCGTGTTTAAATGCACCTTTACCCCCATGTTTTGAAGGTATTGAAGCGCTTTTTCACCCGCTA
The DNA here is from genome assembly GCA_022842845.1 of Cyclobacteriaceae bacterium. Classification (GTDB taxonomy): domain Bacteria; phylum Bacteroidota; class Bacteroidia; order Cytophagales; family Cyclobacteriaceae; genus Chryseotalea. The sequence continues at coordinate 55,724 of JALHOT010000006.1, read as the reverse complement.
CATCAGACATACCGTTGAGCAGTCGCCCGGTAGCTTCTACCAAATGGATATCCATATGGCCAAGCTGTAATTCCGGATAGTCGCGAGGAAATACATGCGACTTCAATTCCGCCAACGCACCAGCCATCTCCACACCCGTTGGGCCACCACCTACAATCACAAAGTCCATCAAGCTGTTCATCAATTCTGCATCATCAGTCAGCAGGGCCAGCTCGAAGTTTTGAATGATTTTATTTCTAAGTTTAATAGAATCAATGATGTTCTTTAAAGGCATGGCGTGCTCCTCTACATCCTTCATCCCGTAATAGTTGGTCGAAGCACCATGCGCAAGTACCAGGTAGTCGTACTTAACACCACCAATGGAAGTCTCTATATAATTTTCCTCTGGCTTAATGGCTGTTACTTCACCCATTCTGAAGAAGAAATCTTGCTGGGAGCCAAATCTTCTGCGAAAAGGGAAAACGATTGAGCCAGTATCTAAACCAGAAGAAGCCACCTGATACAACAGCGGCTGAAAGCAATGGTGGTTGTATTTATCAAAAAGCACTGTTTGTGCCTTTAAGCCTTCCAGACCTTTAGCCAGTTCCAGGCCTCCAAAGCCACCGCCTATAATAACGATCCGTGGTTTGCCCAGATCTGCAATGCGCGTGCGCGTGGTAATTAATTTGGGCATGTATAGAGAGGTTTTAAGCAAAAACGTGGCAAAGTTAAGGGCCTGTGCACAATACCAAAGCAAAAAGCAGATTATGTTGCCGATATCGATTTCGGCCATACATCCCTTTTGACTAAGTCCGAATTTTGATAATTTTAATTGGCAACGCAAAGCATCACCAAACCCATTACATTTGTTAACCAAAACAACCATTATATGAAAAAGCTCTTTTTGATTCTTCCGGTGGCGGCCATACTCGCTGCCTGTGGTGGCAAGGAATCGGCACAACTACAATCGCAAGTAGATTCACTCAGGTCAGTCATAGAAACAAATCAACGTGTAGCAGAAACACTACAAGAAGTGGGGGTATTGATGGATTCTATTGATGCGAACCGTCAATTGCTGCGTGTTAATATGGTAGAAGGAACTACCTATGATAATTATACTTCACGCATGGAGGATTTGAATAACTATGTAAAGAATACAGAAGACAAAATAGCCGAATTGGAGAAGGCCTTAAAAAAGTCTAAAGGCACTGCAAGTACCTATGCAGCCACCATCAAGAAGTTAAAGGCTGATTTAGAAAATAGAAATAAGGAGATTGCAAACCTGCAGGGACAGGTTGATAAATACAGAAACGAGAACCAAAACCTGATTCAAACTGTAGGTTTGCAGGAAGCTGAGATATCAGACAAAGAAGAACAACTGGCAGCCAAGCGTTCTGAGCTCGCTTTGATAGAAGCACGCATTCAGGAGTTGATGCTGCAATCGAAGATGAGTGAAGCGGATGCTTATTTTGCAAGAGGTGTAGCGGTTGAAGAAGCCGCCAACAGAACCAAGTTGGCACCCAAAAAGAAAAAAGAGACATACCAGGAAGCTCTTGAGCTTTACAAGAAGGCTCAATCGCTGGGTAGCCGCGATGCTGCCGCAAAAATTGAAGCCTTGGAAAAGAAGATATAGTTGATATACAGGTACTTAGAAAGACCCTGGCGCTCAGCCAGGGTCTTTTTTTTGCATCTTTCTCAGCTCAATTAACCATTCTCTTAATTTCTGTATCTTTACGGTTCTTATGGCCTTAGAAATTTTTATCACCATCTTTTTGGTGTTTTTAAATGGTTTTTTCGTTGCAGCTGAATTTGCCATTGTAAAAGTTCGGTCCTCTCAAATTGCACTTCAGGCGGGTACCACCTCCAAGCGTGCCGCGCAAATCATTATCGACAATTTAGATGGCTTTTTAGCCGCTACCCAGCTGGGTATTACCCTGGCCAGTCTTGGTTTAGGTTGGATTGGTGAAGATGTAGTTTCGCATCTTATCCTTAACCTGATGACAGCTCTGGGCTTTGACATGAGCCCTGAATTAGCCCATAGCATAGCCCTTCCCATTGCCTTTGCGATACTTACAGTATTGCATATTGTTTTTGGAGAATTAGCACCTAAAACTCTCGCCATTCGCTATCCAACGTCCACCACTTTATCGATTTCTATTCCCCTGCGGGTTTTCTACTTCATCTTTAAGCCTTTCATATCTGTATTGAATGGGTTTGCAGGTTTGATCTTAAAAATGTTCGGCATAAAGCCTGTTCACGAAAGTGAAGAAATACACTCTGAAGAAGAATTGAAGTTGATCATAGCCGAAAGTGAAGAAGGTGGGGCTATTGAAAGCAGCGAACGCGAGCTTATTCAAAATGTTTTTGATTTCGATAACCGCATTGTAAAGCAGGTAATGGTACCACGCTTTAAAATCAGCGGCATCCCGATTAATACTTCATTAGAAGAAACCATGCAAATTGTATTGCGTGAAGGATATTCGCGTTATCCGGTTTATGAAAAAAGCCTGGATGAAGTAATGGGTATTATTATCACTAAAGATGTTGTTAAGCATTATATAGAAAAGACGGGTAAGGGTTTAGTGGACATCATGCACAAGGCTTACTACGTTACCGAGAATAAAGCCATCGATGAATTGCTGCGTGAGTTTCAAAAGAAAAAGGCGCAGATGGCCATTGTGGTGAGTGAGTATGGTGGCACCCTGGGTATCGTAACCCTGGAAGATATACTGGAAGAATTGGTGGGGGAGATACAGGACGAGCACGACCAGGAAGTACAAGTAGTAACAAGGGTAGGCAATACCTATCACGTTATAGCCACGTCTCCGCTACATGATATCAACAAGATTCTTGAAGATCCTTTTGAAGAATCTGATGAATATGAAACACTGGCTGGCTTGCTGCTGCATCATAAACCTTTTGATTTGCGAGAAGGTGAAGAGTTTACCCTCAATCAGTATAAGGTTAAAATAATCAAGATGAGCCGCACCTTGCCAGAGCTGGTGGAGCTGAGGCCAATTGTGTAAACGATTGTTGAGCAACTGCCAACAGCTTATTGAGTTATTGCTTTTCTTTGTAGTAGCCTATGAAAATACTTCTTCAATCGCCCCTCATTCTGCAGAAGGGATCGCCTTTTCATAACAAAGAAAAAAATGTGCTCCTCCAAAATGGGCGCATACAAGAAATCGGAGATAAAAATTACAGTGCCGACAGGGTCATTAAAGCGGATGGAATGATTCTATCTGCCGGATGGGTGGATATGGGCACCTTTGTGGGAGATCCTGGTCTGGAGCACAAGGAAGATTTGGATTCGCTTAGCAGAGCAGCCATTGCGGGTGGTTTTACTGAACTGGCCTTGCTACCCAATACACAGCCGGTCGTACAAAGTAAAAATGAGATCACTTACATCTCACGCAATAACGACAGCCGGTTGGTGCAAATGCATCCCATGGCCGCGGTTACCAAAAACACCAAAGGAGAAGAGCTGACGGAAATGATCGACCTGTATGAAGCAGGCGCCATTGCTTTTACAGATGGCTTGAAACCTATCTGGCATACCGATGTATTCTATAAAGCACTTCAGTACTTGCAAAAGTTTAATGGATTATTGGTTGACCACGCAGAAGATCAATGGCTGAATATGTTTGGTCAGATGCACGAAGGCCTGCAAAGTACCATGTTGGGTATGAAGGGAATGCCTCGGATTGCCGAAGAAATTGCTGTTAACAGGAATTTGGAATTACTTGCCTATGCCGGTGGCCGTTTGCATTTGTCGAAATTATCCACAGCACGATCGGTAGACTTGATAAAGGCAGCTAAAAAGAAGTGGCAGGTGAGCTGCGACATAACCGCCTACCAGGCCTTGTTGACTGATGAGCAGTTGAAAGATTTTGATACACATTACAAAGTGAATCCTCCCTTGCGAGAGCGTGCCGATAACGAAGCTTTGTTGAAAGGTTTAAAAGATGGCACCATCGATGTAATCTGCTCAGGGCATTTACCGCAGGATGAAGAGAGCAAGCAGCTCGAATATGACTTAGCAGATTTTGGCATCACGAACCTGCAAACAACGGGTAGCAATTTACGAGCCTTATCAGAAGAAGTAGATTGGGAAACACTCATTGAAAAAATAACCACTAACCCGCGCAAGCTACTGGGACTGGATGTGCCAATGCTAGAGCCAGAGGCCAAAGCCAATCTTACCTTGTTTGATCCTACGCGCACATGGGTGTTAGACGAAAAAACTAATCAGTCGAAAGCAAAAAATTCTCCCTGGTTTGGCACAAAAATACAGGGTAAAGCTGTAGCCGTTTTTAATAACAATAAATCCTGGATTGATAAGGATGAAGATTAATGTTCCCCTGGTAAAGGTTCCTATAAAGTATGGCGCCATTGCTTCATTGATTTCGCTGGCGCTTTTATTGATGCTCTTTTATACGGGTAAGCACCCCTTTCTTATTCCGATGTATGCCGATTTCCGCATCTTTTTATTCGGAGTGTTTATATTCTTTTCATTAAAAGAATACCGCGATCAGCATCAGCAAGGCATTTTATATTTTTTTCAGGGCATGGTAGGTAGCTATATTTTTCTACTTGCTTTTGCCTTACTCTCTTCACTATTTGTCTGGGGCTTAACTCAGGTTGATAATTCCTTTGTGGATGAATTTATAAAGCTTTTTATTGAGCAGGCTGGCACCATACCTGCAGAAGATATTGAGCGGGTAGGAAAAGATAATTTTGAGCGTAATTTAGAGGAGGTTTCGCGTACTAATGGTTTCGGAATGGCCAAGCTGTATTTCAGACAAAGTTTGCTGATTGGCTTTTTCATCAGTATTATTATTACCATAATTTTAAGAAAACAACCTAAACAGTAAGACCCCTATGGAAAACGAAAATGCAACCCCTTCATTCATGAGCCATGCCATTAAGCATGCAGTCATTTTAGGTATTGTCAGTGTGGTTTTAACCCTTGGCGCCTATGCAATTGATTATACGCTTCTGGCGGCCATGTCATTTGGCTTTATATCGCTAGGCATTTACCTGGCCTATGGAATTTATGCTAGTATTAATTACAGAAATGAAATTGGTGGCTACCTAAGTTTTGGCAAAGCCTTTCAATACGGTTTTGTTGTATTCGCTGTATCTGCTTTGATTTCTACCATTTTCTCCATACTGCTTTATACCGTCATCGACCCTGAGTTACCTGCAAAAATAACTGAGGTTGCCATGGAAAATGCTGCAAAAATGCTGGAAGGCTTTGGTATGTCTGGAGATCAATTGGATGAAGCCTTGGCAAAGACACAGGAGGATACTGCCAAGCGATACACCGTTGGAGGGCTGGCAATGGGATTTGGCTATTCTTTAATCGGATGTGCTATCTTTGCACTCATTAGCGGTGCCATAGCTAAGAAAAAGGAGCCCGAGACATTTTAATGACAAACCTACAGCTTTCAATAGTAATTCCGGCCAAAGACGAAGAAGAGTCAATACCCGAATTGTGTTCTTGGATAAGCCGTGTGATGCAATCACACGGCTTTTCTTATGAAGTATTGTTCATTGACGATGGAAGTACCGATGGTACCTGGGATCAAATCCTGGCTGCCAATCACCAAAATCCAGCCATCAAGGGCATACGCTTCAATCGAAATTTTGGTAAATCAGCTGCGCTGCAAACTGGTTTCAGGGCGGTGCAGGGCGAGGTGGTCATTACGATGGATGCTGACTTACAGGACAGCCCGGATGAAATTCCCGAGCTGTACCGCATGATCAAAGAGCAGAAGTTTCAATTGGTGTCAGGTTGGAAGAAGAAGCGCAACGACCCCTTGTCTAAAACTCTGCCTTCCAAATTCTTTAACGGTGTTACCAGCCGAATTTCAGGGATCAAGTTGCACGATTTTAATTGTGGACTCAAGGCTTATGATCGCATGGTGATCAAGAATATTAATGTGTATGGTGAAATGCACCGTTACATTCCTGTGATCGCTAAGTGGGCAGGTTTTACCCGCATTACCGAAAAGGTAGTAGAACACAGAGCGCGAAAATATGGCTCGACCAAGTTTGGTTTGGAGCGTTTCATCAATGGCTTTCTTGATTTACTCTCCATCACCTTTGTCAGCAAATTCAGACAAAAGCCTATGCACTTTTTTGGGACTTGGGGTACTTTGTCTTTTTTGATTGGCTTTGTGCTGACTGTTAAAATTTTCTGGGATAAGATGTACTCGCTTTACATTGATAAGTTACCGATGAAAAGAGACATCACGGATCAACCAATCTTTTATCTCGCATTGGTAGCCGTGGTCATTGGTGTGCAGTTATTTGTAACAGGTTTTTTAGCAGAAATGCTCACCATGCAATCGCAATCCAAGCGCGATTACCTCGTGATAGAAAAAGTCGGCGTGGATCAGGAGGAAAAGAAAGTATATTCTTCAACTAATGTATAATGTATGAGTAATAAGACCAGATCTGTTATGAAAGCGTCAGCTGTTATCCTTGTGCTACTGGCTGTAGTGATGAAGTTGGGCTATGTAAGCATACCCGCCATTGCGCCTTATACTTTTTGGTTGGTCGTGATTGCTTTTGCCATTGTATTGCTCACCTCAAAGTAAATTTACTTTCTCTGCCATTCTCAACAACGATGGGCTGTTGTTATACTTCGATAGTACCGGAAGTGGGACCCAGGCAAGGTCATGAGATTCTTCTGTAATAATCAGCGGCTCCTCCATATTGGCCTCGAGTAGAAAACGAATATCATAATGATCGTGGGCTACAAAATCCTTTCTCGCTGGGATAGGATGGATGTCGATATCAAAAATGCCAGTGAGTACTAGGCGAAATGCTTTTACACCTGTTTCTTCTTCCGCTTCTCTCAAGGCAACGTTCAAAACATTTTCTTCACCATCAGCATGACCGCCCGGCTGTAGCCATTTATTTAGCTTGGCATGATGGGTTAATAATACGTGGGTGCGGGGCTTGTTGATGATCCAGGCTGAGCCTGTAACATGGCCAGGTAAATGGCTTCTTTGAAAGGCATCCGGGTGTTGTAATAATGAAAGAAAAGAGGAGGCGAATCTTGCCTCCTCTTCAAAGCTTGTTGTATAGTGAGTCAATGCTTGGATTAACCCTTCACGGTCATTCATGTATCTTTATTGAATAATGATATTGACTTTATTAATACGGTTAGCCACCAGTTCTCCGGTTTTTTCACCACCACCAAAGTTGTTGATGTCTCCCTTTTTGGCCAGCACGAAATATTCCTGCGCTTTCAATTCTTTAAACTTAACGATTCCCTTTTCATCAGTAGTGCCGCTCTGCACCGGGTTCTGTTCTTTTTCATAATCAGTTTCTGTAGCATATAAAGTCACGCTCACGCCAGCTTCTGTATTACCGAGCTCGTTGCGAACCGTTATGTGTAATTGGGTTTTTACAATTTGCGAACTTCCTATGAAAAGGCTGAGTAATAGTAAAGTTGTTTTCATCATCTTTTGTTTTAGTTGATTCAATTATTGTTTTATTGCTTTATGGTTAATGTCAGATTTTATCTGACCAACACAACGCCTCCTCTTTGTTCGCGTATGCCATCTTCCGGTCTGAAGCTGCTCTTGTATTTAACCACGTAGGTATAGGTGCCTGCTGGTAAAAGGGCTCCATTATTGTAACCTCCGTTCCAGCGGAAGCCAGGATCGTTTGATTGAAAGACCATTTCGCCCCAGCGATTGAAAATAAATACCTGAAATCCTTCATCAGCAATGAAGAAGGGGAATACAAAGAAATCTTTTGTCTGGGCATTGCTGCTACCGGGCCTGAAGGCGGTAGGTGCCACAACGCGTGGTTCACATTCAAAAATAATGGTTGTTCTATCCGAGCTAGGGCAACCAAAATCATTGACCAGATTTACCGAGTAAATACCTGGCTCAGTAGCAGTATATGTTGGATCAAAAACGCCAATAGCTACGCCATCTTTAAACCATTCAAAAGCACTGAATCCATTGCCTGGATTTAACAGTACGGTGCTGGTAGATGGATCGCCATTAGCAGGGTCATTACAAATAAGTGCGTTGTCACGCATTTGTCCGGAGGTGGTAGGCGCATTAGTAATTGCTATAGACTCACGATCACTGCACACATCACGTATTACCGTTACCTCATAGACACCATCCCTGGTATCTTGAAGGGTTCCGTTGCTGGCCCCCGCAATGTTACTACCGTTGAATGTCCAGGCATAGCTGGTTGGGATTTGTGTAGTAGCTGCTGATAAAGTGAAGGGCGTTCCTTCGCAGGGAGGTGTTGAACTGAGGCTAACGCTAAACTCTCCAACTACATTTACCAGAAGTGGTGTAGCGGTACTGTTACAACCTGAAATTGTACTTCTCACAGTGACACCATAGGTGGCATTATCATCAGCAGTGGTAAGTGCCAGGCTTTGTCCACCGACAGGGGCTGGAGCAGGGTTTCTGGTCCAGAGGTAGGTAAAGTTACCAGTAGGGGATGCGTTAATGGACACCGATGATTGACAGGGATCGCTTTGGGATAAGCTTGCAGTAAAGGGGGCAACGCCTGTTGCGGTAAAGGGACTTGTGACAGGGCACAATGTTGTATTGTCCACTGTTACTGATAAATTCCAGGTGCCAGGATTAAGGGTGACACTGGTGAGATTTGTGGCACCAGCAATACTGCCCGCCTGTGAGGCACTCCAGTCGAAGGTGAAAGGTCCGGCATCGCTTGAAGAAACAGTAACGATCGTTTCCCCTGATGGGCCACAACTGGTTGTAAAACCGCTGATAGTCACTTGTGGATCTTGGTTTACCAACAGAGGGGCAGAGGCACTAACACAGTTATCAGCTGTTCTGGTAATTTCTACTACATAAGTATTATTACCAGGCACAGCTGCGGTAGTATAGGGTGTTGCGCGTATTTGATCTGCTCCGGTATCGACCACCGTGAGGGAAGCGTCTAATACTCTATAGGTAAAAGAAGAAACAACGTTGTGCGTAACATCCATGAAAATCAACGGATCGCAGGTTCCATCCTGCACAGCACTCACAGTAATGGCTGCATTGGCAATGCCTACCACGCTGGTGGCCTGGCAACCCGACAGATCATCAATGACGGTAACACCATAACTTCCTGAAGCAATGCCCGTGATATTCTGATTGATAGGTCCACTTTGGTTTACTGCCTGAAAGGCTGGTGGCCCGGTAAAGAAATAAGAATAGCTACCACCTGAAGCCGGGATGTTAATGGTCACTTGTCCATCAGCAGTATTACAACCGGTGGCATCGATGGGGTTTGCAGTAAATACAGGTGTTGCATTAATGCTGTAGGTAATACTATCGCTCACCGTACAAGTTGTAATGGGATCAAGCACAATTACTCTGTATTCAAAAACGCCAGGTAAAGAAGTGTCTACACTTCTTGTTTGCGTAGTGGTAGTACTTCCATTATTGATCGTCCATGTATAGGAAGTGCCTGGGTTTTGTGCATCCAAGGGAGCAATCGGTGTATTCTGACAAATGGTAAGATCCGGTCCTAAATCTACCTGCGGCCGGTTATCAGCCACGAGTAAACTACCGTTCGATGAACAGCCATTCACATCTGTAACGGTAACGCCAATGATAGTTTGCTGATTGACCACTACCGTGCGCGTTGTATCACCGGTTGTCCATAAAAAGGAGAGGTTAGCCAGGTTAGGGTTAGTAGCTGGAGTGGCTTCTAATTGTACAGAACCTGTACATAGTACCGGTGTTTGTCCGGGTTGTAAGAAAGTAGGGTTGGCAGGTGGTGCCACGATGGTAATCTGCTGTGTTAACGTAGAGTCAAGTCTGCAGCGATTGGTTAAACGAAGTGAAATCAGATAATCGCCTGCTGCTGCAAAAGTGAAGGAGACGCTATCTCCGGTGCCAGTACCCACTAAGGTGTTTGCAGGTAGTGCCAGAAAACGCCAGCTGAATTGATCGATATTGTCTGTGGCAGTTCCTAAGAATACAGTAGGAGATCCCAGACATACCCCGGTGGCGGTAATGCTCGGTTGTTGGGCAGGGCTTGATACGTTTTGAGCGAAGTTAGGAAGGCCCAGGCGACTATTGGTTCCACCTAGTAAAGCAAAACCTGTCACATTGAAACTTGATACTTGAGTGGTATCTTCATTAGGTGTGATGGTACCCAAAGCACTTTGTCCATCTACTGCAACATAAATCTGCCCATCTGGTCCGGTTTGTATAGCGCCAAGTCTGTTAGGGATCCCGGGGAAAATGTTTTTAAGGTAAGGCATACCTACAGAGTCGATGGAGAACTCGTATAACTGTGAAGAAGCATTGCTTAAGGTAGCGTAGAGTTTATTGCCTCCGGGAGAGAATTCAACGCCATACACTTGCCCTGTAGTACTGTTTAAATTGGCAGTTCTGAAATTGCTTACTACCCCGGTTGCGTTATCAAAATCGAAGAGCTCAACTATATTAGAAACACCAGGTGTAGAAAGAGCCACTGCTAAATGAGCACCCAATTTCATATAGCCCTCACCATTGGCTTGAATGCTTTGGCTATGATCGGAACCTATGCTTGAAATAACGGGTGCACCGATTCCTGTTGGGCTTACGTTGTAAGCTCGGAAAGAATTATTGCCATATTCATGGGCAATGAGCCAATTATCATTACCGGTAATTCTTTCTGTGCTTTTTGCGAATAAAAGTATGTCTTGTAGTACTACATCGCCATTACCATTATTGGCTTTTAGATCGTATAAAGAATAACGAAGTTCAAAGGTTGATGTACCAAAAATATTTTGAGTAGTAAAAATGTAATAAAGGGTTGCATCTCCGGCAACAGGCATGATAAAGGCTGATTGAGTCGAAGCCTGGTTTCCTCCAATGCCCGTGGCGAGTTCATTGAAATCGCGATCCCAAACGGAGGTACCATCAGTGAAGAAAATAGTCTGACCATTATCATCACACACAATGGCACAACCCTCGGGTGCATTCATCACGGTATTGCTTATAGGTACTGCCCCATTGTTAAAGTCTATACCTGCCCGATTACCAAAATACCAAATGTTGGCACGTTGTTGTTGTAAACCGTATTGTCGTATGTTAACACCTGCATGAGCAGAGCAACCAGAAGCATCTGTTACCACCACATAATAATAGCCGGCCGAGTCTGGACGAAGTGTGCTGGTGGTTTGTCCGGTAAGAATTCCACCAGGACCAAACCATTGTGTGGAGGTAGGGGTACCACCATTGACGGTTACTTGTATTGAAAAATCATCACTTGTATCATTTGGGCAAGGACCTCTGCCGTTGTTGACAGGCAACTCACATTCGCAAGCCGTGGTATCTGAGGCAAGTGTTAAAGTCAAATCAAATTGTGTGATATTAATACTCTTATTAAAAGAGGCGGTATCTCCTTTTAAAAATGCCCTGAGGCTAACGTTAAAGGTTCCCCCATTATCGTACGTATGAACGGGCGACCAGGCATTGGAGAAATTGCCATCACCAAAATCCCATCGGAGGCTGTCCGCTCCGGGAGTAACAGTGGGAAAAAAAGTGGTGGTACTGTTGGAACAAAGTCCCTGCTCAATAAACGATACGTTAAGGGTGATGCGGGCCTTAGGTGCAAAAGCCGGAAATTGCTTGGCAGCAAAATCCATTGTGCCAAAAACAGCAGGGGTATAGTTGGTAGCGCTGGCAAGCGAATCAGTATCATTTAATCTACCTACCAAGAAGGGGCCACCAGCGCTGGCTTGATAGAGATGGTAGATGGCGCTGTCGGGAGCCATTTGTATTCCCCAGCTCCTGAACATACCACCCGGAAGTGTTGAAATGGTATCTAATGTATTGGTAGGATTAGAAAAATCAAATTGAAGTAAGTTGGCTTCGATCCCCGCTTCACCGGTTCTGGAGATATAAAGAAAACGTCCATTGAAACTGAACTCTGTATCATAGGTGGCTGCTTCTGCCACAGCAGGAGCAGAGGTGTTAAAAATAAATTGCCCAAAGCTTAGTGTGCCATTCGTATTATTGAAGTTGAGTATGATGATGTTTAAGGCAGGATCTTTTGGTGCTACTGCCAGACGACCGGTGGCTGCATGGTAAGAAAAGCTGGATGGGTTGATATCAAATCCTAATCCACTAAAAGTTGTATTGGTAATGCCACCAGTACTGATTTCTGTAACTGTATAATTGGACGTGTTGATTTCATGAGTAATCAACCAATGAGCAGTATCCAAGGGGCTTGAAATTAATAGCATGGCCTCTGACCGGTTGCTGAGCCCGCTGCCTACTACCTGATTCCGAACTGCGACATCACCCGTAGCTGGTGCCGGAAAAAGGGAGTTACCAAATTGTCCCATATCTACCGTACTCATCGTAACCGTGCCACCACCATTTCTTGTAAAAACAAAGAATTGGTTAGGTGTAGCAGGCACCGGGCAAAGAGCTACTGGCTGATTGGTAACAGAAGCACCAGCAAGTCCGGAACCATTAGGCATGACTAAGCCATTAACATCATAAATGTTGGCGCCATCTGTATAGAATAATAAGTTGCGATTGGTATGATCAGTGGCAACACCACTACCCCCTATGCCAAAGGGCTGGTTTAAGGTTTTACTGATTCGCTCAGCCTGGTTGCTAGTTCTGTCAAAACGAATAGCCTGTGTGCTGTTACCAAAGTACCAGTTATGCTTTGATAAATCCTGGGCAGTGACAAACCTTGTTAAAAGCAGAAAAAAAATCAGAAACTTTATTCGCATACTATCAAATCTTACCCAACATAGGGGAGTGGCACAAAATCATCAACACTAAAACGCCTGAAACCAACGAAAGTATACAATTTGACCAAAAATAGCGTTAAGTGAATGTCAAAAGAGTTGTTTTAACACCTCAGTTGTTTTTTAAACCATCTTAATCCTTTTAATTTGCTTCGATGAGTTGGATTCAAATTGTCCAAAGTGTGCTGAACAAGGCATTTTTAGTATTGGTATTCATACTGGCCGCTGTATTGAATGTAACTGCGCAAGATCCGCAGTTCTCTCAGTTTTATGCAGCACCCTTATACTTGAACCCCGCGATGGCGGGCGCTACCGGACAGGCACGTGTTGGCTTAAATTATAGAAATCAATGGCCTTCCTTGGAGGCTAATTTCACCACCATGTCGGTGTATGGCGATTATTTTATTGAGGATAAGAAAAGCGGTGTTGGTTTTTTGATATCGCGTGATGTGGAGGGATTAGCAGGACTTCGCTCCCTGCAGGTGGGTGCGCAATACTCATACGAACTTAAGATTAATAAAAACCTGGGTTTTCGTCCTGGCTTCCAGGTCGCCATGTTTCAAAGAGATATAAACTTTGATAAGTTGACTTTCGGTGATCAGTTCGACCCCGCTACAGGAGGTATTATTAGCCCTACCACTGCGGAGCAATTCAATACCAACTTCAGTAAGTTTTTTGTAGACCTGGGCGCAGGCGGTATGTTTTTTACCAGAACAGCCTGGCTGGGTGTTTCGGCCCATCATTTAAACAGACCCAACCAATCGATTATTGATGAGGAAAGTCGTTTACCACTCAAATACTCAGTGCACGGTGGTTTTAAATTCAAGATGAAGTCGGGTGTACAAGGCAGTGGTGTGTATATGCGCAACACAGAAAGAAGTATTTCTCCTGCGGTGCAGTACCGCCATCAGGGGCAATTCGATCAATTAGATCTGGGTGTGTATTTCACTTTAGAACCTTTGGTATTAGGAACCTGGTACCGAGGCGTGCCTTTTAAAGCCGTAAATGGTTTTCTAAATAATGAATCGATTGTATTGCTTTTAGGCTTTACACAACTTGGGGCTAAAGATGCCATTAACATCGGCTACAGCTTTGACTATACCATTTCACGTTTGGGTATTGGCAGCGGAGGTGCGCACGAGTTTAGTTTGGTCTACAGTTTCCCTCTTCGCAATCCCCGTAAACCACCAGCCGATAAGTTGGTTATTCCCTGCCCTGATTTTTAATTCATGAAACAGCTGATTGCCTGGGCCATTTTTGCCTTCCTGTGTTCTTCATTTGCATGTATGGAGCGTTGCCATGAAAGCACCAGCATGCCTTTTGTTGAATGCCAATTCATTTTTGAAGGTAATACCGGTAGCAATCTCCTGGCTACAAAACAGTTGGATGTAAATGCTGTAGAAGTCAGGAATAGTAAAACAGGTAACTTGGTGTCGTTTACCTATTACAAAGAAGGTATCCTCCTATCTTTTCCAGAAGGTGAAGGCGATTATACCTTAACTACGCAGCAAAAAACTTTTCGATTCAGTGTTGATGTAGACAGGGTGAATGGCGAATGCAGTCCTTCGTATAAGTTAGCTTCTTTTTCTATTGATGGGCAGGTCATTGCCTTTATTCAGCCTATTTTTATTTTCCGCCTCTAATTCAATTCCTCCATATTTTTTAATTCAATTTCCAGTGCTCTAGTGCTGATGGAAATTTCTCTGAGCGATAAAGAGAGCGATAGCAATAAGGCAAAAAGGCTGGCGCCAAAGCTAACTACTGCCCAGTTGCTGTGTTGGAAATAAATGAACAGCATGCTGAGTACACAGAAAAGAAAACTAATAATACTGGAACTTTGCATATAGCGAATCAAGTTGAGGCGCTGTTTGAGGTTTTTGATTTGCTCTCTGATAATATCTCTCTCTTCCTGTATCTGTTTGTATTTAGTGTGAAGGTTTCGAATGAGGGTGGCCAAAGCCAGAAAGCGATTGGTATAAGCCAGCATTAAAAGTGTAATGGCCGGAAAAAGCAGAGCAGGTGTATTGATTGAAATATCCATGGTTACTTTTTAAAGTCTTTGTTCCAGGTGAGGGTGTCTTCCAGTTGTGATATTCTGTTAAGAGGTCCAGTTACCAATACTTCACCTTCCTTCATATGCAGTGCAATTTTTTCAGTTCCGTACCAATAATTAAAAAGGCTTTTAAATTTCCCTGAGGGTACATAAACAGTTTGTGCAGCACTGGTGGACTCTTGCTTCACTTTGAATTTCTCTATGCGTTGAATGAGTTTTGCATTAAAGTCTTGCACGCCTTCGAAATCTGAAATAATCAACTTTGCCCTGGTAAGGTTATTGGTCATTACTGAAGAGAATAACAGCGGATAAAAGAAGGCCCACAGTCCACGCTGAAAGTACCAAGTCACCTCAGGCTCTTTGTCAACTTCAAATTGATCGAGAATGAAGTAAATGATGTTGAAAAATAGTAGTAGAATGAAAAACAGGGTAAAAAATGCTTTCCAGTTAAAAGGCTCTTTTTCAGTTTTAATGCTTACGCTTCTCATAGATTAGTAATTTCATGAACACCATTTTTTATTGAGACCTCATAAAAAGCAGGTTCAATAACAAATGCATCTTTATATAATCTTAAGACTTCATCTTTAAACTTCTCGAGGTATTCGTTTTGCACCAGGTTAATGGTGCATCCGCCAAAGCCTCCACCCATCATGCGGGCCCCGGTAATGGCATGTTGTCTGGCTATTTGTACGAGTAAGTCAGATTCAGCACAACTTACCTCATATTCTTTACTCAGCCCCTCGTGGGTTTCATACATCAGTTTACCAAAAGCCGTTAGAGCATTGGTTTTAAGCAGATCAGCCGCTGCTTGTGTTCGTGAAATTTCTTGCACAATAAAGTGGCTTCGTTTATATGCCTCTGCCGGCATCTTATCTTTATATCTTTCCAGTAAGTTGAGTGGTATATCCCTTAAGCTATTGACTGTAGAATTATCTTTTTTAATGATGCTGACAGCAAGCTCGCAAGCTTCGCGTCTTTTGTTATAAGCCGATAAAGCCAGCGAATGTTTTACTTTGGAGTCGATCAGCAGCAATGAATGACTGACCAGTTGCAAAGGAAAGTATTCGTGTTGTTCTTGCCGGCAATCCAGCAGGATAACAGAATTCTCTTTTCCAAATAAACTGGCATACTGATCCATCAGCCCACATTTTACTCCCGCAAAGTGATGTTCAGCATATTGGGCAATTTTAGCCAGGCTCAATCGATCTAAGCCAAATTGAAATATTTCGTTAAGCGCAAAAGCAAAGGCACTGCAGAGTGCTGCAGAGGAAGATAGACCAGCACCCACAGGAATATCGCTGGTGAAGACTGCTTCGAAGCCTTGCGGCTTCAAACCCCTTTGTTGAAAGCCATGAACAACGCCTTGTATGTAGGTCGACCAATCTTTTGTAGGCGTAGTGTTGTTGATGCTAAAACTCTTTTCTTCGTTTAGGTCAAGGGCATAAATAATGGCTTGATTGTCCGGCCGCTTCGTAATTGCAAGCTTTACCGACTTATCAATAGCAGCCGGCATCACGAAACCATCATTATAATCAGTGTGTTCTCCGATTAAATTGATTCTGCCGGGAGCACGAAATATTCTGGGTTTGTGCAGAAACTTTTTCTCAAAGGTATTTACTAATGGATCAATCATTTTTGCGCAAGCTCCAGCCTAAAGCACCCAAAAGAATTAACACCGTCAGCCATGAGGAGGCCATCGTAATCTTGTCACCGGTATAATACGAGGCAGGCTTAAATTCGAATGTAATGGTATGCTTACCCTCAGGTACATACAAGGCGCGTAAAACGTAGTTAGCCCTGATAATCTCAGCCTCTTTTCCATCGATAAAGGCAACCCATCCTTTTGGGTAATAGATTTCAGAAAATACTACCAGTCCATTGCCAATGCTGTTACTTTCATACACAAGTTTATTGGGTTGATAGCTGGTTAAGCTAACGGAGGCGCTTGAGTCTGCTGTTATGGTTGCTTCTTTAAAAGAAGCAATATTGATCACAGCAGTTGTGCGTGTATCTATTTCTTTAAGAGCGGCCAGTTCTTCTGTAGGCGAATTAACAGCCTTGACCCCTTGTACAAACCAGGCAGGACCATTGGCAGCAGGATTGGGTATAATATTGTTACGCTGATTTCCATAAGTAACATACTTTACATTCAGCATGTTCATTACCTCGTAGTTGTCGTAGCGAGGACTGCCACTTTGTAAATCGTTGATGAAGGTATTGGTCTCTTCGAATAATACAGAGTCGTATAAATCCTGATAGCGTCTTAGCTTGGCACCATGGTAGCCACCGATCGACTGGTGATAATAAGAAGTACGTGCTTCACCAAAAGTGCTTTGCAAATTGTATACCCTGTAGTGCGATTTATCTTTTAGAATTTCCTGATCTGCTTCTGTAGCAGCAAAGAAAGAATTGTCGCGTTTTCTGATGTAATTATCTTTTGTGAAATAACGATTGTCCAATCCGGCAAGGTCTATAATCATCAACAGTACTAAGCCGATTATAACCACGTATTCTTTGATATATCGCTGCAAGTAAGCCCATACCAAAGCACAGAAAATGAGGATGAACCAGAATGCTCTGAAAGCATCTGATCTAAGTAATGCTGTCCGATCTTGTTGCAGGGCTTTGATAAACCAGTTTGGTAATTGGGCTTCACCCTCAGCCATAAATGAACCGAATCCACCGGTGATACCCAGTACAAGGCAGAATCCCATCACAATGGACACCGGCCAAATCAAATGCTTCTGTGCTTCCTTCCAGGATAATGTCAATAACTTCTCTAGGCCGAGCAATCCAAGCAAGGGCATAGCGAATAGGATCAATAAAAGTGCGAAAGTTACTGAGCGGAATTTATTGTAAGCCGGCAGGTAATCGAACAAGAAATAGTTGAAGCTCTCAAAACTACTACCCCAGCTCATCATGACACCCAGTACGCTGATGGAAACAAGCCAGGCTACATATTTTTTTTCAGCGAAAACAATACCGATGGCGAAGAGCAAACAAACAATGGCGCCTGCATAATAAGGAGCGGTATTCGGTTGCGGACCCCAATAGGCCCTGCTATAAGAAGCCAGTTGATTGGCCATTTGCTGATCACCCGAGCTCATCAAGGCTTTGTAGGTTTTGCTATCAGGGTCTTGTACCAGAAAGCTGGCCGTAGCGCCTCCATAAAAATTGGGAATAAGTAAGGTTAGTGGTTCTAAAATACCATTGCTGTATTGGAAGGCGTAAGATTTGTCAAGTCCCTGGGCATCGCTTTTTGTTTGTTCATTGCTTGCTAATTCTGATTTTCCGCGAATCGTGAATGGCGAATATTCCTGCACAGCCCATAGCGGTCCAAAGTAGGTGCCTACCGCGATCAGGGCAGCAGGGATGAGCAAGGCTATATTGGTCAATAAACTGTTGATTTTCTTTTCACGAATAGCGGTAATGAGTTGCATCAAGCCATAGCCCAACACAATCAGCAACAGGTAGTAGGTAATTTGAACGTGGTTCTCGCGAAGGTGCAAGGCAAGCCCGGCTGTTGTTAAACCAAAACCTAATATCCTTTTTTGAGAGAATGCTAGGTGTATGCCCGCTACGACCAAAGGCATAAAGGCAATCGCTCCTATACGCGCGTTGTGCCCGGCTGCCAGACCGATGATCATATAGGAAGATAGACCAAAGGCAATGGCTCCGGCTATGGCCAGATAGGGTCTGATGCCAAAGGCCAGCAATAATATATAGTAGCACATGAAAGCAGCAAAAATGTTACTAACCGGATGCGGCAGGGCAAGGGTGATTACTTTCTTTAAATAAGCGATTGCTTCGCTGCTCCATTGCACAGAAATAAGATAGGCAGGCATGCCGCCAAACATGCTGTTTGTCCAAAGGGCCTCCTGGCCTGTTTCATTTCTGAAATCCTGAATTTCTTTGGCACCCCCTTGAAATTGCTGAATGTCATGCTGTTGAAGGGCTTTGCCATCAAAGAAAACAGGGTTAAAGAAAAAGAGGGTTACTAAAAAGAATGTAAGCACAGCCAGTACATGCGGGAGAATGTGTTCCGCGAATCGGATTTTTTTCATGTTTGCAAAATAGATAAAAATGGCGGTCTGAAGTAACCTAGTCTTTAACCTTTCCTGTCCTTAAAGCACCGCTCCTGTACTGTGTTTGCAGGAAAAAGTTCTTTCCTCCATATTTCATTTTTACCTGATGTTTTACCCAAACCTTTACTTCATGAAACGATTCAATTTTTCGTGCCTCCGAAGTCTGGTGGTGTCGCTTGCCTTTGCTTTACCCGCATTGACTTACGCGCAAGACGACAAGCCACTGGCTCCTGTATCACGAACCTATGCCATCACGAATGTTAACATTATCCAGGGGCCTGGTCGTAATATCGATATGGGCACCGTGCTGGTGAAAGATGGAATCATCAAAGCAGTAGGCAAAACGGTGGCAGTGCCCCCTGAAGCCATCATTATCAAGGCCGATAGTATGTATGTGTATGCTGGTTTTATTGATGGGCTCTCAAGAACCGGTGTGACAAAGCCAAAAGAAGAAAATAATAGAGAAAGACCTAAAGATCCCGGTAACCCAACCAATGAGCGAGCAGGTATAACCCCTCAGCAAGATGTGCGCAATGGTTTAAACGTTGCTGAAAAATCCATTGAGGAACTGCGTAACATTGGTTTTACTACCGCGCATGTTGTGCCTTACGGTGGTATGCTGCCAGGCAACGGCTCTATTATTTTACTAGGAGGTTCTTCTGCGGATAATATGGTCCTTGCCAGCAAGTCAGCTTTCTATGCAGAGTTGACAAGCGCAGAAAGAGTATATCCTTCAACTGTTATCGGTGTAATGGCCAAATTCCGGGAATTGTATCGTCAGGCTTCGCTAAGTAAAAACTATGAGAGTATGTATGCCGCTAACCGTGCTGGTTTGGAGCGTCCTTCTACCGATCGGGTGTTGGAAGCTTTCTATCCGGTAATCGATAAGCGACAGCCAGTTTTATTTAAGTCTGAAAAAATTCTTGACATACAGCGTGTACTCACCCTTCAAAATGATTTTGGTTTCTCGCTCATGTTAGGTGATGTAAAAGAAGGTTGGGATGTGATGAATAAAATCAAAGCCGCCAACGCTAAACCTTTCTTAAGCCTTGATTTACCAGAAGAAAAGAAGGAAGAAAAAGTGGGTGAAAAGAAGGATGACAAGAAGGCTAAATCGGTAGTTGAATTAGAAAGAGAAGCCCTTGAAAAAAGAAAGAATGACTTTGCCGCCAAATACGCAGGTCAGGCAGCTTCTTTTCAAAAGGCAGGCATCGCTTTTGGCTTTTCTACATTAAGTGCCAAAACAAAAGATATTCCGGCCAATCTAAGACGCATGATTGCTGCAGGTCTTACGGAAGATCAGGCCCTGGCGGCCCTTACGACTACACCAGCCCAATTGTTGGGTTTGAGCGATCGCATGGGCACCATCGACAACGGTAAAATGGCTAACCTGGTGATCAGTGATAAGCCTTACTTCCATGAGAAAGCAAAAGTTCGTTATGTATTTGTTGACGGAGTAGCTTACAAGCAAGAGGTTAAGGAAGAGAAGAAGGCCGAGAAAGGAAGCGGAAAGGCAGAAGTGCAGGGCAACTGGTCTTATTCTACCGAAACACCCCAGGGCACCAATACAGGTAAAATTAAATTGAAGAATGCTGGCGGTGTGTATACAGGGTCGATTACCAGTAACATGTCTGATAAGGAAACTGAAATCAAGAATGTTGAAGTCGATGGCAATAAGTTGTCATTCACTTTCGATTTTCAAATGGGCAGTAACTCCATGGCCATCGAGGTGAACCTTACCCTGGATGGAAGTTCTTTTGAAGGATCTATGTCTGTAGGTTCTTATGGAAGCTTCCCAATGAAGGGTACCAAAGATCCAGGTCTTTAATGCTAAATGAAATTGACGATGAAAAAGATATATAGTTTAATCCTAGCCTTTGCCTTCATCACTCCGGTTTTTGCGCAGGTGCAGAAAGGCAATATGCTGATCAAGAATGGTACTGTACTAACAGTTACCCAAGGCACGCTTGAAAATACAGATGTGCTGGTGAAAGATGGTAAAATAAGTCAGATCGGAAAGAACATTGCCGCTCCTACAGGTTTTCAGGTAATCGATGCCAACGGCATGCATGTGATGCCTGGCATCATTGATGCGCACTCGCACATTGCCCTTACTGCCATTAATGAGGCAACACAACCTAATACCGCACAGGTTTGGACGGGCGATGCAGTAGATCCACTTGATGTTTCGATCTATCGCGCTTTAGCCGGTGGTTGCACTACATCTCATGCCATGCATGGTTCTGCCAATGCCATTGGCGGACAGTGTGAAACCATCAAGCACCGCTACGGTACAGTCGATCCTGAAGTGTTGAAGATGGAAGGAGCTCCCCGCACCATTAAGTTTGCTCTGGGCGAGAACCCGACACGTGTACATGGAGAAGGCAATGGCATTGTTCCCCGCACACGTATGGGAGTTGAATTCGTTATACGCGAGGCCTTCAGCGAAGCCAAAGAATACATGGCTGCCTGGGATGCTTACAATGCAGCCAAAAGCCAAAAAGGTTTTAGAGGTACTCCTCCCGCTTATGATCTGAAAAAGGAAACTATTGCTGATATTTTAAAAGGCAACATCATCATTCACTGCCACTCTTATCGTGCAGATGAAATTTACATGCTCCTGAGAGTTTGTAAAGATTTCGGCATTAAGAAGCTGGTGTTCCAACATGTGAACGAAGGCTTTAAGGTAGCTCCTGAACTGGCCGAGTATGGTGCGATGGCTTCTGTCTTTGCCGACTGGTGGGCTTACAAATTTGAAGTGTACTATTCAACAGCGTATAACGCAGCCATCCTGGCGAAGAATGGTGTGGTTACTTCTATCAACTCAGACTCAGAGGAACTGATCCGCCACCTTTATCACGAAGCAGCCAAAACCCAAAAATATGGTGGCTTGTCTGATGAAGAAGCCTTGGCAATGATCACCATCAACTCTGCCAAGCAGTTAGGTATTGAAAGCAGGGTAGGATCATTAGAAGTAGGCAAAGAAGCTGATATCGCCATCTTCAAAGGTCATCCCCTTTCTTCTTATGCTATTCCTATGATTACGGTGGTTGATGGCGTAGTACGCTTCGATCGCGAAAAGGATGCGGACGATCAGCGCCTCTATGTAGATCCTAAACAAGTGGTAGATAATGCTACCTTCCACGAATACCGACACAACCATGATAATTGCATGGAAGGTGCCGAATTGAATATGGTCAAATTGTTCGGCTTAAACTAAGACAGCCATGAAGAAGATAACATACATTCTAAGCTTAATAATGGCATGTGTTATATTAGTAGCACAAGCCCAAAGCCCGAAAGGAAAGACTGGCACTTTTGCCCTCACCAATGCCTCTGTTCAAACAGTTACAAAGGGTATTATTCAAAATGGAACTGTAGTGATTAGCCAGGGTAAAATTCAGGCTGTTGGTGCCAATGTAACAATACCACAAGGCGCAGAGGTAATTGATTGCAAAGGACAATGGGTTTATCCGGGTATGATCGATGGCGGTACACGCCTAGGTTTAGTAGAAGTCAATTCAGTGGCGCGCACGGTAGATTATAATGAAGTGGGAGACATCGTTCCGCAAATGAAAGCCCTCACGGCTATCAACCCTAATTCTGCTCTTATCCCTGTTACACGCGTGAGTGGAGTGACTACCGTAATCGCTGCACCCGATGGGGGATTGATTCCTGGTACTGCAGCCCTCATCAACTTGCATGGCTATACCCCAGACCAGATGTACGCTGGCTTCGAAGGCGTGGTGATTAATTTCCCTAGCACTGGCAGAAGAGGTTTCTTCGATCGCAGATCAGATGATGATATCAAAAAGGCCAATGAGAAAGCCATGGCCAAGCTCAACGATGCCTGGGACAAAGCCATTCAATACCACAAGCTGGACTCGGCTACCAAAGGCAAGGGTGTTTCGTACTATCCTGAATTGCAGGCATTGCTGCCTGTGCTGCGTGGTGAACAATTGTTGATGATAGAAGTAGACGCATCAAAAGATATTCAGGCAGCCTTAAAGTGGATCAAAGAGAAAAAAGTGAAAAAGGTAGTGCTATCAGGGGTTTTAGAAGGCTGGCGGGTAGCCGATGAAATTGCGAAAGCAGGTGTTCCTGTGATTGCCGGACCCGTGCAAGCGATTCCTTCCCGCGAATACGATCGCTATGATCGTGCCTATGCCAATCCTGGCCTCATGAAAAAGGCAGGGGTAAAGGTGGCTATCAGAACGGGCAATGCCGAGAATGTTCGTAATCTCCCTTATCATGCCGCCTATGCAGCCGCTTATGGTATGGGCAAGGAGGAAGCATTGCGGGCTGTCACCATTGTACCTGCCGAAATTTTCGGTGTGGCAGATAAACTTGGGTCAATTGAGGTGGGAAAAAGCGCCACCCTTTTGGTGAGCGATGGCGATCCTTTCGAAACCAAAACCAATATTAAGCATGTATTTATTGAGGGATGGCAAATACCGATGGTTAGCCGCCATACCCAGCTGTATGAAGAATTCTTAAAGCGCGATCCGGGTTTGAATAAAACCCAGAAGTAAACTAAGCTTGAACCTAACGTAACTTCCGCCTGTTGATCATAAAGATTAGCAGGCGGATTTTTTTGTACATAATCATTTACCAACTTTGTGCTATGATGCCTTTCGGTTTAAACGGTTCAAAAAGTTTTGCCATTGATCTTGGTAATAACAATACTTTATTGACAGACAAAGACCGGATTCTTTTGGCAGAACCATCGTACATTGTTTTTAATGACAATCAATCGATCAAGGCTGTTGGGGAAGAGGCATACTCAATCTTTGAGAAGAGTCATGAAGCCTTGCATCCGGTAAAACCCTTACGCGGTGGAGTCATTGCCGATTATCAATCGGCCGGTAAAATGATTCGCAGCCTCGTTGACAAGGTATATGGCAATGGTTTTTTTAATCGTGGTTTTGATACGATCATTACAGGGGTGCCCTACCATACAACCTTGGTAGAACGCAGGGCCTTCCGCGATGCCCTTGATCAGTTCAATCCAAGAAAGACAAACATGCTTTTTGAACCACTGGCTGCGGCCATTGGGATGGATTTAAACATCCGTGAGCCAGAAGGTAAATTCATTGTGGACATTGGCGGAGGTATTACCGAAATGGTGGTGATATCGCTTTCGGGTGTAGCAGCTTTTCAATCCCTCAAAGTAGCAGGCGATACTTTTGATGAGGCTATTCGCGATTATTTCAGAAAACACCACAACCTCTTGATTGGTATTCGCACTGCGGAGCAGATCAAAAAAATGATCGGGGGTGTACATCACAATATCCAGGTAATTCCCTCACCAGTAAAGGTGAAGGGTAAATCATTGGCAGAGGGGATCCCCATGAGTGTGGAGGTTTCGTATCAGGAACTGGTGTACGTACTCGATAAACCTTTTGCAGAAATTGAAGCAGGTATTCTCCATACGTTGCAGCATTGCCCACCGGAACTATCGGCAGATATTTACCAGACCGGTATTTATGTAACAGGCGGTTCCGCCTTATTGAAGGGTTTACAAGAACGTTTACACAAAAGCACTTCTTTGCCCATCCACATCGACACCCATCCGCTTACCTCTGTGAGCAAGGGTATTTCAAAAGCCTTGCGGGATCAAAAATATTATCAAGGAGTTTTAATCGAGGCATAAGGCTCACTGCTTTAATCTTAATTGGTGCGAACTTGTTTTGGAATTCTATCGATAAGGCCTCTTGCTTCAAGATCTAGTTTAATACTTACCAAGTACTATAATACTTTGTCATCAAAGTGAGGTCTAAGTTTTTCAAGGGCCAGATCACTCATCTCTTCAAAGGTAATCACCTTCTTATTTTGAAGGCTTTCCAGAATAAAATCATGAAGCACATCGTATCTTCTTTTGAGGATATTGAAACCTTATTTTCTCTGGGGATGGAGGGTAAGAATTTTTTCTTCTTTCATACCGGTATCATGTTTTGAGAAGAGAGGGCCTACACTTGATTCTGAAGCGTTACTTTTTTCCTTTTAAAAAAATAATTAATCAAAAGTAATACCTTATAGCTGTTGTTATCCTTTGTACTTACTCTACTCTCTTACTCAGTCTTTTTGTACCAAAAGCTTTCAAAGCAATTCCAAGATTCCATTCAAAATATCCATTGTCTAAATCGGAATGTACCTTTTTGTAATCTACAAATCCATATCCGATAGTTCCAAATACAGATATATACGCATAATCTTTTAGCTTGAAATACTTATTTAATGTTGTGCCAACAATAAGTCCTCCTGTTTTGTTGAGGGGAAACTCTTGATTTAACTCATCTTCATTAATCACAAGAAAGTGTGTCCGATTATATCCTATATATGGTTCTGCCGAAATTAGTTTATTAAAATCAAAAGAGTAGCCTACATAGTATTCAAGTTTTATGTTATTTAGTTTAGCTGTTGTAGGAAGGGTTTGACCATTAAATTCCACATCCTTTTTTGGATCAATCGTCCAAGGCTTAAACCTGAAACCAAAGTTTAACTTATTGGCTACTAGGATAAAATTAAAATTTGGTCCACCATGCTGTCCAATCCAGTTTGTTGTTTTATCACCGTAATAGTAGTTGGAAACCGCAACGTCTATTCGATATCCAAATTTGGAGCGCGTGCGGCATTGCATTATTTTATAAAGCCCCTGATCTGTACTATTTATTTTTTCAGGAATATATTTATGGTAATCATAAGGTTGTATAGTCAGTGTGTCAGAAGAACAAATTGTCTCAGGGTTCCATCTTTGTCCAAATGAGTTTGAGTATATAAAGATTGCTGGCACAATTATTAGAAAGAACCATTTCATTAATTCTGAGTCATTTTTGTATAAAGGCTAACGTTTGAGCATAAAAAGTAGCGGGAGTTCGAAACGCGTCACGGCCCCACAACACCAAACGTAATTTGAAAAAATAAACTACAAATTTATACTGAACCCAGCCATTGATTATGCACCTTGTTGTATGCTGTTTTTCTGTCTACTGAATTGTTTCGGTTTTTGGTTTTTGTCTGCAAGTTCCACAATTTCAGTTATTCTTTTTGCCCTTGTTTCCTGTCGTTTTGCAAGAACAAGCCATTGTAAAATGTTTCGTTTGTCCGACCGGCTTAAACTTAAAAAGTATTCCTTTGCTTTTCGCCTTTTTTGAAATTCCTTCTCTAAGTCGGCAGGAATGATTAATGCTTCTACCTCGTCTAAAATTGTCCAAGAGCCGTTTTGTTTCGCTTTTTCAATTATTGCAAACCCTGATTCTGACATGAGTTCTTCTCTTGTGAGACGTTCAATTTTTTGTTTGTTGACTTTTGACCAAACGCTTTTTTCTTTTCGTCTGCTGAAAAACTGCATAAACTTTACTTTGTCCACTGGTTTTGATTTGCTGTCTATCCAACCAAAACAAAGTGCTTCGTCCACAGCATCACTATAACTTACTGTCGGGGTATTTGAATTCTTTTTGTAATAGATAAGCCAAACAGATTTTTTTTTATCATGGTTGTTTCGAAGCCATTCACGCCATTCTTGTCGGTTTTTCGGATAAAATGTTTCTATTTTATTTTCCACCTTTTTTCTTGTTGCTTGGTGTAAAAATTCTGGAAAGTATAGCCTATGTTGGATTCTCACAAATGGCATAGAACATACGAATATCGGCATAATCATCAAGTCAAGCATGGCTTTGCTGTTTTATTATTCCCAATCCTTCACCACCTTTACTTCTTATTTAAGAAGATATGGTAAGCATAGAACTTGAGCGCCTGGATAAAGATTTTTTAATGCAGGCAAAGAACGATCGCGGCAATTTGGTGCAGTTGGATGCAGCACCGCAAGATGGAGGTCAGGGCAAAGGATTTGGCCCTATGCAAGTATTGCTAGCTGGCATGGGTGGCTGTAGTGCCATAGATGTAATCACCATTTTGCGTAAACAGCGTGAACCTTTGGATGATATAAAAATTACCATTAATGGCGAGCGTGAGCATGGAGCCGTGCCTTCTTTATATACAGCTGTGCATGCACACTTTAAGCTGTATGGTAATATCGATCCAGATAAAGCACAAAGAGCAGTGGCTTTGTCGGTTGACAAGTATTGCTCTGTAGCGAAAACTTTAGAGAAGACAGCCAAAATCACCCACAGTGTAGAAATCATTAAGCCATGAGTGATCAAAAAAGAAATTTTGAAACGGATGCTATCCGGGCACAAACAGAACGCTCTCAATACAACGAACATTCTGTTCCGCTTTACCTGACATCCAGTTTTGTTTTTGATGATGCGGAACATGCACGAGCACTATTTGCGGATGAAGTGCCGGGTAATATTTACACCCGTTTTTCAAATCCCAACAACAATGAGTTTATCGAGAAGCTTTGTTTGTTGGAAGGAGCAGAGGATGGCATCGCAACCGCTTCGGGGATGGCGGCTATGTACAGCAGTATGGCGGCTCTGTTAAAAGCGGGCGATCATGTGTTGGCTTCGCGTTCTGTCTTCGGATCGACCCATCAGATTCTCAACACACTTTTCCCTCGTTTCAACATTGAGCACACCTACGCAGATATTGATGATCCTTCCT
The DNA here is from genome assembly GCA_022842845.1 of Cyclobacteriaceae bacterium. GTDB lineage: Bacteria > Bacteroidota > Bacteroidia > Cytophagales > Cyclobacteriaceae > Chryseotalea. Next base: position 28,285 of record JALHOT010000006.1, on the reverse strand, counting down.
CATGGGAGGCTAAGATCAAGCCGAATACAAAAATGATTTTTGTAGAAACACCTTCTAACCCGGCCCTCGACCTCATCGACCTGGAGTGGTTAGGTGCTTTGGCAAAAAAGCACAGCCTGATCTTGAACGTTGACAATTGCTTCGCGACTCCTTATTTGCAGAATCCCATGAAATGGGGCGCGCACATTGTAACGCACTCTGCCACCAAATACATCGATGGACAAGGCCGCGTAATTGCAGGAGCTATTGTTGGCAAAAAGGAATTGATTAAAGAGATACGATTTTTTGCACGGCACACGGGCCCGGCCTTATCACCATTCAATGCCTGGGTATTATCAAAAAGTTTGGAGACACTGGCTGTGCGCATGGACAGGCATTGCCAAAACGCATTAGCACTGGCTTCTTTTTTAGAAGAGCAGTCAGATGTACTCAAAGTAAAATATCCTTTTTTAAAGAGTCATCCGCAGCATGCCCTTGCCCTTAAACAAATGCGCTTAGGGGGCGGTATTGTCACCTTTGAAATTGCGGGTGGTGTTGAGCGTGGAAGAAAATTTTTGAATGCTTTGATAATGCTGTCGCATTCGGCAAATCTGGGTGACACACGCAGCATAGCCACGCATCCAGCCTCTACTACTCATTCAAAACTAAGTGATGCAGAACGAATGGCGGTCGGTATTAGTCCAGGTTTGATCCGAATCTCTGTAGGCTTGGAAAATATTGAAGACATCAAACAAGATGTATTGCAGGCTATTGTGGCCAGTAAGTAATTATAACTTCTGGCTGAGTATAATCTTTCTTATCTTTAACTATGTCATCTTCACAGCGCTTACAAGAGTTAAAACAAAGCCGGAGTAAAAAGATTGAGTTACAACGGATGGTGAAGGATGTCCTTTTCATCACCACAGGTATTCTGTCGGCTGGCCTTGGCTTAAAAGGATTTCTGCTACCAAATAACTTTTTAGATGGTGGCGTGATGGGAATCTCGCTGCTTATTCAGTTGCTGACTGGCATTAACCTGTCTTTATTGGTGGTGCTGATTAATTTGCCTTTCATTGTCATTGCCTATACGCAAGTGTCTAAGAAGTTTGCCCTCAAAACACTGGTCGCCATTACGGGGCTGGCGATTGCTTTGGCGGTCATAGATTACCCCATCATTACCTCAGACAAATTGCTGATTGCCATCTTTGGTGGTTTCTTTTTAGGTGCGGGCATTGGTTTGTCAATTCGCGGAGGCAGTGTAATCGATGGTACGGAGGTATTGGCCATCTACTCCAGTAAAAAAACAACGCTTACCGTGGGCGACATCATTCTTATTCTCAACATCCTCATTTTTTCAATAGCGGCTTACGTTATCAATATTGAGACTGCGTTATACGCCATTCTCACTTATCTGGCGGCAGCCAAAACGGTCGATTTTGTCGTGCATGGCATTGAGGAATACATCTCTGTGATGATTGTATCGAACAGGAGTGAAGAGATACAAGATGCCATCATTAATAAAATGGGCAGAGGCATTACAATATTAAAGGGCAAGGGAGGTTATGGCAAAAGAGGGCATCAGCAGGAATATGATGTTACCTATACTTTCATTACCAGACTTGAATTACAGAAACTAAAAACAGAAATCGCTAAGATTGATGATCACGCCTTTGTGGTGGAACACAGCGTAGGCGATATTAAGGGAGGTATGATTAAGAGGAGGGATGTAGTTGACTAGAGACAGGAGAAAAAAGAGCTTAGTCCTTTTTCTCCTGTTTTTTAGTCTTCAAAAAGTCAACGTAGCCGATTGCCGTAGCAAATCCGATTAGTACCGCTACAATCGCAATAAAGATACTCACTCCGTCACCTGTGTATTGTGTAAACATGCCGTTTTGTTTAATGCAACAAATTTAGACTTTTGCTTCGAAACCGAAAGATGAATTTTTGGTTAAAATGTTAAGATTTTCAGCACTATGGCTAAACTCTTGTTACTCAGCAACTCCACCATGCCCGGCACCCCATTTTTTAGTTGGCCGAAACCGCATGTAAGTGCCTTTTTATCAGGTATTAAGGGTAAAGGTCTTTTTATTCCTTTTGCAGCGGTCACTTTTTCTTTTGATGAATATGAAGCCATCGTAACGAAAGCTTTCCACGAAATTGGTTACGAATTGAGTAGTTTCCACCATGTCGCTGATAAGAAAAAAGCAATTGAGGAGGCTTCCTTCATTGCTGTAGGCGGGGGTAACTCTTTTGCCTTGCTTAGCAGGCTGTACGAAAATGACTTGATTACAAGCTTGCGGCAGCGGATTTTGGCAGGCATACCTTATTTAGGATGGAGTGCCGGAGCAAATTTGTCTTGCCCTACCATCATGACTACCAATGACATGCCCATCGTTCAACCACCTTCTTTGCAAGCACTGGGATTGATACCTTTCCAGATAAACCCCCATTACCACGAGCTGAAGTTTGAAGGACAGGGCGGAGAAACGCGTAAAGAAAGGCTTGAAGAGTTTTTGGTCTTGAACCCCGACAAAAAAGTGATGGGCTTACCCGAAGGCATGTTATTGCACCTCGATGGAAATCAACTTTGGCTCAAAGGAGAAGGACAGGCCAAGCTTTATTTAGCCGGGCAAGCTGTACAAAGCATTGCCTCAGGCTCTGATCTTTCTTATCTGTTGGTTTAATACGACAGGCTAGATGCCCAACTCCTCTTTATTGTTTTTTAATACCTGAATAATAAAAGCAATGTGTTCGTTCAGGTCCACACCGAAAAGTTCAGTTCCCTTATAGACCTCATCACGTTCTACTTTCGCAGCAAAGGCTTTGTCTTTTAGCTTCTTCACCACAGACTTGGTTTCTAAGGTGCTGATGCCTTCAGGCCTTACCTGGGCGCAGGCCACAATAAAGCCGGTCAGCTCATCGCAGGCTAGTAAGGCTTTATCCAACAAAGTATCGTAAGAAACATTCCATTTGGTGTAGTGTGCGGAGATGGCATGAGCAATGGCTTCTTCTCCCATGCTGCGCAGTTTCTCAACAATAATAGCAGGGTGCTGTTCAGGCCAGGCTTCATAATCGGCATCGTGTAAGAGACCCGCGATAGCCCAGGCATCTTTATCTTGTCCTAATTTTTCAGCGTAAGCTTCCATCACTAATTCTATGGTGCGCATGTGCCGTAACAGGCTGGCACTTTGTGTCATCGAACTGAGTATGGTGCGGGCTTCGGCTCTGGTCATGGTCGCTGAGTGGTTGATTTGAATGCTTGTTAAATATGAGAATAAAATGATGGATTGTAAGTTACTTTGTACTTATCAAATGAACAACGTTTAGGATAGGCAACATGCTACAAGATATCAAAGTGCTCGAACTGGCTTCGGTGCTGGCAGGCCCCAGCGTAGGACAATTTTTTGCTGAGTTGGGTGCTGAAGTCATTAAAGTGGAGAATAGTAAAACACAGGGAGACGTAACACGATCCTGGAAAAGTGCCGGTGAGCAGACAGATGACCGCTCGGCCTATTTCTGCGCTGTCAATTGGGGCAAGAAATCAATTGCGCTTGACCTAACATCGGAACAAGGGAAGCATGTCGTACAACAGCTGGCTGCCCAATCCGATATTGTAATTGCCAGTTATAAACCCGGAGATGCGGAGAAGTTAGGCGTTGCTTACGAACAACTTAAAGTACATAACCCACAACTCATCTATGGACAAATCAGTGGTTATGGTTCGAACGATCCTCGCGTAGGCTACGATGCAGTGATACAAGCAGAAGCAGGTTTCATGTTTATGAATGGTGAACCGGGTGGTCCTTCTTTAAAAATGCCAGTAGCCTTAATCGATGTATTAGCGGGGCATCAACTCAAAGAAGCACTGCTCCTGGCCTTATTAAATCGCGCAAGAAAAGGAGAAGGTTGCCGCGTGGAAGTGTCTTTGCTGCAAACTGCGCTGGCCTCTTTGGCTAATCAGGGTAGCAACTATTTGGTAGCTGGTAAAGTACCGCAGAAGCAAGGTTCTACACACCCTAACATAGCACCTTATGGCGATTTATTTACAACACAAGATGGTAAAGAAATTTTATTGGCGGTGGGCAACGATAAACAGTTTCATGATTTGTGTGCTATACTCGGAGTTCTATCATTAGCTACGCAGTCAGCTTATGCCACCAATCAATCAAGGGTGCAGCATCGTGAACAGTTATTTCATGCATTGCATGCACGGATAGGCACCTTGCATTCATCAGCGTTGATGCCCCAATTGCACAAACAAAAAATTCCGGCAGGCATTATTCAAAATATACAGCAGGCTTTTGAAATGCCGCAGGCATTACCTCTTTTGGTACATGGTGATGGTCTTAAAGGTGTTAAAACTTTTGTAGCGGAATTCAATACTGCAGAGACAGGCCACGTACATTTATCACCGCCCCCTCATTTAGGGGAGCACAATAGTGAAATTCTAGCAGGATTACATTAACTTAGTAAACCTGTTTATAGAATCGCGCTGCACTATTTCAAGGCAAGCACGATTACGGTGAATAAATATGCTGGCTCGGATTAAAAAATTAGTTCTTTTAGGTACTCACCAGAATTTAACGGATGACCAGAATAGGCGTCTGATGTACACAAACATTGTGTACGTAACACTGCCCATTGTTTATATCATTTTCGTCATAATTGACATTCAAGCCTATCTCAAGCCAATAGGAGCGTTGCAATGGGATCAGTTTATCTTTCTGCTGGAGATAGTCATTTGTGTTTTCTCACTTTACCTGAATAAGATTGGTTACTCACTGGCCGGTCGCCTTTTATTTATCCTGTCTTGGCCATTGCTGATGCATATTATTCCTATCTGGTATCAGCAAACACCCTCTGATTATTATTTCGCCTACCCGGTCGGTTTGATATTTCATGCCTTATTAATTCATCTGATGTTCTCTAAGAAAAGAGAGCCCAAGGTTTCCTGGTCTTTAATTGTTCTTAATTTTATACTGGTTGCCACCTCTGTTCAGTTTTTATTGATGAATGAGGACGCTTTATCCGAAGAATTATTGGCAGTTGTAAATGATAAGTATTTCTTTTTGGTTATTGTTCTCTATTATTTGCTCTTCTCCTTGCTGATTTTTCTGGTCATTCAGTCTATAGAGAATTTATTCGTAGATATCTCGATAGCTAAGGAAATTATTCAAGAGCAGAAAGAAGAAGTGACTGCTATTAATGAAGAACTCACCGAGAGCAATGAAGCTTTATCAAAACTTAATGAACACGTTTTATTGCTGAACCAAAATCTTGAAGATACAATTTCGAAACGTACAGAAGAGTTAGCCCAAAAGAATACTAGACTAACAGAATATGCTTTTTATAACGCCCATAAACTAAGATCTCCTTTTTGCAGAATTAAAGGGCTACAATATTTGAAAACCATTTCTACACCGGAGGATCAGCCTTATTTAGATGGTCTAATCGAAAAAGAGATGAAGGATTTAGATGCGATTATCAGTGAAATACAAAAAATCGTTTCCGAATAATATCTATTGATGCTGACCAATCCATACCACTGAATTGCCATTATTAAACTCATTCTCTTCCCATTGCGGATTCTGTGGATCAACTATCCAATCGCCATTAACAATAAACTTATACAAGCACTTTCCCGTGGGTAAATACACATCAATACTCCAACCAGTACTTGTCTCTTTCATACTATAACCTGTCCAGCCGTTAAAGTTGCCAGTTACTTTTACCTCCTTGTATTTTTTCTGTGGATCTTTTAATACAAAGGTATGAGTAGGCATATAGGCCAAAAGAGAATTCGTTACGCCATCTGAATCAGCTGTATGCGGATTAGCAGGGTCGCGCATCCAGCGACCATCAACTACAAACTTATATTGATAATTACCCGGTGCAAGTGTTATTGGTAAGCTCCAGCCGGAAGCATTTTTTTGCATAGCCAGGGAGTTACCGTCCCAGTTGTTAAAAGTACCCGCCAGAAAAACCTGTTTGGAATTGGTAAATCCCTTTAAAGAAAAAGTTAGTGTGTCACCAAGATTAAGCAAGGAGTTAACATTGCCTTTTCCATCGTTTACTTTGAATTGGTTAGCCGGATCATTGATCCAGTTACCATCAACAATGAATTTATAGGCGTGAGTGCCTTCTTTCAGGTAGACGGGCAAAGCCCAGCCATCTTTCACTTTGTTCATGCGCAGTGTTTTCTCATCCCAGTTTACAAAGCTGCCACTGAGAATCACGTTCCTGGCTTGCTCATGTCCCTTCAGTGTAAATACATGGTTGTACACAAAGTAGATGGAATTACTGCCGTGGTGGCCATCATCTTCGCGTACTTTATTATTCAGGTCATGCACCCAATGCCCATCTATAATATATTTATAGCAATGCTTGCCTGCTTTCAGCCTTACATCGGCAATCCATCCGCTATCAACCCTTACCATAGGGGTTGCTAAAGTGCTCCAGGCATTGAAGGTTCCAGAGAGATGAACGTTACCAGCTTCCTGCATGCCTTCAAAAAAGAAGCGGGTTTTACCATTGGGGAGCGAACTGATGTTTTGCTTTCTGAAATTATTAACACCAAAGGTAGTCTGTGTTTGCTGGTCAAGGAGGTTGCGCATTTCGTTTGGAAGATAGCTGCCAGCTCCTTTGATCATTTTTCCAGACAGAGCATTCACAGGCTTGTAGATGCTGATATTGCCTTTGTTCGACTTCTGTACTTTCCATCCTTCACTACCCCATTTACCAATGGCACCAAACTGCCAAAGTGAATCGAGTGAAAGTTTTTGCATTCCAAACTGGCTGAGAATTTCCAGTTGTATATCTCTGGGTAATTCCTGGTTAAGGGTAAGCACAATGTTTGTGCCCTCTATGCGAATGCCAGCGGGTTGTGCCTGTAAGCTATAGTTACAGCAGATGATGCAAAACAATATGGTGCGAAGGCTTTTCATTTTTGTGTATCCAAAAAAGGATAGACGCTCAATTGCTTACTAACAAAGTTGATGCTAATAATTCCTTTTATCAAGAAGTCATACCCAATCATGCCCTCAATGGGTACGCCATAGGCTTCGCCCAGGCTTTCGAGGTTGCTGATCACGGCAGACATATTTTTAAATGTCATGGTTCCGATGGTTATCTCCTGCAGCTTACCCGCCAATACCTCTACCCGCGCGCCACCGGTACCGAGTAGTACCGATTGCTTGTGCAAAGTGAAAGTAGATAATACCTTCTGAGGCAGATTGCTGTTCAACACATTCGTCTCAGCACCAGTGTCGAGGCAAAAACTCATTTTCTTTCCGGCAATGGAACCAGGCACTACGATGGTATTGTCGATTAATTTAATAGGCGTGCTCATCATGGCTTGTGCCTCTTGTAAAAATTCGATGGGCTTGATGGCTTGTCCGCGTTTATCCACTTTTTGCAGAATCAGCACGTTTTGGTGTAAATCGATGGTAACAATAAACTCCCTGAAAATCTCCACGCCCAACAAGCCCAGTATCCTGATGTTATTTCTGTTTTCGATGTGACCTAACTCAGTAAGGCTGGCTTTAATTTTTTCGAAGCGCAATTCTTTCAGTTCCAGTTCATCAATCCATGTATTTTTTACAGGACCAACGGGCAAGCCACCGGCATTGCTGGCGATGACATCGGAACTCACCCAATAATTTCTAAAGTAAGTATGGTTCAGTATCAGGCCGGGAGCACCGGTATCAATCACAAAATTGCCCATCAAGGTATCGATGCGGGCTTCGATCAATAAAAGTCTTTCTACGCGCTTGATGGGAATCACGAGCATGTCGAAACTGCCTTTGGGCTTGCTGCCAATCAAGTGGAGGTCTAGCGCCAGGCTGCCATGTGGGGGGCTATTGGCCCATACAGCAGCACACCTGCAGATTATAAAAAGTGATATGGTCAGGAGTTTGCGCAAGGCCAGGCTTTGTGTCTTTTTACGGCAGATTGCGCTTCAGGGTTTATCTTTTTTCAGTTCTACACCCCCAAGCTTCCATTGTTGGTCGTATTTGACCATCAAAAGCAGCTTAATTTATTTTTTCGGTAGTGAGGATAGATGACCTGCTGCTTACCTTAACTACATAAAGAAAGTGTATGAAGAATTCCACAAGACCCATCTTAATGACCTTTGCAGGGCTTTTGATAAGCCTTGCAGCCTTGGCGCAAGGCACCATGTTACTGCGTCAACCCACCATCAGCAATGAGCACATTGTGTTCGTATATGCCAACGATTTATGGATTGTAGGGAAAGAGGGCGGAGATGCCAGGCGCTTAACCAGCAACGAAGGCCAGGAAAGCCAGCCCCATTTTTCGCCCGATGGTAAATGGATTGCCTTTACAGGACAATACGATGGCAATACAGATGTGTACCTCATTCCTACAGAAGGCGGACAACCCGAACGCCTCACCTGGCATCCCGGTGCTGACAATGTAACGGGTTGGACCAACGACAGTGAAAGCATTCTCTTTGCGTCTGCCAGAGAATCAGTGCCTACCAAAGAATCAAGAATTTTTAAGATCAATAGAAAGGGCGGCATGGAAGAAGCCTTCGATATACCACGCGCGGTGGCCGGAGAACTTTCTGAGGATGGACAATACTTCGCCTATCAGCAAATAGGTTTCTGGGATCCGGAATGGCGCAACTACAGGGGCGGACAAGCCAAGCCAATCTGGATTGTTGATATGAAAACTTTTGCTTTAAAGCAAAGCCCTCAAACCGATAATGAAAGACATACTGATCCGGTATGGCTTAATGGTGTTGTGTATTTCTTAAGCGAAAGAGATTACGCCAATAATGTTTGGTCATTCAATCCTGCCAATAACGAACTCAAGCAGCAAACTTTTCATGCCGATTTTGATGTGAAGAGTCTGGATGCCGGTGGAGGTGTTATTGTCTATGAGCAAGGAGGTTATTTGCATGTACTCAGTCCCGGTAATGGCCAAAGCAAAAGGCTTGTGATCAATGTGCGTGGCGATTTTCATTGGGCGCGTGAGCGTTGGGAAGACATCAGACCTGCCAATTTGCAGAATGCTTCGCTGTCGCCTACAGGGCAACGTGCTTTGTTTGAATACCGCGGTGAGATTTTTACGGCCCCCAAAGAGAAAGGTGACTGGAGAAATATTTCCAACAATTCGGCTGCTGCCGATCGTTATCCTATCTGGTCGCCCGATGGTAAAAAGATTGCCTGGTTCAGCGATGCCAGCGGAGAATATCAATTGATGATCGCTGATCAGGAGGGATTAGAAAAGCCAAGAGCCATTGTAATTCCCGATCCTACTTTCTTCTTCCGTCCGGCCTGGTCGCCTGATGGCAAATACTTAGCCTTTACCGATACTGATTATGTATTATGGAATGTGGATATAGCCACAGGTGCTATCAAAAAAATAGATGCAGAACGCTTTGCTCATCCTAACAGAACACTCAATCCTGTATGGTCGCCTGATAGTAAGTGGATAGCCTATGCGCGCTTGCTCGACAATCATTTCAAAGCCATTAAAGTACACAACATTGAAACAGGTCAAAGCCTGCAATTAACAGATGGACTTGCCGATGCGATTTCTCCCGTGTGGGATGCTACCGGTAAGTATTTGTATTTTCTCGCCAGCACTAATTATGGTTTGAATACCGGCTGGTTAGAGATGAGCGCCTACGAGCGCCCTGCCACGCGCGCTTTGTATGTAATTGTATTGAGCAAAGATGATGTATCTCCTTTAGCACCACGCAGCGATGAAGAAAAAGCCAAGGAGGAGAAAAAGGATGGAGCGGCCACGCCTTTGGTGAAGATTGACATGAATGGTTTGAGCAATCGCATACTGGCTGTAGATGTACCGGTGCGTAACTACACTGCTTTACTGCCCGGGCCTGATGGTTATGTGTTTTATGCAGAAGCTATTGCCAACCAGCAAGGCGTAACCTTGAACCGCTACAACTTCAAGGACAGAAAAGCAGAAGTGTTTTTGACTGGCCTTAATGACATGGCAGTATCGAACGATCGCAAATCGATTTTATACCGAAACAACGCCACCTGGGGCATACTCGGCACTAGTGATACAAATAAGAAAGTAGGTGATGGTAAGCTGGAGTCTGTCGCCAACATGAAGGTGAAAGTGAAGCCTATGGAAGAGTGGAAACAAATCTTCCGCGAAGGCTGGCGCTATCAGCGCGATTTTCTGTATGTAAACAATACCCATGGCGCACCGTGGAATGATGTGTATCAGTGGTACAGCCCCTGGGTAGCGCATGTACGCCATCGCACCGATCTTAACTACATTGTAGATATACTCGGAGGAGAAATTGCCGTTGGTCACTCCTATACCTCGGGTGGTGATTTTCCGCAAGTAGATAATGTTCCGGTTGGTTTGTTAGGTGCCGATTATGAAGTAGATAAAAATTACTATCGCTTTATAAAGACTTACCTCGGTGAAAACTGGAATCCTGATTTGAAAGCACCTTTGAGGGAACCAGGGGTGAACATCAATGCAGGAGATTATCTCTTGGAAGTAAATGGTCAGGCTGTATCAAGCGCTCAAAACCTGTATAAGTATTTTGAAGCCACCGCCAACAGACAAATTAAGCTACGTGTAAACAACAAACCCGGTCTGGAAGGTTCTCGGATTGTTACTGTGGTGCCTGTAGAAAGTGAAACACAATTGCGCATGATGGATTGGGTAGAAGGCAATCGTAGAAAGGTAGACGAATTATCGAAGGGACAATTGGCTTATGTGTACATCCCTAACACGGGTAATCCGGGTTATACCTATTTTAACCGCTACTACTTTGCGCAACAGGATAAGAAAGGTGCTGTGATTGATGAACGAAACAATGGGGGAGGCTCTGCCGCAGATTACATAGTAGATATCATGGCGCGTCAGTTACATGGTTACTTTAACAGCAATGCAAGTGACCACAGACCCTTCTTAACACCTAATGCCGGTATCTTTGGTCCGAAAGTGATGCTGATCAACGAGCGTGCAGGTTCCGGAGGCGATTTACTTCCTTACCTCTTTAACAAGATGAAGATAGGACCTTTGGTAGGCACTAAAACCTGGGGTGGTTTGGTAGGCACCTGGGATACACCACCTTTTGTAGATGGTGGCCGCATGGTAGCGCCTCGTGGAGGTTTTTATGATGTGAATGGTGAGTGGGCTGTGGAAGGTGTGGGTATATCACCGGATATTGCCGTAGAGCAAACACCGGCTGATGTGATCAAAGGCCGCGATCCGCAATTAGAGCGTGCTGTAGCAGAAGCCTTGACCTTGTTAAAGACACAGGCAGTGGAGATTAAACCTGAGCCACCTGCTCCTAATAAGTACAGAAGACCAGCGAAGAAGAATTAAATAGGTGGATCAACAATAAGAAAAGGTCGTCTCAAAAGTCTGAGGCGGCCTTTTTTAGTTTTGGGATTGCTTAGCGCTATACTTTCGAAATACTATAAAAGATGATAAGGTTTAGAAGGTTCAATTCATTACTGAAGTAGCTCCTCAGTTAAGTGACTTTTGAGCGTTTTGTTTTTTTTGGTTTCATAATTTTGCGTAGTGTTTTCACCCACCAACTCCATTCATTATTCTTTTGCGCAGCTGAAAAATGATTTTCTACTTTGTCAAATGCATCTTCTATGTAGGCATCGTGAAGCCATCGAATAGCCAACGTCCATTTCAATGTTGCGGAACCCGAAGTTGTCATATCAATAGTATGAGAAAGTTCTGTCTTATCATTTCCTAGCTCACTTAATTCAAACTTATGAAAGCCATCAAAACCTATTAAATCAAATTGAAACGTAATTGAATTATCAGGTTCGTATTCTTTTACAAAATATTTAATTGGTCCGTGTCCACCTTTTGAGCCAACCTGTAATCCTTTATCTAACTTCATAGGCGACCATTTATCGGTCGCTAACATCATATCATTATCTGTTGCCAGCGTATTAAATAAATTGACAAGCTTAATTTTGGGTTGTTGAATTACCCTTTTGTGTATATTTAATATCTTCATTTTCCGATTAGTATATTGTATTCAGGAGGAATTTTAACCCCTTCAAAATGTTTTGTCAATCCAAAAAATGTTACAATTGTCAAGCAAACACCGAATATTAAAATTGCTTTTGATTGTTCACTTGGAGTCAAGCCCAAAATATTATAACTCATTTTTTTATTGTGAATACTAGCGATGTGCCCAAAGAAGGCAATGATTGCAAGTGCATAATAGGGTATGAAGAAAAGGTTAAATGGGAATGTGTTTAGTCCTGCTACTCCAAAATAAAAATTGGTATCAAGGTTTAACAGGTGTCTTCCACCAAATACGGCACTCAAATGAATTGCAAGGAAAATTGCCAGATAAAGCCCTGACCAAATTTGAAGTTTGTCATATTTGGTTATTGCTATTTTGCGCTTTAATACAAAAAGTTTGAGTCCCGAAATAACTTGGACGAGTATTGCCAATAATAGAATGGTTTCAACAATGATATTGCGATAGAATGGCCTTAATAAATTCATTACTTCAATATGCTTGTCTGAACCCCATATACTGCTTATGTGGTTGGTTAAGTGAAGCATAATAAAGATTGCAACAATGAGTCCTGAAATTGAATGTAACTTTTTAAGTTTCATTTTTTATTTGAATGCTTATGGAATACTTTTTGCTAAAAGCGTGATTTAACTCCGAGTACTACCCACTAAATCATAAGTAATCATTTTTAAATGAATTTAGTTGTGCAAGGATCTGACTTGTTTTACTTATTTCATTTGATATATATCAAATTTAATTTTTTATGCTTCGAATTCTACTCAATGTTTCGAGTGTTATGCCTAAAAATGAGGCTATATGTGTTAGCTGGACTCTTTCAGTAATATCAGGTCTTGCTTTTAAGAGGTTTTGGTATTTTTGTTGTGCATTCTCAAACTGCATCGATACAATTCTTTGTTGTAATTGCAACATAGTTTTTGTAATTACTGTTTTCTCTAATCTTTCAAACTCAATGAAATCTTTAGAAAGCCTGTTTGCTGTATCTCTTGGGATTTCAAGTAGGATACACGGCTCCAGAACTTCAATATAATGTGGGCTTGGAATGTTCTGAAAGTAACTGTTTATAGAGTTTATAAAGTCGTTTTCAAAAGCAAACCAATCAGTAACGTCTTTCCCGTCTTTTAGGTAGTATGCTCTTATGCAGCCTGATGCAACAAAATATGTTTTGTCAGCATATTGACCTTCTTTAACAAGGATTGTTTCCTTATCAAGTGTCAGTATTTTGGAGTTTATTTTCAGTTCAAATTTGCACTCGGTTGGCAAGCTTGTGTAATTACTTTCTATGTTCCTTATTATTTTTTCGTAGGTCATCTTGGGTGTCTTTACAGTGCCTGCAATGTTGGTATTTGAAACGTGGTTTGGCCAAGTAAGCAGCATACTGTTTCGCAGACCAAATGTATTTTGAAAATTATACTACACTTACTCCAAACCGCAAACGGCTTTTATACATTTTACGCTCACTAGCTATAATCTACTATAAAGTTTAATGCGAAGGTAAATTTGTGTATTCTCCTATGTTACTATTGCTTTTCAATTGCAACAACTATTCCGATGGTTAGAAATCAGTCATGTCAATGCATTGCCCAGTATTGTTCCCACCGACATCAACATTCTGGGTGATTTCTTCTGCGAACAGTAGGCTGAAGCATTTTTTATTGTTTTAGTTTTTCAAAGTTTAAGTTGTCCGAGCATGAAAGTTTAACATGCAGTGAATCGGAATGATAAGAACGAGCATTTGTAAATTATCTATCGTGACCAAAGGGTACAGTAGGCTTCTGCCATTGCTTGTAACTTTTCTGTTTTTGCACAGTGGGAGGCTTTCTATGCCGTATACTGTTCGTGATACAAAGCGTAAAATGAAGCTAACACCTTAAGCTTACACTTCAGCACACCACGACAGAAGCGTGTTGTTAGCAGCTGTAGCATTCGTATTATTCATTTGTCCTTGTTAATGCTTGTCCTCGTTTTGTCTCGTCAAATTGTCCGTTGTCATAAACCAAATGCCCGTTAACAAATGTATTGGCTACTTTTGATTGGAAAGTGGTCCCCTCCAAAGGTGACCAACCACATTTCGACAAAATATTTGTCTTATCAACTGTCCAGCTTGAATTCAAGTCAACAATGGCCAGGTCTGCAAAGTAACCTTCTCTTATAAAACCTCTTTTTTCAATATTATAAAGTGTCGCTGGATTATGGCACATCTTTTCAGCGATTTTCTCTAACGATATTCGCCCTTGTTTGTAAAACTCAAGCATAATGTTCAACGAATGTTGAATTATGGGTGCACCTGACATTGATTGGAAATAGGTTTTTTGCTTTTCTTCTATTGTGTGAGGAGCGTGGTCTGTTGTTATTATGTCTATTCTGTCGTCCAACAAAGCTTTTAAAAGTCCTTTACTGTCCTTTTCTGTTTTTATGGCCGGGTTCCATTTTATTAAAGTTCCCAGACGCTTGTAGTCTGTATCAGAAAACCATAAATGATGAACTGATACTTCTGTTGTTATATTTTTCTCTCGTAACGGAATGTCATTTCGAAATAGATGTGTTTCAGCTTCGGTGGTTAAATGTAGAATGTGAAGTCGAGCTTTATGCTTATTGGCTATTTCAATTGCTCTTTTAGTTGCTTCATAACAAGCCTTTTCACTCCTTATGATTGGGTGATATTCAATAGGCACATTTTCCCCATATTTCTCCCTGTACAGATTCTCATTTTCTTCAACTATTTGTTCTTTTTCTGAATGGATGGCTATAATTGATTTACAGTTAGCAAAAAGCCTTTCCATTGTTTCAGGATTGTCAGCAAGCAGGTTCCCTTTTTTTGTAAAATATAGGCCGTCATCAGAAACACCTAAAAGTTTAGATTTGTTGAGCTTAATTACTTCATCAAGATTGTCGCCATTAACACCTAGAAAGAAACCGTAATTAGCTAATGACTTTTCAGATGCTAGTCGATATTTCTCATTCAGGATGTCAATAGTCAAAGCATTTGGAACAGTATTAGGCATATCAATAAACGAGGTCACTCCGCCTGCAACGGCTGCTTTACTTTCTGTGTACAAATCTCCTTTATGGGTTAGTCCTGGTTCACGAAAATGGACTTGTCCATCAATGATTCCTGGGAATAGATATTTCCCTGTTCCGTCAATCATTCTTGCATTTATATCGGCATTTTGTTGCCCTATTTTTTGAATCACTCCATTGTCAATTAAGAGGTCGGCAATGATTATTTGTCCCTCGTTTACAATGGTGATATTTTTGATTTGCGTTCTTTCAGTCATTTAAGTTTAATGTCTTGTTATGGGGTCGATCTGGCATAGCCATCAATGTTTGTGTTTCTGCGCAACAAACGAATCATTAAACGAAGATAAATACTTATTGCTTACGCATCTATATCGTATAAACATTTTATTAGGTACTGGAGTTCTTATCACGTCTGTATTGAAAGTGGCTTTAGAATTTTAGCACACGTAATTGTACTTTGCCAAATACGCTCTATTGGCAGTATGATTGCATTTAAATTTCAAATTTCCTAACTGACCCTATCAAAGTGTCTGGCAAAAGTTCGGTTTACTCATAGATAATATTAGCTTTTGATAATACTCTTCTCATAAAATTTATGATTCCTTTTTATTTTCAATAACAGAAACTGCTTTTTGAAATAAAATCGAATTTGGCATCGTAATGATCTCTCCACTTTCGGTTTTAAGATGCACAAAAAAGTATGTCAAATCAGTCACTTCTCCATCAAATGGATAATCTTTGTCTAGTACCTTTATTCTATCCCCAATCTTCATGGGGTGGTTGAAAAACAATAACAAACTCGATGTAACATTTGAGAGTAGTGACCATTGAGCAAAAAAAGCAATACCTAATGCCGTTAAGATTGTGCCAACAAAGACAGCGATTTCATTTTGTTCAAGCCCCCATACTGCAGATAACAAAATTATTAGGGTTAGAAAAGAAAAGAGGTGTACTGCTTTAATAATTACTTTTCTTCTGCCTCGCTGTAAATGAGTGCTTTTAAGCGTGTTATTGATAAATACTTTAGTTATGAAGTGTGTAGCTATATAGCCAATCAATACCAAAGCGGTTTCTATAGCTTGAATTTTGTGTGTTTCCATTTTTTATTGATTATATATTGTCTGTATTCAATTTTTTGATGAAATCAAACAAATGGATTTAGATTGAATATTTATAAGTTGTTGTGAGAACCGTTACGCTTACCTATTTCGATTTGTGTTTATGGAGGCTTGGGCTTTCGAAGCTGCATTCTTCCTTTGAATATAAATGTGGAACGAAGATAAAAAATATAGCTTATAAGTCACCGCAACATCGTAGAAACATTTTGTTCTTGGTTGATTTTACAGAGTAATCGTCAAACGATATGGCTTTATACTCATCTATAATTTCAAGTATTGAACTCACCCTTGCCAATTAAAACTAATTCCACTTTATGATTTTCATTTCTATCCCCAAGTTTAATATGTCTGCGATTTTAACTCAGAGAATTGTTAATTGTCAACGAAGGCCAATCAAAATAATTAAGTCGTTGTTGATTTTGATTACTAATGAACGTGTTCAGTCTTTTTAGGCCACTGCCATGCTTGCCAAAGTATTGTCAGTAGCACAAATAGTTCAACGAAATTATATAAAACGTAGAATCTATGCCACTCGCTGCCTATGCTTGAAATTACTATAAGAATTGAAATAGCTGCATAGATTACTGCAACAATGAGATTTGTCCATTTACTGATTTCAGGTGCCAAAAAAATTGGAAGAACAATCATTAAAGCAGGAACAATTAAAAGTATAGCAAAAATGACAAGTAAGCCAGATGATGTGGGACCCATAGGTGTTTTAAGCTGCATCATCGCTTCCAATTTCCCCGGAGTCATTAACTCGAAATAGTCTGCATAGATATAAAGAAACATAAGCGAAGTCCACAATAGGGCTAGTTTAACCTTCACGTTAATCGTGTAGTTTTCCAATGATTTTCCAGTCATACTTAGTGTATTTTTTGATAGTCCTTTAAGACGATTAAAACAACCCATTTGTTACAAAGCTGTATCAAACGTATGTTAATTTATACCCGAACTGAAACTATCTATAGAAACGCTAACTGAATTTTCTTTATTCATTATCAACTTAAATTTTGTCGGTTTTGGAGTCTCCGTCCTAGAGTCGGCTCAATTACTGTTAGCGCTTGTGTTTCCGCGGGAGGGCCACTTGAAATGCCAAGCTCTACCCCGACACCAAACGTTGAACGAAGTTAGTAATTAGAGCTTGCACGCCAACCCCCTATTGCAGAAGCATTTTGTAATGGGAAGCCCTGAACTCAATCGTGTTTGGGTTCTGATAAGTCAAAATAGTCGCCCTTTGTTTTGTCTAATGTTGACGAGATGAGTTGAAAGCTTTTATTCTCTGGTTTTAAGCTAACAAATTTGTCTATGATGCTTCTATGTTTGTAAATAATAAATGTATTCTCTACTTCAGGATTAATTTTGTTGAGATTTGCTTCTGTTTTTGTGTCGGAAAAAGCGGGAACAAAAGTCAGGGCAATATTTTTAATGTTTAACTCTTTTCCAAGTCTTTCTAATTCTATTTGTCGGGCTTCTTTGTTATATGATTGATCATTCCCATACACAAAGTAAGCTTTAAGATATTTTTGCCTATTTGTACTTTCCTCCTCTAAGAATATTAACCATTTTTTTACATCGTCCCAATTTGGATTATTCCCAACGAAATACAGAATTCCGTGATAACGGCCATATTTACATACAGGGCAAGTTTGCGTCCCTTTGTCGGGACCAAAAGCGTGGAATGGAATGAATGAAGGTTGGTCTTCGCCAATGTTTAATCCTGATAAGATATCGCTATTTGCTTTTTTAGGATAATTCGGAATATTTAATCCTAAAATGATATCGTGTTCAGCTATTTGAGTTTTGCCTTTCAATAGAATCCTGACAACACCACTACCACCCCGATTTTCTTGGGGATATTTTTTGAAATGTGGTATCAATAGTTTGTCATCATCAAAATTAATTTCATCTGTGTAGTATTCGTTTTCCACATCGGGTTCCTTGATTGAAAAATGAATGTGTGCGGGTAGGACTTCATTTGGGTAAGGTGCTGGTCTTATCGTGTATATGGTGTATTTTCCATTATCGTCCGTTTTTATCCAACCGCGAATATGGCCATGTTTCTTGGCTTCTGCATCCATTCCTGATTTTGGTGAATAATAGCCATTATCGCCTGTCTGCCAATAGTAGATTATAATATTTGGTGCAGGCGTTTTTCCGTCAAGTTTGTAGACTGTTCCTGTAACTATAAGTTTTTGTCCTCTCTCTGTCCAACCCGCACTTGTGTCAACTGCATTTAAATATGTTGGTATACCAACATACATAATTTCACAGCCATCACAACCACCGCCAACAATCCCATTAGTGTCTGGCTTGTATATTTGCTCAACTAGATTGTTAGGTTTTGTCTGTCCATTGCAATTTGTCAGAAATTGTGACAGCACAATTCCCGTCAGCAGAAAAATCTTTAATGCATTCATTTTTGTTTTTTTTGACAAAAATCGTGTAGCAATACATTATTTACTGATAAAATGAGGTTAGTGGATGTTATTCTAGGGTAACCCGATGGGTTGTTTCAAACTTTTGTTTGAATAGGGGGGCATAAATTCTGCTAAGCCTTAGTTCTGTTCCATCAATCATTGTCAAATCATAGTCCCCATTCAGTCTTGATTTATAGGATTGAACCATTCTAACGTTCACAATTGTAGATTTATGTACTCGAACAAAGAGTCCTAGGTCTAATTTTGACAGCATCGCTTTTAAGGTTTCATTGTGTAGGTACTGCTTGGTCTTGTGATGGATGTTGATATAAGGTGGATTGGCTGACAAGAATAGAATATCTTTTGTATTAATAATTGTTCGTTTATTAAAGTCTGACACAACAAGGGTTCTGATAGAGTCATTCTGTTTTGCCTGCTCAATATTGTCAGGATATTTTTGTTTAAAATGTAATTTTCTTTTGAATGAACTATACAGAATAAAAGGAACAGAATAAGCGATAAGTAGTATAAAAAAGTATTCTGAAAGTCCGTAATTAAAGGTTTGCCAATAGGAAAAAGTATGATCAAAGAATAATTTGGAAATCATCCAAACCACTGCAGGGTAAGCTAGAAGATGTGTAACAAAAGGTATTAGTACAAATAACATGTTCGATTTTTTCATTTTGGATACATCAGCAAGAACAAATTGTCCAAACAATAGAGGCAAGAATAACCACCAAGCGAAGCTGAATAAAACGGATTCGGAGAGGTAAAAAGATGAATGTTGTACTCTCGATTCTACAATATCCAAAATGATTCCCAGTGCAAAGCAGGTTGTCAGGATAACTGACAACAGTATAAATATTCTGCTTTGTGATGAGCTGGGATTTATTATCAACTTTGCGTTCATGTTTCTGTATGTTCAGTTAGGGTTGCCCATAACTTTTGCAGCTACCCAAAGATTGTGACTTTTACCACAAAACTGTCTTTGGAACACAAAACCCCGCCTCTTGGGTAGGTGCTGTTAGTCACTGGTATTATCTCCCAGTCAAATTTAAAAATTATATCCAAATCTAAGTGAACCAAGCATAAACGGAGACTCTCCAACTTCTCTGGCCAGTGTATTGTCTTCGTAGATTGGCCACGGATTGGATTTATAGATTACCCCTGCAACACCGAATTGAGGTAACAAATAGAACTTTTTGCGTGTAAACTCAAATTTGTATCCAACATAACCCGTCATTAGCCAATCAAAGCTGTTATAGGTCTTTCCGGTTGTAACGTGGTTTTGCAGAACACCAAGACCTGTAGTCTGAGAAAATTCTGCATGGAATCCTTTCCAAAAGTATTGTCTATATCCACTTGCTAAACTGTAGTCAGCAAAACGACCTTCTGTTTCACGTTCTCTTGGAAAATCTATATTTATACCAACGTAAACATCTCCACGTAAATCTCCTTTTTGCCAAAGACTAACTGTAAAATGTGTCCTGGTAGCTTGAACTAAAAGCGGCCACAAGATATCGGTTTCAATTCCATATTTGCTTTCTTTTAGTTCTGTTTGAGCTATAACGGAGTTAGTGAACAAACTAACTATTCCAAGCATGAGAAGTGATTTTTTCATTGTCCTAATGTTTTTAATGTTTATTAATAGGACAAAGGTATAGTGTCAAAAAAGCAATAGTTCTTGACCAAAGTCAATAAGTGATTTGAGAGCCAGATTTATTTACGTTTTCTAATGCGACTTAATGTTTCTGGTTTTACACCGAGATATGAGGCAATCATATATTGAGGTATGTCTTGAAGTAATCTTGAATTCCTTTCAATCAAGCCTTTATATCTTTCTGCTGGGGTCTGAAACAAAAACGAGTCAAGACGATTGGCTACGGATAGATATAAATTTTCAGCAATTAGTCTGCCAAGTCGTTCTATGTTTTTATGTTTATCGTATAGAGACTTAAGTTCTTGTAAATTGATTTTGTAAATAACTGCCTCTTGCATGGCTTCAATGAAATGGTCTGAAGATTTACCAGTTAAAAAGCTCCTGTAATTGGAAACAAAATCGCCTTTAAAGAAAAAGGCAGTTATTTTCACTTCACCTTCCTTATCATAAAAAAATCTAAAACTACCTTCTTGGATAAATGCGATGAAGTTAGCATGCTCGCCTTGTTTAAGTATTTGCTCGTTTTTAGCAATGTTCGCCTTTACTATGCACTTCTCAAAATCTGCCCATTCTGAGTCATTCAGTTTTATAAATTTGTCGAAGTATAGTCTAATAGTTTCCAATGCTTGACTGTTTTTTTTTATCCTTGTGACTAACGTTTGTGCTTCTGTATTAGCGCTTCCGAAGCCGCCTCCTTTCGCGCGAATCGAAAACCTTGAACGAAGGTAAAATTTTAAGAGAATCGTCACCGCACCATTGCAGAAACTTTTTGTTGGCAGCTGGAGGGCATTCTTGGTTCAAATTATCTCGTCATTCTATCTTGTCAGTCTAGAGAAGTTGTTCACAACTCTCGCATACCTTATCCTGTTGTATTGTTGTAAAAGGTTAGGGTAGTAATTGAATAGAATATTTCCAATGAACAAGATAATTGCTGTCCCAATTGAATTTGTCCAAAAGGCATAAATATTTGTCAATAAGCAGAAAATAAACAGAACTGTGTGTGACTTCTCAATTGTATAGGTCTCGCTGAGCTTTTCTTTTATCGTTTCATAATTTGTCACGTTACGATGAGCCGGGTAACTCTTTCTAATTCTTCTGTTTATTAAGTCCCCGTTAGTCGAAAGTCTTTTGAATTTATCAACACCCAATCTTTTATAAAACCTTAAGTCTGTCGAGATTTGAAGTCGGTCATAAAATTTCCTTGGTAGTCGACTTATTAAAAAGCTGATAGCGATAAATACAAGCATCCATTTAAATTCTCCATTTCCTCTGACATAGAATATAACACAAGGAGCTAATGTCGTTGAACACAGAAGTGCAATTAAAATTAGATTTAGTCGATACCGTAATTTTTCTAGTTCTTTGTCAGCCGTCTTTGTCATTTTATATACGTACCATTAATTGCCCTCGGAGCTGCCCTGTTGCTGCCTGGGTTTGTGTTTATCGCGGCTTGGGCTTTCGAAGCCGCGTTCTGTCCCCAACACCAAACGTGGAACGAAGATAACACTTATAGCTTACACGTCACCGCGCTATTACAGTAGCATTTTGCTGAAGGCTGTTCGTTTCTCTGACCTACTGATGGTTGGGATTTTAATTAGGTGAATGTAGTCCAAGTTTGTTGCCTTCTGTATCAAGGAATATAGCATAATATCCACTTTCGTCCGCGTGAAGTGTTTTTGGAACAAGTACTTTTCCACCGTTTTTCTCAACCTTGTCAAGAATATCCTGAAGGTTGTCTCCGCCATTTAAATATATCGTTACACCATCAGCCGAAGGTTGATATCCTTCTGCTTTAATGATAACCCCAGTAACCATTTGTCCTTCAAATGGGAATATTCCCATTTGCACTTCTGACATCTCCATTTTTTCAATTTTAACGTCCAATATGGCTTGATAAAAGTCTATGGCTCGTGAAAGTTCAGTAGCTGGAATTTCAAAGATTGACACAAAACTTTTCATATCGTTAATTGATTTAGTTGCTGTCGTTTCTGCGCCTTGTATTGGTATGCCTTGGTTATTTCTGTTTGTGCAAGAGCCAGAAAGCATTCCAAGTACTACTATGGCTGATACTATTATTTTTTTCATTTGTTTTTCTTTAATTGACGATGCAGGTTACACTGTTGCTAGTTCCAATAATTGTAAAAATGCGACACTAATCCTTTTTGTAGATTGCTGAGTAGAGAAGCATTTTGCCGTCTCTCAAGAAATCTTTGGGTGTAGTTCCGGTAAAATCCTTTAAATCTTTTGTGAATTGTGATTGGTCGTAATACTCATTGTCGTAAGCAACTTTTGTTAGCTTTTCAGATTGTCGGTAAAGTAATATTTTGAGTGCTGCCTGTAACCTGATTACTTTACTTAATTTCTTTCGGCTAATTCCAACCTTTTTGAAAAATTCTCTTTCAATCTGTGTCCTTTTTGATAAGTTGTTTTGGAGAACCGAAGTAATCGATGTACTCCCCTTTGTCAGAAGCATCGCGTCAACGGTAGATGTCACAATATTGTTAATAGTTATCTTGTCTTTTAGTTTGATCAATAGAAATGCCTCAATAATTTTTATTGTTTTTTTGTGTCAGTCGATTGTTTAATTTTTTGTTCTAATTCTTGTGAGGTCTTTTCTCCAAATAAAAGATTTAGAGGTGTCTCCTTGTTTGCTAGTTTTTTGATAGGTAAGGAAATAGGGTTTGTAAAATCGTACGGGTATAAACGAACTGTGAAAGAGTTGACATACCCAGTAGGCTGAACAAAAAGCGGCTTGGTAATTTGTCCAAGAGCCATTTCACGAGGTTGTATGATAGATCTATTTTTGGATGTATATCGTTTTACATCGTTTCCAAGAATAAATATCATTTCTATGCATCTGTCTGGTATAATGAGCTGCTTTTGATAATCTTCTTGTGCCGCGACCTCCAGAGCCCAATAACATTTTATAAGCGACTCTAGAATTTGATGTGGTTGGAATGTTTGATATTTAAGGTTGTCATCCATTTGTCTTAGTCATTAAGTCCTCACAGTCTATAGATGGAAGCGAATGGCCTATGTTTATATATGCGAGGTTGCTTGTTTTGAATGACTAAATTATTTTACACAAAATAAAGTAATTTGAAAACTAAACTACAAACTTAAACCGATCTCAGCAATCTCGCCTACACTTTGTTGACAATAGTTGGGCTGTCTGCTAGAATCAACGTGTCTATGATAGTATTACCGGTTAAAAATTTAAGCCCACGACATTTTAACTACTAAGGTAGTTGAACTTGCTATCTCCTAGTTTTACGTTAGTTCAACTTACCTGCTATGTAAAAATGCCCCAACAAGAATTTGTCACTGAGCATTATTTTACCAAATAGAATGTAGATGAATAGTCATTATTTATTTAGGTTCTTTTGATAGTTCTCTTATTAATATATACCTCATGTCTGGGCTATCCATTGGTGGGTTTACAAGAGGCTCTTTAAGTACTGATAGTTTATAAACGAATCCTGGCTCATAAACGAATCCCTCAATCTGCTCATAAAAATATTCCCATTGATCGCTATCAATTTTACTGCCTTGTTGTACTAGGTAGCACTCCGTTTGGCCTTCATAGCCCGTACAACTTATTTTGTTTTCCTTAACTTTTAGGATTAATTGGTATTTGGTTTCATCCTCTTCGCAGGAGAAGATAAAAATAGCAATAAGATAAAAAACGAGTATTTTTTTCATATAGACACTATTTAGATGTCAATCACATATTTGACACCTTGTAAAACCCAAACGTTGGAATAAGAATACAATTTACTTTTTCAATCTAATCTAAACCGCTATAGTGCTTCACTGTCCTAAAAGTCGCCAATTGTGGCTAACATCTGGCTATGATCCGTTGCTTTTATCCTTAAAAAAATCATTAAACAAAAGGAATCCTTTATAGCCGTTATTAAGCGCTTAGCATTATGTTGACCTTAAGTTGCTAAATATTCATCACAAGTCAAATAATGGTCCTTTCAAACATCCTGTTCAAATGGAATATCCAAGGTCATATAGTAATGTCCAGCGCTGCCATGAGCCTTGTATTTGACCTATGACTGAAAGGCTTTTCCTTTCAAAGTGGTAGAGTAGGAGCATTCCGAGTTTTATTCGATGCTTGCTTGTCTGTTAAGTCAGCGATGTCAAGTATTTTTTATCTTTTCAGATGTAATGAACCGTTCGCTGTCTTGCGGCTAACGTTTTTGGGCTGGTCGGCTTTTGAAGCCGACAACTGTCACCCAGGACCAACGTTAAATAATTGCTCAAGTGCTTCTATTCGTACTGTCCGCCTACTAACGCAAAAACTGTGTTATGCGGTCGGCTTTTTTTATATTGTTGTTGTCTAGATTTCATTTCTTAACCGAAGTCAATGAGTGTAGGTTTTTTATTCTTCAGTTTTACAGAAATATGTTAAACAGAAGTATATGAAACTTTTAAAAGTAGTAATTATAGGAGTGAACTTGACTCTCCTTTGTCCAAATCTTTTGGCTCAGCAAACAATTGTGTCTGATAACCTTCGTGATGCTATTAGAGTTTTACATTCCAATTTTCTTAGTGTAGACACTTCTGAACATTCAAGTAGAACAGGTAATGACTCGTTACTGTTTTTGGCTGAAACTGAAATAGACCTTGAATCGCTAAATAGCATTAATCATTTTCAAAACGAACTAAGTAACTCTATTCATAATAATCAAAGAAGTTTAAGGTCTATTCAGCCAAAATCTGCTTTTAAAGCAAGTCATATTGACTTGGGATTTTCAGACGATAAGAATGAATCCTTTCTCAACAATAGACTACACAGGTATTCTTCTCTTTGGGCGTTTGCTTCACTAAACTACTTATATGCTGATTTGGTAGGGGTGATGGACAAAAATAAGCTTGTACAATACCAGACAGGTGTAGTTGAAGGAGTGAAGATTACACCACAGTTTTTAACGGTTGCAGCTGCTTTTATGCAAATTCCACTTGCAAATGTGTTTTTACCACAATTAATTAAGAATGAAAAGACTTTACGTTGGGTACAAATTGCTTCAGGAACTTTAATGACATTAGTCCAGGCAGGAACACTATTTGTCGGAAGGCCAACTCCTTATTATACTCTATTTTCAGCGTTTGAGATAGCTGCAACAACATACATAACTATTGACGCTATTAAATGGAAAGCAAAATCAAATAGAAAGAAATAGATTACTGAATAATCATGAAAAACAAGCGAGATTTTTTCAGCACGCTCTGGGTATTTGTTACCTTAAATTATCTGTATTGTGACTTGATAGGATTAATGGACGCAACGCTACTAAACCAATATTTGACAGGAACTGTAGAAGGGCTAAGAATAAATGAGAGTTTTTTACTTTATGCAGGCATCTTAATGGAAATCCCAATTGCGATGGTTTTACTTTCAAAAATACTCCCAAATAACATGAATTTTTGGGCAAATATTTTGGCGGGTTCTATAAAAACTATTGTAATGATTGCCACACTGTTTATGGGGGAAATAACTAAGTACTATTTATTTTTTGCGGTTATTGAAATTGCAACCACCACTTTTATCGTTATATGCGCATTGAGATGGCTAAAAGAAAAAGAATAAATTGATTAGTTTTTCTTGTTTAGTTTTTTTCTTATTCGGCTCAATGATTCTGGCTTAATTCCAATGTAGGTAGCAATGTCATATTGTGGAACTCTTTGAAGTATATCAGGTCGAGTTTCTAATAGTTTTAAGTAGCGCTGTTCTGGTTTGTCGGTAATGTATGAAGTCATTAGATTTTGTTGTTCCATAAAAACAGTTTCCATAATTTGACGAGAAGTTGTCTCAAGGCGCGGGAACTGTTTAAATAATTCTTGTGCTTTCTGTTCATTGCCAATAACTACAGTCGTGTCTTCCATACAAACTAAATTATAATTTGACGAGCTCTTTTCTTCAAAATTTTCTAAAGAAATTATCCATTGCTCTTCGGTATAGAAATTGATAGTGATGTCATTTCCGTTAAGTGTTTTAAATTGTCGCACACACCCATCAAGTATGAAGTATGTGTCGTTAGAAAATAGCCCTTCTTTAAGTAAGAAGTCATTCTTTTTGAACTTTTTTACTACCATACTTTCAGTCAAAACTTTTGTTTCATCTTCTGTTAAGTTGGTAATTTTTAAAAAGTAATTTATAAGTCTATTATCCATTGTTGTCGTTTTTTTAAGCTGCCGCATAGTGCTTCTTTTTGCGCAGTGGTGGCATGTCTAAGCCTCGTTCTGTCTCCGTTTACAAACTTTATAAAATGAGTGTAAATAAACACCTTGATTTCACGCCACCATTGCGCAAATTTTTTGTTTGCTGTGGTCTTTTTATCTGTCCCCAATTAATGCTTTTTTCAGGTCTCCATTTTCTTTGTTTGTCACCCATAGTAAATATGGTGCAAATAATACGATGCCAAGTACCATCGCACTTGTCCCCAGAAGTATCGATCTGGTGGAAAATTTGTTTCGCCACATTATCCATATTCCTGAAAGTGTCAAGTAACAAAGAAAGTCAAGATTAAACTGTCCAGACCAATTCGAGGATACCACATTATTGATAAAAATGCTGAAAAGATCAGCGCCTTCTTTTTGATATGCGGCAACAGTGTAAACTAATAGTCCAATTGTTTGAATGATTAAAAGAGTTTTGAAAAGATAATTTCTGCTCATGATATTTATTTTTCTACTAAAATAAATTTCGTGTTTCGTTGTTTTTAGTCGTTACCGTACAATCGGAGGCTCAAATTTTCGTGAAATTCGATTTAGGTTATCAAAATATAGCTTTAACCATTCTTGATTTATATTGTCTTTATTGATTTGAAGATAAAAATTCTCCATCGCTAACTCAAAAAATCCTTCTGTTTGCTGTGGTGTCAGGTTAATTTTTGTGTCAGATAACCAAAGTTTAATAAAGTCAGTACCTATAATTTTATTCGATTTTATGAGGACATCTCTAAATTTCAAATTATTCGCATTGATTCTTAGTTGTCTATTAAAAAGTAGGTCTGTTTTGTGGTCAATCAAAATATTGATTAAATCTGGATTTATTTTTTCAGCTTTTTTTTCCTTTTCTGCAATAATCACAGACTGATTCAAATGATGTGAAAGCAACTTTTCTTTAAAAATAGATATGTCTGGAAAATGATGATAGAATGAAGATTTACTTATTCTAACTTCTCTTGCAAGTTGTTCAATTTTTAAACTGTTCTCGCCTGTAAAAGCAAAAGTTTCGTACCCTTTAATTATCCATGTTTCTTCTCTTCCTGTCATGCAGCGTTGGTTTTGTCGAGCCTTAAAATACGCCTACGGTTTAAATATTTATTTAAGCTTCATCATTAGGAACAGAGTTAGGAGTTTTATATGCTAAAGATAGATGTAATCTTTTGTTATTGTAAATATCGATTGCGTTTTTAGTTGCTACTGAAGCGTTGTAAGTATTGACAAAACATTGATCCAGATAGAATTCATCTTTTAGGATTCCATTAACTCGTTCTGGAATCGCATTTTCATAGCAATGGTTTTCTTCGGTCATGCTTATTCTGATATTTCTTTTTTTAAGTTCAACAACATATTCTTTACTGCAATATTGAATACCTCTGTCGGAATGGTGTATTAACCCGACCGCTGGACGGGCTTGTCTAAGCGCTTTTTGGAGGGCTCTTAGACAGCCCGTCAGCTCGAGTGAATCACTGATGTCATAACCCACTATTTTCCTTGAGTACATCTCAGTAATCAGTGCCAGGTAACAGAATCCTTTTACCGTTCGAATGTAAGTGATATCTGATACCCAAACTTGGTTGGGTCTGATAACTTCCATGCTCTTGACCAGATTGTTATACTTATAAAAATGGTGATAAGAGTTTGTGGTTTTGAATGATGCTTTTTTACGCTTCACCAACATATCATGCCCTCTTAAAATATCGAATAATCGATCTCTGCCCACTTTTAGACCTGACTTTTGGAATGTGTAGTTGAGCTCTTTATGGAGCTTTCGTGTACCAACTCTTGATTGGATATCACGCTCTTTTTTAACCAATCCGATCACCTG
>JALHOT010000005.1 GCA_022842845.1 Cyclobacteriaceae bacterium | reverse complement strand
AATTATGAGTTCAGCGTAGAGCAGTTGTGTCGGCAGGTGTTTATGAGCCATTCGCAGTTGCATCGTAAATTAGAAGCGCTTACAAATTGTTCGCCCAATAAGTTTATAAAATTGGTTCGTTTGCAAAAAGCCAAAACATTATTAGCCAACCCTGCATTACCGATTGGTACCATTGCTTTGGATTGCGGCTATATTGATCCCGGATATTTTGCACGAGTGTTTAAGCAGGAGTACGGTCTCACTCCACAAGAATGGAGAGCTGCTAAATAATAAGACTTGGTTTATAGTACAAAAAATCAAGTTTACCCGATAGGCTGGCCCGGCCCGTAGGAGAGGAGTTGTGTTGGCATGCGGGCGGAAACATCTTTCGCCTTGATTATTTTCGTTCTTTTTGCATCAAGGCCAAATCGAGGATCAAGATTCTATATTGGGCACCTAATCTCTTGTTATCCGAGTTTCATGAGGGCAGGTAAATGAACGTTGGTACGAATAATAAAAAAGTGCGAACACCTTGAATTCCTGCGAAGCTTTAGCGGAGCAAATTAAAAGATTGACTGTGAGCTTATTTACTGTAATTGATATTTAGAAACTTTAAGCGTTGGCAAGAAAGCTGTATAGCTGGCTTCGGTAGTGAGCGGATTTGCGTGGCCTGCAATACTTATGCTTTGTGCGTGGCTGCTTTTAATGCGCGGTGGCAAAAAATTTTCATGCACAAATCTTTATTGTTTTAAAGACACTCAAGGACGAGACGTGCTGGGCCCGAAGAGCGCGGCCTTGAGCGGCTATACGAAGCAGAAAACCCCCAGACCAGCGTTACATCGGATGGTTTAAATAATATGATTATATAACTGTGGGTCAGTAACTTAGCAAGTAAAAAGTTATATAATGTTTATGCGTTATGTTAACATAGCTTAGGCTCCGGGCCTACCCAATCTTCATAGAAAGTTTTTTAGCGAGGACATTTATTGCCCAATCTTCTTCCTTCACACCGGGCTGGGGCAGCGGCACTTATTGGCGGGCTTTGGAACTGGGCGGCATGTGCGGCCTGACAATGTGTGCTGATGCAGGGGAGGTTTTCTGGGACTGTGCCGAAATGGCAATTATGCAATAAACTGACTGTCAGTATAAAATTTTACAAATTTCGGTGTTTCAAAGCGCGTATTTTGCTAAAATCGGAAATAGTGTCATAAAATTTGCCGCGGCACACAACTTGATAAAGTGAGCCCAATGCCGTCTCTGGGTGTTGAATGGCTTCTGATCCCATCCGGCAAGTAAGATAAGAATAAGACATAGCTGAATAGAGGGTTCGAGTCCCTCTGCTTCAACAAAAAGACAAGAAAAATGTGGGCATAGTAGTTCAAAGTGGTAAAACGCAGCATTGAGATTTATATTTAGTAAGGAGCCAAATGGCTCCTTTTTTTTTGAATTTTTTAAACTTTTAAAACTTAAACAACCAAATGGCTACCGACAAAAACAAACATTTGGAGGAAGTGCTGACCTCCCATAAAATCAGCAAGGAACAGGCTCTGCTTGACAAACACATTGACAAGCGGAAGGAAATCTCAGAAGCACTTCAAGAGAAATATGGAAGTGATCTGTATTCTCCATTCAATTCGGGTTCATACGCAAAGCACACCGCTATGAACAAAAAATTCGACATCGATCTGATTGCTCCTTACAAACGGAACGCATTCGAAACCCTTGAGAAAATGTATAGCAGCGTGTATGACTTCCTGTATGACAAGTATAAGAATGAAGCAACGGTCAAGAAGCAAAAGGTTTCGATTGGATTGGAGTTTAATACAGACGCAGACGGAGACATCGTCAAAGTTGATGTTGTGCCTGGTAGGGAACTGAACAAAGATCAATACCCAGATGACAACAATCTTAATCTTTACGTCTACGAGCAGTTTGGTAAGATTGATAAAGGCAGTGACAGAATTAAAAGTAACATCAAGTCACAGATTGAAAATGTTAAAGGGCATGCTGAGAAAGACTCTGTCAGGCAAATTATTAGACTCCTGAAGGTTTGGAAATTTTATAATGGTAAAAAGCCAAAGTCATTTTTTCTGGAACTCATAACAATCAAAGCCTTTGACAAGAAAACGATCTCAGGTGATATTTGGGATAAGCTCAAAGCTGTGATGGAGTTTATTCGTGATGAAGTGAAATCCGTTTCATTACCCGATCCAGGTAATTCTTCAAACGATATCGCAGATACTCTTACTGATTCAGATAAGGATACTCTGAGCTATGACATGAAGAGAATGATCGAGAGAATTGAAGAGGATAGTGATACTATCAAATCCTATTATCCGATCAATGAAAAATTCCCACCCGAAGATGAGCAGAAGTCAAACAATTCCTATGGCGTAAAAACAGGAATAGGATTATCAGTTCCACCAGTAACAAGATTCGGTTAATAATGAATAGGCTGGAAACTGTTGCTGATGTTGTTGGGACTATCGATGGAGTTGCAATCACTTCTGCCTTTGTAGAAGAAGGTGAAGTGATTTTTGGCTCAGTTGCTATATCGTTCCTTGGCTCGACACTTGAGTTCGAAGTTCGTATACTTCCGGCTTATCCTTTGCAATTTCATGATTCTGAGTCAATTCGATTCGTAAATAAAGGTCTCCGTGAATACAATCATGTAAATGCTGATGGTTCCATTTGTGTGCACACTCACCATAGCACTAATCTTAAAGAAAAGTTACTATTCGATTTCGCTTCCCTGAAAGAGTGGATCAGGAAGTATTATGTTGAGGGTGAAAGGGACGCCCACTATGAGCATATTGTTGTGCCTCAAAATGATAGTCTTGTCCTTCTTTTTACCTCAATCAATCATACCTTCAGCAAAGGCGAATTCGGATTCTTCACGTATTCAAACCTTGCAGTCGGATTCAAGC
Organism: Cyclobacteriaceae bacterium; assembly: GCA_022842845.1. Taxonomy (GTDB): domain Bacteria; phylum Bacteroidota; class Bacteroidia; order Cytophagales; family Cyclobacteriaceae; genus Chryseotalea. The sequence continues at coordinate 197,243 of JALHOT010000005.1, read as the reverse complement.
GAGATCAAAAAATAGAAACTCAAATTGTTCAACAGTTCAAAATTGGAAAATCAAGTTTTGACTGCGGTTGGAGTACTGTTTACCGAAACATGGATAAAAAAGAGGGACTGTTTGTTTTTATTGAGCAAGCGCCAACTCAGAACACAAGATTTGCAGTTGAGAAGTGGACTGATTTAGAACCTTATGTCACCCAAGATTTTTTGAAGTTTCTAAACTTGATGAGTAAAAGAAGGTATAACGAAGCTGCTGTTCCACTTCTTGTTGGATATAAAATCCCCAATGAGGAAATACATTGGCAGTGCGTCATGATACCCGCAAGTAACTTCCCAAACTATGCTGAAAAGATTCCAGGCACTACAAATTACATTGGTCGGTTTGCTGACGAAGAAATGCTTTGGGTAAGTACTCGAAATTGTTCTCCTAAGTACTTCTTCGGACGTGGTTCGTTTGCCCCTGAAATTGTCAGTAGTAAAATTCTAATAATTGGTATTGGAGCAATTGGTAGCAACGTGGCGACTACGCTTGTAAGGGGTGGGTGCCAAAGCATTACTCTCATTGATCACGACATTAAGGAACCGGAGAATGTTTGTAGGGCAGAGTACTCTTTCTCAGCAGGAGTTAATTCAAAGATCAACGAATTGTCCCATCATCTTACACAAATTTCACCATTTGTCGAAATGAGTCTGAGTGATCACTTCATGGATATTGCTAAAATAACATTGAACAATAGTGAATGGCGTCAAATTTTGCTTCAAAGGCTTTCGGAATATGATCTAATCTTTGACTGCACCACCGACAATGATGTGGCATTCATTCTGGATGAACTGGAACGCCCATTGAAAATATTCACAATGTCGATAACAAATAACGCCAAAGAACTAATCTGCGCTGTTCCTCCCAGGCTCTACAAATGGATGAATGACATTACTCGTCAGCTACAGACTGGTGATGATGACTTGTATAATCCTAACGGGTGCTGGAATCCAACGTTTAAGGCTTCTTATAATGATATTGCCGTCCTTGTTCAGTTTGCACTTAAACATATCACTACTTCGATAGCAAACAATTCGTCACCCAGGAGCTTTTATCTGACGACATCAACGGAAGATGGTTTTAATATTAAACTGAAAGAGTTTTGAAGTTTGTTTGTCAACATATCGGGCTAAGTATCGTCATTGATGATAAACTTGTCGACCAGTTGTGTAGACTTGGTTCTGACCACTATCCAAAAGAGTATGGTGGCCTGCTTGTGGGAAGGTATGTTAATAACAATAAAGAAGTAATAATTGAAGAAACTGTACTTCCTAAGAAGTTTAAATCTTCAGCCTTCTCCTTTGAGCGAGGCGTTGAAGGATTGAGAAAGACTCTCGGAGACCTCTCTCGTAGAAATCCCAGTTTGATCTATGTTGGCGAATGGCATACTCACCCAGATGGTAGACCAGTCCCAAGTGGAACGGATTCATCAGCCCTTCGCACAATTGCAGAACATAAAGATGTGTTTATAAAGAATCCACTCTTATTAATAATAGGACTAAGCAACACTGGTTACGAACTTGGATTCTACGTGCTTTATAAGAATGAGATTCACTCATATGAATTAGAATATAACCAACAACATAAAACAGAAATCAATTTAATTGAAAAGACATATGGCGGAAAATAACAGAGTTAACTTAAGTGATTTGTTTGAAGGCCTCCAAAATCAGATGTTGGCTCAGCTCAACACCAACCGCGAGATTATTAAACATCCGACATCCAAAGGGGATTCGCTTGAAAATGTTTGGATTGAATGGCTTCGCAAGTATCTACCTAACCGATACTGCGTAGATAAAGCCATTGTTATAGATAGCACTGGAAGTCTCAGCGAACAAATAGACATTGTAATTTTTGACCAGCAGTATACTCCGTTTGTTTTTACCCAGAATGGCGTACACTACATACCTGCAGAAGGAGTGTATGCAGTTTTTGAAGTTAAACCGGATCTGCAAGGAAGTGTTGATGGCCTCAATTACATTGAATACGCAGGCAAGAAAATAGCAAGTGTACGCTCATTGAAGCGAACTTCAACCAATATAATTGATCGCGGCAAGTCTCATGATCCGAGGCCGCTTACCAAAATTGTGGGTGGAATCTTAACAAGCACCAGCTCTATTTCAAAAAATGAGACCATTGAAAAGCACCTCTCAAGCCTAGCGTCTCTCGCATCAATAGACATGGGATGCTCCATCGAGTTTGCAGCGTTCTACATCGACTACAGCGGTGACGAGGATCAGTCAATTCAAGACTTCAATCAGAGAATTCAAGACTATTATAGTAAGCGAAAGTTTGACTCAGTGAAATTCAGCAAGAAAGAGAAAGCACTTGTTTCTTTCTTTCTTCAATTGATGAGGTATCTACAACAAAGTATCGGAACGGTAGCTGCTATTGATTTGGCAGCTTACGCAGAAGCAATTGATTACGACCTGGATAAAAAATTATAAAGAGTATGAATAAGGCAACGAAGTATGTAATAAATGGTGCGTTGTGGATCGGAATAATAAATGCGCTTCTCAACGCCATTAAGCAGTCTAATGAAATGGATCAAAATCCAAATCAGAAATTCGACTGGGGGCGCTTGCTAATAGCGGGGGGAAAAGGTGCAGCCATGGGTGGTTTAGGTGGTTTGGCAATCGGATCATTAGTTGACTATCAGAATGCCAAAGTCAGCCCAATCAACACCGACCTAGCTCTTTCAAATCATACAAATAAAGTCAGGTTGGATAAATCGCATCCAATTTTTATTAAGCTTGATGAACATGCTGTTCAACTTGCAAACATGTTGACTCGCAAGTATGGAGATTTGATTCATTCTTTACCGAGGCTTGGATCAACTGAATTGGGGACTGCGTTGAAAGAAAAATTTGACATTGACTTGGGTATAAATTTTAAGTCGGGCTCTTTTCGATCAACGGAGGAGATGTTTTATTCAGTGCTTAGTTTTTTTGAAAAACAGGTTGGCAAGTCATCAATTACAAGAGTGAGAGATCAAAGAAAGTCAATTGGAGTGTTTGTTCTTGTTGATGGTATCGAACATAAAATTGATGTTGTTCCTTGCAAGTTAACAAAGGGTGCCAAAGGATCGGGTTACTTATATGTAAATGACGATTCAGTCTTTGGTTCCCCTTCTTACACAAAAACGAATATCGGGGTTTTGAAAGGCATGAAACTGTCTCCAACACAGCAGAAGATTGCAATTGCTTTAAAAAGATGGAAGGTGAAAAATGATCTCCCAATGAGCTCTCACTTGTTGCATAACCTAATTCTGGATGCTTATGATTACGCGCCAAGTATCCCACATGGGTTGACGGCAAAGGTAATCATGGTGCTAAACCACATTGCGAACTCCTTGGGCGTTGCTGTAATCCGTGGTGAAGAAAATTCAAATAACATCATTACAAATATTCCTGAAACAGATAAACAGGCAATCATAACTGCTGCTCGAAGTACGGTTGAGGACTATAATTATCAACCAAACTCCATTGTATCAATTCTTAGTTGATCTTGTCAAACCTGATACTGGTGGTGGGAGTGACTCCTCATCAGTCCTTACCCTACGCAAGCGACAAACTCGAAGATGTGCGGCTGGAAGTGGGAGGGTGGAGATTTTTTTACGAGCAGGCGTAGCGAACCCTTGCGGCTTTCTATTCCGCAAGCCTGTAACTTTGTGGTATGTTAAAGTATTCTAAGTAATAATTCGAAGAAAAATGACAGAATCAAATGAAGACGTAATTGGCATTTTAGCTTATGGGTCTCTGATAGAAGATCCTGGTGAGCAAATTAATCAACTTCTTATAAAACGGATCGACACCGTTACCCCATTTCGAGTTGAATACGCTCGAACGAGTGGAACAAGAGGAAATGCTCCTACTCTAATTCCATTTGATCTTGGCGCCCCAGTTAAGGCTCAGATATTAGTATTACGGTCTGAAACATCAATTCAAGTTGCTTCAAATATTCTATACCAGAGAGAAACACGAAAAAATAAAAAGAATTACTCCAGACCTAGTGATGCAGACATTACTAGCAATACCGTGCTGATTGAAACACTTACGAATTTTGAGAATATTAAAACGGTACTCTATACTAAGATAGGTTCTAACATCCCGAACTTGACTGCTAATTATTTGGCCACAAACGCTATTCGCAGTGTAAGAACACCAGCAGGGGATATTAGGAGAGACGGGATAAGTTATTTTATTTCTGCAAAAAGAAATGGAATTGAAACAATTTTATCGAGCTGTTACGAAAAAGAAATCTTGAGGTTAACATCAACTTTAAGTTTAGAAGAGGCATACTCTCATTGTATGAATCAGAAAAAAAAAGATAGCATACACGAAGCTGGTCACATTGTTTTAGCAAAACTGTTTGAAGATGATTTCATAATAAAAAGTATGACTCTCAATCCTCAAAACTATGAGAAGTCAATTGATATAAGTGCATGGAGAGCTGGGACACAAATTTCTGCGAGGGTTAAACCATTAACACCCATAAATGCGGACAAATTGGTTGTAATAATGTGGGGAGGGCTTTGTTCTCAAAACATTTGTGCAATTGGCGTAGATAAAATGAATAGCAAGCTAATAGCAGATCTATCGTTTTATTGGAAACAGAAAATGGACCAAGAGGGGTTTGGAGGAGATTACGAATTTTCACTACCAGACTTAAAGACTTTGGCAGTCCTAAAAGGAATGACTCAGGACGATTTCGAACTTGCCATAATACACTTCATCTTAACCTATCAAAGTAGGATAGAAGTTTGGAATATTATTGAAGACTTAGCAAACCATTTGTTAAGTAAGAATGATCAATATCTAAGTGGCAATGAAATTGAACAACTTTTTGAAAGAACTGGGTTTAATGATTTTCTAGAGAAAAATAAAAAAAGTATAATATCTGAACGATACTGATCTTGCGCGCTGGCCCGGCCCAAAGGCGGGGTGGTGCGTTGGCATGTGGGCGGAAGCATCTTTGGGCCTTGATTTTTTTGGTACTTTTTGCATCAAAGCAAAAAGTACATAACAAAAAGTGCGAACACCGCAGTTTACTGCGTAGCGTCAGCGGAGCAAGTAGAAATAATTCCAGTGAGCCAATCGCTTCACTAAAATGATTTTGAGAAACTCTAAGAGCGTTGGAAAGAAAGCATGTGTATTGCGGGCTTTGGCTTGTGCGCTGATAAGCGCGGCCTGCAATACTTATGCTTTGTGCGGTTGGTGCATTCACGCGCGCAGGCAAAAAAACTTTTAACCGTACACTTCATCATTAACAGGCGCTCAAGACTGTGTGCACTGAGGCCCGGGTGCGGGCAGGCTTGAATAACTGTGGGTTAGGGATTTAGCTCGGTAATAGTTATATAATGTTATTGCGTTATGTTAAATTGCTTAGGCATCCGGGCCTGTCACTAATCTTCATAGAAATTTTTTTAGTGCGGGGTTTTAGTACTCCTTTCTCCTTCATTTACCACCGGACTGGGGCAGCGACACTCTTTGGCGGGCTTTGGAAGTGGGAAGGCATGCGTGGCCTGCACAATGTGTGTTGCTGCTGCGCTGGCAAAAGTAATAGGGATACCTGCCTGCGTGCCTACTTCGGCAGACAGGGAAGCGAAAAGCCCGAAGTGTGTTGGCAGGAGCGAGGCCGGACTTTCAGCGAATAGCCCGGGCCGAAGGCATTGCCAATTACCTATTTCTCTAACCGAACATTAAGTACTAAAGCCCAATTTTATTTCATACCTATATAAACCTCCATTTATTTCTTGTTCAAGTTTTAATACTTCCTTTGTTCTTAACGGTATAAGCCATTTGCTTAAGGTTGGAGGCGGTATCAATGATATCGTCTAAGAAATATTTTTAATCTGCCCATTGCAATCTAATCAGTGGACTACTTACAAGGCTATAAAGAACCTTTACGTTCACATGAAAACTAGAGGAGAGCGACTGCGTAATTTTTTTTAGCTCTTCTATTTTGCTTGAGTCATAATATATTCCATTCATGATAACACCGTAAATTGTTTTCGAATTGATAATATCATCTAAAGGATTTTTATCTAATATGACTAAGTCTGCTATTTTCCCAACTTCAATTGTTCCATGATTTTTATCCATTTCAGCATACTTTGCCGGAACAATGGTAGCACTTTGTAGTGCCTGTAAGTTGGACAACCCACTTTTGGTTAGGTCTTCCAATTCATCATGCAGACTGAATCCTGCAAAAATGTAAGAGTCGCTGACATCGGTACCGGTCATAATCGGTACACCTATTTCATTTGCTATTTGGACTTGTTCTTTCGCAGCGTGGTAAAAATCAATACTGATGTCTTTTCCTTCTTTCGATAGATTCCTTTTCCGGTTATTGCGTGTATCAAAATCCCACCACAGTTTTTTACTGATATAGTCAATGTACTGTACGTTTGGATTTTGTAAAAAAGCGGTTTCGTGCGCAGACGCTTCAAATTTGAGTGTTTGAAGTGTAGGACACCAATGCGCATTGTGTTCTTTCATCAGTAACATCAACTCTGTGGCCAGTACTGGATCATGATTCTGAACCATTGATGATTTTGATTTTGAGAGGAACCTTCTCCAATTTTCGGCTATTCTCAAACTATCTGCTCCAGGAAAACATTCGAGCAAAAAAATACGTCCATGTTCAAAACTTCTTTGACCTGATTCAATCGCAACTTGAAGACTCACAGAGATGGGCTTATGCCCCGCGATGTGCATCCCATACCTCGGGGCTTGCTGTGCCAGTTCTATGTATGACTCCCGTGGTATCTGGTCATATACTTTGATGAAATCGACCTTTTCATTTTTATAATAGCGTAGGAGAGAATCCACATCTTCACTTTGCTGAAGCTTGAAAAATTCCGGAAAGCCATCCGGAACGGAAAATGCCCCATCCATTTGAAAACTGCTTTGCAAAACATACCTTGGTGTTATACGCTTGTTGTCATTTAATTCATCATTCCAAAGCAGCCGCTCTTTGCTGCCGGCAAAATAACTATCTCTCTTGTAAAGTTGTCCTGACATATCTCTTATTCCAGTAACGCCATTGGCAATATAAAGCGGATGATGAAGCCATTCGGAATATTGATGGGAATGCGTGTGCATATCCCATAGGCCTGGTATTAAGTATTTGTTTGTTCCATCAACTATTAATGAAGTTGCATTTGCTTTTAAGATGCCGATGGTATCTATAGCTATAATGACATTGTCTTTTATTAGAATGTCTCTGTTTTCTAATAGGTTACCGGATGTTACATCAATTATACTTATTGATTTTATGAAAACCGAATTGAACTTGGCAGGTGGCTTTAATTTTGGCATTGGCCATAAAATAGCTAATACCAAAGTTGATACTATAAGGAGAAATATTACTGAACAAACTTTAATGATTGTTAATATCTTTTTCTTCATATTAATTAGAACTTGTTATTTGTGAGTAGGTGTTTTCTAATAATGGACTTGCTTTTTGCCATCCTATATCATGATATCCGCTGCGCGCATCAGGTGCAAAATAACTCAAATACGGCTACAATACTTGAGTTCACGCCCGTTGAACGAGGTAAAGAAGTAGGTGTTGACGCATTAGTCTTATTGCTTTTGCCTTTCATTATTTTTGTTTTTTTTCATAGGCGAATTATTTCCTAGAAAAATTCATCTAACAAAGTATAGAATTCAAGTTTGCTTTTGTTTATATTTTGTATGCCGTACACCTTATAAAATAACTCAACATGGTCAAGGGTAAAATTGTCAAGAATGCTTCTGACAGCATGGGCCAGGTCCTGATACTTATCGGCTACTCCACCGTTTCCCAAATCAACGAAACCACTTAGCTTTCCATCATTGTAAATCAGATTATCCAAACAATAGTCGCCATGCGTAAATACGAGTTCTGCGCTTGATGGCTTACTCTTTTTTAGATTAAGAAAAAGTTCATAAGGTTCGTACTGTTGGTTCTCAGCCTGAAAGTGATATAGGTTTACCAGGTTATTCTTCACATTCCTTTCCGCTTCAGAGATTCTTTTATCGAGATTACAAACAATTACTTTATTGTCTGGTTTCTGTGAGTGAAGTAGTTTCAGTGCCCTGGCATAGCTACTAACAATCACATCAGCCTCAACCGATCCAATGAATAAATCCAGTGATTTGCCCTCAAGTTCGGTTATGCATAAAAAATCATACTCTTGTGCACGCGTATAGAAAACAATTTCGGGAACCGGTACTTTATGTTGAAGCCATTTGTAATTAAGGTATTCACTTTCCAAACTTTGCTTTTGTTTTTTAAGAATATATCTCCTGTTCAAGTCTGTCGCAATTTCATAGAGTTCAGCATCCGATCCACCACCCGGCAATCGAGATACCGAATACCTTTTGAAATACTTTCCAAGAAGTATGTGGGTATAGTCATCTTTTACCATCTTTTTACCTCTAGAATTTAAATTAATAGCGACTGCGAGAGACTATTTTATCAAGAAAACTTCGTAAGTCACCAGGCCATCTTGAAAGCTCCCTTTGCCAACCGCAATAACATAATTCAACCATTCATATTTCTTTGAGGAAGTTTGAAAGGTCGGGGTAATTCGCCAGTATGTAGTCTTATCCGCGCTGGTATGTACAATACCCGGATAGGTGCAAGCAATGAGTTGACCATCTTCGGTTTCGAGAACCAATCGTACATCTAATCTATTCGTAGTTTCATCAACCTTCATTAGCCAATCCTCCCCAACGGCCTTTACGATTCCTCTCATTTTCGGTCCTTCAAACGTTCCTCCCTTAACTGAGTACACAATTCTGGTTCCGAAAGGTGATTTACCTGTGTCAATTGGCTTATCCAACGAGAGCGAGACTTTGTAGAGAAATTCCGACTCTAATTTTTGAGCGAAAGTATCACTCGCAAATAGTAGTGTTACAAGTAATAAAATACGTGTCATGTTTTTTGAGTTCTGCATATCATTTATATTTTTAAAGGTTAAGGAAACATTTACCGTTATTCGATTTATTCAGCATCTTGTTGCTGACGTTTGTGCTCGCCTCTGTTATAATAGAAGTATCTATTTCTGTGGTTAGCTATTTGTGTGTAATCTTTGGTAAAATTGTGAAAATGCCTGTAACACTTCTTCAGGCGCCTCCAATTGTGGCCAGTGACCAATAGCTGCAGGCAACAAAATGATTTGATGATTCGGAATCAATTCTTTATACCGATTGGCCATGTGAATGCCAGAGTTGGGATCAGCAGGCCCATTGATGAATATCATCGGTACTTTTGTTTGCTGCATAGCGGCAATCCATCGTGATTGGTGAGGCTGTTTGTCAAAAATTAACCGCCCAATTTTCCAAGCCAGTAACTTGCCATTATTGTAATTGAGTATCTCCCAGAAATCTTGCAATAACTCAACAGAAGGTTTTGTCGCAGCACCAAACACCTCAGCTGTTGCCCGGCTTACACTACTTTTCGACATCAACCGACTGATTAACTTCCCAATTGGTGGGGGCGTTTGCGAAAGTAGTTTTTGAATAAGCCTCGGTTTATAAACATCAGTAAAGAGACCCCCATTTAGAAATGCAATAGAAAGGATTTCAAATGAATTACTACCCGATTGTTGGCGCGCCAGCAATTCCTGAACTACGCTATTGCCCAGATCGTGCGATAAGATATGCACTTTGCTTATGCCAAGGTGGTACAACAGGTCAGCATACAAGTTCGCGTGGTCTTCAAAGCTGTAATCATAGTTACTCGGCTTGTCAGAGAAACCCATCCCCAACATGTCCGGGGCGACTACCTGAAACATAGAGGTAAGGCTTGGCCAAATCTCTTTGAAGTCATAAGTATTGTATGGGTATCCGTGGCAAATCAAAAGCGTTTCGCCATGCCCCTCCATTCGGTAAAATACATCATGGCCTCGATGCAGGTAATACTGACCTTTAGCTTTCCATTCTTTTAATTGTTGACTCATAACATAAATTGATTGACTAGAAAGAGTAGGAGATAGTTGGTATTATCATTTCGCCCAGCGATCCTGCGGTGCCTGGTGAAGACTTTACCTCCATTTCATTCACATATATTCGTATCACGGCTGTTTGACCTGACGATCCCAATGTTGATGCTTGAGCTCCGATGCCAATCGATGTGGTAGAGGAAGGATAATCCATTTCCATAGACCAGCCGATTGGCACATTGTTCTCCACTCGACTTCCACCGGTTAGCGCGGTGTAGACCACCGTAAACGTGCCGCTGAAATTTCCGGTGATTTCATATCGGACTTTTCGAGGTTTGTTTGCCGAAGGCTCATCACCCGATGAGCAACTGATAAGTGTTGATCCTAAGAGAATCAACATATAAATAAATATTATACGTGCATATTGAGTGCCGAAAGTGATTTGAATTTTCATTATTGTTTAAATTTTATATTGATACTGAAGTAAGATGCTATCACAGGTTATTCTCTCATCAAACTTTCAATTGGATTTCTCAACCCAATTACCTCTCTTTGATCAGCTGCTAAAACCTAATTTGATTTTGTAGCGATAAAGATTGCCGTTTATTTCTTGCTCCAACTTCAATACCTCTCTGGTCTTTTTACTAATCCAAAAAAATTCCTTATTCCCTTTTTCCTCATGAACCAATATCCAGCAATCAATTTTTTGGTCATCGTATCCAATCAACTTAGCAGAACCAGTAACGGTATAAGCCACTTGCTTAAGGTTGGAGGCGGTACCAGGATCATAAAAGGGAATTAAATATGTTGCACCTTCTTTGTATGTTACTAATGGAAATGTCTCTAAATCCAAATGCCAGTTTAGAAAGTATTTATCGATGGATGACTTAAAGCCCTCCCATATTTTCTTAACTTGATTAGCAGTATCAGCATCGCTTAACATTTTACCGTTATGCACAACAGTTTTATTTAGGAAATCAACAGTTGTTTCAGTAACCGTTTTGGTGGTAGCTGTTCTTGAGCGTTGCGTTTTCCACCATGTTTTATGGTACAATGGCTGCATTGTTTTTGCATCAGAGATTGAATTTACTATATGCATGATGCTGTCCTTGTCTTCCCATTCTTGAGTAACCTCAATGCAAGGCTTGCCGTTGTACTCTATGCGTGAAATTTTTCTTGTCCAAAATTGGGTTTGGGTGCGTGTAGTATTCTTACCCATTTTGAAATAGACAAGGTATCGATGGGTGCCTTCTCGTAGAATCTGGCTATTGATATGTTTTGATGTTATATGGACAGTGTCACTTTTCTGAGCATAGATTGCAGAAGTGCTCAGAAACAAAAGAAAAAGAATAGTTTGTTTTGTCATATTTTTTATTTGCGTCTGATGAACGTCACCTTTTAAATTATGATTTACTTCTCTATAATGTTGGTCCATTTACCATTGCTGTCAATGACTTCTATTTGAGGATTACCTTTCGAGTCAACATATATCTTCATTTTCGTTTTTCCATCAGGTCCTTTTATAAATAAACCCGTATTGTTATTGCTATTTCTTCCTAAAAACATTCTATTCCTTCCACCGTTTTCCTGCATGTAGTCAGCTATTTTTTTATTTCGTTCGCTCTCGTCAATTACTTTCTCTAACTCTGCAACTTTTTCTATGATATGGCCTAGGTTTGAACCAACAGGATATTCGCCAATAGAGAGCCATCTTTCAACAGTAGCTTTGCCATTTTCAACGTACTCAGAATTTATAAGTTGAATCACTTGGTCTTGCTTGTATTGATCCATTGTAAAAGAAAATACAGAAGTGGTAACGCTGTCAGTATTCATATTACCATATAATAAACCACCGCACTCGTCCCCATCATAATTAAAGTAGAGTGTCCCAGCTCCTCTTTCGCGCTTTTGTAAATCCTTGCCATTGATTCTACCAGGATGTTGTCTCGTTTCATTACTCAAAATCATTCTTAAACTGCCATCTTCGCCTATTATGTTGATTCGCTTTACGGTGATTTCATCAAATGTAGCGTGCTTATCTTTTGCTGTCATTGACATAAGGAATATGCCAGTGATAATGGCCGTGCATGTAATTGAATAAAATTGAAGGAAAGTCAAATTTTTCATAATTTTCATTTAGAGTATTTAAACTACATTGGTTTAAAATATTTGTTAATTATAATCTTCGACATGATGCCAGAATTCCATATCCACCGTAATCACGACAAGTTTTCGATTGACTTGCTTGCTGCATTACAAAAAATTGGCAAGCCTAGGCACGTGCAGCGGTTAGAGTCTGTCATGACGCCTGATACTACCAACGATTTCTTTTTCTATATCAACAAGGGCATTTTTAAAACCGTACGCCCAATCAATGATCGCGAATTTATTCTTGGCTTTACATTCCCCGGTGATGTTGACGGAGACCCTGCCTCGCTTCTTGGCGCAAGCCGAACTGATTTTTCTATTGTGGCTGTGGCCGATGCTGAGATTACCGTGTGCCGCTGGCAAGACCTTGAGCAGGAAATGAAAAAGGAAAAATACCTCGCTACGGTGAATTTCTTTCTTGCCCGCTATGTCACTGTACTGCAAAACCGGCTGATCGATTCTCTGGCCATTACGGCTGAAGATCGCTATAAACAATTGGTAAATACTCATGTCAAGCATTTGAACGAAATACCGGTCTCTGATATGGCAGGTTATTTGGGTATCACCAAGCAAAGCCTTAGCCGAATACGCAACGGGCGGTTTTAGTGAATTAACGGAATTAGGAGTGACCAACATGAAATATTTTTTTACAAGGAAACACTTTATGTTGGTTCGCCTGGTTACCATATGATAACTTATTGTTGCCTCACTTTGGTCCGCTCAGATAATTATCAACTCTTTTTAGTTGCTTTAAAGGTTCCGTTTGGTTGCACCGATGTAAAGCCCATTACTTTATCATTGTTCTTGTGGAAGGTAATTATGTAGCCCTGCTTGTCTTTTACTGTAAAAACATCTTTTGATATAGGCACAAATTCATTGTCCGCTTGGCCAGGTACTTTCGAAATAAGCTTTCCGTCTTTTATTTCCAATAGAATTTCGATTTTGTATTCGTCCAAGACATATTGCCCGGCATACTGAATTAGATCACCTTCCTGAAGTATCATGCCCTTACTGGAAAGCGTCAACAACCGCTGTTGTACGGCCTCGTCATCCTTTATTTGCAATGATTGTTTGTAGAACACCATGGCCGTTGCGATGTCTCCTGTAGCAGATAAGTAATCAGCATATCCAGCATGAGCTTTGTTGCTTTGAGGATAATTCTCAAGATTTAGCGTAAGTAGGGACTTTGCTTTTGAAAAGTGCTTCTTACCTAGTGCATCATAAGCAATGTAATTGATAAACTCCTCTGGTGGGGCCACGGTATAGCCCAGACCTTTTGAAACCTTTTGAAAGTGACTTCTGAGTTTGATACCGATTAGGTCAGTGGTATCCTGAAAATCTTTGTCTGACAAATTTGACTGATAGAAATCAAAGACAAAGTGAAGACCATCATATTGAGTCAACAACGGAGCGGTATTGTGGTTCTCGTTCTCATAAAAGTTTTGCTTGTATTGAATGCCTTTGTTTGGCTGTTTTTTGAAAAAATCTCCGAACTTAAGAATTGAACGTATATGTTGACTGTCTTTGGACTTATCCTTAGCAACGTCCTTTAAGGTTGTGTTAGGAGGGAGGGAATTGGCAATTCCCACAAAAAGTTTTCTATCCGTAATTTTCTGGGTGGGCAGTTTTGACATAGCCTGATTTAAATATTGCTCATCGGCATACCACATGCTTGGATCAATAGCAATATACGCGTTGAACATCTCTGGCCAATTTGTAAGAATGTCAATAGCCAATAATCCCCCTAAAGAATGCCCAACCAATAATTTATAAGGTGCGGTTCTATACTTCTCATCGATATATTGAAATAGCTCCTTTTCCAAAAATGTTATAAAAGGTGTTGTTGAATTTACCTTTGGGGTTAAATCCCTGTATCTGTTGGTATTTTCAATACCAACTATAATCATTTCCGGAAGAATAGAATTGAGATTTGCTTGACTTAGTTGCTGAACTAGCCCTACTGTTGAATAAAATTGTGCTTCACCATCCAATAGATATAATACAGGATATCGTTTTTCTATTCTTTTTTGAAAAGATGTCTGGTCAGGTACATAAACCCAGAGTCTTCTGTCTTCATTTAAAGTCTTAGAAAAGAACGTTACCTTTTCTCCGATGGAAATTGTTTCGGTATCATTTTGTGCCATAACAAATTGATTCCAAGTCAATATGAATATCAGTAATACAATAAGTTGTTTCATAATGGTTTATTATTTGATTTTTCTACGTATTCTAATATGTCGCCAGGCTGGCAATTGAGCGCACCGCAAATGGCCTCCAGTGTGCTGAACCGTATAGCCTTTGCCTTTCCTGTTTTTAAGATTGATAAGTTTGAAAGAGTTATATCTACTTTTTCGGATAGCTCATTGAGCGACATTTTTCGCTTGGCCATCATCACATCAACATTTACAATAATTGGCATGGCTTAAACAGTTAAATCGTTTTCACTTTGCATTTCAATTCCCTTTTTAAAGATTAGAGCAATGACAAAAAGTATTGCCGACATCATCATATAAGCTAGGTAGTCATTCCAGTAGCGTTCAATAATTCCAATTTCATAACCTTGGTCAATCAACTTTTCAGCAATTTTTTGAGAAATCAAGCTGATGATTCCTATTGAGAATGCGTAGTAGGTAATCTTTAAAATAAATTGGTAGACATCGTTACTAAAAGGCTTCACTAAATTCAGTTTTCTGAAGATTCGAATAACGGTGTAGAATACCAGAGCCTTCATTACCGAAAGTCCGATGATGATTGTAAACAGAAGGGTGTAGATTGAAATGCTCTTCTTATAGAGCTCAGATAGATTAAGGCCCAAGTGAAGATTTTCTGTTGCTATGGGTCTAACTAGACTGTAGATGTAATTGAATAGCAAGACCCCGGTTTGGACACAAAATCCTGCGAAAATGAACCAACATATGGTTTGAATGGCTTTCCAGATAAAATCATTACGTTTTGTCATAGTTTATTGAATTATGATGCAATACTAAATAAAATTATTGATAATCAATAAATAGTTTATTTAAAATAATATTAATTAATTGCTTATCATTTCTGGTGGAGTAGCAGATTAGAACTCTATCGGGTTGAAAAGCAAGTATTTATTAACTCAGTATAGCTGCAATCATGCAAGTGGGTGGCTATTTTGGGACACTGCGCAAGAACAAACGACTTCAAAAGAATGGACTATAAAAGCATTGCTGAAAAAATAGTTGACTTGAAAAATGCAGACTTAGCATTAAGGGAGAAACTAATTCAAAGCCGACAACTTAGTAATGGGTATAACGAAGAAATAAAGGATTTGCACAACAGAAATGCAAAAATATTAAGTGACATAATCGACATAATCGGCTACCCGACAATAGACAAAGTTGGTAAAGAAGCAAACGAAGCGACTTGGTTGATAATACAACATTCTATTGAACAACCTGATTTTATGAGGAAATGTGCAAAACTGTTGGAAAAGGCTGTGAGCGAAAACAAAGCAGACCCGAAAAGTTTAGCGTATCTAACTGACCGAATAGCCGTTTTTGAAGGTAAGGAACAACTCTACGGAACTCAATTTGATTGGGATGAACAAGGAAATTTAAGCCCAAATCCTTTTGACGACTTAAACAAAGTAAATAAAAGAAGAAAATCAATCGGACTTAACACCCTTGAAGAACAAACGGACATCATAAGAAAACAGGCAGAAAGTGAAAATCAATTGCCACCGACAAACCTTGAAAAAAGAAAGCAGGAACTTGAAGAATGGAAGAGAATTTCTGGTTGGATAAAATAAAAATGATACAAATAAATGCTTAATCATATGAATAATAATAAATACATTATTGCACTTACTTTAATACTACTCAACTCAATTTCTTTAATGGCTCAGAAAAATGATATTGAAAAAGAAAAGTGGCATTGGGATAACCAACTAAAACAAGACACAACAGCTGGATATGTACAGGTGATAAAAGTAGATAACGTACTATATATCTCTGGAGCCGTTGCTACAGAAGTTACTCCAGATGGAATTACGAATGTTTATCGTGCCTTAGAAAGTTCACTAAAAAGTTTTGGAGCTACTTTTCAAAATGTTGTAAAAGAAAATTTATATACAACCGATATTGAAGCAATGAAGAAATACAACTATTCAAGGAAATTATTCTACAAGAGGGATTTTCCCGCAGCAACGTGGGTGCAAGTTTCAAGATTATATATGTCTGACGCTAAGTTAGAAGTTGAATTAATAGCACACCTTAATAACAACTAACTAAATAGATAACCTATTTGAAGAGAAATTTGAAAATGCAAGAAAAGTTGATTGGTTTAAAGACAACCAATAACAGGCGTTGGGCTCAATGGCGGGTGACTTTGTTAATTGAACATTCTACCTTGCATCAAATTTTGTGGTGTATTGACAGTTTTGTGTTCCGAAACCAGCCCGAACGCAAAGCCCGAAAATGTTTGCAATAGGATGGGAGAGTTGTAATTTCTCTCTTGCGGAATAATCGTGTTGAGAGGTATTTCAATCGTAAAACGAACTAAAAGCTATTTTAAGTAACGCTGCGCGTTGGCCCGGCCCAAAGGCGGGGTGGCGCGTTGGCATGTGGGCGGAAGCATCTTTGGGCCTTGATTTTTTTGGTACTTTTTGCATCAAGGCAAAAAGTACATAACAAAAAAGTGCGAACACCGCAGTTTAATGCGTAGCGCGAGCGGAGCAAATCAAATACAATGTGTGAGCTTTAAGCCAGCACTTAAACGATTTTGAGTAATTCTAATAGCGTTGGTAAGAAAGCATGTGTATTGCGGGCTTTGGCATGTGTGCTGGTTAAGCGCGGCCTGCAATACTTATGCTTTGCGCGGTTGGTGTCTTTAATGCGCGTGGGCAAAAAAAGCTTTTAACTGTGTACTTCATCATTAACAGGCGCTCAAGACTGTGTGCACTGAGGCCCGGATGCGGGCAGGCTTGAGCGGCTATTTAATATAACGTCAAATTATATAACTGTGCGGCTGGTAGGCGCGGCAACTTCCCACACTTCATACAGAACCGTAAACCCCCAAATGGCGCCCGCAGGGGATTGTGTAATGGAGGCGCCAGATGGTTAACATAATATAATTATATAACTGAGCATCAGGCAGTAGCGCAAGCAAGAGTTATATAATTTACAGTCTGTATAATACCGATAGGGGAGCCGTTCAATTATGAGAACGGCTTTTTTTTTTATCCCATGTTTTACCCTATCAATTCCCAAAATGAACATAGCTGTTTTGTGTGCTTCAGAAGATAGCATTTATAAAAAATATCCAGGTCTAAATGTATTCGATAAAAAAAGAGATGCGAGAACGTTTACCGGTCAGGAACGGGTTATTGCGCATCCACCTTGTCAGCAATGGTCCAGGTTAAGAATGTTTTCAAAAGACAATAAAGAGGAAAAAGAGTTAGCGTTTTTTTGCTTGGAAAAGGTTGAAAAAAATGGTGGTGTGTTAGAACACCCGGCTGGAAGTTCTTTTTTTAAAGAAGCAGGAATTTTTAATAAGGTTGTCTCAGTAGATCAGTTTTGGTTTGGTTTCCCCGCTAGAAAAAGAACCTATTTATATTTTGTAGACTGTAAGCCAAAGTCGTTCCCAATATCGTTCCATGCTATTGAAAAAAAGGTATCCGAATTAAGTCAAAAGAAAAGGTCAGAGACTACAGCTCAGTTTGCTGAATGGCTTATAAACTGTGTTAGGTTATGACACTCTTTGAATTACTCTATCCCTCAGAGCGCAAGGCGTGTAAAGAGGCAGATATTCGGAATTGTCATTTTCACGATTTGACAATTCAGGAATTGTCAACTATCAGATACAAAAATCTGATTGAGTTCTCCTTTCAGGATGAGCGTTTTTTTCTAAGCAATGCAGCGGTAACATTAACAGAATTGTATTGCAGGATTAACGCATACACCCAAGACAACAAATATTTTTTTAACGAGAAACAAACCACTAAGGAGGGCTAGCCCCTCCTTTCTTTTTGCCTATGCTTATCAAATCGCACTTATGCGGTTTGGCTGTGGCTTACGAGCCTATCAGTACAAGACAATCAGAACAACGCACCCAAACAACTGGCCGACCGCAAGGAAGTCTATACAGTCAACAGAAAAAGAAAATTGCAGATGCTACCGAATGGATTAGAAGAAACTCGACCTATAAGCCCCGGATATTCGTGGCAACGTCTCCGGGCTTTGTTGACCATGCTTCCGAGGCTTCTTTGGTTTCTCGGTTGGTTCATAATCTCAGGAACGGGTACGGCTGTAAAAATTATCTTTGGGTTCGTGAATTTACTTCTCAAGGCTTCCCTCATTTTCATTTTATTGCAGACATTGATCAGTTTGACCCTGTTAGCTTATCTCTATATTGGAGCGGCCTCTTTGGCTCGGATGCTAAAAACTCAATACGTTTAGGAACGGCACCCCGGAAAAACGGAAAGCGTGACTTTTGGGTTAAGTCTGAGCGGCAAGCATGGTATCTTACTAAATACCTAGGCAAGTCAATTGCAGACTGTGAGAAAGGAGCTATTAAGGGAAAGCGTTCTTTCAGGACGTTTGCTATATCACAAGAGGCCGCAAAAGCATCAGAGCCGTTGATATACGAAGCCAGAATAACCAAATTATTTACCGGATTGCATCAGAGAACGTTTGAACTTCAGGACGATTTTATAGAACCCGGTGTGCCTTACCTATTCAATACAAAGAGTAAGTCATGGAAATGGACAGGCCATGGCCAGACCTACATAGGCAGACCCAAGGAATGGGCAAACAGAATGCAGAAAGAAGGCTCTTGACTTTAGATAAGGGGTAATAACTCGCATAAACTTTTCAGAAAAATCTCAGAGAAAAGGCAGATTTTCCAGTTTTTCAGGTTCAATCAATTATTTTTTTATTCCCTATTTGGTTTTCTCGTTCCCGTTATGGTACATTTATTCCATAATTGGGAATTGATTATGGGAAAAGAAGTAAAACCCGGTTCCGAAATTCAGGACACGGAATTCAAGCCTCAGGTAAAAGCCGAAAGGACTTTTGAGGATGAAGAGCGCGAACGTTTCGTTGAAAAAATGAAACAGTATGCAGCGTCAATTGATGTTGAGATAAACCGAATTGCAGCCGAGGGCGGCATTCGACTAGGAAATTCAATCATTGCGGAGAAGTACGCCATTGATGAAGTGACCAAAACCTTACAAAAAATTCAATCAAAATATTTAAGCTATGCTAAGTAGAAAAAATAAGGCCATCGCTATGAAGGTTCTTGCAATTTTGGGCGGTGCCCTTCTTGCGCTCATGTTTTGGAGATCATACAAAACTGTTAAGGATAACCCTGGAAAGGTAACTTTCACGGATGCATTAAAAGCCAATTGGAAACAGGCAACCATGCTTAGCGTGGGATGGCTTGCTTTCTTTGCAATGGTATTAATGGCCTCAACCGGGAACGTGGAAGGGGCTGTTTTTGCTCAGGTAGTAGGCGTGGTGGCTTCCGGTGTTGGTACTACTACCAACTTACCAACTTTAAGCTATTGCCCTCAGTTTTTGTACTTTGAAATTGCCACTACTCCGCAAGCGATAAAGGTTAACGTTAACGGTGATGGACTTGTAATGGACTTAGATACTGCGGGTATCGTGGCCATGTCGAATATCAGATCTAACGGAAGGCCAACGAACGGTTTTTTGCTTCAATTGGCCAACGGTTTAGTGAAAGGCAAAAACGTTGATATAAGCGTAACAAATGGTGTGGCTTCTGCCTTTACTGTATTTGCTATCAATGCAAATGAAGTGGTTGATGTTCCTGCATACATGGTGACTACTGGTATTCAGATAAATGCCTCTCAGTCATTTGACTTATCAAATTTCTCATACACGGCAATTCCTTCTTTTGTTGCTGCGGATATTTTGAACCTCTTTGGCTCAAAAAGAACTATTCAGGGGATGCCCGTTGGGCAAGCGTTTTCAACCAAACAAGAGGTTGAAACATTGCGTGCAATTTTGCAATTGACTGAAAACGTGTCAACGTCCAAAAATGCCATTGATAATTTCGATGGCACATGGATTCAATTAAACTTCACCCCGAACGCTACACAAAAAATTTATGTGCAGCGTCCTATTGAGGTAGGTAAATTTTCTCCAGTGCTTTTGAGCTAAAAAAAAAAGGCTTATGTCTTTATTAGGTAAAATCTTAAATACAGTGACGCCCGTGGGCATTATTGGTAATACGATAAAAAGTATTAACGATGGTAAGGCTCCGGGCATCATTCAGGCAACCCAACCAGCAAGGGATCAATTCCTGAGGCAATACGGGTTAGCCGGGGCGAAAGGTGTTGCGGATGGTACCAAAGCTGTAAGCACTCAAGATGTTTTTTCCTTAGTTAGTGGCACCATATCAAAGCCAACAAACCCAACGGTTAACCCCGGAACTAATACCTCAAACCCGACTACTAAAACACCGGGCGTAAATGGTAACGTATTGTTCGATGATTATTCGACAAACACCGGATTAAATCCCTTGTGGTTATTGGCTGCCCTTATTTTGGTTTTGGTGGTTGGTGGTAGAAAGTTATTTGCGATAGGTCGATGAGGTGGTATTGGTGGTTATTGATCATTGTTATTGTTGCCATTGGTGGTTGGTATTTTTATATCCAATACCAAGAGGGAAAGAAAATGGAAGCCGTAAGAAAAGCGAAAGCAGAAAAGCGCAATGTGGAAGAAAGTAATAATCAAGCTAGCCTTTGAGGCAGTAGTAAAAATTTTGATTGAGGTTGCCAAAAAGAAAGGCCGCTATAATGTAGCGGAAAGCATTCAGGAATTGGCAAACGAAGTCAAACTATGAACGGGGTACAAAATTTTATAAGTAATGCTCAATCTAAAATCAAGAGGTTCGCGCAATGGGTTCGTTGGGGTGCTGATTTTCTCGATTGGCTTGCTGATACTTTGGCTTCGGTTCCGCTCCCAAAATCCGATGGAAGTAATTCAAAAGGAAATGGGGCAAGTAATGAACCCGTACAACGTGCGCCTTTGGCAAGCGGTAGCGAAACACGAAACGGGGAATTTTACGAGCGCAATATTCAACGAGAACCGGAACCTATTCGGTATGAAGCTGCCAAAGATCAGGCAGACCAAAGCGATAGGAGAGAACCGGGGGCACGCTAAATTTTCAGACCTGAGCGATAGTGCGAAAGATCAACTTTTGTATTTGAACTATGTTGGATATAAGCAGGTCGATTCTCCTGAGGCTCTTGTCACTTGGATGCAAAGCAAAGGATATTTTACTGACACTTATCAGAATTACCTTAACGGTGTGAAACGGTTTTTATAATGGGAAAGATAGTATTATATGGAAGAGAGGCTTTAGTTAATAGTCCGGGGCCCTATACTTTTCCTTCTTTGGAATTTCAATTGTCATCAGAAAATAACCCGGTTTTATCCAATGGAAATGTAAAGGCGTTGAAATTGGTTTCGGCTTTGGCTTCTATCAGAAATCAAAGAAACGGTAATGGATTTATTATATACGATACCAATTGTGAGTTAGTGTTCGATAAAAGCAATTTTTTGAATAACACGTTTCAAGCGAACGGGGCAAATCAGGATAGATTATTGATTTTTAGTAAAGGTCAATTTGTTTCGGATTTAGATTTGACTTTTCCCGTTTTTGATGTGAATGGCGGCTCATTTAAAATAAATTTATTTGGTAGTGATAATGGGGCGGCTCAAACTGTGGGAGATACATTGATTTTTCAGTACACAATAGTTTTTGAAGAAATTTTAAATTGATATGGCAAGACTTCCAAAATTTCCGAAAGGCCTTAAAGCCTCAGTAAATAAGCTGAGACGCAAAGAGGAACAAAAAAAGAAAATTGCAGCACGCAAAGCAGAAATAAAAAGACTGCAAGCGGAGCGAGAAAGACTACGTAAAAAGTTAGGCTAGTGCAAAACAAAAGTCTGATATTGATTGCGGCTATAATCGCATTTATTATTTGGCTCCTTTCCCGTAAAAAGGGGAACGGTTCCGGCATGACTTTTCCTGCTTCAGGTGGTGATCAAAAGTTGCCAGGTGATAAGCCTTTAATCGGTGGCGGTGGTACGTTTGGCGGTGGTGGTGCTTCCGGTTCATGGTTAACGGAAACAGCTCAAACAATAAACCCAGGTACACCTAAACCAACCCCGGCAATCGCAAGCCCTATGCAGTTAGTTGATAAGGCAGCAATTACTGAAAAGGTAAGCTATCAAAAGCCAGTTATTGAGCCTTTAACGCCTTCGCCTTCTGTAATCAGTCCGATACCCAACATAAGTATAAAGCCCGACACGGTTAAACCTGTAATGCCTGTGCAACCTATTTCAATGGGGCAAAGTGTAGTGGCTCCCGTGGCTCCGGTTTCTCCGGTAATACCAAAGCCTGTTTTCCCGGCTCCGGTTCCGGCTCCGGTTATTACGGCTCCAATTGTTCCGGCTCCAATTGTTCCGGCACGTCCTGTGGTGGTGGCTCCTGTGGTTCCGGCTCCAATTGTTCCAGCTCCAAATAGGAACGGTGGATTACTTGCCTTTAATGATCCGCTAAGGGTTCAAGCATTGCTTTGAAGCTAGAAATAACGCAATGAGCGGAACGCGAATAAAGAATTTTGTTATATTTGGATGTCGGTGACGGGGGCGCCTGAAATCCGATGCTAACGAAGCAAAAATGCCACTTGAAAAAGTGGCTTTTTTTTTGTTATGTTTGTTGAAACGTTAGACAATGAAATACGCAATTCTATTGTTGGCCTTATCTGGCCTATCATTTACTCCACAAGATCAGACCGCTAATGCGGTAGTAAGAAGCAAACGCGGAATAGATGTGTATATCTATTCAATGCCTACAAAGTCCTACACGGTTATAAAGTCAGGGCATTTCATGTCCTCAGGTGCCGGGTGTGATATTGATAATGGCATACAAAGAGCCATTGACAAAAAGGCTCAGGCCGTTATCATTACCCCTGAAAAAAACCAATGGGAGGCAATAGTCTATAATTGAGACAAAGATGAAAGCGAACGCGATCAGATACGGGTAATACCCGTTTTTTTGGCCTTCTATCGGTTATATAATTTACATTATGTTAAATTGATTTCTGGCTATTAAAGAAGGGCGCTTTCATGGCGCCCTCCTGTTTAGTTAATAAACATTCTCTTTACTTACGATCTACTGAGATCAGTTTACCAACCTTAACCTGGTTGCCAAGACTTAATCTGTATACGTAAACGCCAGATTGAATCGCTCCTTGCTGGAATGTTACGCGTTGTGTTTCATGAGCACGTACGTTTCCTTTAAAGAGATTCTCTACTAATACACCTTGCAATGTATACACACCCAATTCTGCATGTCCATCAATTTCAGCAGTAAACTCTATGTTTACCTGGTTACTGAATGGATTAGGATATGCTTCTACAGTTATGCTTGCAGGTCCTTCTTCACTCAACTCCTCTGCCTCCATTTCTGGACTTGAGATGTTGATTGCAGTAGCATTGCGTAAACCAGTTGATCCAAGCACAGTCTGCATTTCTTCAGGAACATATACACGACATTCATGGAAGATGTTATTGATTGCATCTATCGCAGAACTTACTTCAGCTGCACTTACCTGAGGATAAGTAGCTTTACCTCCTTGTCCAAATACTACCAAGGCTGGGTCTCCCCCAAGTATCCTGTTGGCCAAATCAAACAAGTTAGCAACACTGGCACCATTGCTATAATGGCTGTTCAAATAGTCGAGTACCTTACTTGATATGGTAACATACTGATCCTGCATAGGTACCACCACAGTAACACCACAATCAGGTGATTCGGCAGTGATAATTTCAGGCTTCAATTGGAAGTTTGCCAAAGTGAAGTTACCGTTCATAGGTCCCTGATCATTGAGTCCCATGTTGAAGTATAGCACGATGGTCTGGCTTAACAAATTATTCTCAATCTTTCCATAAGTAGATTTTGCTTTACTTATAGGAACAGCAATCCATGAGGCATTCAAACTATAGGTTGCTCCGCCTGGATAACTTCCGAGCGGTGCTGGAGTCTTGCCACCTGGTAACATATTGAATATGCTTCCATTGGCAATATCAATACCATGCAGTGTGAAGTAACGGTTTGTTGAGATCAAACCAAAAACTTGCTTATCCCCTACTGGCAATATAGATTGCATGATCTGGCGGGCTGTTAAACCACGTCCTTCAGTTGAACATGCATATCCCCCTTCATTACCATAAAATCCCTGTGTGTAAGTACAATAGTATTCAGCCATACAAGCTTGCATGCTATAGGTACAAGTTGTAACACAACCATTAGCATCAGTAATCTGGATACTAAAGACAGCGTTACTACTACCTGCTACAAAATTCATGACGGCTGCGTTTTGACCGCTTACAAAGCTCCAACCGTGGTTGAGTGCATTCTCATCCAGACTCCACTGATAAGTGTATGGAGCAGTTCCACCGCTAGCTTGAACAGTTAATAAGTTATTCTGGTAATTTCCACAAAGTGGTGTATCGAATCCAGGATAAGGTATTTCACATGCCAAAGCCGCTGCAGGTTGTTCAACAGTGAATGATGATACCCCAGAACATCCAGTAGCGTCAGTGACAGTAACATTATAGGTGCCTGCCATAAGACCGGTCACATCCTTTGTATTGGCACCAGTAGACCAAATGTAAGTGTATGGAGCCACACCGCCTCCAACTGTTAGCACGATACTTCCAGTCTGGGCGCCAAAACAATCAATAGCCTCAATTACACCACCAATGGTTAAATCAGTGCACATAACACCAGTAGGCTCTGAATCACTATCGTTAGAGGAATTGGTGTCATCACTGATGGTTGTCACTGTTACATTATTGCACAAATCGGCACCGGTTACACAAACTCCTTCTCCCCCCACTCCATTTCGTGGAGCAGAATTTTCTACGTGTACGGTTACCAGGATCTTAGCACTTTCTCCAACATTAAGAAAGTCGGAAGTAAAATTGAGAGTACCCCCACTTTGTGCAAAGCTCCATGCAGCTCCTTGTCCATCAATAAACTGATGAGAAACATAAGTAGTGTTTGGATCAATTACATCTTGCACATTAATGGTATTAGCAACAGAGGGACCACTATTGGAAACTACGATTTCATAGGTAACATTATCCCCTACTCGTACAACATCATTACCTAAATCTTGCTTTGTGATCGCAACGTCTACATCGGTACTTAGAAAATCATCAACCTGTAATAAAGGAATCTCCTGATTACCAGTATTGATTTTACCAGGCTCACAAGTGCCAATGGAGGCAGCATCGGTAAGTCTTGATTTAACATTACCGCCAACATTAGAAGCGATACTGCTTTGTAAAACGAGCCATACTTCAACAGTAAGCTCATCGCCTGGGTCTACACCCGCAACTTGTATTGTTCCTTCAATAGTTTTTCCATTCAGTGTCCATGATTTATTTATTACTGTGGCATCTCCCTGAGGGTCGATGAGTCCACCATTGGGAGCCGTGCAGACGAAGGCTGCCACAATACCCAAAGTACCATCATATCCAAAAGCGCCCCCGTTAGTAGTGGTGGTAAGCCATTCACCCGATAGACTTAAAATATCATTACTACAGGCTCCTGCGGCATCAGCGCGTACATGGAACTCGAAAGGAACGATCTGACCCAGGCCAAGGCTTTCAGGCATGAGTGATTCACGTGTTTTTGCATGATTGGTAGCTCCTGTTGATGTAGTGGCAATTAAAGGACTTGGCACTCTACCTGAAGGCAAAGTGTGAGTCGTGATAAAATTCACATAAGATTCTGGAACGTACCGTGTTGGATCATAAGCGCTAAAGTCGATACCATAATCTCCTCCAGCATCGTTGAAAGTAATAGTAGCAATATGCCCTGATTGCCTTCCTGTTGCTTTTAAATGAAAGAAGGCACCTCGGTCAGCTTCCACTACCGTGTAAATATCTTGCGAGAATGAGCCACTCGCATCTGCCGTGACGACCAGGTTAGCCCCTGGGTTATTGAAAATTTGTTCCGTGAGTAACAAGTCGACCTGCTCAAAGGCATTCCATCCTTTGCCGCTAGCCAAAACCTTGTCTCCAGGAAAGTAATCAACCTTATTGGTTGTTACCGTTTGTCCCATTAATGGGAGGGATCCTGCTGTGACTAAAAGAAATAGCCACATAACCATACTCCAAAGAATAAAGGACCGTGGTCCTGATCTTGGAATTGCTTTTCTCGATAATTGGAACGGACTTCTTGAAGTGCCGCAACAACCACCGTCAGTTAAACAATTGGTTTTCATAAAATTACCAAGTTGGGTTTTCTCGTTGTTTTTTCTTCCCAACTTTAACTGAAGCTAATCTTGGTTTATAGTGCTTTCCTATGAGTTCTTTAACTCAGGTTAATGATAAAAATCATGAAGTCGGTAAATGACCTGATAAGAATCATGGAAGATTCGATGTAAATCATTTGAAAAATATAAATTAATGGAGGCAGCATGATGCATGTTAAAAATCCATGCATTGAATGATACTATTAAACACTATGAAAGCAAATGCCTGAGACTACTGAATAATTTCTATCTCAGTTCTTCTATTAATCTCACGACCACTCTCCTCGTCATCATTAGAAACAATGGGGCGCTCCATGCCATAGCCTTTGGCACTGAGTCGCTTGCTGTCTATACCCTGGCTGCTTAGGTAACCAATCACAGCACTGGCACGTTTGAGTGAAAGTGCTTTGTAACTTTCTGCATTACCACTAGCCGATAATTCCATGTTATCAGTATGGCCGTTAATCTGAACGCGCAAGGAAGGATTACCCAACAGAAGTTCTTTAATCTTTTCAACCTCAGCCACTGATTCTGTCTTGAGTTCAGTTTTACGAGGGTCAAAGAATATATTTTTCAACACAACTTTAGAACCAATTTCCGCCTTTACCATAATGATGTGCGTATCTATCTCCTGGTATTCAGCAAAAGCTGGTAAGTTGAAGTTAATAGAGTTGAAAAGGTAGCCTGCTTTATCTGTCGTTACCCCATAGTTACCACCGTGTGGAATGGTCAGTTCGAAATCGCCCGTTGTTTCATCAGTACTAATTTTAGTAACGACTGTATTAGTCTGGTTATCAACCAGACTAATGGTAGCGGCAAGGGGTTCTGCTGTTAATTCATCAATTACTTTACCCTTTAAAATGGTTACCACTTTCTTCTGCTTTTGTACTTCGATAAAAGCAGCTACGAAGTCATCTTTCTTTTTAACAGGTGCTGGGGCAGCCGCAACCACAACGGGTTTAGGCTTTGGTTTGTACTTTGGTTCAAAAAAACTAATGCTGTAAATGTCTGTGCCCCCACTTCCGCCTTCTTTTACAGTGGAGTAATAAGCTTTCTTCTTATCAGGTGAAATAGAAAAAAAGCCATCATACTCCCATGAGTTGATCGGATAACCAATATTCTCAGGCTTTGTCCATTTATTACCTTTAAGTTCACTGAAGAAAATATCGCTATTGCCTAAACGTCTATGCCCGTTAGACGAGAAGTAAAGTGTCACCCCATCGGCATGGATAAAAGGAGAATCTTCATCTTCAGGTGTATTAATAGTTGGGCCAAGATTCACAGCTTTTCCCCACTGACCTTTGGCATCTAACTGACTGACGTAAATATCCAATTCTCCATAACCACCGTCACGGTTACTGGTAAAGTATAGTTTCTTACCATCGGGAGAAAGCGTGGCACTTGTTTCCCAAAACATTCCCGTATTGATATTTTTATTAAGTGGTACCGGTTTGGACCAGACTCCTCCTTCTAAGGTTGAGATATGAATATCACCAGCACCCTCTTCACTATACAAAAACAGGGTCTTGCCATCAGGTGATAGGGAAGCTGCTGCTTCGTTATACTTATCAGTATTGATATTCTCACTGATCTTTTTGGGTGTACTCCACCCCTTGCCTTCCCTCGTTGACATGTAGATGTCTTCGAAGTTTGCGCCTGCCTTAACCCTGGCCTCATTATCCGATCGATTAGAGGTAAAGATTAACGTAT
This sequence comes from Cyclobacteriaceae bacterium, assembly GCA_022842845.1. Classification (GTDB taxonomy): domain Bacteria; phylum Bacteroidota; class Bacteroidia; order Cytophagales; family Cyclobacteriaceae; genus Chryseotalea. The sequence goes on along the minus strand of JALHOT010000005.1, from coordinate 169,086 downwards.
TTCCATCGGCAGATAAAATAGGTGCGTACTCACTAAAATTCGTATTAATAACAGTTCCTAAATTCTCAATGGTGATATTAAGTTCATTCTCTGCTAAAGAATCGGCCATGATACACTCCGCAATTTTTTCATCTGCAATCGAAGCCAGGTTCTTTTTTTTTCTTTTGAAATCTTCAAAATGCTCCATGGCTTTTTTAAAGTTGTTAGTGTTTTGAAACGCTATCCCAAGATGATAGTCTATGTCATCGTGTACTTTAGGATTTAAACGATAGGCCTTATCAATGTAGGCGGCAGCTTTTGATTTTGTGTCTGAATACAAGTAAGCAAGGCCAACCTTAAAATTCACAGAGGCATCATCGGGGTTAATCTCATAAGCCTTCAAAAAATTATCCAGGGCAGCGGCATAATTCTTCTTACTGTACAATTGATCTCCTTTAGCAACCAGGTCTTTGGTTGTTTGAGCATAGCTGCCTGATGAAAGTAACGCCAGGGTGAATAGAGCAGTAAAGAAAAGGCTTTTCATGTTATTGGTGTCTCATTGATTACCACTTTAACAAAATTAAGGCCATATTAATTTAATTAAGTCTCCATTTTGAGTCTTAATAAAGGTAAAGGAAACCCATGTAATATTAATCCTATTGTTTGCGAGAAAAACAAAGTGCCACGGTAGCAATTTAGTGGTAGTTTTAGCAGATAAAACTAATGTCCATGATTCGACTCAGTATAGTACTCATTATCTTCCTATTGTTTTTCAATGTGTTAGCCTCGGCACAACACGAGCATGCTCCTACCCCATTACCTGCTGACACTTTGAAAAAGAGTATTCCTAAAGAGGTGCATGCACAGTTCGGACAGGCGCATCATATGCTACATTACTATGCACCAGCAGTAAGAGGGCGTGCTATTTGGGGTGGCTTAGTACCCTATGATGAGGTTTGGGTAACAGGCGCTCACAGGGCTACTACCTGGGAATTTGATAAAGCCATGCAGATTAATGGTAAAACAATTCCTGCGGGAAAATATGCTTTCTTTACTATTCCTGGAAAAAAACAATGGACACTGATCATTAATGCTAAGTGGGACCAACATCTGGCAGATGAGTATAGTCAACAAGAGGATGTTCTCAGAATTGAGGTAAAACCACAAATCGTCAAAAAGCATCAGGAGAGACTTACTTATTATCTCATACCTGCCAAACAAAATAAGGCCAGCCTTGTAATGCGTTGGGAAAAGATGGCCATCACTGTACCTTTTGTGGTAATGGAATAAATGAAAAAGGATTTGATGCATCATCAAATCCTCTTCACTCTTACATTGAATCGTTCCTTAACGACCTACTCCTGGAAGTTGTACTCCAGGCTTCGCCTGTTCATTGGCAAAGGAAGGTGCCTTTTTCTGTGTTGGGTAAATTTCATCCAATGTGTTGCCATCGTAGAGACGACCATTCTTCATCACCTTATTGATGGTATTGGTATGACGGATATTTTCCAAAGGATTGCTATCCAGAATTAGCAAATCAGCCAACTTACCTGCCTCTATGCTGCCTAAATCATTGGCCAATCCTATTGCCTTAGCCCCTTGTATCGTTGCAACCTTCAGTGCATTGTGATTACTCAAACCACCTGATGCCACACTCCATAATTCCCAATGGTAACCAAGGCCCTGCAACTGCCCGTGAGATCCTACACCAGCATTGCCACCAGCCTTCACAAGGTCATTGACAAAACGTGCATGATCATCAAAGACATGTTCTTCTTTCATGAACCACCCTGGTCTGCGTCTTGATTTTTGATCTAACTCCGATTTAGCGGTGAAGTAATTAAGTTTTGGATCAGTGTTCACATTTTCCGTAGCATAATAAAAGTTCTCAGCCCACGGGCCACCATAAGCCACCAATAGCGTTGGCGTATAGGTCATTTTAGATTCTGCTACCACTTTAGTGAAATCACTGTACAGCGGATAAATCGGGAAGGCATGCTCATGGCCAGAATAGCCATCAATCAGGTTCGTCACATTAAGTTTAAAATCAAGGCCGCCTTCGGTAGTTGGCATCAAGCCTTGCTCTTTACAGGCTTGTATAACCCATTGACGGTGCTGTCGATTCCCCGTCAGGTACATCTTAATAGTTTTAGTATTATAGTATTCTGAATATTGTTTGAGGATATCCTTGGTCTGCTCATAATCTTTAAGGTTATAAGACCAGAAACCTACCCCTGGGCCCGTGCTGTACACGCGCGGTCCGACAATCTCACCGGTTTCAACCATATCGCTGTAGGTTAGCACATCGGTAGTAGCTGTTTGAGGATCGCGGGTGGTCGTAACACCATAGGCCAGATTAGCCGCATACATCCACACTTGATTTTTATGGATTCCCCAGGCGGGCCACATGTGAGCATGTGTGTCGACAAAACCCGGTACAATGGTTTTGCCGGACAAATCAATTTTTTGAACGCTGCCATCAACACTGATAGAACCACTTGGGCCTACTTGTTTTATCCTGGCGTTCTCAATGAGTACATCACCCTTTTCAATAACTTCGTCACCTTTCATGCTGATGATGCGTGCATTTTGAAGAAGTAATTTACCAGCCGGAATGTCTTTTTGAACAGTAACCTTGATTCGGATTTCAGCTGCTTTGTAGCCCTCATCCTTTTTATCAGCCTCTTTCTTATCAGCTTCTGCTTTTACTTCCTTACCTTCTTCTTTAGCCTTCGCTTCTTCGGCTTTCTTTTTCTTCAACTCAATTTCTTTCGCTTTGGCTTCATCTAGGTTATAGGTAAAGAATGCATTACCCAAAGAGTAATACACCACTTTTCCATTGGCACTCCAGGTAGGAAACTCACCTCCAATTGTAGTAAGCTTGGTTGCCGGGAAGGAAGCGCTACCAGCATCAGCTACAGATATCTTCGGTACATCACCCCCCGTTTTAGGAATGGTCACCACATAAACATCGTTATTGATATGGGCGATGGCTTTATCACCTTCAGGTGCCATCAAGATAACATTAGCATTAGAAGGTTCTCTTTGTGGCTCGGTAGCACTTTCATATAACATGCAATGCTGTTCACCCAGAGCAGCACCATATGTCATGATACCCGTGATTTTAGCATGCGCCTTCTCATCGGTACCATCCCACCGGATAGATAATAATCCTTTTTGACCACTGTATAAGTAAATGCGATCCTCTCCTTTTACAAAATGAGGATTGCTCCTACCCTTCGCCCTGGTAACTACATTGATGTTTCCTCCCTCTGCAGTGATCCAGGCAATTTCTGATTGATTACCAAAAGTAACAGGGTCAGTATCTTCCTTGAAGTTATAGGCACTGCCTTGCAGGAATACAATCTTATTTCCTTGCAATGTCCAGGCAGGTTCGGAATACAAAGCTGCCACGCTGGTTAAACGTTGTGGTTTTGCACCTTTCACTTTAAAGTTCATCTTATAAAGGTGACCTCCGTTATTTTCCCAGGAAGCCCAAACCAGTTGCGCGCCATCAGGGCTCCAGGCAGGTTGTGCCTCAGTAAAATTATGCGTAGAAACACGCTTAGGGGTACCGTTAGGAAGATCCATTACGTACAATCGATTTAAGGCAGTAAAAGCAACCTGCGCACCATTGGGTGATACCACAGGATTGCGGATTTGTGTCACCACCATGTCCTTATCGTCTTTAATAGGATAGTTGAAATCAACCAGAGGCCCCATTAAGAATTCGGTCTGCATTTGAAAAGGAATATTAATAGCCGCTCCGCCAGCGACTGGAATGCGGTAGAATTTTCCGCCATAAGAGGCTATTACTTCTTTACTGTCTGGTGTAAATGACATGGCCGGGAGTACCCCCAAAGGAGCTATGGATTCTTGCTCATCACGCTGCACCGGGTAGGCTAACCATTTTTCTTCTCCCGATTTAAGATCGTGAAGGATTAAACCTGTCTGATCATTATAGCGAGATCCATAGACTAACCATTTCCCATCCGGTGAAAGTGTAGGCGAAAATGAAGATCCATAGCGAGAGGTCTTTACTTCTATTTCTCCGTTGTCGCGGTCGTAAACGCCAAGCTGGTATTGAGGCAATTGAGCATTGTAGTTCCAGGCGGCATTACGATGCGCAAACCAAATGTACCTTCCATCTGGTCCAAAGGCAGGTTCTACTGTTTTCAGGTTATCTGGTTTAGTGATAAGCTGAGCCCCCGAGCCACCATCCTTATGAAACATCCATAGTTTTAGATTGCGAGTACCACGGGAACCAATAATGTAGGTACCATCGGGTGTCCACTCGGCTGATTGGTAATGATCGGTATTGCCTTTCGTTACTTGTAGAGAGTCCTTGCCATCTAAGGAAAACCACCAGATATTTTCTCCACCACTGCGATCAGATACAAACAATAACTTGGTGCCATCCGGACTAAACTTTGGATGTGAATCAAAGGCCATGCCTTTGGTAAACTGCGTTGGCTTACCACCAGCTATAGGCATGGTGTAGATATCTCCTAAGAAATCAAATGCGATTGTTTTGCCATCAGGACTCACGTCAAGTGACATCCACGTACCTTCTGTGGTATTTACCGGTACTCTTCTGGCCACCTCTAAAGGCAGATCAAGTTTCTTCTTGGGTTTTTCTTTCTTGGTGGTATCCGTCTTTTCTTTTTTTTCTTCTTGCGCAACTGACGACAACTCAAGACAAAAGGCTAGTATAGCCAATAGATAACATTTTTTCATAGTGAGGGAATGTAATAGGTAAGAAACGCAAATGTGCGGACTTTGCCAAAGCATTTACACTAATGGTCAAAGCTTGATGTGTGATTGTCCGAGATCGAACAATGGATCATGAGTAGTTATGCTTGTTCAGAAACCAAGAATATATTCCTGCAAATTGATACTCCGATCCAGCTGTAATTTTTTGCGCAGCCGGTATCGGCTGATTTCAACGCCCCTCACAGAAATATGCAAGAGCTGCGCAATTTCTTTGGTTGATAAATTCATCCTCAGGTAAGCGCTCAGTTTTATTTCCTGGGGACTTAAGTTGGTATGCCTGACTTTAAATCTCTTGGAGAAATCACCGTGTACTCTATCAAAATGGATTTGAAATTGCTCCCAGTCCTGATCCGATGAAATGTTATCTTCAATTTCCCTTACTATTTTTTGAAGCTCCTTCTGCACTTCATTATTTTGCTCACGTTTTACGATGTGGCTCAGACTAGTTTTAATTCCTGAGATAAATTCATTCTTATTCAACAAATGGAATGTGGAACTTCCCAGTTCTTTATTAAGGTGAAGTAGCTCGGATTCAAATTTTTCATTTTGTAATCTATTGATCTCCTCCTGCGATTGTTGCGCAATTTTCTCAATTTCATTTTCCTTGCGTATCAACTCTTTCTTTTGTTTGAGTCGTAACATTTGCTGCGCTCTCTTATACTTTCTGTCGATTGTTAAGAATCCGGCCAATAACAAAACCATGGCTAAGGTAATGTAGGCTACTATGGCCAATAAAGATCTGTACCAAGGCGGTTGGATGTAGAAGGTAAAACTATCAACCTTGCTCATGTAGCCATTGATGTTTTTGGCTCTTACATGGAACACATAGCGACCCTCACGCAAATTCGTATATTCTTTCTGCGGGGTACTCGTCCACTCAGACCAATCCTTTTCATAATTCTCCAGGTAGTATTGGTACTGTATTTCATTTCCTTCGAAAGTGGTGGCGGCATAACGGAAGTGGATTGAATTGAGTGCGAAAGGTAACTTTACCAATGTCTCTTCCTGGTCATCTTTAATGGGCGCTCGTTTATTACCAAAATAAAGAACTGAGTCTCGCTCATCATCAATTACAGTTACTCTTCTGATGAGCGATTCAAAATGGATGGCTGATGATAAAGTTTTGTGTGGGTCGTAGTGAATAAAACCTTCCTTTGAGCCAAACAGTATCTCATTATTACCAAGCACATGAAGATTCTCCAGGTCATCGTTGAGAAAACTTCTGATTCTGTTAAAGCTATTCACTTCTGCCTGGTATTCTCCAACAGCATTGCGCTTCAGTACACCTATCTGATCACTCCCTATGAAATAGATATTCCCAAAGGAATCCTCCCGCATCATCCAAATCTGTGACCGTGACCCAAGCAGCTTTGCATAAAATTGATCTGGCTCAAAGGCATTACGGGAGCTATTGTAACGGTATATCCCATATTCACCAGTAAAGATTAATTCATTCCGGATTGAGAATACATTGATAAGATTGTTTGACGGGAAACCCTTACCGGCTCCATAAAATTCAACACTTGTTACGCTGTCACCATTTAAGTGAATACGATAAGCGCCTTTATAACCATGCGTAACCCACAAGGCTCCGTCTTTGTCAAACTCCATCACGCGGGAAGATTCTGCAAAGCCATTAAGATTCTGCTTTTTTTTCCATGAATTGTTAACTTTTTCAAATAACTGAAGTCCATTATACAAACCACCAATAAGTTGATCGGGCGTAGCAGGTAGTTTGGCAAAAACCCATGAACCTGGTTCTTCCGAAATTTTTTCACTCTTGAGACCTTTTATCCGATAAGCACCAGTATGATGTCCCATCAAGAGTTCATCATCGTATTTTTCGATATGGTAGACTTGCCCTCGGGTGCCTTCCACCAGGGAAGCTGGCACAAGGGGCTGATTTAAGTTCTTAGCATAAAGTCCGTTGTTAGTACCAAGATAAAGCACAGTGCCCTGCAATAGGGCTGCGTAGCCTGTGCCAGGCAGACCGCTTTGTTCGTTCACATGCGTAAATGGCGATCCCAGTTCCACATAAGAAATGCCATTGTTCTGTCCTATCCATAAATTACCCAAATCATCCTCATAAAGACTCAGAATGGTCCTATTCAGCAGTCCTTTGCTGTTAGACAATTCCATCAACAACTTACCGTTTGGATCTAGCAATAAAAGACCATTATTCTGGGTGCCTATGGCTATGTTGCCATTTTTGAGCAAAAGCATACAGTTTACAATAGCTTCCTTGAACTTAGATTGGAGAGGCGCTGACCAAGGGTTAAGGCTTTTTCCCTCCAGGGTAAAAATCCCATCCCGGAAGGTACTCACCAGGATTTTATCCTTCGTTAGCGACTGCATGGAAGAAATGCTCTTTTTGGCAAAAAATTCGCCCTTTGGAATCAGCCCCAGCTCAGTACCAGATAGAGCTGACAGTCCATAATTCTGTTGGAGAACATAGATTTGTCGGTTGACAAAAAAGGATAACTCTAAAGGAAAGGCTGATTCTACTAATTCAAAGCCAGCGGCCGAATAAATATAGATTCGATTAAAGGTACAGAAGTAGATTTTTTGCTGATCTATGAAGACATTCCAGGCTTCATCAAAATTTCGCACAGTACTAGGTAAGCTATCAGCCAGTGACGTATAGGTAAGTTTGCCTTGTTCATTTGGATAAAAGAAACCAAAATCGCCCTGGCACCCAACATAGATTCTGCCATCAGCCCCCAAGGCCACGCTGCGCATTTTACTGCCATTTCTAGTCCTATAGGTCTCCCACTCCTGCCCATCGTATTCCAAAAGTCCGTAGTTATTGGCCAGGTATAAGACACCACGTCTATCCTGTGCTATATCCCAATTTTGAATGCCCGCACGATAATGCTGAGGGCTAAAGTTCTTAATAAAGGGAAGGCCGTTGAGTGCGTTTTGAGCGAAAATGGGGGAAAACAAGTAACCAGAGATAAAAACATACCCAAGTATGCATAAAGCCAGCCTTTTAAGGCCTTCCATAAGGTATTTGTAGCATCTAAAATTAGGCATTGTAGTATCAAATATATCACAAATACTCTAAAATTTACTCAAAAATCAATAATTGAGCATGCTTGATGTATTTTTGATGTATTAGTTTTTTGCTATTGATGTAGCTGAGATGTGGTAAAAAACTTGACTCTGCGTATCCAATAATCCAAGTTTGTAAGATATTTCAAACGATTGCGAAATTTTGTTGTTGAAATCGCTGTCTGATGGAAAAGTACTTGTTCAACCAACCCTAATCTTATGAAAAAGATTTACCCATTAATTTGCTTCCTTCTTGCTTCCTCGGTCCTCTTGGCCCAGTCTCAAATAACTGGTAAGGTGACTGATAAGGAAGGCACTAGTTTACCTGGTGTCAATATACTTATTAAGGGTACAGCAGTTGGAACTGTCACTGATGGTAATGGCAGTTATCGCATTGCTGCATCTCCAGAAGCTACTCTCGTTTTCAGTTTCATTGGGTTTACATCTCAAGAAGTGTTGGTTGGGAACCAGACACAAATATCAGTAACGCTAGAGGATGACATTCTTTCTTTAGAGGAAGTGGTTGTACTCGGTTATGGTGTCCAAAAGAAAAGTGTAGCAACAGCGTCTGTTTCAAAAGTAAACTCCAAAGACTTACAAGGCTTCGGTTCAGCACGCTTAGACCAAATGCTTCAAGGTCAAGTAGCTGGTGTAACGTTTAAATCTGCCTCTGGTCAGCCTGGCTCTGCTCAGAATATCTTCATTCGAGGCGTAGGAACAAATGGTGACAATAGTCCGCTCATTATTGTGGATGGTATTAACGTAAATGACGGTTTCCTGGCATCTTTAAATCCTGCTGACATCGAATCTGTGCAGATATTAAAAGATGGTGCCTCAACAGCCATCTATGGAGCAAGAGCGGCCAATGGTGTTATTATGGTGACAACAAAGAAAGCAAGAGCTGGTGAAGCATCCTTGAATTATTCATTTTTCTATGGACAACAAAACCCTTGGAAGACTCCAGAATTATTGAATGCCTCTCAATATGTTGATCTGATCACTGAGAAGTATGCCAATGGAAATCAAACACTTCCTAATGGATTCCCTGGCCAAAGCAATATTCCTAATAATACTAATTGGATGAGTCAAATCTTTGAACCTTCCAGTACGCAAACACATCAACTATCAATATCTGGTGGCTCAGAGAAAAATAAAGCGTTCGGTTCTATCTCCTACTTTGATCAACAAGGTATTATTGCCCCTGATAAATCAAATGCCAAGCGCCTTACAGCCAGAATCAAATTAGACCAAGAAGTAAATAAATATCTTTCTTTTGGTGAAAATGTTTTCATTAATCATTCCAGAAATAAAAGAATTCCAGAGAATAATGCCTTTGGTTCTCCGATCAGTGATGCACTTGTGTATGATCCGCTTACACCGGTAAATGATCCTAATGGAACTTTTGGTTTCGCCCAATCACCGTACGTTCAGAAGGAATACTTGAATCCTTTAAGCAGAATTTTTATTAATAATTCTGAAACAATTCAAGATGGTATACTAGCAAATGCTTACGTTAAAATAAACCCTTTAAAAAATCTTGAGTTTAAAAGTGATTTCGGTATAGACTATAACTACTATACAGGCAATGGATTCGCTCCTTCCTACGAATTCTTCGATACCAATGGCAGCCAGTTACCTTTAACCAACGAGGTAAATGATTTGTTTGAATATTCTTCCAAGGTTTTCATTTGGCAATGGGAAAATTATGTAACCTATACCTATAAGAAAGGTATACACTCCGGTGATGTGACAGCAGGTACAACCGCTCGTGAGCGGACAGGAAGTGGATTTAGTGGTTCTTCTTCTGGAATCCCTGAAGAGGTACAGTTTGATCCGAACTTCCGGTACATTGACAATACACCTGATTCACTAAGGAGATCCTCTGGTTCTGCTTCAGAAAGAGAGGCCTTATCTAGCTTCTTTGGCAGGTTAAACTATAATTACGATGAGCGCTACCTATTCTCAGCTACACTCCGCAGAGACGGTAGTTCAAAATTTGGTGAAAACAACCGATATGGTATTTTCCCTTCCGCTTCCATTGGTTGGGTTGCCTCACGTGAAAATTTCTGGACTATTGATCAAGTTAGTTTCCTAAAGGTGCGTGCCAGTTATGGAGTGAATGGTAACGATCGAATTGGAAACTTAGGCTACGCAGCAGTTATTGGAAATACAGGTGCTTATCAGTTTGGAAAACCAAATAGCCAAGGTATATACCCTGGTTTATCGTCCTTATATCTTGACAACCCTAACCTGAGATGGGAACAAAGTAAGCAATTGGATATTGGTCTTGAAGTTGGCTTGTTCAACGATCAACTGACGATGGAACTTGATTATTACAACAAAACAACTTCTGATCTCTTAATGAGTGCAACAACTGCTATTTACATTGGAAACAGGCCACCGACAGCAAATGTGGGTGAAGTGGTAAACAAGGGATTTGAGTTAGAAATGAATTACAGACAGAAAGTAAAAGATGTAAACTTCAATATTGGATTAAATGTTGCTACCCTAAAGAACGAAGTAACAAAAGTAACTGACAATGGTTTCATTGATGGATATACATGGCCTGTTCGCAATACTGTAATTACACGAATGGAGGTTGGTAGACCAATAGGATACTTCAGAGGATTTAAAACGGATGGTGTTTTTAATAGCCGCCAAGATATCTTCAGGTATATTAACTCAAGCGGAGATCCCATCCAACCTGATGCACAACCAGGTGATCTAAAATATGTGGATGTTAATGGTGACGGGAAAATCGACAATAATGATATAACGGAAATTGGTAAGCCATGGGCTGATTTAACACTCGGTCTTAACCTAACTGCTGACTGGAAGGGCTTTGATTTGCGAATGCTTTTTGCAGCAAGTATTGGCAATGACATTTTTAGATCTTTTGAAAGACAAGATGTTATCAACAATAACTATACAACTGAGTGGCTTAATAGATGGTCAGAAACCAATGTAAATGGAAATTATCCCAGAGTAACTACACTTGACCTTAACAACAACTCAAGGGCTTCTGATTTCTTTGTTGAAGATGGATCCTACTTACGTTTAAAAAGTTTACAAGTAGGATATACTATTCCTTCGAAAATTGCCTCTAAAGCCTATTTACAATCGATGCGCATTTACTTATCGGTTGACAATTTATTGACAATTACAGGATACAGCGGCTTAGATCCAGAAATTGGTTCTGGTGGATGGATTCTTGATACTGCCATTGACAAGGGATTCTACCCTCAGGTAAAAACCTTTGGTTTCGGATTGAATGCTTCTTTTTAAAATTTGTAGATACTTGAATTATATGAATATGAATTTCAAAGTAGTAAAAGTCATCTTGCTAATTTCAATAATTACAGGATGCAGTGAAGATTTTTTGAAGGTTGAACCACAGAATAAATACCTGTCTAACAACTTCTTTGTTTCTGACAATCAAGTCTTTCAAGGCCTTGTCGCTGCTTACGATCCATTGCAATGGACCTTTGTAGACGGTTTCTGGACCTCATCTGTCATGCTTGGTGAAATCATGTCCGACAATGCAAATGCGGGAGGAGATCAATCTAATTTTGATCAGCCAGGTTGGCAACAAATCGATGACTTTACAGCAGTTACTACCACACCGGAAGCCACTAGTTTTTGGAAGAAGAATTATTACGGCATTAACAAGGCCAATCAAGTTCTTAATAATGTTACGATTACTAGTAATGCCGTCTCTCAGTACCAAGCGGAAGCAAAATTCCTACGCGCTTTTTATCATTTTGAATTGTTCAGATTATTTGGCCCTGTTCCGGTAATTACATCGCAACCAACACCTGACGATAAAAGTGCTAAACGCAACACCATGTCGGAAGTCTTTACACAAATAACGAAAGACCTTGAAGAAGCCATTCCATTATTGCCCCTCTCCTATTCTTCTGAGTTTGCAGGAAGAATTACCAAGGGCGCTGCACAAGCCTTGTTAGGAAAGGTATACTTGTATTGGGGAGATCTTAAAAATGATGATGTAGCACTGTTTGATAAAGCTGCACTAAACTTAAAGGCTGTTGTTACTTCCAACCAATATACCTTGGTGGATGATTATGCACAGTTGTTTGCTTTCGGTGCTGCGAATACTTCAGAGTCTGTGTTTGAAATTCAATACTCCAACGAGGTACCAGCCGATTTTGGTACTCCCTTTGAATTTATTAATGGTAACATGATTGTACAACTTTGTGGAATCCGAGGTTTATGTACATCACATCCTTTGTACAACCCAGGTTGGGGCTTTATGCTTCCCACATCAGGATTGTATAATTCTTATTTAGCTGACGATTTATATCGAAGAGAAGCAACCATCGTTTCTCAAATTGAGCTTGCCCTTGTAGGATGCAATGTAAATTTAGCAGATCAGAATCCAGTAGACTTTCAAGGATACTGGCAACAGAAGTATGCCAATTTTAAATCATATACAGTTCCAAACGGTGGCGAAATAAACGTTTTAAAAGATGCCAATCAGCCAGTTATACGGTACGCAGATGTTTTGTTGATGTTGGCCGAAGCGTTAGCAAGAGGAACAGGTTCCGATGCTGAGGCTATGACTTATATTGATATCGTCAGGGAAAGAGCTAAAGGACCGGGAAATAATACAGGTAATTTTAAAACTGGTTCAACGCTGATGTCAGAACAAGGCTGGACAATTTTACAGTTGATCTGGTACGAAAGAAGGGCTGAACTAGCTGGCGAAGGTGATCGTTGGTTCGACTTAGTCCGTTCCGGCCGTGCAACAGCTTCCCTTTTTCCAAATGGAGATATACGCAGCACAAACTTCAATATTCAAAAAATCTATTTGCCGATCCCACAACGAGAAATTGATCTTACAAGTGGTGGGCTAACAGCATATCCTGATCCATCACTTTTTCAATAATCTATAATTAAACGAGTATTAACTAAACAATTAACCTATGAGCAAATTAATTTCAAACAGATGGCCAATAGCGCTGGCAATGGCCTTCTTTGCCTTTTCTTGCGAAGATGAGGATCCCCCGAAACCGGCTATTGCCAGTTTCCAATTTGAGCAAGATGCAAACGATTTTCGTGTTGTGCGTTTTGAGAATTTTTCAGAAAATGCGGTATCCTATAGCTGGAATTTCGGAGATAATTCTGCAGCATCTACTGAGGAAAACCCTACGCACACCTTTCCAGCAGCTGGTACCTACAAAGTAGTACTAAGTGCAAAAGGTGGTGGAGGTGACATATCAACCAAAGAAGAAGAAGTCATTGTTAATGATCCTAACTTTGAGTTGAAAAAATTGACAGGTCAAACTTCAAAGACCTGGAAAATGATCCGTGATGTTTCCACTAGGCAATATCCTCTTCAAGTCGGTCCGTCTGACAGGTCTACTATTTGGTTTGCATTTGGTAAAGATCAACCCCTTGGCGCCAGACCTTGTCTTTTGAATGATGAGTTCATCTTCAAGTTTAATGGTGATTATCAATACAAATCGAACGGTGATTTCTGGGCTGAAGGGGGCGTTTGGGCAACTGAAGGTTGCCAATCTTCTACTGTTCCAGCTAACTATACTAATAAAGATGGTGTAAACGTTTCTGCTTGGGGTGATGGAAATCACAAGTTCACCTATAACGTAACAGAAAAGAAGATCACTGTAACCGGTTTAGGAGCATATGTAGCGATGACAAAAGCTGCTACCACTGCTGAAGTTACAGTTCCTCAATCAGCTGTTACCTACAAATTGGTTAAACTAGTAGATGCAGCAGTGGATACACTAATCCTGGAAACTTCAATTCAATCAGGTGCTGGTTACTGGAGATTTGTGTTGGTATCGTATGACAACCCTTTGAGTGAGCCCGCTATGCCAAGCCCTCCTCCTCCACCAGGTAGCATCAATGAAGTTAACTTTGATTTTGAAGCAACAGCAGGTTCACCAAGCTTTACTGTTTTTGGAGGAACTGACTTTAATGGTGCAGGAGTTACAGCAACTAAAGTTGCAAATCCTCAAAAATCAGGCATTAACACTTCAAATTCTGTCATGAAGGTTGACCAGGTTGTAGGAGTGCAAGGTTGGTCTGGTATGAGTACTGACCTATCAGGACTAGTCGACTTTACCGGTAAGCAAACCTTTAAGGTAAAAGTTTATTCACCTGCTGTAGGCGCAGTTGTTAAGTTTAAGTTAGAAGAAATCGGAAATCCAGGTAATAACAAGGAGATTGACAAAACAACTACTGTTGCTAATGGATGGGAGGAGTTAAGCTTTACTTTCGATGCAGCAGATAAAAACAAATGGAATCGACTTGTTCTATTCTTTGATTTCAAATCTGATGTAAAAACTGCAGCAACTTCGTTCCTTTTTGATGACGTGAAATTGCAATAATTTTATAAACAGGCCTGTCTAATATCAGGCAGGCCTGTTTCTTTTCATAGTATTAGATTTTTAACTAAGACTCCAAAAAAACTGCTCCATGAATACTAGATTTAAGACCCTTTTCCTCACCTTATTTTTAGGGATTCAACTAGTAGCATTTTCACAATGCGAAGTATTAGTGTGGAATGACGAGTTCGATGGTTCTGGACTCCCTAATTCTGCTAATTGGACTTTTGATATTGGTACAGGAAGCAATGGCTGGGGAAACAGTGAAATACAAAGTTACACTAACAGTACAACCAATGTTAGGCAGTCAAACGGTGTGCTGACTATTGAAGCCATTAAGAGTGGTAACAGTTGGACATCTGCAAGAATTAAAACACAAACAAAAAAGACATTTAAGTACGGAAAAATTGTGTTCCGTGCGAAGCTACCAACAGGTGTAGGCACCTGGCCTGCCTTATGGATGCTTGGAGAAAATATTACCTCTGTAGGATGGCCCGCCTGTGGAGAGATTGATGTGATGGAGCATGTGGGTAGAAACCAAAATGTTATTCAAGCTGCACTTCACACACCTTCAAGTTTTGGAAACACACAAAATAAAGGGTCAGTTGTTAAGAACACGGTAAGTAGTCAATTTCATGAATATTCAGTGTCGTGGAATGCTGACAGGATAGTATTTTCTTTAGACAATGTGCCATACTACACGTATAACCCTTCTGTTAAGAATTCGTCCACCTGGCCTTTTGACGCACCACAATTCTTAATCATGAATATTGCCATTGGCGGAACATTTGGAGGAAGCGTTGACCCAGCCTTAACAAACGCAAAAATGGAAATTGACTATGTGAGAGTTTATGAGGAACGTGATTCACCCGTTATAGAAGGCCCGCAATTCGTTTTTGAAAACCAACAAGATATTACATACTCAGCACCGGATTATGGAGATGGTGTTTCCTACACATGGACTGTACCTTCTGATGCCACTATCGTAAGTGGACAAGGAACAAATCAAATCAAAGTTAGGTGGGGTGCGACCGATGGGACGGTAAGTCTTTCCATTGCAGGAGAAACAGGGTGTTCTTCAAATACTGCTTCTGCCAATGTTGCTACCATAGTTGAATTGACGGGCAGAAAATATGAATTGGAAAACTTTTCTAATGTGGCTCTTACTGGATGGACAAAAAATGACGCTGGCATCTCCATGCAAAATATTAATAACACACTAAAAGTTACTTATAATGTTAATGCCTTAAAGTATATCCAGTACTCTTTCCCAAAAGCAATTGATTTATCAAATCATGGAATTGTCAAGTTACCCATAAGGGTTCCTAATGGCACTACCCTTCCTAATTTGCTCTTTACGCTTACAGATGGAGATGGCAACGAAACTATTACCACCAACTTTGAAGTAAAAGTAAATAAGAACAATGGTGAATTTTATACTTACACCTACGACTTTTCTGATCGATGGGCATTGAACTCCCCCAAGGTGAACGAGAAGTTTATCAAATCCCTTCGTATTTATATGTTATCTGGCCAGGCAAGTTTTGATCTCGATAACATTATTTTGTACAACAGTGAAATTATTCCTGAAGCACCTAGCGGTTTAACTGCTGGAATTAATGAAAACGGAGAGATAACGCTGAGTTGGAATAATGGCACTAATGCATCAGCCTTTAATCTCTATAGAAGTGGAAATATAAATGAGAACTTTGTAAAAATCAGGTCAAACATCCTTACTTCAGACGTACCCTATAGTATCAATCCAACGGCCTCTATTAATTTTTACAAAGTTTCTGGCGTCAATAATGCAGGTGAATCAGCTTTAAGTGAACAGGTCGAAGTTATTGCAACCATTACTGATGCGGAGTCAGATCTGGACACATCTATAACAATCTATCCAAATCCTTGCAATGGCAGATGCTTTATTAATACAAATGGGTTACCGGTGAGTGAACTCAAGATTCTTGATATGCGAGGGGCAGCTCAATCCTTTAATAAGCAAGAAGATGGAAGCCTGCTTATCATTGATTTCAAGGCAAGTGCCAGTGGAGTATATTATCTTCTGTTAAAGCAGACAAATAAAATATATGTAAAACGAATCATTGTTGAATAGTCCTTATTCAATTGTATTGATTTTTTCTTTCAATCGCTCTTATAAATTTTGGGTTGAGTAAAATGTCAGGTTTATCTGTCACGGCTTAACCAATGACTTCGATATCTTGCTTATGAAAACAAAAAGGAAATTACTTGCAATTCATATTATCTTCATTTTTTTGATAACTTCTTGTTCTTCAAAAAACACTCTTGATGGGGATAACACATACATTGATTCACTGATTAGCGAGATGACTATCGAAGAAAAAGTTGGTCAACTCAACTTTCCTGTCGGTGATCTCTTCAATACAGGTCCCACTGTGAGAACCTCCGAGTCTGCCCGCTTTGACGATTTAATACGCGAAGGAAAAATTACAGGCTTATTCAATGCACATGGTGCTGCCTATACTGCCAGGCTTCAAAAGATTGCTGTAGAAGAATCACGTCTTGGCATACCCTTGCTTTTTGGTGCCGATGTAATTCATGGCTTCAAGACAGTTTTCCCTTTGCCTTTAGCGGAAGCCGCCAGTTGGGATTTAGAAGCCATTGAGTTAGCCGCTAAAATCGCAGCGAAAGAATCTACCGCTGCCGGTATCAACTTCAACTTTGCCCCTATGGTCGATATAGCACGCGATGCACGTTGGGGACGCATCTCTGAAGGAGCTGGTGAAGATCCATATCTAGGCTCACTGGTAGCTGCAGCCCGGGTGCGTGGTTTTCAGGGTAAAAGCCTGAGCGATCCATCCACCATGGCAGCTTGCGTTAAGCATTTTGCAGCTTACGGAGCACCTGTAGGAGGCCGTGATTATAATTCTGTAGATATGTCATTGCAGGCTTTACACGAATACTATCTGCCGCCCTATAAGGCTGCTATTGAAGCAGGCAGCGCTACTGTAATGACTTCTTTTAACGATGTAAACGGCATACCCGCAACAGCTCATCAGTATTTATTGGAGGATGTATTAAGAAAAGATTGGGGTTTTAAAGGCATGGTTGTTTCTGACTGGCAGTCCATTGGTGAAATGCTGGCCCATGGTTTTGTTGCAGATAGTCTTGAGGCCGCGAAGCTAGCCATTGAAGCCGGTACCGATATGGACATGATGGCGGATATCTATTTGAAGAAAATCCCTGAGCTTATTAAAAATGGACAACTAGACGAAAAAATACTAGACCAGGCAGTAAGAAGAGTACTTGCATTAAAGTATGACCTAGGACTTTTCAGCAACCCATACCTTTACTCAAATCCTGAACGTGAGAAAAGCGATATTAGGTCTGAAGAGAATTTAGCAGTCGCACATGACATCGCTAAAAAATCGATTGTGCTATTAAAGAATGAAAATAAGCTATTACCCCTTGCGAAAAACATCAAAAAGCTTGCCCTCATTGGACCACTGGCTGATAACAAAGAAGACATGAATGGCTCATGGTCATTTTTTGGAGAAGCCCAGCACCCAGTTTCTATTGCTGAAGGTATCAAAAACAAAGTGTCCAGTACAACAAAAATAGCTTTTGCAAAGGGTTGTAATCTTTATGATAATGACAAAAGCCAATTCGCAGAAGCTGTTAGAATTGCCAAAGAATCTGATATAGTAGTGATGGTATTGGGTGAAAGTGCCGTGATGAACGGTGAAGGTGCTTCACGTGCTGATATTGGATTACCAGGGGTACAGGAAGACTTATTAAAAGCCATTCATCAAACAGGTAAGCCCATCGCTGTGCTCTTGCTGAGTGGAAGACCATTAACCCTTGAGTGGATGGACCAAAATATTCCTGCCATTGTAGAAACGTGGACTCTTGGCTCACAGGCTGGCCTTGCTGTAGCCGATGTGTTATTTGGAGATTATAATCCTGCTGGGAAGTTACCCGTTACTTTCCCCAGGGCTGTAGGCCAATTACCATTGTATTACAACCACAAAAATACCGGCAGACCTTATCATGGTAAACACGAAGAACCCCTGACAGAGCGTGTTTACCGCTCACGTTATCGCGATGTTTCCAACGATCCGCTCTACCCTTTTGGCTATGGCCTCAGCTATTCTACATTTGCTTATTCTAACATTACTGTAGATAAAAAGTCAATTAAATCCGGAGAACAGATAAAGGTAAGTGTTACCCTTACCAACACCAGCGATCGTGATGGCGAAGAAGTAGTGCAACTT
Source organism: Cyclobacteriaceae bacterium (assembly GCA_022842845.1). Taxonomy (GTDB): domain Bacteria; phylum Bacteroidota; class Bacteroidia; order Cytophagales; family Cyclobacteriaceae; genus Chryseotalea. The sequence goes on along the minus strand of JALHOT010000005.1, from coordinate 150,662 downwards.
TACATTCGCGATATGGTAGCCAGCGTTACCCGCCCGGTGAAAGAACTAAAAGGATTTCAAAAGGTGATGTTAAAGGCAGGTGAAGCCAGAGCTATTTCTTTTGTACTTACTGATAAGGAACTATCCTTTATCAACCACGATTTAAAACGAGTGACAGAACCTGGGCAATTCGCAGTGATGGTGGGCGGTAATTCAAGGGATACCCTTACTGAATACTTTGAGCTGACACAATAAAGCTCGATATTAAAAAAAGCCAGGCTATCCTGGCTTTTTTTTTGTTGAACTTGTTCAGTAATTTTGGGCTTATGAAAGAAATAAGCGTTCAGGAACTTAAACAATTAATCGATAACAAAGGTGATTTTCAATTAATTGATGTGCGTGAAGCGCTTGAATACGATATCTGCAATATCAGAGGCGAATCTATCCCACTAGACGAAGTGATTGCTAACTTACATCGCATCAGCACCACTAAGCAAGTAATCTTTCATTGCAAAGGAGGAAACAGAAGCAGTCAGATGGTTAAGTACCTCGAGAAAAATCATGGATTCCAAAACCTCTACAGCCTGAAGGGAGGCATCACGGCCTGGGCACAGGAAGTAGATCCTGCTATGGTCATTTACTAAAAACTACTCAACTCTTTCGACAATTCGCTTTACCAGCGAACCCATAAAAAGGCCATGATAGGGCCCCACCCAGTTCATATTTCTTACTTCTGCTTTATTGATTTCATCATAAGCACTGTCCTCCGTGATGTAGCCTATATAATTTCCATTAAAGCTCGTAACAATTAATGGTGATGTAACATCAGACAGGTAGTTGAGGTACAACTCCCCTGAGAAATCACAAGGTGTTCCTATCAAAGTAATATCGCCCAACTTCAATAAAGACATCTCGCCCTCTAGTGGCCCCAGGGCAGCATCAAAAAGCCATGGGCGAATTCGCCAGTTACTCAGTATCCGCATTTGTGGCTCTCCTAAGGTAAGCGGTATATGTGCATACTTAATAGAAAGTGAATCAGAAGACAAATTATAGGTTGTATTGATAAGTCTCTTGCTCAGTTCATTGGCATAGGAATCAATCAATTCAAAATCTCGTAATTTATCATCAAGGTATTTAACGCGATGACTACCAACCATACCGGCTATGTACATAGCAAAGTCAACACCTTGCCCTTCAAGATTGGCAATTGTTTGACCAGGGTAATCGGCCGATAAAACATGAGACTTTTTATAAATACTATTAGCATGCGCACCGAAAGTAAAGAAAATTGCTTTGGAGCTATCTGACCGATGAATGCGTAGAGATCGTATAGTTCCCTCAGTAGGACCACCCCACTTCAAGCGATTGCCCACCAAATCATTACCAGTTGCTTCTCCGTAAGCAATACGGGCAGGCATTATATCAGCTAAAGCAAATCGGGTAGCAACAATAATTTTATCACTTAACTGATTCACCCAGGTATTATCATAATCACCTATAGACAACTGTCCAGCGAAGGAATCATCCCAGGCACCAGGACCATTGTGGGTATGGGTAGCGCCTATATAGATATAATCAATTTCATGTTGCAGGGCTTTTGTAATCCTATCCTTGAGTATGGGAGGAAACAATAAAAGATCCACACTGATGATGGCTACTTTGGCATTTCCATTATCAAGTACGAGCACACGAACATATAATGAATCATGAACGGATTCAAAATGATCGCGAGGTCTGTATCCTGCCATAGGCAGGCTGTAGTCAGGGGTAATACTGATCTTAGACCATCCTGCCCTCAATTTGGTTTGGGCTTTTTTATATTCTATGGGATGTGTATCAGCAGATGCTATCGATGCGCGATAAAAGCTTTGCTCCTCAAGCGGTGTTCTGTCTATGGGACTTACAGTCAGTAAGCATCCCAACAGCAATACAAAAACAGCAACTGATAATATTTTCAATAATCGCTTAACAGAAACAGGCATGAAAATTAATTCTTAATGATCGTAAACTCCACCCTCCTATTCAACTTGCGGCTTTCTTCGCTTTCATTGCCAGCAATAGGCTTAGCCCCCCCATAGCCTTTGCCCTGAATGCGCTTTGCTTTAATACCATTTTGTACCAGGTAATCCTTTACACGTTGCACACGTGCTTGCGAAAGCTTGATATTGTCTTGCTGAGCACCTCTATTATCGGTATGGCCAGCCAATTCAATTTTTACAGAAGGATTGGCCTTCATGAAAGACACCACCACATTAAGTTCATCCTTAGACTCGGGTAACAGCTCTGTTGAACTTTGCTTGAATAAAACGTTTTTCAGATTGACAGTCGCGCCAACTTCAATGGGTTGTAAATTAAAGTCTAGCTCAAGGCTTGCAGGATGCTGATGGTCTATCACAAGGTTTTGAAAAGTGCTGATGTAGCCAGCCGCCTCTACTGTTACCTGATAGCTGGCATCATTGCCTAAAGTTACCTGATAACCAATCAAACTTGCCTCAGTACTTTGATTAACATCCTTTGTCGTGAACTTCAATCGACCGTTGATCGATTGACCAGTTTTAGCATTGATAAGCTTGCCTCGCACAATGGTTGCGTTTGATTTGATTGGGCTTGTCTCCAACAGTACATTTTGTACAGTATCCCTCACTATTGGTTTACCCGCATCATAAAAGCGAATATCACCATAACCATCACTGTTAAAAGTGCTCGTATATAAGGCATTATTATTACCCAGTGCTTTGTAGTAAAGATCACGACCGGTAGTGTTCACTTCTTGGATATTAACAGGTTCAGACCAATTGAGCCATGTGTCGTCCAGACGGGCGGAAGCATAAACATCAAAGCTTCCCATCCCTTGGCGGCCATTGCTGGAAAAATATAGGGTATCATTTGTCTTATTTAATGATGGGGCCAACTCCTGAAACGAAGTGTTAATACGTGTACCTAAATTTTTCGGTTCTGACCAGCCATTCAATGTCTTTTCAACCACATAAATGTCTTCAACACCATAGGTCCCATACGTGTCGGCAGCATAAACAAGATAATTATTGTCAGCAGAAAGCTGGCCTTGAATGTTACTCGATTTAGAATGGAAATAAGGAATAGAAATATTTACTGGATCCACCCATTTACCATTGATAAACCTGGCCATAGCAATACCCTGGGTGTTAGAGGGAGTGCCTGTCTTTGTAAAATGGTTCCCTATATATAGGCTGAGGTCAGAAGATGTGCCTAAGGCTATATTAAAACCTCTATCGTTGATTTCTAATCCTCCATGCACGGGCTGGCTCCACGCTGCTCCATTAAAATGAGCAATCCAAATATCACCGGGATCTTTGAGGCCTCCTACATTTTGCGGATGGTTACAACGGGTAATAAAAAGGTAATTGCCATCGGCACTGATGACAGGATTTTGCTCATCAAAAGTTGAATTGAATAAAGCCACTTTATCAGCCGTTATGAGCTGAGCCTCAGCTGCACCGACTACAACAAGGCCAAAAAGTAATGAAGCTATTTTTTTGATACCCATATATTATCGCGAAGATAGAATCTCCAGGGCAGATTTGCATCTTCACCGGCATAGTCAATGCCAATCCTTTTACTGGTCACAATGCTGTCCGTTTTTACCCTTGGACCTTCTTGAATCCAAATATCATCATCCAGCAGGCTTAAAGCATTATGCTTTCGGGTAATGCCCATAGCTTGCGTTAATTTACCAGGACCAGAGCTCAGCTGACTTTCTTTAACAAGACCCCTTCGTGTTCGCATATATTCTAAACCTGTAACAGGTTCAAGAGCTCTGATCAAGACGGCTTCTGCTTTGTCCTTTTTATTGGTTACTACATTAAACAAATGATACATACCATAGCAGAGGTACACATAGGCACATCCTCCAGCCCCAAACATGATTTCAGTTCTCGTTGTTCTTTTTTCTCCAAAGGCATGGCATCCCCTTTCCTTCCAGGAGTAGGCCTCCGTTTCTACAATTATACCAGAGGTAATAATGCCATCGATGTTAGTAAATAGCTGTTTACCAATTAATTGCCTGGCGATCGTGACAACATTTGACCGTTCATAAAAGGATTGATCCAACTTTTTGGCCATGGCCTTCTCTAAGTAAAAATTGCCTATTTTTGGCGCGTTTAAAACCTAATAAAATCAATACTACCATGAAAAAGCTATTATGCGCAATACTATTTGTTGCGGTTATTTCGGCAGAAGCACAAGTGCAAACTCCCCAGCCAAGCCCGGCAGCCTCTGTATCTACAGTGGTAGGTCTTACTGATGTAAAGATCGATTACTCCCGCCCTCGTACAAAAGGCCGTAAAATATTTGGTGAAGGTGCAGATGTATTAGTCCCTGCTGGCCAAATCTGGAGAACTGGTGCTAACAATGGTACCAAAATAACTTTTGGTGATGATGTAACCGTAGAAGGCACTAAAGTAGCTAAAGGTGAATACCTAATCTTCAGCTGGCCCGGTGCCAGTGAGTGGACTATCTCTCTTTATAAGGACATCAAAATTGGTGGAAACACTGACGACTATAAGGCTGAGAATGAAGTGGCTAAGTTTAAAGTAAAGCCAGGCAAAATCGCTGAGAAAGTTGATATGTTCACCATGAACATTACAGATGTTTCTGACGACAACAAAACAGCCAAAATCGAAATCGTATGGGAAAACACATCTGTGAAATTCTCTATCGGTGTAGATTACGATGCTAAGGTGATGAAGTCGATTGAAACTGCTACCAAAGTTCCTGCTGGCAACTATGCCAATGCGGCCATCTACTATGCTGAAAATGGTAAGGATCTTAACCAGGCTTTGACTTGGATTAACGAAGCCATTAAGGCCAACCCTAAGGCTTTCTGGTACATCCATCAGAAGGCAAAGATTCAAGCTAAGATGGGCGATAACAAAGGCGCTCGCGAAACAGCTAACGAATCTATCCGTTTGGCCAAAGAAAACGGTAACGATTTTGGTTATGTAAAAATGAACGAAGATTTCTTGAAGACTATCAAGTAATTGATTTTCGTTCTCATAGAAAAGGTCCTGCACATACGCAGGACCTTTTTTGTTAGTGCCTATTGAAGTCTTACAATCGGCTTTAGGTTATCTTATTGCGTGGTATAAATACCTGAATCAATAAACTCACCATCACTACCAGTGTACACCCGATAATGTTGTAGAGTAAAAAGGCCAAATCGGTAAATTTATAACAATACAATACCACTACCTCAGCCAATAAGGCAGCCCAGAAAACAGCCGTACCCTGCACCCGTTTTACATAAAAGGCGCAAAGAAAAATACCGAGTATTGTTCCATAAAAAAGAGAACCCACAATATTGACGAACTGAATTAAATTCTCGGCAAAACCGGCCAGCATGGCAAACACCATGGCCAACAAGGCCCACATAAGAGTGAAAGATCGAGAGGCCTTTACATAATGTGTATCTGATGCCTGAGTATTAAAAGACCTTCTATAAATATCTACAGTAGTTGTTGAAGCCAATGCATTTAGTTCTGAAGCCATGGACGACATTGCCGCTGAAAACATAACGGCTAACAATAAACCAATAATACCGTGAGGAAGATACGAAAGTACAAAGTTTAAAAAGATATAATCGCGGTCCTGTGTTTTGGCACCAGGAACAGCTACAGCGATGGTCTCCTTCACTTTCGTACGAATAGCTTTCTCTTCTGTTTGTATAGACAACACTTCTTCACTGTACTGCTCTCTCAATACTTCATCATCTGCTTCAATTCCCGCTACAAGTTTCTGTGTAGCGGCTTCCTTTTGTGCAAGCACAACCTGATACTGCTTTTCTAAATCCTCTAATACAGGCCTGCTCTCTGTTTGAAGGGCGGTATTGTATAAAGCTGTATTATGAAAAACAGGGGCCTGGTTAAATAAATAGAAAACGTAAACCAGCACACCGATGAAAAGGATAACAAACTGCATGGGTATCTTTAACAAACCATTAAAGATGAGTCCCATTCTACTTTCTCTTATTGATTTACCACCGAGGTATCGGGCCACTTGCGATTGATCAGTTCCAAAGTAAGAAAGGAAAAGAAAGGTGCTCGCTATTAACCCTGTCCAGATATTATAGCGGTCATTAAGAACCAAATTAACACGCTGAAAAAAACTTAGGTCATCGGCAGATGCTACCCCCTCGGGTAAGTTCTGATTTATATCTGCTGGCATAATATTGACCATGTTAAATTTTCCCAATTCGCCTGCCAGACTAATGGTTTCGCCAAAGGACAAATAATCAGGCAACATGGAGTATGCTACAAAGCCAGCGAGCAGCATACCGCTCATGATGATGGTCATCTGCTGGCGCTGCGTAAGGCTTACTGCCTTTGTGCCGCCAGAGACAGTATAGATGATTACAAACAAACCTATCAGTGAAGTAGTCGCAAAAATATTCCAGCCAAGAATAGTAGAAAGAACGATGGCCGGAGCATACAAGGTAATACCTGCCGACAAACCTCTTAAGATTAAAAAAAGAATGGCCGCCAGCGTTCTGGTTTTTAAATCGAATCGTGACTCGAGGTACTCATAGGCTGTGTAAACTTTCAGACGATAATAGATCGGTACCATCGTAACAGAAATAATGATCATCGCTAATGGCAAACCAAAATAGAACTGAATAAAGCGCAGTCCATCTTCAATGGCTTGACCTGGCGTAGATAGAAAAGTAATGGCACTGGCTTGTGTCGCCATGATGGAGACACCTATCATCCACCACTTCATAGTATTATCGCCTTTCAGATATCCTTGTATCGTCTGTGCGCCCCTTGTTTTGTAAACCCCGTAAGAGACGATGAATACAAGGGTACCAAAGAGTACTAACCAATCAATATAATTCATGCGAAATAGCGCGTTAAAAAAAAGTAAAACATTACCTGAACGACCATTACGATCATCACCAAATAATACCAGCTACTCCACTTTTCGAATACTGGTGGCTTTTCGATCTCGTCCATTATTTACTCTTCTTTTTTGACTTAGTACTCATCACAGGGCTCGACTTGCCGGCAGAAACAAGATTGGCAAATAGTTTGTAAGCACCCGGAACACCTTCGGGTAACTCTCTAAAAAAAGAAAGGCCCGTATAAATATACTTTCCTTGTCCGTAGCTGGCTACCAGTAAACTTCCCTCCTTCGCTTTCTCCCCTTTATCATTCATGGACAACAGGGCTTCAAATTGTGCGTCCCATTTGTTGGGGAAATATAAACCTCTCTCCTGCACCCATTCATCAAAATCTGATCCGCTGATCTTGTTAGGATAGTTAAGCACCGGGTGTTCAGGTTTCAATACTGTTACAACAGCATCTTCTTCCGTTACACGATCCCGCGATAAGGTAAGTGGATAAGGTGAGAAGGTATCCGTTTCGAAATCAAAATTAGTATTGTATTGCAACACCAAAGTCCCGCCATTTTTTACATACTCCAGAAGGCTTGGCATAACAAAGCGCAAGCGTTCGTTTGTGTTCACTGCCCTGATACCTAACACTACCGCATCCATTTTCGATAAGTTTTCGGGGGTGATTTCTTCATTCTTCAACTCTGTCACCGCATAGCCCATATTACGCAAGGCTGCAGGCACTTCATCACCAGCACCTTTGATATAGGCTATGTTGTTACCCTCTTTCTTTAAATCAATTCGCACCACTGTACCTTCAGCTTTTTGCAGAATGGTTTGGGTAGGGATATGATCATAGGCAATAATTTTTACTGACTTATCAAAAGTCTTACCGTTAATTTCGGCAAAGGGATATACCTGATACTTACCTTCTGTGGTAGACGGTACAACGTTGAAACTTTTAACCTGTTCTTCACCAAGCTTAGTAAGTTCAAAGGGTATGCTTTCTGGCTCTGCTCGCCAGCCTTCTGGCAAACGAAGTTTTACGATTCCACTCGTTTTATCCTTGCTGGTTGACTTCACGATTACTTTAACTTCTCTGGCCAGGCTACTGGCAAAAATCACTACCGGATCGGCCAGGTTTACAAAAACAGGAGGAACTACCTCAACTGCTCTGTTCAGTTCACCCTTTACTGGATCTACCGTTTTATAAATAACCGGAATAGTGACTGTGAGCTTACTGCCCAAGATTTCTAAGATGCATTGGAGTTGAATCGCAGGATCGCTCTCAGGTTTCCCCACAAGCGCAGGATTAGCCACCGTAAAGATACCCAATGAGTGAGCCGCTTCCAGCCAATAGGGTGTTGAATGAGGGGTTGTTTCTTTCACTTGTGCGCCATTGATCTTAATTAGCAATTGCTTGTTGTCAACAAGTTTGGTAGTGAACATTGTATCGTAATTCAGTTGTTGAATAGATAATTGCTTGACCGTAACAGGTGTTGAAGAACGATTCAGGAGTTCAAGCGATAAAGGAAAAGTTTTACCTGGAGTCGCCCAAAAATGGGCTGCCGTAGCTTCGGCATAAAAACCAAGACAGGACACAATCAATTTATCTACTTCCTCCAGCTTACGCTTTTGCCAGATTGAATGATCAAGCGAAACGATTTGTTCACGGATCTTTACCAGTATTGGAACTGATGCTTCTGGTTTCTCATCATTGAACTCTACAATGGCCTTTTCTACTAAAGCTTTAACCTTTTCTCCACCCGGCAGGCGCGTCCAGGTGGTGTTGATGTTTTCAAACACATCTTTTTCTGCCTTCTCTCCTTTTACAAATTCAAGAAACTCTAACTGTTCTCCGCGTGTGCCCCTTGAGCCAAAACCCTGGCTTTTATGCTGACTACGACTCAAAGCCGCTAATTCTGAGTACGATGTACCCAATAATGTGCTATAACCACCAACATTAAAATTGAGGACGCCTGGTGTATTTTCATTGATGCTCTGGTTCCACCAACGCCCAGTATTGGTAAACAAGCGCTTAGTTTGCCAGGAAGGATAATTCTTTACTTGTTCAGGAAAGCGATCAGCTTGGGCCGCTGCATCAAAGGCCTCTTGCGCTAAAATAGCAGAGGCTGTATGATGCCCATGACCAGCCCGCTCATCAGGAGGAAAGCGTGTAATGATGACATCTGGTTGAAACTGTCTGTACACCTTTACTACATCTCGCAGAATTTCTTCTTTACCCCAAATAGCAAAAGTCTCATCGGCTGATTTGGAGAAGCCAAAATCGTTGGCGCGGGTAAAAAACTGTTGACCGCCATCCAGGCGCCTGGCGGCAAGTAATTCTTGCGTTCGGATTAGTCCCAACTCATCTCTGATTTCGGGGCCGATAAGATTTTGGCCACCATCGCCTCGTGTCATGGAAAGATATGCCGTGGCAGCCAGCTTGTCGTTGGCGAAGTAAGTGATAGCGCGGGTATTTTCATCATCAGGATGGGCTGCTACATAGAGCACAGAGCCTAAAAAATTAAGTTTCTTTAAACCAAGTTTTATTTCAGAAGCATTAAGCTGATCTGATTGTTGAGCGAATAAGGATAGAGGAAAACAAAAAAATAACAGATAGCGCATGCTTTTTACAATTTTTGCGAATTAACGCAGTTTTTAGGAAATAGAAGTTTACGCTGTGACAAACAGGTTAAATTTCATGTGAGTGGCCGATAGACTTTAGATCCTGCCCCTTTTCTCTCCATTGACAAAGAAATCACCTGCCTGATTAAAGGTGATCAGGATTTTGGAAACAGGTTTACGATCCTTCGTCACAAGAAATATTTCATAGTCACGCGGTGAAATTCCATCTTTGATGTCATCGGTAAATCCAAGATCTAATTCAACCAGTTCACCTGGCTCAACCTTTTTATTTTTTAAAAGCTGTCCATTTGAAATCAGCTGGAATCGAACCTCCGTTTCGGAGAGGGTAAGGAGTGTTAAGTTTATTTTTAAATATGGTAAAGGACTTGCCGATAATCGCTTTTCTCGTTCAGCAAATGTTTCGTCATATTTAACCACAGGACTATGAGCTTCACTTCTGACTTTAAAACTCATATTCACCTTACACTCAAATTCGTCTTTTGCTTTGTAAGGAACTTCCTGTAAGAAAAAGATAATTATAAAAAGAAGCTTCATCATAATCTGGGTGAACAATAAGGAAAGCTAGTGTTAATTGCCTTGTAAACAAAAAAGGCAAGTCCTGCATTTTACCTTGCTTTAATCCAGGTAAATCTACAAAGTGCCATGTAATATTTTAGGCAACAAGAGGTAGCGTAATTTGCGGGATTTAACCACCTTTGGCAAACTGTAAGTCACGATGGCCAGATTTTTTTTGCTGACGATTCTCTCCACACTCTCCTACCACCTACAAGCACAAGACAAGCAGGATCTTAATTGGTTTCTATCTTATTTTGACTATACAAAAGATCAGGAAGATGTTAACCAAGCCCTTAAGGAAAGTGAGGAACGCTTACAGTCCTCAATAGACATAAATGACCTTGCTGCGCAAGCAAGCGAATATAAAGTTCAGGGTCTGCTGGCCTTAACTAAAACCCACAACTATTCGCAAGCCTACGATTTCTTTACACGCGCTTTAGACATTGAAGATTCGCTTACACTGAATTATGAGAGGGCCATTACTTACCTCGCCATCGCAGCGTTATATCAGCAAATAAAAGACCCAGCCAAGTCCCTTGGAGTCTTGGAAAAAGCTATCAAGTTTCAAGAAAAAACGGATGACCTGAACTTGCGCGTATATTATTACACACAACTAGGAAAAGCTTATGTAACTAACAATAATGCCAAATTAGCACTCGAACAATTTGATGTTGTATTGGATCTACTCAGCGACATCAATAAACCCAGTTTACGAGGTGAAGCGTTTTACAATATGGCTAATGTAATGGCCACGCAGACTAATTTTGAAGAGGCCCTCGCCTACTATAAAAAGGCTTTAACAGAGTATCGCTCGGTTGGAGAAAAACAAAGAGAAGCCATTGCACTGATGGATATTGCAAAATTGTATAAAGTGCAAAAAAACATGGATCGTGCTTTGGCAAATTACACTGCTTCGCTGGATGTGCGGAAAAGTCTGGATGATCAGGGGGGCATTGCTGAATCGTACAATAATATCGCTGCCTTGTACCTGGATCAAAAGGACATAGCAAAGACGGTGGCCAATGCAGAATTAGGTCTTTCTGCTGCGAAAGCCGCTAACCTGAGCACAGAATTAAGAAGGAGTTATGAATTGCTCTACCTGGCCTACAAAGGGCTAAATGACTTTCAACGAGCGCTTCATTATCAGGAACAATACAGTAGCATACATGACTTGCTCCAACAAGAAAATGATCAAACTTCAATTGTTTCCAAAGAGGCTGCCCGGGAGATAGCTATTCAGGAATCTAAAGTAGAAAAGCTGGAGATTGAGCGCATGCAAAAAGAACGTGAACTGCAAGCGCAAAAGGAATTCAGACAGCTGATGCTGATTGGAAGTGCCCTTGTGCTGATCATTGCCTTTTTAGTTTTTGTATTATACATTAACAAACGCAGGGCCAATCGATTGCTCGCAATCTCCAATGAAGAGATACAAAGCAAGAATAAGCAATTGGAGGAATTAAACGCGACCAAAGACAAATTCTTCTCCATTATCAGTCATGATTTAAAAGGACCTTTGAATTCACTCACTGGCTTTTCTGGCCTGTTGATTAATCATACAGATAAACTAAGCAAAGAAGATATTCAGACATTGGCCAAAGACCTGGACAAATCTGTCAAGAATCTTTTTGCTTTACTTGAAAACCTGCTCGAATGGTCAAGGTCACAGACTGGCAATATTGAGTTTAAAGCAGAGGCTTTTGACTTAACCCAAATTCTAATTGAAAATAAAGCCTTGTTGGAAACACAAGCTGCTAACAAGAAAATTGAACTTTCACTGAACTACCAACAACCCTTCCAAATCAGGGCACACAAGCATTCAATCAATACGGTTGTCAGGAATTTACTTTCTAATGCCATCAAGTTTACGCCAGAAGGTGGTAAGGTAAGTTTACTATTAGAGCCCGGCAAACACTACGTTAAGGTTAGTATTGCAGATACGGGTGTAGGCATGAGTCAGACCGTGATCGACAAACTATTCCGCATTGGCAGCAAGCATAGCACCAAGGGCACAGCCGATGAAAAGGGAACTGGATTAGGGCTGATCCTGTGTAAGGATTTTGTTGAAAAGAATGGGGGTCAGATTGGGGTAAGCAGTGAAATGAATAAAGGGTCAATGTTCTATTTCACTTTGCCTGCCAACTGAAAGAACTTAGTTGTAAAAGAGCCTTCGAAATAAAGTATTACTTACAATTTTTTCATGCAGGGCATCCAGCGCCATGCGTAGTAAAACCAGGGATGCAGAGTTTTTAATAATGTACTTTTCTGCTCCTAACTTCATGACTTCAGATCGAACAGCTTCATCGTCAAGCGTAGTATAATAGATTACCGGGATGTTCTTATACTTTTGTCTGAACTCTTTGAGATAATCCAAACCTGTTCTCCCTTCAGGATCGCCAAAGAAATGATCTAACACAATAGCATAAGGCTTTTGCTTAAGCATAGGAAGCATATCTTTAGGATGTTCAAAAGTTCTCACCTCATAATCCCCTAAAGTCTCTTCAAAGTGAACCTGCAACATCTTTTGTTGCACCAGGTTATCTTCCACAACAAAAACCAATTTCTTCATAGCATGCTGCTGTAAAGCCTATTATTAGCGCTTAAAATTAGGCAATGATAATTTAAACTTGATGGCAATAATTCTAAAAATAAAAATGATGGCAATGGAGATGAGCAGATTTATTGTCCTGTCAATCTGTAAGTTTACCAAAACCAGGTAAATAGCTGCTCCAGCCAGGCAAGCTGTGGCATATATCTCTTTGCGGAACAACACAGGCGTATCATTGGTCAGTACGTCTCTGATGACCCCTCCCATCACTGCGCTAAACATACCCATGATAGCGGCTATTTCGGGTTGTACACCAAGACTTAAGGCCTTTTCTACACCCAGAATAGTGAAGAAAGATATCCCCAGCGTATCAAACAGTACAAAAGTACGTCTCAACTTAATGAGGTACTTGAAGAAAGCATAAGCCACCAATACCCCCACCAAAATGGCGTACAGAAAATTAATATCTCCAATCCAAACCAATGGATAGCTCCCTAGCATAATGTCGCGTAAAGTACCACCGCCTATGGCTGTTACAAAACCCATAAAGCCCGCACCAAAAAGATCATCATGTTGATCGCGAACGGCAAGCGCCCCAGAAATAGCAAAAAAGAATGTACCCAATAGCTCGAGTATATACTGTAGCTGCGTCATGGCTCCAATGTACACAGAATATTGATAACCGAATGCGCTGTTGCTAGGACGAAGGCCTGTTACATTCGATGATTTGGATCACCCATGGGAGATTACCGGAGCAGGTAATTATAAGCATGGTCGCAAAACTTACAAATATCATTCAGTGCCCTAACATAGATCATGCACCAAAACTATTAAGTACGATAACTTCATTACATGACACACACAGACATACACCCATACCTGGAACCTAAAAAAACCAAGCGGGCTGATCTGCAAGAATATCGGCCTATGTTCTTGAGCTTAGGTTTAGCGAGTTCACTGCTTATTGTGATTTTCTCTTTTGAAATAAAACAAACTGTAGAGAAAGAGAGTACGCAGTTGGTAAACATGCGTAATAACACTGAAGAAATTCTTGAAATACCTCCTACTGATATACCACCCCCACCACCCAGTCTTCAACTACCCCAAATTGTAGAAGTACCCAATGAGGCAGATATCATTGAAGAGGTGCAGGTTAGTTTTGATGTGGAGATTAACGCAGATACAAAAGTGCAGGAAATAACCATCAGTGAGTCCAACGCGGTTGAAGATGAAGCGGAGAAAGCGGATGAAATATTCATTATTGTTGAAGAAAGTGCAGTGCCCAGAGATGGCATGAATGCTTTTTACAAACTCACCGGTGAAAGTATCCGCTATCCTGCCCAGGCAAGACGCATGAATGTGGAAGGAAAAGTATTTGTGGAATTCATTGTGAACAAGGACGGAGAACTGGTTGATGTGCACGTGATCAAAGGCATAGGCTCCGGCTGCGATGAAGAAGCAGTACGTGTAGTCAAACTATCTCCACGTTGGGTTCCAGCCAAGCAGCGCGGCAAGCCAGTAAGGCAAAGAATTGTTCTGCCAATTTTTTTCAAGCTCAAGCAAATGTAATCCGCCCTAAAGTCAAATAATTTTTTGCCGAAGTGCCCGCATTCCGCTCAAAAAATGCATTTTGCATGAGCAATAAAGCTGATTTATGATAAGGTGGCTGTGTCAATTATACTTAAAACTGATTGGTTGGAAAGTAGGCAGTGTACTGGATCCTGCAGTTAAGCAGTGCGTATTGGTGGCAGCCCCGCATACCAGCAATTGGGATTACCCCATCGCATTGGCCACCCTCTATGCTTGTGGCGTTAAGGTCCGCTTTTTGGCAAAAAAATCCCTGTTTAATTTCCCCTTGGGTATGCTGATGCGGGCCACAGGAGGTATACCGGTAGATCGATCTAAACACAACAACCTGGTAGAAAATATGATTGCCATGTTCAAAGAACATGAACGGATGATTTTGATGATTCCGGCAGAAGGAACAAGAAGCTATGTAAAAGAATGGAAGTCAGGTTTTTATCATACAGCCATGGGTGCCAATGTACCTATTGTGATGGGGTACCTTGATTACGGAAAGAAAGTGGCAGGCTTTGGTGATTTGTTTTATCCTACCGGTGATTATGCCAAGGACTTAGCAGCGATACAACAGTTTTACAGACAATTCACCGCTAAACATCCAGACAAGTCTAGTTTAAATTCATAAACCAGTAACAAATACTATCTACCATGAGTAAGCGATTAGTTAAAGGAAAGAAAATGATATGGGGCGTTTGTAGCGGATTGGCTGATTATTTTGTGCTTGATCCAACGATCATCCGCCTGGCTTTCCTCATTTCAGTATTATTTTTTGGAACCGGTCTGCTTTTATACATCATTCTGGGTATAGTCATGCCAAATGAATAAGTCGCTGTTTGATGAATTGGGTGAAGAGAACATAAAGGTGCTTGTAAATCGTTTTTACGATTTGGTTTTTAACGATGAAAGAATTGCTCATTTGTTTAAAACAGACAAGGCCTTGATCAAAGAAAAGCAACGGTTATTCCTTACTCAATTTCTTGGAGGTCCGTCCTTGTATTCAGAAGTCTATGGACATCCTAAGCTAAGGGCCAGACATCTGCCTCATCCCATCGGCATAAAGGAAGCCGAAGCCTGGTTGTCGTGTATGTCGCAAGCCATTGCCACGCTCGCTGTAGGCCAGCATATTAAGGATGAATTGATCAAACGTTTTGTACCAACAGCCATGTTTATGGTCAATAAGGAAAATTGAAGGAGTGATCTATACGTGTTAAACGCTATGAAGCATATAAGTGTCATCATCATCGTTGCTTTGCTGGTCATTTGTTATGGACTTGTGCTCTATAACCTGGCGGTAGATTTTGCTGAAATACTCAAACAACCTGATAAGGACTGGGCTTACCTGCTCAAGTATAGAAGGGAAGATCTACTGGTGCTGCTACTGATTATGCTGTCGATCACCGGACTCATCATCAAAGAAAGCAAAGGTTGGATTTTAACGGCACAGTTTTTTTACTCTTTGCTAGGGGCCATTATTACACTGATTGCAAAGCTTGATCAATACATGCCTTCAATTAACCTGCTTACTTATATACTGGCAGCTGTCGCCCTGGTTTTACCGATTGTTCTCATGAACAGAAAATCAGTGAAGCATTTTTTTAAAATAGAAGATAAGGCCAACATGTTAGTCAATAATAGCATTGCCATTAGCGTTGCAGTCATTGTTGGTTTAATTATGTGGACCTGATCAAAACAAGGAAAGCTGGGAACCAGATTTAGCAACTCTCACCGGAACCTTTTCGGTTTTTCTATTACCATCAATAAAAAACACTGGGGTTTCTTTATCACGAGGAGCTACGACAATTTCCAGGCCTTCTGTCAATACATCGAAGGTTTGTTGAACCCTTTCAATAGAATTATTATTGCGTGACAAGTGTGATAAAAATACGTGACTGAGCCCGGGCGATCTATATTGGTTTAATAAATCAAAAGCCTCTTCATTCGAAAGATGTCCCGATCCGTTCCGAATCCTGTTTTTCAGTGCAAGCGGATAAGCACCACGTTCCAGCATGTCTACATCGTAGTTAGACTCCAGAAATACTGCATGACAGCGATTAAACTGAGCAGACACATGTTCACACACCCGACCAATATCAGTCATGATACCAATGTTAACACCGCCACCACTTACTATAAAACTATGCGGATCGATTGCATCATGAATTTTAGGAAATGGCAAAATCTCCAACTTGCCTACCTGTATTTTTTGCCAGGCAGTAAAGTGAATCGATCTTGAATCATCTAGCGATAGATTGGCTGCCCGGAGAGTCGCAGTTGTAATGTATACAGGAACATTAAATTTAGCAGCAAATGCGGGGGCACCATGAATATGGTCGCCATGCTCATGGGTGATCAATACGGCCTTCACGCGCTGTGGAAGTAAACCTAACCGCTTCAACCGCTTTTCCACCTCTCGGCACGAAATGCCTACATCAACCAATACAGCTTCATCTTGGTTACCTATGTAGTAACAATTACCATTACTACCTGAATTCAAAGAAGCTACATAAAGGGCCATGCGATGCAAATTATAATTTTGTGGACGATAATTCATGCCTCATGGCAAGTTACCTTTCTGGTTTCCCCGTATCTTTAAACCTGCATGACACCACAAGAATTAACTGAACTAGCCGAAAGATGGATTGCGGCCTTTAATACAAAAGACCTGGATGGCCTGTTATCTTTATATCATGATAATGCACAGCACTTTAGCCCAAAACTAAAGGTAAGAAAACCAGAAACGAAAGGCCTTATCCAAGGTAAACCTAGCATGAGAGCCTGGTGGCAAGATGCTTTCGATCGCCTGCCAAGCCTTCAATACCAACTGGTAAGACTTACTCCCTACGATAACCGTGTATTTATGGAATACATACGTAAGGTTGAAAAAGAGGAAGACCTTTATGTGGGTGAAATGCTGGAGGTGAAGGATGGGCTTATTTATTATTCCACAGTCTTTCATCGTTGAGGTATGGGCTTCGATCCTACACTACTGCTCGAATTGGTAAAAATGAAAATGCCCTTTGGCAAGTATAAGGGCACGATCATTTGCTACTTGCCCGTTTCATACCTGGAGTGGTTTCAGCGCAAGGGTTATCCTGCTGGTAAACTGGGAGCACTGCTGCAAACCATGTACGAAATCAGGCTTAACGGATTAGAATACTTACTGGAGCCTTTGAGGGGAAAAGGCGGATGAATCTAATGAACATTAACCTTGCTCATCATCGCAATAATAATTCACATCATTTCATCTCATCTCTCTCTTTTTGAGTTTATCTAAAAAAGTAAGAAAACTTACATCCCTTCTATATGAATTGTGTTTATATAGGGTGTTTTGATTATTTTTCGAAGATTTGCTGAGCGCACTATGTTCCTAAACCTTACGCAACGGTCTGTAGTATTGGCATTCATCATCACGGTGATGAATATTTCAATGTCAATGGCTCAAGAGCCTTATGTGTTACATGCTGATCAACAGGCTCACAGGCTCGACAAATATGTGCATGTATTGATTGATGAATCTGAATCACTGGATCATGAAGATATACTGAGCGATAGTATTCAAAAGCTGTTCGATACTAAACCGCATAACTTAACCTTTGGCTACACCAAGGCGACTATCTGGCTTAAACTATCTGCTATAAACCCCGATTCAAGTCTTACCTGGCTGCTGGAGATCCCCGCCCCTTTTTTAGAGTATGTGGATTTCTACCAGCAAGATGACCAGTTACTTTGGCAACACTTTACTTCAGGCTATTACCGACCACAAAGTCAACGTGTCATCTCACACACGGCCCACTTGCTGCCATTGCAGTTTGGTCAAGATGGTACCAGCCATGTTTACATAAAAATAGCAGGGCGCAGTCCAAAAACTTTTCCTGTCTACATTCACGAAAAGGAAAGCTTTTATGAAAAGGTTAGGTTTGAAGATGTTGGCTATGGCATATTCTTCGGAATACTATTTGTCATGTTTTTTTATAACCTTTTCATTTTTATAACCCTTAAACAAAGCAACTATCTTTTATACATCTGTACTATTGTTTGCACCTTCCTTATCTTTTCTTCTGCTTCAGGATATGCCGGCAAGTTTTTGTGGCCTGAAAGCCCTATGATGAATTTTTACGCAGGCCGCATGTCATTAGGTGTCATCACTATCTTTTTAGCAGCCTTCACCATACGCTTTCTGGAAGTAAAACAATACTCGAAAGGGATGTATTATTTACTAGTTAGTTTATTTCCTCTTTCTGTAGCTGCTGCTATTCTTACAGCTACTGGTTTACTTTCTTCTGCCGGCAATAACCTTATTTCTCTTTCCACCATTATCTACCTGGCAACAGGTATTGTTTGTCGCATAAAGGGAAACAGGACTGCTAACTTTTTTATTGCAGCATGGTCCGTGTACTTGGTTGGCGGGCTCTTACTTACCCTTCGCAACAGCGGTGTATTTCCTTCTAATTTCTGGACAACCCACTTCGTTGAAATTGGGGCAACTATGGAAACTGTTATTATTGCATTTGCTTTAGGCGATCGTTACAGAAGGTATAAAGAAGAAAAAGAAGAAGCCCAACAACGTGCTCTTGAAATTCAACAAGAGGCCAATGAGAAACTTGAAATAAAAGTAGCTAAACGCACCGTAGAGCTGCAACATACTCTTGACACCATCCAATTACAGAAATCAATTATCGAGGAGAAGAATGCGGAATTAGATGCTTTCTTCTATAGGGTTTCGCACGACCTGAAAGGGCCGATGGCTACCATGCTTGCGTTGAATAATATTGCCAGTGAGGATATTAAAGATAAAGAGGCCCTTGATTATTTAAGCAAGCAAAACGGACAAATTCTCCATGTCAATCAAATTATCAATGGCTTAATCAGCCTTACCTTGCTTAACAATGATATGATTGAGCGGGAAGCCATCGACTTTAATAAGCTCATTGATGATTGTATTGACACACTAAGAAGTGTAGATGGATTTAATAGAGTATTGTTAAAGCGTGATGTACAAGCGGATATTACTTTTGAGTCTGAGTATACTCTCTTAAATGCCATTTTTCAGAATCTAATTGAGAACGCAATCAAGTACTCCAAAAATCAAGGAGCCTATGCCAGTATATCCGTAAAGTCGGATAACAAAGAAGTGGTGATTGAAGTAGAAGACAATGGCACTGGCATTCCTGACGAATATCAAACCAAGATATTTGATATGTTTTACCGAGCCAATAACCAAATCACGGGTACAGGCCTTGGTCTATACATACTGAAGCGTTCAGTAGATAAATTAAAAGGCAGCATTCAGGTAGATAGCAAGCCAGGTGTTGGGTCAATCTTCACCGTTAAATTACCGCATCATTAGCCAGTGGTACGGGCAGTATAGCCAGTGGTCAAATCCTTGACGATTTCTTTCATCGGCCTGACAGACTTCACGTATTCAATAGAGGGACCCGCACACCACAATGTTTTGTAAGTCGCGCCAAAGGCAGCCTTCTCTACTGCCTTCATTCCTCTGAAGGCGATGATCATCTTGATATATTTCTTCAGGCGTTTATTCTTATTCATCAAACGCTCAAGCCAATTGGCTTCGGTTCCCAAAGCTTGCACATAAGGGGTATTGATAACTGTTAATGCCGATCCTGAAAGCTTCGTTGTACGAACAATATCTTTGGCTCCGTAATCAATCATGGCTTGTTTATAATCTTGCGAAACAGGAGCCTCTTCACTGGCAATGAAAATTGTGCCTACAGAAACACCCGCTGCACCGAGTCCCATCACTTCATTGAGATGCGCAGCTTTCGCCACACCACCTGCTGATATAATGGGGATAGAAAGATTTGCTTTTAATAAGCTAATCAAATCATTTGGTTTGATATTACCAGCATGCCCTCCCGCTTCACTGTTAACGGCAATCACGGCATCGGCTCCCAGCGATTCTACCTTCTTGGCATAGGTAAGGTCAACCACATCACAAAAAACTTTGATACCCACCGGCCTGCATCGTTCAATTACTTCCTTTGGATTGCCCAGTGAGGTAATGATAAAAGCTACTTTCTTCTCGATGAGAATATCGAGCTGACCTTTATACTTAGGGTTGGACTGATTAACAATAAGGTTAACACCAAAGGGCTTATTTGTATACGCTTTAATCTCCTCGATGGCCTTTTTAAGTTCATCATCGGTACGGTAATTCAGGGCTGGAAAAGCCGCGGTGATACCGTTATCCAAAGCTGCCTTTATCATAGCAGTATTGGAAATCAAAAACATAGGGGCTACAATAATTGGGTAGTCAATACCCAGCATTTTATCAATTGTCATTGGTGTCAGTTTCGGTGGACTCTACTACTTTAATAAGGTCTGCTCTTGCAATACTATCTCGTTTTTCCTGTTGCCGTTGCATGCGTTTTTTTCTGCTTAATAATTGCTCTAAAAAGCTTTCATCAGCGGTGGCCGTTGTATCCACCAACAAAAGTGAATCGCGCTTTAAGGCAATCTTTGTAATGCGTTTAATCAACACAGAATCCAATTCATACAAATCACAATCCAAGGCTTCTTTCCAGCCATCTTCCAAGGGAGGAAAAGTAGCCTGTGCAATAGTTTTAAACGATTTGTCGTTCACTACTTGATTTAAGAAATAGCCCGTGATCGGGAGTGCTGTGCTCGCGCCCTGACCTAGTTCGGTAGATCTGAATCGAATGCGCGGGTCATCGGCCCCTACCCAACTACCCACCACCAGTTGAGGCGATACGGCCATGAACCAGCCATCGGCATTGGACTGCGTTGTGCCAGTCTTACCTCCCACATCCATATTGTAAACCCCGTATTTCCAACGCAGTCGCGAGGCTGTTCCTTCCGTCACTACTGTTCTTAACATATTAGCTGTGATGGACGCGGCTCTTTTACTTAATACTTGTTTTCTAGGTTCCTCCGGATTCATCGCAGTGATTGTCTGCCCATCCTGGTCAATGATTGCCTTTATGAAAACCGGTTTTACACGCTCACCGCCAGTAGCAAAACTGGTATAGGCGGTGGTCATTTCTAATAAAGAAACAGAGGCAGATCCGAGCGCAATAGAAGGCACATCTGGTAACTCACTGACAATCCCCATGTCTTGAGCCAAACGAATGGCTTTATCAACCCCCGCTTTGATGATGGTTTTAACGGCAATAGTATTCACCGAGTAAGCCATCGCGCCACGCATGGTGTAGTTCACTTCATAATCAATTTGAGAGTTACGGGGGGTCCACTCCTCACCTTCTTTATCAATGTAGGTTTCCCTGTTAGCAGGCATCAATTCGCAGGGATCAAGACCTTGTTCTATCGCAACAGCATAGACAATGGGTTTAAAGATGGAGCCTACCTGGCGTTTGGTCGATTCTCTTATGTGATCGTATTGAAAGAAGTCATGATCGATACCCCCTACCCAAACGACAACCTCTCCATTGCTTGGGTTCATCGCTACCAGGCCAGCATTTAAAAATTGCAAATGATGTTTGATCGAATCAATCGGGCTCATCAATACTTCTTTATCGCCACGCCACGAAAACAATCGGGTAGGCACTTTCTTTTGTAAAACAGTGATGATTTCATCCTCTGACAGGCCTTCCTCTTTTAGCTTTTGATAACGGTTGCTTCGCTTAATGGCATCTTCCACGATGCCAGGATTGCTTTTGAAGATGCCATCTTGTCCCCAATGGGCCAGAAACTGCTTTTGCACTTCTGTCATTTGCTGGCTTACCGCCTTTTCAGCATAACGTTGAAGCATGGCGTTAATGGTAGTGTAAATTTTTAGTCCATCTGTGTAGATGTTGTAGGTACTCCCGTCCTCTTTAGGATTGTCATTAAACCAGGCCTGTAATTCTGTTCTTAAGTATTCTTTAAAATAAGGTGCCAGTGGTGCCTGGTTCAAGGTTTTTGAATACTTCAGAGACAATGGTAAAGCCTTCGTTTTCTCAGCATCGTCTTTAGTGAGGTAATCATATTTCTGCATTTGAGAGATAACCACATTTCTTCTGGTTAAGGCACGCTCAGGAAAAAGTCTGGGGTTATAAGAGTGTGTCGCTTTCAGCATACCAATGAGCATAGCCGCCTGGTGGGCTTGAAGCTTTTCTGCACTGACAGAAAAAAATCGTTTGGCCGCAGTCTCTACACCAAAGGTTTGGTCTGCAAAAGAAACCGTATTTAAATACATGGTGATGATCTCTTCTTTGGAATAAATATTTTCAATCCGTAGAGCGGTAATCATTTCACGCATCTTGTTGATGAGCATCGAAGCAATCCAGTAACGTTTGCGTGGATAGAGGTTTTTAGATAACTGCTGAGTAATGGTACTCCCACCACCAGAAGATTCATCACCCATAATAATCGATCGGATCAAGACCCTACCCAAACTTTCAAAATCGATACCCCCATGCTCGTAGAAGCGGACATCTTCAGTAGCAATAAGGGCTTGGATAGCGACTGGTGCAATTTTATCGTAAGTCACCTCCGTTCTATCTTGCACATAAAAGCGACCAATTAATACACTATCAGCAGTATATACTTCTGATGGAAGTTGATTTCTGATATTCCGTAAGGCACGTTTACTAGGTATCTCAATCCACACGACCAAGAGTAAAAGCAATGGTGGCCCTATTAGACAAGCGCCAATGATAGACCACTTTTTATGTTTGGGGTGGGTTTTATAAAAAGCGCTAATTGCTTGATAATAATGAAGTATGGTTGACCAAATTTTAACAATCCACGCTTTTATAAAGTGCTTAACAGAGGACAAAAGTGGATGCATAGGTATAAGAAGGAAAGAAATATACTCACCTTTTTAGCTTGTAAGCAAACAGATCGCTAAGCTTTTTTACATTCGATGAGCCAGTCCCAGGGATAAGGAGCCTTCATCCAGTCTGGAGGACTGCTAAATTCAGTGTCCCAGCCATATTCAATCTTTTCGATGTTCTGAACCTGCAGTCCGGCTTCTGCGATGATAACCTCCAGTTCAGGAGCCGAATAATGTTTAGTAGGTACACCGTTGATGTGCACATTTCCCCTCAAAATTTCTCGCTTACTGCTTTTAAAGTAGGCCAGTTCAGTGTTGGGTATGCTTGCTAAATCGACTCCTTCTTTGCTATACCAGTCGATAAGTCGCCAGCTGGCATACATCATCGATTCAAGGGAAGGCAAGACCAAAATGGCATGCCCTCCATTCTTCACCGATTGAGCAATATTGCGCAACATAGCGTAATTCTTCTCAATTTCAGGGAGCATGATAACATTGCAACAAAAAGCAAAATCCACTTTGGGGAATTGTTGAGACACCTTGGAAAGATCTGCTTTGAGTAATTCAACATTAGGAAACTTTTGCTTTTTGGCCTGTGCTAAAAGTTTACCCGATATGTCAGTCCCGATGAGCGTTTTGAAACGCGGTGCCAGGTGTCTAAAGGCTTTGCCAATACCGCAACCAAAGTCCATAGCACTATGTGCCGGATTGCCGTGTTTGTCAAAATACCTTTGTAGCACATGGTTCTTATCACTGGCAAACACATCAAAAATTTCATCCTTGTAGTCAATACCGATGTTGTTCCAATGTTTTTCCTGGTCCATGCTCAAAATTATAAAGTATAGGAAATAGCAGCAGCAGCCCTATTGGCCTTAGCCCTGGCTTCTTCTATGCTGCCAGCTCTAGCTAAACAAACACCCATGCGTCTTTCGCCTTGCACTTCGGGCTTACCAAATAAACGCACTTGTGTATCTGGCACTTGTAAAGCCTCTTCGATACCGGAAAAGGTAACTTGCGTTGAATGTCCCTTCACTAAAATTACACTGGAAGCAGAGGGACCTAATTGCCGGATAACCGGAATGGGAAGTCCTAGTATAGCACGCACATGCAATGCAAATTCTGACAAATCCTGGGAGATCATGGTCACCATGCCAGTGTCATGAGGCCTGGGCGATAACTCACTGAAATAAACTTCGTCACCTTTCACGAAAAATTCAACCCCAAAAATACCACGACCACCCAAAGCATCTACCACCTTGCGTGCAATTGCCTCAGAAGCCTTGAGGGCAACAGCACTCATCGCATGGGGCTGCCATGATTCCTGATAATCGCCATGCTCCTGGCGATGGCCAATAGGCTCACAAAAAGAAACACCTTCTTTATGACGAATCGTTAACAGTGTAATCTCATAATCAAAATCAACAAATCCTTCCACGATTACACGACCACCACCACTCCTGCCGCCCTCTTGCGCATATTTCCATGAAGTACCGATATCCACCCGTGATTTGATAACACTTTGTCCCTTTCCGGAAGAACTCATGATCGGTTTGACAACACAAGGAATACCGATGTATTGAACAGCTTGTTCAAATTCCTCAAAGGTGCCTGCAAAACGATAAGGAGATGTTTTTACTTTCAGTTGCTCTGCTGCCAAGGTACGAATGCCCTCACGATTCATGGTCAGGCGCGTAGCGGTGGCGGTGGGGATAATGGTAAAACCCTCCTGCTCCAAAGCCACCAGCGTATCCGTAGCAATGGCCTCTACTTCTGGAATGATATAATGAGGTTTTTCCTTTTCTATAATGGCTCGTAACGCAGCGCCATCGAGCATGGAAATAACGTGCGAACGATGGGCCACCTGCATGGCAGGTGCATTGGCGTAGCGATCAACTGCAATCACCTCTACCCCGTAGCGTTGAAATTCAATCACTACTTCTTTGCCCAATTCACCAGAACCTAGCAGCATCACCTTAGTGGCTGTCTGGGTCAGTGGGGTTCCTAAACTCAATGAGGCCATATTACTGCTTATCAAAAGTGATTTTAAAATAAATGAGCAGCAGGCTTAGCATGCAAATAATGGCATTGCAGATAATCACCGGCCAAAGCATCAGGCCGATACCATAGACCAGCCATACCACTGTGCTGGTAAATACAATGAACATCATGCTAAGACTCAGGTCTTTTGTGCGTTTGGTTTGCCAAACTTTATAGACCTGAGGTATAAATGTAATGCTGCTAAGCAGGGAGCCGGTGTGCCCGACTATCTCAATCCAATTCACTAGTATTTATGTTTAAGTTTAGAAGTCCATGCTGCGGCCTGCCGAAGGCGTTTATAATCCCCGGAAGCGAGAAAGTCTTTTAGCTTAGTGTTGATAAGCCCTTGTGATGTGAGATGAAAATACCCACAATCATCACATCGGTAAACGGCAATAGGTCCGGTTCCTTGCGCGAAATCAAATTGCACATGAGCGCCCAGCAAGGCTTCTTCAGCCAGTGCTTCAGATAAATAAAGTTTTTTACCAGAGGAACAAGTACTTATCTTAGCCATGTGTTGGAAAGTTAAGAAAAGCTTCCGATTACTAAAAGTACAAACCAAAGCGCCCCTTTACTGTTTTATGACTATGATTAGACTGCTTATACTTTTAATAGTGGCCTCACCTCTTGCAGGTCAAACCCTTATTGTGGAAGAAAGGGTGAAGATGTTGGCCTTAGGAGATTCCTATACAATAGGGCAAAGTGTAGAGCCAAACCTGCGTTGGCCTGTTCAATTGATCAATCGGTTTAGAGAAAATAAAAATTTAGCCTGCAATGAACCTCGCATTATTGCTACTACGGGATGGCGCACTGATCAGTTAAAGGCAGCCATTCAAACTGCCGCTATTCAACCTGGTGATTTCAATTTAGTATCCCTGCTCATCGGGGTCAACAATCAATACCAATCAAAATCTGTGGAAAGCTATGCTCCAGAGTTTGAAGAACTACTAAAGACAGCCATTAACATAGCCGGAAGCAAGGAAAGAGTTTTTGTTTTGTCCATTCCTGATTATGGTTACACACCCTTTGGGCAAAGCACCCAGGCAAAAATAAGTGCAGAACTAGACGCTTATAATGCTGTGAATAAGGCCATCTCAGAGAAATTAGGCGTGATGTATATTAATATAACTGATATATCAAGGCTTGGTTTACAGCAACCCGAGCTGGTGGCCAGTGACCAATTGCATCCTTCAGGCAAAATGTATGAATATTGGGTAAACAGAATTCTCAGCCAAGAGGCCATCCAATATATAAAGAGTACGATCACAAATGTGAAAAAGAAAAAAGGAGAAGCTAGCCTGGAAATATTTCCTAATCCCTTGGGCAAGCAATTAAATCTCAATGGTGATTACACAAAACCTGTTTCGTTCACACTATTAAATGCCGAAGGAAAAACAGCTTTGCAAGAGTTGGTCTATTTACCGGGGGTGATCGATACAGAACACTTACGCGCAGGCGCCTATCATTACATTGTTAACGGTGATAACAAAACCCTGGCAAGTGGCCACTTAGTTAAACAGTAAACTCATCCAGATTAGTCGCTATGGTGCCTGGCTTGGCGTAAGAATAGCGTGCCAATGGCTGAGGCTTGTAATAGGCATCTATACCCAAAGAAGCCACTGTTTCAATTTTATCAAGTTGCAGGAAACCGTCACTGCGTATAATAGTGGTGTCGAGTCTCACCTGCTGTAGCTCACCTATCACCAAGAAAGTATTGTTATGCTTGATCGGTATAACTTCTATCAACTTCATAGCATAACTACACCTACTCTCTTTCACAAAAGGCACGCTGAATCCTTCTACATATTCTGGCTTTAAAGCTGCTGCCTCAAACTCATTAACATCGGTCGAATACTTGGCACTGGTTTGATGAGCACGTAAAACCATATCAGGATGAATATGGTTGATCGTATACAGACCTGTTGCTTCAATATTTTGCAAAGTATGGGGTGCTGCTTCTCGAGGTCGGTTCACAAAAGCAATCAAGGCCGGGTCGGCACCTAAATGAACAAGATTACTAAAAATGGCCAGGTTAGGATTTCCCTTTTTATCTACTGTTGCAATAAGGCTTACCGACTTATAACCCGAAAGGCTATTGATAAAGTTACCGCGGTAAAAGCGATCCCAGCTTAGTATGGTTTCTTTTGGTATCAGCTCCATACTATTAAAACCCGATAAAGGATTTAATGTTATGGATACCTGTTAGCTTACAAGCCAACAACTCATATTTATACTGAGCTGATTGGCCATTCCGCCATCAAATCAGCTAAAACTAAGCACCAGCCATTTCAGATAACTCCATCCAGCGCATCGTTTTTTCATCAAGAAGGTCTGTAATCTGCTTAACTTCATCCGCCCATTGCTGCAATTGCTTATGATCCGTTGTACCACTGTTGAGTAAATTGGTCAACGCAAGCTTCTTTTCCTCCAACTTATTAATTTCCGAAGGCAGGTTATCGAGTTCTTGCTTTTCTTTAAATGACAATTTCTTTTTTCCTTCTTCAGTAGTCGTATTGATAACTTCTTTCTTTTCGACCACAGGTTTCGCAGCCATGGCTTCCTGCTCTTCCATCCAATCGCGATAATCGGTATAGTTACCCGGGAACAATCTAATCTTTCCTTCTCCTTCAAAAACAAACAACTGATCTACCAGATGATCCATGAAGTAACGATCGTGGGATACCAGCAATAAGCAGCCTGTGAAATTATCCAAAAACTCTTCGAGCACATTGAGGGTATCAATGTCAAAATCGTTGGTAGGTTCATCGAGTATTAAGAAGTTAGGATTGGTCACCAACATCTTTAATAACTGTAAACGCTTCTTTTCGCCCCCACTGAGTTTCTCTACATACGTGTATTGCTTCTCTGGTGGAAATAAAAAGTTATCTAAAAACTTGGAAGCTGATACCTGACTGCCATCTGATAAAGTGATAAACTCAGCGATGTTTTTTACTTCTTCAATTACCCGGTTAGCCGGATTAAGATTCATGGCATCCTGCGTGAAGTAACCATACTTGGTGGTGACACCAGGAGTCACTTCACCACTATCTGGTTTTAGTCTTTGCGTAATGATGTTCAAGAAAGTAGATTTTCCAATGCCGTTCTTACCTACAATACCAATGCGATCTTTCTTTTTAAAGACGTAAGAAAAATTATCGATCAACATATGGTCGCCAAACTTCTTGGAGATTTTATCCATCTCTAGAATCTTACCTCCCTGTCGCGCCTCTTTGATGTCGAGCTCTAAGCGATCTTTGCGCAAATCAGTTTGCGCTTTTTCCTGAAGCTCGTAGAAAGCTTCAATTCTATATTTGGCTTTGGTACCGCGCGCTTTCGGTTGTCTGCGCATCCAGTCCAATTCCTTTTTCATGAGGTTACGGGCCTTGGCTACTTCTGCTTTTAGTATTTCTTCGCGGTTAGCTTTCTTCTCTAAAAAGTAAGCATAGTTGCCTTTGTAACGGTAAAGCTGTCCCCTGTCGAGTTCTATGATTTCGTTGGCTACCGCATCTAAAAAGTAACGATCGTGCGTCACCATAATCAAGGTTACGTTAGGTCCCGCCAGGTAGTTTTCAAGCCATTCAATGGCCGATAAATCCAGGTGGTTGGTGGGCTCATCCATGATGATCAAATCAGGCTCCTTTAAAAGCAGTTGCGCTAGGAAAATGCGCTTCTTCTGTCCGCCCGATAAGTCGCCAAAGCGCTTGTCCATATCAGGCACCCCCAGCTTACCAATAACCTCTTGTACCTTATTATCATAATCCCAGGCATTCAAGTCGCTCATCTTTTCCAAAGCGGCCTGCATGCGTGCTTCGGGTACATCAGGATGATGAAGACAATCTTCGTACTCCTTTACAGCCTTCGCGATCTCATTGCTTTCGCTGAACAGGATGTCTTTCACCAGCAAATTCTCATCTACATTGGGTTGCTGTGTCAGGTAACCAAGCTTGATACCGTCTCTGATGACCACCTTACCTGAATCTGAAGCCACTTCACCAGTTAAAATCTTGAGCAAGGTCGATTTACCCACCCCATTATTGCCTACAAAAGCCATTTTCTCTCCTTGGCTGATACCCAGGTTGATTTCTTTGAATAGCCAGCGGTCGTTATAGGTTTTGGAGATGTTCTCGGCAGATAGATAATTCACAGGATGCGATGATTAAAAGGAGCGCAAAGGTAGGAAATAGCTTCGAGTTGGCAGCTACTCGTTACGAGTATCCTTCAAGGCTAGCGGCTAGCAGCTGATAACTCATTTCCGCACAAGCATGGAAACAGCTTCTGCACAGCGCTCACCATCCATGGCCGCTGACACAATACCACCGGCATAACCGGCACCTTCACCGCAGGGGAACAAGTTATTAATCTGTGGGTGTTGCAAGGTTTCTTTGTCACGGGGAATACGAACAGGTGATGAGGTACGACTCTCTAGGCCAATCACTTGTGCTTCATTGGTTAAATAACCCTTCATCTTCTGGCCAAAGGCCTTAAAGCCTTGTCGCAAGGCATCAGCAACAAAATCTGGTAAAAAGGCGCGCATATCGGCAGAAAGCAAACCAGGCTGATAAGAAGTATCCAGCAGTGAAGCAGATTGCATTTTATCTACAAAATCCATCAATCGCTGGGCTGGAGCAGTCTGGGTTTTGCCACCTACTTCCCAAGCCTTTTTCTCAATATCAGCCTGAAAGCGTAAAGCGGCCAGCACCCCATGCTGACTATACTTCTTATAGTCGGGTTCATCGATAGCTACCACAATACCGGAGTTAGCAAAACGCGAATCTCTCCTTGAAGGACTCATGCCATTCACCACCAATTCACCTGGTGCGGTAGCAGCCGGCACAATAAAACCGCCTGGGCACATACAGAAGGAAAAAACTCCCTTATCCTTTCCATTGATTTGGGCTTGATGTACCAGTGCATAAGCGGAAGCAGGCAAATAAGCACCCCGATCAATAGGGCAATGATACTGTATGCGATCAATCAGGTTTTGTTGATGTTCAACACGAACACCTAAGGCGAAGGGTTTTGCCTCGATCAATATTTGTTTGTGGTATAGAAGTTCAAATATGTCGCGGGCCGAATGACCGGTTGCTAAAATAGTAGCCACGCCTGTAATGGTATCTCCCTTTTCCGTCACGATGCCTTCAATCCTATCACCCTTCACGATCAGATCCGTAACCTTCGTATTGAAGTGAACTTCCCCTCCTGCCTGTACAATACTTTCGCGTAATTCGGCTACGAGCTTGGGCAGCTTATTGGTGCCGATATGCGGATGGGCGTCATATAAAATCTCATCCTTTGCGCCATGGGCTACAAGTATCTCCATGATGCGCTGCACATCCCCACGCTTCTTGCTGCGGGTGTACAACTTACCATCTGAATAAGTACCCGCCCCGCCTTCACCAAAGCAATAGTTTGAATCTGGATTGACAACATGTTCTTTATTAATGGCTGCTAAATCGCGCCTGCGGGCTTGTACATCTTTTCCACGTTCAAGCACAATGGGCTTAAACCCAAGTTCTATTAATCGCAGGGCTGCAAACAGACCGGCAGGTCCTGAACCGATGATTATTACAGGATCTTTTCCATGGACAGTACTGTAGTCTTTACCACGTAAAGATTTAATTGTCTGGCGGTTATAAACTTCATACTGAATTCTTACTTTGATATCACGCCCTCTTGCGTCAATAGACCGTTTCGAGGGTTGAACGATGCGTTCTCCGCCTAGAGGAATGGATAACTTTTGATGGAGCGTTTCAATAAAGTGTGTTTCATCGAAAGCTTCTTCTGGAGTGAGGATGAGTTCTTTTACTTGCATGCGGAAGGTGTTTATCCTTCAATGGAGGCAAAGATACAGAAAGGTTTGCAAAGCTTGTTTGAAGATGATTACCCGTTATGGTAGAAGTTGAGAGCTTAACGGAATGAAAAAACATTGCCAACATTGAGACCAAAGTGGAACGATGTGAAGAATGGCTTTTGTTCAAGTCGCTGGAATAATTCCTCGTGTTGGGTATCACTCACAAAATTTCTATAGCCAAAATTCACTGAGCCAAATACATCCATCGTAAAACCTTTGGCATTATTCCTGCGCATAATGCGATAGCCTGTCAGAGCACCCCAGGCAATGCGCTGCTCGGCAGAGCTTGCTGTAGTGTATTTGCCGGGTGAAAGGGGCCATTCGATATTAACAAAGTGTCCAAGATTGGTAAAGCGTATTTCATGCCCGAAGTACCACATACCTGCCTTTAATGGATTGTACATCTTCTGCTTGATACTCACACTATAACCGCGCATGAAGGTTTTACCCAAGGCCACGGCATCATCCCTTGTAAAGAAAGGCTCTCTGATGCCTATGAATTCAAACTCATGGCCAAGTCGTTCTTGTAAGTAAAACTCAACGGCTATCGGAAAGCGACCAATGGCAGAGAAAAAAGGATTAGTGCCCAGAATTACCCCCCTAAACTCATTGCTGCGCGGATCGAAATAAGACATCCCTCGAGTGTGGGAAGCATTGGTTCGCTCGTATTTTCTGTCGGCTAGTGCTTCAATATCTTTCACTGTTTTTTTGTCGTCATAGAAAGGTTTGTAATAACCCGATAACGTTCCATCTCTTTCAAAAATCTCCCAGGTGCCAGTTTTCTTATCATCCTCCATTTGGCCCTTGGTCTGCATGGCACCATCCGGGTAATAACCATAGTAAGTGCCCCGACCGTTTACGTACTCACACTCACCTTCCTTTTTTCCATCTTCATAAAAGAACTCCCATTTGCCCTGGCGTTTGTCATCTTCCAAACGACCAACAATTCGCAGTTTACCGCTGGGATAATACTCCTTACAAATACCCAGGCCTTTCTCAAAGCTGGCTTCGCTTAAAATGCTGCCAGTAGGCGATAAAGACAACCACTCACCACTTCTTTTCCCTGCGTGGTAGGAGCCTTTTTTATGAACCTCTCCCGTCTCATAAAAGTATTCCCAGAAACCAACGGGTATGTCGTTCTCATAAAATCCTTTTGAATGCAGCTTTCCACTACTGAAATAATGCATCCATTCACCTTGCCTTTTACCGGCTACATACTCACCTTCCATTTGAATGGTGCCGTCTTCTGCAAAGAAGCGCCAATGGCCGCTGTTCTTATTGCCCATGCGCGGTCCTTCCCCATATACTTTGCCTGAGTGAAAGTATTCGATATAGCGACCAAAATCGTCTACATAATCGATCTCACCTTTCAGGGCGCCATCTTCATAATAGGCTTTCCATAAACCAATATGCTTGTTGTTTTCGTAACTGCCGATTTCTTTAAGCTGGCCATTTTCATAATAGAGTTTCCACTCTCCTTCACGGTTTTTACCGTTAATGGTGCCTTCCATGCTTTTCTGCCCACTCTCATAAAAGTATTCCCACAGACCATAGTTTGAACTTTGGCGCAGAATCCCCCGCATCTTCAGATTGCCCGTTTCATAAAAGAACTCCCAAACACCGCTGGTTTCGTTGTTGATGAACTGGCCTTTCGATTCAGGATGACCGTTTAGAAAGAAAGATATGTAGCGACCATGGAGGATGTTCTTGATGGTATCCTTTACCTGGTAGAATTCTTTGATGTGCCGCTTCTCAAGATCATGGTAACTCATGCGATTATAGAGCTGCGCATAGCTGCCTTGTACACAAGCAATCATCAGCGCAACAATAAATAACAACTTTTGCATAGCCCACGTATTGAAAGCAATTTACGAAAAAAGTATATGCTTTGGATTGGTCTTAGCGCTCAAAGGCCGCACGCCCCCAGTTGGCTTTCTCCTCTTCTGTCCACAAAGCGGGGAAAAACATAATGCGCTGAAAGCGCGGAGGCAGGTATTTCTGCCAGTTAGTGCCACCGGTGGCTTTTATATCCTCCGGACTCTTCTGCAAATAACGCCCTGCTGACCGAAGATGGGCCAGGCGCCATTTTACATTGGCCACAACATCGTACTCGCGCAAGGCGGCTTTGATTTCGTCAGCCTTAGGACTGTTTTGAAAGTGCTGAAGGTATAGCTGATAAAGATTTTTATGCCTGTATTGCTCGGCATAATTCGCGAAAGTCTTCAGGTATTTCTCTTCAAATTGTTGCAAAGTCAATGTCTTTTTACCCGATGCCAATTCTGTGGCCCCACTCCGCCAATAGATCTTCTCCATTTGTTGTCCTATCGCATCATTCTCTTTGGCTTGGAGTCGGCTAGCCTCATCCATTAAATTAATCAGAGAAGTAGAGGATATTTCTATCAGACGATATTGTGCGGATTGAAAGCCAGAGGCTGGTAATAAAGACATCCGGTATTTCAAAAACTGTTCTTTGTCCATCCCATCTACCATAATGTCGAAGGAGTTCTCCAACTGCTTAAAGTAACGGTTGATACGCCCTAATCGGGACAAGAAGAAATCTTCATCAAGTGGCTCACGCTGAGCAATTTGCTCCGTTTCATGTAAAATCAATTTAAAGTACAATTCTGTGATCTGATGATACATGATGAAGACCTGTTCATCCGGAAAACTGGTCTTGGGATTCTGCAAACTCAGTAGGGTATCTGTATGGATATAGTCCCAATAAGTTAAATAGTCAGAATAGAGCAGGCCATCCAAATACGAGGAAAGGTCTTGGCCCATGACGGCATACTTTTCCTGTAGCTTTTTTAATTGCTCAATCAACACAGGATCAAAGGAAGAGGTTGACATTGGTTAAGGATTAAGTCGTAAATTGCCCGAAAATAAGCATAACCGATTAATCCTATGGCTACCGCGACTGAAAATGGCACACACGCTAAGAAATCGCTGAAACAAGATTTGTACGAACATCCAGATTTTTACGCAATTGATGATTTGCTGACGGAGGAACACAAGCTGATCCGCAGTAGCGTGCGCCAATTTGTGAAGAAAGAGATCTCTCCTTATGTGGAGGATTGGGCGCAAAGAGCTCATTTTCCTTTTGAGATCGTAAAGAAGTTTGGTGAAGTGGGAGCTTTCGGTCCTACCCTGCCCGTAGAATACGGCTGTGGTGGCTTGGATTATATTGCTTACGGTATCATCATGCAGGAAATTGAGAGAGGTGACTCAGGCATGCGTTCTACCGCCTCTGTACAAGGTTCCCTGGTTATGTATCCTATCTATAAGTTTGGATCTGAAGCACAACGCAAAAAGTACCTTCCTAAACTTGCTTCAGGCGAATGGCTGGGTTGCTTTGGTTTAACAGAACCAGATCACGGTTCAAACCCAAGTGGGATGGTTACCAATTTCAAAGACATGGGTGACCACTATTTGCTTAATGGTGCCAAGATGTGGATTTCCAATTCACCCCGTGCTGATGTTGCTGTGGTGTGGGCCAAGAATGAGGCTGGTCGCATCCATGGTTTGATTGTAGAAAGAGGTATGGAAGGTTTCTCTACCCCTGAAACCCATGGCAAATGGTCATTGCGTGCGAGCGCCACTGGCGAATTGGTATTTGACAATGTGAAGGTGCCTAAAGAAAATTTATTACCTGGTAAGAATGGTCTTGGTGCACCCATGATGTGCCTTGACTCAGCCCGCTATGGGATCGCCTGGGGTGCTATTGGTGCAGCGATGGATTGTTATGACAGCGCCAGACGCTATGCGGCCGAAAGGATTCAATTTGGCAAGCCAATCGCTTCTTTCCAGTTAGTGCAAAAGAAGTTGGCTGAAATGCTGAGCGAAATTACCAAAGCGCAATTATTGAACTGGCGCCTTGGAGTGTTAATGAATGAAGGAAAAGCCACTACGGCACAGATCTCGCTGGCCAAGCGTAACAATGTAGCAGTTGCTTTAGAAATTGCCCGTGAAGCCAGACAAATACATGGCGGTATGGGTATTACTGGTGAATACCCTATCATGCGCCATATGATGAACCTGGAATCAGTAGTAACCTATGAAGGTACACACGACATCCACCTCCTTATTTTGGGTAACCAGATCACAGGTATTCCGGCTTTTGTTTGATCTATAGATAATACTCTTCGATAGAGGCTACTCGTCAGAGTAGCCTTTATTGTAAATAGCTGGTCTTAAAATCATTCTGCTTATTTATCCAATAACCAAATCAACTTAATCATTAATATTCATGCGATTGGCGAAATATGGCTTACTGGCATTACTCGTTTTGACGATTCCATATGTGGCAAGCATGATCATGATTGTCATCACAGGTGATCGCATCGAAGGCATGAAGTTGGCCGTTACACCTGGCTTTCTGCTGCCACAAATAATTTTTGGATTATACTTCATCAAGCAGATTTGGATTCTCAAACTATTGAGAACATTCATACTCGTATCGATTATTTATGGCCTGTCTTTGGTCGTGATGAATTTCGGCCTAATCAAAACAAATTTTGATTTATACGGATTTTGGGATTTATCGATAACTAGTTTTCTCACAGGTATTATCATATGGGAAAGCTATTATCAACTGGATAAAAAGCTAAACCGTTAGTGATTTGAAAAGCTGCATGATAAATCAGCATGTTAAAAGCATCCTTTACCATCATCTTTATTAATGAAATAATCGGAGATGCTTCCCAAAAAGAAAATACATGCGGTAGAGAAATCAGCGCTCCATCCCCGCAATCAACATCGGAAACGCTACGATTTTAAAATGCTGACGCAGGCTTACCCTACACTTGCAAAATTTGTACGGACAAACGAATTTCAGGATCAATCCATTGACTTCGCCAATCCGGAGGCCGTGCTTGCCTTAAACAAAGCTTTGCTCAAAGCATATTATCACATTCAGTATTGGGAAATTCCCAAAGGCTATTTATGTCCGCCCATACCGGGCAGAGCTGATTATATTCATTATGCAGCAGATTTGCTGGCGAGTTGCAATCAGGGAAGTATCCCGAGAGGTGCTATCGTCAATTGTCTTGATGTTGGTGTAGGTGCCAACTGCATTTACCCGATCGTAGGTCACCAAAGTTATGCCTGGCATTTTGTGGGCGCTGATGTAGACTCACTTGCCATACAATCTGCGAAGGATATTGTACAAAGAAATTCAGCTTTGAACGGAAACATTGAAATCAGAAAGCAAATCAAAGCAGGCGACATTTTTAGAAATATTATTCAAGCCAATGACTATTTCGATTTAACCATTTGCAACCCACCTTTTCACCGTTCGCAGCAAGAGGCAGAAGCAGGAACACTACGAAAACAAAGTAATCTTAAGGGTAAAAAGGTGAGTAAAGTCACACTCAATTTTGGTGGACAAAGTAAAGAACTTTGGTGCGATGGTGGGGAGGAACGCTTTGTGCAAACGATGATTAAACAAAGTAAAGACTACGCAAAACAGTGCCTCTGGTTTACCAGCCTTGTGGCAAAGTCCATTCACTTAAAAAGTATTTACGTACAACTAAAAGACATTGGCGCTGAAGAAGTAAGAACCATAACCATGCATCAGGGCAACAAAACCAGTCGCTTTGTTGCCTGGACATTCTTACCAGCAGCGCAACAAAAGCAATGGACAGAAAGTAGATGGATTAAGAATCAAAAGAAAAGTTAAGCCTTAAATTTAAATCTCAGATACTTAATCGTCTCCCCTTTCTCGGCAAACATAGTTTCGTACTTTGTCTTGATATCAAATACCTCCGGACTTAAGGTAGAATTGTATACCTCATTGGTAAACTGTAGATCCTCGATATCATTTCTTTCACTTAAAACCTCCAAGGTGTAATTGTAAAGCCCTGTGTTATCAGTTTTTAAACGAACATAACCTCCTGGTCTCACCAGCTTTTTATACATATCCAGGAAGCGAGGGTTGGTAATTCTTCGTTTTATGTCACGCTTTCTGGGACGAGGGTCTGGAAAAGTAATCCATATTTCATCGACCTCTCCATCAGCAAAGAAGTTTTCAATCATCAAGATGTGCGTCCGCAGAAAGGCAACATTAGTAAGATTCTGTTCCATCGCCCAGCTACTGCCCTTCCATATGCGCTCACCCTTCATATCTATACCAATATGATTTCGCTCAGGAAAAAGGGTCGCTAATCCAATTGTATATTCACCACGACCGCAAGCCAATTCGATGGTAATCGGGTGATCGTTTTTAAAATATTGCTTACGCCACTCACCTTTTATATCGTGGTAGTTTTCCTTGGTAGGTTCTATCACGTTAGCCCTTTCTTCAATTGCTTTAAAACGTTCTTTTTTTCTTTTCACCTTGTATAACGGTTTCTTAAGCTTACACTAACTATTACTATCTCAATTTCAAATTAGTCTATGATGATGGAGTCATGTGATTTTACAACTCGTTTACTTCAGCGACTACGAAAGTACTGCCACCAATAAAAATCACATCATCAGCTTGAGCCTGGTTCTTAGCCAATGCCAAGGCTTCATTTACGTCTTTAATTACTATACCATCCAGCCCAAGATTAGCTGCTCTTGTGGCCAATATTTCTGCTTGCTCTGCACGTGGTATTTTCGCTTCACAAAAATAATAGCGGGCCTCTTTTGGCATCAGTGCCAATACGGCTTCGGCATCCTTTCCTTTCACCATGCCCATGACAATATGTAACTGTCTATAGTTTAACTGAGCCAACTGTTTTAACACAAGTAGAATACCATCTTTATTATGCCCCGTATCGCAGATGATCAAAGGCTTTTCAGCTAGCTTCTGCCAGCGACCTTTCAAGCCCGTATTAACCACCACGTTATGCAAACCTCTTTCAATCGCATTTTTGCTGATAACGAAACCTTGCTCATTTAAAACTTCTGTTGCCATCAGCACGCCCTGCAGGTTCTTTTGCTGATAAACACCTCCCAGCGGAAATTGATCAAGGCTTAAGAATGGTTCCGCATTCCAGTAAGCTGTAAAACCATCGAAAGCATCCTTCCCTTTTAGCTCAACATGGTAAAAATCTTCTGCAAAGCACAAGACAGCTTCTTCACCTTCAGCTTTGTGTTTGAATACTTCCTCAATTCCTGCCTGACGCTCACTAATCACCACAGGCACTTTGGGCTTAATGATTCCTGCCTTTTCGCCTGCAATTTTTTCAAGGGTATCGCCTAATAAATCCATGTGATCCCAGCCTATGTTGGTTATCAGCGATAACTCAGGATTTATAATATTGGTTGAATCCAAGCGACCTCCTAAGCCTACCTCTATCACAGCAACCTCAACCTGTTGAGAGGCAAAATAATCAAAAGCCATGGCCACAGTCATTTCGAAAAAAGAGGGTTTCACCTCTTCAATCACCGAATGCAACCTGTTAATTAAATCAATCACAAATGCTTGCGTAATGGGATCACCGTTGATGCGTATACGCTCGGTAAAATCTTTCAGGTGAGGTGAGGTATAGAGCCCTGTAGCATAACCTGCTTCCTGTAAAATAGAGGACAGCATGTGAGAGGTACTGCCTTTACCATTGGTACCTGCTACATGGATGCTTTTGAAACGATGCTGCGGATTACCGAGTGCCTCGCAAAGGGCTAAAGTATTGGTCAGGTCTTTTTTGTAAGCAACCGGACCAATGCGCTGAAACATAGGCAAATTGCTGTAGAGGTAATCGATGGCTTGGGAGTAGGATTGGATTGGCAACATGCGGGCGCAAAGATAAGGGTGCCCCGGAGATCTTACTTAAAAACCTCCATCATTTCGCCTTCGATGCGCTTTGGCCTGAGGGTAGTGGCGTCTAACAGGCACCAGGTAGTTTTAACTTTAGCTGAAATTTTATGCAAGTCGTTGTTATAAAGTTCTACATGCCTGAGAAACTTGGGGCCTTCAGGCTGCTCCACCCAGGTTTTACCCAATAATGTCTGCCCAAATGTAGCCGGTGCCAGGTAGTCAATTTCATGTCGCAGCACTACCCAATGAAATTGCTTTCTAAAGTCAGCCGAACCTTTGGTTAACCAATGCGCCTCGGCTACCTCTTGTGCATAGCGCAAATACACTACATTATTAACATGGTTCATCCCGTCTATGTCATCACGCTGAATGCTAATAATGTGTTGAAAATAAGTTGACATGGTATCTAAAAGTATGAAGATAAAAAGTCTTACTCATACTTGAGTGTTTCGGCAGGATTGATTCTTGCCGCTTTCATCGCATGGTAACTCACAGTCGTTAAAGCTATTAACAGCCCACCAGCCAAAGTCAAGGCAAACAAATCCCAGGTTAAATCAACTTTAAATTTGAAGGTATCTAACCATTCTTGCATAAAAAACCAGGAGATGGGAGACGCAATAGAAAAAGCTACAATGGCAAGGAGCATATATTTTTTATTGAGCAGCAACATTAACCCCCACCACGATGCCCCCATCACTTTGCGTATACCTACCTCCTTAATGCGGTTGAGTGATTCAATGCCTGCCAAGCCAAATAAACCAAGGCATGAAATGATAATGGCAAACATGGTGGCTATGGCCATGATTTTCATCCAACGCTGATGTGTTGCATACTGTCGGGCAACATCTTGATCTACGAATGTGTACTCAAAAGGCTTATCAGGAAAAGTTTTTTTCCAGGCACGCTCCACCGTTGCAAGCTGATCTGTTAAATCACCTAGAGCCAATTTAACTAGAGCCGTGGTCATGTGACCAAATGTTTGATTCTTAGCACCTATAAACATTGGGTGTATATCGTTTTCAAGTGACAAAAAATTATAATCCTTCACCACTCCAATTACCGGAGCCCCTCTTCCAATTGAATCTTCTCTCCAGTTAAGGTATTCTGCAAGTGGCTCTTTCCAACCCATATCTCGTACCAGGGCTTCATTGACAATAACAGCTGATGTATCTTCGGTAGTACTAAAGTTTCTGCCTTGTACTAATTGCATATCAAAAAGAGAGAGATAGTTTTCGTCTACTCTGAAAACATAGGCTTCTTTATTCTCTCCATTTACCTGATAGCCGTAACGCGACCAGCCCCTATTGAATGAAGTACTCGTGCCTGAAACTGCACTGACCGATGGTTCATTACTCAAAGCGATACGGAGTTGATTGATCATATCATCTGAAGCCTTGGTCCAGCCTGCATTGGTTTCAATGGCTAGTACCTTATCTGCCCGGAAGCCCAAATCTTTGCTGGTGATGTAATCCATCTGCTTATACATGATGACGGAACTTACAATCAAGATACTTGACAAAGAAAATTGCAGAATCACCATACCCTTGGCAAAAGGGGTTTGCAGCTTAGCGCTATTCTTAGACTTTAAAACAACTACTGGCTTATAACTTGATAAAACAAATGCAGGATAGCTACCAGCAAGCAGACCAATGATGATGGCCAATGCAAACATAAAACCTACAATCTGGCTTAGGTTACTAATTGAAAATGCTATGCTTTTACCAGTATATTGGTTAAAAACTGGAAGGAGTATTGAAACTAATCCAATTCCAATGAACATAGCTACTATGGAAAGTATGAGAGACTCGGCTGAAAATTGATTGATTAACTGACCTTGTCGGGCTCCTACTACTTTACGCACGCCTATCTCTGTCTGGCGTGAGTTGGCCGTGGCCAAAGACAAGACGATGTAGTTGATACAGGCAATTATTAAAATCAATAATCCTATCCCCATCAAAATCCAGGCATACTTTTCATCACTCACCTTATGCCAGTACACCTGATTACTGAGGTGTATGTCTGTCAATGGAATGACGTCAAACTCCCCTACCTTGTATTGTGCAGGTATCTTTTCACGCTCCCGCCATTGTTCATAGCGCTTGGCCATGTATTTGTTAACGAGTGTATCTAAATGTTGTCCAAAGTTAAAAATTGCATCTGCTGACTTTAACTGTACAAAGGTTGGGTAAGAGAAGGCACTCCACGACTCAGCATTCCTGGCAAAGTAAGGCTGGGCCTGGGTTGGTAAAATCATGTCAAAGTCAATGCTTGAGTGGGCCGGTGGGGCTGCTACGATTGCCACTACAACATACTCAGTGCTTTCATTGATTGAAAAAGTAAAGGTCTTACCAATAGGGTTTTCATTGCCAAAAAATTTAGTGGCTACTTTTTCAGTCAAAACAGCTTCATGCAGATTTCTAAATATTTTATTAGTTGACCCTTGCTCAACGGGAAAAGTAAACATCCGGAAAAAACCACTGTCAGCGAAGGCTGTTCTTTGTTTAAATATTTTATCTCCGTAGCGCATGACGCCCTCTGTACCGCTATTGAAGCGGGTAACATGTTCCACTTCAGGTAATTCGTCCTGCAAAACATCCGCTAGTTTTGCCGGCAGCCAGGCACTATAACTGTAGGGCTCTTTTCCTTCATCCAATAATTGTTGATCAAAAGATTTATTATGGATTCTTACAATTCTTTCCTTACGATCATGGAATTGATCGAAGCTATTTTCATCTTGTATGTACAGATAAATCAAAACACAACAGGCAATGGCAATGCTTAATCCAAATGAGTTAATAAAAGCATATAGTTTCCGTTTGGCCATCGATCTCATAGCCACTTTAAAATAATTCTGCAGCATAGCCTGGTTAATAGATTGAAATGAAAATCGGTTCCTGAAAATGATGCCGGGTCTGAAAAACAAAAGCGTATGTTGAATAAAGAGTCGTCTTGCTTTCTTGATGCCATAGGTTTTAACATCCGCCTCAAACTCCTCCAACAGATCACCCTCTACACTTTCTAGCAGGTAGTCGGGACAATACCATCTAAGAAAACGCAATGCCCATTGAGGTACTGATGCTTGCCAATCTTTCACATGCAATGATTAATATGAATGGTATTTTGACATGTTAGGCAACCACTATTTTCAATTGTGGCACCAACTTCCATAGATCTGTACGCATTTCCTTCATGGTTTGCAGCATGGCCAATCCCGCATTCGTGATTTTGAAAATACGTTTCCGTCTTCCCCCTCTTGATTGCGTAGCGCCTCCCATTTCTGACTTTACCAAGCCTTTATCTTCTAGTCGATAAAGTGTAACGTGAACAGCGCTTAGATTAACCTCACGCCCGATGCGGTCCTTGATTAACTCGACCACCGCATTACCATAAGCATCTTCCTGTAGGATGCCTACCATCGTTAAGACAAGCTCCTCAAATTCACCCAGGTATTCTTTCGACATTTGTATACATTTTGTAAAACTAATATACGGATTACTTTTACAATTATTATACTAATGATATAAAACTGATGAAAAAGGATTTAACTATCTGAAATACAGATAAATAAAAAAAGACCTCTAGGAGGTCTTTAGTTTAATAGAGAGTGAGTTGATACAGTACCTAAGCCCTGTAGGTGCTGGCCCATCATTAAAGACATGCCCCAAATGACAATCGCATACATTGCACTCTACTTCGATGCGCACCATACCATAGCTTGTATCTTTCGTATACTTTATCACGTTAGGTGTTACTGATTCTGCAAAACTTGGCCAGCCAGTTCCTGATTCAAACTTTGTTCTTGAATCAAAAAGTAATGTACCACAACATCGGCATGCGTATAAGCCAGGCTCATGCGCTTCGCAGTATTCACCACTCCAAGGGCGCTCAGTACCCTTTTTGCGGGCCACTGTAAATTCTTCAGTACTTAATATCTTTTTCCACTCTTCATCTGACTTCTCCACACGCTGTGGTGGCACCAAGTTTCCTTTGGTTGCCAGTTGAATGACGTCTAACCATTTCATATATATTCAACAAAAGCTGTGTATAAAAGTTTTCTACCTAAAGTCTTTTGATATCGTCTGATCCAAAATTCTGTTAGAATAACTCTCGTGATTACTTCTTCAACAAATCTCTGATCTCTGTCAATAACTTGATGTCAGCTGGTTGTTCGGGGGGTACACTTGGCTTTGCTTCCTCTTTCTTTTTGGCAGCATTCATTCCCTTCACAATCAGAAACAACACGAAAGCAACAATAACAAAGTTGATGGTAGCTGATAAAAACTTACCGTATTTAACGGCTCCAAAAGCAGTCAAATCTTCCAACTTACTGAGCTGAGCTGCATCCAAGGCAGGTTTTAACATCAGCGGGGTGATTACATCGCTGATCAATGAGTTGACAATGGTACCAAAAGCAGCACCAATGATCACACCGACAGCAAGGTCAACAACATTGCCACGCATGGCAAAAGCTTTAAATTCTTTGAACATATAGTATTTCGTTAGGTTTGTTTAATGAAAATAGAATTAAGACATCAAAATGCAAAGCTTTCTTCAACAGACTATCAATTTCAAAATTACCTTAAAATTTGGGTATAGAAGGATAATAAGAATTTAGTATGTTTGATTGTGTATGGGAAAACATAATCCAACTACCATTGCCTTGGTGGACGATGACTATATCTTCCAGTTAACGGCCTCGCGCATGTTAAAGTCAGCAGATGATTCTGCTCACGTGCTACAGTTTTCGAATGGCGAAGAGGCGTTACGCTATTTATTAGAGCATGCTGCTGAACAGGACAAACTTCCCGATATTCTCTTATTAGATATTAACATGCCCAATGTAGATGGATGGATGTTTTTGAATGACTATGCTACTTTTAAAAGTAGTCTAAAGAAGAATATTCAGATTTATATGGTGAGCTCCTCTAACGATCCAAGCGATATCAACCGGGCTAAGAGCAACCAGTCTGTGAAAGACTATATTATTAAACCTATTTCACGCGAGGGGTTCCAGCAAATTATGAACGCTTCACTTAACTAAATTAAGTGGGTGTTTTAATCGGCCATATTCAGTTAACTCTACCCCTGCAGAACCTATAAACATCTCAGCATCAATCCGTAGGGGTATACGGTTAGCATCATCAGAGAACCAGGCAGTGATGGAGTTTTCACCATCAAACAATTTATTGGCAGGCATCACTGGTTTAAACTTCACAGCCCGCACCTTACCAAATTTCATTTTCAAGACTTCCTTGCCATTATATACAATGGCCTGTTTATAAAAGGTATCTTCAAAAAAACCTTTAATCAATACAGTATCGCCTTTCTGTAGCTTGGAAAAATCAAGGGTACGCATGTATAAAAACCCAGCCACCATATCACGGGTATGGAGGTTAGTATCATATTCTTTTGGTTCTTTAAACTTCCCAGTTTTATTATCAATCACCTTTACCGCTACTTTTTTATTCTGGTGATCAAAGTAGGTATACTCGTCCAACTTGTAATTGCCTTCACGGATGATTCTGTAGGATACCTCTGGTAAAATAGAGAGGGTATCAATATAGGCACCCCAATGATCGTCTACATGTGTTACCCAACTGAGCATTCCCGCTGTAGTGCCATAGGCATCGAGTTTAAAGCATGATCGCCCATTAACGCTGTAATACTTATCACTGATGGCTGCATGGCCCCTGCCCACCGTAAAAAAGCCATAGGTAAGCTTATACTTGATGTATTCGCCTCGCCTGAAGCTATCATTTTTAACAGCAGGATAGATTTCTTGCTTTTCGGGACTAAAGCCGAATAAGAGCACAGTGTAGAGCAAAATAACCGAAATGCGAAGCATAGGTTGATGATTAAAATTAGTGATTCTGCTCAATGGTTAATGCTTGTTTTATAAAGATTGTCAAAAGAAATGCCAGAATTTTAACACCAGGAAACCGTAAGATATGCCAGGTCACATTCTTGTAACCCTATGTGCACAAACTGCGGACAATGACTGATCATGATAATTTTAAACTGCTACATTATTCTCCCGTAAGGCATCATTTAAGGATGTTTTCTTGTCAGTACTCTCTTTTCGTTTACCAATAATCAAAGCACAAGGCACCTGGTAACTGCCCGCAGGAAATTGCTTGGTGTATGAGCCTGGAATAACAACAGAACGTTCAGGCACATAGCTTTTGTATTCAACGGGACTTGGACCTGTTACGTCTATAATCTTTGAGCTGGCCGTCAATACAACGTTGGCGCCCAACACTGCCTCTTTTCCTACCC
This sequence comes from Cyclobacteriaceae bacterium, assembly GCA_022842845.1. Classification (GTDB taxonomy): domain Bacteria; phylum Bacteroidota; class Bacteroidia; order Cytophagales; family Cyclobacteriaceae; genus Chryseotalea. The sequence goes on along the minus strand of JALHOT010000005.1, from coordinate 105,828 downwards.
TCACACCTTCCACCACAATAGAACGCGAGCCTAAGAAAGCATTGTCTTCAATAATCACAGGCGCAGCTTGCACGGGCTCTAATACACCACCTATACCCACCCCACCGCTGAGGTGAACATTCTTGCCTATCTGGGCACAGCTGCCGACTGTGGCCCAGGTATCAACCATGGTTCCTTCGTCAACATAAGCTCCGATGTTCACATAAGAAGGCATCATAATAACCCCTTTGCTCAGGTAGGCACCATAACGTGCTACGGCATGTGGTACCACGCGCACACCCAAAGCAGCATAGTTTCTTTTAAGCGCCATTTTATCGTGGAACTCAAAAGGTCCTACTTCTATTGTTTCCATCTTTTGAATTGGAAAGTAAAGAATCACCGCCTTCTTCACCCAGTCATTCACCTTCCATTCATTTCCTTGTGGTTCAGCTACCCTCAATAATCCTTTATCAAGTTGTTCAATTACCTCACGAATAGTCTGTTGCACATTTGCTTCTTGTAGCAAACTTCTGTCTTCCCAAGCCTTTTCTATTAGTTCTCTCATTTCTTTTATCTTTCCTTTGAATTAGGCATGCAAGAAAGAAAAAAAAAGAAAATTGTAATCGCTTCAGTGTTAAAACCTGTTGATGAGCCGCGCATGTTCGGTAAAATAGCCATGGCATTGGCAAAAAATGGTCACGAAGTAATCGTATTTGGCCTTGGTCAGACGCAAAATGTGCAATCGGTAGAATGCATTGGCCACAGCCTGAAGAATCGACTCAGCTTTGACCGTTTTGGGAAGCCGTGGAGTATGTTAAGGCAATGGCTGCAGCTCAAGCCTGATATCCTGATGATTTGTACTCATGAACTGCTTGGGGCAGCCTTAGTATATAAAAGTATCAGGCCGGTAAAGCTTATTTACGATGTGCAGGAGAATTACTATCTCAACATTATTCACACACCTGCCTTTCCGATGATTGTAAGAAAGCCTTTAGCCTGGTATACACGTCTTAAAGAAAAGATTTGCAGCCATTGGGTAAATTATTTCGTGTTGGCTGAACAAGTGTATGCGCATCAATTACCTTTTATTGAAAAGCGTTACACTGTTATTGAAAATAAGGTCGATGAAAAAACTTCTATACGGTCGCAAAGCGAAAGAAGCTGTTTTCATTGGCTTTTTACAGGAACACTCTCGGCCAGCACAGGCGTTTTCAAAGCCATTGATTTGATTGAAAAGCTACATGCCCTCAAGCCTGAATTTAAATTGACGATTTGTGGCTATGCCCCGCAACGTGAAAGCCAACAATTATTGAAAGAAAAAGCCAGTCCATACATAGAACTCATCGGCATAGACAAGCACGTTCCTCATCTGTTGATAGAGGAAAGCATCCTGCAGGCAGATATCGGCTTCATCTACTACCCGACCTCAGCCCATACGGATGGCCGAATACCCACTAAATATTACGAATACAGTGCGTGGCACTTACCTATACTTACCTTTTCAGACCAAAGCATTGCTCAGCAGGTGAACAAGCTTGGCCTTGGTTGGGTAATGAATGGACAGGAAAACGCCATTGAAATGCTGGAAATCCTCCAAAAAAGGCCCCATCGCAGCCCATTACCGCCCAATCATTTCTGGTCAGCCAGCGAAAAAACCTTGTTAGCCCTTGTAGAATAGCTTCAAATATTTTTTAGATTAATCTAAACTTTTATTTTTGCATATCGTTTAAATAAGGGTATGCTCAGCTATACGGAAGAAAACTACCTTAAAACAATCTATCATCTGTCGGAAGGCGGCCAGAAGTCAGTGTTAACCAATGAGATAGCCGCTTCGTTGCTTACCAAAGCAGCCACCGTAACCGACATGATCAAAAAACTTTCGCAGAAAGAGTTCATCACGTACGAAAAGTATTATGGCGTGAATGTTACCAAAAAAGGCAAGACCCATGCCCTATCAATTGTCCGTAAACACAGGCTTTGGGAAACTTTTCTGGTGGAAAAGCTAAACTTTATGTGGGATGAAGTACACGATGTGGCTGAGCAGTTAGAACATATACAATCTCCACTCCTCATCGAGAAGCTTGACGAATTCCTGGGCTACCCTACTGCTGATCCACATGGTCACCCCATTCCCGATAAGCACGGTAAGATTAAACAGGAGAAGCAAATTGTACTCAAAGACGCGATCATAGACAAAGCATTAACTGTTTGTGCCGTCCGCAATGGATCTTCTTCTTTCCTGCAGTACCTCAGCAAGATCGGAGTTTCAATTGGCGTTTCGCTTATCGTTAAAGAGCGTATTGAATTCGATGGATCACTTGAAGTAAGCATCCAAAACAAAAAGCCTCAACTCATATCCAGAGAGGCCGCAGAAAACATTTTAGTAAAAGAATAATTTATGAATACGAAACTTACTCTTCACCAACTCTACTACTACAGCATTTGTCTAGCGCTTTTGCTTGGGGCTTGTCAGCCGACTAAGAAAGAAAAGACAAACCAAAGATTGAGCATTGTCACTACCACCGGCATGATTGGCGATGCCGTTAAGCAGGTAGTAGGCGATCAGGCAGAAGTAATTTCTTTGATGGGGCCGGGTGTTGATCCTCATTTATACAAAGCCACGCAAGGTGATTTACAAAGACTTACAGACGCAGATATCATCTTCTACAATGGCTTACACCTCGAAGGTAAAATGGGTGAAGTACTTGAAAAGTTAGGTCGCCTAAAAACAGTTGAACCGGTAGCAGCTGCCATTGACACTGCACGCTTGATACTTATCAGCGAAGGCATACACGATCCGCATATTTGGTTTGATGTACAATTATGGAAGGAAGCAGTTAAACAAATAGAAAAAACCATGAAAGAAAAGGATACAGCCAACGCTGCATTCTATGCGGCCAACTCTTTGCGCTATCAGCAAGAATTGGATTCTTTAGATGCCTCTGTGCGCACTAGCATCCAGGATATTCCCGAAACTCAAAGGGTATTGATCACTGCCCACGATGCCTTCGGCTACTTTGGCGATGCTTATGGTGTTGAAGTGAGAGGCTTGCAGGGTATCTCAACGGTTTCTGAGTTTGGTCTAAAGGATGTGACTGATTTGGTAAATTTTATCATTGATAGAAAGATTAAAGCCATTTTTGTTGAAACATCTGTATCTGATAAGTCTATTAAAGCGGTGATTGAGGGTTGTCAGAAAAAAGGATGGCAAGTAAAGATTGGTGGTAGTTTATATTCAGATGCCATGGGTGAGGCCAATTCACCTGAAGGCAATTATGTGGGTATGGTCAGTAAAAATGTTTCTACCATAGTAGAAGCCTTGAAATAATATGGAAGCAGTTAACGCAGTAAAAGCCCCTGCCTTAGAAGTACACGACTTAACTGTTGCTTTTGATCGCAAGCCTGTGCTCTGGAATATTGATCTAGAAATTCCACAGGGAAAACTAGTAGGGATTATCGGTCCTAATGGTGCCGGAAAATCCACGCTGATCAAATCCATCATGGGCCTATTGCCACTCAGCAGTGGTTATTGCAAGCTCTTTGATGAATCCATCGATAAGGTTCGGCACCGCATCAGCTATGTACCACAACGCGAGTCAGTTGATTGGGATTTTCCAGTGTCTGTATTGGATGTAGTGATGATGGGACGGTATGGGAAATTAGGATTGTTAAAAAGACCACGACAGGCTGACATCGATGTTGCCATGGATTGCCTTAAAAAAGTAGGCATGGAATCATTTGCCAACCGCCAAATTGCGCAGCTATCAGGTGGACAACAACAACGAACATTTTTAGCAAGAGCCCTGGCACAGCAGGCTGATATCTACTTCATGGATGAACCCTTTGCTGGTGTGGATGCGGCCACCGAAAAGGCCATCATCAGTTTGCTGAGAACGATGACCGCTAATAATAAAACGGTAATTGTCGTTCACCACGATCTCCAGTCAGTCAGCACCTATTTTGACTGGGTGATATTGCTGAACACAAGACTTGTGGCCTATGGCCCTACCGAGCGCATTTTTACGCAAGAGAAACTGCAGGAAACCTATGGAGGAAAACTTACGCTGTTATCAGATGTAGGTGATTTGATAAGACGAGAGAATTTCCCCAACAGAGAATGATCTTACCATGAGTAGCTTTACTGAATTCTTTTCATTTGCTGATCCCAACGTTCGTTACGTTACCATTGGTGCCGTGTTAATTACAGCGAGCTCTGCTTTGGTAGGCACCTTTACCTTTCTCAATAAGAAATCATTATTAGGCGATGCCATCGCCCATGCAGTGTTGCCGGGCATTTGCCTGGGTTTCCTATTATCAGGAACGAAAAATCCACTCTACCTGATCCTCGGGGCTTTTGTAACGGGATGGCTATCCTTATACGCCATCCAATATATTACAACTAAAAGTCGTATTAAGGAAGATACTGCCATTGGCTTGATTCTATCCGTATTCTTTGGTTTTGGTATTCTGCTCCTCACCTATATTCAGAAAAGTGGTAATGCCAACCAGTCAGGCTTAGATCATTTCCTCTTTGGTAAAGCTGCTTCGATGGTGGCTGCTGATATCATTACCTTTTCAGTCGTAGCGGTTTGCCTGATGACATTAACCTTGCTCTTTTTCAAAGAATTTACCCTTATGGTATTTGACCGCAATTATGCGGTTGCCTTAGGCTTACCTGTAAAGAAACTAGAACTCTTACTCACCTCCATGATTGTACTGGCTGTAGTTGTAGGTATACAAGCGGTTGGTGTTGTGCTGATGGCCGCTGTGCTGATTACCCCGGCAGCAGTAGCACGTTTCTGGACAAACTCCATTCGCATCATGTTTGTAGTAGCCGCTATAACAGGGGCCTTCAGTGGACTGGCAGGGGCTTATATTTCCTACACAGCGCCTTCCATGCCAACCGGTCCATGGATTGTTATTGTTATCTCAACACTTGCCCTGGCTTCATTCTTACTGGCCCCAACAAAAGGTGTACTGAATCGATTTCTTAAGCAGAGAAGATTTCGCAGAACTATTCAAGATGAAAACGTATTGAAGGTATTGTATCAACTAGGCGAAGGGAGTAAAAACTTTTACATCCATCGCTATGCTGAAGAAATCATTCGTAAAAGAAATTTTAACAAGCAAAGTCTGATGCGATCGATACAAAGACTTTGCAGGCAGGGTTACCTGGAAAAATCAGGTGAACTTTGCAGCCTAACCGAAGAAGGAAAAAATCGCGCGAAGCGTGTTGTGAAAATACATCGCTTGTGGGAATTGTACCTGACTACCCACGTAAACATTGCGCCCGACCATGTGCATGAAGATGCCGATACCATAGAGCACTTTTTAACACCAGAACTAGAAGCAGATTTGGAGAGGATATTGAACTATCCAGTAGTGGATCCTCATAAAGCCGAAATCCCTTATTAAGTATGAATGACTTTTGGATAATATTAACGGGATCACTAGTAGCCATTGCTTGCTCCATCCTCGGCTGCTTTTTAATTCTTAGAAAAATGGCCTTGGTCAGTGATGCTATTTCACATGCTGTATTGCCTGGCATTGTCTTGGCCTTTCTATTTTCAGGATCACGCGACTCTTTAACCATGGTAGTCGGTGCTGGCATTCTAGGCTTACTTACTACTTTCCTGATCGAGTTCTTTCATAAAAAAGCAAAACTTCAGTCTGATGCTGCCATTGGTGTAGTGTTTACCTGGCTCTTTGCCATTGGGGTAGTGCTTATCTCCTTGTTTGCAGGCAAAGTAGACCTGGATCAGGATTGTGTACTCTATGGAGAAATCGCCTACACGCCTCTGGATATGATTATTCTCGAGAATGGAAATTTATTGGCCCCTAAGGCTGTCGTTGTGATGACCAGTGTGTTATTGATTATCGGAATAATTATTACACTCTTTTACAAAGAACTGCTCTTAACATCCTTTGATCCCGGTTATGCCACGGCCATTGGCTTTTCCACTGCATTCTGGCATTACTTATTGATGGGTATGGTCTCAGCCACTACTGTGGCCTCATTTGAATCTGTAGGTGCAATATTAGTGGTGGCCTTATTAATTGTGCCTCCTGCTACGGCCTATCTGCTGACGGATAACTTCAAAAGAATGTTGTGGCTCTCCTCTTTAATAGGCGTGATCGCTTCAGCCAGTGGCTATTACCTGGCCGTATGGATGGATGGATCGATTGCTGCCGCTATTGCGACTATGAGTGGAGTACTATTTGCAGGTGCTTTCGTCTTTTCACCCACACACGGTCTATTAAAAAGAAAACTGGTGCGGGCCATGAACTAGCTTAACTCATCACTGATGAAGCTTCCTCCTGTGAAGATTCTTCCACCTCCTGCAATTGCTTATTGAGCATGTTGATACGGACAATTAAGTTGAGGATCAGGGCATCTTTCACTTGTTCGCTGGGCCTTTGGTTCATCTCTTCTTTTAAAACCATATACATCGCTTCCAACTGCTGAAAGTCTTGCGTAAACCCATTTAAATCGCTGGCATTCACAGAATGGATCATTTTCATTTTCTCGGCAATCTGTTCTATGTAAAAAGACTCTGTTGCCGTAAACTCTCCCAGGTTCGTTGACTGTCTTCCAACAAATTTATCTTTAGTCAACAAGAAAGCTGATAAAGCAAAGAATACAACTGCGGCTGCTTGCCAATACCGGAGCGGCTGCCAACCTGACTTTTTACCAAAAAGCGTTTGATGAATATTAGTCCAGACAGAGCCGGGTACTTCCTTAGTATCAAAAGCATTTCTGTTCTTCTCAAAAAATTCCTTCCATTCGTCTTTCATACCTTTGTTGTTAATTGTTCTCGTAATCGGGCCTTGGCTCTGTTAAGTTGTGATTTAGAAGTAGATTCTGAAATACCGAGTATTGCGGCAATTTCTTCATGATCGTATCCCTCCAGCAAATACAAACTCAATACCGAGCGATAACCGTCAGGAAGCTTCATAATAGCCTCCCGCACCCGCTCAATGCTAAGCTCTTCTTTATATAAATCAGGCATTTCATCTTCGCTCACATCAAAGTGTTCATCTTCAGGCCACAACTCCGCTTTACGGCTGCGAATCACATTGATCGATCTGTTCACCACAATTCTCTTCATCCACGACCCGAACGGTGAATCGCCCCGGTAATGATGGATGTTTCTGTAAGCGCTGATAAAAGATTCTTGCAAAACATCCTGGGCATCCTCTTCCCTTCCTGTAATCCGAACGCTCACATTGTACATAGCCTTAGAATAAAGCTTGTATAATGACTGGAACGCACGCTCATCACCCTGCTTACAGCGGTCAATCAGATCTTGATGAAGATGTACGGTATTGGCCAAGTACCTGCTTTATCGTTAAAGACAAGTTAAGAACTTAAGGGTTGCTTATAAAATAAGAATTATTTTTCAGTGCCCAGGCTCAAGCCTTTGGTGGCTGCATATTTGATCATCAGGGCTTTGGCTTCTTCGTAATCGTTCCTGATCACCCCCTCTAGAATGGCTTCTTTGATGTATTCTTTAATTTCTCCAATAACCGGACCTGGCTTCAAACCAAAAGTGCTGATAATCTCCTCCCCGGAAATAGGTGGTTGAAAATTGCGGATACTGTCCTTCGCCTCTACCTCCTTCATCTTCAACTCCACCTTATCGAAGTTATTGAGGAAGCGACTTACCTTCTCGTGATTTTTAGATGTGATATCAGCCCGGCAAAGCATCATCAAAGCATCTATATCATCGCCAGCCTCAAAGAGCAGGCGCCTGATGGCTGAGTCAGTTACATTTTTTACTAATGATATTGGCCGTAGGTGAAGCCGAACCAGCTTCTGAACAAAGTCCATGCGGTCATTCAAAGGCAACTTCAATCTTCTGAAAATCTTTGGCGTCATCCTGGCGCCTCTCTCTTCATGGCCATGAAAGGTAAAGCCTACTTTAGGATCGTAGCGCTTGGTGGCAGGTTTGGCAATGTCGTGCATAATGGCAGCCCAGCGCAACCACAAATCGCTGGAAACCTTCGATACATTATCCAACACTTGGAGAGTATGGTAGAAATTATCTTTATGGGCATTACCCCCTACATATTCAACACCCTGTAAAGCCACCAGCTCAGGGAAGAATTGATGCAAAAGTTTACTTTGGAACAAAAGTTTGAAACCGTAAGAGGGCGTTTTGCTCAGGATGATTTTATTTAATTCATCGATGATACGCTCTTGAGAAATAATGGAAAGTCTTTCAGCTTGTGAGGTAATGGCACTAAATGTATCTGCCTCAATATCAAAATTTAATTGAGAAGCGAAACGGATAGCCCGCATCATGCGCAAGGGATCATCTGAGAAAGTGATGTCCGGTGATAGCGGTGTTCGGATAATCTTGTTTTCTAAATCTGCTAAGCCTTGAAATGGATCAAGTAAGGCACCATAATTATTTGGATCCAAGCTAATAGCAAAAGCATTGATTGTGAAGTCCCTTCTTTTCTGATCGTCTTCCAAACTACCATCTTCCACAATCGGCTTGCGTGAATCATTGCGATACGATTCTCTCCTAGCCCCTACAAACTCCAGATCATAATCCTGAAAGGGAATTTGGGCTGTACCGAAATTCTTAAACACATTGACATGAACGGCTGGTCCCAATGCCTTGGCTACACTTTCTGCCAGTGCAATGCCACTGCCCACACAAACAAAATCTATATCCTTCGAAGGACGCTTTAACAAAATATCCCTGACATAGCCACCGACTACATAAGCTTCTACACCCAATTCTTGCGCACAGCGGCTAACTGTCTTAAAAACAGGGTCTTGAATAGATTCAGCTAAGTTCATGCAGGAAGGACTTTACACCAGATTGGGTGCAAATTACAACAATGGTTTTGAAGGTTCTCAAGGCCTTGATCAATTCCAGAAACCTTCCTTGCTATTGAAAGAAGGACAAGGAATTAAGCGATACTTGCGCTTCACACTTCTGTTGAGCGGCTTGGCCACAAACTCATAGGTGAGGGCAATTTCATGCGCACCACCGGCTGCAGTTTGTAGCTCTGATACAGTAAAATCGTAGCTGTAACCAACCGATAGATTCTTGAAATACATACCTAAAGAAAGAATCAATGCATCTTGTGCTACTGAATTAATGACCGTTTTCTCAAAGGGTTTACCTCTGTACCAAAAGCCCACAGAAACAGGATCGATGTGATAGTTGATCCCCACATCTAACTGGGTAAATGATTCTCCTTGCTTGCGCAAAATGAAAGAGGGTGTCAGGTAAGACACCTTAGCAAGCGTACGAGGTCCATTATAGAGTGATAACTTCGCCCCACCATGAATAGAAGTCTTCATGGGTAAGCGACTCACATCATTGAGTACCGACAGGTTGGGTTGGTTCATATGATGGAAGGCTGCCCCTAACCAAAGATTTCTATTGTAGAATATAAAGCCGGAGCCAAAGTCGAAATAATCTTGCCGACCAAGCTTATTCAACTCAGGATCTAAAGATTGTCCTTCAAACTCCAAGCCATCTCCCAATGTTAATCGATTTCGGTCAAGTCCGTTGGAGCCATAACCAAAATACAAGCCAGGTGAAAAAACTAAATTCTCTGAAAGCTTAACCTTAAAAGAATAAAGTAATCCCGCAGTAGAAGTTCGCCAACCGGCAGAACCCATTTTATCGGTAGTAGCCAAAATACCAAAACCACTTCGCAGCTCATCGACAAAAATATCATAAGAGGCTGCATAGGTAGAAAAGGCTTGCGGCAAATTAGGCCATTGTACCCGATGATTCACGACCAGGCGTTGTTGAGGCGTTATGCCTGTAAAACCAGGGTTTAAGTATAAGGGCGCTTGATAGTACTGCGAAAATTGAGGGTCCTGCGCAGCAAGCCCTCCTACCAGCAACAAACTAAGCCCTACTAAAAAAATGCGTTTCATCATTATTGAAAATTAGCGAATGAGGGTTATATCTCCAACCTGTGTCGTTCGATCTCCATTCGACAAACGAAGCTCAAGTTTATACACATACACACCAGCGGGTACCAGATTACCATTTCGATCGTAACCATCCCAGCCCTGATTTTTATCTCTGCTCTCAAATACAAGAGTACCCCAGCGATCAAATACCTGCATCTTAAATTCTTCTACACCTTTGGTAATTGGCAAGAATACATCATTGAATGTGCCTGAACCTCCATTACCACCATTGGGTCCGTTAGGACTCGGTGTAAACGAGTTAGGAATACGGGTTAGACCACCGTCTTTGGCTTGAACTGTTCTGACTAAAGTGTCATAACAAACAATATTGCCATCGAGAATGCCATCACCATCTACATCGCGGGAACCATTGTTGAACCCTGCTACCAGCTGAATTGGATACTCTCCTTCTACTTTGTAGGTAATCTTCGGTTCGAAATCAATAGAGGTATTACCATCACCAAAATCCCAGTCGTATTGATTCGCACCACTGCTGAAGTTGAAAGTGGTGATTTCCTGATCTGGTATAAAGACGGTGGTTGGTCTTACCTCAAAAGAGGCTACAGGTGTTTCGAATATTTCGATGTCTTTAATACTTGGTGAACTTTGCTGACCTGTAAATGAATTACTACTTACCAACACCACAGTGTATTTACCAGGATTTGGAATAGCAAAAACAGGCAGGTTAGCATTCGAAGTGGCTGATATCCGGCCCGCCCCATCGATTACAGTCCACTCAAACTCATCACCAGTGGCTAAGTTTTCTACCACGGTAATATCTGTTGGATAGCAGGCAGCCATTGGTATAACCCTGAAATCTGCCAACAATGGTGGCACTAAAATTTCAATGGTCCTACGGATTTCGCTGCTACATACCAAACCATTGGCCAATGCTTCTATGTTGGTTACTAACAATGAAATCTCCTTGAGACCAGGTGTAGTATAATCAATTGGTTTTGGTGGTGTTGTACCGTTTAAGTCCGCTGGATTAGCATCCGCACCAAAACTCCATTCGTAGGTAAACTCATTAGCATCAATTGGATCAGAAGTATTAGTAATATCTACGTAAGCATGCCCACCCACAAAATTGGTTGGCGTTGTATTACTAAAATTAGCAGTCACTCCTTTATACACTGTAATGGGTACTACAACATCAGGGGCTGGGCAATTGAGGTTACGCGATTGATAAACCACTTCAATGATGATAGGGTTTGCAGCAATCAAATTTTCAAGGCTATAGATTTTGCTAGTAGCCGGTCGCTGCGGAGGGGTGTATGTCCCTGTTTGAGGCTCTAACTCACCGGAAGAACCTTGCACCCTGTAGAACCATTTATCCTGCCTTACCCCTTGAGATGTATTGACGAAACGCACTTCATCTCCACTGCAAATCTCTGTCTTGTCGGGGAAAACAGCTGGCGCTACGGTTGGATAAACCTGAACCTCCTTGAAGCTTGTGTTAAAGCAAGCACCAGGATAATTATCATCCGGATCTGCTGCATCCGCAAAAGATGCTTCTAAAAACACGCGGTATCTAACGGTAGCTGTGGGGGCCGGGTTAAAGAAAGTATGGGTAACGATCTGATTGCTTACAGTGCTGGAGGCTGTGTAAGTTGAATCTGGTTCTCCGTCAAACCATTTCCAATTATATACCACACCACTTTGCTGGTTATATTCAAAATCAACAGGGAAAGGACTGCAATTGATCGCATCGCCAACGATGTTGAAGCTGGCATCGGTATCGCCAACATTAACCACTACTACGTTATTGGTACTTGGTGTGAATTCACATCCAAAAGCATCTCTTACCGATAGAATGGTATAGGTGGTTGTGCGGGCCGGCTGCACTTCCAGCAGTTTAATGCTGCCTTGTTTAGTCAGCGTAATGTCATTACTCGATAAGCCGTTATCAACCCGGTAAGTCATACCGAAAGAAGGTAAGCCAATATTTTCGAAGAAAAGAAAACCCTTTCCTCCTTCACACAAATAATCATCATTATCACCACTGGAGCTTAATAAGGTTGCACCAATTTCTGGGGCCACATTCAAAGTCACTATTCTCTCAGTACCCAAGCAATCAGTTCCATTCGTTTTTTCGACAATTGGAATAATGGTATAGCCTGTAGTACCTAAAGAACCTGTAGCATTTGACCAGGTGTCATCAATGAATAATCCACTTCCGCCAGTGGAGCCCGTTAATAACGGATCTGTATTGTCGATGGTCCAGGTAAAAGTAGCATTAACCGTTGGACTCAAATTATCCAGGTTCAGTTCAAAATCACCATTATTACAAATCGAAACGGATGCCGGCACATTTTCTAATTTAGGTATTGGCAGCACTGTTGTGACAAAGCTGGCCGTTGGCCCTACACAGTTAAATGATTTAGGCGTGAACGTGTAGGTGATATTACCCAAATTATTATTGTTGTTAAATAATACTTGTGTAATAGTATTCCCAGCACCATTAGAAGAACCTGTAATGCCCGATGGTGGTGGCGTAGTTCTTGTCCAGGTAATAAGGGTAGAAGCAGCCTCTGCACCAACAACATTAATGTTTTGAGAGAACTCTTCACCACTGCAAACTTCCTCTGGTGTTAGGCCTACAATCTGGGCTCGTGGACTTACTGTTACCACAATACTGGTTTCGTCACCCAAACAAGTACCACTCACAATATCAAAACGAGGTTGGAAGAAATAACGAATGACTCTTTGCACAGTATCAATGTTGCTCAAGACTTCGTTCAACACATCTGTACCTGGATTAAAGGTTGTTGGCCATGCACTTGTAAAACCGAGCACTGAGTCAGGTATACCACCCGATTCTTCTTCTACCCTAAGCAGATTAAAAGCAACAGGTATTGGCAACGAAGCTCCATTAGTAGGCGATGAGGCGGTGCTCAGGTCAACCCCCAAAGGTTCATCTTCACAAACGGTGAAAGAAGCCGGTAAGGCTGTTAACCTTGGCTTGGGTTGTACCCTTGCTACAAATTGCCTTGGCGTTCCAAAACAAGCAGCTCCACTGGCAGCTGATTCTGCCCTTGGGGTAACGTTATACGTAACTGTATGTGCAATGTTAGCATTGTTAACCAGCACATCAGCTATAGTATGGTTATTCGGTAAACTATTTTGGAATAGACTAAAACCATTAAGTTGAGGAGAACTTGCACTGGCTGAATAGTTATACGTAATGCTTCCGGCAGATGGTACTTTAGCAGAAGTAATGGTAAAGTTAGTCGATCCGCTGCTACAAATTTCAATACTACTACCAGCATTCATTTCAATAGATGGCTCTACAATGAGCATCACTACCTCACGCGGACCTTTACAACCCGCACCAGACACCGGCTTGATACCATAGCGCACAGTATCGGTGGCATTCGAAGCATTGACAAAACGATCGCCAGCCAGAATATTGGCTGGGCGGCCATTGGCTACAATACTATTTCCTCCATTGGGTACTAGTACGTTACGACCACCATTACTGTCAATATCTAAAATATCGAAGCCTCCATTGGCATCAACTGCCGTACTGACTGAAAGGGTTATGCTGGCAGTAGCATCATTACACACAATGCGGCTAAGATTATCTGCGAGGTTGGGAGCAGGATCAATAGTTAACACTATCTGATCATCCAAACCAATACAACCTGCAGCCGACACAGGAGCAATTGTATAAGTAGCTATTTTCTGTACCTCTGTAACATTGGTATAAGTATCATTTACCAGTGCATTAAAGGCTTTATTGTTACCAATGCCGGTATTACTTGCTCCAGCTGTTAAATCAGGGAAGCTGATGGACTTAAAGATATATGAAGCAATGGATATAGAGGTTGGACTCTCCCCTAATTCAGCGGAGCTTCCTGCCGGTATATCACTGCAGACAGCCGTAGGACTAATACTCGGATCGATGACTGGCTCAGGATTTACGGTAATGTCAATGGTTGTTGCATCACCTAAGCATGTAAACGTGCCTACCGTAGGTCCTATGGGTTCTATCTCATACCTAACCACCACCGCGTTGGTAGATAAATTATTAAACTTGTCTGTTCTCACCAGGTTCACACCGCTGACTGAGTTAACAGCCCGGTTCGATGCATTGGCGAGGAAGTTAGGCGGTAATGCACCTGTGAAGGCCCCCCCATCGCTATACTCAACATTTAACAAGCGGTAGTTCAATGCATTCACAGATGTACCGTTTGTACTCAACACAATCTCTGTCTGATCTGGTTGATTGGTATTATTACTACAGATCGCATCCGGAGTAGGTACATCTAATACGGGTTCAGGATTTACCTTAAACTCAACTACTCTTGCATCACCAACGCAGGTATTTATACCATTGGGTCTTACAGTATAAGTTACTTTTAACTGTGTAGCCGTAAGGTTAGTAAAGGCATCATTTTGAATAATATTATTTGCCTGTGCAATACCTGTACTGGCCAAACCTGCAAGGCCAGCCTCAACAACAGCAGAAACATCGTAACTGGATGCCGCTACAGATGTGCCATTGGTTATCAATAAATTACCATAGGGTAAGTCACTACAATTTATCTCATCTAAGCTAGAATCCAGTACGGGTTCAGGATTGATCGTCACCAGCACATCAATAGCATTGCCCAAACAACCCGCAGCACTTAGAGGTCGAACGTTGTACTCTACAATCAAGTCACCTGAACCTTCATTATTAAATTGATGGTTTTGAACATGATTAGCAAGAACACCATTTTGTGGAACCAAGGCATTGGCTGGATTGGGCGTTAAGCCTCCAGGTACGGTGATATTGAGGATATCATATTGACTGGCTGCCACTGACAATCCGTTGGTGTTGAGGATAAGGCCGGTAGGTAAGTCACTACAAATACCAGCGATATCAAGCGTAGTAGACATTACCGGTTCAGGACTAATTGTTAAGGTAATTGTACGCTGATTGCTCAGACAGTTGTTAATCGTTCCTACTGCCTCAACTACATAAACAACGTTAGCTGATAAGGCGCCAGTGTTCTGGTAAATATCATTCTGCAGGTAATTAGCCGCCACACTGAGCGCAGGGCTTGCTACCTCTGCCACTGACACCAAACCACCACCAATTGTCCTGCTTACGATATTATAATTCAAGGCTCCCACACTCGTGCCATTCGTACTCAGTACCAAACCTGTGGCATTATCACTACAAAGAGTATTATCAAGTGTGGTAGCAACCACCGGCTCAGGATTCACTGTCATCACAACAGTTCGTTGATCTCCCAAACAGTTATTAATCGCACCCACAGGCACTATTACATATTGCACAGTAAGCGATCCACTTGTGGTGTTGTTGTACACTTCATTTTGCACATGATTAGCCGCCACCCCATTAAGAGGCGAAGCAACTTGAGTAACAGGTGTCAGACCGCCTGCTACAATTCTGTCAATCAAATTATAATTGACAGCCCCTACACTACTGCCATTCGTGGCCAACACCAAGCCAACTACATCATCTGAACAAATATTGTCGTTCAAGGTAGTTGACATCACTGGTTCCGGATCGATGGTAATGGTTACCACAACTGGATCACCAAGACATGCGTTAATCGATCCACGCGCTTGAATTTCGTATTGCACCGATAATGAAGCGCCTGTTTGGTTTCTGTAGACTTCTCCTTGTAAATAAGATGCACCCACAGCATTTCCAGGAATAGCGACTTGGGTAACTGCCGTAAGTCCAGGTGCTACTACCCTTGACAACACATTATAATTGATGGCACTCACACTGCTGCCTGATGTGTTCATCACCAGGTTAACAATATTATCGCTACAAACAGTGGCACTCAGACTAGGTGAGATTACCGGTTGAGGATCTATGGTAATGGTTATCGTACGTTGATCGCCTACACATCCATTGATAGTACCTGTCGCTTCTACTACATACACTACTGTTAGAGAAGCATTGGTAGTATTGTTATAAGCTTCAGTCTGCAAGTAGCTATTGGTAACACCATTCGCAGGAACAGCAACCTGCAATATTGGGTTAAGTCCTGGGTTTACTGTACGGCTAACAATGTTATAGGAGGCTGCCCCAATGCTTGCTCCATTAGTATTTAAAAGTAATCCAACATCCTCACCACTACATACATTGTCATCCAGGTTGGTGGCAATAACAGGTTCAGGATCAATTGAAATCGTGATGGTGCGCTGATCACCCAGGCAACTATTGATGGTGCCTCTGGCTTCAACTACATAAACAACATTAATTGACGCCCCTGTAGTGTTTCGATACACTTCGTTTTGCAGATAGCTGTCTGATACAGCGGCCGCAGGCACCAGTACCTGACTTACGCCTGTTAATCCTAGTCCAACATTTCTGCTGACAATGTTATAAGAAGCTGCCCCGATACTTGAACCGTTCGTATTCAATAGTAAACCAATCGGCTGATCGCTGCAAACATTATCATTAAGCGCGGTGGAAATCACAGGCTCCGGATCGATGGTGATAGTGATCACAAGATCATCGCTTACACATCCGCCTACTGTACCTGTTGCACGAACTGTATATTGCACTGTAATCGGTGCTCCTGTGGTATTACGGTAAATTTCTCCCTGCAAATAATTACTTGCAACAGCGGCCGCAGGCACCACCACCTGATTGACCGGAGTGAGCCCTCCCCCAACACTTCTGCTTACAATGGTATAGTTCAGCGCAGTTACACTACTTCCATTAGTATTCAGAATTAAGCCGATAGCACTATCGCTGCAGGCATTGCTATTCAAAGAAGATGAAATAACAGGTTCCGGATTGATGGTGATGGTAATGGTTTGCTGATCGCCTTGACAAGCATTGATGGTACCTAAAGCAGACACAACATATTGTACTGTCAACGGGCCATTAGTCTGATTAGTATAGCGTTCACCCTGCAGGTAATTGTCACCTACACCCGCAGCAGGCACCACGGCCTGTGAAAGCGGAGTAAGACCGGGCGCTACCGAGCGGCTGATTACACTATAACTAGCTGCCAAAACACCACCGGGCTGAGTGTTTAATACCAGACCTACATTGGCATCGCTACAGACTGTGGCATTAAGGTTGTTAGCAATCACCGGTTCCGGATCGATAGAGATTGTAATCGTTCTGATGTCACTCAAACATCCATTAATAGTACTTATTGCCTGCACCTCATAACTTACTATTAATGAGCCATTGTTAGTATTTCTGTAGATTTCGTTCTGCAGGTAAGTACTTGACACTGCATTAGCAGGCACAATAGCCTGACTCACGGCAGTGAGTCCGCCCGCAACAGTTCTGCTGATGATATTATAATTGACCGCAGCAACACTTCCTGCTTCCGTTCCTAATACAAGGTTCATAATACTGTCGCTGCACCTTGAAGTACTTAAAGTACTAGCGACAATCGGCTCCGGATCGATGGTGATGATGATGGTTTGTTGATCTCCTGTGCAATTACCCAAACTACCAGTGGCCTCAACAACATACTCAACTGTTAAAGGTGCATTTGTAGTATTTCTGTAAATCTCATTCTGCAAATAAGTAGAAGTCACTGCATTGAATGGCACTGCCACTTGAGCTACAGGTATTAAACCAGGAGTAACAAGTCGACTGATGATATTATAGTTCAGTGCGCCAATACTACTTCCGTTTGTATTTAATACCAATCCGGTAATGGCGTCACTGCAACGGTTGCCATTTAGGTTGGTGGCGATGACCGGCTCAGGATTAATGGTCATGGTAATGGTTCGTTGATCTCCTACACAGGACCCTAAGGTACCCGTAGCCTCTACAACATATTGCACGGTAAGTGCAGTGTTGGTGGTATTACGATACACTTCAGTCTGTAAGTAATTAGCTGACACATTATTGGCTAGCGGAACCTGACTAATTACCACTAATCCTGGAGACACCGCTCTGTTGACAATATTATAATTAAGAGCCGGAACGCCCCCTGGAGCCACACTTAATACTAAGCCTACTGTTGCATCACTGCAAACAGCATTATTCAATGTCGCAGCCACAACAGGCTCAGGATTAATTGTTATAATGATGTCTTGAGCATCTCCTAAACATGAACCCAGTGTTCCGATCGGCACAACCCGATAAGTAACCGTGAGGGCTGCATTCGTAGTATTCCGATAAATTTCGTTGCGTAGGTAATTGGCGGCCACCCCATTCGTAGGCACTGTTACTTGTGCTACAGGAGTTAATGCCCCATCAACGGTACGGCTTATAATATTGTACCCCGATGCGGATACACTTCCGATGGCAGTATTCAGCACCAAATCCACAATACCGTCACTACAAACTGTGTCATCAAGGCCAGCTATTATTACGGGCTCTGGGTTAACGGTAACAGTTATGGTAAAGGCATCACCGTTACAGCCTGCCGCGCTCACCGGAGTAATCGTGTACACCACGTTAACCGGAGCATTGGTGGTATTACGCCATACATCATCCGCAATTTCATTAGCCGCTTTACCTGCTCCTGCGCTGGCTGTTCCTGCCGCTAAAAACAAACCGTTATCCGCCACGGCTATTGTATAATTGGCTGCTGCCACTGAAAAACCACTGGTACTGATATTGGTAGCCACTGCAGCATCGCTGCAAACTGAGATCGAACTATTCGTCCCTACCGGCTCTGGATTAACTGTAACCGTGATCGTGAAAGAATTGCCAGAGCATCCGGAAGCACTCACGGGTGTGATGGTATACACAACATCAACCGGAAGTAAGCCTGTGTTGCGCCATACATCATCAGCTATTTCGGTGGCGGCCTTCAGTGCACCTGCACTGGCGGTGCCTCCGCTTTGGGTAAGGCCATTAGCATTTACAACGATGGTATAAGTAGCTGCAGCCACAGAGCCTCCATTGCTTGTCAGGTTGATACCCAATACTTCATCGCTGCAACGGGTAGCAGTACTATTGCTACCTACTGGCTCGGGATCAACTGTAACTGTAATGGTAAAGGCATTGCCTATGCAGCCGGCAGCGCTAACAGGATTGATCGTATACACCACTGCCACAGGTAATAAGCCTGTGTTGGTCCATACATCGTCTGAAATTTCGCTGGCGGCCCTATTAATTCCGTTGCTATTTGTCCCTGCACTTAAAGTAAGTCCATTACTGTTAACAGCTATATTATAACTGGTTGCCGGAACAGATCCAGCATTACTAGTAATATTTAACCCTACTGCCTGATCGCTGCAACGCGTAGCCGCAGCAACAACACCCACTGGTTCAGGGTTAATAGTTATGGTAATCGTAAATGCATCACCTTCGCAGCTTTCAGGAGCCGCACTTACAGGGATAATTGTGTATACTACATTAACAGGGCTTAATCCTGTGTTAGTCCACTCATCGTCTGCTATTTCATTAGCAGCCTTTCCATTACCATTGCTATCTGTACCTGCACTTAGGATTAGACCATTAGCATTTACTGAAATGTTATAGGTAGCAGCAGCTACTGAAGTACCTGCCGTTGTAATTGTAACACCTACAGGAGAATCACTACATACTGTTGCTGCACTGGTGTTACCTACAGGCTCAGGATTAATTGTTGCCGTAATTACAAAGTTATCACCGGCACAACCATCTGCACTTACAGGAGTAATGGTGTATTCAACATCTACAGGCAATAATCCAATGTTTCTCCATGCGTCAGCTGCTAATTCATTGGCTAATTTATTGTTACCACCACTGCCTGTGCCACTGCTTTGAATTAAACCGTTAGGGTTAACTACAATGTTATAAGTAGCAGCAGCAACTGAAGTTCCCAAAGTTGATATGTTAATGCCTAGGGCATCATCACTACAGAACGAAGCTCCACCATCTGCACCTACAGGTTCAGGATTAACAGTTACCGTAACAACTACAGGATTACCCAAACAACCAACAGCACTAACCGGAATTATAGTATAAACTACATTAACAGGACTTAAACCTGTATTTCTCCAAACATCATCAGCTATTTCATTAGAGGCTTTTCCATTTCCATTACTGTTTGTACCCGCTTCGAATATAAGTCCATTGGCGTTTACACTAATGTTATAAGTGGCTGCAGCTACAGCGGCAATATTACTTGTTAAGTTTACTGCTGCAGCTTCTCCACTACATCTTGTTACTGCGTTGCCAATACCTATAGGTTCTGGATTAACCTGAACTGTTAACGTAAAGCTAACACCGGGGCAACCATCGGCACTTACAGGTGTGATGGTGTAGACTACATTAACAGGATTTAAGGTGTTATTCAACCATGCATCATCATTAATTTCATTGGCAAGTTTTAGTGTTCCGTTACTATCTACTCCTCCACTAAGCGTTAAACCATTTGCATTTACAGCTATTGTATACGTTGCAGCTACTACGGCAGCTGGATTGGTAGATAAAATAATACCCACATTCTCATCACTACATCTTACAATAGAATTATTGGCACCCACCGGAGTCGGCCTAACTGTTATTGTAACTGTAAAAGTATTACCTGAGCATCCCGATGCACTAATTGGAGTGACTGTGTATACTACATCTTCGTTTCCTGTGGTAACATTGGTGATCACATCAGTGATGGTATTACCAGTCTGAGGTACTAGACTCTCCCCTGTTACATCTGGATTATCAGCAGCAACCCAACTGAAAGTTGTTCCCGCAGTAAGGTTATTGCCTGCAGCGATATTAGCAACCAGGTCGTAACCCACAGCCGCGCTTCCACAAACAATATCTGCATCAGGAATACCTTGTGGTTCAGGTTGTACAGTTAAGGTAATGGTAAAGGGATCTCCGGCACAAGCCTGTGGATCATCATAGAATGGAAGAATAGTATAAGTGATTGTTACATTGCCTGTGGTTGTATTAGTATAAGTATGACTAATCGGCAAATTTGTTGCAGCAACACGATTTGGTTCCGCTGGTACTGCTCCATTAGAGGATACAACCGTATAAGTAAATACAGCTGGTAATCCATTGCCTAATCCGTCAATGTTTGTAACCTGAAGATCGTAATTGAAAATATTGTCACTGCAAATACTCAGTGCCTGATTATTACCTACTGGTTCAGGATAAACGTTTACCGTAAAAGTTTGTGTTGGCCCGTTACAAAATTCAACACCTGCTGTAGGATCGATATCGATCTTAGGCGTTATGTCGTAAATGATCTGGCCTAATGATGATGATGTATTAGTTAAAGTCTGGTTGATTTGACCCGTACCACTATTACCAACGCTGGCACCACCTACAGGTCCGACTTTAGCAGTTACCACCCAATCGAAAACCGTTCCAAGTGCAGGAACTGCTGTTATGGTATGATTTGCATTAACCGTTTCTCCACTACAAATGTCTACGGTATTTAGTGATGTAATATTCGGTCTCGCATTCACTGTTACATTAAAAGGAGCAGCAGCAGGGCTCACACAACCTGTTGCATTCGTTTCAATTACTGTAATATTCCCACTGGTATTACTAATATTTACAATAATCTGATCAGTACCCTGACCACTTACAATAGAACCCAAAGTACCGGGCACAGTCCAGGTGTAAGTTGAAATACCAGGCGCTGCAATAGTGTAGCTAACATTATTTTCGGTAGCACACACATTATTATCACCCACAATTACGGGAGCAGCAGGTGCGCTGTCAACTACTATAGTCAGTGTGTTAACATTACCTACGCAACCATCAGCAGATGTTTCTGTTACTGTAATAGGTAGACCACCTGGTACAGCATTGGGGAATCTTAGTAAAACGAAGAAGTCATTTACACCACCACCACCAAATTGCTGAAACTGCCCAACACCAGTCGGTATTGACCATACATAAGTTGACCCAGGATTTAGCGCTGGATTAACTTGGAATAGCAAAATGGTTGTGCTGGCACAAACTGTAAATGAAGCTGGGGTTGTACCACTTGGGGTGACAATGGCATTATTTAGAGGTAGCGGATTAACAGTAATTTCTACTTGCGCTGTGTTTACACAATTAGTAAGAGTATTGGTTACTCGAGCAATGTAAATTCTTCCGTTAACTACTGCATCAATATCATTAGGCGTAACAACAGGTGTTGTACCGTCCGCCTCAAACCAAGCTACAGTTCTGTTTGGAACAACACCGCCTATAATATTGTCATTGAGTATTGTAAGGTTAACATCATTAGCTATTCCGCTTCCTACTGGAAACTCCTCGCAATAAACTGTTTCGGCATTACTATCATCCTGGTCAAAAGTGGCTGGCAAAGGATTCACATTAAAGGTAACAGTGCCAGCATTAAGCACCGGACTCTCATTGGTACAACCTGTTAATGTATTAACTACCCTGGCATAAAACACATCGTTATCACTAACCGTTACATCAGTCGCATCAGGCACAGCCACGGTGAGGGCAGGGTTGGTGAACCAGCTTACACTTCTATTTGCCAATGAGCCATTGGCCACTGCCAGGTTATGCACTGTAAGGTCATAATTCAATCTATCCAGTGTTCCTTCATTTGTTTCGCAAAGGTCGAAGTTGATATCCTGTGTAATGGGTTGAGGATTTTTGGTGATCGTTAAAACCGCGGGTGGTAAAGTACAAGCACCCAAAGCGCTGGTAATCGTCCACGTAAATACATTGGGACCATCCTGAAGATTGGTCACCGCAGAGGCAGGATTGTTTACATCGGTAATGATGGGGACATTAACACCGGCTTGCGACACTGCAACATTATCCAGTCTGTGTCCATCTCCAGCTGCGTTGTTTCGAATTCGGGCAACAATCTGAAGTGTGTTTCCGCTTACTAAAGGAGATGTAAATGATTGTAGTTGATTATCCGGAATAATAGGATCCTGATCATCTACAATACCTGCAAATTGAACTTCTGCCCCACTATTTATTTTATAATAGAGTCGTATGTAGTCACCCGCAGCTTGAACACCGTACTCAGCTGCCTGAGCAGATACAAATACATTGCCTGAGGTGCTTATATCAATAACTCTGGACTGCCAAACAACCTCTGCGTTATTGACATCCTGTGCTACTAAAGCACCCGCATTAACACGAATAAATTCAGTAGCCAGGCCAAAGGTATTGGTTGCAGGCACCGTTACCGACCATGACCCGCCCGGTCTGGTAAAGGAAGTAGCATGAGGGTTAGGACCTGAAATACCCAATCCATTGTCTGCAGTCGAGAATGTTTCATAATATAAGGCTGATCCTACTGTCCATGTTCCTGTACCTCCATTGGTAACTAGATTACCGGTAAGTACCGATGCATTACTACAAGTATTCGCAACAGGTGTTACAACGGGAGCTGCAGGAAGGGCGTCCGAAGTGAGCGTTACTGGAGTGCGTGAAGCACTTACACAGCCAGTAGCTATGTTACGGGTTTCAGCATGATAAGTTCCCGCGGCTCCAGGCACAAATGAAAGCACTCCATTAGCCAGTTGAACGCCACCAGGTCCAGCAACATCATACCAGTCTACTGTTAATCCTGCTCCAGGGTTATTTACCAAAACAGAAGTAGTTCCAACCACATCGGAGCAAGCAATTACGTTACCTGGATTGACTGGCGGGCTTGGTCGTGGATTAACTGTAAAATTTAAATTCTGACCTATGAGAAGTTGACAAGTAGATGGTGAAATGATCGATACAATTCGAATCACATGGGGTGAAGGTAATAGGGTATTCAACTCTGCATCTGAAAAGATAACCTGAGTTCCAACCGTAGGATCACCAGCCGCATCCGTATTAAAAATTTTTGTTCGGTTGCCGCCACCATCAACTGTATAGTTTAGAATAAATCCTGCTGTGTTGGCTGAAGCAACTGTAAGTCCAAAAACCAACTGTGGATTGGAGGTACTGCCACCATCATCGCAGGCAGCACTTGAACTTAAGCTAACAGGTCCATCCAGTACGGGTGCGGTTCCTCCAATAGAAACTTGCCCTGCAGGAACGGCTGCCAGTGTAACTGGATTAGCCACACAGCCATTCGCATCTTGAATGTTTGTAATCTTATAATCAAACGTATCTCCACCTATGCCTACTGGATTTGGATCATCTATAAGAAATGGACTCGTAACATTATTAACAACAAAAGGCCCTGAAACAACTCCTCCTGGATTTTTAGTAATCGTATAGGTAACCGTGTAAGGTCCATTACCACTCGAAATTGCCCATTCAATATCTGGTGCTGGATTACCCGAACAAACTGCACCTCCACCGGTAGGATTTCCGGCAGCAGGCAAAGGATTAATTGTTACAACCTCAGGATCTGAAGCTATGCTTGGGCAATTAGAAGGCGCTATTCCAAAGGTTTGTACTGTATAACTACCACTTTGGGCAACAGTTGTAAGTACAATTGTATTACTGGCTCCGCTCTGCACCAAGGTTGCCCCTCGATACCAATCATATCTAGCCGCATCAACAGTACTTGATGTTAATGTAACACTGCCACCAAAGCAAAAAGTAGTGGCCCCAGACGGTGTGATGGTTGGTTTAGAAGGGACTGGGTTCACTACAACGGTATTTTGATTGGCAACAATAGTTGTTGCAAACGGGCATGGTCCAGTAATATTTTGATTTTGAACATACACGCGATATTTGTAGGTGCCTGGGCCATTCGGAGGAACTTCAGAATAGGAAGTCAAGCCAGCTGTTGCCGGAATTGGAACAAAAACACCCGCGTTGAAGCTTCTCTCCCATTGAATAACCGCACCTCGGTGACCAGTGAGTACCATGTTTCCTGTACTTGAACCATTACAAATTGTTGGACTACCAGTGATTGTACCTGCATTACTTTCTCCAAAAACAGTTACAGCCAAACTAACATTACTATTTTGACAGCTTTGAGGGGTAATGCTATAGGTTGGCAGTGTAAAAGGTGCCGGTAAGGGACTTATGATGGAGATGGCATCAGCTCCTGTAGTTCGGTATCGCCTTCTAACACTGATGTTATTTGTAGCTGAAGGGTTAGGCTGTGCAGCAAAACTAAAAGTGGCCGTTGTACTATTTCCTGTCGTATTAGTTGGGGATAAGGTAACATCAGTGCCAAATCCATCACTCCAGAGATTTTCAAGTTGAAAATTTAGTGCCGCTCCATTCGTTGAATTATTGGCGGCAATGGTTTTAGTGCCAGGTGCACTTGTTGTATAGACCTGAGAATCTCCTACACAAACCTGTGTACTCCCGACTGGTATAGTCGGATTATCAGCCCCAGCATTAATTTGCGGCTGCTGGTAGATCACCACTTCAACCGGATCGCTCTCACATGAATTTGTACCTCCTTGTACTTGAGTCACCCATAAGGAATAGTAGCGTCCACCTGTGTTATCTGATCTAAAATTTACAGATGTTCCATTAGCTGTGGTGTAAGAGGATGCTGGAAAAGTTAAACTGTTTGTTCCATTGGGATTTGTAATACGAGTCCCTGAAATAACATTGGCAAGGGAAGCATACCAATTCACTCCAGTTCGCAATCCACCAAGAGAACTAGTGACAGTAAAATTGAATGCCGTAGAATTTGGAGTTGTGTAACAGATCGATTGGCCGTTTGTTGTTAATGCGACAGGTTTACCAATGATTTCATCATAGTTTGATATCGATCTAGCATTTGCTAGTGATAAGGGACTTCCATCGTACTGATTACAAGTGTTCCAATAATCTAACCTCACATAAAAACGTTGCCCAACAGCATGATTAGTAACAGAGGATGTAGTAATGGTCTGCATGTAGGTAGTTAAGGAGGCTGCCGAAATTGGAGTGGCTAATTCGATAACCCCGTTTGCATCAGGGATACCAGGTGTACCACCTGCACCTGTAGGAAAGTAGCCTGAAGCAGGAGAAATCGTTCCAGTACCATTGGTGACGCTAATGGGACCACCTGTTAATGGTCCATTGACAACTACATTTGGAATGTTACCACCAACATAATTTTCCGATCCATAAACGACACGAATCCACCTTACCAAATTATTGGGTGCACCGATGTTAGGTACATCCGGAACACAGTTTAGCGTAGTTTGGTCAGAAAACTGCATATTCAAGTTAGTACCCAAACAGATTCTGTTCGAATTAGCTACAGAAGGTTGCAGACTAAGACTGCCTGTGTTCTCACTATCAAAATCATAAGAAATAAATGTAGCTTGTTGCAGCAATGAACCTGTATTGCAATTAGCAACACCAACTATAAAGGGGAAAATAGTGGTAGTAAAACTACAAACGTTGGTATTGTCTGGAAATAATTTCGTAGCACGTGTTGTTACTATAGATGCTGGAAATCCAGGAGTACTTGTATAAAACGCCCCATTAGCCGTACCTGCTGCATCAGAATAATAGCCTGTATTGGAGCTAGCCGGTGTTCCATCACCCCAAAGAATATTAAATCTAAATCTTGTAGCCAACGTAAAAGAGCTACTATTTCTCAATCTATGTGATAAGTAATATTGGAATTGTTTAAAATTATTGTTTACTGGTGAGCATATATCTGTTGTCGAATAGTCACCCTGTTGAAAAAACACAAGATCACTGCAATTACCAACAAAATTATTTTTTGATGGCACATTCGTGAACGATGTAATCTCAACGCCTAGTGAGGTTAAGGTATTTGAGCCTGCTACAGTAGGATCATACGAAACATCAATTACATCCCCAGGAATCAAATAATCAAAAGAAGCATGTGCCGGAGTGGCGTTAAAATTTACGTTAACCCTATTCCCTATTACAGAGATTGAGCTGACCGTAACTGGTATTGTATTAACCCTCACACTCCAACCATTTATTGATGGTGCGGGAGCTGATTGGATAGTCGATGTAAAAAGTACAGAAACTGTTTTTTGGGATAATGTCTCGTGTCTAGGGTCATTAGCCGTTATATCTATTTGGGCTTTGACTTTATGATAAAAAGGTAGAATTACCAATAAGATTAAACAAATTTTTTTTAAAGTAGCTCTCATGAGGGTCAGAACAGGTTTACGAGTGGTTAATGGCAAAAAAATGCTTAGAGTAACCAAACTAATCCCCTAAGATAGAGGAAATGACCAAATATCCAGATACATGTAACCCATTTAGAGACCACAATCCTACGATTCTAGATGCTTACACGAATTCTCCTTTTCCTTTTCCGCTTTCCCCTTAAAAGCCTACCTTTGCACGCGATTTTTTACTGCTTTCACCACTACGCATGTCCAACGTAAAATACATTTTTGTTACCGGAGGGGTAACCTCCTCCCTCGGAAAGGGTATTATCGCTGCTTCCCTGGCCCGCCTGCTTCAGGCCAGAGGCTACCGTGTCACCATCCAGAAGTTTGATCCCTACATCAACATCGACCCGGGAACACTGAACCCATACGAGCATGGTGAATGCTATGTAACGGACGATGGGGCCGAAACTGACCTTGATTTGGGCCATTATGAGCGTTTTCTCAATGTGCCTACTTCGCAGGCCAACAATGTAACGACTGGTCGTATATATAATAACGTCATCACTAAAGAACGCAAAGGCGAGTATTTAGGTAAAACAGTTCAGGTAATCCCCCACATCACCGATGAAATCAAGCGTAACATCATGCTGCTTGGGCAGGACGATAAGTATGATTTCATCATCACAGAATTGGGTGGAACCGTTGGTGATATCGAATCCCTGCCTTTTATAGAAGCCGTGCGTCAGGTGAAATGGGAGCTCGGACCGGGTAACTCTTTGGTGATTCACCTTACGCTTGTGCCCTATCTGGCGGCAGCCAAAGAATTAAAGACAAAACCTACACAACACTCAGTAAAAGAACTCTTAGAGGCTGGTATTCAGCCAGATATATTGGTTTGTCGTACAGACAGACCCTTGCCCATGGAAATTCGCAAGAAGTTGGCCCTCTTCTGCAACGTGAACATCAACTCCGTAATTGAGGCCATGGACGCGGACACGATTTACGATGTGCCCCTGCTCATGCGCAAAGAAAAGCTTGATGAGCGGGTCTTATCTAAATTGAAAATCCCTGTAAAAGGTGAACCTGATTTAGAAGGTTGGAAAGATTTTCTGGGCAAACTCAAGAACCCCGATGAAGAAGTTACAGTCGGACTGGTGGGCAAATACGTGTCACTGCCGGATGCTTACAAGTCGATTGCTGAAGCCTTCGTACACGCTGCTGCGCAAAACGATTGCAAAGTAAACGTGAAGTGGATTTCATCAGAAGATATCAATAAGCAAAGCGTAGCCGATGTACTCAAAGGCCTAGATGGTATTTTGGTGGCACCCGGTTTTGGCGAGCGTGGCATGGAAGGTAAAATTGAAGCCATCCGCTATGTACGCGAAAACAAGATTCCTTTCTTCGGTATCTGTTTGGGCATGCAATGCTGCGTGATTGAATTCTCCCGCAATGTGCTTGGCATTGCCGATGCCAGCTCCAGCGAGCTCAATCCTAATACCAAAAATCCTGTCATCGATATGATGGAGGAGCAGAAGAAAATCACTACCAAAGGCGGCACCATGCGTTTGGGTGCTTATGCCTGCAAAATTAAAAAGGGTACCAAGGCCTTCGCTATATATGGTGAGACTACCATCCATGAGCGTCACCGTCATCGCTACGAGTTCAATAACAAATATTTAGAAAGAATAGAAGAAGCCGGTCTGAAGGCTTCCGGTATCAACCCAGACTCAGGCTTGGTTGAAATAGTAGAATTGAAAGATCACCCTTGGTTTGTGGGCGTCCAATATCATCCTGAATTGAAAAGTACTGTGATGAACCCACATCCGCTCTTCGTCAAGTTTGTCGAGGCAGCTATTAAACATAAGAAAGAAGCAGAGAAATAATGGATAGAAACACCGCAATCGGGATGACCCTCATGGGCGCCCTCTTATTAGTTTATTTTTATTTTTTCAGTCCTACCCCACAACCACAGCCTGCAGCCCCTGCTACAACTGAGCTCAGCACAACAGGTGCTGCTACAGACGACAGCACTACTGTTGCCAATACAACTGTGGTACTTGACAGTGCAAAAGTATCTGCCTTGCATGGCTTCGGTGCTTTCGCGAATGGCAGAGAAGAGAAAGTGAAAGTTGAAACCCAGGATTTAAAAATTGAATTCACTAGCAAAGGTGGTGTAATTCAATACCTCGAACTTAAGAACTATAAGACCTATTTTAACAAGCCCCTGGTCTTGGTTGAACCTCGCTCAAATGCGATGGAGCTAAACTCACAGGTGAAGGGCGAAGCCATCAACCTGTATTCACTGTATTACTCCCCCCAGGTGAGCAAGAAGAGTGATACTACCCTGGTAAGCTTTACACTACGTAATGAAGCCGGAGCCT
Source organism: Cyclobacteriaceae bacterium (assembly GCA_022842845.1). Taxonomy (GTDB): domain Bacteria; phylum Bacteroidota; class Bacteroidia; order Cytophagales; family Cyclobacteriaceae; genus Chryseotalea. The sequence continues at coordinate 76,653 of JALHOT010000005.1, read as the reverse complement.
ATTTTACCCAAGAGTATAGCATCCCTCCTGCAGGTTTTGAGATTGGCTATAGCATCAAGAATTCCGGTTTAGCGGAACAGCTAAGTACTGAGCAATTAAGTCTGCAATGGACTAACATTTTACGTCCACTGGAAAAGGATTTAGCCGATAGCCGTAACAACACCACCATCAACTCCTATACTTTGGCGGGTGATTTCGATTACATCAGCGAAAGATCGATGGATACCGAAACAGAGACTTTTGCCGATCCTTTGAAGTGGATCAGCATCAAGCAAAAGTTCTTCCTCGCCTCTATCATTGCTAAGGAAAGCTTCAGTGGAGGTGAATTACAGACTTCCGTAAATCAGTCTGATACTTCTGTGGTGAAGCGCGCCAATGTAAAACTCTTCATTCCTTTAAAGGCAGTTACTGAAAATAAAGCTGACTTTACTTACTACTTCGGTCCGAACGACTACAACCAATTAGAAAAGGTAACTCCTGGCTTTAACGAGAACGTATACCTGGGTTGGGCACCGATTAAATATATTAACAAGTTCGCCATCCGTCCATTGTTCAATCTGTTAGTCGATTTTAACATGAACTATGGTTTGGTGATTCTGGTACTGGTCATCATACTGCGTTTGGTATTATTACCGCTCTCCTATACATCTAACCTGAGCATGGCTAAGATGAAGGTGTTGAAACCTGAATTGGATGAAATCAAGGAGAAATTCCCTGATGACATGGCCAAGGCTCAACAAGAGCAGATGAAGTTATACCAGCAAGTGGGCGTCAATCCATTGAGCGGTTGTATTCCGGTATTGCTGCAGTTGCCAATTCTGATGGCGATGTTCTACCTCTTCCCGAACAGTATAGAATTACGCCAGGAAAGTTTGTGGTGGGCCGAAGACTTATCGTCTTACGACTCCATTCTGACCTTGCCGTTCACCATCCCTTTCTATGGTAACCACGTTAGTTTGTTTGTATTGCTTATGACAGCCGCTACGTTGTATAACTCCTGGCAGAATAACCAGATGACGACAGTACAAGGCCCTATGAAATCATTAGGCTACATCATGCCGGTGGTCTTCATCTTTGTGCTGAACTCCTTCCCTGCTGCCTTAAGCTTTTACTACTTTGTATCTACCATGGCAACCATTATACAGCAAATCGTGATCAAGCGTTTTGTGGATGAAGACAAGATCAAAGCCGTGATGGAAGAGAACCGCAAGAAGATTGCTGCAGGTGGCGGCTCCAAGTCCAAGTTCATGAGCAAGCTCGAAAGCGCCATGAAGGCCAGTGAGGAAGCCCGCAAAAAGGCTGAAGAAGAAAGAAAGAATAAGAAGAAGTAATTAATATTTAAGCATTAATCAAAATCGCGAGGCTGTAAGGCTTCGCGATTTTTGTTTTGATGAATAATAGTAAAGTGCTAAATCAAAATGTACGCTACCTCAAAAATGCCCAGTGAACATCTCTGATTCGATCATCTTTAATTACAATTAAAGGTTGAGAATTAAATTTATTCCGTTTAAAATCTATTTCCACTTCATAAACAGTATCATCAGCTCTAAAGAAAACGGTTTCATCCTGAATTAGCAATACTTCGCTATCTATATGCCCCGCATTCCATGTTAACATTTTATTGCTTTCAATAGAGTAAATAAACAGATCACCACTAGCTGAGTAATTCCAGTCATCGTAATTGATAAAGTGATCTATATAGGATGGTCCATATTTTGTTTTTCCTTTGATCAATACTTTACCGCTATTGGCTCCAGTATTTCTTAAAGGATCATTTAGTTTAATCTTCAAATTGCCAGCAAGTAATTTCTCATAATTTTTCATAACAATCCAATCTGTTTCTAATTCAAACTCATGCCAACTTTGATTTTCCTTATCAAATACACGAATTTTAGAAAGAGTAACTTCCTTATTTTTTACCTGTTCATAAAGATGAAGAGCCAGAATTCTATCAGTATTGACTAAAACCATTGCTGCAGCATACAAAAAAGATTCTTTAGAAATTTTGGCACTCGTTGGTAAGTAGTCACAATAGGTACCTTTATCTTTGTAAAAAGGGGTTGTTGCAACTCTAAGTGTTCTATTTAAAGTATCCGCAATCAAAATCTCGCCCTCATAATTATTCTGTAAAACAAGGTTTGCACTATTTACGATTACTCTTTTATAGATGTCAGGGTCACAATTCTCCATTTTTTTACTCATTGGATCATAAATAAAATACCTGACTCCCGTACTACTATCAGTTTCGGAAATTTGAAAATTTACAAATTTTAGGACGAGAATAATTCTATTATCGTTGCAAATTAAAGAAAGCTCATTTGGATAAAGATCAAATCTAATACCATTGTAAAAAACGGTGTCAGGGATAATGAAGCTATTACTTTCAATGGAACGCGTATCGAAAATTTTTACTTCATAATTCAAAGTAGGGATGCTTTCTGAAACAAACTTTCTTACTTTAGAAAAGGTAACTATCTTATTAAGTTCAGGGTAACATCTCAAAAAATCAAGACGTCTGAGTGAGTCAGTTAAAATTTGCTCCTCATAAAGACTGTCTTTCTCAATTTTAAGAATGGCAGAAATATTTACTTCTCCAGGTATAATAGAAGCATAATTTACGTCTGGATAACCAGCTACTAATCTAAGTCTTGAAGAATGATTTTGAGCAATTGAATTAATAATTCCAAAACTGACCAGAATTATACTTGATATTAATTTCATAAAATTATGTTTAAATCTACCAACCCTCCCTACTAGAAATATCGTTAACGTAATCTCTTCCGTTACCAAGTTTATTTATACTCCAATAGGGAAGTACAGGTGTGCCTCTGTTACTGTTATTTGGAATAATAATGGTAAAATAGTTATTACCTCCATTATAAAATTTACATGCATGCGCATCAACTAAAGATCTTTGATTACCTATTGGGTTGGGAACGATAATTTCAAAGTTTTCATTATTTCCTGCTCTAATTTGGGTTACTGTGGAACCAACCTCAGTGGTCACAGGACTTGATGTAATAAACATATTATTTACATTTACAGCCACGCTTGGATGTGTTCTTATCCACAAAGCAAGTGCAGTTGTAGCTTCATTCCAACGAGCTGTGGCGACCGGAAGTTTAGCTTCATTAAAGAATTGTATGCCTTTACTTATATTTAGCTGCCAATTCCATAACTCATCTGGAGAAGCTCCTCCTTCTCTAACAAGGCGTCCATTCAAAATTGTCCTATACCCGTACTGCGCACCTAAATTGTCTAACTGCTTCATCCCCCACCCATAAGGAGGTCCCCAATTTGGCATTCCTGCAGTTAGATTTGTTGCCGAAACTTGGCCTGTATTAAATTGACGGAAAGTGGATTCTTGCCTTATCATTTTAGGAACGTACCACCCATCCCCATCTGCAATTGTATTTATATAATTTTGAACATCTTGCTCAAGCGGATTTTCACCTCGAATATGAAAAACTATTGTATCAACGATAGACCTATTCAACTTACAAAGAAGATAAGCTGTACCACCTCTAAATAAGTTATCAAAATCAATATCCCACACTTCTCCTGAATTAAGACTTTTCCATTCTCCTTCAGGAAACCAAGTAATGTCCTCCCTTACTAATTCATTATTATGTGCTCCCTGTGTATCTGTCCATGTCTTTCGAGCAACAAATTCAATCTTTAACCGAAGTTGAATTGTATCAGTACTACTTACAGCGGATCTTATGTCAGGCATTAATGGTGGGTTTGCAGAAATATAAAATATAGAGTTCTCTGGTTTCTCCAAATTACCTAAGTAAAGTTTAAAATCGAAATCGGTTGTTTTCATATTACTATTCCCGAATAGGTAGTTCTTAAGCTTTTCTCTTTTTAAACTAAGCGTTTCTAAATCATCCTCATCTGAAAGTAATATTTTAAAGTTTGATTCATTATTTAGTCGATATATTAATCCTAAATATGTCTTGCTATCTTCTTGGCTTTCATAATTAGAATAATTTTCTGCGTTTATAGCTGTATCTTTCTGAATCTCATTTAAGATAGTAATCTTTGAATAGGTCTCACCATCTAATTCAATTGAATAACCGACATATTTTGTGCCTCTTCGCTTGGCGAGATCAGGTTTGTACAATGGTATTGTTGATATTGGTAAGCCAACCCTAGCTTTAATTCCTTTTAGTATAGCTATTATATCATCACAATCATCAAACCAACCCCAGCAAGGTAGCGCCATCGCCCCCTCCTCATCCCCCTCAAACAAACCCAAGACCGCCACAGGATTATGCACTAAGTCCCATTGGGCTTTGTGGAGCTGAGTGCCGGTAGCGCTGTAGTCTAAAAGATTATTGCCTTGCTCCGGAAGTTCGGGGAATACGTGCGGAAGACGAAACGCGCCATGCGCCAATTCATGGGCAATGGCTTTAACTGCATTGCTCGGATTGATTCTATCACTAAAAATAAAACCTGCCTGCTTCTTGCGGGGCATGTAGCCGATCACAGCAGCATCATCTGCCTTGGGCACAAAAAACAAATAGTAATGATCGTCCTCAATCCGGTTTTTGTCTTTATAAGCCTGAATGATGCTGCGCATCTCTCCTGTATAATTAGAAAGCAAACCGCTGTTCCCATATTCTAATCCATTATTGTCTTCATCATAAGCAATGGAACCTGCTAACGTTTGGGTGCTCACCTGCCACTGCACCACCGCTTGTCCATAAATTTTATTCAAGGCTTGCTGCAGGGTATTCTGCTCCACAGGAATGGGCGTACCATTAACAGAAACCAATACCAGATGACGGTATAGTTTATTATAGCTGATCACATTCAGCCTCCCCACTACTTCTTCCATTTCTTTGCCTTCCTCATCCTTCTTGGTTAAATAAGCTTTCACCTCTTCTACCATTTCATGGCTCCTCCCTTGCAGGGTGATTTGCAGACTTTGCTCATCGCCCGGAAGTTTAGGAATATCTCCGAAGCTGGAGGAGAAGGCCACTTCTTTACTGAACTCTGAGCGACTCACTGTTGTACTTGCCTGCACTTTATCGAAAGCTCCGGTCGATACCGATTTCCAGGGAATAACATAGGCTTCTTCTTGTACACTTTCTGTCACATAATGGTTGAGTACATCGTACGTTCGTTCATCAAACCCATATTGCTGATCGGAGCCAGCAGAAAAGTTGATCTTATAATGGACGTCAGCCGAAACCACGGTACTGGTACTGTTACCATTGCTGATAATAGAGCCATTGGGTTGTACGGTATAACTATTCCCCGCAGTATCTGTCAGTACAACCGTTTCGGGTTTGTTGCTTTTTTCATTGACCGGCTGTGGTATGCGCTCCTCACTGCCATCTTCTTTCAGCACAACAATAATGCCTTCTTCAAACCACACACTGTCCATAACACCGCTTACTATAATGGGCACAGGCATGGCTATGCTATCTATCTTGTTCCTTTCTTCGGCACGTTTGTCTTCGCCAATGCGTTCCATTTCTTCTATGACGGAAGCCATAGTGCTACCGGCATTATAGGTGCTGATGATCTCTCCATCTAATTCTTTCGCTTGATTAATTTTTCCGTTGAACTTCACCCGTATGCTGGCATTGTTAAAGAAGGGCACAGCCATGATCCCTGTGCCACTGAACTGTCCGTTGCTACCAGTAGCCGTTTGCACCCGTACTGTAAAGTTTCTGCTGGTAATCAAATCGCCAGGCAACAATTGAAAAAGTGGTAGGGTATTCGTAGGGGACTGAATGTTCTCGTTTGCACCACAGGTAAATGCTTGTTCATTTATATCACTGGTGGCCAAAGGCAATATGCTCGTATATTCGCTGAGCATGGCACCACGCTCAGCTCTCACCTGTACTTCGTACGAAGTAGTGGCCTGTAAATCACCCAGGGTAAGCCAACGGTTGATGGTACTTTGTTCATACCAGGTGTTGCTGCCTTGCACTCTGTAACGGAGACGGTACAGGTCAGGCATCTCCCCAGCCAGGGGCGGCTCCCAGCGCAGCGACAAGGTATTGGCACTAGCCAATTCCTGCCGCACATTTTCGGGTAAGCCCATGGCATCACCAAACTGAAAAACATAGACTTCGCTCTTACCCTGATTTTTAAACAAGTCTCTCCCCTCTTCATCTACTGCTTGCACTTGCCAGGCATATTTTCTACCCGGTATTAAAGCAGGTTCTGCAGGCCCATAAAGCAACTGACTCTGCTCTGTCTTGAATTCATACAAGACTGGCTGATTGAGAAAAGCGGTATTGCCTGCAGCAGTCCAATCCTTCTGCTGTGTGTTAGTATTGGGTGGAAGCTCTACCAGTTTAAATACATAGCTGGTGCTGAAAGCCGCATTGGGCGAACTGCGGTGACGGCCGGTCCAGCTGAAAAGGATGTTGTTGGGCTCAACCTGGGTTATTTTACTATTCGCTCTTGGTAAATTAAGCATGGGTGGATCGTTGAGCATGATCCAGGCCATGGTGGATATTTTATTACTCACCACGGTACCTCTATTGTAATCGAGCACTTCAATCGAGAAACGGTATAAGCCTTCCGGTAATTGTTTAGTTCTTAAAAACTGACTACGACTCAGGCCTGCAAAATCAAGATTGGCAGGATCAAAGTAAGCAAGCAGGCCATCTCCATAGAAGGTTTGAGGCACACCTCCACCCGCTAAGACCAAAGGAGCCGGCATGAAGCTTGCGCGTGTTTTGATAGTAATGCCGAGGCCTTCTATGCTAAGCCTGAGTTTGCAAGTGTATTCACTCAAAGTCGGATCTTGCAGGCGTAGCTGAAGCCAAAAGCGTTGTGCACCTACTGCTGTTAAATCGCTTAAATAAGGACTATAGGGTGGACTCAAGGCCACATTGCCTTGTACAGGAAAAACCTGAGCAAATGCATGAAAGGGAAGCGAGCAGAGCAAAAGCAGCACAAAGCAGAAGGACACCGAAGAATTAATGCGCATAGACGAAAAATACTGCTGGTAAATGGTCAATACCTGCTGCACTATCAGCAACAATGGAGATGCTTTTTAAAGAGCAATAGCCTTCATCAAATGAAGATTGATCATAATAATACGCGACATGTGTTTTCCGCATGGGGCTGTCCAACGAGTGGTGATGGATAGCCAAATATAAAACAAGTTCTGTTTTCTCAAAAGCCTCCAACTAGAGGGCTGCTTCAACTTATGAACCACGTTGTTGCCCGCAGCCTGGGATTTAATTTACCTGTATCAATTCTTTTGATCTTTTGATTATCAATGAATTACAAAGAAAACCAACAGACTCAATCTCTTTTCCACACAATGTGGATAAAGCGTGGAACGTTTGTGGAACATAAAAAGACCTCCGGATAACAAATCATCTATATTTGAAGCCCTGTTAAAATAACAGCACGTAACAGGCACATTTTTTTACTTATTCGATCCGTACCATGGGAAAAATTATCGCGATTGCGAATCAAAAAGGAGGCGTAGGCAAAACGACTACCGCCATTAACCTGGCCGCCAGTTTAGCCGTATTGGAACAGCGTACATTGCTTATCGATGCTGACCCACAAGCCAACTCAACTTCAGGTTTGGGCATTAATCCTAAAGATGTAGAAAACGGTATTTACGAATGCATGGTCGATGGCGTAAAGGCCAAAGAAGCCATCGTTAAAAATGAACAGCTTAAAATGCTTGACATCATGCCTTCGCACATTGACCTGGTGGGTGCTGAAGTGGAAATGGTAAGCATTGAGCGCAGAGAAGAAAAAATGCGTGAAGCCCTGAAGGCGATTAAAAACGATTACGATTACATCATTATAGATTGCTCTCCGTCTTTGGGCTTGATTACCATCAACGCGCTTACAGCAGCAGATTCTATTATCATTCCCGTACAGTGCGAATATTTCGCCCTGGAAGGCTTGGGTAAACTTTTAAATACCATTAAGATCATTCAAACACGCTTGAACCCTGGCCTGGAAATTGAAGGCATCCTGCTCACACTCTACGATTCAAGAACCAGCTTGGGTAACCAGGTGGTGGAAGAAGTGAGAACCCATTTTCAGAAGATGACATTCAATACTATCATCCCCCGCAACGTTAAGTTGAGTGAATCGCCCAGTTTTGGTTTACCTGCCATTGTGCATGATGCAGAAAGCAAAGGCGCCATCAGTTACCTGAACCTGGCCAATGAGATATTAAAGAAAAACGCTAAGTCGAAATGAGTAAGAAGAAAGCATTAGGCCGTGGACTCAACGCCTTGTTGAGCGATAACGACACCAGCGACCGATTAGAAGCAGAAGTAGCCGTTGCTAATGTAGTGGGCAGCAGCGAACCCCGCAGTGGTATTAATGAAATACCGGTGGTTGAAATTGAAACCAATCCCTTTCAGCCCAGAACTCACTTTGATGAGGATGCGCTGCTGGAATTAGCAGAGTCCATCAAGGTGCACGGCATTATCCAACCCATTACAGTCAGGCGCCTGGCCCATAACCAATACCAGCTTATTTCAGGTGAAAGACGTTTCCAGGCCTCTAAACTGGCTGGCCTTGAAATGATCCCTGCTTATATCCGCTCTGCGGATGACCAGCAAATGCTGGAAATGGCCCTGATCGAAAACATCCAGCGTGAAAACCTGAATGCAATAGAAATTGCCCTCAGCTACCAGCGCCTACTCACCGAATGTAACTTGAAGCAGGAGCAACTGGGCGATCGTGTCGGTAAAAACCGCGCTACCGTAACCAACTACCTTCGCCTATTAAAACTACCGCCTGACATTCAAATTGCTGTCAGGGATAACAAAATCTCCATGGGCCACGCCCGTGCCATCATTAATGTTGACAGTGCCGATCAGCAATTGTACATTTTTAAACGCGCGGTGGCCGAAGAATTATCAGTGCGTAAGGTTGAAGAGCTGGTGCGTGAGATGAGCAGTCCCAAAAGTGGCAGCAGCACTACCACCACAACCGCCACTGGCACCGCAGCCGGCAAGGAAATGGCGCAACTTCAGTCCCGATTGTCTTCGCACTTCAGCACCCGCGTGATGGTGAAAAGTGATGGCAGAAAAGGTGAGATTAAAATACCTTTTGTGTCGGTAGAAGATTTGAATCGCATACTCGATATTCTTCGCGTATCTTAGCGACCGAATGCGAAGGATTATCTCTTTAGTTTTAAATAACAAAAGCCTCCCCTCAAGGGGCTTTTTCAGTATCTTGCTTTGGGCCCTGGTGGCCTTTGCAAAACCTTTGGCAGCGCAAGACAGCTTAGTTGTAGTACCCAAGCCATCACCGGTATTAATCGGTAATGAAGCCGATATCGATTCTGCTAAGATGGCCCAAATGGCAAAACGCTTCAATCCGCAAAAAGCGTTATTGTATGCGGCCATTCTTCCGGGAGCCGGCCAGGTGTATAATAAAAAATACTGGAAAGTGCCTTTGGTGTATGGTGGCTTTGCATTTCTGGGATACTATATCGACTTATATAATGATAATTATCAGCGATACAGAGGCGAAGTTTTTCAGCACTTAAACACTGGCTCAAGCCCCAGCGGTCTTCCTATCGAAAACCTCAGAACCTTTACGGACCGTTATCGCAGGGAAAGAGATTTCTTCATTGTATTAACGGGACTCTGGTACGCCTTACAGATTGTCGATGCTCATGTAGATTCGCACCTCAAAGAATTCGACTTCAATCCAAACCTGAATGTGCGACTAGAACCGAGCATACAGCAGGATATGTTGCTGGGCAGACAAAGTGGTTTTACGGTATCTATCAGATTTTAAGCCATGGACATAGTATTAATAGGCTACGGAAAAATGGGCAAGACCATAGAAGGCATTGCCACTAAAAATGGTCATCGCATTGCTGCCATTATTGATATTCATAATCAGGAAAGCATTAAGAACGTAAAAGCAGATGTAGCCATTGAATTTTCCAGGCCAGAAGCTGCTTACGAGAATGTAAAACTATGCCTGGAAAACAACTTGCCTGTAGTGTGCGGTACTACCGGCTGGCTTGACAAAAAATCTGTGATAGAAGATTTATGCCGTACCCGGCAAGGCACCTTTTTCTATGCTTCCAACTTCAGTGTAGGGGTTAATATCTTCTTTAAACTCAATGCCTACCTGGCTGGGATGATGAACAACTTTCCGGATTATCAGGTGCTGGTAGACGAAATCCATCATACCCAAAAGATGGATGCCCCCAGCGGCACTGCCATTACGATTGCGGAAGAAATCATTAAAAAGCTAGATCGCAAAAAGCAGTGGGTCAATGCCACCGAAGAACAGCCTGAACAACTATCCATCCTCTCACATCGCATCGATCCCGCCCCCGGCACCCATTCCGTTACGTATAAATCGGTGATTGATGATATAGAAATCAAACATACAGCCCATACGCGTGAAGGTTTTGCCCGGGGTGCGCTGGAAGTGGCCCAATGGATTGTGGGCGAAAAGAGAAAAGGCGTGTTAAGTATGGATGACTACCTGAAATTCTAAGGCCTTTCGCGCGACTAAGCTATAGATCATAAAACAAAAGAATTCCCTTTATTTGCACCCTTTACAATTGATATACTGAACTATGAACTGGCAGTTTTGGAAAAATGACAAGGAAGAACAAAAAGAAGTAAAGCCGAAATCGAAGCTAAGAGAATGGGTTGATGCCGTTGCTTTTGCCGTAGTGGCTGCAACTTTAATACGCTGGCTCATCATGGAAGCCTACACCATTCCTACCCCATCGATGGAGAAATCGTTGCTCGTAGGTGACTTCCTGTTTGTGAGTAAGTTTCATTATGGAACGCGTACCCCTAAGACACCTTTACAAGTGCCCCTCACCCACCAGAAAATCTGGATGACGGACATACCTTCCTATAGCAATGCCATTCAATTACCTCAATACCGCTTGCCTGGGATATCGAGCGTGAAGCGCAATGATGTAGTGGTATTTAACGTCCCTGGCATTGAGGAGAATAATTTATATGCGCCTAAATCGCAGTGGATCGATTACCCGGTTGATCTTAAGACTAACTACATTAAGCGGTGCGTAGCCATTGCTGGCGATACCCTACAGGTAAAGGACCATGAGGTATACATCAATGGTACTCTTTCAGAACCCATGGAGGGCATGCAATACGACCACACAGTATATGCCAAGAGTCAGATCAACGACCGCATTTTAGAAAAATATGATATCACAGAATTCACCATCACGGGTAACTCCGATAACCAGGTAAGGTATTCTATGCCACTGACTACGGCTACTGCAGCGGAATTGCGCAAGTTGCCTTTTATCGATTCAGTCGTTTTTGCAACTCGTAAAAATGTAGAATTCAACATTTACCCTGATGCTGCCAAATTCCCATGGAGTGGTGATTTCTTCGGTCCGATAGTTGTGCCTCAAGAAGGCATGACCATCAACATCGATTCTACTACACTCACGCTTTACGGAAAGATGATTGAGCGTTACGATTACAATGAGAATGTAAAAATCGAAAACGGAAAACTTTTCATCGATGGCAAAGAGGTAACGAGCTATACCTTTAAGCAAAACTATTACTTCATGATGGGTGATAACCGACACAACTCATTAGATTCACGCTACTGGGGTTTTGTACCGGAAGATCACATTGTAGGAAAGGCTTTCTTCATTTGGTTATCCATCGATGCGAATGGCAGCTTCCTGAATAAAATTCGTTGGAGCCGCTTCTTCAACTTAATTCATTAGAAGAATTAGAACTAGTATTTTATACAAGCTGGCATAAAGAAAACTGTAAATCAGTTCTTTGTGCCAGCTTTTATTTTTCATACTGCAATACCATTTTCCTCACCTGATCTTCCAATCTTTCGGTTGTGAGTTTCTCTCGCAGCCTGTCCACCATAATGGGAAAAGCAAAAGGAGTCGGTTTATCAGTAAGCTTCAAAACAATTTTCTGCTTATTAATCCTGTTCAGGGCTTTACGCAATCTGCCTTCTTCCAACTGAAAATCCATCACCTCATCGTAAGCCTGGCGAAGCAAAAGGTTGTGGGCTTCGTAATCGTTGAATACATTAAAGAATAACTGCGTGCTCGACTGTAAGTGGCGGTCTTTCATGCCCTGTCCAGGAAAGCCTTTGAAAACTAAGCCTGCTATCGCTGCAATGTCACGAAATTTTCTACGCGCCATTTCTGTGGCATTAATACTTGCCTGTATATCCTTGAGCAAGTCACTGGTATCGAAAAGATCTTCTTCCAGCGCTTCTTCAATCGGTATTACCTGATCGCTGAGCAACTCGAAGCCATAATCATTCATGGCAATAGAAAAAGTAATAGGTTTGTACTTGGCCAAACGGTAAGCCATCAAAGCGCCCATACCTTCGTGCACAAAACGGCCTTCGAAAGGATACATCACCAGGTGAAAGCCTTCCTTACTTTCAAAATACTCTATCAAGAACTCTTGATTGGAAGGTACATGCGATCTTTCCTGTTGCAACTGAAAGAGCGGTTTCAGAAAAATCATTTCTTCATCATGCTCCCGGCCATTCACCACTTCATCTATCTTATTGCGGATGAGTACACTCATTTGAGAAGAGAGTGGCATTCTACCTCCTTGCCAGGAAGGTACCAAACCAGTTTTTCGTTTGCTGTTGCGTACGTGCGCTTCCATGCCCTGCAGGCGTATTAACTCGAGGTTTCGACCGGCAAACCAAAACACATCACCAGACTTTAGCTTAGATATGAAGTACTCTTCTATCGTGCCTAGAAATTTACCCGACTGGTATTTCACCAACATAGAGGTATCACCCACGATAGTACCAATAGACATGCGGTGGCGCATGGCCACGCGCCTGCTCTCTACTTTATAGATGCCCTCTTCCACCACCACCTTTCTGTATTCATCGTAGGCTTGCAGCGAGTGACCTCCAGTAACAATGAAATCAAGTAGCCACTGCCATTCGTCTTCGGTTATTGATGCATAGCTAAAGGTACCTTTCACCTCTTCGAAAATCTCTTCTGGCTTAAAGCCACCTCCTACTGCGAGTGTGATCAGGTATTGCACCAAGACATCATAAGAGCGAATGTAGGGCAAACGATCTTCCACTATATTATTCGCAATGGCTTCACGAATGGCGGCTGCCTCCATCAACTCGAGGGAGTGAGTGGGTACAAAATAAATACTGCTGGTAGCCCCAGGTTGGTGCCCGCTCCTGCCCGCTCGTTGTAAAAAGCGCGCAACACCTTTGGGTGCTCCCACTTGAATAACAGTTTCTACCGGGCGAAAGTCTACCCCCAGATCGAGGCTTGACGTACACACCACTGCTTTGAGTTTGCCCTCATGCAATTGTTCTTCAACCCACTGGCGCAACTCCTGACTGATAGAGCCGTGATGCATGGCGATAAGTCCGGATAATTCTGGAGCTACTTCCAACATTTTCTGATACCATATCTCTGCAAAAGAACGCGTATTGGTAAAGATCAAAGTGGTTTTACTTTGCTTGACAATGTCAACCACTTTGCTGAGCAAGTGTATACCCAAATGACCTGCCCAAGGCATCTTCTCCACAGTGTCGGGCATGATCGATCTCACCTCAATCCTTTTCTGAATATTGGCTCGGATGATTTTGGCTTGCGTCTTTGATATTTTGTTCGGCTGGTCAGTAACACTTCCTCCCATCAAGGCCTCTACTGCCTGATCCATATTGCCAATGGTAGCAGAGATTCCCCAGACTTTTAAGGAAGGAGCCAGGCGCTTAAGACGAGACAGGGCAAGCTCAACTTGTACGCCACGCTTCGAGCCCATCAGCTCATGCCATTCATCTGCCACCAGCACTTTTAGATTGGCAAACAAAGCTGCATTGTTTTTTTGGGCGAGTAATAAGTGTAAACTTTCAGGCGTGGTGATGAGCAATTGCGGTGGCTTTTGTTTTTGCTTCTCCCGGTCTTTTAAAGAAGTATCACCTGATCGAATGGCTACATCCCAGGTCAAGTTCAAACCCTCCAGCATGCGGGTAGCAGAAAGGTAAATCTCCTTAGAAAGGGCACGTATCGGACTTATCCAAATGGCCTGAAGCCCCTCTGGCTTTCTGGTAGCAAAATCAGGATGAGCTGCCATATATTCTATGGCAACAGGCATCAGCAAAGAATAAGTCTTGCCACTACCGGTGGGCGCATTGACCAAACCACTGCTGCCCTTCAGATAAGCTTCCCAGGCCTCCAGTTGAAAAGCGAACGGTTGCCAGCCCCGTGATTCAAACCAATCATGGGCCACTTTGAGTAATTCAGGACGAAATTCTAAATTGGGTACCATGAAGGACTTGAACAATATTGTTTTAAGGCTGTTTAAAGCTAAACATGGTGTAAAGCCCTGTATTATCCAACATATTTCTTGAACCTGAAAAACCATGGGATCGTATTCAATTAAAGAACTTGAGCAGTTGTCGGGCATAAAAGCCCATACAATCCGTATTTGGGAGAAGCGCCATAGAATCATTGAACCTGCCAGAACCGACACCAACATCCGCTATTACTCAGACGCTGAATTGAAGAAGATCATCAGCGTATCCTTGCTTAATAACAATGGCATTAAGATCTCCAAGATTGCCGATATGAGTACGGATGATCTGTACAAAAAGGTTTTAGAGATCAGCGAGATGAAAAGCGAGGTCTCTATACATATCGATCAGTTGGTGATGGCCATGATTGATATGGAGGAAGAACAGTTTGAGAAAATACTTTCTAATCTCATTCTTCGCTATGGCTTCGAGAAAACCATCACTGAGATTACGTACCCTTTCCTGGAAAAAATCGGCATTCTGTGGCAAACACAAAATATCACCCCTGCCCAGGAGCATTTCATCTCAAACTTGATCAGACAAAAGATCATTGTAGCCATCGATGGCTTACCCATACCGCCCAAAGAGTCAAAAACGGTGGTTTTATACCTGAGAGAGAAGGAGTTGCACGAAATAGGACTGTTATTCTATCACTACCTGGTGAAAAAGACCGGTTATCGTACTTATTACCTGGGGCAAAACGTTCCTCACGAAGATCTGAAGCAAGTGGTTAAAAGCCATAAGCCTCAATTCATACTCACTTCCATAACAAGCGGCAGTGAATTGATTTCTCTAGAGGATTACTTAAGTAAACTTTCTTCTGATTTTACCGAAATTCGTATTTTAATTTCAGGAATGCAGTTAGCTACCTACAGTGGGCAATTTCCCACTAACATCATTGCCTTTAGAAATGCCATGGCGTTGAAAGAATTACTTCAATAATTAAACACAAAACCTTGTAAATCACCAAGAGAGGCCAAAAGCCTCTCTTTTTGTTTAATACCATTCATGTAATTATTAAACAAATTGTAAAGAAACTACTTGTTTAAACTTGCTTTGTTTAATGTTGAACGTATATTTGTTAAACAAAATAAAAAGCATATGACCGCCATCGAATTCTCCCACAAAATTGCTGGTTTGCGTCCAACGCTGCAGACCTTTACCCGCAGATTCACGAGCAGCCGCGAAGAATCACAGGACCTTGTACAAGACACTATCATGAAGGCCTTGATGTACAAGGATAAGTTTCGTGATGATACAAACTTGAAAGGTTGGTTGTTTACCATCATGCGCAACACGTTCATTAACAACTATAGAAAGAACCAGCGCGCTAAAACATCACACGATACCACCAAAGAATTATACTTCTTAAACGTGAAGGATGAGCATACCTTCAACTCACCTGACTCCAGCTACGAATACCAGGATGCCTGGAAGAAGATTGAAAATGTAAAAGAGGAGCTACTCATTCCTTTTAAAATGCATACATCCGGCTATAAATACAATGAGATAGCTGATCACCTAAACATTCCCATTGGAACGGTGAAGAACAGAATTTTCCACGCGCGCAAAGAGATTCAAAAACAGTTGGAAGGTTATTAGTATCTTCCTGAAATTTTATCAATGAAGAAAGTTGCTGTAATTGGCTCAGGCTTTTCAGGTTTATCTGCTGCCAGCACTTTAGCCAAGGCAGGGTACGATGTTACCATTTTTGAAAAGAATGAGAGTGCTGGTGGCCGTGCCCGTAAATTCGAGACCAATGGTTATTTGTTCGACATGGGTCCCAGCTGGTATTGGATGCCTGATGTGTTCGAGAGCTACTTCAATTATTTCGGCAAGAAGGCTTCTGACTTCTATGATTTAAAAAGACTCGATCCCTCCTATCGAATCTTCTTCAGCCAACAAGATGTCCTTGATGTACCTGCGGGGATGGATGCTCTTTACCAAATGTTTGATCGCTTAGAACCTGGTAGCAGTGCTCACCTCAAGCAATTCATCGAAGAGGGAAAGTACAAATACGAAGTAGGTATTAATAAGCTGGTGCGCAAACCAGGGCTTTCTTTAACAGAGCTTGTAGATCTGGACCTGTTCAAAGGCATATTTAAGCTTCATGTTTTTGAATCGATTTCTACCTATGTAAAAAAATATTTCAAAAACCCTCAGCTCATTCAACTACTGGAGTTCCCTGTTTTGTTTTTGGGAGCTGCCCCAGATAAAACCCCTGCCCTATACAGTTTAATGAACTATGCCGATCTGGCCCTCGGTACCTGGTATCCTATGGGTGGCATGCACAAAATTGTGGAGGGCATGGTGAGTGTAGCCGAAGAACAGGGTGTGAAGATTGAATACAACAGTGCCGTTCAAAGCCTTGAAATGAATGGTGTGAGCGCCAAAGGCCTTGTGGTGAATAATAGCTTCAGGCAATTTGATTACATCATTGCAGGGGCTGATTATCGACATGTAGAGCAAACATTACTACCACCCGCTTTCAGGCGTTATAGCGAGGATTATTGGGACAAGCGTGTTTTGGCCCCTTCTTCCCTTATTTTCTATTTGGGCATTAACAAAAAGGTCAAGAATCTCCTACATCACAATCTCTTTTTCGATCAGGACTTTGCACTCCACGCCAAAGAAATTTATGAAAATCCGGCCTGGCCTACCAACCCTCTGTTTTATGTTTGCTGTACCTCAAAAACAGATAATACCGTAGCCCCGGAAGGCCACGAAAATGTTTTCATTCTAGTGCCGGTAGCACCCGATCTGAAAGATGAAGAAAGCATCCGCGAAAAATATTTCAATCTCATTATCGAGCGCCTTGAGAAGTTAACCGGAGAAAGTATTCGTGAAAATATTGTGTACAAGCGCAGTTATGCACACAAGGACTTTATTAGCGATTACAATGCCTTTAAGGGGAATGCCTATGGTTTGGCCAATACATTAAGGCAAACGGCTAATCTCAAACCATCAATTATTAACAAAAAGGTCAATAACTTGTTTTATACAGGTCAGCTAACCGTTCCCGGACCAGGGGTACCTCCCTCACTTATCTCTGGCCAGGTGGTAGCGCAAGAATTAATAAAAAGAGATCGATAAAAAAGGCTAACTTAACCTAATGACTTCTAAACCACTCTTCGACAAAGTATCTATCCGCACCAGTCGCATGACGACCCGCGCGTATAGCACCTCTTTCTCCCTGGGTATTTTCTGTTTAAAGCCCGAATACAGAGATCCTATTTATGCCCTTTATGGATGGGTTCGTTTTGCCGATGAGATTGTTGATACCTTCCATGATTTCGATAAGAAAGTATTGCTGGAGCGTTTTAAACACGATACGTATCAAGCCATAGAAGAAGGAATCAGCCTGAATCCTATTCTTAACAGCTTTCAACACACTGTTAACACCTACAGTATCGAAAAAGAGTTGACAGACACTTTTCTGCGCAGCATGGAATGGGATTTGTCCAAGACACTTTACAGCGAGCAGGACATGAAGGATTATATCCTCGGTTCTGCAGAAGTAGTTGGTTTAATGTGCCTGAGAATATTCTGCAAGGGCAATGAAGCACAATACCAACAATTAAAACCTGCTGCAATGGCCTTAGGGTCTGCTTTTCAAAAAGTAAACTTCTTACGAGATTTAAAGGCAGACTTTAGCATGGGGCGTGTTTACTTTCCTGAGTTGGAGTTGAATAACTTGAATGAAGATAACAAGCAGCTGATTGAAGATAGCATACAACGCGATTTCGATAATGCATTGATTGGCATCAAGAATTTACCGAAAGGTGCACGCTTTGGCGTTTATGTAGCCTATGTCTATTACCTGACGCTCTTCAAGAAAATTAAAAGCGCTCCTTCGGAAATTGTGCTCAACAACAGAATTCGTGTTCGTAATAGACAGAAGATTCGCTTGTTAGCCTACTCTTACGTAAAACATCAGCTTAACCTCATCTGATGGAGCACGTAATCCTGGTAGATACCCATGATCAGCCCATAGGTACCATGGAGAAGCTGGAGGCCCACCAAAAGGGCTTGTTGCACAGAGCTTTTTCTATTCTATTATTCAACTCACACGGTGAGTTGCTCTTACAAAAGAGAGCCAGTAGTAAATACCATAGCGGCTCTTTGTGGACCAACACTTGTTGCAGTCACCCTTTACCGGAAGAAAACATAGAAGAGGCTACACAACGAAAACTCTTCCAGGAAATGGGCATTCAGGTACCTCTGGACTTTGCGTACAAATTCATCTATAAGGCAACCTTAGATCACAACCTTGTTGAACACGAATGTGATTATGTTTTTATTGGACAGTTTGATGGTGTACCCGTGGCCAATCCTGCAGAAGTGGAAGATTGGAAATTCATGGACCTCACCAGTCTCAGGGAAGACATCCGTGAAAATCCAGATCAGTATACTGAATGGTTCAAGCTCATCATGCGACATCCGGAAATGTCTGGCATTGCTATTTAACTTCATTTTAACATTTGGAAATTTATGTTCGGTTTATTCAAATCAGACCCATTGGCAGCACTCGAAAAAAAGCGCGCAAAACTTTTAGAAGAAGCCATGCACGTACAGCGCAGTGGTGATCTTAAGCTTTACGCAGTTAAAATGGAAGCCATCGATAAACTGGAAAAAGAAATTGAAAACCTCAGAGCTTCAAAATCTTAATAAGATAATCGAACAAGATACCGCGCTTGTTTGGCTCAGAAGAGATTTGCGTTTACAAGACAATGCGGCTTTGTATCACGCCCTCAAAGACAATAAATCGGTTCTCTGCCTTTTTATATTCGACAGCAACATACTCGACAAACTGGACGATAAGTCAGACAAAAGAGTTGCCTTTATACACCAGAGCCTGACGCGCATTCAAGAAGAGTTAGCCACTTTGGGATCAAGCCTGATCGTGTTACATGGCGACCCTATCGAGATTTATCAGCAAATCAATCCTTCGCTTGTATATGCTAATCACGATTACGAGCCCTATGCGCTTGAGAGAGATGCAGCAGTTAAAGAGATTCTAGAAGGTAAGGGAATTGCTTTTAAGACCTTCAAAGATCAGGTTATTTTTGAAAAAGATGAAGTGCTCAAAGACGATGGTAAGCCTTATACCATCTTTACACCTTACAGCCGTAAATGGAAAGCAAAACTCAATGCCTTTTACCTTAAGAGCTATCCCACGGAAAAGTACTTCTCACGCTTTAAAAAGATAAAAGCCCTTCCTCTTCTCACTTTATCACAAATTGGCTTTCAGGAAACGGAAACATCCTTCCCTGAACGCACTATCAAGCAAAGCATCATCGAGAAATACGATGTACAAAGAAATTTTCCCGCTATTGCCGGTACTACCAAGCTAAGCGTTCATCTGCGGTTTGGCACTGTGAGTATCCGAAAACTGGCGCAAGTAGCCAAGAAGAAAAATGAAGTGTGGTTGAATGAATTAATCTGGCGCGACTTCTACCACATGATCTTGTGGCATTTCCCACAAGTAGTTGACAAAGCATTTAAACCTGCTTACGATAACATTCCCTGGCGTAAAGATGCAGAACAGTTTGCGCTATGGTGCGAAGGAAAAACAGGATACCCCATTGTAGATGCCGGCATGCGCGAACTCAATAACACAGGCTTTATGCACAACCGTGTACGCATGATCGTGGCCAGCTTCTTAACCAAACATTTACTCATCGATTGGCGTTGGGGCGAGGCTTATTTTGCAAAAAAGTTATTGGACTTTGATCTGGCTGCCAACAATGGAGGTTGGCAATGGGCTGCAAGTTCAGGCTGCGATGCAGCTCCCTACTTCCGAGTGTTTAATCCAGCTTTACAAACTGAAAAGTTTGATCCAGACTTAACGTACATTAAAAAGTGGGTGCCAGAATTAGGCACAAAAGAATACCCCAAACCCATCGTAGAACATAGCTTTGCCCGAGAACGGGTGCTCAAAACATATAAAGAGGCCCTCGCAGAGTAAACAACAATTTCATGTTTTGCCTGTTTAACTAATACCGCCCAACGCTATGAAAATATTGTTAACAGGTTCAACAGGATACATCGGCAGACGCCTGCTTCCTGTTTTGGTAGAAGATGGTCATCATGTTATTTGCCTGGTACGTGATAAAAGGCGTTTTGACTTTGATGACTTCTCCGAAAACTTTCTTAAAAATATAGAGGTAATTGAAGGCGATTTGTCGGATGCTGCTTCTCTGTCTACCCTACCCTTGGATATCGATACTGCCTATTACCTGGTGCACTCCATGGGTAACAGTGCTGATGCTTTTGAAACGCAGGAAGCCACTCAGGCTGCCAACTTTGTGCAATACTGTAATGAGACGAGTTGCCAGCAAATAATTTATTTAGGTGGAATTGCCAATGACACAACACTTTCAAAACATCTAAGCTCAAGAAAGGAAGTGGAAGAAGTACTCAAAACTGCTCGCATGCCTTTAACAGTTTTGAGGGCTGCCATTATCATTGGTTCGGGTAGTGCTTCCTTTGAAATCATTCGTGACTTAGTGGAAAAGCTACCTGTTATGGTCGCGCCTAAATGGTTAAAAACAAAATGCCAGCCTATTGGCATTCGAAATGTGATTGAGTACTTACGCGGAGTATTACTGAAGCGCGAGACCTACCATCAAACCTTTGACATAGGCGGCAAGGATGTATTGAGCTACCATGAAATGCTGATGGTGTATGCACACATTCGCAAATTAAAGCGATGGATTATTCCAGTACCCATACTCTCACCAAAACTATCCTCTCATTGGTTGTACTTTGTTACTTCTACTTCTTTACCATTAGCCAGAACATTGGTGAGCAGCTTGCGCAATGAAGTAGTCTGCCAGGACGACAGAATACAAGCCATTGTTCCCATTCAAAGGCTTACTTACGAAGAAGCCTTGCGCATGGCCTTTGATCGCATTCAACAAAGAAATGTTATATCAAGTTGGAAAGATGCAGTCAACCATACCTCTATCGACAAAAATTTTCTTAACTACATAGAAGTGCCTTACTTCGGTTGCTATCGCGATAAGCGAGTAGTTCATTATACCGATGATAAGCGCATCGTCATTGAAAGACTCTGGAGCATTGGAGGAGAAAAAGGTTGGTTCTTCGGCAATTGGATGTGGCAACTGAGAGGGTTGGCCGATAAGATGGTGGGAGGCGTTGGCCTGGGCAGAGGTCGCAGAAGTGAGAGCGATTTAAAACCAGGAGATGCACTTGATTTTTGGCGTGTGCTCGTGGCTGATAAAGAGGAAGGCAGACTATTATTATATGCTGAAATGAAACTGCCGGGGGAAGCCTGGCTAGAGTTTAAATTGAAGGAAAGTCCTGAAGAAAAAATATTGATTCAGACGGCTACTTTTCGACCCTTGGGTTTATGGGGACGATTGTATTGGTTTGCGGTGCTTCCCTTTCACGGCCTCATATTTCCTAAAATGGCCAGAGGCGTAGCTATTGGAAAATAGACTAATATTGGGCCATATCTTGCTTTGATGTATGAATCACCTCACCCTTACTGTCGAAAAAATTATTCAAGAAACAGAAGACACTAAATCTTTTGTATTGACAAGTGAAATTCCTCTATCCTATCAAGCTGGTCAATTCCTCACCATCATTCGGCCTACGCTTACTGGTGAAGTGAGACGGCAGTATTCATTCTCCTCTCATCCTGCTTTCGATAGCAAACCAACGATAACGGTAAAAAGAATTCATAACGGCATCATTTCGCGCTGGCTTTTTGACGAAGTCAAACCTGGTGATATCATTCACAGCTATGGTGTATCAGGCTTCTTTACCCTTCCCGAAAATGCCGGAGATTTTACAACCTTGCTTCTATTGGCAGCGGGCAGCGGTATTACACCTGTCATTTCCATTCTTCAGGAAGCATTGCATGCCTATCCGGGCATGAAAGTAGTAATGGTTTATAGTAACCATACCAAGGATACCAGCATCTTCTTTGATAAACTGCAAGCACTTGAAAAACAGTTTAAAAACAGACTGATCATTGAGTTTTTGTTTAGTGATGCTAAAAACCTTATGAGAGCACGCCTGGGCAAAACAGTATTGGAAGATTTATTCCAACAGCATATCAAAGAACCTTTGTATACGCTGGCCTATGTCTGTGGTCCTTTAGACTATCGACAAATGGCCATGGTTACTTTGTTAGCCCAGGGAATTCCTGCTACACAACTCTTCAAGGAGGTATTTCATACACCCCCAGCCCGGCAAACAATTGAACCTGATGACCAGAGAGCTCATCGTGTGCACATCGATTTTCAACAGAAACAATATGAGCTATTGGTGCAATATCCGATAAGCATTTTACAAGCAGCCAAAAAAGCTGGACTTGACTTACCTTACAGTTGTGAAGCTGGACGCTGCGGAGCCTGTACAGCCACGTGCAGCGAAGGCAAAATATGGATGTCCAGGAACGAAGTGCTAACAGATGCAGATCTTGCGAAAGGAAGAATACTTACGTGCACAAGCTTTCCTGTTGATGGAGATGCTTCAATAAAGCTCTAGTAGTTAATTCCGTTTTAACTGAAATGTACGCGTGATATTAAAGCCGAAGTGAATATCACCTTTTGTAAAATCACCAGCTGTTTCATTGATGATCGTACGTTCTACCATGCCTTGTGTATTGGAAACAATCAATTGAAATATGTGCCCACCGGTTTCGATATCAAATCCGAAAGCCAGGGAATTATAGTAAGGAGAGTTTTCAACAGGGTTGATTCTGTAAAAGTATTCTGCATTGAGGGATAAACTTCTGGTAAGCTTGTACCTGCCCGCGAGGCCTAAAGCATATTGGTCATTATTAAGAATTTGTTGGTCTACCCTGTTAGAATGTACAATGGTGGGTGTCAGTTGAAGGGATAATCCAGGGGAAAATTTTCTAGCGATTAATAACTGATACGTGTAGGTTGCCCGATCAAAAAAATCGAGGCTGGGGTCGTCTATGCTTCGTGGAAAAGTTTGGATACCTGCACTGGCAAAGCCTGTAATTGTAACAGGAAAAGAAACACTTCCGGTACTTTGCCCAACTATCTTGTACTTCACATAACCATCATAGATTTTATTGAATGAATTACGACCAATGCCAACCCCTAACTTATCTGTAATTCCGTACTCAAAACCGAGGCGAATAAAGGCATCATCCAAGCCCCAGAAATTATAAGCACCCGAATTAAGTCTTCCAAAACGGTGGCTAATCAAAAACTCCAACTCACCCTCCCCCTTTGTTTCCACCGAATGACCATTAACAGCCCTGGTTCCTTTAAAGGTTGCCTCAGTTAGTATTTTTTTGTCCGGCTCAGAAGCTTCGAGCTCTTTCAGTAAGTCGTCCTGCGCATGAGCCAATGGAATAAAAGATGCAGAGAACAAAACAATCAAAACAACAATACTGAGTCTCATTTGTATTAGGATTTAGGTTGTAAGGTGAAATCGATTGTTACTTCTACTTGTTCTGCAATGTTTTCCCACAAAAGTTTGGGAATAGATATTTTATAATCCTTTAGCTGAACTACAAACGTTGATCTTAGTTTTATGGTACCGTCAGTCTCAACGCGTATGGTTCCTGGTATAGATACATCGCGTGTTACGCCATGGATATTTAGCTTTCCGCTGGCAACCACTGATTGATCTGTATGGGTGGTCATGGAGAGATTATTTAAGGTTCCTTGAAAACTTGCCTTGGGGTACTTTTCCGTCTCCATGTACTTTTCGTTGAAATGCTCTTGCATCAATGCCTTTTCAAAAATAAACTCAGCAATAGGAATTGAAAAAGCAACCTGCTTACTGGCTACATCAAGCAGCGCAATCCCCGACTTATTATCAGCTGTGATGTCTTCTATTGGGGCATCTGAGAAAAATACCACACTGCTTTTTATTGTACTATACTTTTGTGCGCGGGCTTGCATCACACAGAGCGCCATCAGGCAAAGAATAATATTAAATTTCATAATTACTCAGTTGTTTGGAGCGCCTGCATGCACCCAGCAGGCAATCAGCTTAATTTCATCAGCCGTAAGAGAACCTCCCGGCTTGGGTTGTTTAGGCATATTACCACTCGCTGTTCTTGCCTTAATATCAGCCGCTCGTTGTCTTACACCTTCGTAAGAGGTTAAATTACTTTGTGTCCCACTATTACCATGACAGGTAGATATATTACAACGCGCACTGATGATTGGCGCAATAACATTAGCATAACTAACATTACTATTAGTACAAAGATCAGGGTCAGTACTTCTGGGGATGTCTTCATAATAACAACCCGATACCAAAACCACTACACTTAAAATTACTAATGTGTTGTTTTTCATAAGCCTGATTGACATTGTATATCAGTTTACTATAAAAAGTAAACACCTGAAGCCATTAGCTACAGGTGTTTAAATTCCTTTATCAATATGATGTATCAATCCCTGACACGATTCAAAGATAACATACCGAGCATCCAATTGGGCAATGGCTTTTCTGGAGCCCTGTTCTTAATGTTTAGGAAAAGACCAAATTTTTCGATGATTGGAATCTTATGCGTCTCCACAAACTCTATCAGCGTTTGATCTGCATCTTCGATATAAGAAAAATGTCCCGCTGCTTTACCCATATCAAAAGAATTACTGCTATCAACGGTGAAGGGGCTTCCTGCATCTGCACATTTCTTA
The DNA here is from genome assembly GCA_022842845.1 of Cyclobacteriaceae bacterium. GTDB lineage: Bacteria > Bacteroidota > Bacteroidia > Cytophagales > Cyclobacteriaceae > Chryseotalea. The sequence continues at coordinate 51,703 of JALHOT010000005.1, read as the reverse complement.
GCAAGTAACTTCATACCGCGGATGTCAAAGCAAACATGAATGAAGCCTAGATCGCCCCAATTGCGGCTTTCATAAATTTTGGCAGGCTTGCGTTCTTTGGTTTCTACTAATTCAATTTCAGTGCTACCTAAAAGATTTCCAAAAGCACCTCTGCAAGGGCCCGATACATTAAGTAGTACTCTTCTGAAAGTATCCTGTCCGCCCTCTAATTTTTCAAGGTCACTGAACTTCTGCGTGCTATCGTAAGTAACGGAATTATGCCCAAGAATATTCTTATACAAAGGCAAAGCCTTTTCCATATCTGAAACACCAATGACCACACCACTCACACCACCGTTAGGAAAAGAGCCGCGCTTGAACCAGCTGTGACCTTCTGTAATCTCAAACAAATTTCCGTATGGATCTTCAACAAAGAAATGCAAACGACCATCCGGTGCTTTTTCAGGCGCACCAATCACTTTGGCTCCCTTACTTTTTAATGACTGATATGATTTTTCAACATCATTAGATTTTAGCTTGACTGCAAAAATTCCTGTATCCCCTAAAACATGCTTGGCCTCTGCGGCCACAGGTTCTTTAGAAGTATATTGCCATATTTCGAAACCACCACCGCCTTGTAAATTCATGGCTAAAATAGCATAGCGTGTTTCTGCGATGCCTGATGTGTAGCGGGTCATTAAAGAGGCCCGCGCGGCATCTTTAAAAATCGGTACATCAAAGCCAAAATGTTTTCTATACCAGGTCCATGCTTCTTCGGCATCTCTTACCCCTATACCAACTTGTTGTATTCCACTAATTACGTAATCCATTGTGCCGATAGTTAAGCATTTTTTTGTAGGCAATCTTAATCTTTTTGGGCGAAATATGAAAACGGAACATAGAAAAGGCGATCAGGTTGGCTAGCTGAACTCTTAGCCAGGCATTCGACTTGTATTTTCGCGCGCTGACCACAACATTTTTGGGAATGATAAAAAAGCGGTAGCGCTTACCTAATCGATTAAGGAAGTCATAATCTTCCATGATGACGAAATCTTCATTAAAGCCATTGAGGGCTTTAAAAGTACTCTTTTTAATAAAAAGTGTTTGATCTCCGCCTCTACAAAATAAGAAGCTAAAACGAGTGCAAAAGGCATTCAATTTCAGCATAAACTTTTCTTTATCAAACACATAGCGGTAACATCCGGCATCAAATCCCCTGACGAGCGCTTCTCGTATATCTTCAACAAATCCTGGAAACAGTTGGGTGTCGGCATGTACGAAAAAAAGCACATCGCCTGTTGCTTTTAAGGCCCCCGCATTCATCTGCAGTGCCCTGTTCCTCTCGGCACAACGCACAATATGAGCACCGGCTTTCTCTGCATGCAGAACAGTTTCATCATCGCTGTCACCATCGCACACCAATACTTGAAGCACGGCCTCTCCTCCATATTGTCTGATGAAGCTTACCTGGTCATAAATGATGTCAGCTTCATTTACTGTCGGAATGATCACACTAATTGTCATCTTCTTTCACGACCAAATGATAATTCTTGAGCTTACTATACATATTGGCTGTGATTAGCTTTCCATCTTTATACTGATAAGTATTTATATTACCCATTACCTCCAGCTGATAAGTGCCTTCTTTCAGCCTTGTCACAGGTGTCATCAATCCAAATCCGTCAATCAATAGTTCCTTTACTTGCTTCGGTTCCTCAAAGTGCAAGGTTGCCACATTGTGTGAAATACTCTTTTGAATACTTTTTTTGTTTGAATAGTCATAATTGGTAACATCCACATCGTAATGATCTTTGTTCCACACAATTGCGCTGCCATAATTTCCTTTGTTCGATTTCGAGGTGGACTTGGAGTATACAAGCTTACCATTTTGGTAGAGAGCCTGCGAGGTGTAGTCCACACTGACCGATACAAAGAACCAGAAACTAACTTTACTATCCAGGGTATAATAGATGCTTGAATCTTGTTGCGTTTTGGTGGCTTTCATTTCACCAATACGAACGCCCGCAAGTTTGATATCAAAATAGCGAATATCTTCATAGGAGGTCTTTTGACTAAAAACAAAAAGAGGGAACCCAAGAAAGAGGGCTAGTGTTATTGAACGGAAAATCATAATCCTTATCTTCCAAAACTAAAAATTATCAGGCAAACTCAAACACCCAAATTAAAACAACACGCTCAAATGTATAAAACGCTGCTGCTGACAATTTTACACCTGATTATTTTACATACATCCTTTAGCCAATCTTTGGCACCCTCCCACGATTTGTTCAATTCACTGCTCAAGCAACATGTAACTGCCGAAGGAAAAGTCGATTACAAAGGTTTCATAAAAGATTCCATAACATTAAACCATTACTTAAAAATACTGAGCAACAACCCACCCGACTCTAAGCGATGGACCCGTGAAGAACGGATGGCCTATCTGATCAATGCCTATAATGCATTTACCGTTAAACTAATTATTCAGCATTACCCGATCAAAAGTATTAAGGATATTGGTAGTAGCTTTCAGATTCCATTTGTCAACACGCCATGGGACATAAAATTTATACGCATCGGTAAAGAGATAGTGGATTTAAACGCCCTTGAGCATGGTATGCTCAGAAAACAATTTGATGATCCCCGCATCCATATGGCCTTGGTTTGTGCCAGTAAATCCTGCCCTATTTTACTAAACGAAGCTTACGACCCCAAACGCTTAAACGCCCAACTTGATAAGCAAGCCAAGGCTTTTTTGGCCGATCCATTCAGAAATCAAATCAATACCAGTCAAGCTCGTTTGAGCATGATTTTTAAATGGTATGGCATGGACTTTAATAAGGGAGGCAAAAGTGTGCGCACTTTTATCAATACACATTCTTCTGTGCAACTAAACCCACAAACCAAGATAAGCTACCTTGACTATGATTGGGCTTTGAATGAATAATCTTGACTTAAAATAGAGGCGCTTTTGGGATTTAGCCTTCAAAACATCGTATTTTGAGGCATGAAAATTCAGATCATCAACGGACCTAATCTTAACTTATTGGGTGTGCGCGAGGAAAGTATTTATGGAAGCCGTGATTTTAACAATTACTTCGAAGAGCTGCAGAAACGCTTTCCAAATGCCACGCTTCATTATTATCAAACCAATATCGAAGGGGAACTGATCAATAAAATCCACGAAGTAGGATTTACTTTTGATGGCATCATTTTAAATGCTGGCGCTTATACCCATACTTCTATTGCCTTGCACGATGCCCTTGGGGCAATTAAAACAAAAACCGTAGAAGTACATATTTCCAATATCTACGCGCGAGAAGAGTACCGCCACAAAAGCCTGATCACATCTAAATGCATAGGGCTTATTTCAGGCTTTGGCCTGGAAGGTTACGCTATGGCTATCCGCTATTTATCAGAATTAAAGCAATCATGATATGATATCTTTTTATCCAGGCCCCTCTCGTGTTCATGATGAAATTCCTGCCTATGTAAAAGATGCTGTACAGCAAGGCGTTGTAAGCATGAACCACAGAAGCAACGAATTTGTAGCCCTGGCCAAAAGAACGGACAAACTCCTGAAACAAAAGTTATCCATCCCCAGGAACTACACTATACTATACACATCATCGGCCACTGAATGCTGGGAAATACTGGCGCAATCACTGAGTGGAGAAAAAAGTTACCATTTATTTAACGGAGCTTTTGGAAAAAAGTGGTTTGATTATACTGTAGCCATCAATAAACATGCTGAAGGTATTCTTTTCAGTCGGGAAGAATTGCTGAATGCAGACGACTATGCGTTTCCATACAGAGAGGCTTTAATTTGTCTGACACAAAATGAAACCAGCAATGGAACACAAATTGATGCTGCTACACTCAAACGATTTAGAAATAACAATCCAGAAGCGCTGATCGCCATTGATGCTACCTCTTCTCTGGGTGGAATTAAACTTGATTTCAAACAAGCTGACGTCTGGTTCGCTTCGGTACAAAAATGTTTTGGCTTGCCGGCCGGCATCGCACTGATGGTTTGTTCTCCGAGGGCTCTTTCCAGAGCATTACAAATCAATGAGCGTGTCCATTACAACAGTATGCCATCGATGATAAGCATGATGGAGAAATGGCAAACAACCCACACCCCCAATGTACTAGGTATTTATTTATTGATGCGGGTAATGGAGAAAGTTAAGCCGATTAGTGCCGTTCATAAAGCAATTACCGATCGTTTTTTTCAGTGGAAGGCATTCATTCAAACACAGCCTGGGCTCAATCTTTTGATCGACAATGATAAAGCGAGATCATACACTGTACTGCCCATACATGCGGAAGCTAAGGACATTGAGCGCATAAAAGCGGCAGCCAAAAAAGCGGGATATTTGCTGGGCGAAGGTTATGGAGATCTAAAGCCCAACACTTTTCGCATTGCTAATTTTCCCGCCATCAAGGATAAAGAAATTAAAGCCCTACAGACATTCTTCAAGTCGATACAGAAAAAATAAAAGAATTAGATTTGCCTTATGTTAGACTTTAAAGAAATTTTCTCTGTAACACTGATTCTTTTTTCAGTTATTGATATTCTGGGGTCTATCCCCTTCATTATTATTATTAGAAAACGAGAAGGTCGTATTCAATCAGAAAAAGCTACCATCATTTCTGCGGTACTAATGGTTGGATTCTTGTTTCTGGGACAATCCATCCTTAAACTCTTCGGCCTTGATGTAGCCTCCTTCGCGGTTGCCGGTGCCATCGTTATTTTTATTGTAGCCATGGAGATGATCCTGGGCATTACTTTGATTAAAGATGACCCTGAAGCATCAGGCACAGGTTCAGTAGTGCCCTTGGCCTTTCCTTTAATTGCCGGAGCGGGTACCTTAACCACTATCCTATCTCTTAGGGCTGTGTATGCAGAAATCAATGTTTTGGTTGGGATTATAGTCAATCTGGCCTTCGTTTATTTGGTATTACGCTCCTCCGTCTGGTTAGAAAGGGTAATTGGTAAGTCGGGCTTTGCCGTACTTCGCAGGGTTTTTGGGGTAATTCTGCTCGCCATTGCTGTGAAAATTTTCAAGAGTAACTTTAGCTTCTAGCATGATCCGCATATACACGGATGGTGCTGCCCAGGGCAACCCCGGGCCAGGCGGCTATGGCACTATACTCAAGTTCGGAGCGCATGTAAAAGAACTCTCCCAAGGATTTCGACTAACTACCAACAACCGTATGGAACTGCTGGCTGTCATTATAGGGCTGGAGGCCATTAAGAAAAATGATTTACCGATCATGGTTTTTTCAGACTCTAAATATGTAGTGGATGCCGTGGAGAAAGGATGGCTCTGGAACTGGGAGAAGAAAAACTTTAAAGACAAGGCCAATGTTGATCTTTGGCTGCGCTACATTCCCTTGCACAGAAAATTAAAACCGCGTTTCACCTGGATCAAAGGCCATGCCGGGCATCCTGAAAATGAGCGCTGTGACCAATTGGCCGTGGTGGCAGCCAACGGAACACACCTTCCCGCAGATGAAGGCTATGAAAAGGGATTAAATTAAATTTTTATCTTCACACAAATTAGTCGTGTGGAACCACAACTCAACTTTTCTCCTTCATCGCTTTTTGCCCTGAATGTTTGCATTGCATTCATCATGTTTGGGGTAGCTTTAGAAATTAAGCCAGCACACTTTTACCAGTTAAGGCACAACAAAAAAGCATTGCTCACAGGCTTTGTGGCCCAGTACCTTCTTTTACCCATAGCCACAATTTTACTGATTTACCTCTTAAACCCATCACCGGGTATAGCCCTGGGTATGTTGTTGGTAGCTTGTTGCCCCGGAGGTAATGTCTCTAACTTTTTTACTTTGATAGCCAAAGGAAACCTGGCCTTATCTGTTACCTTAACAGCCTTCTCATCACTATTTGCCTTTGTCATCACACCCTTAAGCTTCTTCACCTGGGCCTCTTTATTACCAAGCTTGAGTGCCGACATCAAAAGTTTTGAGATCAATTTTTTTGACTTGTTCTATAACATGATTGGTATTCTGCTGCTTCCGCTTCTGGCAGGCATGCTCTTCGCGCATTATCTCAGCAACACAACGCTCAAAATTGCCAAAGGGGTACGTATTCTGTCTATCCTGATGCTTATTGGATTCATTGCCGTTGCTCTATACAATAATCAAAAAGCTTTTAGCGAACATATTCTAACTGTTTTCTGGATAGTACTGCTTCATAACGGTTTTGGCTTAATCGGGGCTTATTCATTTAGCGCTGCACTCAAAAATGACGAAGCAGTGAACAGGACCGTAGCCATAGAAACAGGCATACAAAATTCTGGCCTTGGCCTTGTGCTAATTTTTACCTTCTTCGATGGAAATGGATCCATGGCCTTAGTAGCAGCCTGGTGGGGTGTTTGGCACCTTATCAGTGGCTTTCTTTTTTCATTCATCATCAAGCGTAAACCGATTGTATTGTCTACATGAATCCTTCTTTGATCTATCGCTTCTTAAAATCGTATTGTTGTATTGGTCTTCGTTTTTATTTTCAACAATGGCAGGTAAAAGGCAAAGAGCATGTGCCTAACGATGGGCCACTGATCTTCATCGCCAATCACCAGAACGCCTTCATCGATGCCATTCTCATGACCTGCAGCGCCTCTCGCAATCCATATTATTTAGCCAGAGCGGGTGTCTTCAATAAACCATGGGCGGCTAAAGTACTCAGCATCCTTCATTTAAAACCCATCTATCGCTTTCGCGATGGCTTCGGCACATTAAAGAACAACGATATCATCCTGCAAGACTGTGTTGACCTCATGAAAAAAAATGAAGTAATTCTATTATTCCCGGAGGCCAATCACAACGAACCGTGGAGCATGCGCGAATTTCAAAAAGGCTTTGCCCGTTTAGCTTTGCTATTTAAAAATCAGGCACCCGATAAGCCTTTGCGTATTGTACCTTTTGGTATCCATTACACCGAGCATCATGGATTCAATGCACGCGTTTTTATCAATATTGGCGAGCCACTACAAGTCGATGCCCTACTGACAAACGCCAGCAGCGAAAGAGAGAAATTAGATATCCTGGTGGAGTCAGCCGACTTGGCCATTAAAAAACTAGCCCTTGATCTTAAGCCAACAAGCGAATACCACGACCGTCAAAAGCATTTAGTAAACAACAGAGTTTACCAGCGCGATTTGGAAGAGCAGTTTCTGGCCGATCGGAAAGTAGCCGCTCAATATCCTGCGCCATCAAAAAACAAGAGAAGCAACATCTTCCGCAATAGTGCCCTATTACCTTTTAAACTATATGTTTACCTCACCCACGGATTGCACTATTGGTGGATCAAAACTCTTATCAAGGGAAAAATCAAAGATCCACAGTTTATCAGCTCTGTAAAATTTGCGCTGGGTGTTTTTACAACCCCTGTTTATTATGCGCTGGCAGGGCTGATCTTTTATGCCTTTGCAAAAGATTCTACAGCAAGCTTGTTTTTTATCTTGTCGATGCCCTTAAGCTTGTTAGTTTTTACCAAACTAAGCAGGCCCTGAATTAAGACAAAATCGTTTCTTGCTCTTGCATACGAATGCCTAAGCTTGCCAACTCTAGAAGTATAGGTTCGTACAAAGTTTTTGTAATCGGCAGGCAAACACCTCTCTCTTTTAAGTTACCGAGTAACAAATGCCTGGCAGCAATTGCCAGTGGAAGCCCTACCGTCTTGGCCATGGCAGTATAGATCGCATCATCACCCTTGGCTACCAGAGAAGCTTGCACTTCTTTTACCTGTTTACCATCCTGATAGGTAAAACGATGCCACATCACAATCATGTCTTTATCCTCCGGTTGTAACTTCCAGCGCTTCGATAAAATGTGTTCAACCACCAAGGCTGGCGTTGCTTTGCTAAGCCCTATCTTTTCGTTAGAGAAAAACCCTGACCAAATGAGGCGCTTCATTTCCTCACCATGCTCGCTCAGTCCTAGTTTATGGCAAATTCTTGCTTCAAGTGAATCAGTGCCGGAAGACACATACGATTCAATAAAAGATCGATGGGTCATCTCACTCACTTTTTCAAGTTCGTAACTCTCATCGCAGCAACCCAACTGAACCAAAACATTCCAGGCACTACAATAGCCCTCGTTCCGCAGAGTACCGCGCACCATGGTTTTGATATCCCTTAAACCATAAGTATCGATGTATTGCAAAGAATCTCTGTTGGCATAACCCTCGTACGCACCATAGCCTGGCACCTGCACGGGTGTGGTACGTGTAAACAATTGCTGATACGGCACATACTTAAATTGTCCATTCTCCAAAAACTTGGCTGTACCATGACCAGCCATCACCACATTGCGGGCATTCCAGGTAAACTTATAACGCCATGGATTTGCCGGATCAGTTTCGGGTGCAATTAAACCACCTGTATACGATTCGAAAGTCAGCAGTTTACCACCTTTTTCTTTTATGTGATCTAATAACTGCATGGCACTCATATGATCGATGCCCGGATCAAGACCGCATTCATTCAGGAACAACAAATCTTTTGCTTTAGCCTGCTCATGAAGTTTCTTCATGTCTTCTGAAACGTAACTTGCTGTAAGCAAGTGTTTGCCCAGATCAAGACAAATTTTAGCAACTGTAGGATGTAGAAAAGCAGGCAACAAGGATATCACACAATCTGCAACAGCAATTCTCTCTCTGCTTTGGACCTCATCCTCTATGGTGAAATATATTGCTTCGCCATGGGCATGTTGCCCGACACGATCCCGGGCCGCGTCTATTGAAAGATCTCCAACAATTACATGCCATGCATGGCGCTCAGCTTGTTGCAACAGATAAGTAATCAATGCGGAAGAAGAGCGACCCGCGCCCAGAACTAGAATCGTTTTCATGGGCCGCAAATTAACTCATTTTTTCATCTACCTCTTTGAGTGCCGTCAGCAACACAAGGAAATAAAATTTCCTTATCTTAACCTTCCAAATCATGATGGCATGAGTGACTTCCGCTATTTCGACAAGCTTACAGACTTAGATTCAGAATCCCAATACCTTGCCAAAAGAGCGAGCGAATGGCTTGACAATGCTTATGCTCCTTATTCAAAGTTCCATGTTTCTGCCGCTGTATTGTTGGAAGACGGAACTGTTGTACTAGGCACCAATCAGGAAAATGCTGCCTACCCGGCAGGTCTCTGCGCAGAACGACTGGCTGTATTTTCAGCCAATGCACAGCACCCAGGTAAGAAGATTAAAAAAGTGGTAATCGTTGCCCGCAGAAAAGAAGAAACGGTGCTTACACCTGCCGCCTCTTGTGGAGGCTGCCGCCAGGTAATGCTCGAAAGTGAAAAGAGACAAGGTTTACCTTTTGAAGTTGTGATGTTAACCCATTCCAACCAATGGGTTATTGCTCGTTCAGCTGCTTCCCTCCTTCCTTTTGCCTTCACTAAAACCAATTTGTAGCTCGATTACATAGATTTACGGCCCCTTAGAACCGATTTGTAAACGGCCTCAGCACCAATCGTGGAATAATTGGTCGGCCACCTCTAAAAATGCTTTTAATCAGGTTCTTGGTAAGACGATTTTAAATATATTGGCCTTTCAATAACCTGGTTCTATGGGGAGCGTATTCATCAACTGGTTCAAAAAGTATTTAGCTGAAGTACTTTTGGGCACAAGCATTCTACTGGTTTCCATTCTTGCATTCATGGCTGGATCAATAGCCGCCTTTATTTTAGGGCTACTGGCTATAGGAGCACTTGTCTACTTTGGATTATTATTAAGAAAAGCCGCACAACAAAGGTTGCAACGCTTACAAGAACTTGATATCGCTAACCGCGAACAACTCCTCAACAATGCCAGCGTTTTTAATCCCGATCAGGTTGTCAATGACTTAACCAACAATTTGCGCTACGCAACAGAGTTTGTGCGTGAAATCGGTAAAGGTAATTTCAGTGCCAGACTATCCGGTATCACTGATGAGAATTTTGACTTAAACAAAGAAAACCTGGCAGGCGAACTCGTATCGATGAAGGTACAGATGAAGGCCAATGCAGATGAGGAGAAAAGACGGGTGTGGGCTACTGAAGGCTTGGCCAATTTTGGGGAGTTACTTCGGACCTCCAACCATGATATGGCTAAATTATCCGAGGAGGTTATCATCTTCATTGTCAAGTACCTGAAGGCCAATCAAGGAGGCGTGTTTATTTTGAATGATGAAGACGAGAATAATAAATTTCTTGAACTCAAAGCGGCTTATGCCTTCGAAAGAAAGAAGTATCTCTCAAAAAATATAGCCATTGGTGAGGGCCTAGTAGGCCAGGCTTATTTGGAGAAGGAAACCATCCACCTTAAAAAGATTCCGAAAAATTATGTCAGCATTACGTCTGGCTTAGGTGGTGCCAACCCGCATACCCTCATCCTCGTTCCGCTGAAAGTAGAACAAGAAGTGGTGGGCGTTTTAGAAATTGCCTCCTTCAAAGATTTTGAAAAACATGAAATAGATTTCTGTGAAAAAATTGGAGAAAGCATTGCCTCTACTTTCGCGGGCGTAAAAGTAAATGAACGCACCCGCATTCTGCTGGATCAATCGCAACAACAAGCAGAAGAGATGCGCGCCCAGGAAGAGGAAATGCGCCAAAACATGGAAGAACTGCAGGCTACGCAAGAAAGTATGGAACGCGTGGCTAAAGAGTCTCAAGACAAAGAGGCTTATTTGCGAAGCATCCTTGATTCGGCCAAGGACGCCATGATGACCATTGACCGCAATTACAAAGTGGCGGTGTTGAATAAGTTCATTTATGAAACCTTCAAATCGCAGGGAATAGAACTGAAAGAAGGCCTGGAGGTATTTGATTTTTCTAAAGGTGATAAAAACACGGTTCGCGATCGTTATGATAGAGTGTTCAGGGGCGAAACCATCATCTACAATGATGAGTATTTTGGAAAGCACTATGAAATTACTACCACCCCAATTCGAAATCAGGAAGAAGCAATCGTAGGCGCTTGTGTCTTTACCAAAGACATCACAAACGATGTTTTGCTCCAGAAGAAGAGTGAAGAACTCGTTAAGTTAGAAACAAGAAAAGCAGAAGAAATACTTTCCAACAGACGGTTACTCTTGGCCCTTACCCGCAACGAGCATGTTCAGAACGGTAACCTAAATGAAGCGCTTGAGGCCATTACCCAAACGCTGGCTAACCGATTTTCCATTACCCGGGCCGCTGTTTGGTCGTATAATGCATCCCAACGCAGCATAGATTTGGCCAAGTTATTTGAACAACAGAAGAATGCTTTTGCAGCAGGGATGACGCTCTACCAAAAGGATTTACCCCGATATTTCCAGGCCGTAGAAACAGAAGAAGTTATTGTAGCAGCTGATGCCTTTAATCATGAAGCGATTGCCGAATTTAAGAAAGGTTATCTCGATGTTCTTGATATACAATCCATGCTGGATGTGCCTTTCTTTATCGATGGAAATGTGGGTGGGGTAATCTGTTGCGAGCACCAAGGAATAAAAAAGCAATGGTCTCCTGAGGAAGTAGATTTCGCCAAATCGGTGGCTGATATTATCACCATTGCCTACAAGTCTGCCAGGATGAAAGAAATGCTGCAAGAGGCAGAACAAAAATCAGAAGCGCTACAATCGCAGGAAAAAGACTTGAGATTGAACATGGAAACCCTATCTTCCATGCAGGAAGAAATGAGAGAGAAAGAAAAACAATATCAGGAAAGGATTAATGCCCTCGAAAAGGGAGCTAGCCCTACCAGCGGTCAATGGTCAGCCCTTGAAGCGGTCGAAAAAGACATGCGCATCCAACTGGAGGCCATGCGCATTGCCCAACAAAGCATAAAAAACAAGTAATCAGGCAGTTATAATATTAGGTAACTGATTATTTCAACACAGAACCCGACTTATCAAGCTCGGGTTCTTTTCATTTAAAGACATTAATGGTAAGCAGCAATCCATCCCTAGTTTATGATTGATCAAAAAATCATTATAAAACTGATTTTTACTTACAATATTGTTCGCGTTTTGTACCAAATACCTATATTGTTTTCCCGAATATAGGGTAGTGGCTTGTATAGAAAATGTGTTGACAAGACACTAGGATAATTACTTAAACCAGAGCTAAACGTTCTCTATGCAGGACATTGATATTGCTGACCTCAAGCGGATAACCGAGGTTATTTTTCAAAAATACCGATACGACTTTCGCAATTACGCAATGTCGTCCTTCAAACGCAGGGTGCTCCGTATTCTGGAGTTAAAAAAGCTCAATGTTGATGGTCTTATTAAGAAGCTCAATGAAAACCCTGGCTTCATTTACGAATTTTTAGATGAGCTCACGGTTAACGTAACGGAAATGTTTCGTGATCCCGGCTTCTGGCGCATCCTTCGTGAAGAAATCATTCCAGGCATCATGCTCAACCATAAACAGTTTAAGATCTGGCATGCTGGCTGTTCATCCGGTGAAGAAGTAGTTTCCATGGCCATTTTATTGAAGGAAATGGGTATTTATCAGGATGTTACCTTGATCGCAAGCGACCTGGACACCAATATCATTGAGCGTGCCAAAGCCGCTACTTACTCTCTCAAAAGCATGGAGCTGAATGAGAAGAACTACATCCGTTTTCAGGGAACCAAGAGCTTAAAGGATTACTATAAAGAGGAAAATGGCAATGCCGCTTTCGATAAGAGCTTGCTAGCCAATGTATCCTTCCGCAAGCATGATTTGGTGATGGGGGAAGTCTTCAACAAGTTCGACCTCATTCTGTGCAGAAACGTTATGATTTACTTCAATCAGACCCTACAAAACGAGGTATTGAAGAAATTCCACGAAAGTTTGTTCAGGTATGGCTACCTGGCCATTGGATCAAAAGAATCATTGATCTGGTGCGATTACGCCAGCCGCTTTATTGTGGTGAATAATGAAGAGAAAGTATATAAAAAGATAAAAGACTAAGAGGAGTTGTCCGCGATGACCAAGTTCAATTTAGATAACAGCTATAAGGCCGTTGTAATTGGAGGTTCCGCTGGCAGCTTTCAGGGGATGATCAAGATCCTCTCTCAGTTGCCAAAGAATTTTCCTCTGCCAATTATCATGGCTTTGCACAGACTCAAGCATGTGCGCCATGGCTTTGTAGAGGCATTATCACTTAAAAGCGTAGTCCCTGTAACGGAACCATTCGATAAAGAACCCATTAAAAAGGGGGGTATTTATCTGGCTCCTGCCAATTACCATATGTCTGTAGAATTAGGTAACTATTTCGCCATGTCTACCGAGGAGATGATTAACAACTCCAGGCCTGCTATTGACATTACGCTCGGCACCTGCGCCTACGTATACAAGGATAAACTGATAGGCATTCTGCTTTCTGGCGCTAATAAAGATGGGGCCATTGGGATGAAGAATATCAGTGACCGGGGCGGCCTTACCATAGTCCAGGAACCTACCGAATGCATGATTGATACCATGCCCAAAGCAGCACTGGCCATTACAAAAATTGATCATGTGCTCAAGGTTGACCAAATTGTGGAGTTTTTTAAAGAGTTAGACAAGCAATACAAATAATGATGAAAGCGATTGATCCTCACCGCATAAGCCTCATACTAGCCGTGCTCTTCGTGCTTGGCCTGGGAGCCACCGCTTATTCGGTATATTCACTGCAAGCCCCCAACACCCTGACAGTTTGGGTGTACCTTACACTCACTGCTTTCATGGGAGGCGCTTCACTCATATTGGCTTTACGCTATAAGAAGGAGATTCTGGTGTTTAAAGAAAAAAGTACCAGCAACAATAACAATGACCAGACTAACCAAGCCAACGCTGCCGATGGCAACATAGATCTCAGTGAAATGAGACAGATTGCAAAAGCTGGGGGACAAGAAGCTGCTTTGAAAGGATTGAAAACCATTTGTCGTCAGTTAGAAGCCGGCCAGGGTGCTTATTATGAAGTGAAAGATGAGCGTGGCGAACGCTGGATCGAGCTTGCAGGGGGTTATGCACTGAGCATTGGCGAAAAATCAACTATCAAATTTGATATGGGCGAAGGTTTGATAGGCCAATCTGCCGCTGAAGGCAAAACATTGTACATCGATGAGGTGCCAGAAGGCTATATGAAAATTGCTTCAGGGCTTGGCATGGCTTCACCCAGATACTTATTCATTACGCCAATCCAAAAAGATGGAAAAGTAAATGGTGTGTGGGAAATTTCCACCTTCAAAGCACTCACCGACAATCAAAGAAAATTTGTAGAAGAGGCCGCTCAGTTATTAGACGCAAACGTGTAAGACATTATGCTGAAGAATATAAAAATAAGTACGAAGATTAGCCTGCTGGTACTTCTGTTAACAGGACTTGCCATTATTGCCATCAGCTTCTTCACGCAAGACTATAACCAGAAAAATACATACGATAAATACGCTTCTACCCTTGAGTCCTTGGCCGAATCAAGAGCCACTTATGTAAACCTGCAGGCAGAGCGCATTAAACAAGCACTTGTTACCCTTCAAAATGCAGAAGTACTTAAAAGCCAGGAAAGCCCGGCTGCGGATGATGGCGGTATGGACTTGAAGGCCATGTTTGGAGGTGGTGATGAAGGTAGCACCGACAGCGCTGGATCTACCTCTGATGCGGTTACGCAATTCCTTGAAGCACAAAGAGAATTCTTTGGCTTCGAAACCATTATGCTTACATCAGGAAAAGGCAGCATTATCAAATCAACCAATGGCAGCAGCGGCAATTTTGCAGATCCGGATGGCGCAACCTTCGATAAAGGTAAAAGTGGTTTTTATTTCAGTGCTGTAAAAAAGGAAGACAAAAATTATGTCGGACACGCGGCAGCACCAATTGACATGAATGGTGAGACCAATCTCATCATCATTAAATATTCACTCAACGACATCAACCGATTCCTCACTAATTACACAGGCCTTGGCAAAACGGGAGAGACAATTTTATTACGCCAGGATCCTATTCTCAAAACCTTTACCATCATCACCCCTACCCGATTAGATCCGGAAGGACCTATACGTGTTGTAGAAAATAAGGAATTGGTAGAAACGCTTCAGGCTGAGGACAAAAGCAAAGAAAAACTGCACGAAGCCAATGACACCAGAGGCGAAAGTGTCTTCCGCATCATAAGAAAAATCGATAATACCGATTGGGTACTGCTTTCCAAAATTACCAAAGATGAAGCCTTGGCTCAAGACGGCACATTAACCCGTACCTTCTTGTATGCAGGCCTCTGCATTTTGGCCCTGGCACTTTTACTGACCATGACCTTGTCGAGAGCTCTTACCAGACCATTACTAGATGTAAGAAATACATTGAACCTTGTAGCACAAGGCGTTTTGCCAGAAACAACCGAACAGCACAACAAAGATGAATTCGGTCAAATGGCCAGTAAGGTTGATGAATTGGTCGTGACCTTAAAAAACAACGCCAAATTTGCACAAAGAATTGGTGAAGGTAAGTACGATTCCCAATTCACGCCTGCCAGCGAAAACGACTTGTTGGGTATGTCGCTGGTGAATATGCGACAGAACCTGATTGAAAATGAAAAAAGAGATACAGAGCGCAACTGGATTGTACGTGGCGTGGCCGGTATTTCCGAAGTGCTGCGTATGCACGACAGCATTGAGGGCATGGGTGATGACGTTATTAAATTCATCCTCGACAAAATTGAAGCTATTCAAGGTGCTTTCTATGTGGTGAACGATGAGGATGAATCCCAAAAGCTCATCGAAATGAGGGCCAGCTACGCCTATGGCCGTAAAAAATATTTAAAGCGTTCTTTCCGCTTTGCTGAAGGACTTGTGGGGCAGGCCGTGGCTGAAAAAGATACCATCGTGCGCACTGAAATACCTGAAGATTATGTAACCCTAACTTCAGGTTTATTAGGTGATCAGCGCCCTACCGCCCTCTTGATTGTACCCCTGATTACCAATGAAGAAGTTTATGGGGTGCTTGAGTTTGCAGGCTTCAAAAAATTCACACCATCACAAATCAATTTTGTAAAGGAATTGAGTTTGATTCTGGCCCGCACCATTTTTAACATCAAGGTAAATGAACGTACACGCAGGCTCCTGGAAGAATCTCAAAAAATGAGTAATGAGCTTCAGGAGAAAGGCGAAGTGTTGCGCCAGAATGCTGAAGAAATGCAAGCCACTTCTGAAGAACTGGAGCGTTCGAACAAGAAATTGGAGGAGCAGATCGAAGAGGTGAATCGCACGCAAAAACGTATGCAATTGCTGCTCGAAAATGCATCAGAAGTAATTACGATTTATGAAGACGATGAATCGATTCGTTACATCTCTCCTTCCGTTGAAACGATTTTAGGTTACAACCAGAAGGAACTGATCGGCAGCAGCGACATTGACAACGTTCACCCAGACTACCACGAAGTAATGAAGGCCTTCTTCGAGAAGTTGCGTGAGCATCCTGAAGAAAGAGCATCAGTTCAGTACGAATACAAAACCAAACATGGAGATTTTATTTGGATAGAGACTACCGGTACCAATGCCATGTCAAATCCTGCCATTCACGGTTTCATCCTCAATTCCCGCGATATTACTGAGCGAAGAAGAGCAGAGCAGGAAACCAGGATGCGTTCTAAAATGCAGGCTCTTTCTGAAAATTCACCTGATCTTATTACCCGTCTGGAGAACGAAGCCATCTCTTACATCAACCCCGTTATTGAATCTTATACAGGGCAGAAACCTTCACTCTTCCTCAACAAGAAGATGCAAGAGACAGAGATCGACAAGGCTATTATCGATGGCTGGCTCCGCGTATTGGAAGAAGTAAATGCTACTAATAAAACAGTGGCTACCGAAATGGATTTTCCTTCTGAGCTCGGTCAACGCGTGATGCAGGTAAATGCCATCCCTGAATTCGATGAAAACAGCAAACTGGAATCTGTACTTGTCGTATCGCACGATATTACAGAGCGAAAGATGATCGAGTTGGAAATTCAGAATAAAAACAAGAAGATCACAGAAAGTATCAATTACGCGAAGCGTATTCAAACAGCCATCTTACCGAACAACCGCGTCATCAACAAAACCCTGCCTGATTCATTCATCCTTTACAAACCAAGAGATGTGGTGAGTGGTGACTTCCCTTGGTACATGCAGGTAAAAGACGATATTTTTATTGCAGCCGTAGACTGTACAGGTCACGGTGTACCGGGTGCGCTCTTGTCGTTAATCGGTTACTTCCTGTTAAACGATATTGTGCGCAGCCGTAAAATAACGGAGCCAGGTATCATCCTTGATTTATTAGATGAAGGCGTAACCAAAACCCTGCGTCAGGATGAGGATTCTACTACCAAGGATGGTATGGACATAGCCTTGTGTAAAATCAACATGAACACCCGCGAAGTAGAATATGCTGGGGCCCACCGTCCTTTGTATGCCATGAAGAACGGGGCAATGGAGGAAGTAAAAGGTAATAAATTCCCGATAGGTGGTGGTATCTATAAGAACCAAACCAACTTTACCAACACCAAGCTTACCTTGGCGGCTGGCGATTCTATCTATTTCAGCTCAGACGGTTTCCCTGATCAGTTTGGTGGCCCCGAAGGCCGCAAATTTGGACCTAAGAAAGTCAGAGATGTGATAGAACGGGTGCACAAGATGCCTATGGACGATGCCCACAAGATATTTGATGAAGAATGGGAGAATTGGAGAGGTGAGCACAAGCAAACCGATGACGTATTGCTGATCGGTATCAAGTTTTAAACGTCTGTAATGATGACGGACACAGCGACCAAAAGCAAAAACAATGCTGAACCGACCTATTTAAAAAATTAAGAAAATAATGCAGATTTGAGCCCGAAAGGGCATTGAAATAGTAAAACTTAGTTAACTTTATCACATTCCCAACTAACCCACAATGGGCCGATGAACTACATCTACGACTTGCACCGCGCCATGATGGCGCAGAACCTGATTATCGTTTACCAGGGAGAGTTTACCCAGGAAACTACGAAGTCAATTCTGGCAATGGCAGAGCGCAACCTTGATTCTTCAGGAGAAGAGTCTGGCATTAAGCGGAAAGTATTCAACGTAATGGTTGAATCACTTCAGAACATAGTTAAGCATAGCAGCGAGGCGAATGCCGCTGCTGGTTCGCTGGTGAGCCAAAGTGCTATTTTCATGATTGGCAAGCAACCTGATCGCTACTCGATCATGACGGGAAACCCGATCAAGAAAAGCCATACCGCTGACCTCAAGCGCAAACTTGACGAACTCAACCAACTGGATAAAGATGGTTTGAAGGAGATGTACAAAGAGATTATCAAGAACACACAAATCTCCGAAAAGGGTGGCGCAGGCTTAGGCTTCGTGGACATGGCTCGCAAGTCAGGCGAAAAGCTTGAATTTGACTTTCCTGAAATGGATGCCGAATACAATTTCTTCTGCCTCAAGGTTAACGTAGCGCGCGAAGGATAATCAAACAATTTGTCGAACTCTATAAACTGCACATACAATGGAAATTCTTAATCTCGAAGGAACAGAAGATACACCCAAAATAATGCTCGATAAAAAGAATGGTATTTTCGAGATATCAGGTCGTTCTTTGCCGGAAGATTCTGCGGAATTCTACCGCCCTGTTATTGAATGGATTAATAGCTACGGTAAGGATCCTAACCCCTCAACTGAGTTTACTTTAAAGTTAGAGTACTTTAACACAGCCTCATCAAAGCTAATTCTTGATGTACTTTCTTCTTTGGAAGATATCAAAGGCATGAAAATCATTTGGTACTTCCACGAAGACGATGAAGACATGGAAGAAGCAGGTCAGGAATTCTCAGAATTGGTTGAAATCCCTTTTGAATTCAAAACATACTAATTGTTTAATCTATCGCGTGAAATTCCAGGTTCAAAGTTGCCAAAATTTTGAACTTGGAATTTTTTGATTTTAAAATGTTGAAGAATGAGTGAGGAAATACTCAAGGCGCTAACACAATTGTTTGCCATTATCACGAAGCAAGATGGCGGTGTTACCGAACGCGAACGTCAATACGTAATTAACTTCTTCCAAACGGAACTTGATCAGGACACTGTCAAAGAATACCTGGCCTTGTACGATGAGTTTGTTGGCTATGGTAAAACAGAAGAAGAAGATGGTAAGAAGAAATTGACTTCTGTAAAAGACTCTGTTCGCACCCTTGGTATTTGTAAAAAAATCAATAAAACACTTACACAAAAGCAAAAGGTAGTTGTACTTACTAAGCTTTTAGAATTGGTAAGTGTTGATAAAAATTTCTCCCCACAGCGTAAAGAAATCATCAATACCGTTTCCACAGTTTTTAATATTGTTGAAGGTGAGTACAACCTCATCGAAAGTTTTATTACCAGTGAAACTAAAGAAACATTACAATTCACCGATATACTGGTGGTGGAAGAAGGAGATAAACAAGCAGACGCTGTTTACCACCACTTACACGGACATGTAGAAGGGCTTCTCTTCTTCATGCGCGTGCAAAGTGTAGACATGTTCTTTGTCCGCTACCTGGGTCCAGAGATCAACATGCTCAACGGTTTCCCTATGAGCAACGGCAGGCTCTACCTGTTTTCGCCCGGAAGCACTATCAAAACACAGGCAGGTAATGCCATCTACTATAGTGATACCGTAGCCAACTTCAATGAAGAATTAAAAACGGCCAAGCTTTCTTTCAATGCTCGTATTGATGAACTGCAATTTCCAAATGGCGGCATAGGCTTACGCAATGTTATGATTGCTGAAGGCCCTGGCAAGCTCATAGGTATAATGGGGGCCAGCGGTGCGGGTAAAACAACCTTGTTAAATGTATTGGCTGGTCTGGTTGAGCCTACAAAAGGCGATATCATCATTAACGGCTTTGATATTTTTAAGCAGAAAGACAAAATCCAGGGCGTTATCGGTTATGTAGCCCAGGATGACTTACTGATAGAGGAACTAACCGTATACCAAAACCTTTATTACAACGCTAAATTATGCTTTGCCAATTTTACTGAAGAGCAACTGCACCAGCGGGTAATGGAGGTGCTGGAAAACCTGGGCCTCGACCAGCGCAAGGATTTGAAAGTGGGTAACCCTTTAGAAAAAACCATTTCTGGTGGTCAGCGCAAACGCCTCAACATTGCTTTAGAGTTGATTCGTGAACCAGCTGTACTTTTCCTGGATGAACCAACTTCAGGCTTATCTTCCCGCGACTCTGAAAACGTTATCGACTTACTGAAGGAACTTTCCCTTAAAGGAAAGCTCATCTACGTAGTTATTCACCAACCTTCATCAGATATCTATAAGATGTTTGATAAGATGATCATCATGGATACCGGTGGTTATCCGGCATATTACGGCCCTCCTGTAGAGGCTGTGACCTATTTTAAGAAATCCACTCACCAGGTAGACAGTAACCGCGGTCAGTGCGAGACTTGCGGTAACGTGAACCCTGAGCAAATATTTAATATCATCGAGGCGAAGGTGGTTGATGAATACGGCCAACCAACGAGCAAACGCAAGATCAGTCCCCCGCAGTGGTATGAGCTCTATGCGGAACGCTTCAAGATCAACCGTGTAGAAGATATCAAGGAAGCGCCTGCTCAATCACTCTTCTTACCAAGTAAGTGGAAGCAAACCCTCATTTTTACTACGCGCGACACGCTCGCTAAACTGAGCAACAAGCAATATTTATTAATCAACTTACTGGAGGCTCCTTTACTGGCCGCCATTCTTGCCTTTATCATTAAGTACAGAAGTGCTCCGGGCGGTATGGAATATATGTTCCGCTTTAACGACAACTTCCCGGCATTCATGCTCATGTCCATTATTGTGGCCCTGTTCATGGGATTGACGGTAAGTGCCGAAGAGATCATTCGCGACCGCAAAATTCTGAAACGCGAATCATTCCTGAACCTAAGCTGGAACAGCTACCTGCAGTCTAAAATTATTATTCTATTCACGCTCTCTGCTTTGCAGACGCTCACCTTTGTGTTCATTGGTAACCTGATTCTAGAGATTGAATGGGCCATGCTCCTACCCTTCTGGGTTGTATTGTTTACTACCTCTTGCTTTGCTAATGTATTGGGCTTGAATATTTCATCGGCCTTTAATTCTGCCGTGACTGTTTATGTCATGATCCCGCTCTTGTTAATCCCTCAAATGATTTTGAGTGGTTTACTCTTTAGCTTCGACAAGCTTAACAACATCATCAGCACCAAAGGAAAAGTTCCGGTAATTGCCGACATGATGGCCTCGCGCTGGGCTTACGAGGCACTGGCAGTCTATCAATTCAAAAACAACAGCTTTGAAGACCCTTATTATTCACTTGAGAAAGAAGAAGCCCAGGCCGATTTTAAAACAGCCTATTTGGTAGAGGAATTGAAAAAACGCAACCGCTACGTAAACGACAACTTCCAAACCAAGAACGACTCCATCAAAAAGATTGTAGAAAAGGAATTAGGCATTTTACAAGAAGAATTAGCCCACGAACCCTTTAAAAAGGGCCTGGAAAAAGTTGACCTGACTAAAGATTTAACCATTCAGCAGTATTCATCCACTATTCACAAGACATTGGAAACGTACCTGGCCGATTATCAAGAGCAATACCAAACCATCTACAATCAGAAAGTAGCGCTCAGGGAGAAGATGATTGCCTTTTTTGAAAACAATAAGGCAATGGAGTATAACTTGAATGATTTCAAGAATCGGTATTACAACGAAAGCCTGGCTGATTTAGTCATGAATATTGCCGAAAAGGACAGGATTATTGAGTATAATGGCCATTTGATTCAGCAAATCAACCCAGTCTTTATGGACCCTAAAACCAAAGGTCCACTGGATTACAGAGCCCAGTTTTTTGCACCATATAAGAATTTCATGGGAATGCAAATCGATACATTCTGGTTCGATTTGATAGTGATCTGGCTTATGTCTGTCATGCTTTATATAACCTTGTACTTTGAGTTGCTCAAAAAAGGACTTGATAAGGCCGGTAATATCTCAATATCGCTCCCGCGCAAGAAGTAGTTTTTACGTGCTTGCTTAGGATAGGCGATTTTATAACTTTGTATGATCAAATTTTCATTATGAGAATTGTTAAGCTATCAATTGTAATCTTTGCGGCCCTTTTAGCCGCCTGCGGGGGTAAAAAACCTGATGAGCAAGCCTTTTTAGAAAGCCTTGACTCTACCCAAACCGAGGGCCCGTCCATCTCTGAGGAAGTAATCGGTGACATTCTGCAGCAAATACCGGCTCCACTGGAAATATCGGTTTTACTAAAAGAATCAGGCCAGAAGTATAACATCTCTTACCTGAACACACCCGATAACCTTTCTAAGTACAATAGCAGCTTTAAAAAGGCTTTGAACCTGGGTATTTACGGTACTGACTTGGGGTACACCAATATCTACGAGCAAAATCAGGATGGCGTAAAATACATGTCTTCTATCAAGGACCTTGCAGATGGTTTGAATATTGGCCAGTTCTTTGATATCGAAACCATCGGTCGCCTGGCTACCAACAGCAAGAACCTTGACTCGCTATTGCTGATCACTACCCAAAACTTCAATAGCATTAACCACTATCTACAAACACAAAGCCGTGCTAACCTTAGCATTCTTTTGTTAGCCGGTGGCTGGATTGAGGCCTTACACATCGTTTGTAACGTGGCCCAATCAAACCTATCCAATAAACAATTACACGAAACCATCGGTGAGCAGAAGGTTATTTTAGAAAACATCATGTTGTTGCTTTCTTTTTATAAAGACTCTGATCCTAACATGGCATCATTATTGACTGACATGGAAGAAGTAAAGAAAGCATACGATCAAGTGAATATTACTTACACGTATAAAGAATCTACTTTTGAAGTAATCGATGGCGTAATGGTGATCAAAGATAATAGCACCACCACTATCGACATTACCCCTGAAAATATTACCAGCATTGGTAATGCGATCAAGTCGGTAAGAAATAAAATTATCAACTAAGCATATTTCAATTCCTCTATATGAAAAAGTTAATCATTTTTACACTCCTAGTTTTGTTTGCAAGCTCTGCAACAGTTATCGGTCAGTGTGATGCAGAAGGCTTAAGCAACGCTTGTATTCCTAAATTGGCGGGTGGTTTCAACTTTCTGAAGAGTTATAAAATTGATGGTGCTGGTGGTACCAAAGATAAAGTAGAGTACAGCTATGTATTCACAAAAGGTACTCAGTACATGATTAACCTTTGCGCCTCTGGTGCCAATACGGATGGTATTGTGGTGAGCCTTTATGATTCTAACCGCAATAAAGTAGCCTCAAGCAAAGTAAATGGCCAGTTTATTTCGGCTATTGCGTACCCTTGCAACGCTACTGGTATTTACTACATTCAGTATACTTTCGATGGATCTGCCTCTTATTGTGGTGGAAGTGCTTTAGGATTCAAGCGCTAAGCATCTTTTAAAAAAAATTAGCCAAAGGCTTTCTTCACAGAAAGCCTTTTTCATTTCTATGAAAACGCAAGTCATATCCTTCAACTTTAAAGCCCGCTACCAAACACTGGGAGCACTGCAACCCAACACAAAAAAAGTTTGGTTCGTCATTCATGGCTATGGACAGCTATCTGAATTTTTCATTCGCAAGTTTAAAAGCTTAGAGGCCCAGGGTATTTATGTTATTGCACCCGAAGGACTTTCCCGCTTTTACTTAGAAGATGTGACCAAAAGAAGTCAGGGCGGAAGTCAACGGGTGGGGGCTACATGGATGACCCGGGAAAACAGATTGATGGATATTGAAAACTACCTTACTTATCTCAATACGATTTACCATCAAGAATTAGCAGGCAGAGAAGATCTTGACATTACCATTTTAGGCTTCTCACAAGGTGCCGCCACTGCCTCAAGATGGGCGCTCGATAATAAGGTTAAGTTCAACAGATTGTTGTTATGGGCGGGTATGTTTCCAGATGATATGGATTTTGACCGCGGACATGAACTGCTTTTATCCAAAGAAGTGCAGTTGGTGTACGGTACACAAGATCCCTTTTTGAACGACCAAAGAATTATCCATATGGAAGGGCTTACCCAGAAATTAAACGTGCCAGCCAAAGTAATAACCTTTGATGGCGGCCATGAAATTGATGAAGCCACCCTACTGCAATTAGCTTAGACTGAAAGCCTAATCACGCTTGACCAAGGAAGCGCTCCCCTGGGCTGTTGGGAAAATGGTTACATCTGCCAGTACAACATGTTTAGGAGCCTGTAGCGTATACAAAATAACGTCAGCAATATCTTCTGGCTTAAGTGGCTCTAAGCCTTTATAGACGTTAGCAGCGCGTTCCTCATCCCCTTTAAATCTAACCACTGAGAACTCTGTCTCAACCATGCCGGGATGTATACCTGTCACTTTTATTCCGAAAGGATAAAGATCCATGCGCATGCCCTTGGTCAGTGCATCTACAGCAAACTTACTCGCGCAATAGACATTTCCATTGGGATACACTTCTTTGCCAGCTATTGAACCTATATTGATGATATGACCACTCTTTCTTTCCGTCATGCCTGGAATAACCTCCTTCGATACATACAACAGTCCTTTCACGTTGATATCTATCATGGCGTCCCAATCGGCAATTGAACCACTTTGAATAGGATCTAAACCATGGGCATTTCCTGCATTATTAATCAATACATCAATGGATTTCCAATCTACAGGCAGACTTTGTAAGCTGCGGGCAGTGGCCTGTTGGTCTCGGACATCAAAGACAAGCGTATACACTTCTGTTTGAGACATCAGTTCGTCAGCCATCGCATTCAACCTTTCAATTCTTCGTCCACATAGTATGAGCTTGAAATTGTGGGCTGCTAATATGCGTGCCGTAGCCGCTCCAATGCCTGAAGTGGCACCTGTGATCAATGCAATGCGTTTGTTCATTATTGAAAGATAAGATATACCGTGATGGTGTTTGTGTTGATGCGTGATAAAGGTTGGCCGTAGGGGTTGTCACGACCTTTTAACAAATCAGTGACGCCACGTGAGAACCTGATTTCGGGCGAAAACTTGAAGAGAGGATAATAAAAATCAAAACCAAGTCCGCCCTCTAAGGATAAATTAAATTCGCTTGTGCTGAGTCGTTCTGTAATGGCATCCAATTCCTTTTTACCAGACGCCTCTATACCTGGTTTCACCCCACCGATCATATACATCCGGAAATTACCCCTGCGAACCGATTGATACTTGGCCACAATGGGCAACTCAACCATAGTGGTTTCAATCACTTGTTCTTCTGTTGCCTGGCTAGTGGGCGTTCGTGTATAGCGATAAGATAAAGAATGTTCATAAAATGCTACTTGTGGTGTGATGCGCAAGTCTAAAAACTCTGCAGCTCGATAATTGACAATAAAGCCCAAAACAAATCCTTGTTTCCAGGAAGGCTCAACCGCATATAAAGAATCGAAAGGTTGAGTAATAAACTGATCCGAATATTTGATTTGATAAGCTGATGTATGCAGACCAATCAAAAAACCATAGGTGAGCTTTTTACGCTCATCGTAGTTGGGATTGTTCTTATTCTCATGCCGCTTATTAGTATAATATTGAGCTTGAGCGATGTGAGTTGAACAGATGCTTACAAGCAAAGTAAAAGCTAGTATGGTAGCTTGGCTCCAGTAAGCTACTCCTACTTTGCTAAAACCCAAAACTTGTCTCTGCATGCTATTTCTTACCTGTATAAATTGAGCTGATTCCAAAGGTCAAGGGACGGTCGTTTGTTTCAGTAAATCCGACCTTGTTTAGAACGTTCAAAAAATCATTTCCGTATGGAAAAGCATCTACCGATTCCGGTAAGTAGGTATAAGCGGCACTGTCTTTCGATAACCAGTTGCCTACCCGTGGCAATATGTTTTTAAAATAGAACCCGTATAGTTGCTTAAAAGGAAAAGACTTTGGCTTGGAGAATTCCAACACCACTACCCTGCCTTCTGGCTTCAGTACACGCCTAATCTCCGCCAGACCTTTCTCCAGGTTTTCAAAGTTCCTCACACCAAAAGCTACGGTAACAGCATCGAAAGTATTGTCTGCAAAAGGGAGTTGCTCAGAGTCACCCGACTTCATCTCTATTTTATCGCTATAACCCCTGTCGATCATTTTTTTACGACCAACATTCAGCATGCCTTCAGAGATATCAACACCAATAATTTTATCAGGATTTAAGTCCAAAGCCTGAATAGCGAAGTCACCTGTACCAGTGGCCACATCCAACAGCACCTTGGGTTGATAAGGACGCAAATAGTTAATGGCCTTTTTTCTCCAGCCTTTATCGATGCCTAAACTCAAAAAATGATTCAGAAAATCGTAGCGATGGCTAATGTTATCAAACATTTTAGCCACCTGTTCCTTCTTACTTGTGTTTTCCTCTTTATAGGGTACAACCGCCATCTTAATCTACAATCTTTGTTCAATCTTTTTATACATCTGCAAGCAAACCCAGGCGTCTGTAGCAGCATATTCAATCTGCTTTTCCGTCAGCGTAGGTGCTTCCCAATTGGAAGTTTGGGCACTCTTCGATATTCTAAAACCCAATAACAGGCCAGTAAGTTTTTTAACACTCTCCACTTCCACACCCACTTGCTTGGTTAGGTGTGTTAATTCTACAAAACCACCCGGAGAAAAACGCTGAAGGCGCTGCAGGGCATTTAAATCATCGCGTAAACCTACCCCCACTTTTTGAACAGCATTATTTTCCAGAAACTCTACCAAAGCTGGTATGAAGCCTGTTTGTTGCAGTCGAATGAGCCAGACCCGCTCTTCGCTAGCCAGTTGCATAAGGGCTACAGTATAGCGTTGCCCTTTCACAAAGGCTGGCCTGGTTTCGGTATCGAAACCTAGGTGCACCGCCTTTTCCATTTCTTTGATGGAACGACTTAGTTTAGCAGGATCAGTGATAACGGACACATGACCTTTGAATGCATGCAAAGGAAGGGTTTGAATTTCTTCGTGAGTGATAGTATTCGTAAAGAGATTACTATCGTTAAGATTGCTTTGCCCCGTCATCACTAAACCTTCTGATCTTATAATTTAAATAGGCTTGCAGCACCGTCATGATTGGACTGATGTAACAGAAGAATGCAAAAGGTGCATAAGCCCATGTGGATACACCCAACACACTCGATTGTGTAGCCCCACAAGTATTCCATGGTATTAATACCGAGGTAACAGTGCCTGAGTCTTCTAAAGTTCGGCTCAACACCTCAGGTTTTAAACCCCTCTTTCTATATGTTTCTGCATACATGCGTCCTGGTACCGCTATGGCCATGTATTGATCGGAAGCGGTGAGGTTAAAGAAAATACAAGTGGCAGCAGTAGACGCTACTAAAGAGCCTGTAGAATGAGCAAACTGTATAATTCGCTCGGCTATTATACGCAACATGCCACACGATTCCATCACGCCTCCAAACATCATTGCACAAATGATTAGCCAAATGGTATTCATCATGCCATACATTCCTTTGGATGATAATAAACCAGTGATCATCTCATTGTCGGTCTGTATGGAGGTTGAGGATGACATCGCCTTCATCACCGCCATGAATGACGATTTCAGAAAATCTGAATCAATGCCAGAGACCTGGTTAACAATATGAGGCTGAAAGATGATGGCGAAAATACCACCCAAAATAGAGCCTATCAATAAGGCAGGCAATGCCGGCACCTTCTTCACGATCATCACCAATACAATAGCCGGAACAACAAAAAGGATGGGATTCAAATCGAATGCAGCATCAATGGCCTTTAAAACAGACTCAGTTTCTGTAGCCGTAGCCGTTGTATCTAATGTAAACCCCCAGACAAAGAAAATGAGAAGTGTGATTATCAGTGTTGGTATGGTGGTATACATCATATAGCGGATATGTGTAAACAAATCAGTACCCGCCATGGCCGGTGCCAGGTTGGTAGTATCTGATAACGGAGACATCTTATCCCCAAAGTAAGCGCCAGATATAATGGCGCCTGCGATGATTGGCTCTGAGATACCCAACGTTTTTCCAATGCCTAGTAGGGCGATACCTACTGTCGCTACAGTACTCCAGGAGCTACCTGTAGCCATTGATACAATACAACACACAATGGTGGCAGCAAACAAAAATATCGTTGGATTTAAAATCTTAAGACCGTAATAAATCATGGCCGGCACAATGCCACTGAGTAGCCAGGTGCCTGAAAGCGCACCAATCACCATCAATATAAGGATGGCTGCCATAGCAGAGCTGATACTCTTCACAATACTGTGTTCTATTTCAGACCATTTGTAGCCTAGCCTAAATGAAAAAATGGCTGCTACACCAGCCGCTATTACCATGGCTACCTGGTTGGGTCCCGATGTGGCATCCGCTCCGAAAATAACAACATTAAAGGCTAGTAAAAGCACTAAAACACCTATGGGAACTATGGCCTGCCAGAGAACAGGGGTACGCTTTGTCTCAATCATGAAAAAATAGCTTCAATGGACAATAATAAAGGGCTCAAGATACAAAAATATCTGACGCTTAAACGAGGGTATAATGGACCTCTCGCTGGCTTAAATAATCCCTGATAAATTTAAAATGAGACTCCTCCTCACCCAGAAACTCCGGTGGACTGATGCCCTTTCGACTGTAGCTTCCCTCAGCTACTAAATTGACTACGGCTGTACAGGTATAACCGGTAGTGCGCGCCATCGACAAGGTGCCACTGTTGGTGCGGTCCAGTAAATTGTATTGATACCGTTTAGGTTTACCCTGCTCTTCACCTTCAATCACAATACGCATAACGGTAAACTCTTGCTCGCCTGGTTTCAACTTCCACTTAGGGAATAACAACTTAGCCATCACATCGACTGGCCTCACTTTAACACCTTTCACCTCAATTTCTTCATAAGAGAAAAGACCTGTTTCACGTAACACCCTTAAATACTCTATGCAACCGGGATAACGCAAGGTCTTCTCAATCATGTTAGGGATGTTGGGCATCGTCTTAATGAGTGAGCGAAGACCATCCGAATTCCATGATTCTAAGGTGCCAACGCCCTCAAAATGAACAAGTTCAGGATCGCTCAGTGCTTCTTTCACCACCATCGCTCCGTTTTGAACATAACGGGCCGGACGAATATATTCTTCAATCACATCAATAGGCGAAAACACCGCCTTGTACTCGTAAGGCCACTCCCTCACCAGGGGCAACCCGCCAACCAAACACTCGTAGTTCTGAATTTTCATTCGCTGATTGTGGTAGCCTAAAATGATGTTGCCCATGCCCGGAGCCACCCCACAATCAGTTACAATGGTTACGTTATGTTTCTTGGCCAGTTCATCCAGTAAAAAAGGATCTTCCGGAAAAAAAGAAATATCCACCATGTTCTTACCGGCTTCAATCACAGTTTTAGCAACCTGAAAGCCCATAAAACCCGGCACTGCACCTATTACTAAGTCAAAAGGCTTAATGGCTTGGGCCAGCTTTGTTAGATCAGATAAATCGACTTGCTGGGTCTTAATACCCAATTTGGCAACTTCTGCTAATGCCTCCTGACTAATATCCACAGATGTTACGTCAAATGATTTCGCCAGGTCGGCAGCCATTACTTTGCCCACCAGGCCTGCCCCAAGCACAATTACTTTTTTCATAGTCTAAACAAAAAATTAAATTCCCTTTGATGAAAGTAGCTTATAAGTCTCTACTAAATTCACCGCTGCAAAAACAGAATTTCCTGTAACTTACCCAAATCAAACCGTGACTATGTTAGATCCCAACGTTATAGTAGCCAAAGCTAAAGTTTCTTCTTTCTATAAAGCTTTGCTCAATTTTGCCCTTGACCGGATGATTCCCTTTAATAAGCCTCATGGTTTTAAAATTGTAGAGATTAGTGATTACAGCCTTAAAACCTTACTGCCCTATAAGAGAAGGAATTTTAATCACATCAGAGGCATACACGCCTGCGCCATGGCCACTGTTTCTGAATTTACGACAGGCTTCCTGCTTATTTCTCGCTTAGATGCAAAGAAGTACAGGCTTATCATGCAACGCCTGGAAATGGATTATCACTACCAGGGAAAAATGGATGCCTTTGCTTCCTTCACCATTTCTGAGGAATGGATGCACACTAATATTTTCACGCCATTACAAACGCAGGAAGCTATCATTATACCCTGCGAGGTTAAAATCCACGACAACCAGGGAAATCATTTAACAACCGGAAAAGTGTTTTGGCAAGTGAAGGAATGGTCGAAAGTAAAAACCAAAGCCTAGTTTTACTATATTCGTAAATCAAGAAAAACAGTATGCGCAAGATCGATCAACTTCTATCAGAATATGGTGAAAGCCACCAGAACGCTACAAACAAAACCATTCATTGGATTTGTGTTCCGCTGATCTTTTTTAGTATAGTTGGGCTGATCGCCTCCATTCCTTCTGGCATTGTCCAGTCCTTTTTGGGAGATGGAAACCCCTATGCCAATTGGGCTACGGTAACCTTGATTGTGGTGACTGCCTACTATGTCTCTCTGTCGATTCCTCTCAGTATAGGCATGGTTCTTTTTGCAATTGTTTGCCTCTTTGCAGCCCGAATGATCAGTGCGCTGAACATTGCCCCCTTATGGATGGTCAGCATTATTGTATTCGTTCTTGCATGGATAGGACAATTCTACGGTCATAAGGTAGAAGGCAAAAAACCTTCCTTCTTTAAAGACGTTCAATTTCTATTGATTGGACCCGCTTGGTTGATGCACTTTATCTATAAAAAATTAGGCATCCCCTACTAATTGAAAAAGTTTACTTTCCATTCAGGCCCATACATCCCTCAAGCCAAATATCTCTTCAATCAATATGAACATCTCCAATTGCAAGACAAAAAGCACTGGAGATGTTTCTATTTACTGGATGAAAGCGAGGCATGTCAGGCTTTTATTTGGCTCAATATACAAGATGGCATAGCCAGCTCTCCGCTCAAAGCGCCTTTTGGTTCTTTTGAGTACAAGCCCACAGTATCGATCCAATCACTTTTCGAATTCATTGACTATATACTCAACACCTTAACTGCTGAAGGGATAAAAAAAATCATCATCAAACAATCCCCTGATGCGTATGAACACCCAAAACGCTGCGAGCTGAACTCAATTTTAATGAATCTCGGTTATACTATTACCAAAGCAGAAATTGGGAGTATCATTCCTGTGCAACAAACGGCTTATGATACACTATTGAACGATTGGGAGCAGCGAAAACTGAGACAAGCGAAAGAAAACAATTTTGCTTTCACCGTTGCTGACAAGGCTTCATTAGCCAACATTTATCAGTTCATTCGGGATTGCAGAGATAAAAAAGGCTACGAATTATCTATGCCTTTACAGGATCTCCAACTATTGCGTGATACATTTCCTGATGCCATAAAGCTGTTCGTATTGCGAAATGAAAGTGATCTCATTGCCGCTTGTATTTCCATTCAGGTGAGCCATGATATTCTCTACACTTTTTATTACGATCACGCCAGTGCCTACAAACAATACAGTCCGGTAGTTATGCTTATGGAGGGGATTTACGATTACTGTCAACAAAATCAGTGTAGGCTTCTTGACCTTGGCACAGCTTATCTGAATGGCAAACCTAACTTCAGCCTTTTAACATTCAAACAGCACCTGGGATCCCAGCCTACCAGCAAGTTTACGTTTGAGAAAATACTGAACCATGACTAATCCCCTGGTAACAGTAATCTGTCTTTGCTATAACCAAAGTATGTTCGTGCAAGAAGCCCTGGCTTCAGTTTACGCCCAAACCTATGGCAATGTTGAACTGATTATTGTGGATGATGCCAGCACTGATAACAGCGCTGAAGTAATTCATGCATTTTTACGCGATAAAAAGTTTAGTCATTTTATAGCATTAAAAGCAAACTTGGGCAGCTGCAAAGCCTTTAATATCGCTTTGAAGCAAGCAAGAGGAACTTTTGTTATTGACCTGGCCGCAGACGATGTATTGCTGCCAACAAGAATTGAAATGGGCGTACAGCAATTGATGACACGTGGATTAAGTTTTGGTGTTCACTTCAGCGATGCGGACATTATTAACGAGGCAGGAAAGCATTTATATTTTCACTCCGATAAATTTCCACACGATAGTATTCCGCAAGGCGATATTTATCAAGCCATTATTGAACGCTATTTCATCTGTTCGCCCACCATGATGTTCAGAAAAGAACTACTGGATGCCCTGGGTGGCTATGATGAATCATTGAGTTATGAAGATTTTGATTTATGGGTGCGGTCGTCAAGAAGCTGGCAATATTGTTATTCTCCTGAAGTACTCATACAAAGAAGAATCGTATCAAATTCATTGTCAAAAAAACAGTTTGCTATCCGATCCAAGCATCAGTCTAGTACCTTCAGCATCTGCGAGAAAATTGTAACCTTGAATAAAAACAAAGCTGAGCAAAGAGCTTTAAGCAATAGAATTCTCTACGAAATAAGACTGAATCTTAAATTACTCAATTGGAAACTTGCCATGATGTATTTTGGGCTGTGGAGAAAAAATCGCTTGATGAAGTACGCAGAATAGATTACTTCCTATTGTCTTCACCTTTAACGATACTCACATAACTTTCGTAGCGGCTTAAGGCTATGTGGCCCTTCTGTACAGATTCTAACACTGCACATTTAGGTTCCTGCAAGTGCAAACAGCGAGCGCCAAACTTACAGGAAGAACGAAGCGCTCTCATCTCCACAAAATAATCAGATACTTCTTCAGGTTCCATGTCGACCAAACCTAATTCCTTAATGCCGGGTGTATCAATGATGAAGGTATTGTCTGTTAATTGAAACATCTCTGCAAAGGTGGTTGTGTGCGTTCCCTTGGAAGAAAAGTCTGATATCTCGCTTGTTTTCTGATTAATACTTCCCGATAAGAGGTTAATCAGGGTTGACTTACCTACACCTGAGTGACCTGATATCAAAGTCTTTTTACCCGCCAATATTTCAAGCAAAGCTGCTTGCTCTTCGTCCAGGGCCGAAGTAAGTAAACACCTGACACCCAAGCTTTCGTACAGTTCAATAAGCGACTTCACCTCACTTTGTTGTTCAGGAGAAAGTAAGTCAGCTTTATTAAACACTAATACCTGCGGAATGCGGAAAGACTCAGCGGCAACAATAAATCTATCAATAAAACCTAAAGAAGTTCTTGGAGAGGCTAGTGTAACAACCAACAAAGCCTGATCGACATTAGCCGCCAGTACATGACTGTGGCCAGTTTTTTTAACAGATTGTCTTACTATGTAATTATCCCTGTCTAAAATTTCGGTAATAATTCCCTCCTCTCCTTCTTCATCAAATAAAACATAATCACCTACCGCGACCGGATTCGTTTCCTTAATACCTTCCAGGCGAATTTTCCCACGCACCCTTGCCTGATAACGCTTATTGTTCTCAGCCAAAAGAAGATACCAACTGCCGGTTGATTTTAAGACAAGGCCTTTCATACTTTTAAAATAGATTGGCAGTACTTCATTATCTTTTCAGTAGCTCCTAAATTTTCCTGCACATATGCTTTGGTAACTTCGCAAGCAAGTATAAAATTCTCAGCATTGCTCACCATTTCATACTTCTCCAGCATATCGCTGTAGTCAGCAATAGCAAAAGCACCCCCGCGGTTAATGAGGTCATTTGCTTCCTGAAATTTCTGATAACGCTTATCCCCAAAAAAAACAGGAATTCCATAACAGGCAGCCTCTAGAATGTTATGCAGTCCCTTACCATAAGCTCCTCCGATAAAGGCATATTCTCCGTAACGATACAACTTGGATAACATACCCATGTTATCGATAATCAATACTGTATAAGCTTGTAAGTCCTTTCCATCCGCCTGTGAATAGCGAATCGATTTCCCCTTGAGCGTAACTTCTACTTGCTGTAAAGCTTCTTCATCAATTTCGTGTGGAGCAATAATAAAGCGTAATCGATCACCCTGTTGATGGATGAAAGGCGTTAATACAGCCATATCCTCAGGCCAGGCACTACCGACTACCATAAGCTTTTCGCCTTGCTTAAACCGTTCAGCAATGGGTAATGGTGTTGCCGTTGAAGCAATCTGATGAACACGGTCAAACCGGGTATCACCAGCCACAGTTACAGATTGAATACCAATACCTTTTAACAAATCCTGCGATTGATAATTCTGCACGAAGAAATAAGAGAACTTCTTTAAAATACCTTTGTAAAAACCTCCATAAGATTTGAAGAAAAGTTGATTACTTCTGAAAATAGAGGCTACTGAAATAGTAGGAATGTTTTGACGTTTGAGTTCTGAAGTATAGTGGTGCCAGAATTCATACTTAACAAAAATGGCCAGCGATGGCCTAACAATCGAAATAAATTGTCCTGCATTTTTCCTGGTATCCCAAGGCAAATAAAAAATCCAATCAGCCAGCGCGTAATTCTTTCTAACTTCATATCCTGAAGGTGAAAAGAAAGTAAGTATAATTTTATAAGCAGGATATTGCAGTTTAAAAGCTTCAATCAACGGTCGCCCCTGCTCAAACTCTCCCAAAGAGGCACTGTGTATCCAGATAACCGGGGCTTTATTACCTGACATGCTGTGTTTTAACTTATCCAACAAATTCTTTCTGCCATCGACAAATAACTTTGCCTTTGGATTAAAGAAGGAGGCCAGCCAGTAAAGCCCTGATACCAGGTAAATGCCAATGCTATACATTACATGCATCTTGCAAAAATAGGAAAAGGCTTCAGCCTATCAGTTTTTTTGTCCTTTTCATGCCTAACATTTGATTTTATTACCTTACTTCATATAATAAACCAAAACCCATGAACTCGATAGCTAAAATTTTGCTAAGCCTACTCTTGATCACAGGCACCTATCAACTAAGTTTTTCGCAGGGCAGCCTTGATGAAATACTGAGAGGATCGCAAGCGGATGCCAAATATTTGGCAGAAGGTTACATCAGTCCTTTTTTACGCACCTATGCTGCCGGTATTAACCAAGGATGGTACAACACAGCTAAACCTCACAAAATTGGTGGTGTGGATTTTACCTTTTCCGCAGCATTGGTTACCATTCCGACAGACGACAGATCATTTACCGTTGATAACAGTAAGCTGAACAGCGTATACTTGAAAAATACCAACAATGGTGGTGGCCCCTTGGCGCCCAACAACGGATCCGGTAAAATTCCTACGATATTTGGTAATACCCCTGCCCCCACCTTCGAATCTAAAGTTCCTAATTCTAATACAGCCATTCCTGGTACTGACTTCTCCGGTCCCCAAGGCACTGATGCATTCGACAAATACCTGAATAGCCGCGTGCCTGTTCCAGTATTCAACGCGGGCATTGGCTTACCAAAAGGTATTGAAATTAAAATCAGGTGGACACCTGAAATTGACTTTGGCGATGGCCAGATTAAGATGATTGGTTTTGGCGTGATGCACGACATCAAGCAGTACATTCCTGGTATTAAAATGCTACCCTTTGATTTGTCAGCCATGGCTGCCTTCTCTAAAATGGACATTGGTGTCAATCTTAATGATGCAGGGACCCAAAGAGGAGAATTCAGTGTACAGGGCACTTCAGTTCAGGCCATGATATCAAAGAAAATATCAGTGCTTACTCCTTACGCTGGAATAGGCTTCGGTACAGCCAGGGCATCTCTCGATGTAAAAGGTGACTTTGATTTAGATGATAACCCTGCTACACCCAACATTAAAGACCCTGTAGCCTTAGAAGAGACAGTCGTGAGCCCCAGAATAACCACTGGTTTGCGCGTAAAACTTCTGATACTTACCATCCACGCAGACTATACTTTGCAAAAGTATAGCACACTGACCGTTGGTTTAGGGCTTTCTGTACGATAAGCTTTGCCATTATAAAAAAGGACAGATTGCCAAGGTAATCTGTCCTTTTTATTTATCTCCCTTTAAAGTCAGGTTTTCGCTTTTCAACAAAAGCAGCCATGCCTTCTTTCTGGTCATCAGATGCAAAAGCGAGGTAAAAGTTCTTTCGCTCGAAATGCAGACCTTCATCCAGGAAGGTTTCGAAAGATCGATTCACCGCTTCTTTGGCAAGCATAGTGGCAATGGGCGACATGGCGGCAATCTCTTTGGCCAATTGTGTGGCCTCGTACATATACATTTCTACAGGCACCACCTTGTTGACTAAGCCATAATCCCTTGCCTCTTCTGCACTAATAAACCTGCCAGTTAAGACAAGTTCCATAGCCCTGGCTTTACCGATAGCCTTGGTGAGGCGTTGGGTACCACCCGCCCCGGGCATTACACCAATCTTAATTTCCGGCTGCCCAAATTTGGCCGACTCAGAAGCGATAATCATATCGCAGGTCATGGCCAATTCACAGCCACCGCCAAGGGCGAATCCAGATACTGCGGCAATAATGGGTTTTCTGGTTTTTCGAATTTGATCCCAGGTGCTGAACTGATCAATGAGCAACATATCAATGGCCGTTTTATCCGCCATTTGCTTGATATCAGCCCCTGCAGCGAAGGCTTGTTCATTTCCTGTAATAATGATAACCCTTACAGCTGCATTGTTGTCTAATTGCTTGAGTGTGTCCCGCAACTCCTGCATTAACTGTAGGTTCAACGCATTGAGTTCTTTGGGGCGATACAATTCAATCAGTGCTATATGTTTTTCGTACTGATCGTTAACTTTTATGAATTCCATCTTTTGCTTATTAAAATGCTAACATACAGCAAGTGCTGTGCATTAAAAAGCAAAAAGCCCCGTCTCTCTACTTCCGGGGCTTTTCAAAAAAAGGACTAGATTGTTTAGCTTGATCTTTCATACCCAAATGAATCCAAGGGTAACCAATTGCTTTTATTTTTGGCGTCTATGAATCCATCCTCAACTAAGGTATTATTTGTTTGTCTGGGCAATATTTGCCGCTCGCCTCTAGCCGAAGCCATCTTTAGAAAAAAAATCAAAGACAAGGGGCTTGAGGACTACATCATCACAGATTCCTGTGGCACAGCCAATTACCATGTTGGCGACAGTCCCGACCCGCGCACCATTAAAAATGCAATGCAAAATGGCGTAGCTATTAACCACCTGGGCCGCCAGCTGCATCACCATGACTTAGTACATTTTGATTTAATTCTAGCCATGGATGAAAGTAACCTTCGCAATATCCACCGCTTGCCGAATGCCTCCCAACATAGCCATAAAATCAAATTGATGCGTAGCTATGATGTATATGCTGATACCATGGAAGTACCTGATCCATACTATGGAACAGAGCAAGATTTTCAGCAGGTTTTTGAGATCCTGGAACGATCGACTGAAAACCTGCTGGCAGCAATACAAGAAAGATTTAATTCTTAACCAATACCTGTAAAGTTGAGCGCGATGACTGCTCTAGAATCACGGATTTTTGCTTTCGATAAAAATCAAAAGTCTTTTCATCATAATTCTTGATTGTAATTAATGTAAGGCCTGTATTATAGTACACCTCAAAGTGATGTTGTAAACGTTCAATCAAGGGCAAGACCTTGTTTTCGCGGAAGTCAACGCAAAAAGAGAAAGAGATCGCTGAATTTTGCATCAGGTTGATCTTAATATCCAAATCCGACAAGGCTTTGAATATGACACTGAGCTGCGTCTCATCAATGAAAGTATAATCCACCACCTTGCAAGAGATAAGGCACTGGTTGTCTTTAAATACGATGAGCGGTGGCAAATCATCCACCTTGCATTCATGAATACGTGTGCCTGGCAAAGAAGGATCATCAAAGTTTTTAACCAAGAGAGGAATACCTGCATTGGCTAGAGGTTTGATGGTTTTAGGATGGATAACAGAAGCACCATAGTAAGTCATTTCCGCAGCCTCCTTGAATGGCAGTTCGTCAAAAACAGTGGCGGCTGACAATCGCTTCGGATCCGCATTCATCACGCCAGGTACGTCCTTCCAGATCGTTACCGATTCGGCTCCCAGGCAAAAAGCAAAAATAGCCGCAGTAAAATCAGAACCTTCGCGCCCTAGAGTTGTAGTATAGCCCGCTGCATTTCTTCCAATGAAACCTTGAGTAATCAACAAAGGATTGACCTTGAAGTCTAAGCTGGCTATTGCATGCTTGGTTGTTTGCCAATCAATTTTACCCTCCCGATAGGTGTCATCAGTTACAATATAATCTCGGGCATCCAGCCATAAGCCTGATCCATGTTGCTTTTGCATAAAGGCAGCCACAATACGTGTAGATACCACCTCACCTATGGAAACTATCTGGTCGTACAATTGATCTTCAGACCACAATTGGCTTTCAAAAGATTCAATCCGATCAAATTCCCTCAACACTGCTGCGTAAATGGGATGATTTTGAGGGAACAAATCTCGCATGATCTCCTCATGATAATGCTTCAATTGTTCTAGCTCGGACTGATAATCTTGCTGTCGCAAGATGGCTGCCACCACCCGCTCCAGGGCATTGGTCGTTTTACCCATCGCAGAAACTACCACTAATAATGCCTGATTGGAAAACGAATGAATAATAGTAGCTGTATTGCGAACGGCTGCGGCACTTTTAACAGAAGCCCCGCCAAACTTAAAAACCTTCATTTGATTGTACTAAAACGTTTGCGATTTATCTTTGCAGTAAATTATGAGCACGCAAAGTACTACGTTTAAAGCCAACTCACCAAGCATGGAGAGTTCGCGCATTGCACAATCGATCGGAACTGCCCTTGACCGCTTTATTAAGAA
The DNA here is from genome assembly GCA_022842845.1 of Cyclobacteriaceae bacterium. Taxonomy (GTDB): domain Bacteria; phylum Bacteroidota; class Bacteroidia; order Cytophagales; family Cyclobacteriaceae; genus Chryseotalea. Next base: position 13,024 of record JALHOT010000005.1, on the reverse strand, counting down.
CAATCAGGATGAATTCGCCTATGCCAGTGGTGAGCTGTCGCAGTTATTGAGAGATATCGCTCTTGCTTCTAAAGTCGTTAACCGCGAAATCAATAAAGCAGGCCTTATCGACATCATGGGCGGAGCGGGTTCTCAGAACAATACAGGAGATGATCAACAAAAGCTGGATGTTTTGGCAAATATTCGATTTACCAGAGCCCTGGCAAAAGGTGGTGAAGTATGCGCCCTGATCTCGGAAGAAGAAGACTCATTTACAGACCTAAACAACAACGGTAAATACGTCATTGCCATTGACCCGCTGGATGGTTCCTCTAATATTGACGTGAACGTATCTATCGGAACCATCTTTTCTGTATACCGTAGGAAGAGTCCGGTAGGCACTCCCATCACCCAAGATGATATCTTACAAAAAGGAAGCGAGCAGGTGGCAGCCGGCTATATATTGTATGGATCCAGTACCATGCTGGTATATACCACGGGGCATGGCGTAAATTGCTTTACCTATGAGCCTAGTCTGGGAGAATACTTTTTGTCTAAAGAAAGACATGCCATGCCTGCCGATGGAAAGATCTATTCTGTTAATGAAGGATCAGCCAACTCTTTCAGTCAGGGTGTGAAAGATTACGTACAGTATTGCAAAGATCAGAAATACACAGCCCGTTACATTGGTTCTTTGGTGGCCGACTTTCACAGAAACATGCTAAAGGGCGGTATTTACATTTACCCAGCTACCGCCAAAGATGTGAACGGTAAGCTTCGCTTAATATACGAGTGCAATGCCTTAGCCTTTATTGCTGAACAAGCGGGAGGTAGAGCGACCGATGGAAAGAATAGAATTTTAGATATACAACCCAAGAGCCTGCATCAGCGTGTTCCCTTCTACGTAGGCTCCAAAAATATGGTTGAAAAAGCTGAAAACTTTAATGCATAAAAAAAGCTCGCCATGATTAATGGCGAGCTTTTCATTGATCGATCAACAGCTGCTTGATTACGCTGGCTTCTCCTCTTCAAAAATTTCAGGAACGTATTTCAACAATATACCGTACCAGCGCACGAGCTTCTTCATATCAGAAACATACACGCGGCTTTCGTCATAATCAGGTACAACAGATTTTAAAAATGCCTTTAACTCAGTGCCTTCAGCTTCCGCATCGAGACCAAGATCGGCTCCGTATTCTTTCTTGATTTTCTTCAGCACATCCTCCAAAGGAATAGTGCCTTCCTTTGACGTGGTGTAAATAGATATCTCGCTTAAAACCGACAGGCGATGATTGGCTGTAGCTACCAGCTTAGTCTTAGCCTTGTCCAACGATTCTAGAATAACACCAGATTTACCGGGTTTTAAAACCTTGAACAAAGTGCTTTTACCTGTAATGGTTGCAATCTCAGATAATGTCATAAGGATGTATAAAATTAGCGCGCAAAGCTATTTATTTTCTTGAGAATTGCGGATTACCTCGTCAATGAAGTTGAGCACTTCTTCTTTACCTCGCCTTGTTTCTGATGAAGTCATGAAATTAGGGGGTATTTCCTCCCAATTTTTTTCTAAAACCTGCTGGTAGCGTTTCATGCTTTTTGCCAATTCATTGGCCGATAACTTATCACATTTGGTGAAAATAAGGGCAATGGGTACACCGGCCGAGCCCGCCCATTCCAAGAAACTCAGGTCAATCTTTTGAGGCTCCAACCTTGCATCCAACAGCACGAAGAGGCAATCTAAGTTCTCTCGATTCAACACATAATTGTCAATAATTTTACCGAAGCCCGCCTTCAGGGTTTTGCTTACACTGGCATAACCATAGCCAGGCAAATCGACCAAATACCAATGCTCATTGATGATAAAGTGGTTGATTGTCTGCGTTTTACCAGGCGTATTAGAGGTTTTGGCTAACTGTTTTCGGTTGGCCAACATGTTAATAAGCGATGACTTCCCCACATTTGATCGGCCAATGAAGGCAAACTCAGGCTTATCTGGAGGGGGGCATTTCGCCAAATCGGCCACACTCGATACAAAAGACGCGTTGATAATCTCCATGATAGCTACTTAAAGTAATACTTGCACCTAAAAATACTAATCGTGTAATAATTGAACCGTTACGATTATCAAAATGCTTTGAAAGTTAGGAGTTTTTTCTACCTTAGTGTGTTCAGAAACGTTCAAAAGTGATATTTTTATAAGCTTTTAAATTTTTTAACCAATGCCCCATCTAAGGAGTATTATTTTTTTAGCTGCATCACTCGTCATTTCCAGTCACTTAGTAGCACAGGATGCCGATAGTGTTGCCTTATCCAAAGAATTCCAGTTACAGGCTGAATTAACCCTCTCTGAAACACGAGCGGAAGATCAGGCCTTGGAATTGATGACGCAAGCGGCCAACTATGACCCCGGAAACTTAAAAGCGAATTACGAAGCCGGTGATTTGCATTTGCGTACTATCGGTAAATCACTCGCAGTTAAATATTTTCTGCGCGTTTACCAGAGAGACCCGGCCTACCGTTTTGATATTGAATATTGGATAGGCAGAAGCTATCAATACGGAGAGCAATTTGACAAAGCCCTTGAGTTTTATGCCAAGTATCAGGCTAAGCTCAAAAGCAAACCTAATTACCAAGGAAAAGATAAGGTGCCAGCCTCTGAAGTAGAACGCAGGGTCTATGAATGCCAAAACGGTAAGGAATTTATCTCCAACCCCAGAGAATTTTCTATCATCAACATCGGCAGAGAGATCAATTCAGAATTTGAAGATTATGCCCCTGTGTTGAATGAAAATGAGAATGAGATTGTATTCACCTCGCGAAGAAGAGAAGGCAACCTGAACCAGGACGTGTTTGACGATAATAAACCCTATGAGGATATTTTTGTAGCCAGCAAAATATCTAGTAGCTGGACGGTTGCCAAAAACATAGGCGGTCAGGTAAACACAGCTTATCACGACTCTAACCTGGCCATGTCATCGGATGGTAACACGCTTTTTATTTACAACGATGACAACGGTGGCGACATTTACTTCTGTGAAAGGGTGAACGGGCAATGGAGTGAACCTCAACCCCTACCAGGCATTATTAATTCTAGCTACGAAGAAAACTCTGTCTCCATTTCACGAGATGAAAAGACTATTTACTTCTCCAGCAACAGACCCGGTGGATTTGGTGGATTAGACATCTATAAAGCTATTCAAAATGAAAAAGGTGAATGGAGCAACGTGAAAAACCTTGGTCCAAAAATCAATACCGAGTTTGACGATACCAGCCCATTTATTGACTACGATCAAAAAACACTTTACTTCAGTACCAAAGGAAGAAAAGGTATGGGGGGCTATGATATCTTTAAGTCTACCATTACAGGCACCGCTACCGATGGCAGTGAATGGTCAGAGCCTGAAAATATTGGTTACCCTATCAATACACCAGATGATGACGTCTTCTATGTAAGAAGTAAAGACGGAAAGCGCGCTTATTATTCGTCTGTGCGAGAAGATGGATTAGGATACACGGATATTTATATGATCACTGATCCTGTTCCTGTGGTGGCAGAGAAGAAACCAGAACCTAAGCCTGAGCCTCCAAAGGTAGAAGTTCCTAAAAAAGATACCGTTGCTGTGGCTGTTGTTAAAGAACCGGTGAAGGAACCAGTAAAAGAGCCGGAGAAAAAGCCAGAGAAAAAGCCAGAGCCTGTGAAGTTAAATCCTTCTACTTTCCTGGTAAAGGTTATTGATGCAGCCAACGAAAATCCTCTAGATGCCCGTATTTCTTTAAAAGGCTTGAAAGACAATGTAATTGTTCCTATGCAAAGCAATGCTGCTGGTGAATACACCTTCAGCATCAGCGCTACGCAAACCAAAGATTACAGACTCTCAGTCGAGGTGGAAGGATATTCTTTCCAGAACATTAATGTGAAGTTAGACGGAGCTTCTGCTAATCCTAAGAGCGTTAACAGAACCGTTAGCATGCGTAAACTGCAGGTAGGATCTGTGTCTATTCTCCGCAACATCTATTTCGATTTCGATAAAGCATCATTTAAAACGGAGGCTTATCCTGAATTGAATAAGCTGTTAAGCATGATGCAGCAAAACACCAATCTCAATGTTGAAATAGGCGGACATACAGATGCTTATGGAAGCAAGGAGGTCAACATGCGTTTGTCTAAGAGAAGAGCTGAGGCGGTGAAAGATTATCTTGTTAAGAAAGGTATTGATGCCCGCAGAATTACAGCCGTTGGTTATGGTAAATCAAAACCGCTGGCCAGCAACGATGATGAAGAAGAAGGCCGCGAGCTTAACAGAAGGGTTGAATTTAAAGTACTGAAAAACTAATTTGATCTGGCAAAGATCAATCGGGGCTCTTCATTATCTCAAAGGATAGTGAAGAGCCCATTTTTTTGAGTAAGTCCAGCCGTTCCAACAGCAAAGGTGTTTTTAACACACCCACCTCTATCTCTAATAGGCACGCATTATCAAATTCTTGTCTCAGAATAATCAAATCAAATTCTTTTACCACCCTCATCACCTCGCTGGTTGTTTCGTATGGAAATCGTAACACTAGCTTGTCTTTTACCTGTACTTCAATAATCCTTGCGTGCAGTAAAGCATCTTCGGCTGCGGCTTTATAGGCGGTGATCAGTCCCCCTACTCCTAACTTAATTCCACCAAAATAGCGGACCACCACTACTAATACATTGGTGATGTTCTTCGACCTGATTTGTCCTAAGATTGGATCGCCTGCGGAGTGATTGGGTTCTCCATCATCATTGGCCCTGAATCTTTTTTTATCAAGCTCCAGTATCCAGGCATAACAATGGTGGCGGGCATCGTAATATTCTTTCCGCAAGGCTGCCAAATGTGCCTGAATCTCAACTTCATCATTTACCGGAAAAGCAAAGGCCAGGAACTTACTGCCCTTTTCTTTATACATGCCCGATGAATGCTTACTGATGGTAAAAAATGAACTTATGGCCATGGCTGGCAAATAAATGGAAATAATTTCATTCCTATGCAACCTGGGGATTGACAGGGCGTCTATGTATTTAGATTAACCCAAATAATAATGAAACGCATCAGCATTGTGGCACTGGCTTTATTGATAAGCTTAAGTGCTTTCGCACAAAAAAAGGAAACCCGAGACGTAGCTACCTTTAAAAAAATTGGCTTCTCTGGTGCAGGTACTTTGTATGTAAAGCAAGGTAGTCCGCAGAAAGTGGAACTGGAAGGAACACAGGAGATCCTCGACAAATACGAGACAAAAGTGGAAGGTGATAAGTTGAGCATCCGACCAAAGGACAGGTGGAATAACTGGAATTGGGGAGACGATGATAAAATAACTATTTACATAACAGTTGCCGATATTGAAGGATTGGCAGTAGCCGGTTCTGGTGATGTTATCGGTCAGGGAAATATCAAATCCGCTATGCTTGATTTAAAAGTGAGTGGATCAGGCTCATTAAAAATCGAAGCAGCCGTGAGTGGCGATCTGGAAGCAGACGTATCAGGTTCAGGGGATGTGCAAGTGAAAGGAAGTGCCGGTAGTTTTGACAGCGACATCAGTGGTTCCGGTGATGTAGTGGCCTCACTGGCCATAGCAGGACCAACCAGTTTTTCGATTGCCGGATCTGGTAAGATCATTATTGATGGAAATGCCAGAGAAATGAAAACGAGCATTAGCGGATCAGGTAGTGTGCGTGGTGAAAACTTTGTTGTTGATAAATGTGACATCAAAGTGGCTGGCTCTGGCAGTGTTTCTATTCATGTAAAAGATGAATTGAATGTAAACATTGCCGGCAGTGGGGATGTTCGTTACAAAGGCGATCCTAAACGAGTTAACAGCAGTGCAGCGGGAAGCGGTACAGTAAGAAAACTTTAAGCTTAATCAATAGTAACACCATAAAGGCAATCGATAAATGGTTGCCTTTATGGTTTATGTCTGATCAAGCCTTCTACTATTAGGTATTGTGCACTGATGTAAGTGATCATTACCCAAAACCCGCCATAAGGAATTGGATCTAAAAATTTCCCAATCGCTATCAGCGAATCTGAAATCATAAAAAGTGTGGCGCCAAAAAATACCATTGAAAAACTCGTCAAAGTCGTTCGGCCAAAGCGAAACAAAGCATTGAGCACCATTAACACAATCACCAAAGCATACACCATTACCGGTATTTTCATATCCCCTAAATGGTTATACAAAATGGTCACTAAGCCTGTTCCCGCCAGAATAATGGGGAAAGAAAACCTAAAGCGTTGAACTCCCAGCAATGCTTTAGAAGTATCTTCAATTCTATATTGCTGATAGGCAAAAATGTAAAAAACATGGGCAATCAAAAAGGCGCCCAAACCCAGCATAAAATAGATCTCTCGATTGGCTACATACATGAGCATTACATCGCCCAACCAGGAAAAGAATAATGCCAGCATAATAATTGTTGATACACCCTCATGCTTCACCGAGTAATAATAGTACAGCGCCAATGTTATCAATAGCATTGGTTTAGACACATGATGGATATTGGGTAAATCAATGAGATGAGTTGTCAGCTCTACCAGAGCGAAGAAGAAAAAAAGAATCAATGCATATTTTTTCATATAGCTGGTCGCGCAGAAATTTTACGAAACATAAGATAAATAAAAGCCATCAAACTTAAGGCTGTACAAATGCTGAAGGTAATCAGAAAATTGGCTGGATCATTCGCATAGATAAGTCCTGAAAACAGGGCACCAATACCAATACCTGCTTCCATAAAAATATACAAGCTGGAAATCCCTCGCCCTTTAAAATTTTCATCACTTAAATCAGTAGCCCAAGCCAATAAAGTGGGAGAAGTCATTCCCTGCCCTATACCATAAATCGTAACGCCAAGCATGATGTGCCAGGGCGCCTGCCCCACACTGATGATCACCAGCGCAAGCACTAAAAGAAAGGTTGATATCTTTAAAACACTTACACGGCCGTAACGATCGGAAGCCTTACCGGCTATCAGTCGTACCATTAAAGACGATACGGTTAAAAAAGTAAAGAGCACTCCCTTATTGCGTATGCCTACAAATTCACCGAGGTCTGGCAATAATGTAAAACAGGCACCGTAAGAATATGCATACAAAAACATAATCATGCATGGTACAATAACCAAGGGCTCAAATAAATCATGCCTCTTAATTTTCACCGAATCAACACTAAATGCTTTTCTATCACCCAGCGTCTCTTTCATATTCAACAGAATCACAACCGATAGAAATCCAAAAAGTGAAGAAGTATAAAAGAGCACATTAAGCGAGAAGGCATTAGCCAGGGCGCCACCAATGGCAGGGCCTGCCGCCATACCTAAAGTACCAGCTGTTCCCAATATGCCCATGGCCTCTCCCCGCTTATTGGCAGGTATAATATCACCCAAAAATGCTGCCTGCCCTGTTGGTGTAAAGCCGGTAGAAAAACCATGCAAGAGTCTTAATAATAGAAAAGCATTAACAGTAGTTAACAGCGGATAAAGTAAACTGCAAATCAAACAAACGATGGCACCAAACAACATCACAGGAACTCTTCCTATTGTATCCGCTAATTTGCCACTGAAGGGCCGTGAAATTAAGGCTGTAACAGTAAACAAAGCAATGATCAATCCTTTGTACTCACCTCCACCCAGGGCTGTTAAATAAGCAGGCAACTCTGGAATGAGCATATTGAAGCTCGCAAAGAACAAAGCAGAGCTTAGGCATACTAACCAAAATTGCGTGGTATAAATGTCGGAGGACTTAATTGCTGCCACCGATCAGTAAATCTAAATCTTGAACTAAGTGTGGATCGTGCGGATGCCTGGCATTGACCTGATAATCATTACCTTTTTTATCAATGAGTATATAAAAAGGAATTTCTTTCAATTGATAGTGGGATGAAATAGTAGAACCTTTCCCGATCCTATAATGGGTAAATCCTTCAATCGACAAATTATACCGTTCAATTAATTTCCTCCATACTTTTTCATCATCATCGAGTGATAGCAAAACAAAGCCAACCTGGTCCTTGTATCTCTTTATCAATCGCTTTTGCGCTTCAAAATCTTGTATGCATGGTTTACATTCGCTATTCCAAAAAGTAATGTATAAAATTCTCTTTCCCTGACTCTCTTCCTTGTACCATTTGAAGCGATCATCTGCGTTACTAGATTCTAGCTTATTCATTTCATAGGCATGGTATCTTTTGAATTGATCACTGAGCGATGCACCGCCACCTAAATCCAAAATGATTTCATCCTCCAAAGGAGTTGTCTTGAGAGTTGTATTATTAGTCCAAAATACTGAGTCATAGGGTATTTTAAGCAACTCGAATTTGCTTGGCTCCTTACCATAAAATTGTTCATAGTCATTAACCAGAATTTCAGAAGCCATCAGCTCAACATGGAACCAATGGGTGCTTTTGTCCCTCCCTACTGTCTTACCATCTCTGACCAAATGATATGGATAGTATTTGCCATTATATGGAGTATAGTAAGACGTTGTTTTGACAGTATCCAAATCCCAAAACTTAACATCGATAGATTTCACAAAAACATATCGATCGGTAGTTATAAACAATGAACCCTTGTTTCCAGGCATTTTCATGAAGCCAGTTGTCGTTGGTACGGAATCGGGTTTTAAAGCATAAGCTACCTCGTACACTTCTTTACCGTCATAATAGGTAAGACCTTCGAAACTAAAAGTATATTTCTCAAGATTACTTTGCAGATGACTCACCTCTGAGTGGAATGACAAGTGTTCACTAGGGCTGGATTCCTGATAGCCTGCAATGTCAGCCTGCAAAATACTTTTAACAGCAATGGGTACATGCCCTTGTGAACTTAAAGTCTTGTCGAAGCTTCTTCTTAACTGCGTAACCCTTATCTCATCTTGAATGCCTGCCTCAGGCTGTTTTGACTTGTAGCCTTTTCTGCGCCATATATCTACAGAAGCCTCGATTAAGCGACCATACACTGAGTCATCTTTGCAGTAATGCCTGTAAAAAAACTTCTGAACAAAGGGATTGGTATTGTAGTTTTTGTCGATTGAAGCAAAAGCCTTCTGCACCAAGCGCTTTGGATTAACCTGTCTATTGAAAACCACAATCTCTTTCAGTTGTGTAGCACTGGGTTTTAGTTTAATCAAAACATAATCATCCAAGGAAAGATTGGTAACCTCCAAGGTTTCGTAACCAAGACAACTGATTCTTAAGGAAAAATTATCAGGCACTGCCACTGAAAACTGGCCATTGAGATTGGAGCTTGTTCCTTTCGAGGTTCCTATCACGCCTATTGAAGCGAAAGGTACAGGCTGATCACTGTCTTTGTCTACTATCCTTCCTTCCACAATTTTATTTTGCGCTGAAGCAAGAGAACAAATCAACAATAAGCCTGTGAGCAGTCTGATCATCGCTTTATAATCAATTAAGTAGTTGCACTTGATTGTTCCTGGGCCTCTAGCAAGAAAGCCTTGATAAAGTCATCCAAATCACCATCCAACACTGTCTGTGCGTCTGTTCTTTCTACAGCAGTACGGGCATCTTTCACCAGTTTATATGGATGCAAGACATAGTTGCGGATCTGCGAACCAAAATCAATCTTCATTTTACCAGCCTCTACTTTATCACGCTCGCTGTTTCTCTTTTCCATCTCCATCTGAAAGAGCCGTGACTTCAGCATCTGCATAGCTCGTTCGCGGTTAGCATGCTGCGAACGTTCAACCTGACATACCACCACAATACCAGTAGGTTTGTGGGTAAGCTGTACTTTGGTTTCAACCTTGTTTACATTTTGACCACCCGCACCCCCTGAGCGCGAGGTATGTAATTCTACATCACCGGGATTGATTTCGATTTCTACTGTATCGTCAACCTTGGGATACACGAAGACAGAAGCGAAAGAAGTGTGCCTGCGTCCATTGGAGTCGAAGGGAGAGATACGGACAAGACGATGTACCCCAATTTCAGATTTTAGTTTTCCATAGGCAAAAGGTCCATCGATTTCCAGGGTACTTGATTTTAAACCAGCCACTTCACCCGGCTGATAGTCGATCTGCTTCACATCATAGCCACTCTTCTCACCCCACATGATATACATACGGTTGAGCATATCTGCCCAATCATTGCTTTCTGTGCCACCAGCACCAGGATTAATTTCAAGAATGGCACTGAGTTGATCTTCATCGCGACTCAGCATTTTCTTAAACTCTAACTCTTCAACTGCTTTAGCCGTCTTTTGATATTCTTTCTCTAGTTCTTCGTCAGTCGCGTCACCTGCATCATGGAATTCGTTGAGCACTTCCAGGTCTTCCACTAATTTATTGACAGCATCAAAAGCATCGGTCCACACTTTGATGGAGCGCATGTTTTTGAGTACTAGCTCTGCCTGCTTTGGGTTATTCCAGAAATCGCTTTGTTGTGTGATCAGTTCCTGATCTTTCACTTCTACTTTCTTGCGATCGTAGTCAAAGATAGCGCCTTAAGGCAACCACTCGGTTCTTAAGGTCTTTGAGTTGTTCGGTTGTCATATTTTGCTAATTTAGTGCAAATATATTCTTTCTATGAGAAGTATTTCCATCGTTGTGATATTCTTAGCCGTACTTCAGGCAAATGCACAATTGATTAAATGGGAGATTTCATTAACACCAAATTATACCTTTATTGGGGATCAACGGGAAGAAAAAGCAACAACCATTTCGAGTCCCACAACAGGGTATTACTCCAACTCACTAAACTATAAGCTTGAAGAGAATTATCAGGGAAGATTCGGGACTCAATTAAGTTTCCTTGGCAGTAAACAGGTCGCTCCTAGAATCTCAATTAAAACTGGCATTGGCCTCTCACTTCATCGATTCAAAAGAGCCAACCTTGTTATTTCAAACTGGCTTAATAATGTTACTTACCTTCCAGTTGTGCCAGGTGTTCCTACAGGGGACAATCATGGTTTAATTATCGGTAGTATCGCCCTAATAAGGGATTCATCCGGTGTACCCATCAAAAACCCTGCTTACACTGGAAGTATTCCACAGGATGATGAAAAGCTTGGTGAAACAAATGCCTTGTACATGCAAATACCAGTTCTTTTCTCCTATGCATTAAATAAGAAGTTTACACTTTCCACTGGCACTCAATTCTCAACATTAATGGTAGCTTCTGAATTTCAGAGAAGAACTATGTTCTCTTACAGTACTGGACAATATTCTATCAATGAAAATTCTTGGAATAATTCAGCTGATGGATTCAATAAATTACTTGTCTTTGTTAGTCTTGAGATTATTTACAGTGTAACTCGCCATTTCAATCTACAAGCTGCCTATCAAAGATCCCTATCTCCTATTTATGATGCCAGTAAACTTTTTTCAGGCGAGGCGAAATATAATAGTGCATCCTTAGGACTAAGCTACTCCATTAAACCTCGATAAATCAATACTAATTTCTAGGGATGTGGGGAGAAATATATCCTTTGGGTTGCAAGTACTTATCTGAATAGTAAAAGGGTGAATCTTGATTGATGATCCTCAACCTGTTTTTAAAACCCATTCTGTGAGAATTCTTCTTGATGAGCATGAGCGGAAGCCCTATAGCGATAGCAGTAGCACTGATGGTAGTAACCGAATTACTGAGCGATGCCTCCTCTTGCCGTACCAATAAGGTATTGACCTGATCAATGACAAAGATGGCCACACCACCTGTTACCAAAAAACTGCCTACAACATTGCCGAAGTTACCTTTTTTGAAACGCAAGCGCTCAATCTGATGGGTCGCCAATGTATCAGCACTGGTTATAATAGTTGAGTCATTGATAGCAATAACAGAGGCCTTCACAAAAGCATTCGCGCTTTTTCGTTTATACACCAGCTGATCGCCCGGCAAGTACCGCACCGTTACTTCATCACGCTTAATCACGACTAACTGATGCTGCGCAAAGCACAGGCTAGAAAAAATCAATCCGATCAAAACAAGGCAATACTTCATGGTCTTCAATAAAAAAGCGCCCTTGACGAGGCGCTTTCCCTATTACATGCTAGATATCCAACCGAAAGGATCAGGCGCGCTGCCTCTCTTAATGGCATCCAGTTCTTTATAAACTCTGTTAGAAAACTCGCGCTTCTCAATCGGTGGCAGATAATAGTCTTTACCCTCGTGACCGATTAACTCAATTTGAGCGATGGTAGCCGCAGTGCCAGCTCCAAAAGCCTCTGTTACACTACCATTCTCCAGACCTTTTACTAATTCTTCTACTGAAATCTTACGCTCCTCTACCTTCATACCCCAATGGCGCGCCAAAGTCAACACACTGTCGCGGGTGATACCCGCTAAAATAGAATCGCTGAGAGCTGGTGTAATGAGTGTATTATCCATCACGAACATCACATTCATCGTACCTGATTCCTCAATGTATTTATGCTCAATACCGTCTGTCCATACTAATTGATGATAGCCCTTATCCTGAGCCAATTTAGCCGGATAAATGGCACCACCATAGTTACCACCTGCTTTAGCAAAGCCAGTTCCGCCCGCTACTGCTCTTGTATAGTGCTTCTCAATTTTCACCTTCACGGGCGTTGAGTAATAAGCACCCACCGGGCATAGGATAATTTGAAAAGTAAAGTTCTCTGAAGGACGAATACCAATGTATTCATCTGCTGAGTACATAAAAGGACGGATATACAAAGAGCTGCCTTCTGCCGTAGGAATCCAAGCCCTGTCTAAATCAATCAGGGTGCTTAAACTCTCCATGAAAAGCTCTTCAGGGATGGGTGGCATGCACATTCTGTGAGCAGAAATATTCATGCGCTTCCAGTTATCTAAAGCACGGAAAACCAAGGCCGAACCGCTTTCATTCTTAATGGCTTTCATGCCTTCAAAAATGGATTGCCCGTAATGTAAAGCGGGGGTTGCCGGACTGATAGGCATGTAACCATAAGGCACTATCCTGAAATTCTTCCACTCTCCTTCTTTATAGTCGGCCAGAAACATATGATCGGTGTAAATCTTTCCGAAGGGGATATTAGAAAAATCTACTTCTGGTAAACGGCTGTAGGAAACT
>JALHOT010000004.1 GCA_022842845.1 Cyclobacteriaceae bacterium | reverse complement strand
TGGATTAAAATAAACAATACCTCCTGCTTCTTCTGGTATTGGTGTTTCCGCAAAATCACATCTTTTGGTTTTGATGTAGTTGGCCACACCTGCAATCTCAGCATTGATCTTGGTTACATTAACAGCATCTTCACTTATATCGGTCGCCTGAATTAATAAGCCGGGCACTTCTCTTACCTGATCTTTTAACTTCTGAAATTCTCTATGATAATTACCGATTTCAAAACCAACAAAATGCATGAAAGAGTAATTTCTTCTGAACAGACCAGGCTTTCGCTGGGTAGCCATCAGGGCTGCCTCCACGGCAATAGTACCAGAACCACACATAGGATTGATAAATGGCGAAGTACGATCCCATTTGGTAGCATACAATGTTGCCGCCACTAAAGCTTCCAACATGGGTGCCTTGCCCGGTATTTTTCTGTAACCATGTTTAGAAAGGGTCTCACCCGAAGTATCAATAAAGATTTCGGCTTCCACATCCTTCCAGTATAAATAAACGGCTGCCTTATCCAGATTAGGACCACTGTTAGGGCGCACGCCTGTCTTATGCCTGATACGATCAACGATAGCATCTTTTACCTTTACATTAACGAACATGGTGTTGTTGATGCTGGGTGTGTCCACATTACAGGTAACAGAAAAGTAGCCTTCTTTTGGAATAATGTATTCCCAGGAAATTTCTTCTAAGGCACGATAAAGCTCGTCACCATTTTTTGCATGAAACTGCTTAATTGAAAAATGTACCTGGCTGGCGCAGCGCAGATTAAGATTAAGGCGAATGCAGTCCAGCATAGTACCGGTTAGTTCTATGCGGGTAGGGTAAACACCATCGGGCTGGTACCCCAGATCCCTGATTTCTTGTTCCAGAAAAGGAGCAATGCGCTTATTACAGGTTACAACAATGCGGCTGCTTGTTTTATACAAATCAAATGACATGCTGCAAGTTCCGACTTTTTCATGCGAAAGATGCATCGTTCTTAAAAAAACTTATGAAGTGAAATATTCCTTGGCTAAATACTTTTCCTTTCCCTAATTTGAAACATGAACCGATTTCAGCTATTCGATCAAATTCAACGTAAAAATTCATACCTCTGTGTAGGTTTGGATACTGACCTTGAAAAAATACCTCAACATCTTCTATCAGAAAAAGACCCGGTATTCGAGTTTAATAAGCAAATTATAGATGCTACCATCGATGCAAGCGTGGCTTATAAACCTAATCTGGCTTTTTATGAAGCTTTAGGTACCAAGGGCTGGGAAAGTCTTCAGAAAACTTTAGAATACATACCTAAAGATATTTTCACCATTGCCGATGCTAAGCGTGGCGACATTGGCAACACCTCCTCGCTCTATGCCAAAGCTTTTTTTGAGAACATGAACTTTGACTCAGTAACGGTAGCGCCTTATATGGGGGAAGACTCAGTAAAGCCTTTTCTCAAATTCAAAAACAAATGGGTTATCTTATTGGCGCACACTTCCAATATGGGAGCAGCCGATTTCCAACTGATCGAATCAAAAGCCAATGGCAGGCGCTTGTATGAAGAAGTCATGCTGCGAGCCCAGACCTGGGGAAGCCCCGATCAGTTAATGTTTGTGGTCGGTGCTACACAGGCTGATAAGATTGAAAGCATCAGACAATTAGCACCTGAAAACTTTTTCTTAGTACCAGGTGTAGGAGCGCAAGGCGGAGATCTGGAACAGGTCTCGAAGTTCGGCATGAATAAACAATGCGGTTTGCTCGTCAATTCAGCCAGAGCTATTATTTATGCCTCCGGTGAAAAAGACTTTGCCCAGGCGGCCAAACGTGAAGCGGAAAGAGTAAGAGATGAGATGAAAATCTATTTAGATAAGTATCTTTAAGATACCAATCTATCTCGTTGTGACAGAAGCATTTTTACATTACATCTGGCAATATCAATATTTTGATAAAAAAAACTTACTAAGCACTGCTGGCGAGAGCATCAGCATTCTTAAAAATGGTTTTTACAATACACATGCAGGACCTGATTTTACAGAGGCTAAAATCGTTATAGACACGCTGGAATGGATTGGCAACATCGAAATTCACCTCTTCGCCTCTGACTGGCAGCAGCACAAACATCAACACAACAAAGCCTATGACAATGTCATTCTGCACGTTGTATGGCATAATGATACTGTGATTTTAAGAAGTGATGGCACATTGGTGCCTACGCTGGAATTAAAAGGCAGGATAAGCGAAAAGCTATTACTCAATTACCAAAATCTTGTCAATGCTCCGGCTACCATACCTTGTGCATCCTCTTTACACCAAGTGAATAGCCTCGTTCGACTCAATACACTAGACCGAGCCTTAGCCCAAAGACTTGAAGCAAAAGCACAATTAGTCTTAGAAAGATTCCATCGTAATAAACAGGATTGGGAAGAAACATTCTATCAGCTGTTAGGGAGAAATTTTGGTTTTAAAGTGAACAACGATGCCTTTGAGCGATTGGTCGAAATCATACCTTTCAAAGCCATTCGCAAGCATGCCAACGACAGTGTGCAAATTGAGGCCATGCTCTTTGGAGTAGCCGGAATGCTATCTGAACCAACAGATGAATACGCAAACTTGCTTCAGCGTGAATATCAATTATTGAGCAGTAAATTTGAATTTAAAGAGAGGCAGTTGCCCAAAAGTCAGTGGCGCTTTTTAAGGCTTCGCCCCGCCAATTTTCCCACCCTTAGAATTGCGCAGTTTGCTTCCCTCCTGCTCAAGAACCATTCGCTTTTCTCCATCATGCTGGCTACAGAATCGATACATGACCTTAAACAGTATTTAACGGTTGTGCAGTCTGCCTATTGGCAAGAACACTACCAATTTGAAAAAAAGGCACAAAGCCTCATCCCTGCGCTGGGAAATGATGCCATCGAAAACATCATCATTAATACAATTGTACCTACCTTAGCAGCCTATAGTTTATATAAAGATGAAACGCTTTGGATGGATCGAGCCATTAACTTTTTGAGTAAGCTTTCACCCGAAAAAAATAGCATCATCAAGCAATGGATGAGTATTGGCTGGAGTGCTTCCTCTGCTTATGATAGTCAGGGGCTGCTTGAGTTACAAAATAGCTATTGTAACAAGAGGCTTTGTCTGCAATGTTCTATTGGTCATTCACTCATTCGATCTACATGAATTACCTGATAGCTATAATCACGCTTTCATTGCTATTCTTTGCCAACTACAAGCTTTGGAAAAAGACAAATCCTTTGCTTCAAAAATGGTTTCTCCCAGTCCTTTTGCTCCACGTGGTAGCAGGCATCGCTGTTGGCCTGTTGTATATCTATTATTACGACCGCAGCGACACCTGGATATATTTTAAAGAAGGACTCAAGGTGAATGCATTGATCAATGATAGCATCATCACCTATCTACAGTTTCTTTGGAACAGCCAAGGGTCTGAAACATTTTTAGAAAATCTTTACTACACAGACCACAGGGCACTGTTTATGGTGAAGATCACCAGCCTGATTTTAATACTCAGTGCTGATCATTATTGGTTAGCCGCAGTTGTATTTTCCGTGATTAGCTTTTGGGCATCATGGAAAATATGCCAAACAATACATCAATATTTTCCCCAACATCTTCATGCCAACGTTTTCTCCTTTCTATTATTACCTTCTGTGGTTTTCTGGTCGAGTGGAATTGTAAAAGAAACCATTGCACTGGCAGCACTTTTTTACTTGTGCCATATTTTTTTACAACTCTACAAACAATCAACCCTGCGCTGGCACCAGTGGCTCATGTTGATCTTAAGCCTTTGGCTACTGTATAATCTCAAATATTATTACCTGGCCGTAGCCTTTCCAGTAATGCTTACCACTTATACTATTAAAAATATCCCCTGGCGCTGGATACATCAGCGCTTCTTTTTCGAAACTATTGCATGGTTGTTATTATTCAGTCTGCTGAGTTTAGGGGCTACACAAATTCATCCTAATTTTCATCCTGACCGGTTTCTATCGGTTCTATACAATAATTACCAAGATTTTATTGCCTTCTCAGATCCTGAAGACGTTATGCGCTTTTCAAGCCTGGCCGAGAGTTGGAAAAGTGTTATTCTCCTTGCACCCTGGGCATTCATCTCTGGTTTGTTCCGACCATTCTTATGGGAATGTCATAACAGTCTGCAGTTGCTGGCTGCCCTTGAAAACACTGCCCTGGCCTTGCTTTTCGTGAGCAGTCTACCTGCTTTAAAAAAACTATCCACTCACCCCGATCGTCAATTGATTTTGGCCTTACTGGTTTTCAGCTTTGTTCTCAATGTCTTTCTTACCTTATCAACCCCTAATTATGGCACTTTAATAAGGTATCGTGTAGGTTTTTTACCCTTTTTTGTTTTCCTAACTGCCAGTTCTAGCCCTATCTTTAAGACAATTATGAAAATGGCATTAAGTCGCAAGCGATCATAACCAAATTCATTCAAAACCTGTTTAAAATGGATAATCCTGTACTGATTTTCGGTGCCAATGCCTTAGGCCGCGCTGCAAAAGATATTTTTGAAAATAATGGTAATGTTGTTTACGGTTTCTTGGATGATGATAAGAAAACACATAACAAGGAAATAGATAATGTCGTTTGCCTGGGCAGTACTGATGATGATGGTTTTCTCAAATTGATTGGCAAGAAATGCGAGGCATTCATTGCTGTTGATGATATTAAGCTCAAAAAGAATTTAACCGAAATGCTGCATGATGTGCGTCACGTACAGCCGGTGAATGCCATCAACACGCAAAGTTCTATGGGTAGCCATGTTGAGTTGGGACATGGCAATTTTATTGACCACGGAGCACGCGTAGGAACCGGAGTTAAACTAGGTAGTCATTGTATCATTCACGCTAATGCTGTAATTGGTGTTGGCGCAGAGATAGGTGACTATGTTCAAATTGGTGCAGGTAGCATTATTGGAACAGGCGTTAAAATTGAAGATGAAGTATTTATTGGTGCCGGAGCAACTGTCGTAGCAGATATTACGATTGGTAAGAGAGCCAGGGTGGGTGCGGGATCGGTAGTAATAGGGCAGGTAAAAAGTAGCGAAACTGTTTTTGGAAATCCTGCTCAAAAAGTGAATACCTAAAAGCATTTGCTTCTTTAACCTTAGAGTTCGTCATTATGGGAAAAATGTCAGAAACCGATCTGATCTTAAATGAAGATGGCAGTGTCTACCATCTCAACTTATTGCCCAAACACATAAGCGATACCATTATTGCCGTGGGCGATCCCAACCGTGTTTTTCAAGTCAGTCAGCATTTTGATGATATAGACTTTGAAATGAATAAAAGAGAATTCATAACCCATACCGGCAAATATAATGGCAAGAGAATTACCGTTATCAGCACGGGTATTGGCACTGATAACATAGAGATTTTTTTAACAGAATTAGATGCCCTTGTCAACATCGATTTAAAAACACGCGAACCAAAAGCACGCAAGAAAAAACTGCGCATCATCCGGGTAGGTACCTCGGGCGCTATTCAAGAAGACATTCCACTTGATGCCCATCTAATAAGCGAGTATGCGGTTGGATTGGATAACCTGATGAACTTCTATGACCTACCTATGGACAAGCATGAGAAAAGTATCGGTAGGGCCATCAAAAAACATATTGGTTTAAATTTTTCTCCTTATGTAGTGAAGGGCTCCGAAAGCCTGCGCGATTTGTTTAAAAACGATATGATTCTTGGTAACACGGTGACTGCTCCTGGCTTTTATGCACCTCAAGGCAGGGAGATGCGCATTCCTACACGTTACCCTAAACTACTAGAAAGCCTCACCTACTTCCATAACAAAAGCAGCGATTTCTGGCTTACCAATTTAGAAATGGAAACAGCCGCTTACTATGCCCTCGGACGTTTACTAGGGCATGAGGTAATCAGTCTCAATGCCATTATTGCTAATCGCGTAAAGAATAAATTTTCTAAAAAGCATACCAAGACTGTTGATGATCTTATCAAGAAAGTTCTTGATCTTGTTTAGCTAAGCAGTTACCCCACTCTCCATGCGCATAATATGCTTGCCTGCATGGTAAGGTGCATCATTATAGAACCCTGATAAGATGCGATGCGCAATTTGTTCAATAATCAATTCAGTGTCTGACTTACCTTCTTTGCCACGCCAATACACACGATTGGGATGCTTACGCATATCCTCCACATAGGCTTTGGCCTTTTGAAACTGGTCGTCAGTAAACGTAATGGTAAAACAGGTTTTTACTTTTTGAGTTTCCATAGCATCGTATATTTAGCAATCGCTATACCAAAATAAATACACCGCTAATAACAAAGTATGCTAACTGATTGTCAATATCCCGACCGAAATCGGTCATTTGCGTTCGCCTGCGCAACAAATACACAGGCATAATGCTTAGCTTTGCAGCGTATCTATGAAAGACTGTACTATTTTTAAACTCAGCAATGGAATTCGTGTTGTGCATCAACACATTGCTCATACCAAAATTGTTCACTGTGGCTTATTTCTCGGTATTGGCAGTCGCGATGAAAATACCGAAAACCAGGGGATCGCACACTTCTGGGAACACATGGCCTTTAAGGGTACTAAGAAGCGATCTACAATCGATATCATTACCAGCTTAGATGCCGTTGGTGGTGAATTGAATGCTTATACGGACAAGGAGAAAATTGTTTTCTTTGCTTCAGTGCGTGATCAATATTTTGAAAGAGCGGTTGATTTACTAGCAGACATCACCTTCAACTCAACCCTGCCTGAAAAAGAATTAGAAAAAGAACGTGGCGTAATTCTCGAGGAAATGTCTATGTATTTAGACAGCCCTGATGATTCACTGCAAGATGAATTTGAAAACGTGGTCTATAGAAATCATCCTATGGGTATGAACATCTTAGGCCGCAAAGAAACGGTAAGCAATTTCAATCGAAAAGATTTTAAACAATTCTTTGATCAAAACCTGAGCAACGATAAAATTGTATTCAGCTGCATAGGCAACATCACCCTGGCTGATGCCGAGAAGATGGCAAAGCGTTACCTTGAAAAACGCTCACTCGGAAAAGCCTCTGCTAAGCGAAAACACATCAACCTCTACAAGCCCAACGATAAAATTTTAACACGATCTGTGAAGCAGGCAAAATGTGCCATAGGTCGTACAGCATACCCTATTCATCATGAGGATCGCGTAGCCTTTTACTTATTAGTCAACATGCTCGGTGGCCCTGGCATGAATTCGCGCCTAAACCTTTCGCTGCGTGAAAAATATGGGTATGTCTATTCCATCGATGCTCATTACATTCCTTACTCAGACACAGGCCTTTTTGCGATCTTCTTTGGCACCGAACCCAAACAAGTAGATCGTTGTATCCAGCTTGTTAAAAAGGAATTGGCGCGTTTTCGCGATAAAAAATTAAGCAATAAAGAACTGGACCAAGCCAAAGAGCAAATCAAAGGACAAATGGCCATGTCAGAAGAAAATAACTTAAGTCTTATGATGATGATGGGGCGAAGCATACTCGACTATAACCGGGTGCCATCTATTGAAGAGGTCTTTGATAAAATCAATGCGATTACGCCTGCTAAGATGCAGCGCATCGCCCGTGAAATGTTTGATGAGAAGAGTTTAAGTCAGCTGATCATTAAGCCGTAAAAAATCATGCCTTTAGATATTACCCATCCTCTTATTCAACAATATGCAGAAGCACACACTGCTGAAGAAAGTGATTTGTTAAAGCAAATCACCAGAGAAACACACGCCAAGGTATTAATGCCGCGTATGCTTTCCGGACAGCTGCAGGGGAGATTTTTGGCAATGATCAGCCGCATGATCAAACCCAAAGTTATTTTAGAATTGGGCACTTACACCGGCTACTCTGCTCTTTGCCTGGCTGAAGGCCTTGCCACTGGGGGCAAGCTTATTACTATAGATGCCAATGAAGAGTTGGAAGATACTGTGCGTAGTTTTTTTCAAACAATCTGCCCAACATGCCATGATCGATTACAGAATTGGTAAGGCCGCAGCTATAATACCGACCCTATCCGAGCGTTTCGATCTTGTATTTATTGATGCCGATAAAGAAAACAATGCACACTACTTCGATTTACTGATCAATCGCGTAACTTTAGGAGGCTTTTTGTTGGTTGACAATGTCTTGTGGAGCGGCAAAGTGGTAGAAGAAAAGCTCGATAAAGACACCCGCTCCATTCTGGCATTTAATAAAAAAATACAGGATGACGAACGGGTAGAAAATGTATTACTGCCTTTAAGAGATGGTTTGATGCTGATGCAAAAAGTAAAAGAGTAGGTATGAAAACTTTGACCGCGCTATTTTTTGTTGTCGCCATGTCGGCAATTGCGCAACCTTATGAAGTACCACAAGTACCTCATAAATTAAATTTTGCAGGTATTACCCTCACCATTCGCGATGATGCCCGCAGAGACATACAAAAAGATGTAGATGCCTTGTGGCAATCACCCAGGCACTTTAACATCAAAGTGGAACGTGCCAAAACCTATTTTCCTATTATCGAAAAGATTTTTGCAGAAGAGCGCGTACCTGATGACTTCAAATTTTTAGTACTGCAAGAGAGTGCCCTCATCCCCGATGCTGTATCTGTTTCTAATGCTGTTGGCTTTTGGCAGTTTAAAGATTTTACCGCCATGGAAATGGGCTTGCGTGTAGATGATATCATAGATGAACGAATGAACATTGCCTCTGCCAGTCGGGGAGCAGCCAAATACATTAAACAAAACAATTACCGATTCAACAACTGGATCTATGCCCTGCAAGCTTACCAGATGGGGGCGGGTGGTGTGTTACGCGCGGTAGAAGATACAGAAAGCGGCACCAAGCATATGACGATTACTTCCAATACCTATTGGTATGTGAAGAAGTTTCTGGCACATAAAGTTGCCTTCGAAAAAGCCGTGGCGAGTGGCCAGCCACTACAGCCCGTAAGCACCTATGAAAGCAAGGGCGAACAATCCCTTGAAGAGATTGCTGAAAAAGTAGCCGTGCCTGCTGCCTCTTTATTGCAGTATAACAAATGGATCAGACAAGGAAGTATTCCTAATGATCGCACTTACGCAATACTGATACCCCTGCCTGCTGAAAAATTACCTACTCAACCCATCGCAGAAAAAACCATTGCCAAAGCAGAGAGTCCGCAACCAGCGCCTGCCAATAATGCCACTAGTATTATTGTACTCAATGGCCTGCCCGCCATAAAATCGATGACTGGTGAAACCATGACCGCACTTGCCAAACGTGCTGGCGTAAGTTTACCAGCTTTCATGACCTATAATGACCTTCAGGGATTTGAAAAAGTTATAGCTAATCAGTATTACTACGCAGCCCGTAAAAAAAATAAAGCCGATCAATCGCAAGTTTTTGCTAAACAAGGCGATGACCTCTGGAGCATTAGTCAACAGCATGGCGTTTCCTTGATGAAATTAAAAAAGTATAATCGAACAACAGAAACACAGCTAAAAGAAGGGCAAGCGGTTTGGCTTTCATCGAAAATGCCGAAGACATTTAATACGCGAATGGATGATCAACCAACCATTAAGACGGATGACAGTTACTTCTCATGGGGCGCATCTAGCACAACTGCCAATGCAATTGTAAAATCGCCACAAAGCCATGAGGACAATGCCGAGGCAAACCGAACAAATAATCTTACTATCCATACGGTGGCAGCCGGTGAAAACCTGAATGACATCGCCAGGAAATATGGACACAACTTATCTGACCTTATTCGTTGGAACAGCTTGGGCGAAAACAGAGATCTCTCACCAGGTCAAAAGCTACAATTGACTGATAATCAGCTTAACAAGCCTCAGGAAGGTCCTGCTGTAACTGTTCACGAAGTAAAACCAAGCGACACCTTGTACGGGATTGCCCGTCAATACGGCATTACCATCAAGGAATTGATGGAATGGAACGGAAAAAAGGATTTTTCACTTTCCATCGGTGAAAAACTGAAAGTGCGTAATACCGAAACTGGCAGATAGCCAAAATCTGAGAAATATCCGGGTTTTTAATACCTCAATTTTGAGGTACTTAGTGACATATTAGAAGAAAAAGGATAATTTTGCGGTTGACCATAACCTTTTTTTAAGCATTCTTAGCCTACTTTAATGCAGACAGATACAAAGTCCATCGATTTAGTGATGTTGGTAGATGATAACGATACTGATAATTTTATCAGTAAGAGGATAATCGAGATCACCAAGTTTTCTAACCGCGTTGAGGTGAAAAGCTCGGGCAAGTCCGCCTTGGATTACCTGCGTGAAAATCAGAACAATGCAGAGAACCTGCCAAGCCTGATTTTTTTGGATATCAACATGCCCATCGTGGATGGATTCGTTTTTCTGTATGAATTCGAAAAATTCAACGAACTGGTGCGCAACAAATGCAAAGTGATCATTCTATCCAGCTCTGATAACAAGCGCGATATTGATAAAATTGTGAACAACAACCACGTTATCAAATTCATTACTAAGCCACTTACTGAGGTAGCTCTAGACGAGATAAAACTGAACAACATCTAAAGCATTTGCTTCTCTTGGGTTATTGTAGTTATTTAACTACTTAAAATGTAATCCATGAATTCAATGAAGCTGACCTTCTACTTGCTGGCCTGTGCATGCAGCCTATCCTTATCAAGCCAAGCACAGGTTGTAAAACCAGACACAACATCCAATTGGAAAAAGAAAACTTCTTTTGGTCTAAATTTTAATCAAGCATCCTTTTCGTCTAACTGGAAGGCCGGTGGAGTCAATTCTATCGGATTCAGCGGACTGTTCAATCACAAAGCCAATTATGCCAAAGGAAAATCCAAGTGGGATAATGAAATAGATTTGCAATATGGCTTTGTTAACAACGATGGGCAAGGTATGCGTAAAACACTTGATCGTATCTACTTCGATACTAAGTATGGCCACGATCTGAATGCTAAGTGGAGCCTGTTCTCTTCCCTGAACTTCCTATCACAATTTTCTGAGGGTTATAAATATTCAAAAGATGCCAATGGCTTAGAAGTTGAAGATCTTATCTCTGATGTTTTTGCCCCTGCTTTTATAACATCTGCCTGGGGTCTTGAATATAAGCCAGTGGAGTATTTTAACATGCGCTTTTCACCGTTTGCCCCCAGGGTAACCATTGTGAATGACCCTACCCGCTTTGTTACCAGTGTGGGGCCAACGCCTTATGGTGTTGATCCAACAGAAACC
Organism: Cyclobacteriaceae bacterium; assembly: GCA_022842845.1. Classification (GTDB taxonomy): domain Bacteria; phylum Bacteroidota; class Bacteroidia; order Cytophagales; family Cyclobacteriaceae; genus Chryseotalea. The sequence goes on along the minus strand of JALHOT010000004.1, from coordinate 207,226 downwards.
ACGCGCTTCGAGTGGTTGGCCTTTCAATTAACTGCTGATTTCAATAAAGACATTGCCACCAATGTAAACCTTAAATGGCGGTACATGCTTTTCGCTAACTACGAAACATTGGAAGCCAAAACCATTGACCATCGATTGGATTTATTAATGACAGCCAAGGTAAACCGCTTCTTTAACGTAAACCTTGGTGGCGTGTTGCTCTATGACTTCGACCAGGATAGTGGCGTACAATTAAGTCAGCTTTTCAACCTTGGTTTTTCTTACAGCATACAGAACTACGAAGAGAAAAAGTAAAATAATAGTTACTTGACTGAGGCCCTCTTGCTGCAAAATGCTAATGGTGGGCCTCTTTTCATATTCAAACATTAACTTGCAAGCTGAACGCATTCTCTATGTCTAAAGAACAATTCATAGCCTCCATTCAAAAGTCATACACACAAAGCGCCAACAGCATATACCTGGGTGCCGGGGTTTATCAATCAGAAATTGTTGCTGAAGCAAGTGTATACCTCTCCATGAAAATGATGAACAGACATGGTTTGGTAACAGGAGCAACCGGCTCCGGAAAAACCAGAACTTTGCAATTGTTGGCTGAACAGCTTTCTGCAGCAGGGGTGCCCGTATTTATGCCTGATATGAAAGGTGACATATCGGGCATGGCAAAAGAAGGAAGCAGCAACGAAAAAATAGAGGAGCGTGCTCATGCGCTTGGCATCCAATTTAAACCTTCTTCATTTCCGGTTGAACTATATTCTCTCAGCGGCAAGCTTGGAGCACAAATGCGCGCCACCATTACTGAATTTGGCCCTGCCCTGCTCAGTAAAATTTTAGAGTTAAATGACACCCAGACAGGGGTGCTTAATATTCTGTTTAAATATGCAGACGACAAGCAACTGCCCATGGTCGATTTCAACGACCTGAAAAAAGTATTAAACTATTTAACGGAAGGTGCAGGTGCCGCTGAAATTAAAGCAGACTATGGAAAGATATCTTCTGCCACCGCTTCCACCATTCTTCGAAAAATTGTTTCGCTCGAACAACAAGGCGTTGATCACCTTTTTGGCGAACCCTCCTTTGATATTGAAGACTTATTCGAAAAGATCGATGGCAAAGGTGTGATCAGCTTATTGAATGTTGCTGACATTCAACATCAACCAGCTATCTTCTCCACCTTCATGCTTTCTTTGTTGGCAGAGTTGTACCAACGCTTACCTGAAGCAGGCGATCTTGATAAACCTAAGCTCATCTTTTTCCTTGATGAGGCACACTTGCTTTTTAAAGACGCACCTAAAGCTTTTCTGGATCAAATCGACCAAATCATCCGTCTGATCAGATCAAAAGGTGTAGGTATTTTCTTCTGCACACAGGTAACGCAGGATATCCCTGCCAATGTATTGGCTCAACTTGGTAACCGAGTGCACCATGTAATTCGTGCCTTTACACCCAACGATGTAAAAGCATTAAAAGATACCATCAAGACTTTTCCCAAGTCTGTGTATTATGACATGGAGCAGCAGTTCACCCAGCTGGGTACCGGTCAGGCCTTCATTACAGTATTGAATGAAAAAGGTATTCCCACCGAAACAGTGGTAACGCACCTGGCTCCTCCAGGCTCTGTAATGGGACCCTTGACCCCGGAAGCATATGAGGATCTACTCAAGGCATCCGATATGTATAAAAAGTACAAAGATTCTGTTGACCCGGAAAGTGCCTTTGAACTGCTGAATGAAAGAATGCGGCAGCAAGAAAGTAAAGAAGAAGTGCAAGAGGCTAAGCCCAATTCAACAAGCACCCGAAAAGCAGAGAAGTCAACTTTTGAAGAAGTCATGGCATCGCCTGTTGCCAAACAAGTTGGCCGCGAATTGGTGCGTGGCGTGTTCGGAATGCTTTTTGGAGCACCTCCCCGCAGAACCAGCAGAAGGAAAACCAGCCTATTTTAATAATCAGGATCAAGACCTAAACGATCGCGCAGTTCTCTAAAGAGTGGGTTCTTATTGGAGAGATACTCAAACTTATCTCGTGGGGTGTAAATCATTTTCTTTTCTTCTACTGCACGCAATTCGCCAAGCACTTGTATGTTACTATTCTGCAAACGCTCGCGAAGATAAGTATTGAGCTCCAAGCGAAACTCATTCAGCATCGTTTCTTGTATTGGATTAGACAGAGGTATCACAATCCGTGAATCATTTCGTTCGTAGTCCTGGTTTAATAGGAAATAATCAGCTTGCTGCATTTTTCGCGTATCTGCAAAAGCAGACCACGCTTCTTTAAGCTCATTATCGGTAAAGGGTTTCTCTTGCTTGTGGTTTTGCTGATTATCCTGTAACAGGCTTTCCTCTTTCTTCTCTTCGACCTTCAGCAGTTCATTGAGCTTAATCGTTTTTGGAGCAGATTTGAACCTGGTTTTTTCTGCAAAGTCAGGCTTAGGAGCTATATATGTACTAGAAGAAGATGCGTCCTCGCTTGTTGATTCTTCCGCTTGCTGGGAACTTTCTTTCTTTTCGCCAATGGAGACGGGCAGGATTATTTCTTCCGTAGAAGGAGACGGAGTTATGTCATCACTTTTTTTTTTGCCTCAGCGGCAGATGCGTTGAGGCTGTTGGCACTGATCAGATGAGATACGTGGGCCATCTTCATAAGGGCAAGCTCAACTGTGAGTCGTTGATTCTTGCTGGCCTTATACTGAATGTCAGCCTGGCTGGCTATATTCAACCAGGTAAGCAATACCTGTGGCGGACAAGCCTTGGCTTGCTCAGCATAACTCTTTTTCACACTATCCGGCACTTCCATAAGCTGCACCGTCCGGGCATCTTGCGATACCAAAAGATTTCTAAAGTGCTCTGCCAGACCTACGATGAAATTTTGTCCATCAAAACCTTTTTTCAACACTTCGTCAAAAAGCAACAAGGGCTGCGTATGGTTTTGCGACATCAGAGAATCAACCACCTGGAAATAGTAATCGTAATCCAGGATGTGTAAATTATTCAGTACACTTTTAAAGGTTACCCCCTGACCTGCCGCATAGGTCACCATCAAATCAAAAATCGATAGAGCATCTCGCAAGGCTCCGTCAGCCTTTTGGGAAATCAGGTGCAAAGCTTCATCTTCTGCCGGAATGCCTTCCACTTTGGCAATCTTCTTCAGGTGATTCGCAATATCACTGATCTGAATTCGATTGAAGTCAAAAATCTGGCAACGAGAGAGAATAGTTGGTATTACCTTGTGCTTCTCGGTGGTGGCCAGAATAAAAATGGCATACGGTGGTGGCTCCTCGAGCGTCTTCAAAAATGCATTGAAGGCTGCATTGGAGAGCATGTGCACCTCGTCAATGATATAAACTTTAAACTTTCCGAATTGAGGTGGGTAACGAACCTGATCAATCAGGTTACGAATATCTTCTACAGAGTTATTGGAGGCTGCGTCTAATTCAAAAATATTGAGTGCATTCTGCTCTGCCCTTTCCTCAAAACCGTTAATAAGCCGGGCCACAATACGAGCGCAGGTAGTCTTACCCACACCCCTTGGACCACAAAAAAGGAGGGCTTGCGCCAGTTTATTGGTATCAATGGCATTTTTAAGCGTAGTGGTAATATGCTCCTGCCCTACGACTTCATCAAAACCCGAAGGCCTGTACTTACGCGCTGAAACAACAAATCCTTCCATTAGCCTGCAAGATAAAATTCAATTGATAATTAACAATGGACTATTGACAATGCCGCGCAAACAATGTTGGGAACTTTTAAACAGCTATATTTGTCACCCTTATTAAAGATTGTTAATTGTACTTTGTCAATTAATTTAATGGGGCTGACCGGTTTTGACAGGCTGTGTGCAGACGGGTATAAGCATGCAGGCTCATGGGATGAGAGCCTTAAAAGATAGTTCCAACAATTACGTGGCGAAACAACTTACGCCATGGCTGCTTAATCTAACAGATTGTTAGATAAGCTTATCCCGCTTAAGAAGCCGGAGGCCATCATCGCTCAGTTCCTTTGATTTGCGGGAGCTGGTATAGCGGTGTCGAATAGCAAAACTGCTCTGTGCGAGGTTACTAAGCACAGCTAAGATTCAGTGACTAAGGAATGAGTTGGTTGTTGCCTGCCGGCTTGTTCACAAAAACCAAAGTCAACTAAGCATGTAGAAGGCTCGATTTTCACCTTCTCTGGACCAGGGTTCGATTCCCTGCAGCTCCACTCCAGGGCCTGTGCTTTTTTTAACACAGGCCTTTTTATTGTTGTGATAATACTTGATGTAGGCCTCATAATGGGTACACGTAACTTTTGATTGCTAGTACTTAATTCCTAACTTCCCTCATCAACAAGCAACCAACAACTTGTCTATACGCATCCTTTGCTTACTCTTGGTTACCGTTACTATGGGCTTTGCCCAACATAACAAGATTGACAGCCTGCAAGAACTGCTTGGCCGCGAAAAAAATAATTCAAAACGCATAGTCTTACTTGATCAACTATCTCAATACTATTTCAACCATAATTTAACAGAGGCCGATTTAAGTACAGCAGAGGCACTTACTTTGGCACAAAAAAATCAAGATCCCCAGCTTGAGGCGCAAGCCTTAAGCAATCGTGCACATTACTACTATGCAATTGGTAAATTAAGTGAGTCCAAGAAAATTTATCTGCAAGCCATTGCTTTAGCTACCCAAACAAAAGCACAAACTGTTGTTATCCAAAGTAACATACAACTAGCAGATCTATTCTTAGTAAAAGGGCCTTACGATTCCGCATACCAATACTACCAAAGTGCGGTGCAACTCAGTGAAAAAGAAAATACCGACTTAAAGGTATTGGCTCAAATTGGCATGAGTCGCTTCCATATTAGACGCGGAGAGTTAGAGATAGCCCTGCAATTTGCAGAGGAAGCTATGCGTCTTGCCACTAAAACTGCTGCAAGCACGCAAGCACTTGCCTGGTTACAGTTGGGGCGAGTGCAGGAAGAACTAGCGCGTCTTGACCAAGCTGAAACAAGTCTGAATAACGCAAGTAGATTAGGCGACAAGGGAGGTAACCTTACTGCACTGATTAATTTAGAGCAAGCCAGAATTCTACACGGCAGGGGAAAGTTTGAAGAGTCCCTGCGTGTGTATAGCCAAGCACTTTCCCATCACCGAATGGTAGGCTCTAAATATTACCTGGCGCAGGTAAATGAAAGAATGGGAGATGTATTACAGGAGAATGGCTATCACGAGCTAGCAGTAAAACATTTAGAGGAGGCTATCAAAATTGCCGAAGCGCACGGATTTAAAAAGATAGAAGCTGATGCCTATTACGATATGGCATGGGCATTTTATAGAATAAGGGGCTATGAGCTATCAAGTATTTATATTAACAAAGCCATTGACCAATTTGAAGCCCTTGGTCTTGATATTCAAAAATACTGGTGCTATAACCTGGCCGGTAACCTGGCAGCAAAAGCCAGTCAATATGATTCAGCCAACGAATACCTGCAGCAAAGTTTACTCTCCAGTCAGCGCATTGCCAAACCTTACTATTTATCGGCCAATCTTTTTAATCTAGGCGAATTATTTCTCGAACAAAAGCAATATCAAAAAGCATTGCCCTATTATTGGAAAGGTCTTACAATTGACTTGGCTATTGGCGATACTTATGGACAATGCCTCTATTACAACCGCATTGGTAGGGCTTACACGCAACTTGGTGTTTACGATTCAGCGGAATATTACCTGGAGAAAGCCATCAAACTTGCACCGCCCACCTCTGGTACAGATATTTTCAGAGTGGCTTTTATTGACATGGCCAACCTGCTGCATAAAACTGGTCGCAGTGATAAGGCCGTTGAGTACTATCAGCAATACAATCTCTTTTCTGATAGCCTCTTTAGCAAACAAAAAGTAGAAAGTCAGGCAGCTTACCAGGCTTTGTACAATCTTGAAAAACAGGAACGTGAAATTGAATTACTCAATAAGAATAACGCTTTGAGTCAGGCCCAGATCAGGCAACAACGCATCATTCTTTACGCCAGCATAGCAGGCGGCCTTGTATTTTTAGTGATCGGAATATTTTATTACCGCTTTGCCCAAAGGCTCCGGAATCTTAATAGTACCATTTCAGAACAAAATGAAGAGATGCTATCGCAGGCGGAGGAACTTACCGAAGCCAATAATGGGCTTACAGAATTAAATGATGCCATTCAAGAGCAGAAAAGTAAAATTGAAAACCAGGCCTTCGAACTAAAACTTAGTTATGACTACATCCGAAAAATCAATGAAGATCTTGAAATACGGATAGAAGCAAGGACTTCAGAACTAAAGGAAGCTTATAAAGAACTCGATACTTTCTTCTACCGATCTTCTCACGACTTCAGAAGACCCTTAACTACTTTTATGGGCTTGGCTGAGGTAGCACGTGTATTGGTGAAAGACCAGGTGGCCCTCGAACTTTTCTCGAAGGTAGATGAAAACGCCCGCAACCTGGATCGCATGTTGCAAAAACTGCAATCCATCTCAGACTTGGGTGCTCAGGAACTCGTCTACAAAGAAATTTTCTTGCAAGAAATATTTACGTTAGAAGTCGAAGCCTTCAGAGATAGCATCAAAGCAAAAAAAATTCAGGTTATTATACAAGTCAAAACAATCCATGCGGTATTCACTTATCCGGCACTGGTTAAAATCATTGTGCAGAACCTGTTAGAGAATGCCATTATTTTTTGTTGTGATAATAATGCGAGGATTGAATTGTTGGCGTACCACGAACAAGACAAATTAGTGATTGAAGTAACCGATAACGGGCAAGGGATTCCGTTAGAATATCAAGAAAGAGTATTTGAAATGTACTTCCGCGCCAATGAATTTGCCAAAGGTAATGGGCTGGGCCTTTACATAGTAAAGAAAGCAGTTCAGAAATTGCAAGGTGAGGTGACTCTTCAAAGCATTATGGGGCAAGGCACGCGTGTAAAAGTAACCTTACCAACGCAAACACATGGTGCTTAAATTTGCTTACTATCAAAAGTCTAAATTGACTTTTGATAGTACAGAAAAAATATACTTCTATTCTCTGCTTCTGGCCAAGCCAACCAACGTAAGCTCAACCACGATCAGATTTTTGTTGAAGTTGGAATAGAGTAATTTCACATAGTCGAGATTCTGTATATCATTCGCCAACAAAAATCCCTCATCGAAACGGTCCCTCTCCCATTGCAAGGCCTCCATCACATTACCAGTACCCCCTTGCGCTGCTACTGCCTTCAATATTTGCCTTTGCAATTGTTCTTTCATACTGTCATCAAAAAATAGCACCTAAATTTTTAGCGTCAACACGAAGTCCCAAACATCGACTACCAAATGTACAGAAGCAATCTTTGTTTTAAATTTTCCTGAAAACGGCAGTGGCATTATGGCCACCAAAACCAAAGGTGTTGCTCATGGCCACATTCACCTCCTTGCGAATACTTTGACTCGTTACTATGCGCAAGCCCTCGGGCAAAGCTGGATCAATATGCTCGGTATTGATAGTAGCCGGAATAATTCCCTCCTCAATGGCTTTAATGCATATGATGGCCTCCACGGCACCAGCACCGCCTAATAAGTGTCCTATCGAAGATTTAGTGGCACTGATGTTTAACTTCTTATTCTCGCCAAACAGTTGTTTCGTTGCCTTCATTTCGCTCAAATCACCCACAGGTGTAGAGGTAGCGTGCGGATTTAAATAGTCAACATCCATGGCTGTAAGCCCTGCATCATCCAGTGCCCATTGCATACCCAACAAAGCACCTTTTCCTTCCGGATGTGTAGCAGTTAAATGATAAGCATCTGCAGACATACCACCGCCAGCCACCTCGGCATAAATCCTGGCTCCGCGTTTTACGGCATGCTCATATTCTTCCAAAACCAAACTACCTGCACCTTCACCCATCACAAAGCCATCGCGATCGATATCGAAAGGGCGAGAGGCCCTTGCAGGATCATCATTACGGGTTGATAAGGCCTTCAGTGCATTAAAGCCACCAATGCCCGCCTCGTTTATGGCAGCCTCCGAGCCTCCTGTAATCATCATATCTGCTTTGTTCCAGCGTATGTAATTCATGGCTTCAATAATAGAGGTTGTTGAGGTGGCACAAGCTGAAACCGTTGTAAAGTTGGGGCCCATGAATCCGTACTTCATACTGATCCAGCCAGAGGCAATATCAACGATCACTTTAGGAATAAAGTAAGGATTGATGCGAGGCGTACCATCACCTTTGGCAAAATCCATTATCTCCTGCTGAAAGGTTTGAAAGCCTCCATTACCGGAACCCCATATAACGCCTACCCTGGTTTTATCAATCATATCGAGATTGATGCGGGCATCTGCTATCGCTTCAGCAGTTGCCGCTAATGCATACTGCGCGAAAGGATCAAGTTTCTTTACCTCACCTTTTTCAAAATAATTAAGTGGGTCGTAGCCTTTTAACTCACAAGCAAACTTTGTTTTAAACTTACTGGCATCAAAATGGGTAATGGGTGCGGCACCACTCTTACCCGCAATCAGGTTTTTCCAGAAATCGTTGACGGTGTTTCCCAAAGGGCTTAATGCGCCCATACCCGTTACTACTACTCTCCTTTGTTTCATTGAAAGGGTTTTAATCTCATTATTACAAATATGCTCAGCCACTGGTTCCCTGCCTGTTTATATTAGGCCTAATGGCTTGATCGTCAAGGCTGCAAAATAGCCTTGGAATTTATAAGATCTTCTATTGGTTTTACCTTGGCAAGCCTTAATTTTGGCCAGCTTTTAACAGAATATAATCCCGCATATACAATGACAAAGATTGGTATTAATGGTTTTGGCCGCATTGGCCGCCTGGCTTTCAGAGCCGCAGTTAACCGCAAGGATATCGAAATAGTAGGTATCAACGACCTGGTAGATCCTGAATACATGGCTTACATGTTAAAGTACGATTCAGTACATGGTCGCTTTGATGGTACAGTAGAGGCCAAAGATGGCGCCTTGATTGTGAACGGTAAAAAAATCCGTGTTACAGCAGAGAAAGATCCGGCTAACTTAAAATGGAATGAAGTTGGTGCAGAAATCATTATCGAATCAACTGGCTTATTCTTAACGCAAGCCGATGCACAGAAGCATATTGCAGCAGGTGCTAAAAAGGTGGTGATGTCAGCCCCTGCAAAAGATGATACACCAACCTTCGTAATGGGGGTTAACCATAAGAACTTAACAGCACAGCATACCATTGTATCCAATGCTTCTTGTACAACCAACTGCCTGGCACCTATTGCCAAAGTATTGAACGATAAGTTCGGTATTGTAGAAGGTTTGATGAGCACGGTACACGCTGTAACCGCTACACAAAAGACAGTAGATGGTCCTTCTGCTAAAGACTGGAGAGGTGGCCGTGGTGGTTTTTCTAACATCATCCCTTCATCAACAGGTGCTGCTAAAGCTGTAGGACTGGTATTACCAGAGTTGAAAGGCAAATTAACCGGCATGTCATTCCGTGTTCCGGTAGCCGATGTATCAGTAGTTGACCTAACTGTGAAGCTTGATAAGGCTGCTACTTATGAAGATATTAAGAAGGCCATGAAAGATGCCTCTGAAGGTGAGTTAAAAGGTATCTTGGGTTATACGGAGGATGAAGTAGTATCTCAGGACTTCTTAGGTGATGCGCGCACCTCTATTTTTGATGCCAAAGCAGGTATTGCTTTAAATGATAAGTTTGTAAAAGTAGTTGCCTGGTATGATAACGAGTGGGGCTATTCAAACAAGCTAATTGATCTGGTACAGGAGTTAGCCAAGAAATAAGCTACTTAAGCTATCCATAAAAAGCCCCTTTACCGGGGCTTTTTGTTTTTCACAATCTCTGTAAAGCTTGTGTTGAAGCAAGGGCCAATAAAAAGATCGGCTTCTTGTAAACGATTAGGCTAAATTAACCGTTAATACAGCGGACATGGCAGATTACTACCAGCTTCTGGGCATCCGGCAGGATGCCAACCCCACAGAAATCCGGACAGCTTATAAAAAGCTGGCGATGCTCTATCATCCTGATCGTAATCCTGGTAATAAAGAAGCCGAAGAACTTTTCAAACTCATCAACGAAGCTTATCACGCGCTGGCAGACCCGCGCAAGCGCATGGTGTATGATGCGCACATAAGCTATCCGCAAAACACACATCATAGTTCTGCACACGATACCTCTGCTTATTGGCGGCAGTACCACCGCCAGCGTTACGAACAATGGAGGCAATCGCAACAAAGTACTTACACCTTCGATAAACGCTATTTCAAAATCCAGGCCATGGCTATTGGTGCCTTCTTACTAATAGCCAGTATTTGTTTTGGCATCATCAACGTTATCGAATATGTACATCAAAAAAAAGTAACGGAAACCTATCAACAGAATCTTGCCTTGATCAAGCAAGTAAATGTATTATTTAACAGCGGTAAGCAGGAAGAAGCTTTCAACAAAATTCAGCAATTGCAACAGCAAGAGCCGCTGGAATATCTGTTCAGCTTTGCTGAAGACAGCCTGATACTCTCTTTAAGGAACCAGGCAGAAGATGCCTTTAAACAATCCAAATATGAAATGGCTAAGCAGCATTTCAAACTTTTGGAACGATATGAAAAACCAATACGTCTGCAAACTTATCAGCGATTGGCTGAATGTGAATACTATACCGGACGCTATGAAGCCTCTCTGATTGTACTAAAAGACCTGCTTGAAAAGCAACCCGGTAATATCGAACTCATTCATAGAATTGCGCTTATCTATCAAGACGACTTGCAGGATTTGCCACAGGCACTTGTTTATTTAAGCATGGGAAGGAAAAACTTTAAAACCTACATGACCAGCCTATATGGGGAAGCCTTTGAACTAATGATGAATCCGGCCTACGTACACGATATCTACTTTGATATTTTTCGAAGAAGAGCAGCAGTAAACATGGCACTTCAAAAGTATGACGATGCAGAGAAGGATTGTAGCTGGGCCATCATACTAAGACCCAATTTGGCTGACCCATATTTTGCGAGGGCAAGCGCCTCACAAAAAACCGCACGTAAAGATCGTGTATGCGATGACTTACAGAAAGCTGCCAGCCTTGGGCATACGCAGGCAAAGTCAGAAAGCAAAAGGAGATGTGCCTCAGCATTTAATTAGCATCGAACTTGTAATACAAACCAAGTCCTAAGTTAGGAGAAGCCAAGATATTTCTACCTGACAATGCAAAACCTGCAGTTGCCGAAATACCAAACTTTTCATTCAACGAATACCCTATTTCTATTGATGGAGCAATATATTCTGTATTGTTCGAAAATATGCCATTATCAGCAACGGCTGTGCTGCCATTGAAGAATGATTGAATAATATCCAGCTTAAAGATGCCTGTCAGTTTACCCCTTAACGTATAACCGACTTCAGCACCAGCACGAAAATCATCAGAAAAATTTTTAGTGCGATTATTAAACCCAAGGTAAGTGGACACATAAATAGGTTTAGGATAAAAAGAGCGACTTGCCTCTACACGAACCATTTGATTGAACTCACCATCACCGGATTGCAAAATGCCACTGGCTCCGCCTCTGGTTTCACCTAGAGGTAAACCAAACAAAACAGTAACGCTCAGCAGCATGGACTTATCTTTTATTAAACTGTATTTAAAACTAAGATCCGTGTCTCCAATCGCATTCAGCATCTCACCTTTATCAATTCGTCCGCTCTGTCTGTACTGCACCTCATTGAGTGTAGCACGAACAAAGAAGGGCAAATACAAAATCGTAGTCAACCGATTGCTAAGACCATACTCCATATACAAAGAAGTAGTAAACAAACTTGTTGTCCGTATGTCAACAATTTCACCACTGGGTGAAAAATATAATGGAGACACAATTGCGTTTTGTCCAAGCTTTACATAAGCCCTCCTTTTACCTATTGGCCAGGCACCTCCTGCCATTGCCTCAAGGCTTAGCAGTAGAAATAGTATTATCAACAGTTTTTTCATTGCTATTTTAATTCTGCAAAACCAAACGTAAGCGATGCTGGCTTACACAGTATGATCACATACTTATATTGATTGATCGTTATCGATGGATTTAAACTGGATATGTTAAACGTTTTTGCGCCATTAGTGGCAATCTGCGCTATTTCAAAACCTCCTGCCTTTACTTGCGAGCCTGAAGTGGAGTTGGCCAAATAGATGAAAGTCCCTAGTGCAAAACTGGTCTGGAAATCATTGCTCAACTCAAGTATCAGCTGACCATCGATATTCCGAAGCGAAGCAGTTCCCTTTGCCTGATAGCCTCCGGCAGGAATAAAAGTACCCTGTCTGAAATTGGAATTACCTATCGTAAATTGAATGCTGTTACTTTTTACACCATCTGCTTTGGCATGTATTTCTACGACTCCATTACCTACACCCTCAACTAAACCCACCTGAGAAACCGTGGCAATCGAATTATTTTCTGAAAACCATTCTATGTTTTTATTGGGCAAAAGCTGCCCCTCAATATTCCGAACGGCTGCCGTAAGTTGTATTTTTTCAGATAGGTTAATAGCCGTTTTCGAGGGCAGATCGATTGTAACAGATGCCACTGCCTCAACATTGCTTACCACAGTTACTTGAAGTGGTTTTGCGACATTTGCATAACTAATAACAATTGTTGTTACTCCAGCGGTTTTACCTTGCACAAGGCTATTATTTACACTAGCAATACCCTCGTTCTCACTCCGCCAGGTAAGCAAATAGGGTCTTTCTAATCCATATTGGTCGAAATAAACAGCCTCTACCTCAAAACTCTCACCTATTCGGAGGGCCAGCATATTATTTTCAGCATTTAGTATTCTAATGGTGTTACCATTCAAGGGGTCGATAGGATCATCTAACACATCCACCCCAATACAAGAAAAGTTGATCAAAAGAAAAATTATAATAGATGCTCGCCTCATACCCAATTTTTTTACGAAATTCAAGAACCGATTTGACCTAAGAAGTCGTGTTAACGACATAAGCCCAAACCCATGAATACAGAACTTAGCCACGAACAGCTTATCAGTATCAAGAAAAGCTATTTAAACATGTTGGCACTCTTCCTCGAAAAAGAGCAAGTACAAAGTGCCTACTTACGTTGCTTGCTCAAATGGGGCTTCCAGTTGCACCTAACTCCTGCAGACCTTTATCATATTAATGTAGATGTTTCTGACCTGGCTTATAAAGACCCTGCCAGTAAAGTAGAGAAGCTCGAAGCTATTTACCACCTGGTATATATGATTAACCTTGATCAGGTAGTAGAAGATATGGAATTGGAAGTAGCCTCTTTATATGCTGTTAAACTCGGATTTAAAGAAAATCTGGTAAGCGAACTTTTCAAGTCAATCGCGACTGCTGCCTATGATGAAGGTGAAGTGCGCGATGTCAGACAAGAGGTGCTCGACTTCTTAAAAGTATACGAAGCCTGACAAGACCTTAAGAGGGTCATTTGCAGTATTTTAGAGAAAATTAGCTTTCTTTGTAGTACTACCCCATGACTACCCTTTTACGATACAAAGGTTTTAGCCTTTTGAGTTATCCACTTCATTTTGCCATCTGCCTGGCCATGGGCTTATTGCTGGCAACTACCATAGGCCAAGCCCAGAATTTCCATAAGGACAAATACAAGTACTATAGAAGCGTTTATAAGAAGAGCAATTCTTCGCTTGCCCGTGCATGCGACATTGTTAAAAAGAATAAAAAATCTAACAAAAACAGACATGTGGCGGCCAATGGCCGAAAAAGCAAACCCAAGCCTATGGCCGAAGTTGGCCCATCTGTTTCCGCCTCAGGGAAGGCAAGCCCTACGGTAGCCCCTAAACCGATACCGCAAATCAACACAGCCAGGCCTGTGCTGACGGCTAGCCCTGTTGTACCTAAAACCATGTTGGATCAGTTGCATGAGAAAGAAGATAAGGTGCTTGAACTGAATCATCTCCCAAAGCCAACCTCCGAAAAGCATGAAGAAATAAGACGACTGGTGGCCAATACCATTGCTAAGAAAACAGATAGCGAGCCCATTGAGCTTGAACCCCTGTTCTTCACCTTCGATCAGGATGAATTTTCGGTAGTGGACATGGATCCCTTTTTAATTGCTGTAGAATTCGCTTTGCAGGGCAAGCATATTTTGATTGAAGGACATACCGATCACCGGGGAAACGATGACTACAATGTTCAGCTATCTATTAAGCGCGTTCAAAAGATAAGACAGCTGATGCTTGATATGGGCGTTCAAGATGACCAGATTTCCATTGTCGGTTATGGTGAAGAGGTAACCGATCATACAGACAATACAGAACAAGGCAAGCAGCAAAATAGGCGCGTTGATTTTAAAGCCTTTTAAGTTTTCTTGCTCTAAAATACACCTTACCCAATAATGATGGTGACACAGGCTTAATTCATCGAAAGCCACTTACTATATAATAGCAAGCACATCATTCGATTTTTTCCCTGATACCTCTTACCATAAATCCCGGCCTTTGCCCTAATCTAATGCAAGGTTTTTGTGTAAATGTGAAAGCTTTTTCACTTTTCTACTTTAAGTAAAACTTTAAGTAAAATTCTTTCAGTACTTATACGCAAGTAACAAACATTGATTTTACCCTAAAAAATGGGGTCTATTCCATCGACTTCACATAAAGCTACTTTCATTTATCAGATTCACATAAAACTACTGATGTAGGATGTACTAGGCATTTTAAAGATGTCTTCGCCCTGACTGAACGAGATTTGTATCAACAAAACCCAACAACTATGATCTCATCAGCCATGAAAAACAGCTCGAAAGAAATAGGAAATATGAACATTTCAGGTCGCTTAAAGCAGATCTTTGTGTTGGTTGTTGCTATTTTGATAGGCATGATCATCTCCGCTACTACAGCAGATGCTAAAGACTACCAGCGTCAGAATCAGAAGAAAAACAAAGCGATTTACAAGAAGCAAAATCAGGTGCTGGCTAAAGCCTGCCACTTGTTACAGGTAAAGCGCAACCACAGCGACAACGTTGTTGTAAAGGACAGAAGTAAGTTAAAGTACAGATAATTTTAGGGTTGATTTAGGTTTAGGGAAGGCGTCATCAGACGCTTTTTCTATTTATAGCCCAATCGTTTTATTTGTTCGCTCAGACTCGAATTGGCATCAATCCAAAGAATTTCCTGATCCCGTTTAAACCAGGTGAGCTGCCGTTTTGCATAATGCCGGCTGTTTTGCTTTAGTAAGCGAATGGCTTCTTCATGACTATAGCGACCATCCATAAAATCAAATATTTCCTGATAGCCCACCGTTTGCAATGCATTTAGGTGTTTGAATGGATATAATTGTTCAGCCTCCTCAAATAGTCCCCTATCGATCATCACATCCATGCGTTGATTGATCCTTTCATATAATACTTCCCTCGCTAACTCAAGCCCTATTTTCCGAACAGTAAAAGACTGTGTTTTTTTTTTCTTAGCCCTGAACGACTCGATTGACTGGCCAGTATAAAGCCTTACCTCCAATGCTCTGATAAGCCTATGAGGATTCTTCTGATCTATTTTTGCATACAGGTCGGGGTCTACCTGTGCTAATTCACCCTGAAGCCAGGCAAGTCCCTTTTCAGCGTACTCGCTTTCAATTTTTACGCGAATGCCCACAGGCACCTCTGGCACATCGTCAAAGCCTTCCAGAGCCGCTTTAATGTACAAACCACTCCCTCCTACCATGACAAGCGTATGGTACTTTTCGAAAAGTCTATTAATCAGTTCAGAGGCTTCACGCTCGTATTGCCCTGCATTGTACTCTTGATGAATGGAATGACTATTGATAAAATGATGAGGAACGGCTGCAAGCTCCGCTGGACTTGGCTTAGCCGTACCCAGCTCCATTTCTTTATAAATCTGCCTAGAATCGGCCGATATAATCTCTGTATCCAATTGTTGAGCCAGCTGGATGGCCAAAGCTGTTTTACCAACGGCTGTTGGACCAACGATTACAAAAAGCTCTTTTTGAGTTGCAGGCACCCTCAAAGGTACAAAGGGTGAAACATTTAATGCACATCTGGTTTCATTGACCCGGTCGGCTTGCCCACTATGGCCCATTTTACCTATCTTGCGCAGGTTGAAAAGTAGAGAAACGATGATTAAGTATACAAGCCAATTCCTGTTAAAGATCGAAGAAATGGTCGGTGAGTCTGATTATATGCTACGCTATGAAAAAGGCAATTTCAAATCGGGATACTGCGTATTAAAGGAGCAAAAAATAATAATCGTTAATAAATTCTACACCACAGAAGGCAAAATCAACGCCCTGTTGGATATCATCAAAGGCACAGAACTCGACACCTCCAAGTTTAGCGAAAAGAGTCAGAAGCTTTTTGAAGAACTACAGCAAACGCCTGTTAACAATTGATCGTCACTTTTTTAGGAACCGGCACATCGCAAGGGATACCTGTTATTGGTTGTACTTGTCCCATTTGCCAATCATTAGACTTTCGTGATAAACGACTCAGGACTTCCATCCATATAGACATAGAAGGCCAGAGCTTTGTTATCGATACTGGTCCGGATTTCCGTCAGCAAATGCTGCGTGAAAAAATCAATCGCTTAGATGCCGTGATTTTTACCCATGCACACCGTGACCACACAGCTGGCCTTGATGATGTACGCGCCTACAATTTTATGCAGGCTATGGATATGCCTGTATATGGAACCCAGGAAGTGCTGGAACAATTAAAAGTAGAGTATGCTTACGCCTTTGCAGCAATAAAATACCCTGGTATTCCGAGACTTCTACTGAATGAAATAACGGACCATCCCTTTATCATTGGTGACGTGGAGATCACTCCCCTACCTGTTCTGCATATGAAGTTACCTGTATATGGCTTCCGCGTCAAAAACTTTAGCTACATAACAGATGCTAACTTCATTCCTGATAGTACTTTCGATTTGCTAAAGGGAACTGATGTGCTTGTCCTCAATGCATTGCAGATCGACCCGCACATCTCCCATTTTAACCTGGAGCAGGCCATTGCTATGGTTGAAAGGATTAAACCCAAGAAGGCCTATTTTACACATATCAGTCATAAATTAGACTTGCACGCTATCATCGAGAAAAAATTACCCCAACACATTTCACTCGCTTACGATGGCTTGCAAATCAAGATTGACTAAGCACAATAAGCACAGCATCATCTCATTTTCATCAGCTAAGCTTTGGTTCAAGTAAACCTCAGCAATTGATTCAGTAAATAGTGTAAATTGGAAAGTGCACAATAACTTCTATACCCTCAGAAAACTTTCTCAAGAACTTGAGCAGGTGCTCAGGAACAGCATTATTTCTGAATGCTACAGCCAGAATAAAGAAGAATTAATTATTCGTTTTGAAATCAAGGAGAAATCATTCTTTATCAAAGCCAATGTACAGCCAGATTTCTCTTGCCTCGCATTTCCTGAGATATTTCACAGGGCAAAAAAAAATTCTGTTGATCTGTTTCAAGATTGTATAGGCAGAACAGTGGAGGGAATACGGCAATTCAACAACGAAAGAAGTTTTGCCTTCCAATTAAGTGAAGGTTTCACTTTGCTCTTCAAAATGCATGGCAACAGATCTAACATTGTTTTATTTCTCCATAATGAAGTTCAGTCACTTTTTAGGAATAACCTGCAAGCTGATGAAGCCATTGAATTGAATCAATTGGATAAGGAAATAATGTGGATCCAGACACAATTACCGATTGAAAAGAATAATATTAAAAAGCACTTTTTCACTTTCGGTAAGCATGTGTGGGATGTGCTTGAAGAGGAAGGCTTCTTTTCTCAAGAAGCTGCCAGGCAGTGGAAAAGATTATTGCAATTGCGAATAGCATTAGAGAAGCCCGCTTTCTACGTAACAAATTGGGGAGGCACTATCATACTTTCTCTGCTACCCATCGGAAAAATCACCAGAAAACATACAGAGGCAATTAACGCTCTGACAGACTTCTATAATCATTACCAGCAGCGGAATGCTTTTGAGCAAGAAAAAGCAAAAGCAGAACAAAAAATAAAAAACCTGCTTAAAAGCACGATTGCCTATTTAGCAAAAACGGGCGAAAAATTAAATGAGATTGAAAACGACCAACACTATAAAGTATGGGCTGATGTATTAATGGCTAATATGCATCAGATAAAACCCGGAACCGAAAAAGTAAAGCTCCCCAATTTCTATGACAACGGTAATCTTATAGAAGTTAAACTAAAACAGGATCTCAGTCCACAAAAAAACGCAGAGGTTTTCTACAGAAAATCTAAAAACCAACAAGTCGAAATAGACAGGCTTACCACAGCGCTTCTGCAAAAAGAACAAGAAAAAGAAAGGATGGAGTTTCTTCTTTTGGAAATCAGTAAAGCTGAAGGCATTAAAGAATTAAAGACTTTACTGCATACAAAATTACCGGAAACAAATCGTCAGGAACAGGAAGTTTCACGACCTTACCATGAGTTCCTTTTCAAGGACTATACTATTTGGGTGGGCCGAAACGCGCAGGCCAATGATATACTTACCCTGAAGTATGCCTTTAAGGAAGACCTTTGGTTACACGCAAAAGATGTTGCAGGTTCACACGTGATCATTAAGTACAAAGCAGGAAAAGCATTTCCAAAAGATGTAGTTGAACGAGCTGCAGAATTGGCCGCCTATAATTCTAAACGAAAAACAGAAAGACTCGTGCCTGTCACCTACACACCTAAAAAATTTGTAAGAAAGCGAAAAGGAGATCCAGCCGGCATGGTGGTGGTAGAAAAAGAGGAGGTGATATTGGTTAATCCTAAACTGTAAGTTTCTTCTAAAACGAAGCAATGCAACGCTTTTAAGTAACAAAACATCTTGACGGATAAAACTATTCTCAATTACGAAACATCTTCATACCCGTAGGCAACCTAAACCTTGGCACCATGATTAAGAACTACCTCACCATAGCCTTTCGCGAACTTTGGCACAACAAAACACATTCAATCATCACCATAGCAGGGCTGGGGCTAGGCATTATGTGCTGTTTGCTAATTATATTGTTTGTACATGAGGAATTGACTTTTGATACTTTCCATAGCAAAGCAGATAGGATTTATCGAGTATATGTCAAGGAAAACTGGGGCGAAAATCAAGATTTTTTCAATACTACCACCCCCTTTCCCATGGGGCCTGCGTTAAAGGAAACCTTAGCTGAGGCAGAGGATTTTGTACGCATTGTCCAAGCTGGTACCTCAGTTAAATTCAATGATCAGGTATTTTCAGAAACCCTTACGATAGCTGATCGATCCATCTTTTCAATATTCGACTTTGAATTACTACAAGGCAATTATCAAGATTTACTCAATGAGCCTGGCAAAATCGTGCTGAATGAAGCTTCTGCCAAAAAATATTTTGGTGAAAAAAATCCTATTCAACAAACAATATCCCTTCAGGTGGGGCAAAATTTTGAAAGCTTCATTGTTTCAGGTGTTGTGAAACTACCAAGCCATTCAAGCATTCAGTTTGATTTTTTACTTTCCGATCAGAACTTATTAAAACTTTATCCTGAACGTGTACTGACATCAGCTTGGTTTAATATAAGCCCAGAGACATACATCTTGCTACGAGAAGGAAGTGATGTAGAAAAGGTGACTGGTAAATTCCCCCTGTTGTTTAGAAAACTACTTGGTGAAGAAGATTTCAAGCAAAGTAATTATGCACCCGGCCTTCAACCACTCACTAGCATCCACCTTGATAATACTTATCCTCAAGGCATTGCTCCCGTGAGTAACCCTCGATATAGTTATATTTTGGCTGGCATCTCTATGCTCATTCTTGCAGTGGCCTGCATCAATTTTATAACCTTATCAATAGGCCGATCTGTAAAACGGGCAAAAGAAGTCGGCATAAGAAAGGTCGTTGGTGCTGCGCGACAACAATTAATCCTTCAATTTATTGGAGAGGCTGTTCTTGTAACCTGCTTAGCCATGACTATAGGATTATTGTTAGCCATGTTAGCGTTACCATCATTCAATGAACTGGCTGGCAAACAATTGTCATTTCCTTTTAATGGCTTTATGGTCTCAGTGATCATTATCCTACTCGCCATTATAGGCATCATCGCTGGTAGCTACCCGGCATTAGTATTATCCGGACTTAGGCCAATCGCTATTTTAAAAGGAAAGTTACAGGGTGGAAACAGTAAGCAGGGGATTCGAAAAGTATTGGTCGGGCTTCAACTCGTATTGAGCATTTTTCTTATAAGTAGTGCCCTTATCATGAAAAAGCAACTCGATTATATTCAGAATAAAGATTTAGGATTTGACAAGGAACAGATTGGTACCATCCAACTCATTGCACCCGTAGAAGGCAATCTTGAAGAAAGGGTAAAACTTGGATTTGAAAAGGCAGAAGTATTCAAAACAGAACTAGCCAAGATACCTGGCGTACTAAGCGTGGCAAGTTCCTCTCATGATTTCGGTCGCGGTAACTGGTTAAGTGTCGGCTTTACTGACGATAAAAGAGTATACCACAATTTTAATCTCAACCCAGTAGATGATGCTTATATTCCAACACTAAAAATGAAAATTATCAGTGGTCGGAATTTTTCAAACGCAAACACATCTGATAAAAGGAGAGCCATTATTGTTAATGAAGCTTTTGTAAAAGAATACGGATGGGTGGATGCCATTGGCAAGAAATTACCAGGCAAAGGTTTTGCAGACCATGAGATCATTGGGGTTGTTAAAGACTTTCACTACTCATCACTTTATAATAAAGTTGAACCCCTGGTTATGCTTCAAGATCCTTCCATCATCCTGCAAGGTGTTGAGAATATCAATATTACAACCTCACCACTTCCCAAATTAATTGTTAAGCTAGAGCCTGGCAACATCAATAAGGTGATTGACCAGATTAAAAGTACTTGGGTAAGCCTTAGCAATGGAGAGGAATTCACCTTTAATTTTGTTGATAGTGCCCTACAGGCCCAATACAGATCTGATCAAAATCTTAGCAAAATTGTACAGGTTGCCACCTTGTTGTCCATTCTGATTGGTAGTTTAGGCCTTTACGGATTGGCTTCGCTGGCCATGCAAAGCAGGGTTAAAGAAATTAGTATTCGTAAAGTATTGGGCGCCACTGAACAATCATTACTATTCTTACTGACTAAAGAGTACATTATACTCCTGACTATATGTTTAGGTCTTTCCATTCCAATAACACTTTACAGTATGCAGGAGTGGCTCTCATCATTTGAGTACAAAACAGAAATGGGCGTAGGTGTATTCCTGCTGGCAGGCAGTATTACCATAACCATTGCGCTTAGTACCATCAGCTTTCAAACACTGCGAACAGCCCGGACTCAACCAGCTGAAACATTAAAGCAGGATTAAAGCACCTTGGGTATTCAAGTTATAAATACCAATAATTAGCCTCAATAACCATTTGACCTCAGCGCGAACAAAATATATTTACTCCAGAATAAGGATTGAAATAAATAGTCCGTTTGTGACTTTTTAACACTAATCCGGTTAAGAGTGTAAATTTGCCTATGACCGAAGTAGAAATACGGGAGGAGTATCAACTGGTAGAGCTGGCTAAGAAGAACTCAAAGGCCTTCGGCACCCTGTATGAAAAGTACTTTGACCGCATATTCAATTACATATACAGGCAAACAGACGATGAAGACTTAACAGCCGATTTATGTTCACAGACATTTCTGAATGCGCTGAATAACCTGAACCGATTTGAATTTCGCGGTCTGCCATTGTCAGCCTGGTTTTACAGAATTGCTGCGAACGAGGTTAATAAACACTATCGTAAAAAGAAAACTGATCGCGTTTTCAGCATAGAGGAAGTCAGGGTAAAAGAATTAATGGACCAGGGCCATGAAGGCTGGGACGAAGAGTTGGTGAAACAGTTGCTGGGATTTTTAAAAGAACTACCAACAGAAATGTTAGAAGTACTGGAGTTGCGTTTTTTCGAAGACAAAGATTTTAAGGAAATTGCATTTATTCTGGATATTACAGAGAGTGGAGCAAAAATGAGAACCTACAGGGCGCTGGATCGATTAAGAAAACAATTTAACCTTAGCATCAAATACGATGGGAAGAAATGACATAAGGTTAAGGAGACAGCGCATGAGCGCTGGCAATATTGCCAGACACCGAAATTATGGTGATATTATTGAACGGCATGAACGCGACCAGAAATGGAAGCGCATGTTCAGGGTTTTCATCTATTTCCTGATAGTTGCCTTTCTTTCGATTATACTGGTAATAGTCGTGCGCTGGGAAAAACGCAAGCAAGTAAAAGCAGTTGCACAGAGTAACTTAGTTACGTATAGCGCTTTTCCTCCAGGGCTTTTGTAAAAGCAATACGTCCTTCTTCAATGATTTCATTTGCGCGGTAAAATTCAAAAATACCACAGGCATCTCTTGAAATATTCACGACCAAATCAGGCTTATGCATTTCAATCATCAGGTCTGTTAATCGATCCAAAGTGAGGTCATAGGATTTATTCAATAAATCCAGGAAGCCTAACTTCTCTACTGTTTCCTCCGCCTTGCTATCGAATCGTAGAATCTGCGTTCTGAAATGATCCAGCATTCTCAGATAGGCTGCTTTTTCTTCGTTCACCTCAGGCACAATACTTTTCTTTTGGCTGGGGAAATTGGCATTAACATTTACTGCCACGAGCCAATCTCCTGCTTCACGTCTCACCACATTTAAGGGGAGCGGATTAAGCACCCCACCATCTACCAATTGGCGCTGCCCATCAATCACAGGTGTGAAAATAGTAGGAATGGCTACCGATGCCCTTAAGGCCTTGAATAAACTACCCGATCGGAAATAGATTTCTTGCCGCGCCACCAGATCAGAGGCAACTGCAGTAAAGGGAATCGGGAATTTATCAATTTCATGATAGCCGATGAGTTGTTCAATTGCCTTGAATACCCTATCGCCTTTTACAATGCCCTGAGAAGAAAGTGTGAAGTCGAGCAACTTGAAAACATCAAAGCGGCTCAGGCTAATTAGCCAATGCTTGTACTCATCTAAATGCCCGGCACAATATAGACCGCCTACAATGGCACCCATCGAGCAACCTGCTACTTCTTTAATAACAAAACCCGACTTCTGAAGCTCTTCTATTACGCCTATGTGCGCCATACCTCGAGCCCCACCACTGCCCAGTACTAAGCGAACATTCTTCATTTATCAGAGAAAATTTATACTGTCACTTCTTATTTACCTATGAAATTCGGCTTCCGTTTTTCTAAGAAAGCCTGGACTCCTTCTTTGTAATCTTGTGAGCTGCCAGCAATCTCCTGGCAATAAGCTTCATAGTCCAGCATTTCATCAAGCGATGCGGTTTGAGCTTTATTGAGCATCTTCTTAAGCAAACCAATGGATTTAGTGGGTGCCTTAGCATAGAATTCGGTATAGCCTTTTACCACAGCATCCAGCTCTCCAGCAGGCACCGCTTTATTAATCAATCCGATGGTGACTGCTTCGCTTGCTTTAAGTCTGTTGCCCGTGCTGCAAAGCTCAAAGGCTCTATTAAAGCCTAGCGTTCGTGGTAAAAAGAATGAGGAACCGGAGTCAGGTACAAGACCTATATTGATAAAGATCTCTATGAGCTGCGCTTCTTCATTAGCTACAATAACATCACAGGCTAAAGCTATTGAACAACCAGCACCTGCCGCTACTCCGTTGAGGCGACAAACAATTGGTTTCGGTAAGTTACGCATAGCACGGATGATCGGGTTGTATCGCTTATGCAAAGAATCCATGAAAGAACGCTTCTGCTGACCGCTGGCAGCCTTTAGATCCTGCCCGGAACAAAAGGCTTTCCCCTCTCCTGTCAACACCACAACGCGCACTTTTTCATCTTTAGCTACGGCCTTCAATGCGTCTTGCAATTCGAAAGTAATCTCATCGTTCAAGGCATTATAAACATCAGGACGGTTTAAAGTGATGGTGGCAACACCTTCAGTCACTTCGTATTTTAAAAATGTATAAGACATAATTAATTATTTACATTAAAACAAAAATATCATTCCTCCCAAGCTCACCAATGCTCCCGTGATTAAGCCAACGAATACTTCTTTAAGTGTATGAACCTGCAAGTATAATCTTGCTGATGCAACAATACCCAGCATTAAAATAGAAGCAATTAATGGATAGAAAAATATTCCATTCTCTGTCACAGTATTGAGCATGGCTATGATCACTGTCATTCCTCCAATGGCAAGGCTATGAATGCTGGCCTTCAGTACAAGCGTGACAAAAAATGCTACCATCACCAGTAAATCGATAATGATAAGAAACTTCATGAAGGGGTCTTGAAAACCCAGACCAAGCTTTGAGTGCAGCAAGTAAGTAACCACCAGGTAAAGAATGGCAATCATTAAAAAAGGAGCAATGCGTTCTTTACGCAAAGGCATGCTCATGGAAGTAATGGTACCAAAGGCTTTAAAAAAATAAACATTAATGGCTGGCAGCAGAAAAGTGCAAACAAAGATGAGTATCAAAACACTTTTAAACGAACGATCTGGTATTGGAAACATGGCTGGCGGATACAGCCAGGCAAAGACTAAAAATAAATAAGAGGCTAACAGTAAAGGATGGGAAATAACTGAGATAAACTGCGCTAAAAATTTCATTTCATCAATTTTACATTTCAAATGTTGATTTGAAATTACTCACAACTGTTTACGCAAACGTGCTACTGGTAAATTCAGTTGCTCACGGTATTTAGCCACTGTACGTCTGGCAATGTTATACCCCTTCTCATTGAGTATTTTTTCTATCTTATCGTCCGATAAGGGTTTACCCTTAGGTTCTGCTGCGATAAGGTCTTTAATTATTTGTTTCACTTCACGACTACTTACCTCTTCACCAGAGTCAGTAGCAATCCCTTCTGAAAAGAAGTACTTTAAAGGAAAGATCCCGAAATCGGTTTGTACTGCCTTGCTGCTGGCCACACGCGATACAGTAGATATATCCATGTTAATCATAGTAGCAATATCTTTCAAAATCATAGGTTTAAGCTTGGTCTCATCTCCTTCCTGAAAGTACTCGTACTGAAAATCAACAATAGCCTTCATGGTACGAAGCAATGTTTGCTGCCTCTGCTTGATGGCATCGATAAACCACTTGGCTGCATCAAGCTTTTGCTTAACGAATGTTACCGCCTCTTTTAACTTCTTATCCTTTTTGTCGCCCTTATCATAAGCCTTAAACATGTCGGTATAAGATCGGCTGATGCGTAACTCAGGGGCATTGCGTGAATTTAGCGCCAACTCCAATTTTCCATTGTTGTTGGTTAAAATAAAGTCTGGTATGATTACCTGATTCTTCGACACTCCTGTGGTGGCACTCACACCACCTGGCTTAGGATTGAGTCCGGAAATTAGCGTAATAATATCCTTGATGTCGTCCGCATCCTCCTCCGCAATATCAAGCTTCTTGATAATTTTATCGTAATGCTTTTTGGTAAACTCTTCGTAGCAATCGCGCACCGTTTGGATGGCCTTATCTACTACATACGATTTTGTAAACTTATCCGAATCATCTTCCTCTATGCTCTGCTTGAGTCGTTCGAGCTGTAACAAAAGACATTCTTGTAAATTTCGAGCTCCAATCCCGGCAGGATCAAAACTCTGCAGCTTCTTTAAAATATCTTCAACTTCTTCAACGCTGGTATCAATGCCTTGGGAAAAAGCCAGATCGTTAACAATGGCTTCCAGCTCTCTTCGGATATAACCATCATTTTCAATACTGCCAATTAACTGACTACCGATGGCACGTTGCTTTTCATCTAATCCCAAATACCCCAACTGGGTAAGTAATAGCTCTTGCAAACTTGCCCCCATGGCCAAAGGCATTTCACGATCATCTTCATCACCATCACCATCGCCCTGCATTTTATAGCCACTGTAATCATCATCGCGCAGGTAATCATTAATATCTAACTCATCATCGCCCCCTGAAGTCTCGCTAAATTCTTCAGCTTCGGATTCTGTATTGCTTTCTTCTTGTGTTTCAGGTGTCTCAGTCTCTCCTTCCTCTAGAGCAGGATTGATTTCCAGTTCTTCCTCAATTCTGGCCTCCAGCTCTGCGGTAGGGACTTGCAGCAGTTTAATAAACTGTATCTGCTGGGGAGACAGCTTTTGTTGTAACGATTGATTTAACCCTAGTTTCTGCATACACGAATTCTAAACAAAGTTATCATTTCAGCGCTAGGTCTGAAAATCTAAAGACTTTTATCGCCTTTCTTTTAGTAACCAGACAAGTATTGAGCCTCAATTTTTCATTTTGACAAGTCTTACCAATTAGCGTTTTTTGCGGTCTTGTTTAATACGCTTGTCTTTCTGTAAAATCCTGAAAGAGAGCCCTATTCAACCATTTTTATGAGAACGGCCAAGATTAAAGACCTTTTAAACACCACCCCTGGTAACCAAACAGTAACCGTACAGGGCTGGGTAAGAACTTTTAGAAACAACCAGTTCATATCTCTTAACGATGGATCAAGCATCAATAACCTTCAGGCGGTTGTAGAATTGGGTAAGTTTGATGAGGCCACGCTCAAAAGAATCACCACGGGAGCCTGTATTGCCGTAACCGGATTATTGATCCCCTCCCCGGCCAAAGGGCAGACGGTTGAAGTAAAGGTCGAAAATCTTGAAATTTATGGTGACAGTGATCCGGAAGCATATCCCCTGCAGCCAAAAAAACATTCGCTTGAATTCTTAAGAGAGATTGCCCACTTGCGTGTTCGCACCAACACCTTCAGTGCAGTTTTCAGGGTGCGCCATGCCATGGCATTTGCTGTTCATAAGTTCTTTAACGACAGAGGCTTTTTCTATATACACACGCCTATCATTACAGGTTCTGATGCAGAGGGTGCCGGTGATATGTTCCGCGTTACTACCCTCAACATGGAAAAACCTCCCCGTGACGATAGCGGAAAAATCAACTACAAAGAAGACTTTTTCGGCCGCGAGGCTAACTTAACGGTATCTGGTCAATTGGAAGGTGAAACCTTTGCCATGGGTTTAGGCGAGATCTATACTTTTGGCCCGACCTTCAGAGCTGAAAACTCTAATACCTCCCGCCACCTGGCTGAGTTTTGGATGATTGAACCTGAGATGGCCTTCTACGATATTAAGGATAACATGCAATTAGCACAAGACTTTATCCAGTACTTGTGCAAGTATGCCCTTGACAATTGCATGGAGGATTTAGAGTTTTTAGATAAGCGCGCAAAAGAAGAAGAAGCCGCCAAACCTCAAGACCAGCGTAGCGAATTAGGTTTAATAGATCGCTTAAAGTTTGTTGTTGACAATGATTTCCAGCGACTTACTTACACCGAGGCCATCGAAATATTAAAAGACTCTGCTCCGAATAAGAAAAAGAAATTTCAGTACATCATTAATGAATGGGGAGCCGATTTACAAAGTGAACATGAGCGCTTTCTCGTAGAAAAACACTTCAAGAAACCAGTAATCTTATATAACTATCCCGCAGCTATTAAGTCGTTCTACATGCGTCAGAATGAGGATGGCAAAACAGTGGCGGCCATGGATGTACTCTTCCCGGGTATCGGAGAAATTATTGGCGGTTCGCAGCGTGAAGAAAGATATGATCGCCTGATGGCACGTGTCACTGAGTTGGGCATTTCACAAGAAACGATTTGGTGGTATCTCGAACTCAGAAAATTTGGTACTGCCCCGCACGCAGGTTTTGGGTTAGGTTTCGAAAGACTCATACAATTTGTTACCGGCATGACTAACATACGCGATGTCATTGCCTACCCACGCTTCCCGGGAAGCGCAGAGTTTTAATATTGAAATGCTCAAATAAAAAATCCTCTTTTCAGAGGATTTTTTATTTGGTTAAGAGTGGTCTGGTTGGATACCCCGGTTAAGGAATGCTTTCAAAACTTAATGTACCCAAGGCATAATCCATTAAGATTTTCTGGAACATTAGTCTGTACTTTGATTGCGCAAAGGTTGTTTGGGCCTGCACATAATCGCGGCTTGCTTGTGTAAATTGAATCAGGTCGGTAATCGCTAAATCGTAACGCTCTTTTTGAAATCCGAAGTTTACCTCTGCTGCCTTTAGTTGTGCACCACTGGCCTGGTAGGCCAGAATAGCATCTTGAAAATTCTGATAAGCCCTCAACACATCATTCTTCACTGTAATTTTTGTTCCCTCGGTGGTAAGCTTGGCATTATCATAAGTCACCCTGGACTGAACATAAGAAGTTCTGTTTTGCCAATTGGTAAAAATTGGGATATCAAGCTGCAAGCCGTACTGCGTTCTCTTATTATCCATCAACTGATTTTCAAAAGTTGGTGTGGAGGCATTGCTGTAACGGGAGTTATAACCGGCAAAGGCTGATAAGGTTGGTAACACCGAAGAGAAGTTAGCTCTTACGTTATACTTAGAAGCACTTTCCAGATCCTTGGCGCGCTGCAAATCTGCACGCCTGGCTTCTGCTTGCTGATACATTTCTTCTAAGCTGTATTCTGCAATATCCAGTTTGGCTACATCCCATTCAGGGTTGGTGAGATCAAAATTTTCGACCGGATCGAGTAACAGTGTGTTAGATAAAATAGCCTTATCGTTACGCAAAGTGTTTTTAGCTCTTAGCACTTTTAATTCAGCATCTTTCACCTGAAACTCCTGATTGTATTCATCTACCGGAGCGCGGGCCCCTAAAGCTACTTGCTCCTTTATTTGGTTAAATTGTCTTTTTTGAAGTTCCAGATTTTGCTCTTCAATAGTTAGCGCTTCCTGATCTAGCAAGCATTGTAAAAACTGACTACTGATATTAGAAATCACATCTTGCTCTGATCGCTTTATAAAATATTGTTGTGCATCTAACCTGGCACCAGATTCTTGTACTGCACTCACTCTGTTCAGTCCGTTGAAAAGCACCATGGATGCATTAACGGTTCCGAAAAAGTTATTCGTTCTGGCATCATTCACCACACGTGCTTCTTGTTCAATAAACTGATTACCCAAGGTTCTCCAGGCTTGGGCAGAAGCAGTAAGGCGTGGCCCAATATTGCTGTAAGCAGATATGCGTTGGGCCTGACTCAATTCAAGGTTATTCTTTTGTTGATTTAAATTGAGGTTATTGTCAAGGCCAATTTTTACCGCCTCGTTAAAAGATAGTTTTGTGATTTGACCATCTTGTGCATATGCCGTAAAGGCGAATGACAAGCTTGATAGAATTAATAGTATACTGTTTTTCTTCATTGAGCAATATTTTAAACGTTCACCCCCACCAATTCATCACTAACCACAGCCCCATCTGCCACGCGAATAATTCGCTTGCCATAACGAGCATTTTCTTCTGAATGCGTGACCTGAATAATGGTGATACCTTCTTCATTCAGCTTCTTAAAAATTTCCATGATTTGCTTTCCCTGTTCGCTATGCAGGTTTCCTGTAGGCTCATCTGCCAGTAATAACTTGGGCTGCCCAACGATGGCTCGTGCAATACCTACCAACTGTTGTTGACCACCGGATAATTGTTCTGGAAACAAATCCTTTTTGGCTACCATATTAAAACGGTCTAGCAACTCTGCTACCATACTTTTGCGTTGACTACTGCCTACACCTTTGTAGAGAAGTGGCGTCTCTATGTTTTCGTAAACCGTTAACTCATCAATAAGGTGATAAGCCTGAAAAATGAAGCCGATATAATTTTTATGCATGTCACTTTTCTGCTTTTCCTTTAGGCGATGAACAGGATCGTCAAAAAAGAAGTATTCACCTGCTGATGGTTCATCCAACATGCCAATGATGTTCATCAATGAAGATTTGCCGGCACCACTTGGCCCCATGATGGTTACAAATTCTCCTTGTTTTATTTCGAGATTAACACCTTTCAAGATAAACGTGCGCTGAAAGCGAGAATCCACGTATTTATCAATGTCTTTAAGTCTGATCATGCTTTTAGTTTTAGACGTAAAACCATCAAGCCTGGTAACACTTGTGGCCACAATCGCCTGTGGCATGACCAATATAATGCCAAGGAAAAAAGGCCTAAAATGGGCCAAAAATCATCTTTTTAGGATTGATGCACGTTCGCTAATGAAAAGAGGTGTTCTTTTTCGGACAGCCTAAGAGAAGGCAAGGGTTTAGAATACAATCGGATAAAGGATGACATCCACCCTGCGGTTCATCTGCATACCTCTGTAGCTTTGGTTACTGTACACAGCGTTATTAAGACCCCAATCTTTTCTGCTGATTTTATGTGCCGGAATATTTTTTTGCAGGATGAGTTGTTCAACCGACTCGCTTCTCATTTTGGATAACCATTCGTTATAACGCTTACCCCCAATAGGATCAGTATGGCTGATTAAATGCACTTCATAGCGATCGAGGTGAGGAATGGAATCGAGCCAGTGATAGAGCGCTTGTTGTTGAAATTCATCGATATCGTAACTGCCACCGCCAAAATAAATACTCATACGAATTTCGTCAAGCACTTGTGTTTGTGCTTGCCCAGTAAAACATGTACTGAGTAGAATAACGATGGCAATACGGATCATCATTCTTAATAATTACCAGATTTTAGAGCGCTTGGCTCTTAACTTAAAACGGTGGTGGTGCTGGTTTGTTCTTCAGAATCTGCTCAATCTGTTCCATGATCGCAGGCGTTAAACGCTCTGCTCCTTCGAGGGCCTTAAAATTTTCTGTTAACTGAGAAGTTTTTGAAGCGCCTAAAATTACGGTACTCACATTTTCATTCTTTAAGCACCATGCCAAGGCTAAGATGGGCATAGTCATACCAATGTCGAATGCAAATTTTGTTAACTCACGCACTCGCTTAAGGTTGGCTTCAACCAAAGCATTATCGCGCAACCAATCCAGTCCTTCAATGCCAAGCCTGGTTCCATCCGGGAAACCATCATTATATTTTCCGGTAAGCACTCCAGAAGCCAAAGGTGACCAAATAGTGGTGCCGAGTCCAACGGTTTTATAAAGCTGGTTAAATTCACCTTCTACCTTATTACGCTCGAGCATATTGTACTGTGGTTGCTCCATGGTTGGTCCAATTAAAGAGTAGCGCTGTGCCACCATATGCGCTTCCATGATTTCCTGTGCACTCCACTCGCTTGTACCCCAATACAAAATTTTTCCTTGCTGAATTAGATTGTGCATGGTCCACACTGTTTCCTCTATAGGCGTTTGTTTATCAGGGCGATGGCAGAAATACAAATCCAGGTAATCAAGCTGAAAGCGTTTCAGGGCTTGTTCACAAGCTTCAACCACGTGCTTTCGGTGAAGGCCTTTTTGCGTAGGTTTCAGATCCTTTCCGCCTAAACCAAAAAATACTTTGCTTGATACGATATAGCTATCGCGCGACCATCCCTTTTTTTTCAAGATGGCACCCATCACTTCTTCAGATTTGCCCCTTGCATAAATCTCTGCATTGTCAAAAAAATTGATGCCATTATCATAAGCAATAGTCATTAACTCTTCGGCCAGTCCGTTTTCAATTTGTTTACCAAAAGTTAACCATGAACCAAAAGAAAGCGCACTTACCTGAAGGCCTGATTTTCCGAGACGTCTATATTCCATATAATTGAAAAGAGTAATTTAATCACTAAGAATTTAAATGCAGTGAGTTGTTGACAATCCGTTTGACAATATAGCCAATCAGCAAACCAAAAGTGGTAAAACCGATGACTACATAACCAAAATTATTCTCAAATGAACTTGTATCCAGTTTAAAAATAGATCCCACAAAATACCCTACTGTACTTACCACGGTAGCCCAAAATAAACCAGATACTATTGTAAACAATAAATACCGGGATGGAGTTAAGCCACTCATTCCAAAAACTACGGGAA
Source organism: Cyclobacteriaceae bacterium (assembly GCA_022842845.1). Lineage (GTDB taxonomy): Bacteria > Bacteroidota > Bacteroidia > Cytophagales > Cyclobacteriaceae > Chryseotalea. The sequence goes on along the minus strand of JALHOT010000004.1, from coordinate 175,386 downwards.
TAATCACCCTAAAGCCGTACAAAAACCGATAGCTTAAGAGAAGCTGTAACTGATATCGCTGAAACAGGTTAGTGATTGGTGACACCAAGGCCTTTAATTTTGGCTTGCGGTCAATGAAATATTTACCGTTTAACCTGCCTATCATATAATAGATCCAGTCGCTGATAAATGAACCTGTAAAGGCAAAAAATACTGTATATGGGAAATCAAAAAAGCCTTTATGAATGAGTGAAGAGGCAATCAGAATAGCTGTCTCTCCTTCAAAGAAAGTACCCACCAACAGTGCAAGGTATCCGTATTGATCTAAAAACTGTTGCATGCTACTGGGTTGTACTACTGCTTAAAATTTAACTGGAGTGTTTGCTTGGTAAATTTTACTATCTCTGCATAAACGGCCGGTACATCCTTCGAAGCCATGCTACTGCCTAATACATGCGCGCCAGCAGTTGGCACCGCAATAGCAAACTTTAGAGAATCCGGTGTACTTAATTGTTCATGCATGCGTAACATAGCGCTTACCTTTACCTGAGGATCTTGCTCTTCCTCATTTTTATAATAGTAAAGTGTTAAAGATGGCTGCTTTACTTTTCTGAAGGTCTCCTTCACCATGCTCTGCTCCAACAACTCTTGCAATTGTATGGTTGCCTCCAATCGATATTGACCATTCCAATATTGCCATCGCTCGTTATCTTGTGTGATGCCTGTTTTATTATACTTGCCGCCCATTACCATTCGGGCAATCTGCAAACCCCAAGGATCATTTAACAGAAAGGCAGCAGGATTATTAATGCGAATGTTGGGGGACATGTTAATAAGCGCAAATACATCATCAGGATACTCAGCAGCAAGTTTTAGCGCCACTGTCCCTCCAGTAGAAGTACTGATCAAAATGACCTTCGTACCGAGTTGCTTGCCAATGGTTAAAGCTTGTTTAGCCGATTCCCACAAACGATCTGCGGTAAACTGCAATAAGGTTTCTGTTGTATCTACACCATGATCAGCTAAGCGTGCCAGGTAAAGATTACAGCCAAACTGCCTGGCAAAATCTCGATGGATGGGATTACCCTCTTCCTGACTTGCACTGAAACCATGGAGGTAAACTACTGCATAGTCTGTTTTTTGTTTTAAGGAATCGTTCAGCCAGACAATCCTGGCTTCATTGTCTTTCTTAAGCTTATGCCTCGCTTCATTCTCACGAACATAGGTTTCTAAAGCCTCAGGCTCAGCAGGTACTTGCGGAAGGTTAAGGTTAAAAACGGGTGTATCAGGCCTTGAGCCGGCTAAGTATACAGTTGCGGAAAAGAGCAGCAAACCAATCAATACTTTACGTTTCTTCATAACGTAAGGTAATAAATTAAAAAGAAGGCTCGCATGTCTATAAACAAAAAGCCCCTGCTATGCGGGGCTTCTTGCGTTGAAAAAATGGTCAGGTACAACAGACCTGCAACACTAAAAAAGAAAGGCATGCCGTTACCGGCTAAAAATATTTACTACCAACAACCACTACGAATGGAGTAAAGTACCTGTCATAACGGCCATGCCAATATCAGTCAACATTATCGTGTAAGAATTTATTGTTCCCTAAAATGTTGTTATCATCATTTAAATTATACTTAGAAATAAAAGGTTCTGATGAATGCGGAACGTCCTGCATTTTAACACCTCTGCGCATGTAAGCTGGCAAAGCCCACTTTTCACTGAACTCCTCTTTAGTCATTTCAGACTTTCTACCTTCTTTCAATTTATTCTTACGAAGTTCAGCTTGCTGACGAAGACGCTCACGCGTTGAACGTAATTCCATCATGCCGTCATCGTTGATCTTTTGATCTCCAAAGGCCTCTACGCTGTTATCAAATTCATCTTCCCCTCTGAATAACCCGTCTTCACCATCGTCATCATCCTCCAAGTCAAAAGAAGCGCTTGGCTTTGAGAAATTGGTGGTAAAAACGACTTCACGTGAAGCAGGTGTGTCGTCATCTTCTTCCTCAATTTTAAACTTTTGAGATTTCAATTCAGGCTCAACCCTACCGGCCATAGGGGCATCCTTCGCTTCCTTCGCCTCGAACAACCAACCTTGTGATCGATCGAGGTCATGAACTTTTTTTGTTTCTTCCTTTTTTACCTGCTTTTTGGCTTCTGCATCAAAACCAGTGGCGATTACTGTTACACGGATGCGGTCGCCCAATGCCTCATCAACACCATGACCAAAAATCATTTCTGCTTCCTGCCCCGCCTGCGCCTGAATATATTCAGTGATTTCACTTAACTCATCCATGGATAGTTCCACTTCCAAACCTGAGAAGATAGAGAGGAGAATACGCTTGGCACCCATAATGTCGCGGTTATCGAGCAGCGGTGAGGAAAGTGCAGACTCTGCAGCTTTCTTAGCGCGTGTATCACCTCTTGTTTCTGCGGTACCCATCACTGCAGCACCTGCATTAAGCATCACGGTGCGCACATCCTGGAAGTCAACGTTAACGTGACCAGTAAGTGTTATAATCTCTGCTATACCCTTAGCAGCAGTTGTTAAGACATTATCAGCTTGTGCAAAAGCCTGACCAATGGGCAAGTTGCCATATATCTCACGAAGCTTATCGTTCAGGATCATCAATACTGTATCACAGTTTTGACGCAACTCATCTATACCAATCTGCGCTTGTGCAAATTTCTTTTTCCCTTCCCAACCAAATGGCACAGTAATAATCCCCACTGTCAGGATATCCATTTCTTTAGCAATCTTGGCAAGCACCGGTGCTGCACCTGTTCCCGTTCCGCCTCCCATACCGGCAGTAACAAAAACCATTTTAGTGCCGTTAAGCATTTCTCGGATCTGTTCACGACTTTCAATGGCCGCTGCACGTCCTACATCAGGATTAGCACCACAGCCAAGTCCTTCGGTGAGGTTGGTACCTATTTGTAATTTATAAGGAACAGGACTACTGTTAAGCGCCTGTGCATCGGTGTTGACCACCACAAATTCTACATCTTTAATGCCCTGCTTGAACATGTGGTTCACCGCATTGCTTCCTCCGCCTCCTACGCCAATTACTTTAATAATTGACTTGTGGTGTTTGGGGATTTCGAATTTATATCCTGATTCAAACATATTCTTTTGATTTAGTGGTTGTTCTATTAGTAGTGAGACTTTAGTAGTAAGACATTAGACTTGAACGTAGTCTTATGTCTTGCTACTAACGTCTTAAAGTCTAGTACTCATTCTTATCATTCAAATCATCTATCAACAAACTCTTCGTCTTGGTAAGAATATCGTTAAAGAAATTCTTTGAAGATGAAGGAGCGCTTACAGGTTTCTTTGCCTTTACTGTTCTGATTACTTCTCTCGCCTCTCTGTAACGATCTTCTCTTTCGTCAAGTGAACGGAAGCCGGATAACACGAGTCCTACGGCTGTTGCATACATAGGGCTCTTTACGATTTCTACTTTACCTTTTCCAAGATGTTCGTTTGGATAACCTATGCGGGTATCCATGCCAGTCATGTACTCAACCAGTTGCTTGAGATTGGCCAACTGGGCTCCGCCACCTGTAATCACAATTCCACCAGCCAATCTGTTTTCGTAACCAGAGCTGATAATTTCAGCATGAGCCATTTCAATAATCTCCTCCATTCTGGCCTGAATGATGTTGGAAAGATTCTTTACTGAAATCTCTTTGGTGTCGCGATTTCTGATACCTGGTATAGCTACTATTTCATTGGCATTTGCTTCTTCGGCAATAGCACGTCCGAATGAAGTCTTTAAACGCTCGGCTTGCTGTTGCAATACCATGAGCCCTTGCTTGATATCGTTGGTAACGATGTTACCACCAAAAGGAATGACAGCTGAGTGACGAATGATGTTATCATAGAATATTGCAATATCGGTAGTACCACCACCAATGTCGATAAGACAAACACCTGCTTCTTTTTCTTCATCACTGAGTACAGCCAAACTGGAAGCCAGGGGCTCAAGGATTAAATCTTCAATTTCCAATCCTGCCTTGCGCACACACTTGTGAATATTATTGATAGCATTGGTTTGCGCAGTGATTACATGGAAATCAGCCTCAAGACGCACGCCCGACATACCTACAGGTTCTTTGATACCTTCCTCGTAATCGACCATATAATCTTGTGGCATTACGTGAATGATCTGACTACCCGGAGGAACTACCATGCGGTACATATCCTGGGTCAGGCGCTCTACATCATCCACCGTGATTTCGTCTTCCTTAGAAGAACGCGTAATACCACCGTGTTGTACAAAGCTACGTATGTGTTGACCTGCAATGCCTACATTGACCACTCCGATATCAATACCTGACTGATCACTGGCTTCTTTGATAGCTTTTTCAATAGCATAGACAGTTTTATCAATATTAAACACGATGCCCTTCACAACGCCTTCGCTCTCTGCCTTGCCCATGCCTAACACTTCGAGTTTACCAAACTCGTTTTTGCGACCAACGATCGCGCAAATCTTAGTTGTGCCTATATCGAGACCTACAACTATTTTTTCCTGTTCCATGATTGTGTGTTTAGTGGTTGTTATTTCTTTATTTATTCCGCAACGATTTGTCCTTCGTATTGGAGATTAACTCGTTTATACTTATTCCAGCCCTTTACAGGTAATATTTCCTTATAAAAAATCATCAACTTCTTTAACTTTTCTTCAGCCTGATCGGGGTTACCAAATTCAATCAACTCGTCACCTACTTGGGGAAAAAGGGTAACATTCAATTTTGAATCGATATCGAGTTGCGCAATCTGTGCCTTCCAGAAATCGTCTTCCCCTATGAGCTCCATAAGTTCCATCAATAATTTGCCTTCCTCTGAGTAATTAAGATTTCCCATGCTTAGCAATTGGCGCGCATATGAACCACTGACTAAGATTACACGTGAAGTGAATTTTTCAGATACAGGCATGATGGTTCCATCCTCCGCTATGTAGGCATCCGGTCCATCGTTGCGAACGATACGTGCAATAGGTCTGCGTAATTCAACATTTACCAATAGGTTACCCTTTAGGTCGCTATATAATTCTGCATCTTCAATAAACTTATCGGTTTTGATACGCTTCTCAATTTCTTTCAAACTGATACTACCCATTGAAGCCCCGATTAGATTTTGCTGATTGAATTGCATCAATCGTCTTACATCTTCTTCTTCGATGAAGTGGTTCTCTTCTACATTATCAATATCAATAGATATCTGCTTTACAGCCGTATCGTGGGTTTCACGTTCGGCAAAAGCAATGAGCACTAGCAAAGATGCCAATGCCAGCACCCCTTTTACATCGTTTCGTATGTTGAAATTAAGCTTCATACTTTTCAATCAACATTTTCTTAATAGGTTGAATAAACGTATCAATATCACCAGCCCCTACAGTGGCCACCAGATCTATAGTACTTGATGAAAGTTTTGCCATTAGATCCTCTTTAGAACATCTGGTCTTTATTTTACAGGTAACATCTTTAAATATAATGTCTGCATCTACACCCGGGATGGGGAGCTCCCTTGCCGGATATATCTCCATCAGAAACAATTCATCAGCAATGCTTAAACTATCAGCAAAGCCCTTCGCAAAATCACGGGTGCGTGTAAACAAGTGAGGCTGAAAGATGACTGTCAACTTTTTACGTGGATACATTGATTTCAATGAACGCAAGAATGCTTCAATTTCTGTTGGATGGTGAGCATAATCATCCACGTAGGTAACATGGTTACCTTTCAAGATAAACTCGAACCTGCGTTTAACACCCTTGAATGTAGTAAGTGCTTGTTTAATGGTAGCCAAATCAACACCTGCTTTATGAGTGGCTATTGCCGCGGCTATAGCATTTTCTACATTATGAAAACCAGGGATACCGAGAGTAATATGTTGCACCTTCCCAAAACCGTGAAGATCAAACTCAAAAAATCCTCCTTTCGAAGTAATATGCTCGGCAAAAAAGTCTCCCCGGCTCATACTGTAATTAACCTTGTTGATGCCGGATAGCTCAGTGGTTAATAATTGGTCAATCGATTCATGGATGATTAATGAACCATTTTGGTTGATTTGTTTTGCAAAATCTCTGAATGAAGTAATAACGCTTTCGTGATCACCATAAATATCAAGATGATCCGGATCTGCAGAAGTGATGATCGCTATTTCAGGAAATAATTTTAAGAACGAACGATCAAACTCATCTGCTTCTACAACCACGACTGTCTCCTTTGTCACTTCTCCATTCATGACAAGGTTTGATTCGTAGTTGGTTGTAATGCCTCCCAGAAAAGCAACCATATTTTGGTTCGCTACTTTCAATATGTGGGCCACCATAGATGATGTGGTGGTTTTTCCATGTGTACCCGCTACTGCTATGGTCTTGTAATTCTTAGTCAACAGCCCAAGCACTTCTGAGCGCTTTAATATGGTAAAACCTTGCTCTTGTAAATATGCATGTTCAGCATGATCTTTAGGAATGGCAGGTGTATAGATTACCAGTGTCTTCTCTTTGTTATCTTTCACTAATGCGGGAATGGCCTCAACAGCATCATTAAAATGAATTTGCATCCCTTCAGCTTGAAGCGCTTCTGTTAAAGCAGTCGAAGTTTTATCGTATCCAAAGACGCGAAGTCCTTTTTTAATAAACCAGCGTGCCTGAGCACTCATGCCTATGCCTCCGATTCCCAGGAAATAAATATTATCGTATTGGTCTAGTCTCACTTAATCAATGCTTCAATTTGATTTACTATATCACTTGTTGCGCTTGGCTTCGCCAATGCTTTAATGTTTTTCTGTAATCGTTGGCAACGTACCTCATCAAACAAGAGCGTCAATGCTGTATCTACCAGTGTCTTCATTGCATCACCATCCTTCACCAACACTGCCGCCTCTTTATTAACCAAGGCCATGGCATTTTTTGTTTGATGATCTTCTGCCACATTAGGTGAGGGCACGAGTATGGTTGCCTTTCCGGCAATACAAAGCTCAGATACCGCCAGTGCTCCACTTCTTGAAATCACTACATCAGCAGCAGCATAAGCCAAATCCATTTCTTTCAGGAAATCATGCAGGCGGATTCTTCTTAAATCCTGACCTGATAAGGCCTCTTTGCTGGCTGCATAATATCCTTTACCGGTTTGCCAAATAATTTGCACACCTGTCTCCTGAAGTTTATCGATACATTTAATTATGCTCTTATTGATTGTTCTGGCACCAAGACTGCCTCCTATGATAAGAAGTGTTTTCTTGTTTGAATCGAAACCAAAGTGATTCAAGGCTTTGGCTCTTTTGGATTCAATATCCAGAAGATCTTTGCGAACAGGATTTCCAGTTAAGACAATCTTATCTTTAGGAAAATAATTTTCCATGCCTTCGTAAGCCACACATACTTTTTTAACCCGGTTAGCTACTTGCTTATTCGCAAGCCCGGCAAAAGAATTCTGCTCTTGAATTACTGCATTGTAACCTAAGCGGGTTGCAGCCATCATAATAGGACCGCTCGCATAACCTCCAGTGCCAATAACAGCATGCGGTTTAAATCTTTGTAGTATGGCCGCTGCTCGTATATAACTGAATACAAGCTTAAAAGGGAACAATAAGTTTTTCCAGGTGAGTTTTCTCTGCAGCCCGCTGATCCATAAACCTATAATTTTATAGCCAGCTTCAGGCACACGCACCATTTCCATTTTGCCTTGCGCACCTACAAATAAAATTTGTGCATCCGGGTGACGATGACGGAACTCATTCGCGATGGCAATAGCCGGAAATATATGTCCTCCGGTACCTCCTCCGCTGATGATAAGACGATATGGTTTTGTTTCTTTCACTCTTATTTTCAGTTACAGGCTTCGAGCTGTCAGCCCCGAGCTCAAAGCTCGAAGCCGGTAGCTCGTAGCTATCTTAAGCTGCTTTCGCAGTTTCATTTTTTTCTTTTACTTCTTGTTCACCACTTTGCTTATCCCATACTTCATCCTGCTGCTCACCTCTGCTCACACTTAATACAATACCCAAAGCAAGTCCGGTAAATACCATGGAGGTACCTCCCATCGAAATCAATGGCAAGGGTTGACCTGTAATAGGACCTAGGCCAACGACAACTCCCATGTTGACCATGGCCTGGCAGACCAAGTCAAAGCTTAATCCTGCGGACAGCAATCCACCAAAGGCACGCTCACTATTGTAGGCAGCCTTCATCCCTCGGTGCAATAGGACCAGGTACAACACCAACACCACGATACCACCAATCATACCATATTCTTCTATCACAATGGCATATACAAAATCTGAATAGGGATGTGGAAGGATGTTTCGCTGATCACTGTTACCAGGACCCTTTCCTGTAATCCCTCCGGTAGCGATGGCAATGCGCGCATGCTTCGCCTGGAAAGGAAGCTCAGTACCATTCACAAAATTCTTAATACGATTCTTAGCTGTTTCACCACGAACACCAAAAGCAACTGCCAATGCACCAAATAATAAGCCTACAAAGACAAGCATGGCGAGATAACGTGCCGGTACACGACCAATGAACATGATCAACATACAGGTGATTAATAATAACACCGCTGTTGATAAATTGGTAAGTGCAATCAATCCGCAAATAATTCCGCACCAGAAGAGAATTGGAATCAGCGATTCCTTGATATCATCAATGTTTTGCTGACGCTTGGCCAACATACTTGCCAGGTTCACGATCAATGCCAAGCTGGCAAAATCAGATGGCTGAAAAGAAGTGCCAATGATGGGAATCTGAATCCAGCGGGCAGCATCATTGATGGTTGTTCCGTTAGTAAAAGTATAAATCAATAATGGCACACTAACGAGTAATGCAATCTTTGATATTTTAGAATAGTAACGATAATCAACTTTATGAGCAAACCACATGGCTGCAAGACCGATAAAGACATGCATGGTATGTGTTAGCAAGAACTTCTCTGGGCTAACCGTGCGCTTGTATGCTAAGGTTCCGATAGAGCTGTATACAACCAATATGCTAATCATAGACAAGGCAAAGACAACAGCCCAGATAACCTTGTCACCTTGCAGATTCTTGTCAGCCCATACTTTTAGCCTATCCATCGTATTAGCCCTCCACTTCTTTTTTTAATTCTAAAACGGCAGTCCTAAACTGGTTACCTCTGTCCTCGTAGTTTTTAAAGAGATCAAAGCTTGCACAGGCAGGAGATAATAAAACGACATCACCTTTTTTTGCCTCTGCTAAAGCCATCTTAACTAAGTCCTTTACGCTTTGTGTTTCTAAGATGGAAGGCACTACACCGGCAAATGCTTTCTTCAACTTATCGTTTTCCTTACCCAGGCAAATCAGTGTTTTTACTTTTTTCTTAACCTCCTGAGCGATTAATGAATAATCGTTTCCCTTGTCAACACCACCTGCAATCCAAACGAGAGGACCGGCATAACTTCCCAATCCATAAACAACAGAATCGACATTAGTTGCTTTTGAGTCATTCACAAACTCAACACCATTAATCACTGCGACCGATTCTAATCTGTGTGGTGCATTCACAAAGGTTTTTAGTCCTGAACGGATCGCTTGCTCATGTAAACCTGCCACCTGAACAGCTGCCACAGCAGCCATGGTATTAATTAAGTTATGAGGACCCCTTAGGGTAGTTTCATTTTGAGCAATCTTAAATGCTTCTGAAAAACCAAAACTCATCTGACTGCCATCGTAGTGAACAGGCGTGGATTGATCTGTTAAGGAGATTGGCAATACACTGGCTGCTATTACTCTTGACTTAACTTCATGTTTCAGAATCGTATCATCTTGATAATAGATGAAAGTATCCGAACCATCCATGTGTCGGAGTATTCTGAATTTTGAGTTTACATAATTATTTAACTGATATTCATAGCGATCTAAATGATCTGGTGTAATATTGAGTAGTACGCCAACGGCTGGCTTGAAAGAATTGGTGCCATCCAACTGAAAGCTGCTTATTTCAATGACATACCAATCGTGGTCCTGTTCCGCAATTTGTCTGGCCAAACTAAAACCTACGTTACCCGCCAGTGCTACTTTAACGCCAGCTTGCTTTAGTAAATGATAGGTAAGCAGTGTAGTTGTTGTCTTACCGTTGGTACCGGTAATGGCGATTACTTTACCCTTGATAAACCTGAAACCAAATTCCAACTCATCAATAATCTCGATGCCTGCTGCTTTACATTTCTTAATTATTTCAGCTTTATCAGGAATACCAGGACTCTTAATTAGAAGATTTGCATTCGTAATATACTCTTCGGTGTGCTTGCCTTCCTCAAAGCCAATACCATTACGCGATAACTCCTGCTTGTAATTATCCTTTATTAAACCTTGATCGGACACAAACACTTCATAGCCCTTCTTAAGGCCTAGCATTGCAGCCCCTGTTCCACTTTCTCCGGCCCCTAATATGACGAGTCTTTGCTTCATCTTAATTTGAGAGTTGCAAGAGTGAGAATAGCGAGGAGTATTCCAACAATCCAGAAACGGGTAACAATCTTCGCTTCATGGATTTGTAATTTTTGATAATGATGATGTAAAGGCGACATCAGAAAAATTCTTCTTCCTTCACCATATTTCTTCTTTGTGTATTTAAAATAGGATACCTGCATAATCACTGATAAACTCTCGATCAGAAAAATACCGCAAAGAATTGGTATCAATAATTCCTTACGTACTGCGAGTGCAATCACGGCAATGACACCACCTAAAGTAAGACTTCCTGTATCGCCCATGAAGACTTGAGCGGGATAAGCATTGTACCATAAGAAACCCAGACATGCCCCCACCAATGCAGTACAAAAAATTACCAACTCACTTAAGTTGGGTATGTACATAATGTTGAGGTAAGAGCTAAAGTCAATACGACCTGAGAGATAAGCAAAAATAGCCAGCGTCAAAGCTATAATTCCAGAGGTACCAGCTGCCAAACCATCAATACCATCGGTAATGTTAGCACCGTTAGATACGGCTGTAATGATAACAATCACCACCAATGTATAGACTATCCAAGTATAATCTGTTGATATAAATGGAAGTAATTTTCCGTAATCAAATTCATTATTCTTAACAAAGGGTACTGTTGTTTTAGTAGAAGGAACATCCTTGTATTCAAGTTTACTTTCTTGCTCCTGCAGAGATAGTATTTCAAGACTGGCAAGCTCGGCAGGCTTTATACTCACTTCACGCACGACTACACTATCATTAAATGAAAGTGTTATGCCTACAATAAGTCCTAATCCAACTTGGCCGATAATTTTAAATCTACCCGCTAAACCTTGCTTATCTTTTTTGAAAACTTTAATGTAATCATCAAGGAATCCGATTAAACCTAACCAGACAGTTGAGATGATTAGCAAAATCACATAGACATTATCCAGCTTGGCTAAAAGAATGGTTGGAATAAGAATGGCCATGATAATGATAATACCGCCCATGGTGGGTGTACCCTTCTTCTCCATCTGACCTTGTAAGCCAAGATCGCGGATATCCTCACCTACTTGCTGCTTGCGCAAAAAATTAATGAGCATTTTGCCAAAGAATACCGTAATAATAAGCGACAAAACAGCAGCCATACCTGCGCGGAATGAGATGTATTTAAATACACCTGCTCCCATGAGGTCAAATTGCTTATCTAAATAGTCGAATAAATAATATAGCATGCTTCTTAACTAATAATCAACTTTAACATTCGTGCTACTACCTCTTTATCATCAAAAGGATGCTTGACACCCTTAATCTCCTGGTAATTTTCGTGTCCTTTTCCCGCCACTAAAATGATGTCACGTTCTTTTGCCATCATGCAAGCAGTTTTAATAGCTTCTTCACGATCCGCCATCACAAGTGTCTTTTTTGCTTCCGTTGGCAGAACACCTGTTTGCATTTCTCGGATGATATCCATGGGTTCTTCATCGCGTGGATTATCAGAAGTGAGTACAACCTTATCGCTCATGCGACAAGCAATAGAGGCCATTAAAGGACGCTTCGTTTTATCTCTATTACCACCACAGCCTACCACGGTAATTACTTGTTCATTTCCTGTTCTGAATTGGGCAATGGTATCCAATACATTTTTCAAAGCATCGGGTGTATGCGCATAATCAACAATGGCTGTAACCTTTGAACCGGGCATTACTAATTCAAATCTGCCGGGTGCTCCCTGCAGGTTTGATAAATGTCGGAGTACCTCATCAGAATCTTCTCCAAGCAAGACTGCCGCACCATATACACCCAACAGGTTGTAGGCATTGAAATCACCAATCAACTTAAACCAAACAATTCTGTTGTTGATTTCCAGTTCTAACCCTTCTATTGAGTTGGTAATAATTTTTCCTTTGAAATCAACCATCTTCTTCAAGCCGAAAGATTGCTTTTTAGCTTTCGTGTTTTGAAGCATCACCATACCTCGCTTGTCATCAGCATTCACCAATGCAAATGCATTGCTGCTTAACTCATCAAAGAATTTCTTCTTGGCGCGGATATAATTGTCGAATGTTTTGTGATAATCAAGATGATCGTGAGTGATGTTGGTAAATAAGGCTCCTGTAAATTGTAAACCAGCGATACGTTCCTGATCTACCGCATGTGAACTCACTTCCATGAATACATGGGTGCAACCCGCTTGCAGCATATCACTCAACAATGAATTGAGTTGTATAGGATCGGGGGTGGTATGCGTTGCAAGCACCTCTTTATCCACAATTTTATTCACAACTGTGGATAACAATCCGCAACGGTAGCCCAAAGCGCTGAAAAGCTGATAGAGTAGCGTTGCTGTAGTTGTTTTCCCATTGGTGCCAGTAACACCTACGAGTTTTAATTTTTGTGACGGAGAGCCAAAAAAGTTAGCAGCAATAATTCCCAATGACTGAGCACTGCTTTTGACTGTGATGTAGGTAACTTTTTCATTGATTGTGGGGGGTAAGGTTTCACAAATAATTACCGCTGCACCATTCGCTACAGCTTTATCGATAAACGCATGCCCGTCAGAAGTCGAGCCCTTGACTGCCACAAATAAAAATCCACTCTTCACTGCACGTGAATCAAAAGCAATATTGCTAACCTCCACATTCATATTACCGAATGTTGAGGTGAGGGGTACTCTGTACAATATGTCCTTCAATTCTGCCATTAACTTAAGCGTATATAAATTCTATCTCCCTTATTAATTCTTGCACCAGGGCTAAGTGATTGTGATGCCACTCTTCCCTTTCCTTCATAAAAAACCCTGAGCCCTGATTGCTCTAATAAATAGATGGCATCACGGAAGGTCATGCCAGTTACATCTGGTACTATATCCTTTCCGATAATGGCCTTTTTTAAATTCACACCACTACCCGACTTGCCTGTTTTCACCCACTCTTCTTCTGTTTGTGAATGAGTTGAAATACCCAACTCATTACACAACATCGTAATTTCCTCCTGCTTGCCACCTCTGATCACAGGCAAAACACCTTCTTCTACCAGTCTTTTATTATCCATCGCCATGTGCAGCTCAACATCTCTTGAATAGATATTATCAGCGATTTCTTTAAACACTGGCGCGGCTACACTACTGCCATACTGCTGCCAGCCTCTTGGATTCTTGATTAAAACTATAGCACTATATTTTGGCTCGTGCGCAGGAAAGTAACCTACAAAAGAGGTTAGGTAACGCTGTGTGTATCGGCCATTCTCTAAAATTTGCGCAGTACCTGTTTTCCCGGCAATGCGATAGTGCGTTCCCTTAATATTTTTGGCAGTGCCCCGTTCTACTACGCCCTCTAGCATCAACTTGAGCTTTGTTAATGTTTTCTTAGAGCAGATCTTATCATCAAGCACTTCTGTTTCGAATGACTCTTCTATATCATCAGCCTTCTTCACTGCTTTCACAAAAACAGGCTTGATCATTTTTCCATCATTGGCCACCGCATTGAAAAGTGTTAAGGTGTGCAATGGCGTTATCTCAAAACCATAACCATAAGCCATCCAGGGTAATGATATACCACTCCAGCCTTTTTCTCCCGGGCGGTGAATCTTAGGTTGTGGCTCACCTGTTATTTGTATGCCCAGCGGCTGTGATAATTTCAATCGATCTACATAATCGACAAACTTCTGTGGTTTATTACCAAACTGTTTGTTCACCAACTTAGCCATCGCTACGTTCGAAGAATGCTCAAATGCTTCTTGAACTGATATTTTACCTAAGCCCTTTTCTTCGTGATCCCTTACTTTCTTATTATAGAAAATTGCCTCACCATTACCGGTATCCACTGTGTCTGTTAGTTCTACATTGCTATCTTCTAAGAGGGCAATCATGGTTACCAACTTAAAGGTGGAACCAGGCTCAAATAAACCGGCCGTTGCAAAATTGAAACGCTCAGAGAAATTACCCTTACCATCACTGCTCAAGTTTGAGATAGCTTTGATCTCTCCTGTTTTCACCTCCATTACTACCACCAGTCCATCATCTGCATTGTGTTCCATCATGGCATTATAGAGAGCCGTTTCGGTAACATCCTGTAGATTGATATCCAGTGTTGTTTGCAAATCCATGCCATCAACGGCTTTCACATTGTTCGCATCGAAGATGGGCTTCCAGATGCCACCGGCAATTTTTTGGTAGTAGGCGTAACCATCCTGACCACCCAGGTAATTGTTAAAGCTGTATTCAAGACCAGCACCTTTATCATCTTCGTTAATAAAGCCAATGGTTCGCCTGCTCAGGTTAGAGAAAGGTCTATAACGCACATCTACCTTCTCGAAGATGGCACCACCGCGCAATCTTCCTTCACGGAAAATAGGCCAGCTCATCATTTTCTTTTTATCCTGATAATCGATCTGCTTACGGCTGATCACTACATATTGCTTTCCAGATGCCCTGGCATCAACCAACATACGCTTGTAGTCGGTTTTCGATTTGTCTTTAAAGAAAGCAGACAAGTGATAGGCTAACGAATCAATACCTGCTTTGAATACTTCATCCTTCGGAAGAGTGGCATCAAAAGCAATTTTGTAAAATGGAAGTGAGGTGGCCAGCAAGCTACCGTTATCTGAATAGATATTACCACGAGTGGCCTTGACTGCCTTATAATCAAAAGAAATACGCTCACCCATAGCAGCCCACTTTTCTCCTTCAATTATTTGTACATGCCCTACCTTCACCACCACTGCAATGGCGAATAAGGCTACAAAGAGAAATGCAACACGAACTCGAAGTAATATGGACTTCTTAATATTCACCTTCTTCTACAACTACTTTAGTGGGGGGTGTTAAACTTTCTTTCAGGCCAATGGCTTTCACCTTTTTGGCTACTTCACTTTGCTTGCTGGCAAACATCAGATCTGACTTAAGCGTGGTGTAATCAGCACGCAGGTCTTCTACTTCAGCTTGTATGTGATTAATTCTTCTTACAGTTTTCTCAGCATAGTGTGTATTGCCGATATAGAAGAGGGCAAGGCCCAAAACAAAAAGAATTTTTGGTAAATACTGTATGGGAAAACCTTCTTCAAAATAACTCTCGAGATTCAGCTTCTTCTCGATACCAGAAAATACGCTGCTGCCAGGCCCACTCTTGGCGGCTGTTACTTTTTTGGGTTCGATTCTAAATTTGTTCTCCATTTGCCTTTGTCTGCAGCCTCGTGTATAGGCTTGGAGCCATGAGCCTGTTAACTCAAAACCCTAAACCCATAGCTCGCAGCTTATTTCTTCTCAGCTATTCTCAATTTTGCGCTTCTTGCTCTTTTGTTTTGTTCAATCTCCTCTTCTGTTGCTTCAATCGGTTTGCGATTAACAGCTTCAAAAGGTTTGATCTCATTCCCATAAAAATCTTTTTCTACCTCACCAAACACTTTTCCTTTGTTGATGTAGTTTTTCACCATCCTGTCTTCGAGCGAGTGGTAGCTCATCACTACCAAACGTCCTCCTGTCTCCATCACCTCGCCACATTGGTGCAAAAAATCTTCTAGGGCTTTCATTTCTTCGTTTACTTCGATACGAAGCGCTTGAAACACCTGGGCGAAATATTTATTCTCTTTACCTCGCGGGGCTATGCTGTTCAATGCAGCTTTTAAGTCCTCCGTACGGGCAAATGGTTTGTTCACTCTGTATTGGGTTACCATGCGGGCAGCTGTTTTGGCGTTTTTGAGTTCGCCATACATGCCAAAGAGTTTATGCAATTCCTCTTCGCTGTATTCATTGACTATAGTAGCTGCGGTAGCAGGTTGTTTTTGATCCATCCGCATATCGAGCGGACCATCGAAGCGTGTTGAAAAACCACGCTCGGGAGAATCAATCTGATGTGATGATATTCCCAAATCAGCCAGTATACCGTTTACCCTGGTAACACCATTCAACTTTAAATACTTTTTTAAGTACATAAAGTTGGTGTGACAAAATGTAAAAGAACGACTTGTTATCTTTTCAGCTTGCTGCTTCGCATCATCATCCTGATCGAAGGAAAGCAATCGACCTTCTTTAATCTGCTCGAGTATTTTGATGCTATGACCACCGCCACCAAATGTTGCATCTACATAAATGCCATTAGGCTGGATGTTCAGTGCTTCAATACATTCGTTGAGCATGACGGGCTGGTGATAGCTCCTTATTTCGGGTTTCGAATTGCGAGCATCAAGCTTTGAGCTTTCCGTCATTTTACTCCATCAAATGTTTCTCGGCCAGTTTAGACAACTCACTTGGATCTTGAATCAGGTGTTTTTCGTACAGTGCAGGATTCCAGATTTCGACACGGTTACCCATCCCTACCAACATTAAGTCTTTGTCGAGTTGGGCGTAGGTAAGCATGTTTTTGGGTAAGAGTATGCGACCGTTATTGTCCATCTCTACCGTTACGATTCCAGCAAAGAAGTTCCGTTGGAGATTGCGGTACTCTTCATTGAATTCGCTTAATCCTGAAATTTTTGCGAACACCTTTTTGAACTCTACCATAGGGTAAATGATAAGATTTTGCTCAAAGCCTCTACGGATCACAAGCTCCTGGCTGTCCGAATCGGGCAGCTGGGCTTTGATCCGAGCAGGCAGAACCAGTCTGCCTTTGGCATCAAGCTTAATCTCATATTCACTGGTAAAGAAGGTCATAGACGTAGTGGTTGTCTTTTTCTCCTAAGCAAACATAGAGAAAAATCTCCCACTTCCAACCACTTTACTACACTTTTTTACACAAATAGATAAAAAAGTACATGAAATAACTGGTTAAGGAGCTCTTTTGTGCCATTCCTTTCAAATAACCTGTCTTTTCAGAAGGCTTTGAAAGCTTAATATGGTGGGAGAAAGTGGTAGGTAGAATAGGAAATGCCCCAGATCAGAGCCTATTTTTAGCCTTATGCAGAAAGCAAAGACTTTATTAAAGGGCTTAGCCATCGCGCTGAGCATCCTGGTATTGTGTGGAATAGCCTTATACCAACCGGATATCCCGGCAGAAGACTTGAAGTTGACATACGCCCCGGCCCCTTCTCAATTTATGAGCCTTCATGGCATGGAGGTGCATTATAGAGATGAAGGGATCGTCACCGATTCTATTCCTATAGTTTTGTTGCACGGAACTTCCGCCTCCCTGCACACCTGGGAAGCAATGGTACAAGCCTTGAAAGATGAACATCGCTTATTGCGCATGGATTTACCCGCCTTCGGACTCACCGGCCCTCACCCACAGCACGATTACAGCATCAGCATGTACCTTAGCTTTCTTCACCAATTCTTACAGGAGAAAAAGATTGATCGTTGTTACTTAATAGGCAATTCCCTTGGTGGATTGATTGCCTGGCAATATGCTGCAACCTATCCTGATCAGGTAGAGAAGCTCATACTCCTAGATGCAGCAGGATATCCACGGATTAACTTTAAAGGTAACCTGGCTTTCCAGTTGGCACGTGTTCCTGTACTCAAAGAAATATTAAAAGTGATCACACCACTTTCACTTGTACGCAAAAGTGTAGAAGATGTGTACGGTGACAAAAGTAAAGTGAGCGATGCTTTGGTTGAACAATACCACGATATGGCTTGCCGTGAAGGTAATCGGGAAGCCCTGGTAGCGCGATTGAATTTTAAAGAGACGATTGACACAACGCTCATCGCCACCATTAAAACGCCAACACTCGTTATCTGGGGTGAACAAGATCAGTTGATTTTGCCAGCCGATGCCTTGAAGTTTAAGCGAGACTTACCAGACAATGAAACACACCTACTCCCCGGCATAGGTCATGTGCCCATGGAAGAAGCACCAGAACAAGTAGTACCCTTAATCAATACCTTCTTATCTAAAAGATGATTGCTGCATCATGGCGATTAAACATCGTTTTGTTGGCTTCCTGTATCTGTTACCAAAAGCTATTATACCAATACTTCGTGTTAGCCATGAGCCTTATCAGGTACAGTCAATATTTTAAATGCACACTCTATTCATAGCGCAAGGTTTTACTCGGATTAGTCAATGCTGCCTTAATCGTTTGTGAACTTACTGTTAAGAACGCCACTAATAATGCTGCAAAAGTAGCCAGGACAAAAATCCCAATGTTCAAGTTTACCTTATAAGCAAAACCATCCAACCACTTATCCATAAAATACCAGGCTAGCGGCCACGAAATTAAATTTGCGATAATTACAAGCACTATAATTTCTTTAGAGAGAATACCCACAATATGGGTGGTAGAGGCACCCAACACTTTTCGTATACCGATTTCTTTGACGCGCTGCATGGTATTAAAAGTAGCCAAACCAAAAAGTCCCAGGCAAGCTATAGCAATAGCCAATACTGAGAAGGTGGTAAAAAGTTGACCTTGCTTTTGCTCAGCTTCATACAACTGTTGATACTGAACACTCAGAAAATCATATTCAAAAGGACGATGTGGAATAAATTCATTCCAAACCTTTTCCACATGTTCAATCGCCTGCTGCATATCGCTGCTGGCAATCTTTACTGAAATACGATTATAAAATGGCAAGGATTGAAAGACCATCGGTGTAATGCTTTCATGCAACGACTCAAAATGAAAATCTTTAACAACGCCAATCACCCTGCCTTTTACACCCCCGTATTGAAAATCCCTTGTCAATACCTCATCATTGCTAAGCCCCAACATCTTTACAGCTGCTTCGTTTAAGACAAAGCCCAGCGAGTCATCGCTTTTTATTTCCTTCGAGAAATTTCTTCCGCGCACAAAGGGAATTTCATACGTATCGAAAAAGGTATGATCGCTTCGGATATTTTTGATGATGACATTAGCTGTGGCCATTGAATCACCTTGCTGAATCTGAGCCGCGCCTTGTGAATCGAGTAAGCGACCAGTAGGAATACGACTAGAACGTGCTATATTCTTAATGGATGAATGTTTGATCACTTCATTGTAAAAGGCATCGTATTGAGGAGCCAGGTCAGCATAGTAACGCAAAGTCAGCACCTGATCTTTTGTATAGCCCAGGTTTTGCCCATTTAGAAAATGAAGTTGCTGAAAGGTGATGGCCGTGGCGATCATCAATACAATTGAAATACTGAACTGCAGCACCACCAGTACTTTACGGATACCACCCCGGCCACCCACAGCACTTTGTTGTCCCTTTAAGATGGTTATCGGTTGAAAGCCTGCGATGATAAAGGCTGGATAAACACCCGCCAGCACACCCACCACTATTGCAAACGCAATAATGCCCAGGGAAAGTATGGGTTCTTGTAGAAGGTTCAAGGTAATGGACTTGCCAGTAAAATCATTCAACCAGCCCAAAGCAAACCATGAGGCAGCCATGGCTATGGCTAACGCAAACAAGGCTATCAGCACCGATTCACTTAAGTATTGAACTATTAATTGATTCTTGAAGGCCCCCGAAACTTTGCGCATACCTACTTCTTTGGCACGTTTGGTGGCACGAGCTGTTGAAAGATTGATGAAATTAAAACAGGCAATGAGCAGTATGAAAATACCAATCACACCCATCATGTACACATTGGTGATGTTACCATTGGCTTCGACTTCTGAGTCGAGATGAGAGTGCAGGTGTATATCAGTAAGCTTCTGTAAAAAGAGATTGGTAAAGGTAGAAGGCAAAGGCATATTATTGGCTACAGCCAGAGAGCCCATGTGCTTATCAAGAAAAGCAGGAAACTGCGCTTCAGTTTTTACCTGGTCAAAACCTTTTTTCACCAAAACATACGTACCGAAAGAATTATTCCCCCAGTTGGTCTCCAGTCTGCGCTGACCATAGATGGTGCTGTCGTGAAGGGTAGCAAATGACAAGAGCAGTTGTGGATGCCAGTGTGATTGCTTCGGGAAATCTTCAAACACACCCGTCACGGATACATCGTAGTTATTACCCAGCCGTAAGGTCTTCCCTACCGGAGAAACATCTCCAAAATATTTTTGAGCCGTGGACTGTGATAATACAATGGTAAAAGGATCGTGCAATAGTTTTTCAGGATTGCCTTCGCGGATCGTTATATCAAAGACTTTTAATAGATCTGGCTCGGCATAAAAGAGATTTTCTTCGTTAAAGGTTTTAAGCTCAGCCCCTTCGCTATTGTAAGCCACCAACGAACGACTTTGCAAGGTGCGTACCACTGATTCAACATCAGCAAAATCATTTTGCAAGAGCGGCCCCACCGGAGGAGCTACATGCCCCAGGTGCAAGTTAACAGAACCATCGGGAGATAAGAAGTTACGCGTAACACGGTATATGCGCTCCACCTTGCTATGGTAACGATCGTAGGCAAGTTCATCAGCGATGTAGACATAAATCATCAGCGCGCACAACATGGCCAGGGCCAAACCCGTAACGTTGATAAAAGCGGTGAGCTTGTTACGAAAGATAGAACGCAAGGCTACTTTGATATAATTACGAAGCATAGCAAAGGGTTTTGTTGTTAGTAAGATTCTCTTTTTAACCCTTGGCTACAAAGACTGTGCAACAAAGGAAAGGTTGCAGGCATAGCGCAGTAAAGACGCTAATACATCAGTAATACCCTATAATAGGTGAAAGGGAAGTGATGGAAGAATAGTTGTTGTTCAATTTTGTACAGTAAGCTGTTCAGAAATAGTGGTGACAACTAAGAACCTGTTTAAAGGCCCGCTTTGATCAAGCACCTAAGTTATCCTTGTTCACTTCCTCATCAATGTGTTGGGTGATCTGTGAATCACATTCATTCTGGCTTTCTTACAAGCAGCTGACGATAAGTCAGCCACTGCTGCTCAAAAAAGTAAGCTCCGAATAAACCGGAAGGCACTTGCAGCAGGGCAGCTTCTGGTATGATACCCAGCAATGCCATCAACTTACTAACATGTGGAAAACGTAAAACATTAAGGCAACCTTTTTGAAATACTTTATAGTTGGGTAAGATAGCACTTGTATAGTCTTGATCTAGTTCAAGACTAAGACCAAGGTTTTGGATGGCGGCATATACTGTCGGAAGGCTTTGAAACTTAGTTAACACAAAACCCCCACAAAGCAAAGCATAGGCCTTACTCTGATCTGGATTAAGTACTTCACTTAAGGTTTCCTTTGTTTCATAACCATCAAAGATTAATATTCTCCCACCTGGATTTAAGCTTACTGCGATGTTTTTAAGCAGGTGACTTATGTTCGCAGCGTAACAAAAAGTTTCCACACCAAAAACCAGGTCTGCCTTGTATGGATGCACGGCTTCATTAAAGTCGAAACGTTTAAAGTGTACGTTCGGAAGATTACCTGCTTGTTCCCGAGCTGCCTTCAAATTGGAATCGGTAATATCCATACCTATAAATTGAACCTCGGGAAATAAACGAGCCAGATGAAGGGTATTAAAACCAAACCCGCAACCCAATTCCACCACTGTTTTATATTTATTTTCTCGGATCAATTCCGCTGCCGTCAGTGCCTGAAAAAGCAATTTATCCTGGTGTCGCTCTGTATCATTCAATTTAATGGGCAAGTGCATAGCCCCAGCACGGGAGTGGTAGCGTTTGTAGACCTGACCCATAGATGTATAATAAGCAGCAACAGCTTTACTATCCCATGTTGTGGCGGACAAAATATCCAGACTACCCATTACTTGTAGTTTCCGAAAAAGCGAAGAAAGTGTATGACCGTTAACATTCATGGCAGATTGACTATAGGGTATTGATGCTTGCAGCCGTCAAGTAAAAAGTTAAGAAAGAGTTCTCAATAATACTGAACTATTCAGTAGGTGCCAATACTGCAATCCCAATTTCAGCTATAGCAAGTGATTTTTTATACTTCGAATAATTCGAAACAAATGTTTCAGAGTTAATAAAAACGGAGAAATCAATGACAAACAAGGCTTTTAGCGTTTCAACGTGCACTTTCACTTTATGAAGACCATTCAATTAGAGAAATCGTAAAGTGTATCTTATGCCACCCTATTGCACCCAACAAGACGAACTACTGCATATATGCACATATTTTAAAGCACCCAAAGCCCTAGACCTTTGTGAGCTTCCATAGAAAACTCATCAGTGACTTGTAATAGCTTTGGCACACTTCTTAGCAAAGCTATTTCAAGAATACAAAGCTACCATACCAACCACTATTGTGTAGCAGCCGGTGAGGGTCGCTTATAGAGTTCCATAAAAATTGCAACCTCATCAGTCTTCAAGCCTTCTGGGAATCTTTTCTTAACAAGTCGTAAAAAACGACCTTGCGGACAATCAGGTGCGAATTCACCACTACTCGATTTATCCACTATTGCTTGAAACTCTTTTAACAGTCTTTGGTATTCAGCACTCTGATTTGGCGTTAAGGTTTGATT
Organism: Cyclobacteriaceae bacterium; assembly: GCA_022842845.1. Classification (GTDB taxonomy): domain Bacteria; phylum Bacteroidota; class Bacteroidia; order Cytophagales; family Cyclobacteriaceae; genus Chryseotalea. Next base: position 152,671 of record JALHOT010000004.1, on the reverse strand, counting down.
AGCAAATAGCGCAAATATTTTTGTATGAATCCTTTCTATTTCCATCAAGTCCTTTCTTTTTGTATTAATAGCTTGATACTTTTCCTTCTTTAACGAAAAAAAGTCAGCTGTATTAATTACTCCGCCAGCAATCACTACGGTATAAGCTGCGGCCGTTGCTTTAAGTGCAGGAACAAATAAGGTGGGTATTGTTCCAATTGCTCTTAAAGTCAAATCCAGCGAATTAACTCTTTTGACATAACATTCGCACATGGCTAATTCTCTGAAAGCAGGGCTTGCTACATTTTCAATATAATTCTTTCGTAATATGTCAGTTGAAATAATATCTTGTGTCAAATTAAAAACACCGGAACAGGTACTCATATCCGATAGACTTGTTATTTTATATGAGTAATTACCTGCACCTCTGCCCTTAATTGTATAAGCTGTTTGCGGAGTATTTGATAGCGTTAATACATTCTTTCCATTCTTTTCAACATTTACTGAATAATTCCCAGGTTTTGGATTACTAATATTCAATGTGAAAGATTCCTCCCCTACATCACTTGGATTAGGCTTAACAACCCCACTTATATTACAGATCAACGAACAATTACTACTTAACGCATTGAGCGTAAGCGTTCTCACCCTTGTTGCTGGGATCCCAACAGCAGAGATCTTATACTTACCAAAACCCAGCCAGCTGATTTTATATCTGCGTACGTTGTTGGATGTTTGTACCAACTCTGGGATACCCATAGAATTATTCTCATATTCATAAGTAACTGATACATTTTCTGTTGTTGGTAAGATCAGTTCAAACTCAAGCGATGCTTGATCACAATATTTTAATTGATGCCAGGCTAATTCAAACATATTTTGGACTGGCAAAACAACTGTTTGCAATCCTGATCTGCATGAACCCTTTTCAACGTATAAAGTATAAGTTCCAGAAAGAAGTCCACTAATGGTATTCCCCAGGTTGCTTGACTTATAAGTTAAATCGCCATTTCTTTTATAAAATATTGTATAAGGCTTTGAAATCTTTAAGGCATTAATGGATAAAACACCAGTTGAATCAGTATCCGTTTTTGGCAAAACCGTGGGGCTATTAACCTCAAATCGTAACTCTTCAGGCTCACCAATATCAATATTTACATTACTCAGGTTCTCACCATCCTTAAAACCTACAACGTAGTTCCCAGGGTTTAAGTCAATAAATTCTCGCGTTTTACTATAGTTGAATAATACTGAAGTAGTTTGGCCTTCAATCTTCGAAAGATTAACTTCGGTATTATCACTAACATTACTAATAGCGATCTTACCATTACTGTAGCCATAGCAACTACAATTTTGTGGTGTAATCACTGAATTATTCTGCCCGTAAAGGGAGATGGATATGCATAATATCCAAAGCACAACGAAGGACTTCATAGGTATTATTTTTAAGGTTATTACTGCACAAGAGTCGACACAAAGGCTGAATCGATATTGTAATATAAAAAATGATAAGAATTTTTAAAAGCAGTTAACCAAATAAAATAATAGATACATACCTCATTTTCGGTATATGATTACGGCTGTTAACTAAGCATTAATTCAAACCCTGTATTCATTTTATATGCTATAACCGATGTGCCTACATCCAACAAAATGTTAATGCCTGGATTCAGCAAGGACGATAGGAAATCAAGCCAACAGTATTAAAGATAATTTTAGTAATTTCAGCTTGTAACCTACCGGTCCCAACTGACATGAAATACCTTCTACTTAGTTCCATTGTATTTCTGCTATCATGCCAAAGTCCTACCTATGACTTAATCATACGCAATGCAACTATTTATGATGGAACCGGGGCACCTCCATTCGTAGGTGACATTGCCATACAAGGAGATACGATCGCAGCCATTGGGGACTTATCGAAAGCAAAGGCAATCAATATTTATGATGCTTATGGATTAGCCCTTACACCAGGCTTTATTGATACGCATAGCCACCATGATCGCGGCATGTTCAGCATTCGCGATATGCCTGCATGCCTGAGTCAGGGGATTACAACTATTATTGTTGGGCAAGATGGATTTTCTGAATTACCCCTGATCAATTTCTATAATAAACTGCAACAAACACCAGTGGCTGTTAATGTCGGCACCTACGTAGGACATAATACATTACGAGACTCTGTGATGGCTGATAGTTTTAAGCGTTTTGCTTCTCCTCAGGAGATGGCGGCCATGAAGAAAATACTGCAACAAGAATTGGAAGCTGGAGCACTGGGTCTATCCACAGGATTGGAGTATGATCCGGGCATATTTTCCAGTGAAGAAGAAGTGATGGCGCTTGCCCAAGTTGCCGCTGGATATCAAACACGCTATGCGAGCCATATCCGCAGTGAAGATCGTTATTTCTGGAAGGCCATTGATGAGATTCTAAAAATTGGGTCTGAAACAAAAATGCCAATTCACATTTCTCACACCAAACTTGCCATGAAGAGTATTTGGGGCCAATCCGATAAACTTATTGCTAAATTAGATTCAGCGCGCGCGTCAGGTATTGTGGTAAGTGCTGACATATATCCCTATCCTTACTGGTCATCTACGATGACAGTTCTTTTTCCTAAGCGCAATTTCAAAGATAAAGACGAAGCGATTTTTGCTTTAAAAGAATTAGCCCCACCTGAAGGCATCCGTATCGGTAATTACAGTCCTGATACCACTTACATAGGAATGACCCTAAGCGATATTGCACAATTAAGAAAAGAGGAGCCTGCCAAAACATTAATGAACTTAATTGCAGAAGTAGAAGCAAAGCAAGGGGACGAAAGCATCATCGCTACAAGCATGGAAGAAAATGATATCAGGCAGATCATGCAATGGCCGTACACAAATATTTGTTCTGATGGTTCAGGCGTGGGCAGGCACCCAAGGGGTTTTGGTTCATTCACTAAAATAATCAGACAATACGTAAGAGAAGAAAAAGCCTTGAATCTGGAGGATGCTATCCGTAAAATGACCTCGCTGGCCGCCAACAATGTTGGTATTCAGAAAAGAGGTGAAATTAAAGAAGGCTACTATGCCGATCTGGTTCTTTTTGATCCGATTGTCGTCAGTGATCATGCTACACCCGAAAGGCCACAGTTACCCTCAACAGGCATTCAAAGCGTTTGGGTAAATGGGCAAAAAGTATTTGAAGCTGGCAAAACCACTCATACTTATAGTGGTAAAGCCATTTATAGGAATAAATAAATACTCAATCTACAATATGAAAAATACCTTACTGCTACTATTCGCATGCCTGATCACCAGCTGCGAATCACAAAGATTCGACACAATCATTCGGGGAGGCACTGTCTTTGACGGAAGTGGTAATGAAGGTATTGTAACTGATATCGGTATCAATGCAGATACGATTTCATTTATTGGTGACCTATCATCGGCCAAAGCCACACTTGAAATCGATGCCACTGGATTAACAGTCGCTCCCGGATTCATCAACATGCTGAGCTGGGCCGTTGAATCACTCATTATCGATGGGAGATCACAAGCTGATATTCGGCAAGGTGTAACCTTAGAAGTATTTGGTGAAGGTACTTCTATGGGCCCAATGAATGAAAAAATGAAAGAAGAGACCTACGATATGATGAGGCGGGATCCATCCACTGCCTATACGATCGATTGGACAAGTTTAGGAGAATACCTGGAGTCACTCGAGCGCAGAGGAGTAAGTACCAATGTAGCTTCCTTTATGGGCGCAACCACAGCAAGGATACATGAATTGGGTTATGCCAACAGAGCACCTAGTGAAGAAGAACTGATGCGCATGAAGGATTTAGTGCGCCAAGCTATGGAAGAAGGAGCGCTTGGCATTGGTGCTTCTCTCATTTATGCGCCAGCCAACTATAGCAGTACGGAAGAACTAATAGAACTCTGTAAGGTCGCAGCCGAATACAATGGAATGTATATAAGCCATATGAGGAGCGAAGGCAATAACATTTATAATGCTGTTGATGAAACGATTCGAATTGCCCGTGAGGCACAACTACCGGCAGAGATCTATCACTTAAAATTGGCAGGTAAAGAAAATTGGCAGAAACTAGACTCCGTCTTAATGAAAATTGATGAAGCTAACAGGAATGGCATTAAAATAACTACTGACATGTATACCTATACTGCGGGTGCCACTGGCTTAGACGCCTCTATGCCACCATGGGTACAAGAAGGTGGTATAAAAGAGTGGATTAAGCGATTACAAAATCCTACACTTCGAAACAAAGCATTACAAGAAATGCGCAAGCCTTCAACGGCATGGGAAAATCTCTTGCTGATGGCAGGAAGCCCAGAACGGGTTTTGCTGTTAGGTTTTACTAATGACTCACTTAAACAATTTACAGGAAAAACATTGGCAGAGGTTTCCCGAATCTATGGGAAGTCACCCGAAGAAACTGCCATGGATTTGGTCATTACCGACAGTACGCGGGTTGGTACTGCCTATTTTATGATGAGTGAAGAGAATGTAAAAAGACAAATCACCTTACCCTACATGAGCTTTGGCAGTGATGCCGAATCACCTGCTGCCGAAGGCGTATTCCTTCAATACAATACCCACCCAAGGGCCTATGGAAACTTTTCCAGGCTATTGGGTAAATATGTGCGCGATGAAAAAGTAATCCCCATGAAAGAAGCGATCAGGAAGCTAACTTCTTTACCCGCCACTAATTTAAAAATCAAGAAGAGAGGTTTGCTCACCCCAGGCTATTTTGCAGATGTAGTCATCTTTGATGCAGAAAAAATTCAAGACCATGCCACATTTGAAAAACCACATCAGTATAGCAGTGGCATGTTGCATGTCTTTGTCAATGGTGTACAGGTTTTAGCCAATGGAGAACATACCAATGCTAAGCCTGGAAGGGTTGTAAGAGGCCCAGGCTGGAAACAACTTAAGCAATAGTCAAAAAGTAAAAGCACTATACGCAAAAACAGGAAACATGAAAGCTCTCAAATTTTCTATCCTGGTGGTAATAACATCAATACTCATTTTTGCAGGTGTGGTGTCATACTTGTATTACCTGGCTGCTGCAGCCACTTATCCAGAAGACAGTTTTCTCAAAGAACAATCTAACAAGACAGCTTTAATCATTGTTGCCCACGATGATGATGCCGTGAGCATGGCCGGCACGATATCGGCTTTATGCAAAGAAGGGTGGACAGTAAGGCAAATGTGTTTCTATCAAGGTTGGAAAGGGCGTGATTCGATTCGACAAATTCATCTGCAACAAGCGGCTACTATACAAGGCATCAAAAGCATAGAGTTTCATCATGTCTTACTGCGCGATGACAGAGAAAATGTTCAAGATCCATGGAAAGCCATCCCTCACCACCTGCTTGATAGCATTTACAATATTGAAAATGTTATGCCTTATATACAGCGTTTTATACAAGCACATAAGCCTTCCGTCATCTTCACGCTCGATGACAGCATTGGCGGTTATGGCCACCCGGAACATCTGTTGATTAGCAGATTAACGCTTAACTATTGCCGTAAATATCAAAAAGACTCTACCGCTTTTGTCAAAAGAATTTATCAGGCTGTATTTGATCCGCGTATGAATGAGAAAATTCTTGATGGCCTGCCGGCTTATGAAATAGCTAAAGAAGTATATCAGTTCAAAAGCACCCCTAAACCAACGGTGCAAATATCATTCAAAGGCTTTGAGGAGCAAAAACAGCAAGTCATGAAGGCGTATACAACGGAACAACATACCTTAACCAAGATATGGCCCTTTTATCACCTATTCCCTGCACGCTTCTACTTCGGTATCTTTAATAAAGAGTACTATAAAGTAAGAGATCAGGCTTTTGATTACAACTAATCATTATCACTGAATTGGTAAAATACTTGTCAGGCAAAGAATTATTTCTTTGATGGCCTGCTACTCATATCAAATGTCAAAGTTCCTCCAGCTATTAACTCTGTGTGAGTAAGGTAGCGTCTATCCACAACTTTACCATTCAACTTAACACTCTTGACATATACATTTTTATCCGATTGGTTATTCACCTTAATCAAAAGCGTATTACCATTTTCAAATGTAACTAATGCCTCCTTCACTAATGGACTGCCCAGACTATACTGATCAGATCCTGGTGCTACCGGATAAAAACCCAATGTCGTAAACAGATACCATGCACTCATTTGTCCCGCATCATCATTACCGCCTAAACCTGCAGGCCCGTTATGATATTGATGCCGCAGGATCATCCGTACTCTCTCCTGTGTTTTCCAGGGCTGATCTGTCCAGTTATACAAATATACCACATGATGAGCGGGTTCATTGCCATGGACATAGTTACCAATGATGCCTTCTCTTGTAATGTCTTCTGTGTGTGCAAAAAATGCATCGGGCAAATCCATGGTAAATAGAGAGTCTAAGTGAGTAACAAACTTTTTCTTACCTCCCATCACTTCAATCATAGCGGCAGGATTGTGCGGCACATACAAACTAAAATTCCAGGCATTGCCTTCGATAAAGCCCTGCCCTTCTGTGTTGAGCACATCAAAATTCTTCTTGAAAGATCCATCGCTCATGCGAGGACGCATAAAACCTATGCTGGCATCATACACATTTCTCCAGTGTTCAGATCGTTTCATAAACTCCTGATAAATACCTTCCTCCTTTAAATGCTTGGCCAATTGTGCTATGCACCAATCATCGTAAGCATATTCGAGGGTAGAAGAAACAGAAGTTCCGTTTTTATCAGCCGGTATATAACCTTTGTCTATATAATCGCCTATGCCTTCATAGCTTCGTTTGCGAGCGGTGGCCACACAAGCATCCAGTGCATGTTTGGCATCGAAGTCATTATTGCCTTTGATGACAGCATCTGCAATGACGGATACTGCATGATAACCGCTCATGCACCAATTATCATTGGCATAGTGCGACCAAATGGGGAGCATGTCCAAAGCACTTTGATCGTAATGGGCCTGCATGGATTTAATAACATCTGCATTCCTGGAAGGGTTAATCAAATTCAGGTAGGGATGAAAGGCCCTGAAAGTATCCCACAGGGAAAGCGAAGTGTAGTTGGTAAATCCTTCCGCTTTATGCACATTCTGATCCAGGCCCTTATATTCTCCATTCACATCCATATAAAGTGTTGGCATCAAAGCTGCGTGATACATCGCTGTGTAAAAGTTAACCTTATCTTCTTGTGTTAACATTTGCACCTGTATCTTATTCAGTTCTTTGTTCCATCGCGCCTGTGCAGCTGCTTTGGCTTTTTCAAAATCCCAATGAGGAATTTCATCTTGCAAATTCTGAATAGCATTCCTCGTACTTACTGGCGACAAGGCCAGCTTCATTTTTATCTTCTCATGAGCAAGTGTTTCAAAATCAAAGTGCAGTCTTAATTGCTTTCCGGCTAAGTCCGGATGATTGTGTGTCTGGTCGAACTTACGCCAGAAACCTTTATACACCTGCGCTTTGGAATAATCCCTGGCGCCATACTGTTTAAAAGGCTTGGAAAAAGTCATGGCGAAATAAACGGTACGTGTACGCGACCATCCATTGGTTTGCCGGTAGCCTGTTACGAGTGTATCATTCTCAATGCGCACAAAGGTCCAGACATTTTTATCTTCGTAATTATAGATCCCTGCCATCAGGTCAAGGATGATGTGCGCCTCACTGGAAGCAGGAAAAGTATATTGATGGAAGCCTGTCCGTTCAGAGGCAGTCATCTCAGCAAGAATGTTGTGATCCTCCAACAACACTTTATAATAACCCGGCTCAGCCACTTCTGTACTGTGCGAGAACAAAGAACGATAACCATTACCGGGTTTATCCGCTGTTCCAGGATTCAACTGCAAAGCACCGGTAGTGGGCATTACCAAAAAATCACCAAGATCAGAATGACCAGTACCACTAAAATGCGTGTGACTGAAACCTACAATGGTTTTATCTTTATACTGATAACCGGCACAGTATTTATAAACATCTTTATTATACCTGTTATTCACCTCATAGGGAATGGTATCTGTATCCGGACTTAGTTGCACGGCACCAAAAGGCACCGTTGCCCCCGGAAAAGTATGCCCCATTTTTTCAGTGCCTATAATAGGTTTGGCATAAGGAATAAGATTTTGTTGGGCTTTACTGGCTACTGAAAAGAAGCATATCCCCAACAGAAAAAGAAGATTAATTCTCATACTAATTATTTTATCCGACTCAATAAAAATACTGATCATGTGAACTGTGCGATACCATATCCAATGGCCATGCTATCGCTTTTCATTCGAGAAAGAGTAAGGAAAGGCTTCCCTCCTGGTGCCCCGCTCAACATTAATTTTATCACCCATCGAAAAATCCAATATAGCCCCCTTCATCAAGTCAAAGTGATTAAGCCAGTTTTTCTCATATACTTTTCCGTTGATGCGCAGTACATCTACATATACATTCCTTTCGTTATTGTGAGGTGCATTGATCTGCACCTGCTGACCATTTTCTAAATTCAAGGTTACTTTCTTAAATAAAGGAGCCCCCAATACATATTGATCGCTCGCAGGACAAACAGGATAAAAACCCAAAGCAGAGAAAATATACCAGGCCGATGTTTGTCCGTTATCTTCATCACCACAGTAACCATCGGGTGTAGGCGCATACATGCGGTTCATGGTTTCTCGCACCCAATATTGCGTCTTCCAGGGAGTACCTGCATAATTATATAAATAGATCATATGCTGGATGGGTTGATTGCCGTGTGCGTATTGGCCCATGTTGGCAATTTGCATCTCCCTGATTTCGTGGATAACTCCACCATAATACGTATCATCAAACTTGGGTGGTAACATAAATACAGAATCAAGTTTGTTCACAAAAGCTTTTGACCCACCCATCAAATCAATAAGCCCCTGTACATCGTGAAAGACTGACCAGGTGTAGTGCCAGCTGTTTCCTTCTGTAAAAGCATCGCCCCACTTAAAAGGATTAAAGGGAGATTGAAATTTACCGTCCTTATTTTTACCTCTCATGAGTCCTGTTTGTGGATCGAAGAGATTTTTGTAATTCATACTACGCCTGGCATATAGATCAAGCTCCGCTTTTGGTTTATTGAGGGCCTTGGCTAATTGATAGATCGCAAAATCATCGTAGGCATATTCGAGGGTGCGGGCAGCATTTTCGTTGATCCCCACATCGTAAGGCACGTAGCCAAGTTCATTGTAAAATTGTACACCCTTGCGGCCTACGGCAGATACAGGTCCTTCGTGATTGGCTCCATGCACTAATGCTTCGTATAATTTTTCTATATCGTAACCACGCAAACCCTTCAGATAAGCCTCGGCTACTACCGAAGCTGAATTATTACCAATCATGATATCGGCATAACCGGGGCTCGACCACTCTGGTAAGAAACCACCTTCGAGGTAGGCATTTATCAAGCCTTCCTGCATTTCCTTATTGATAGCAGGATACATCAAATTTAAAAATGGATACAAGGCGCGGAAGGTATCCCAAAAGCCAGTGCCCCCAAACATATAGCCGGGTAGTATCTTTCCATTATACGGACTGTAATGCACAACCTTGCCTGCAGCATCAACCTCATATAATTTTTGGGGGAAGAATAAAGTACGATACAGGCATGAGTAAAAAGTTCGCAGCTGCGCATCGGTTCCTCCTTCCACCTGAATGCGACTCAAGGTTTTGTTCCAGATAGTTTTCGCCTTCGTTTTGATCTGCTCAAAATCATCTGAAGCCAACTCGCGCTGTAAATTCAATTCAGCCTGTTCCCAACTGATAAAAGAGGAAGCCACCCGCAGTTGTACTTGCTCACCTTTTTTGGTAGCAAAACCTACAATGGCCCCTGCATGATCAGCCTTCATTTCCAAGGAATCTTTGACCAGTGTATCGCCTCGCCAGGTATAGGCCATGGTGAAGGGCTTATTGAGATAGATAACGAAATAGTTTTTAAAATTAATGAGACTCCCCCTGCGATAACGGGTGGAGTAACCAATGATCTTATTCTCTTCCGGAATGACCTTCACATAAGAACCCTTATCGATGGCATCAATCACGATGAAAGAAGAATCTTGTTCAGGAAAGGTAAATTGAAAAATGGCCGCTCTCTCTGTGGGCGCAATCTCTGTGGTTACATCCGCATCGGCCAAATACACACTATAGTAATAAGGCCTGGCTACTTCCGATTTATGTGAAAACCAACTGGCGCGCGCCTCTTGATTAAATTGAAGCTTGCCCGTAACCGGCATGATCACAAACTGTCCGTAATCATTCATCCAGGGACTGGGTTGATGCGTTTGCTTGAAGCCTCTGATTTTGTCTGCATCATAGGTATACATCCAACCATCGCCCATCTTACCCGTTTGGGGCGACCATAGGTTCATGCCCCAGGGCAAACCAATGGCAGGATAGGTATTGCCATTGGAAAGGGAAACCTTGGAGAGCGTTCCCATTAATGGATTCACCAATTCTTCAGGTGCTTCTACTTGTGCCCAGGAGGCAGTAGTACATACTAGCAGAAAAACAAAAAAGAGACGGCTCATGCTTGATGGATTGATCCTAAAACTAGGGAATTAGCGCTTAGCATTGAAGTGCATTTACATAAGCTTGTTGTCGAATTTTGCTTTATTTGCACCCGAAAACAATGCTTATGCGCTATATAACACTATTCCTCCTGTTAACTGGCGCCACCCTTGCGATGGCACAGTCAAAGAAAGAACTGCAGGCTGAAATTAATCAGCTCAAAACAGAGATCGATAATCTTAAAAAACCGAAGACCGTGAACATGGATAATGAAATGGCTAAAATCAGCTACGCCCTGGGTACCCTGATGGCGAACAATGTTAAATCGCAGGGCGCAGATTCGCTGGATATTGATGCGCTCAATGCCGGCATGCGCGATGCCCTCTCGGGCAAAAAAATATTGGTAGAGCCAAACGAAGCCATGATGATCGTACAGAACTACATGCAACAAGCGGCTATGCGCAAAGCAGAAAAAGCCAAGGCTGCAGGCGTACAATATTTAGCAGCTAACAAATTAAAGGAAGGTGTGGTAACCACCGCCAGCGGTTTACAATACAAAGTACTACAACAAGGTAATGGCAAACAGCCCACAGCCAGTGATCGCGTTACCGTTCATTATATCGGTACCTTGATTGACGGAATTGAATTCGATAGCTCTGTGCGCAGAGGCCAACCGGCTACTTTCAGTGTAGGGGGCGTGATCCGCGGCTGGACAGAGGCCCTGCAACTTATGAAAGAAGGCGACAAGTGGATGTTGTACATCCCCTATGAGCTGGCCTATGGGGAGCGCGGCAGCGGTGGACAAATACCCCCTTACTCTACGCTGCTGTTTGAAGTAGAACTGATTAAGGTAAACTAAGAAAGTATAAACTTTTAAGACAGCACAGGTTGACAGCCTGTGCTTTTTTATTGGATGAAAGCATACAAGGAGAAGATCATTGCTGGCTTCTGTAACCCTTGTCACAGAAAGAATGCTGGCTACTCCCTAGTTTTACCAATTATTAAAGGAAGATTGAATGATACAGTTGAAGACACAAGCCAATGCTTACTTAAGCCATTTTGAATTGGCTCAACAAAACCTACAACAGCTCTGCCAGGAAGATCAAAAGCTTTGCAAGCAAAGGAGGCGGGTGGTTAAAAGTAGTGGAAAGGTATAAGAAGACACCGGCTCATCACAAGAGTGAAGCCTCTATACTTCATTCAACAAAAAGTCTTTAAGCATTTACTGAACAATAAAGCGTATATATCGAATGCCTTTTGGATGATCCATTCGAAGTATGTAGGTGCCAGCCTCTAAGCTAAGTTGCTGAAAGGCCAGTTCATACTCAGCCTGATTGGAGAGATCTACTCTATAAATCATTTTTCCATTGAGCATGCTCCATATACTTAATGTTACGTTAGCTGGTGAATCAAGTACAAGAGACATGGTCGCTTGCGATTGCATAGGATTGGGATAAAGATCAAAATGTTTCATCCATGCTTCGTAACCTAATTGATCAGGTTGCAGTGCTTGAGCTGTACCTTTAATTAAAATTGACTTAGATAGCTCATCGAAACATTCGCCCAAACGCGCTTCCATACCAATGGTATAGCTTCCTTCATTCTTAAATCGTCCGTAAATCACGTCATTCATATCCAACAACTTTTCCATGGCATCAGGAAACTTCCAGCGTATGCTTGATGGAAGTGGCCAGGAAATATCAATAAACACAACGGTATCCATCAACAGTGCTTCATCAGGCATTATAAAAGAAGCTTTGAGTAAGTCCAGTGAAGTTTCCAGCAAAAATGTATCTTTTGCAGTACACCCCAGATTGTTAACTACTTCCAACGAGTACAAACCTGGATCTCTAATTGTTATCTGCGAGGCAGTACTAGAAAAACCGATATTACTAGACCAAAGGTATGAAGCCCAGTTTTGTTCAACGCCAAGGGTATAACTTTGCCCAACGCACAAAGTAACACTACCACCAAGATCAATTTCTAGCGGTGCTGGATTAATAAGGATTTGAATAAGTTCAGTCTCACATTGATTACCATCTGCAACGAGCACCGAATAAGTATCAGCACAAATATTGCTGATAGCAGGTGTCTTAGCATTGGTTGACCATTTATATTGATAAGATCCAACACCACCAAAAGCTTCAACGGCTAAGGCACCATTACAGCCATCGTAACAATCGGGTGGCTTATTTTCTATACTGCGGATTTGTAAGGCAGTTGGCTGGCCCAGTGAAAAAGAAGCACTGGCAGTACAAGCTTTTGAATCAGTTGCCATAACTGAATAGTCACCTGCACAGATTGATGAAATTACTGATCCCTGACTTTCGTTACTCCATTGGTAAGTAAATGTTCCATTACCACCTGTGGCCAATACTTCTATAAGTCCGGTGCAATCACCAAAACATAAAGGCAATGTCCTGCTTTTTAACTCGATCCGTATAGGCTCAGGTTCAGAAATACTGAAGGAAGATTGTGTACGGCAATTATTTCTATCCTTGAGCACCACAACATAAGTGCCTTTAGCCAAGCCAGTGGCCAAAGCACTGGTTGAGAAACTCCAATCATAAATATAATCACCAACACCTCCCTGCCCATCTACCTCTATACTACCATCATTACCACCGTTGCAACTTACTTGCTCTATACTTTTTGCATTAATCTGCAAGGCCTGAGGTGCAGTCACTTCCACTGAAGCACTTGTAACGCAATTGTTTACATCTGTTACAGTAAGAAATGATAAACCGGGCAGAAGATCGATAGCCTTCGCTGCTTGTTGACCATTTTGCCATTTGAAGGTAAAAGGACCTTGCCCTTGAACAACCTCAACTTCAGCTATACCATCAGTTGTATATGAACAAGTTGTAGGAATCATTTCTTTGACAGAAACAATCGGTCCATCGGTGGACACTATACCAATATTGCTTGTCATCTGACAAGCATTTCCGTCTTCAATCTGCAAAGTATAAATGCCAGCTGCCAGATTTGCCAAGGTGTCAGCAGAGCTAATTATGTTGGATCCCTGATCAAACCAGGTATACGTATACATACCTGTTCCCCCTCTGATATCAGTCTTTACACTCCCTCTTGGATCAGCACAAAAAGCAGGTTGAATTTCAGTAAAGGAAATTTCAATTATGTCAGGTTGCGTCAACTCTTTCGTAAGTCTAGCAACACAAGCATTTTGATCGACAACTGATAATTGGTATTCCGAAGCCTTGAGATTCATAAAAGAAAACGAAGAACTAGACACGGCATCATTAATAGCATATTGATAGGCGCCCACACCTCCTTGTGCCTTTAAAGACAAAGCCCCGTCATCGCCATCATAACAAGTAATATTTTGCACATCTATTATCGACAAAGTAAGCAGTGCTGGTTCTGTTAAAGTATAATTAAGATCATCTGAGCATCCATTCTCATCACGCACAATAACTGTATAATTTCCTGCTTTGACATGGTGCAATGAATCTGATGTCTCCGTCTGGTTTATCCATTCATAGGTGAAAGTACGGGTGCCTCCTTCTCCTTTTACCTGTAAGTAAGCATCTTGTGCATTGAAACAAGTCACTGAAAAACCATTGTAATCAGAAGTAGCGATGACAGAAGCTATAACAGGGTCAGGATTGATAATCTCCTTTGAAGTAGTCACCATACAACCATTTCCATCTTTTACTTCTACCGAGTATATACCGGCACTAAGTCCTGATTGAACAGCACTGATCCCTCCAGTGCTCCAGCGATAAGTAAAAGTATTGGTACCTCCTGTTGCTCTTGCCTCCAATCGACCATTGGCTGCATTTGTACAAGTGAGGGCTTGTCCATTATAATCAGAGAGTACATCAATGCTGGCTACAACCGGATCTGGATCATCTATAGTAATGGATACTTCAGCCCTACAACCATTCTGATCCGTAGCGATGGCCGTATAGGTACCTGCGGGCACATCACTCAATAACTCACCGTTATTAAAAGCTTCCCACGCATAAGTATAGATACCTGTACCACCGGTAGCACTTACTTTTAATTCCGCATCAGCAGATCCGTCACACCTAATGGGAAAACCATTGTAATTAGTTTCAACAAGAATGGTCGGCAATACCGGTGCAGGATTCGTTATTGCATAACTATCCGTTGCCAGGCAACCATTAGCATCGCGAACATTGATGGTGTAAGCGCCCGCAGGTAGGTTTTCAATAATAGAATCATTGGAGCCATTAGTCCATTCATATGTATAGCCGCTTGTTCCTGGAGTTCCTCCTAAAACTTGTGCCCGTAAACTACCATCAGCTGCCCCGTTACAAGAAAGTAATAATCCATTGTATTGGAGAGCCGCCTGGGCATCGACAACCAAAGCCGGAGGATCAGTCAATGAATAGCTATCTTCTGCTTTGCAACCATTACCATAGGTGATAACAACACGGTAGCCGCCAGCATTTACGCCAGACAGTAAGGATGAAGTTTCATCCATGATCTGTCCATTGCGAAACCATTGGTATGCCTGAGCTGATACGGGGTTACCATTTGCATCCAATACAGAAGTACCCAATTGTCCATCCGACTCTCCAACACAAGAAATAAAACTACCCTGATGAATTGGCTGAGGAACAATATCAACACTATGAGCGGGTGGATCTGTAAAAGTAATAGCATTGCTACCGGTACAACCCTGAGCGTCTATAATCACTGCCGTATAAGTACCGGCTAAAACATTGTTGATTTCTGAAGTACTCTGACTATTAGACCACAGATAAGAAACAGTACCTATTGCATTGGTTATGGATGAGAGCTTAATAGCAGCTGACCCTGTAGCTGTCCCGGCACAAGCAATGGCTTGTTTCTCTTCAATAGAGAAAGTAATAGGAGATGGTGCAATAAGCGTGATGCTCTCAGTTGCAGAACAAGCATTTACATCGGTTACCTTTACTGTATAAGTACCAACGCCCAGGTTTTTATAATCAGGCGATGAAGGACCATTGGTCCAATCGTAAGCATAAATACCTGTACCACCCGTAGCTGAGACCTTTAATTCACCGTCAAGTTTATTGTAGCAACTAACATCGAAACTATTAAAATCATCCCTTTTAAGAGATTCGATGGCAACTGTTAACTTGGTTGGCTGATTTATCGTTACACTCCCTTGAGCCGGGCAATCGTTTTGATCTTTTAGCTGGACCGTATAAGTACCCGATGCTAATCCTGTAGCAGTAGCTGTCGTGCGAGAGCCTCCCCAATTAAAATCTTTGAAGCCACCCGCTCCACCTGTGGCTTCAACTGTCACGCTCCCATCATTGCCACCAAAACATTTTACATCTTGTAAATCTTTAAAGTCTACCTTAATCTCCTTAGGATTAAAAAGTGTAAAATATTCTCGTTCAGAAAAGCAAGCGCCATAGTCATCAATATTTGTATTATTGGTTACAACAATATAGTACTCTTCTTGATTTTTTGAATTTGTACTCAAATTGCCTATCGTATCATGACTTTTGTCAATGAAAGACACATCGCGATCAGCAGGGATCGATCCATTAAAAGGAAGCGTACTGCTATTAAATAACTGTACTTCAAAATCGTTTACAACTGGGTCGTTAATGGTAATACTTACTACCACAAAACCATCCGTTCCATCCTTACATTTTGGATCACCAGGAGTGAGGCTGACAACAGGCGGGGCTACATGAAATTGAAAAACTTCAGAAACCGGGCTCATTCTATTATTAAGACAACCTCTTTCAATCGCTTGCACAAAACGATTGCCGTAAATTGAGGCCTCATCATTCTGCTTTAATTGCTCTGGACTAGCAACAACTACACTAGAGGCGTTGCTAAGAAATGTTTTCCAAGTAAGACCATCATTAGACACACGCCAATCAAAAGAGGGGGCTGTGACCGGTACCCTTAAAGTAACTGGATCACTTGGACATGGGTTTGGGAATGAAATAGTAGGCGCAGAAAGGCTCTGAAAAAAATTATAATCAATGGATAGGAGTGCTATTCCTTCCGGAACGGTATAAGATTGATTAAAGCACTTTCCGTCAAAAGCAACTACTATACTCTCTGATATTTCGATAAAAATTTCACTACCAACATCATCAGGGTCACTGGTACAGGTAAAACTATACGCTGCGCTTATATTGATGAATCCGTTAAAAGTTGAAGTGTTTGTCAATTGCCCAACTAGCGCTGCTCCATCTGAGGCAAATCCTTGCGCTGTAGCAATATCTACGCCAATAACATCTTCCAGCTCAATACGAATACTATTAACAGCGACTGGTGTTACATAGCCATTGCAATTGGTAATGCTGAAATTTGCAAAAATCTCATAGTTGGTAGTTTGACCAAAAACACGTTGATACGATGCACAAGCGAATAACACACACAAGGTGCTGAGTTTAACCCATCTCATAGCGCACAACATTTAATATCTCTAAAATTTTACCTCTAACAATTCACAAAAAGTTCCCGGAGTTCCATTACCTGCTATCGGAAGAATGCGGTACTGATAGATGCTACCCATGGCTACTTTATCTACAAAACTCAATTGATTGGCTGGCAAAGTTCTATACAGTACTTCTGCACCATTATTCACCGTCTTATAAATTTTAAACTGTTTGATACTTTCCTGCTCGTAAAGCCATTGCAGTTTGATTGTTTTAAGCGATACATCTTTGATTGGCTCCACCCAACGAACCGGAGGTAATAATTGTATCATGGCACGTGATACACTGATGGCTTGCGCGGCTTCCGACTCCAAGCCTGCTTCATCTACAGCTATCAATGTATAGAAAGTGACTTTATTCAAAGCTGCATTTGTATCTAGAAATGTAAATAAAGAATCATCAGAGGCGGGGAGTATCTTGATTCGAATCCATTCCGCCTGGTCGTAAGCTTGTCGGTACAGATCATAGCGCACAACATCCGTACTGCCACTCGGCAACCATGATAACAATATACCTTCATTCCGCACATCACTTGGCAAGAATACTGGTGTCTGAGGCCTTATCTTATCAGGAAGTGGTACTTTTAAAAGTACCGACAACTTAGACTGATTTTGATTACGGTCCACTGCCATAACACTATAAAAGACCGCCTCATTTAAGGTATTAACATTGACTCTGTCTTGAAACTGATTAAGGAAAACCGGAGCTTCTGTAAGCAACACCAGTTCTTCGCTTTGAAAATTACTTCTATATACCTGATAGCCATACAAATCAAGTTCAGTATTCGCATCCCAGCTAAGTGACACATAACCATCTTCGTTAATAGTAGCTTTTAGCCCGACAGGTTGATCCGGGCCTACGCTATCCGCCAATTGATAAAAGTAAGGCGCTGAGGTGCTCATATTCGATTCAAGATCTACCGTACTCACCCTATAATAATTAATGGGCAAGGGTTGAATATCCTCAAAGCTTCGAAGGGAAGGATTGAGGGTTCCACTATGTATCTTTAGATAATCACCTTTGGACTTCATCGCTCTTTCAACAATAAATCCTTGTATACGCTGCTCCTCTTCTTGTGGAAATTCCCACTGCATTCGTATGGTTGTGTTGGCCGGACTTTCTGCCTGATAGAGCACTGGTGCTGAACTAATTTGCTTTTGAGGAGCACCTCTTACAAACTCAGATGGCTCACTCATTTCACCAAAAGGCGTAATACCTCTTACTCTGTAGTAATGCATGGCCTTTGTTTCCCTTATAGAATCGACATAGTACTCGAAACGACTCTCTTGAAGATTAGAGGAAGAAAAAGTAGTGATGGGTACATCACTTACAGAAAGATAATTTTTACCATCAAAGGAATGTTCTACCTGATAAGCCGTGTAACGATTCATTTGATCTTTCTCCCATTGAAGATCAACCGTATAATCTTTAAAAATAGCTTGCAGCCTTACAGGAGCGATGAGTTGATACGTATCATCAGGACTCACTACTACACTCGCCCGAAGAGAATCTGCCTGATTATGGATGCGCAGGCGATATAGATACTTTTCGCCTCTCTTTACCGATGTATCAGTAAAGCGCAATGCCGATAACTTCGCGACTTCTGGGGATAAGTCTGCGCAAAATAAAGCAAAGGCAAAACGTTGCTCGGTTTCTTTCACTTTATTCACGATCGTCAGTGCATCACTATTCGACAGGTCTAGGGTAAAAGAATCTCCGTAAAGGGCCTGTGCTGCAATAGCGGCATATTTATCAAGCGGCACTATTCCTTCCCATAAAGGCAAGGGAGCAGGTAGTATTGGTTTTGTAATAAGAAGTGACCGTTCAGGAGTGGTGAGTAACTGGCCGTTACGGGCGATCACAAAGCGTTCGATATCATAGCCATGTTCATTGGCAAGGTTCCAGGTATTAGCAGTACGTGGAGCCCATCGCAAAACAATAGAATCCTGATAAGGTCTGCTAATTACAATAAGTGGTTCTTCGCTTGGCACAGCAACTTTTGCCAATAAAGAATTATTGATACCTGACAAAATAAAAGTTAGCATCAAACAACTATGAACCCATAATAGACTACGGAATTTGAGATTGTGGAGCATTTGATACATTATGTCTAATCTGACAAACATCTTTCAGAGAATTAATTATTGTTAAAGACTACTTTGTTAAACAATTCCCATTCATAAGAAGATGTGGTAATGTTGAGCATCGGAATTTTATAACTAAGCTTTAGCCTATAAGCACCATACCGTAAGGAAGGCGCATTACTCACCATCATAGCCTGAAAACGAGTGTTGGATACTCCTGGATTGTCAACAACATAATTAACAACCTGATTTTGTAAATCTCTAAAATCGTGATACACAGTTACTCCCATATTATACAATACAAATTCTTGGGTGAAAGGATATACCACAGGCTCAGCACTGCCTTGCAGTCTCGGCAAGGGTTTTGATAAAGCGAAATAATTATTCCTGATAGGAGGCACACCATATAGCAAAGGATCTCTGCTGCGCAAGCGAATGAAACCACTTAATGGATAGCCATCATATACCAATGGAAAAACTGTAGTCTCATACCATTCATTTCCTTGGGTTACTGCCTCCAGTTCTATCAAGGGTTTTTGGCCGGTCACTCCAGTAACATCGTATAGATCCCATAGCTCATCGCCAGTAATAAAAGCGGCTAACTGAAATACATTCACATCTACACTCAAGCGGCTGGCAGGCTTAAGTTGTGTATTCTTCATCTTTTCCTGGAAGGTGTTATACTTACTGGTTCTAAAAGCATTTGCAAACAATACACTTACTTCTTTTCGGTCGAGGTTCCCCTCCAGTGTTTTGGTGGTTAAGGTGGCAGTACTCTCTCCTCCACTAAGCATCTTAGTCTCCACCTTTCGAAGATTCGCATCAATGCGCACAATCTGTGTAGGCATGTTGAGTATTTCCCATTGATATACCTGCGCATTTACAAAACCAGTCGGGATATCAAATTCAACCAACTTCTTGCTTTTATCGTACCGTACACTGGATTCCACAAAGCCTGCAGTACTTGTCATTCTTACCTTTTGCTCCCAGTCAGCCCCTTGTTCAAAAAGATAAGCTTGTCCGTCTTTTAGTTGAATAAAACCTTTGTTATACTCTTTAGGTAAAAAATTAAATTGTTGTCGGATTGGGTAAGAAGCCAGCACGTTATGATCCGGAATGTAGTCAGGTGCCTCATCGGTAGTAAAGTCCGTGCTGATGATCTCTTCCACTATCTTCCCCTCGTGCTTAACCTTAGTCCAGACACCATTTATTTTTTCTTCAAAGCTCAGGCGTGCAGTGGCGTTTAGTTTTTTCTTGCCAGGCAAAATTTCAGTGCCATCAAATACAACGAGGTCATTCGCTTCATTCCAAATGAGTTCTCCAGCCAGCACAGTAGCATCTTGCTTTACCACAAACTCATCCAACACGGCACGGAAAATGTGCTTTTTGTTTTCAAGGTCGGTAATGTCAAACACCTGCCCTACCGGAATATTAAATGCTACTTGTGGATTATTGAATACATCTACCGCCTCTGTACCTTTTGTGGGGGTGATACCCGCAATCATATTGACACCGGCCAGCAATTCCTGCTCACCAACCGGAATACAACGCTCCCCTACTGTTACTTCAAAGTTGCATCGGCCCTTAACCAACCCACCCAATATGTTATAGCTGCCGCCAACGACTCCCTGCATCCAAAAGGGATTAGGCCCCTCAGCTTGCATGATAGCCGCTGCATTGATGTTCAGTATATCATAATTGCCCTTATAGAAACGGAGATTAACCCTAATACCAACTTTACCTGAAACAAATGCATACGCTTGTCCTTTGGCATACCACCCATTAATACCCATACTTCCTGTTGATCCAGCACAGTGGTAGTGGCTACCCAAGTTGGTGAGCATAAAATCTATACCGGCTCCTGCAGCAAAGCGTCCATAAAACATCAGGAAACGTAAGTCACCTGTATCAACCGTGAAGCCTAAGCCAAAAGCCATGCCTGTACCACTGGTAAGCAGATTGGCATCACGCATCCCATCGATTGTTTTTCCACCTAGAATCTCGAGTACGCGTGGATCGGGCTGAGGACCAGCAGGGAGATCGTTACCTGCCATCAGATAAGCACGGGTTTTAATAACACGCATCATCTCTAAGCCCAGTGGCTGATGGGGTGTTCCGATAAGAATTTGCCAATCACCTTTTTCAAAGTGCATGGTACACCAACCTGCTCTGTTGCCTGTACCAACACCCCGCATAACACCTCCTGCAACATTTACATATACATCTATATTACCATGAAACACATCATTGACGTTATCAAAATTGAGCAGCATGCTTCCAACCATTTGTCCGGCCAGCATACCTGCCAGCTTAGCCGATAGTTTACCAGCAGCCGCATCGCCTGCCAGCTCTTTTACTTTGTCTTCCGCCAGCGCCTGGAAACCAAGGAAGGTAGCATTGCCAGTGAGCCTGATATTGGTAAAGCCTCCGCAATTATTCATGGCAATTTCAAGTGCCACGACTCCATTCATCAGCTCCGGTCGAGGGGTAGCAATTTCCATAATGGCCCTCAGACCTTTGCTGCTTTCATTGGGCACGTAAGTAATGTTGGAGGGTGCTTTCCCCAGCGTGCTGCTAATCGCCTGATCAGCTTGCTTCATGCGGTGATAATAGCCTCCTCCAAAAGCTGTGGCATCGAGTACACCCGGGATGAGTGGAATACCTGCTTTGAACTTGACCAAGGCATCGGCATACCAATAACGATAAGTAGTTGTTTTTCCAAAGAGGGCAAAGACCTGAAAAGTAGTTGCCATGTTTCCAAAACTACCAGTGATACTTCCATTAAAACCTTCTCCATACACAGGGTCTTCATCAAAGAATTTAACCATGCCGTCTAATTGAAAAACATTAGGCTTGCTCACCTTTATGCCTATACCTGTTAAATCAACGCGATCATACTGCCAGTTGCTTGCTGCTGATTCCGTTAGCTTCCCTTCCGTATCTCTTAGCTGCTGTGATTCTTGTTTGGCCCATACCACAAGTCCGGCTTTGCCACCAAAGCCACCTTCCTCTGCCTTACCACCTATGTTGATGGTTAAGTCAAAACCAAGGCCGACCCGATTCGTTTCCTTCTTCACCATGATATTGGTAATGGACACAGGGAAATTAGAAAGGTTTTGCTGATAACCTTCGCGACCAAAACCCAATGCCTGAATATCGAAGCGAGGCTCTTCGCTACTGATGCGCATCCCTTCAAAATGAATACCTGCGAGAGATGGTTTGGGTCCTTTGCTAGTTCCCTTAATACCCAAGCTGCCGTTTAAGATAGCCGTAGGATAAAACTTACCGTCTTTCTCTCTTACCGTTACACCCGAACCCGGACGAAGGCTTAGCTCAGCCACGAGCATAGGCATGCGCAAAGCATCAGCAACCGTGACACCAAAAATGTACTGACCATCAGCCCCTCGTTGTGCTCTGTAAATAAAACCAGCAGGCTTATCGTCCTTTGTCTTCACCATGGGCATGGTAAGCCTACCGCCCAATTCAAAACCCTTTACCTGGTTAACCACCAATTCTATATTGACCTTATCCAGAGTAAAAGACCATCCACTCATGTCTCCGCCTTTAATGATTTCATCCTCTACGAAAACAAAACCAGTAAAGCCCTGGTCATCCAACAACATGTGCTGCACACCAAGGGCCGTTCGCTTATCCGTTGATTTTTCCTTTAAAGACGCTGGTAGTCTGACTTCCAATCGATGCAGGTAGATACCCTGCCACAAGGCTGGTGCATTGGCAGCCAGAAAAGGAGAAGTATAACCCGCAGGAAAAACAATACCAGGTGGGTTGGACAGATCACTCCAGTCGAGGTAAGCTTCTTGTACACGAAAACCAAAGCCAGGCAAAGTGGCCACTTGAAAGGGAGGTAAGTTGACACCTACCATCAAGTCGTTCCAGCTTTGTGCCTGTACTGAGAATTTTGTTTTTACGCGCTCTTGTTGATCAGGTATTACTTGGCCGTTTTCATCTTCTGGCACAATCAGGTCGCGGGAGAATTGCACTTCCGCTTCAATGCCCATGCCTTTGAAACCGTTGCAATCGAACTCAACAAAAGTATTGCCTTTACCAAGAAGCCAGGCAAGGGTCTGATCACTGAGGCGGATCGGATAATCACCCACCAACTCGAGGCGTCCATCACCTGTTAATCCGCCTTCGTGAGAAAAGCGGATGTTCTTGCCACGAAAGGCAATCTTATCTCCGGTGTTTGGCAATTCAAACATGAGGTAAGCTTCCAGGAAAGCACCTTGCGGATTAATCTTTACCTGGCTGATGATGATCGCATAATTAAGATCACCATTGGGTGGTGCAACACCTACCGGAAGTTCAAGCGCGGTAAGTTCATTCAGTGATGTGACGTAGGCATTTCTTGTATTGACTTCCTGATGATACTCCAAGGCTTTTGCCCGGTAGTAGATAGTGGAGTCATCCAATGTTTGCTGTGGAGTAATGATTGGATCTAAAGTCGCTTTCTTGCTTAGTAAGGAATATTGCTGAAATGATCGATGCAACAAGTGAGCTGACTTGGCAGCATGCAGCTGCTTAAGCTCCAAAGAATCGGAAAAAATATGTGCTTGTACCGCTGTGGAAAGTACACAGCATACCGCAAGGAGTATAAACTTCTTCTGCATCAACGAGATTTGATACTTTATGAAAGGAAAGATAAGAAGAGGAAATGAAATTCTAAAATGCGTGAAGCAGGTACTTGACGCCCGGCCTCAGGAGCTTTGTTGTTAGGCATAAATACTTTCTACCAAAACAGAAAAGCGCTCTTCTTCGCCACAGGCAACTGATTATACTTTGGAACTTCCCTGATGTTGGCGATCATGCCTCTGGACAGTCCAAAAATCAAGAAAAATATCTAAAATAAAAATTCCCAATACGGGAACTTTAGCTTACCTTTGACAAAATATTAATACTTGAGAGTAATTGCTAAGAAGGTACTCCGAGAGTTTTGGACTAAACATTCGGACTGCGAACAACAACTTAAATCCTGGTATCGAGAAGCTGAAAAGAGTGAATGGAAAAATACCAATGAAATCAAAAAAGAATATCCAACAGCAAGCATTCTTGGGGACAATAGAGTTGTTTTCAATATAAAGGGTAACAACTACCGACTAATTGTTAAGATCAATTTCCATTATCAAATGATATGGATACGATTTGTTGGGACTCATAAAGAATACGAAAGAATTGACGCGAATAAAATTTGACGACTATGAACTTAAAACCAATAAAGACTAAAAAGGACTACCAACAAGCTTTGGGCAGACTTGAGCTAATTTTTGATGCCAAAAAAGGGACTAAGGAGGGAGACGAACTTGAAATATTAGGAATATTGATTGACCAATACGAAAACGAACATTTCCCAATTGACCTACCTGACCCAATTGAAGCAATAAAATTCAGAATGGAACAACTTGGTTATACCCAGACAGATTTAGCGAAAGTTGTTGGACTTAAGAGTAGAGCGAGCGAAATACTAAGCAAAAAGAGAAAACTATCATTGGAGATGATTAGACAACTTCATGAAAAATTAAATATTCCAACTGACGTTTTAATACAAGCCTACTAAGTGGCACGAACCGCCAACAACGGCTATAAAGTATAACTTTTGATTAATAATTTTTTAAAGGATAAAAGTAACGCATTATAGCCAAGCGTTATCTGGAGAAGGGGGCAGCTCAGCAGCAGAAGGCACAATAAAAAAGGTGGCCTGTTGCCAGGCCACCTTTCAATACAAGATCAACATTGTTTATGCCAGATCGAAGCGATCGAGGTTCATCACTTTGTTCCAGGCCGCTATGAAATCTTTTACAAATTTCTCCTGGCCATCTACACAACCATATACTTCGGCTAAAGCACGCAGCTCAGAGTTAGAACCGAAGATCAGGTCTACACGGGTGGCTGTCCACTTCACTTCGCCTGTCTTGCGGTCGCGTCCTTCGAATACATCGGTAGAACCAGCCATGCCTTTCCAGGTAGTACCCAGGTCGAGCAAATTCACAAAGAAGTCGTTGCTCAATACTTCAGGGCGATTGGTGAACACACCTAACTTAGACTTATCGAAGTTGGCATTGAGTACACGCATACCGCCTACCAGCACCGTCATTTCTGGCGCTGTTAAAGTCAGCAGTTGTGCTTTGTCTACCAGCATCTCTTCTGCCGATACGGTGTACTTCTTCTTCAGGTAGTTACGGAAACCGTCAGCTAGTGGCTCCAATACAGCAAATGATTCAACATCGGTTTGCTCCTGGCTTGCATCCGCACGGCCGGGTGTGAAAGGTACCGTGATGTCGTAACCAGCATTTTTAGCAGCCTTCTCAACCGCTGCACAACCTGCCAATACAATCAGGTCGGCCATGGATACCGCCTTGCCTGATTGTGCCGCATTGAATTCTTTTTGAATACCTTCGAGGGCTGACAATACTTTATTCAATTGCGCAGGATTGTTTACTTCCCAATTTTTCTGAGGCGCTAAACGGATACGGGCTCCGTTGGCACCACCGCGCTTATCAGAACCGCGGAAGGTAGAAGCAGAAGCCCAGGCAGTAGATACTAAATCAGCAATGCTGATGCCTGCTGCCAAAATCTTCGCCTTCAAAGCAGTGATATCAGTGGTGTCAATCAGCTTATGAGTAACTGCCGGAACAGGATCTTGCCAGATCAATACTTCTTTAGGCACTTCCGGACCTAAGTAACGGGCGATAGGGCCCATATCGCGGTGTGTTAACTTAAACCAGGCACGTGCAAAGGCATCGTTAAACTCCGCAGGGTTTTCGTAAAATCTTCTAGAAATCTTTTCATAGATCGGATCGAAGCGCAATGACAAATCTGTTGTCAGCATCATCGGTGCATGACGCTTCGCAGGATCGTGTGCATCGGGCACAGCGTTGGCAGCGGCATTGCCTTTTGGCTTCCACTGGTGTGCACCGGCAGGGCTCTTGGTCAACTCCCACTCATACCCGAAAAGATTTTCGAAGTAGTTATTGCTCCAGGTAGTAGGTGTGGTGGTCCAGGCACCTTCTAAACCACTGGTAATGGTATTCACGCCATGACCAGTGCCCATGGTATTTTTCCAACCCATGCTTTGCTCTTCAATGCTCGCAGCGGCTGGTTCAGGACCAACATACTTGCTGGGATCTCCGGCACCGTGTGCCTTACCGAGGGTGTGGCCACCGGCAATCAGGGCTACAGTCTCTTCATCGTTCATGGCCATGCGACCAAAGGTTTCGCGGATATCGCGTGCAGCAGCAAGCGGATCAGGGTTACCATTAGGGCCTTCAGGGTTTACGTAGATAAGACCCATTTGTACGGCTGCCAAAGGATTCTCTAATTCACGATCGCCCGCATAGCGCTTGTCGTCCAACCATTTTTTCTCAGCACCCCAGTAAATATCCTGCTCTGGTTCCCACACATCTTCGCGACCACCGGCAAAACCAAAAGTTTTGAAGCCGGCTGCTTCTAATGCGCAGTTACCTGCGAGGATCATTAAGTCAGCCCATGAAATTTTCTTACCATACTTCTGTTTGATAGGCCACAATAAAAGACGGGCCTTATCTAAGTTGCCATTGTCAGGCCAGCTGTTCAGCGGAGCAAAACGCTGGGTACCATTGCCTGCACCTCCACGGCCATCGGCAATGCGGTAAGTACCTGCACTGTGCCATGCCATGCGTATAAAGAAAGGGCCGTAGTGACCATAATCGGCAGGCCACCAGTCTTGCGACTTGGTCATGAGCTCGTTGATGTCCTTCTTGAGGGCATTCAAATCCAGCTTCTTAAACTCTTCAGCATAGTTAAAATTTTCGCCCATCGGGTTAGAAAGCTCAGAACGCTGGCGAAGGATGTTGAGCTTTAACTGGTTAGGCCACCAGTCGCGGTTGGTGGTGCCGCCTCCGGCACTCTGATTAACAGCACCATGATTGAACGGGCATTTGCCTTCACCGTTCACATTGTACGATGCATGTGAGTGTTCATGTTTTTCCATTGTGTATAGATTAAGAATTGTTTACTTAAAATTGAACCACGAAGATGATGAGAAATTACCCATCGATCAAAGTGATACTTTCTATTCCATTATAGATACTATCTATATGGGCCTTTTAGGTCTTGAAAGGTTTAATCTAACTAGGATAAAAGCCAAATTCTCTGATTTTTATCAGATGATGAGTCTTCTTCGCCCATTTTGACAGGATGCCCACTGCCAATAGTGATTATACGGAATGACGGCTGATTCCCTGGCAGGTATCTGCGGGATGCCGTTGACTGGCAGGTTTGTCTTTATCGTCTGGCTATAATGCGTTGCTCTTATCCTTTAAAAAATCATTAACCAAAAGCAATGCTTTATAGCCGTTGTTGCCGGTTGGCCACTTTCATAACTTATTATTAAAGTTTCAAAGCTTAATAGATAGCTCCAAATGCCCACCTAGGCCGAGTTCAATTATCTTTTGCAGTGTCGAGATCCGTGCTTCTTTAATATTATTCTCAATCTTTGAAATATATGATTTAGTTGTCCCCACCTTCTCAGCGAGTTCTTCTTGCGTTAATCCCTTCTCGAGTCTTGCTTCATAAAGAAGTACTCCGATTTTAAAGCTCTCATAACCTGCTTCAAGTTTGTCACGTTTTGCAGTCCCTTTTTTTCCGTAGTGTTTGTTTTTGAATTGGTCAAGTGTAGTGATGTTACTCTTTTTCGCTTTCATACTCCTCCTTAATTTTTAGTGCTTTCTCAATTTCCTTTTTCGGTGTCTTTTGTGTTTTCTTTTGAAATCCATTTGCTAAAACAACCAATTGTCCTTGGTCGAAGAAACAGAATATTCGAAATATGTCGCTTGCTTGTTGAACGCGGATTTCAAATAGTCCGTCTGTATTTTCAATATGCTTCAAATAAGTTTCAGGGACTCTTTGAAGTTCTTCAATTAGATCAAAGGTCCAGATAATTTTGTCTTTTACCTTTTGCTTTTGTTCGCTGAAGAAATCGTCAAAATAACTTTTATAGAATATAATTGCCCGATGTTTCTTCTTTTTCTGCACATGGCAAATATAGCAAAAGTTGCCCGAAAGTGAAACCTTTAGAAATGCCCTTTTTAAAGAATTTTGATGGATCTGACGACTCCGTGCCCCGAGAAGGAGGGCTTGCCGGCAACTAATAAATATCGGTATTGATCTGATACGTCTGGCCCCTGGCCAATAACCAGCTTCTCACTGTCCGCAAAGCGGCCGGATAATCCTCGGTGAGTACATCTCCACTGGCGTCTGTCTTGAGCGGATAGCCTTGTATGGCGGGTACCAGTTGTTCCATGATGCGATAAGCACAGGGGATCATCGCTTCCCGTTCGGGATTAGGCGATTGACAGTTTTTATCATCGCTATGGATTTGTTCAATTATATAATCGAGCGCTCTTCTTTGTCGCGTATACACTAAATCCGGAAACACTTCATACACCACGTCATCATTGACACCCACTTTTTGCACACGGTTCATCACCACATCCAGGGCTTTCTCATCTCCCAGGCGGCACAGCGCCAGGTAGATAGCCCACTGGTCGCTTTTACTTTTTACTTGTTGTGCATAAAGATGATTTTGCAACAGCGGAATGGCTTCTGTTACCTGAACATAAGCAGCGAGCTTTACCAACTGAGCATAATAAGGCGGCATCTTGCGGATGAGACTCATCAGTTTATTAAGGGCAGTAACATTAAAGGACGATGGTGGAAAACTTTTTAAAGCACTGGCTACAAAAGAAATAATCTGGGTATCGGTGTCATACCAGGCGTCTAATACTGCTACAACTGCTTTCTGCCGCACCGGAGCATGAACACTTTCCTGCGCTGTACGCAATAACAAATCGTAAGCTGCCTCGCGCACCAGCACGACTGAATCTTCGGTAAAAGGGATAATGGCTTTTAGCCAGGCCTCTTCTGATTTTTGACTGCCTTGACTAAGGAGCGGTTCAGGCTTTTGTCCTTGCCTGATGGCCTCGAAAAAACTTTGCAGGTTTTCTTTTGGCTGCGCATATAAAGTGCTGACAGCTAAAAGCAGGACGAAGAGTATTTGCTTCATACAACGAGTTTGATGTCAAATGTAAAAGCCATTTTCGTGCTTTACAAGGCATGTATGAATGTTGACAGCGCATAAAAAAACGACTCAACTGATGAGTGTCATAGGGCTTTACCCTTATACCCAGTATCTTACCCATCATAAACTGAATGCTATGGAAATCTACCTGACACCCAAAACACAGGTTGGAAAAGCGTCTCTGGTGGCCTGCCTCACGTTTGCATTACTTATCGTACTTTTTTTCATACTCATAGGCCAAGGGCAAAAAGGAGGCCTACATTTTCTAGACAATTTAGTATTAGCCATTCCATTGATGGCCGCAGCCGTTGCAGGCATAGCCGCAATGGCATTAGGGCTGCTGGCCATCCTACGCTATCGGGAACGATCGATCCTCACCTTGGTATGCACCCTGATAGGGATCTTCGTTTTCTATTTTACATTAGGTGAGTTAATCGGAGAACATTAAGTGATCCCGTCCTGACCATGTTGATTTAATCAACAGGGTCACGCCTGCTGAAATTACAGTCGTAACAAATCGGAATCATAAAAGTCACTTCAGCCTCTGCACCGCAAGTATGACAATAGTTTTGAAAAGCAAAGTATTATCCTGATTGCAACCAGTCTTTATGACAAGTTTCACAAAATGGATGTGTACATCTTGTTTGATAATAACACGACAACGAATACAGTTTCCTTCCATAAACAGCTTATACACCAACAATACAAACATCGTGATGGGCAACGTCACAGAGATTGTTGATGAGCATAAGCTATTAGCTGCCTATGCAGGAAACAATCCCTCAAATGACATATCTATTTTCAATAGGTAGCTAGCGTTAGAAAGCCTCTCGCTGGATGTTTGGACTGCCATTGGCCGGAGCCTGTAAAATACTATCATGAAAAGGCAGCCAGCTTGCACTGCGTGGGTCGAAGTATTGCGCCTGCTGCTTTCCTAAAAAAAGTTTATAGTCCATCTTCGGATTGCCAGCCACCACATAACCGGGATAGTATAATGTTAGTTGATGCTGCCGCATAAAATCGATGGTAAGCAATATCAGGTATTTACCTAAAGTATATGATTGGTAAGCCGGATCGTAAAAGTGAAGAATAGAGGCTGTGCTATTGTCGCCTACATCAAAGTAGCCCGCAGCAATTAAAGTATCTCCATCATACACAGAGAGGGTCTTCGTAAAAAAAATGGAAGGCAAAACTTCATCTGCCGCAAACAAACAATCGGTAATACTGGGGGCACCATCAAAATCGATAGAGGCCCGGTAACGCTGGTGTAAAGCTTTATGCTCATCTCGTAAAACAAAATCTTCCACTACATAACTAAAGTTACCGGCACGCTTTCGTATTCTCCTATGCGAAGTATGCGGAAGAAGATCTGCTATTGCATAGCGTAACCAATGCACCGGGTACACATCACCCAGCTGTACATGCGAGGTGGTGAAAATATCCTGATGCATCCTATACCAGCCCAATGCCAGGATGGCATCGAGTTGTGCTCCGCTCAGTGAAGCGGGTTGAAGCATGTGGTAATAGGGTTGCACGCGCTAATGAAATAGATAAATTTCTACCGACAATATCCAGGATGACTTGCCAGCATCCTTTATTTCTCCAGCGGATTCTTCACGTAATCTTCTTGTTGTAAGGAAGGCAGGCGCAAAGGCTGTAAAGTCATTTCTTCGATCAGCAAAGCTTCCGGAACGATCAGCGACAACAGATTAGGCTTCATCTGCATACCATCAAAACCAATTAGATTAAAAGCCTTATAGGTCTGCGAAGCGCCTAAAATCTTTTTCAACGTCTTGAGGTTACCCGGATTTAACATGGCATGACGCACCAACTCTTCCCTACCATCTTTTACATATACCTTATACACGTTGAGTAAACCCTGACGCATGCCTGGATCATCGCGCACAATGATGGCATACTCCAATCCATCCTTCTTAGCCTGTTCCAGTAGTTTTCGCTTTAACATTTGCTCTGTATCCTTCATGCTTACTGCTACCTGTAAAACACCGGGGCCCGATCCAAGACCATTAGCCTTTTGCTGCTCACTGGTAAGTGTTCTGTTATGCATCAAATCTTTGAGCACACCATTTTCCACCAATACTAATTCATTGGGAGGCACCACTCCTTCTTCGTCAATATCAAAACTTCCCATTAAATCAATGCCTTGAAAAGAAGTAAGTCTTGGTTTTGCCTTTACGGTAATACTTTCATGTAGAATGTTTTTACCGATTTTATTCTCGAGAGAGAAAGCGTCATTATCAAACTGATAACCACTCAGCTTGCGAATATTATCGCTGGCCATCAAACCCTCTCTTCCCTGCAATAAGACCGAAGAAAGCGTATTGGCCACCGAAGGGCCCAGTAACAAGACCGGCCCTGTATACTCCTCATCAAGCATGGGTATTTTCCGTTGCTCTTTCATACCCGCAATCATAGTAAGTATCTCTTCTTTCAAGGCCTGTTCGCTGGGTAATTCCGTATGAAAGCGTGTGCTATGCAAGACTTGCTCCAGCGCAAACTCTCCATTCTTATTTTTACTTTGTGCCACCGCCATGAACCGGGCCAGACTAAAAGGAATTTTGGCCAGGGTACCTTCAGAGCTAACGAGGTATTCATAGCCCTCTACATATTGAATAACGACAGCAGAATTTTCTATATCAGGATGTTCAATAAAGAACGATGAAAGATTTCTGGCGATGCTTTCCCACTTTGCCTTATCAAAGGGAGTAGTGGATAAATCCTTTATCATTTTAACTTCAGGTGCTTTGGCAAAAGAACGATGCGGAATTTCCGGCAAGGTTTTTCCAGTTTCCTTTAAAGTCTCCTGATGTTTCTTAAAATGCCTGGCCGCATTTCTATACACATTATCGGTAGTAGACCAAAAGGCCCTGCGTATGCCAAAGTAATCATCTTCGAGAGGTAAGTTGATTTCGTAAGCAGTAGGAGAACTGTACAGATCATCATCCAGGCTTTCGTCATTGAATCCATAATCGCCTACTAAAATGCGCACACTGCTCTTGTTGCGAAAAGGTGTTTGGCTTGACTTCACCAAAGAACCCAGCGTAGCCGAGATGACGTGTGCTTGTTGGTCTGTAACTCTGTACAAGATAAAGAAAGGCTTCTCATAGTCTGTGAGTTGCAGTTCCTGTTTGTTCTTCATCAGTTCATCGCGCATAGCACGCAACATAACTTCCTGTTCGAGGGAATCTTGGGCCAAGCCAATGGCCTTGACAGAGAGCAGGAAACTAAATAGAAGAGATATTCGTAGCATGATCAATCATTAATGAATGGCCGAAGGTTTTACCAACAAAGGCTTGTCAACCTGCGTAACTGGTTTTTTTTGTGTTTCTATTCTTTTGACAAATAGAGATGGAGAAGTGGCGCTAACGGGCACACTACCGGACTCTGCCCCGCAAAAGCCGGTGAATGTCTCTGCCTGATCATCCGTTGCTTTTATTTCCGCAAACATACTCAGCGGAGTGCCTATTAAGTCCACGCCCCTCACCAACTCATCAGGTCTTCCATCCACATAAATTCTGTACACCTCTGTCGGAAAAATATTGAAAGCATTGGGCATGTAACGATCAGTGGTGGTGAAGCCACCCACCACATCCATAAAGAGATAACCGTATGCTTTCTTTTGCTTTTTACATTCTGAGATCAACATCTTACGCAGATCCTCCATCTTCTGCGGTTTTGTATTTTCTATAAAAAGATTTGACTGACGGGTCACTACCTCAGCACCGGCTTGTGCTCTGCCGTGGCCATTGGAATTCGGAAATCTTTCGATCGGTGAGCGTGACATTAAAAACGATTTCAACACACCTTTTTCGACAACTGTAACAGGTCTGGCTTTCACGCCCTCATCATCATACAAATAGGCGCCATTGAGTGCCTTACCCTTAAATTCCTGACGGGTTGGATCAAATACAATGTTGATGGATGCAGGAAGGACGGCTTCATTGATTTTCTCTTTGAAGGTTTGGCCATCGGTGTTAAACTTCAGGCGATGTCCTTCTACACGATGTCCAAAAATCTCGTGAAAGAAAACCCCCGCAGTTCTGGCGTGTAAAACAGCCGGACCTGTATAGGGCTCTGCCACGGGGGCTGTCTTCAATTTCTCAAGCGTGCTTATCATGCCTGTCACTGCTTTGAGTACTTCCTCATCACCTGGCAACTGATGAGGGTGGGTAGCATAAAATGAGGTGTGCAAGGGAACAATATCACCATCTTCAGCGCGGATCGCTGCCCTTATAGTAAGGTGTGCATAGGTTCTGTTTTGCACAATCCTGCTTCCTTCTGAAGAGATAAAATATTTTCGCTCGATACCAAGCTCCACAGAAGCTTCTCCTTCTACCAAAGCTGCATTCGTAATAAAGGGGGCACTGTATTTTTTGATACGCTCCTTCCAGGCTGATGCGGAATAAAAATCTGCAAAGCTAACCAATGGTCCATCTATGTAAACCGAAGGTGCTTCCTTTGAAAAGTCAGCGACAGCCTTTTCAGCATTATCACGAAGAGGGGCATTCTTCAAAGCCTTGAATAAACTTTGTGCGCTTCGGTAAGCGCCTTGTGTTTGTTGCCAAACAATCAGTTGGATGGCTTCCTCTTTGTTATCGAGGGGTAATTCTACAGCGCCACCTCCCATCATTTCATCGTAAGGAATATCCTCTGAAGATTCCATCGGATGCGTGTTGTCGTATTGATAATCACCCACCCTCAGGTCTGTTACCAACAAACGAACGCGATCCTCATATTGACCGGTAAGACTACCAAAAGATGAAGTGAGTGAAGCCGCTGTAACATCATTGATGCGATACGATAAATAGTACGGGGCCTGAGGCAGGGCAGCAAGGGCTTTCATTTCACGCTTTAACTCCCTGTCAACAATATTCAACAAAGAATCCTCTTGGGCCGAAACAGAAAGGGTAAAAGAACAACTGATAATCAGAAAAAAAACAATACGAGTCATGCACAATTATTTGTATGGAAAATAGCACTATTTACAGACGAAGGCTATGGACAAAGATAACAGAGATGCGGATTTATCAAACACACTTCATCTAACCAATCTGCACAAGCCTTTATGGCATTAAAAAAGACGATCAGATAATACTGTAACAAAATATTACTCAATAAATTACGTTTATTAAGATCATAAAAATCTTCAATAGGTTGTATTACCAACATTCTGTATTTTCATTTTTCAATAAACCCACTCATATGAATCGCTTATCCTTTTTTCTAAGTATGGTCCTGCTCACAGGACTTGGACTCTCCTGTTCTGCACCCGATAAGTATCAAACCAAAACAGGCGAAAGTAATGGTTACACCTATGAGTATGTTGAAAATGACCCCTTAAAGGTAAGAGTCTACACACTCAAAAATGGCCTCAAAGTATATTTAAGCCAGTATACGGCCGAGCCCCGCTTGCAAACCCAAATTGCTGTGAAGGCTGGTGGCAAGAATGATCCTGCAGAAACAACAGGATTAGCACATTACCTGGAACACATCATGTTTAAAGGCACCGATAGCTTTGGTACGATGGATTGGGAGAAAGAACGTGTTTACCTGGATAGTGTCGAAAGAATGTTTGAGCATTACCGCAGCCTGACTGACTCAAATGAACGTGTTGCCTATTACAAGCTGATTGACCAGGTTTCGAACGAAGCTTCCAAGCTTGCCATTGCCAATGAATATGATAAGATGGTTTCTGAAATAGGTGCCCGTGGTACCAATGCGTATACTACTGAAGACAGAACTGTTTACATCAATGATGTGCCGGCTAACCAATTAGAAAATTGGTTGAAGATAGAATCAAACCGTTTTAGAACCATAGTACCACGCTTGTTTCATACAGAACTTGAAACCGTATATGAAGAAAAGAACCGAAGCCTTGATAATGACAATTGGAAAACCTATGAGGCTATGTACGAAGCAATCTTTGACAAGCACCCTTACGGTACACAAACGGTTATCGGTACAATCGATCACCTCAAAAACCCATCCATTACCAATATCAAAAATTATTTCGAAACGTATTACCGGCCCAACAATGTAGCGATTTGCATCAGCGGTGATCTCGATTATGATAAAACTATAGCGTTGATTGACAAATATTTTAGCGACTGGCAAGCCAACGACAAACTTCCTCAATGGAGTAAGGTGCAGGAAGATCCCATCCAGGAACCTATCGTACGCGAAGTCTTTGGGCCAGATGCTGAATGGGTGAACATCGGTTTTCGATTCAACGGCAGAAGCAGTGATGAATACAAGTTGCTTCGCCTCACCGATATGATCCTTTCTAACTCACAAGCCGGATTAATTGATTTAAATCTCAAGCAAAAGCAAGTAGTCTTAGAGCCGATGAGTTTTGTGAACGATATGAATGATTACTCAATTCATACCTTCCAGGCGAAGCCACGAGAAGGGCAAAGTTTACAAGAAGTGAAAGATGCCTTACTGGGACAAATAGAGCTCCTAAAGAAAGGAGAGTTTGAAGATTGGCTAATCGAAGCCGTGGTGAATGACCTGAAGAAAAGTCGTATACAACAATCTGAATGGAACTGGTCTCGCTCCAATGACATGGTCATGGCCTTTACGAATAACATGAGTTGGGAAACCTACATTGAAGGCGTTGAATCATTAAAACAGTTTACCAAAGCTGATATTGTAAAATTTGCTAACGAACACTACCAAAGCAATTACGCAGTTATTTACAAGCGCAACGGTAAAGATCCGAACACACAGAAAGTTAGTAAGCCTGAGATTACGCGTGTTACACTTAATAAGGAATCAAAGTCACCTTTTCATGAAATGCTTTTGGCTAGCAAGCCAGAGAAGTTAAGCCCTGTCTTTATTGATTATGATAAAGACATACAAAAGCAAAACATGAACAAAGACATACAGGTGCTTTACAGTCCTAATAAAGAAAATGAACTCTTCACGCTTTACTATTTATCTGAAGTGGGTACCAACCACGATCCCATGCTAAAAGTGGCTGTTGAATACCTGGAGTATTTGGGTACCTCAGACATGACTGCCGAAGAATTTAAGAAAGAGCTATACAAACTTGGTTGCAGCTTTGGTGTATCCGCTGCGGAAGATCAAACCTATATCTATCTCAGTGGATTGAGCGAAAATATGGATAAAGCAGTTAGCCTTTTCGAGAAGCTATTGGCAGACCCTGCTGCTGACGAGGACGCATTAAAGAAAATGATAGATGGTATTTTCAAAAAACGCGATGATATCAAGAAAGATAAGTTTGCCATTCTATACGAAGGCTTGCTGAATTATGGTCTATATGGTGCCAACTCACCTTTCACCAATGTGGTATCCAACAGCGAGTTGCGTAATCTAAAAGCTGAAGATTTAATCAACAGAATTAAAGGCTTTACCCAAACAGAACATAAGGTTCTTTACTACGGTCCTAAAACAATGGATGATGTAGTGACTTCGCTCAATACCTTACACCGGCTGCCTGAGCAGCTAAAACCTACACCACCTCCTGTCAACTTCGCTATGGTAGACACCAAAGATCAAAGTGTTTACTGGACCGATTATGACATGGTGCAGGCAGAAATAATGTTCTTAACCAAAGGACCTGCATTTGACGCCAAGCGTATTCCTGCCAGCCGCATGTTCAACGAATACTTCGATGGCAACATGAGTTCTCCTATTTTTCAAGAACTACGTGAAGCACAAGGACTTGCCTATTCTGCTTTTGCCTATTACGGATCGGCTGATAAGCCCAGTGATAACGATTACTTCTATGGTTACGTGGGTACTCAAGCAGATAAACAAGCAGAGGCAATGAAGGGATTGGATGGGTTGATCCATAACTTCCCGAGGACAGAAAGTGGATTTGAGGTAGCCAAGAGCGCACTGATGAATCGTATTGAAAGCGAACGTATTACCAAGACTGGCATCTTATTCAATTACCTTTCTGCCCAACGCAAAGGCCTTGATTACGATATACGCAAAGATGTGTACGAGCAAGCTAAGAATTTCACCCTTGATGATGTTCAGAAGTTCCAGGAACAATACCTGAAGAATGCCAAGTACAATGTAGTGTTGGTGGGTAGTCAGGGCAAATTGAACTTTAAAGACTTGCAAAAGTATGGCAAGGTTCAGGAGCTGAGCTTAGATGAGCTCTTCGGTTACGAAAAAGTCCAAAAAATTAACATGGAACAACCTAATCAATAAAAGTCTTATTTACACTTTAGCAAAAAACCTCTGCCTGACAGCAGAGGTTTTTTTGTTTATAGATGCATGCAAAACCTATTCATTAGTCTTCAACAGCCGTACAGCTATTAGCAACCCTCACATTAAATTTCAGCGAACCGGTATACGAGACAGCTGCCATACAGCGAACACAATCAATCTGATAATCGGTAGGGTCAAGTACCACATAAAAGGTCTTACCCTCAATAGCGGGTTCATCGGTGCCACACTCCAGAATGCCCAGGAAAACATTTTCCAATCCATCAACATTTTCGCCAAAAGAAGCATAGCGCGGATCTTCAATTTTAAGCACCACCTGACTGCAAATACCGCGAACCCAGGAAACACGGACACAACTGCCAGGTTTAAGTTCTAAATCAGTATCTGAACAAGCAATCAGTAAGAAAGAGAATAGAGCTATAGTAATTATTTTCATGGCGAGGTTGATTTTCTGATTAGACAGCCTTGTACTTAAAAAGGTTGGAAAAGACCCTAAACCGAATCATTTACCACCCTGCTAATTAAAGAATTAAGTATTTGAGGACACGCATAAAAAAAGCAGCTTTTTAGCTGCTTTTTTTAGTGGGCCTTGCTGGGATCGAACCAGCGACCACCTGATTATGAGTCAGGTGCTCTAACCGTCTGAGCTAAAGGCCCGAATTGGGCTGCAATAATAGCAGATTTGAGGGGATTGGGCAACTTATTTTATCAAATGGAGCCAATCTTTGCAGGTGGCATAGCCATCTATTGTTACCTCGTAAAAGTAGACGCCATTAGGAAGGTCGCCTCCGGTCCAATCATTTTGGTAGTCAGTATTTTCATACACAACATTCCCCCATCGATTGTAAATAATCAGATTAGTGCGCAAACCCTGGTCGGCTGGCGATTGTCCCTTTTTACCATACCACACCACAAAGGCATCATTCTTTCCATCCTGGGCTAAGGGTGTAATAACATTCGGCATCCAAACAGAGCGTATATCTACCAACTGCTCTTGCTCAAAAACACAAAACTCACGCTGCGCTATTAACCGGATACGATACAAACTGTCTGCTGTAAATGAATGTTTAACTTCTGGCAAATCACTTTGCTGACCATCGCCAAAATCGAAAGTAAAAATATAGTCGCTGCTGTCTGCTTTAGGATTATCAAGCTTAATGGTAGGTCTATCCAAACAATTCGCTTCTCTCACCAAATCAAATTCAGGCACAATGGCAGGCACCACATCTATAATCACCGTATCCCTTCTTATGCAACCAGAAGCTTCTCGCATGGTAACATAATAGGTAGTTTTCTTTTCTGGTCGTATGCCCGGACTTTGTACCGAAAAGGCCTGGCGTCTATCTGCACTTAACCATTGGTATGAAACCGCCCCATTGGCTTTCAATTGATAATTATCACCCTCACAAATAATATCGTCCTCTTGGGCTTTGGATTGCGCAATGTTAACACGAATATTTTTGCTCACTACATCCCTCACCTTGCATGTGCCCTGATCGATAGCCGTTAATGTTACCGTATAATTACCTGGCGTATTATAAAAATAAACGAAGCTGGCTGTGTCGGTACGCACGCGTTTCTCTCCATTACCCAAGTCCCATTCAAAGATTTCACCGCCAGTACTCAGGTTTTGAAAACGAATACCATCGGGAATGCAAACATTAGAAAAACCCGGTTGCGTACGTGCTTCGTTGTTGGTTTGTAAGCGTGCTGTTAAAGAAGAAAGATCAAATTTAAAGGCAGCGTTGTTACAATTCTGACTATTGTTTAACCGAGACCAGGCCCCGGCAGTCGTTCTGAAATCATCAAAGCCTCCGCCACAACCGGCACACACCGCGTGATATACTACACCTGACTTATCAAAGCGACTGGTACCACCATCCACATGAATAGATGATTGATTCCCTCCGAGGTAAGTTCCGTATAAAAGCTCAGAGGCATCGGCTGTGAGCACCATGAAGTAAAAATCACTTCCTTGTGTGGTAGATTGCAAAGCATCTGGTGTGATGGGCATATTATTGGTACCACTTTGCCAAAATCCCTGGTTACGGTTAATGTTACCTCCCCAACCAGCCAGGTATAAATTATTGCAGTCGTTCACCAAAAAAGCAGTAGGCGATATGTTGGGAATGGGTGTACCAGAGCCGAAAACAGTTGAGAAACGTAGGGAGGATAAATCCTTACTTAACTTTTGAACAAATTGTCCGCTGTTGGCCCGACTAAACACACCTGACGTAACCGGAAAATTACCAGTGGTTTGTCCGAACAAATAAACTTCATCATTACTATCGAGGTCAAGGAAATAAGTCTGATCATAAGAGGAAGTACCCGTGTAAGTCGCTTGTATAATACTATCACCGGCATTACTCATTTTAACTACCCACCCATCAACATTTCCACCCGATACTTTTTGATAGGCATTCTCTGTAGTAGGGAAATTCAGACTGTTGGTTCCCCCTGCGATCAGCAGATTATTGTCAGAATCCAATTTGATAGAGTAGGCAGCATCAGCAGCATCGCCTCCGATGAAACTTGACCACAATAAATTGGAGAGATCTGCATTTAGCTTCATTACTAATGCATCGGTGATGCCCCCTCCATAAGCTTTTCCCAATCCATTCAACATAGGAAAGTTCGTTGAGGTTGTTACTGTACAGATGTACACATTATTACTTTCATCAACGATCATATCACCTCTTTGCTCGTCACCATAATTTCTAACCAATGGTCCGGTGCGAAGACTCAATCCATCATTGCCTGATCCACCGAGGTAGGTTGAGGCAAGCAGACTTGTACCATCTGCACTTAGCTTAGTGACAACTATATCGCTACCATTGAGATAAGGCACCGTGCTGGGCTGTACCAGCTCACCGCCTTTAAAAACCTTAGAAAAAGCATTGGAAGAAGTTGGGAAATCATTGGAGCTGGTAGTTCCTAAGATCAAGAGTTCTTCATCATGATTCATGAGCAAACTGTGTGGTGAATCAGTCTGATCACCTCCCAAATAGGAAGCATACAATAAAACACGACCTGAGGAGTCATACTTAAAAATAGCCATGTCGTAGCCACCAGCGTTGGTGGATTGAAAAGCACCTTCTGTCTTTGATAGTTTTCCAGAAGCCGTTTGCCCTCCATTAATGCCATAGACATCGCGCACCACACCCGTTGAATATAAGCGACCTCTTTCACCGGGTGTGGCTGAACTGCCCCAATTATCGGCAGTGGCACCTGAGTAAGTAGAGAAAATAAGTAACGGATCAATAATCAAGTCGTAGCAAGGGTCATACCCTTCCGGAAAAACATACTGCAAGATACCTTCATACAAAGCAAACTGCACCGGCACCTCAAAACGATACTCACCTTTCTGCTGATAAGCATAGGGCTTGCGCTCGATAATATCCGCCAAGGGTGTAAATACATGTACGCTGCCATGAATGAGCGACATGGAATCATATCCTTTGTATTGCCAGCGTATGCGCGAAGGATCTTCACCGGCTTTCACAATCCAATCGTATTTGGCATTTGGCCCCTGAGAATACACACGCAGGTCTATGCCACTATAAAAATCAGGATAGAGAACACTTTCGAAAGCATAGACTTTTGCTGCCCAGCGGGATTGATCGGAACCCAGAAAATAATTATAATATTCTGAAGATTTACCACTTGGTACCGGACTCGTGGGGGAAGTGCCAACAAATGAAAGCGATGCATGCCAGCCCTCTATACAAGGCGCTTCCAAATTGGTTAAGCCAGCTTCTGAAAAAGCAGTGGCTTCGCGTTGCAAATGATCGGCATTGATCTTTTGGTAATCGTAAAAATGAAAATCGAAACCCTTTGCGTGTAATGATAAAAAACCACCGTTGACTTGTGCCCTGTATAAAACCTCCTCAGACCATTGATTTTTGTTTTCAATGAATTTAAGAAGGGGCTTATCGTTAGTGTATGCTTTGGATAATACCAGCATACTGTGGATCAAAAAAACAAGCCTTAGGATACGCATTCTAAAATCAGGTTTCCTTTCTTAATATTTGAAGAGGTGGTGTTCGCACAACTTCGCGCAAATTCAACCAGCCCAATAGCATGGTTAAAGATACAATACCCAAAACAATCAATATCAATTCAGTGACCTCTACCGCAAAAGTAATTTTAAAGAAATAGGTGGTGAGCAGCCAGCTGCCACCCACTGATAATATAACACCAGTTAAAGCAGCGAATAGTCCAAGATACGCATACTCAATTAACGTAATCTGCGTAATGTGCCTTGATCGGGCGCCTACGGTACGCAGCAATACATTTTCTTTGATACGCGCAAATTTACTATTGATAATGGCACCCGCTAAAACCACGAGACCAGTGACTATACTGAACAAGGCAAGAAAACGGATAATCAGTCCCAGCTTATCGAATAAAGATTGAATCGTACTGAGCACCAATCGCAAATCAATCAGCGAAACGTTGGGATAACTCATCACCAATTGTTGCTGAAAGCGATTGGCTGCCTGCTGGTCTTCAATGCGGGTAGTTGTCACAAAAATCTGCGGAGCATTTTCCAGCACACCTGTTGGAAAGACAAATATAAAGTTAGGTGGGTCTTCAGACCATTCTACTTTTCTAATACCTGCAATGCGAACCTTCAAAGGAACACCCTGAATATCAAAGACCAGTGAATCGCCAAGTTTAACATTCAAATTTTCGTGCATACCTTCCGATATCGTAACCCATACTGAGTCCTTGCCATTGGTGCGCTTGTGAAGTTTTCCTTTAATCAACTCTTCAGATTTATGTAAACTATCGCGATAAGTAACACGGTACTCACGTCTTAAAGCCCAGTTAGAAATACTATCAGTAGTATCGCTTTGCAGACTCT
This sequence comes from Cyclobacteriaceae bacterium, assembly GCA_022842845.1. GTDB lineage: Bacteria > Bacteroidota > Bacteroidia > Cytophagales > Cyclobacteriaceae > Chryseotalea. Next base: position 110,472 of record JALHOT010000004.1, on the reverse strand, counting down.
CCACCGATTTACCCTTGAGTTCGCTTAGGCGGCACGTAACGATCGGCACAACCTGATTAACGGGTAGATCATTCTCTTCCATCAACTTAATAACTCCTTCCTTTTGAGGAGGCTGTATATCAAACATGATGGTGTTGGACTGATTTTCATTACCGGCAAATTCAACCTGGCTTAGCATGCTTTGCTCTACCGTATTTAAAGTGGCAATGATAAAGGCTCCTAAACCGATGCTTACCATCAACATCTGTGTTTGGTTATTCGGCCGAAACAAATTGGCCATAGCATGCCTCCATACAAAGGGAGCACCCGAAGGAAAAAATCTTTTCACAGATTTTAACAAGAGCCAGGCGACTCCAGAAAGTGCCAGCAAGGCAAACGCTAAGCCAGCGAAGAAAAGAGCCCCTGTTAACCAACTTTGCGTTTGGTAAGCAGCAAACGTTAAAGGAAAAACAATGATGAGTAAGATCGCCACCATGCGTGTCTTTGACCAAACTTGTACCGATTGAAAATCAGCCCTTAAAACAGTAAGGGGTGGTACGAAGCGAATGGCTACGAGCGGCAGCATAGAGAACAATACAGAAACCAAGGCTCCCAAAACAAAACCCATGATCAGGGAAGTCCATGAAAGGGTAAACGACACCTCCATCGGGAGATAATCTTTGAATAAGATAGGAATAAGCTGCTGAATACCCAGGCCACTGAAAGCACCGATCGCACTTCCAATAAGACCTAAGACAAAAATCTGAATAAAATAAATAGTAAAAGCCTGCCAGCCTGAAGAACCAATGCAGCGCAATACAGCCACCTCATCGCGCTTTTCTCTGGCGTAAATATGCACTGAACTGGCTACCCCGATACAGCCTAATATCAAAGCGACAAATGCCAAGAGCGAGAAAAATCGGTAAATGGAATTAAACCCTTCTCCTAAATCTTCCTTTCTTTCCTGAACAGTATCATAAGAATACCCATACTTTCGAAGCAGCGGCTCAACTTCATTAATTAACACTTCTGTAGATTCATCGCTGGCTGTTTTCACATACATGCTATAATTAATTCTGCTGCCGAATTGCACAAGCCCTGTAGAGTCCAATTCACTCAGTGCTATGTATACAGAGGGCGCCAGGGTAGTGGTTAAACCACCTCCACCTGGAATTTTGGTTACTACGCCCGCTACCGGAAAATTAGTGTTACCGATTTTGATGGTATCACCACTGCTCACTTCATATTGGCTTGCCAGTGACTCATCCATGATGGCATACCTGCCTGTCTTCATTTGCTGATAAGCCTCAGCCGGTAAGGTGTTCAACTCACCATAAAAGGGAAAATCACCCTGCAGGGCAACTAGCCTGATGAGTCGTGTGTAGCCTGTATTCTTAAACAACACCATGGAAGACAACTCAGCTTCTCCGGCAATGTCTGCAGTAGAATCTACTACTTGATAGAATTCACCTTCAAATTGCTTGCTTGAATTAATCACCAGGTCAGCACCTAACAACTCCTTTGCATTGCGCTCAATATCGCCCTGTAAAGAATTATTGAGGGCATCTAAGGAAACCACCGCTGCAATACCCGTGATCAAAGAAGCCATGAATAAAAAAAGTCGGGCATAGTTATGCCGCGCATCTCGCCAAGCCATACGCCATACCCATGGATCGCTTAGCAATGGCCTACCTTTACGGTTAATTTTTATCTTATAATCAATCACTCTGATCCTATTTTGTTGGTTCACTTACCTGTGTGGAAAGATCCTCTATTAATTTCCCACCCTTCATCCGCAGAATGCGCTGGGTCTTTTGTGCTAATTCTAAATTATGCGTTACGAGCACTAATGTTGTTTGCTGCTCCCGATTCATCCCAAATAATAAATCAGTAATGTGTGTAGCATTTTCATCGTCAAGATTGCCAGTAGGCTCGTCTGCAAATAAAATTTTTGGCGAATTAATAAAAGCCCTGGCCATAGCCACCCGTTGCTGCTCTCCACCAGAGAGCTGCGTAGGATAGTGGTGCATTCTATCTTTCAAGCCTACGCGCTCCAATAATTCTTTTGCTTTGGGTGCTACATTCTTCTCACCGCGTAACTCAAGGGGCACCATCACGTTTTCCAATGCAGTGAGTGTTGCCAGCAACTGAAAATTCTGAAAAACAAAACCTACATATTGATTGCGTAAATAAGCCCTGTCATCTTCGCTCATGTTGTTAAGCTTAAAGCCCATCAGTGATAAAGTGCCTGAGGTGGGTACATCCAGACCAGCACACAAACCAAGTAAAGTTGTTTTTCCACTTCCAGAGGGTCCAATAATGGCAAGAGAATTGCCCTGTTGAACACTAAAGGATACTGAATCCAGCACGGTTAATGGTCTGCCGGCAGCAGTATAGGTTTTTGTCAAGAGTTCAGCCTCCAGAACATGTTTTACAGTCATGCGTTTAATGAAAATTAGTGGACATAAATGTTAAAGCGTAATTGAGTACATTTTGTTGCAAATTATCAATCAAATACCCAAAAGATAACGTTATTTTAACGAAGTCAGTGTCATTTACAAATCGTAGCTCTCTTTAAAGGTTAATTACATGGTCGCAAAAACTCTTCTATTTATTGCCAGCATTATGCTGATTCAGAGTACCAAGAGCACTAAAACAATTCTTTTCTTTGGCGACAGCCTCACGGCAGGCTATGGCCTTTCGCCAGAAGAAGCCTTTCCGGCCTTAACAGAAAAGAACTTGAATGAGAAAGAAAAACGATGTAAAGTAATTAACGCGGGCCTGAGTGGCGAAACAAGCGCAGGCGGGCTCTCTAGAATTGATTGGATTTTAAGACAACCTGTAGACATCTTTATTTTAGAGCTTGGCGCTAACGATGGCTTGCGTGGCCTACCCCTTGATCAGACTGAAAAAAATCTTCAAGCCATTATCGATAAGGTTAAAAGTAAATACCCAGAGGCGAAAATTGTGCTAGCCGGCATGATGGTGCCGCCAAATATGGGTAAAGACTACAGTACAAAATTTCAAACAATTTATCCAAAGTTGGCCCAAAAGAACAAGGCCACTTTAATTCCTTTTTTACTGGAAGGGGTGGCAGGCAATGAAAAATTAAATTTACCCGATGGCATCCACCCTAATATTGAAGGACATAAGATTGTGGCCAATACAATAACAAACAGTTTAAAGCCATTGTTAAAATAGGTATTAAGAGTATTATATTAGATCTGTACAGGCTATGTAAACTATGGCAATGATTCGTTGGGCTCTACTTCTACTCTTTATAACACCCAGTGCTTCATTGCAAGCACAAGAAATTATACAGTATAGCCAGACAAAGGAAACCATACTGATTGGAGAGCATCTCGCTTTGTTTACAGATGACAGCCGCCAAATAACTATTCGTGATTTAACTGACCCTACAAAAAGCTTCCTCTTCAAGTCATCTGAGGAGAGAATACCCAACTTAGGCAGTAGTTCAGCGGCAGAGTGGTGCAAGTTTACCCTACTCAACACCAGCGGACAAAATTTATATCTTGAGTTTCGGAAAGCACTGCTTGACACACTGGAATTCTATTACCCCGATAAGCAGGGCCATTACCAAACAATACAAACAGGATCAGATTTACCCAGAAATACAAGACCCATAGAAGATAACTTTTTTATTTTCAAAATACCGCACAGTGATGTTCCGCAAACTTTTTACATCAGGGCGGTTAGCATAGGCAATATCTCCTTTCCAATCTTTTTGGGTGATGCACAATCAATGTTTAGCAAACACCGGGATGAAGAATTTATATATGGTCTGTACATTGGACTCATCCTCACATTGGCCTTGTATAACCTTTTTATATTTTTTGTTGCCCGCGACAGAAACTATCTCTTCTACATTAATTACCTGCTGATCAATCTTATTCTCTACGATATGTCTGCTATCGGATTTGGAGGAGAATATATCTGGCGCGACAGTCTACTTCCATTCTCCTATTATACGATAATGGATATTCTGGTAGCTCTTGCGGTTCTTATCAACTTAATATTTTTATCCTATTTCCTCGATTTACAAAAGACTTTACCCCGAGTCTTTGTTATCAATCGTTGGATGTATTTAACCAGTGTGGCCATTGCAATCGTCAATCTAATCGGGCTTTCAAATCATCTACCCTTCACCCAAATCTTCATCATCATCTCTTCTCTTTACATTCTAAGTATTTTAATCATTTCATATTTTCAAAAGGTAAGAAGAGCAAGGTTCTTATTAATAGGCTGGTCAGTTTATGTGGGTGGTATCATTGTGTACGAATTATACTTATTAGGTATTCTTCCCTACAATAGCATAACCCTCAATGCTATCCCCATTGGCATCTCCCTGGAAGCCTTGTTTTTCTCTTTTGCTTTGGCTGATCGGATTCGTGAGTTTAGATTGGAGAAGCAACAGGCTGAGGTTGAGAAATTTCAAATCATCGAACAACAGAAACAAGAATTAGAGCGACTTGTCTATGAGCGCACCTTGGAAATAAGTGCTCAAAATGAAGAAATGCAGTCACAAAACGAGGAGCTTAGCACCCTGCAAGACCAATTATCGCTTCAAAACGAAAGCCTCGAAAACCAGAATAATGAATTAATTGCCGCTTGGAAAACCATTGATGAGCAAAATGAAGCGCTGCGAAAATATACAGATGACCTGGAAGCTGAAGTAAAAAAGAAAGCCAGCGACTTAGTCGTCTTTAATCAAGAGTTGATTAAACACAATAACCAGTTACAGCAGTTTTCCTTTATCACTGCACATAATTTGCGTTCACCCGTAGCACGGATAATGGGGCTAATCAATCTTTTACATTTGCCCTCGGTTACCGATGAAGAAAGAGGACATATCCTTTACCAAATTCAAAAAACAGGTTTTGATCTTGATCAGGTTATTAAAGACTTGTCAATCATCCTGGATATCAAGAAAGGAATATCCGAAAATTATGAAGCTGTATATGTACTTCCAAAGGTAGAGAAAGTAAAATCTCTGTTACAAAACGAAATTGACAGAAATCTTATTCAACTAAGCATTCATATCCATCCAGATGAGAAGGTTAGGGGCTTAGCCGCTTATGTAGAAAGTATTTTCTATAACTTAATGAGCAATGCTATTAAATACCGCAACTCAGACCTTCTATCTGTTATTAAGATTCATGCTATGCGCGATGGAGAATTCGTTCGCATAACAGTTAGCGATAACGGTTTGGGCATAGACCTGAAAAATCAGGAAGGTAAAGTATTCGGTATGTATCAACGTTTTCACTTTCACACAGAAGGAAGAGGACTTGGCTTACACCTGGTAAAAACACAAGTCGAATCCATGGGTGGAAAAATTAGCCTGGAGAGCGTATTAAGGAAGGGCACAACATTTACAATTCTGCTCCCCGCTTATCACTAGTAGCCATATTGAAAAAGAGAACCCACCTCAGATCTGAGGTGGGTTGCTTCTCCTTGGGGATATAAATAGAGGGGATAAAATTTTATACCAAAAGTCAGGTACAAAATTGCTACACAACGAGAGCTTCAGGAGCTCGCTTCAAGATTAAATCAAAAATGTTTTCATGTCAAGCAAGAGAGCGCAAATACCTTAAAAATAAGGTATAGATTTTTTTACAAAAGACATAAAAACCTTGAAAACAGAATCATTTAACTGACCGATCCCAACTACTGACTATTGAAACACCATAGGCATCGAAGCCCTATTGAAACAATAAAACATCTCAAAGAATCATTTTGCTGTTCCAAAGTTATAGGCATAGCCTAAAGAACCAGTAAACTCGGTAAAAGATTTACGTGATACACCTACCTGGTTCTTTCTATTAACTAAAGCTGCATTTGCGTTTAGGATATGCTTTTTCTTAACTGTAAATGAGGCTCCGACCCGCCCATTAAAGATAGTGGCCATGACCTCACCCGCCTGGTAAGTGCTGTTGTAGGTGGTAGACACGTTAGCTCGCAATTTCTTATCAAAGAAAGAACGCATCAACGAAAGGACTGGCCCCACCGTTCTTGTATCTGACATTCCGCTTTGGCTGATGGTGGCATTGACAGAAAGCGACACGCTCATATTTTTCGGAACAAGACTTAACATATAGGCAGTGTTTGCATTGTAAAAGGTGGCTCCGGTATTTTGTACCACACCCCCTTGCTCATCTGCACCACCTTGATACATCAAATTAGCACTTAGGCTTTGCTTCTTGGTTTCAGACTTATCAATAGAAAGCATAGCCGTAAGCCTTGCATTGCGCGACAACTGCGTAAAGTTGAGGGTGTCTAAATTGTCATAAGGGGTGAGCTGATTAATGTCCACAAATTGAGAGCGGATATTGGTAAATGATTGAAAGCTGGAGTATGACGCAGAAACATTAAAAACTTGCGATGGCGTATAATTAAGGTTCACGGACCCCACCGTCCTTCTTAGGGTACTCACTTTATGCTGGTCAAGGTTATCGCGTTGAGTGCCAAAGCTACTGGCCAAGCTGATCTTATTTTCAAAAAGTGTTGTCCCCAGGTTGATGGTAATATTCTCCAAATCATTATTAAAAAAATAAGCACCATGTGTTTTATAACCTGGCTCAATATGCTCATAAGCTACCCCAACATTATACCCAGCCTCCTGATAGGTAATACCAGTTTTATATACCTGAAAATAGGCCGTTGATAGCCTGGGTGTAAATAAAAAAGTAGGTTTGCTTAAAAAGCTATCATCATGATTTTCTGATGCTCGTATATCTCGCGATAAGGCACTCCCTGCCCACTCTGCTTTTACCACCCACTTACCAAAAAGTATTTTACTTCCAGCCAGGCTCAGCACCAGATTTTCCTCAGGCAAAACACCAATGCTATCCGGCAACGCCCCTATTGATTGAAATGCATCTTTAGATCGAAATAAAATTAGATTCATACTATTTTTCCCGTCACTGTACTCCGATTTAAAGCCTACACCTCTCCGCTCAAAAGCAGGTTGACTGTTTTGGGCTGTATCGAAGGGCACTGCTTTGAGAAATCTACCATATAAAGCACTAAAGGTCCAACGACCTTCGGGAACCAGATCAAGGGCAGCCCCGTTAAACAGGTGACCACTAACCGTATAAGGTGAATAGGTCATGCTGGTTAAACCTATGTGTGCAGTCAGTGACTTATATGATGGGTGAAGACTAAATTGATTGAATGGCTGTTGAAAAGATGTTTGCTGATTTGAAACCGAGAAGCTAAGTGGCACACTCCATCCATACAATGCCAGGTTAAGATTACCAGCAGCAAAATAAGTGTACGGATCTCTACGCGACTCTATACCATCTACCGCATAAAAAACTTGATTAAGGGATAATCCACCTGAAAAAGTAAGAGCCTTTTCTTTTCCAATAGCATCCAACTGCTGTGCCACCGATGAAGTAATAACACAACTACAGACTAGACACAAATAGAAGAGGCGTTTCCGCATTTTCTGTACAACGAGTTCCTCACAGAGGTAAACAAAGATAGAAGAGTTGAGGATTTAATCAAACAGGTAGTAGGTATGGGTGCTGAAATGGAAGTGCATACTTTATGCAACCTAGATTTTTTTATTTAGAGTTATTACCGCTGGTGGCAGAGCACTATTCAAAATTTTGTTATTGAAAAAGGTTCTGCAAGCCTGTATGTGAATAACATAATTCTTAGTCCAGGCTGTAGCGGGTATAAAACAAAATGGACAGTCTGGCATGCCGAACTGTCCATCATAAATCTGGGAGTAAATACTTACTTCACAACATTCACCTTTATGGTATTGGTTCTGTTGCGCTCATGGATTGGCATACTGGCCAAAACAATAAAAGTATCGCCCGTTTTAACATGGCCATCACGCTTCAACATGTTTTCAACATCGTCCATCGTTTGGTCAGTCGAAAACATTTTATCATAAAAATAAGTACGGGCACCCCACACCAGACTCATCGTATTGAGAATGGTAGCGTTGGCCGTAAATACAAATATGTTTGTATTAGGTCTGTGTGATGATGCCCTAAAGGCTGTATATCCGGAATAGGTCATACCCACAATAGCCTTTGCCCCTATATCCTTAGCTAGCTTACAAGCTGATAAAACCAAGCTATCGTTCATATACGATTCGTTGTCAGAATCAAGCTCGCGATAGCGATAATATATTTTCTGATTCTTTTCTACAGAAGCAATGGTGCGCACCATACTGCGTATTACCTCTATAGGATACTTACCAGCTGCCGTTTCAGCAGAAAGCATTAAGGCATCGGCCCCATCCATCACAGCATTGGCCACGTCATTGGTTTCAGCGCGTGTTGGGCGAGGGTTTTCAATCATACTCTCCATCATCTGCGTGGCAACGATAACTGGCTTGCTGGCCTTGTTACATTTTTCCACCAGCATCTTTTGCACCATCGGCACTTCTTCCATCCATATCTCAACACCCAAATCGCCCCGCGCTACCATGATAGCATCGGTAGCTGCAATAATATCATCAATATTGCTAAGCGCTTCAGGCTTTTCAATCTTAGCTACAATTTTAGCATTAGACTTATTCTGGTCGATAATGTTGCGAAGCACAGTGATGTCGTGCGCCTTGCGAACAAATGACAAGGCTATCCACTCCACATTGTGTTGAAGACCGAACTCAAGATCTTTTAAATCTTTTTCAGTTAAAGATGGAGCAGAAACTTTTGTATTAGGCAGGTTAATACCCTTCTTTGACTTTAGAGGTCCACCATAAACAACTTCAGATACTACATCAATATCTCGAACCTCGCTTACTTTTAGCTCAATTTTACCATCATCAATCAGGATAGTATCGCCTACTTTCACGTCATTCGGCAAAGCCTTGTAAGAAGTGCTGGCCATCTCGCGATTTCCAACCAATTCGCGGGTAGTAATTATAAATTCCTGCCCACGCTCCAGCACTACGTCTGGCTGCATATCCTGCACCCTGATTTTAGGGCCTTGTAAATCTTGCAATAAGCACACGTGTGTGCCCATTTCGGTATTCAATTCACGAACCGCCTTGATTACTTTTAAATGGTCTTCATGCGATCCATGAGAGAAATTGAGCCTGAATACATCTACCCCTTCTTTAATAAGGGCTCTGAGCATTTCTTTATTGTTGGAAGCGGGACCAACGGTGGCAACGATTTTGGTCTTGTTGTACGAAACTTTCTCGAACATAATGTTTAGAAAATAAAATTCTCTTTTGTTTTAAGAGTGTCCAAAGGTATAAAAGCAGCTAGTTCTACCGAAGGAATTTTACGAACGGCCTCCAATATATTTTCTGCAAACGATTGTTCACTATCCTGCACCACCAATAAATAATCGAAATGGGGAAATTCTGGGGCCAAATAGAACTTACCCCCCTCTGATTCTTGCGGTTTGTTACGAATTAAGCGGATAAAACGGGTGTTAGTCTGATATATATGGCAGGAGAAACTTCTTTCGATATTGCCTTTAAATCCGGCAATAACATCATCAGTTTTAACAAGGTGCAGCGACAAGTTTTTATTCAGTTCCCAGGCTAGTTTATAGCCTTTAAAGGAACTGGTGATGCCCATCAGCACAAAGTCAAAATCATATTCTACTACAAGCTTATTCTTTTTCATATAGGGGGCTCCGCAACTATTTTACCGTTTAAATCTGCGGATTTGACAATTATGACGTAAATCTCTTTCTTTGCACAGATTTTAAAATCCAAAACCTTACAAACATGTCTGAAATTGCACAAAAAGTAAAGCAGATCATTATCGAGAAGCTTGGCGTAGAAGAATCTGAAGTTACTCCTGAGGCTAGCTTCACTAACGATCTTGGCGCTGACTCTCTTGACACTGTTGAATTAATCATGGAATTTGAGAAAGAATTCAACATTTCTATTCCAGATGATCAAGCAGAAAACATCGGAACCGTAGGTCAGGCTATCTCTTACCTCGAGCAAAACGCAAAGAAATAATTTCTCAAGCCCCGGCTTGACCATTACATCCCGCAAACCATGACATTTAAACGAGTTGTAGTTACTGGACTAGGTGCGCTCACCCCAATCGGCAATACTTATCAAGAATATTGGCAAGGATTAAAGGAGGGTAAAAGTGGCGCTGCGCCCATTACTAAATTTGATACAAGCTTGTTTAAAACCAAATTCGCCTGCGAAGTGAAAAACTTCGAAATTGGCAATTTCATGGACCGCAAAGAGGCCCGAAAACTCGACCTTTTCGCCCAGTATGCCATGGTCTCTGCCGAGGAGGCTGTAAAGGACTCAAACCTTCCGCTGCAAGAACTCGATCCCGACCGTGTTGGGGTTATTTGGGGTTCTGGCATCGGAGGGTTGATTACTTTCTCCGAAGAAGTTAAATCTTTTGCCAAAGGTGATGGAACTCCGCGTTTCAACCCCTTTTTCATTCCTAAAATGATTGCTGACCTGAGCGCAGGTCACATTTCTATTAAGTACGGCTTTAGAGGCCCTAACTTTACAACCGTTTCTGCCTGTGCTTCTTCTACCAATGCGATCTACGATGCCTTCACCTACATTCGATTAGGTAAGGCTGATGTAATGGTAACCGGTGGATCGGAAGCAGCTGTTGCAGAGGCTGGCGTGGGTGGTTTTAATGCCATGAAGGCCCTCTCTGAAAGAAATGATTCTCCTGAAACAGCCTCACGTCCGTACGATAAGGAACGTGACGGTTTTGTGTTAGGCGAAGGTGCAGGTGCCCTTATTTTAGAAGAATACGAACACGCTAAAAAACGTGGTGCTAAAATTTATGCGGAAGTTGTCGGTGGCGGTATGACTGCTGATGCTTACCACATTACTGCGCCACATCCAGAAGGCTTGGGGATCACCAAAGTAATGCAAAATGCACTTGATGAGGCTGGTATTACAGCCGCTGATGTTGATTACGTTAACACTCACGGTACCTCCACTCCTCTAGGTGACTTAGGCGAAATCAAAGCCATTCAGAGAGTTTTTGGTGAGCACGCCTATAAGCTAAATATCAGCTCAACCAAGTCAATGACCGGCCACTTGTTAGGAGCTGCAGGCGCCATCGAAGCACTTGCCTGTATCATGGCTATCAACGAATCGATCATCCCCCCCACCATCAATCACTTTACCGATGATGATGGCCTTGACCCTAAGCTGAACCTGACTTTCAATAAAGCCCAAAAACGTGAAGTCAATATCGCACTTAGCAATACTTTCGGATTTGGTGGTCATAACTTCTCAATCATCCTTAAGAAGTACAAGGGTTAATCGCACTTCATCTTCCTATTTTCATCGTTCAATTCCTTTGTGTAAGTTTATACCTACGCAAAAGATGTTTAACATAATGCATTAGTGCTTGGTTTGGAGAATCCTTAAAAGTAGACCGGAGTCCGATACAAGGCTTATCGCAGCTATACGAAATATTGCAGGCTTTACGCCTTCCAATTTAGAACTCTATAGACTCGCCACCTTGCACAGCTCCATTGCCAAGCCCAATGGAAAAGGGCTCAAGGATTCAAATGAACGCCTGGAATACCTTGGTGATGCCATTTTGGGTGCTGCCGTAGCTGATTACTTGTTCAAAAAATACCCTTACAAAGACGAAGGCTTTTTAACTGAAATCCGATCACGAATTGTCAACAGAGAAGCCCTGAATTTACTCGCCAGAAAAATTGGTGTAGGCAACATTGTACAATTCGATAATAAAAACCTCCACCTGCAGCAGGTAATCCTTGGCAATACACTTGAAGCCATCGTAGGAGCTGTTTATTTAGATAAGGGCTACTTGCGCTGTAAGAAATTTGTGATTGACAAACTCATTGCGCCCCATTACGATCTGGATGAAGTAGTCAACTCAAACTCAAATTATAAGAGTAAACTCATTGAATGGTCGCAACGCGAAGGCAAAAACATTCGCTTTGAAATTGTTGAGGTAAAAAAGGCAAAGAATCGCAAAGAGTTTACCGCCCAGGTAATGATTGACAATGAGGCTAAAGGCACCGGTTATGGCAATAATAAAAAGAAAGCAGAACAGGATGCAGCCTTTAAAACTATAGAGATGCTTCAAATTGCCACTACCGAGTAGTACTTTGTCACTAAGTGTCATATTTTTTCTAAAACGCCCAAGCATCTTCCCCAGAATTATTGTTTTTTTACTATCCATTAAAAAACATCGATGCTAAAGCATCTAACGATAAAAAATTACGCCCTCATTAAAGCACTGGAGCTAAATCCTTCAGATGCATTAACGGTTGTCACGGGCGAAACAGGAGCCGGTAAATCCATTATGTTGGGGGCGCTGGGTTTGCTCATGGGGAACCGCGCAGATACCAAAGTGCTTTGGGATGAGGAGGAGAAGTGTATCATCGAAGGAACCTTCGATATCAGTGGTTATAAATTAAAAGAGGTATTCAAAACTGAAGATCTTGATTACGACCAAAATACTGTGATCAGACGCGAAATCAGTCCGGGCGGTAAGTCGCGTGCTTTTATTAACGACACCCCTGTAACTCTGGAGGTGATGCGCAAGATCAGTTGCTTGTTGTTAGATGTACACTCGCAACATGAAACCCTGCAATTAGGCCAGCAATCTTTTCAATTAGCTTTGGTAGATGCCTTTGCTAACAATAATGCCATTAAAGAAGATTACGGTAAAGCCTGGAAGCACTATACACAGACCAAAAAAGAGTACAGCACCTTAAAAGCTGAGGCAGAAACTTTAAAAGCCGAAGGAGATTACATACGCTTTCAACTTGACGAATTACTGAAAGCAGATCTGGACGATTTAGATCAAAGTAAACTTGAGTCGGAGGCTAAAATCATGGAGCACGCAGAAGAAATCAAACAAAGATTTCGTACTGTACTCACTCTGTTACAAGAAGGAGAATATGCTTCACGCAGTTCCATTAGTGAAGCAAGAGGTCTTGTTCAACAAGTAAGCACCTATTCGGAAAAGTACACCACGCTTTATAATAGGTTAGACAGCCTGCTCATCGAGTTAGATGATGTTATCGATGAACTGGAAAAGGAAGAGAACAGCATAGAATTCGATGCGGAACGAGCCGACTTGGTTAAAGAACGCATCAGCACGCTTTACCGACTGCTTAAAAAGCACCGCTTTTCAAATGTTAGTGAGTTGATCACTTTACAAGAAGAGCTTACACAAAAGGCCAGTATTACAGATAATGTGGATGAAGCTTTGCTCAAGCGCAAACAAGCATATGAACAAGCTGAAAAAATATTACACAGCACTGCCAAATTGCTATCTGATTCACGTAAAAAAGTTTTTGCAACCCTTGTAAAAGAGATTGTTTCTCCTCTTAAAGAACTTGGTATCCCCTCTGCAACATTGGACTTTGAGCATAGCCTGGTGGAGCCAGGTGTTACTGGAGCTGACAAAATTGAATTACTTTTTAGTGCCAATAAAGGCATCAGCCCTAAGCCTTTAGCACAAGTTGCCTCCGGGGGAGAATTCGCCAGACTTATGTTTTGTATTAAACAGGTAATGGCAGAAAAACAGGCCATGCCAACGCTGGTGTTGGATGAAATTGATACCGGAGTTTCTGGTGAAATTGCTTTAAAACTAGGAAGCATGATGAAAAAGATGGCCAAACGCCATCAACTGATCACGATCAGTCATCTGCCTCAGATTGCTGCTAAAGGTGATGCACACTTCTTTGTGTATAAGGATAATTCTTCTGCTAAAACAGTGAGCCTTATTAAAGAGCTTAAAGAACAAGAGCGAATTGAAAAAATCGCAGAGATGATTGGCGGGGCAAAACCTTCTAAAATTGCGCTGGATAGTGCTAAAGAATTGATGACCCATTAGTCAGGGCTTACCTGGTAGTAACCTCCATACGTCATCATACCTTATTAATCCTTCTTCTACCAGCTCACGTACTACATCCACAAAGAGTTCTGAATCATTGGGCGAGATTCTCGCTTCCAGCTCATCAACAGTAAAAAGTTGTTCCTTCACAAGGCGTAGAATTTCATCACGCAACTCTGTAACTGACTGAAGACTCTCCTTTTTTCGTTTCTCAAGGCAAACATCGCATAAACCACAGGTTTCAAAAGTTTCTTCACCAAAGTATTCTTGCATTACCTGCATACGACAACGATGGGTTTGCCTCGTATAATCAAGCATAGCATTCATCTTGCCGAAAATAAGTGCCCTTCTTTCTTGCAGCATTTTTTTATCGATCGGCAGATACTGAACATCCTGCCTGGGCATTACAAAAGTTATCTGTGGTCTTTCCTTTAAAGGAAGATACTCTATGATCTGTAACTTCTTTAAATGATTGAGTAGTTCTGTTACAATTTTGGATGAGCTCTTCAAGGCCTCTGCTAAATATGATTCTGAAATCGGTGTAAAGTCTGAAAACAACTCGCCTCCATACAAACGCAGCAACATCTTAATAAGAGAGTCGAACTTTTCATTGGCCACTTGAAACTGATAAAGGGCTGCTTTATCTATTGCAATGTGTATGCGCGAGGGCGCGTAGTAACTTTCGTTAAAGGTAATCAGAGCGTACTCTTCTAACCTTTTAAGCGCATGATAAACCTCTCCAGGGAAAAACTGAAAACGATCACAAAACTGTTGGAGATCAAAATCATAACTTTCGCCCCCACTACTCCCCAGGGCCAACTGAAAATGATTGCACAGCGCCTGATATATTTTTTGCAGAAATTCGAAATCAGGTTGCGATTGCTCAACTTTTGTTTGAAGAGAAGCCGCATCCGCTTCTTGAAAAAGAATCACTGCAAAAGAACGCTTACCATCTCGTCCGGCTCTGCCCGCTTCCTGATAGTATGCCTCCAGATTCTCGGGCAAATCCAAATGTACAACCAAGCGTACATCTGGTTTATCGATGCCCATACCAAAAGCATTGGTGGCAACGATAACACGTGCTCTATTACTTATCCAGTCATTTTGTACCCCATCTCTTAGCTGATGCGTCAAACCCGCATGATAATAAGTAGCGCCCATACCATTTCGATTTAAGAAATGGGAAACCGATTCAGCCAGCTTTCTGGTGCGCACATACACAATGGCGGAGCCCCTCACTTTATTCAATATCTCCAGCAGCTTTTTATCCTTATTCTCACTTTTTCTGACCACAAACGAAAGATTCTCGCGGGCAAAGCTTCTTTGAAACTTTTGAGATGATTTTCCAAATAAAAGCTGTTTGGTAATATCATCACATACTTGGGGGGTTGCCGTTGCTGTCAGCGCCAAAATAGGTACTTGAGATTGCCACTGACGAAGTGACGCTATTTCTAAATATGAAGGTCTGAAATCATAGCCCCACTGTGATATGCAGTGCGCCTCATCTACCGCAATGAGAGCCACCTTCATTTGCTTAAATCGCTCTAGAAAAATATCAGTTTTCAGTCTCTCTGGTGATACATATAGAAATTTTACACCACCATATAAAGCATTGTTGAGATGTAAATCAATTTCATAACGTGCCATCCCTGCATGAACAGCTACAGCCAGTATGCCTCGTTTCTTGAGCTGCTCTACCTGATCCTTCATTAAAGCAATAAGGGGAGAAACAACTATACAAACTCCTTCCATCATGAGGGCGGGAACCTGAAAGCAGATTGATTTACCTCCTCCGGTTGGCAACAATGCCAATACATCCTTCTTACTGAGAACAGCCTGAATGATATCTTCTTGCAAAGGCCTAAAATGCTTGTGCCCCCAGTATTGATGCAGTATTGATAAAGGTGTCTCCACTTAAACTTAAATGTCTAAGATACAACGAGAATAATGATGAAAAAATAAAGGCAGCCACCAAGGCCGCCTTTATCAATCGTTCATAGCAAATCTTATTTAGCTGATTGCAGTAACTTTACCCCAGTCTCTCCAAGGTGCTTTACCAAAATTTTTCTGTATTGGGGAGAGTTAAGATAACCGCCCCCGGCATTAAAAAACTCTTCTAAAACAGGATACCAATCGCTGTTGAGGGGTAAGGCAAATCCAAATTGTTCTGCCGCCTTATCTGCAATAGGATGACGTTTAATGCTCTTCTTCAGATTTACAGCTTCTAAGTAAAAACCAAGATCGAGGTAAGCAAAACCGTTAGGATCGGCCAAAACCTTTTCTAATGTTTCCTGACTTGTGGCTGTGTAGGTGATTTTCATAGCAGGAAAGTACTTTTGCTTGAGTTCAGCCATACGCTTTTCATTAAGCGTTCCTTTGGCAGTGTAAGCGGTAAGTTTCCCAAAAGTATTAGGCAAGTCTTCAAACTTACTAAGTGTTGACACGCTATTTTGCGTAACCAGAATGGCAAAGTTAGTAATAAAGGGAGGGCTGAACTTTACCTCTTTTTTACGTTCATCTGTGATGGTGATATTGCCCAAACCAAATACACCTCCTACTGAGGTTTTCGTCTTATCATACATCCCTCTAAAACTTGCTCCATCACCAACAAACTTTGAGATTAGTTCAACTTTTTTGTTCTCATTAGTCCACTTAACAAAATCCACCATGATGTCTACACAAATACCAGTGAGTTTACCTGAAGCATCTTTATAGACAAAGCTTGGCGTTTCCACATAAGCCAGTGAAATAGTGCCCTTTCCGTTGGTCTTTACTTGTGCCCATGAATCTCCAGTGTACCCCTGAGAGAATAGCTTGGCGCTGCTTGCAAACAATAGGAGAGTAAAAAATGTAAATTTCCTCATAGGTCAATCATTATAATTTAATATTAACGAATGCTTACAATTAATCTGCCAACCAGGTAATATTGGCGTGCTTTTTTATAAGCAATTCTACCAAATAAGCTTTTCTTTATTTAAAAAAGCTGCGATACCTCGCTGACAATCTTCACTGGCTCTCGCTTTGGCATTCATTTCTGAAGCATATTGTAATGCCTCAGCTAAAGACATTGATTGGACAGCTGCTATCATCTGTTTTGTTGTGGCCATCGATTGTCCAGAGTTTGAGCTGATCAGCCTGTTGGCAAAAGTCAATACATCATTTTGTAAACTTTCTTTGGACGAAAGGTAGTTGATCAACCCCACCTGTTGTGCTTCTTCAGCACTAATCAAATCGCCACTGAGTAATAATTGTTTACTTTTTCCTTCACTCATTCTTCTTAACAGAAACACCATAACGATAGCAGGAATAAAGCCAATCTTCACTTCGGTATAACCAAACTTTGCCTCCGGCACCGAGAAAGAAAAATCACACACAGCAGCAAGGCCGCAACCGCCCGCTAAGGCATGGCCTTGTATTTGTGCAATCACTACTTTATTAAGGGTATAAATTTGAAGAAACAACTGTTTCAAATGGTTCGAGTCAGCTACATTTTCTTCATAAGAAAACTGCTGAAGCTTTTGGAGATAACCAAGGTCAGCACCGGCACAGAAAGCTTCTCCGTTGGAGCGCAAAACAACCACCTTTACAGCATCATCTTCTGATGCCTGCTGAAAGGCTACCTGTAGCTCTGACACTAACTCATGGCTAAGAGCATTTCTCTTCTCAGGTCGATTAAGGGTGACAAAAGCAATCCTATCTGATACTTGATACTGTATGTAATTCATAAAACCTGACTAAATGATCCTTGGTGCAAGACTGAGTGAATCTCCCTATTTAAAAGACGAGCATCCTCCTGACTTTGTGTAGCAAAGTAAAAAGAGTTACTGCTATCTAGTATCACCTGATCGAAATTTATCTTTTCAACAAGTTTTGTCAAGCTAATGGCATTATTACCAATAACTACCACATCCACTTGTAAGCTTGGCAATCTTGCGTGTTTGCGGTTCAAGATTAATATAGATTTACCATGCCATTGCACAATCGCAAAATCTTTAGCAGGATAATAAAATGGTTGATTAACCATTAGCTCAGTACTTTTAATTTCATTAACAAGTCGATTGGGCCGAATATGGAAGCGCATCCGCTCTTTATCTGACATCAAAGCTGAATCTCCCAAAAAATAAGAACGCCCTTTATTCATAAAATCGATTGCTGTGTACCCGCCAACGTTATAAACTGTCCAGCCGACTTGATTAACGCTTTTATAATAATGATACCAATGCGTACAGGATAAGATTAAAGCAAATAGAAAAGAAGTGAGTAAAAAATAAAAGCGCTTGTATCGTATCAAAAGAAAGAAAGCAATAAGTAGCCCCATGATTATCCAAGACTGTAAGGTTGTGATGTACAAATTATCTAATAAGCTGAAGGGCATCCGCTCAACTAATATCACAACTCCATTCATCGCTTCAATACTTTCCGCTAATAACCAGCCGATCATACTGGCTACTGGCGATATAAAACTGAATAGCAGCACTAACAAACCCAGTATTAAAACAATAAAAGAAATGGGAATAACGAAGAGATTGGAGAATAGGAAGTAAACTGGAAATTGATGAAAGTATAACAATCCCAATGAAACAGTTGCCAATTGAGCCGCAATGGATACGGTTGTAATCTGCCAGATTTTATCTGTCACGAAGGATGGTGCTGTCCACAGCATGTAGATGGGACGTTGCCAGTAGACGATACCTAAAACGGCTGCATAAGAAAGTTGAAAACCTACTGACATGATCAGATAAGGATCATATAAAAGCAACATAAATGCTGATGCCGCTAGTGTGTTGTAGATATTAGTCGACCACCTCAAAGGCCTTGCCAGGGCTACAAAAGAAAACATGGTAACGGCACGCAAGACTGAAGGCGAGAGCCCTGTGATGAGCGCATACATCCACAGGATGATCAAACTCACCACTGCTACAATCCAGGGGCCTGTTCTTCTTTTAGCAAGTGGTTTTAATAAGAGAAGCAGTATTCCATAAATAATTCCTACATGCAAGCCCGAAACTGCCAATACATGCATGGCGCCTGTGGCAGAATAAGCATGCATGATCTCATTGTCAAGTCCATCGGTTACACCCAATACCAGGGCAGAAGCGATGGCTTGGTTTTTATCACCCTTAATGAATTGATGCAAGGAAGCGTCAGCCCACAGCCTGAGCTTAAAAGCATACACCATAAATACAAAAGGTGCATTGTTTTCTATCAAAGCTACTTGATGCTTCTTTAAAAAATGCTGATGCGTAATGTTTCGAAAACTGAGAAACCTTTTATAATCAAATTCTGCTGGATTCGCGGGCGCTGTCAAAACCTGAGGATGCCCTTTGATGATTAATTTATCGCCATAGGAAAAAGGTTTTGGAAAATGCTCTCTTGAGAAGTATAATAAAACTTTACCATTTACTGTTCGCCAATCTCGATCAAATCTAGCTTTAGCCATCCTGGCTTCTACCTTCCAGGATTTGTCCTTTTCTTGTGGGTAGCTTACAATGACTGCCTCATAGCTTTGTATAGTATCGTTGAGATGGATAAAATGATCAGGTCTTGCAACCTCAGTGCGCGTGCACAACAATAAATAGCCCCCTAAAAAAATGATGATCAGTCCCAGTGGACCAAGGTTAAGTTGCAGAGATTTTGTATGCTTAAACCAATAAAGAGTACCGTAGCCAAATACCAGAACTACTAAAGCACATATTGTAAATACCTGAGGAAAAAATGAAGGATGATAAATGGCCAGCAGGATACCGGCAATAAATACTATAGTAAGTCTTACAAAGACATACGGAGCCCATCTGAACATAAACGAAGTTACAATTTTACTTCATTTATTCTTTCATTAGTCCTGATGGGATTTCGAAATATTAAACTGATTTCTGGTACGCTTCAATAATATCTCTTACGAGCCTATGTCTCACCACATCCTTTTCATTAAGTTCTACAAAGCCAATGCCTTTTACCCCCTCCAGAATCCTGGAAGCTTCTTTTAAACCCGACTTTTGATTATGTGGTAAATCTACCTGAGAGCCATCCCCTGTTACCACCATTTTTGATTCAGGTCCCATGCGCGTGAGGAACATCTTCATCTGCATAGGCGTTGTGTTCTGGGCTTCATCTAAAAGAATGAAAGCGTTGTTAAGTGTACGGCCTCGCATATATGCCAATGGTGCAATCTCAATTACTTCTCGCTCCATGTAGTAACGAAGCTTTTCGAAAGGAATCATATCGTTGAGAGCATCGTAAATAGGACGCAGGTAAGGATCAATTTTTTCCTTTAAGTCCCCTGGCAAAAAACCTAGATTCTCGCCTGCCTCCACCGCAGGCCTGGTGATGATGATCTTCTTCACCACTTTATCTTTCAGCGCTTTGACTGCCATAGCTACTGAAATATAGGTTTTACCGGTACCTGCAGGACCAAGCGCAAAAACAAGGTCATTTTCTTTTACCAGTTGTACTAATTTCTGCTGATTTACCGTTTTCGGTTTAATCGGATTACCCCGTGTTCCAAACAAAAGAATATCCTCGCCCGCGGGTGGTGTAGGCCCTTCGGGTAAAAAGCCCTCTTCTTCCTTTCCAACACGTGCCTTTACATTTTCCTGCGTTACCCTGCCAAATTCATGGTAATGATCAATCAGTCCATGCAAAATCTCCTCAATTTGTGAAACTTCTGAGGGGCTCCCCTTGATGATGATTTGGTCGCCTCTTGAAACCAATTTGCTTTTCGGGAACGCTTCGGCCAGGGTATGAATATTTTTGTTCTCTTCTCCCAGAAAATCTACCAAAGAAACAATGTCGAGATCTACAATTTTTTCTATCAAGTGTATACGTTTTATTGTCTAAACAATCTGCAGTAAAAATGTTTACTTTGCCACGCCAAAAGTAAAGAATATCACCGGCAGCATCAACCATGGCCATCGTCACCTTGCTAACAGATTCGGGGGAACAAGATCATTATGTGGCGGCCATTAAAGCCAAAATACTCAGCACCAATCCCAGCATCAAGATTGTGGACATTAGCCACCGCATTGCACCTTGTGATGTAGGACATGCCGCTTTTGTACTTAAATCAGTTTTCAGAGACTTTCCAAAAGGAACTATTCATTTAGTCGCGGTGGACTCAGTGGGCAAAAGAAACGATGCTGCCATCGCAATGCAATTGGAAGATCACTATTTTGTAGGTGTAGATAATGGCTTTTTCGGACTTATTACCGACAAGCAACATCAACAAATTGCCGAACTGAATACCATCAATCCTATTCAGACTACCTTCCCCGAAAAGGATATTTTCGCACCGGCAGCCGCCAAATTAGCCAGCGGTGTAGCCTTAACCGATCTTGGCAGGCCCATGGGTACCTTTAAGCGTATGATTGACCGCCAGATAAAGGCGACTAAGAAGCAAATTACAGGAAGCGTTATTAAGGTTGACAACTATGGCAACCTGATCACTAACATTCCCAAAGAAGCTTTCGATATTTTGAGTAAGGATAAAGTATACACCGTACAGTTCGGAGGGGAAAAATTCAGGCGAATCAATACCAGCTACCAAGAAGTAGAAGAAGGTGATTGCTTTATTCTTTTCAATAGTTTGGGAGTGTTAGAAATAGGCGTAAACCGGGGAAATGCATCCGAACTTTTTGGCCTCGAATACGATGGTACGGTCATTATCATTTTTGAAGAGTAAATAATTCAGGTTATGCTCATCCGCATTGTACGCATGCACTTTACAGAAGCCGGAGCTGAAGAGTTCCTGGACATCTTTCAAGCAAATAAAGAAGCTATTCGCAATTTTGAGGGATGCTCCCATTTGCAGTTACTGCGCGATGTCAATAATCCTAACACTTTTACAACCCTGAGCCATTGGAGAAACGAAGAGTGTCTTAATAACTATCGAAAATCAGAACTGTTTGGCAAAGTGTGGGGACAAGTAAAAACACTGTTTTCAGAGCGTTCACTGGCCTTTTCATTAGAAAAGTTTATTGAGCTCTAAGGCTGCTACCGCTGCTAAATACCCTTGGCAAAATCATTTTACTTAGTCGAGTAAAACAGCGATATTTCGGAATTGCCATTTTCTGAAATGCTGAAGATCGATTCACACACGCACATCCTACCAAAAGATCTACCCAACTGGAGCGAAAAATTTGGTTACGGTGACTTTATTTACTTACAGCATCATAAACCAGGTTATGCTAAGATGATGCGCGGCAACCAGTTCTTCAGAGAAATAAAAGAGAACTGCTGGGACCCTGAAGTACGTATTGAAGAATACGCCATCTTTAATACGCAGGTGCAAGTTGTTTGCACTATTCCTGTCATGTTTTCTTATTGGGCCAAGCCACAAGATTGCCTGGAAGTTTCCACCTTCCTCAATGATCACATTGCAGATTTAGTAGTCAAATATCCGCGCAACTATATAGGGCTTGCTACTGTGCCCATGCAGGATGCAGACCTCGCCATTCAGGAATTAGAACGGTGTAAAAAAATCGGTTTGGTTGGCATTCAGATTGGCTCCAACATCAACGATGAAAATTTAAACGAAGAGCGTTTCTTCCCCATTTTCGAAGCCTGCCAGGCGCTGAACATGGCTGTGTTAGTACATCCGTGGAATATGATGGGACAAAAAGATATGCAGCGCTACTGGCTTCCATGGCTGGTAGGTATGCCGGCAGAAACAGCGCGCGCAGCCTGCTCAATGATTTTTGGAGGAATCTTTGAACGGCTCCCCAAACTCAGAGTTAACTTTGCGCATGCCGGAGGCTCTTTCTTACCAACCATTGGCCGCATACAACATGGCTTTGAATGTCGCCCGGATCTGGTGGCTATCGATAATCCTATCGAACCACGCAAGTATATTGGTCAGTTTTGGGTTGATAGCATCACGCACGATCCTGCCATGCTTGAATACGTATTAAAAATGCAAGGCTCCAAAAAGATTACCTTAGGTTCTGACTATCCCTTTCCTTTAGGTGATTTAGAAATTGGCAAGTTTATTGAAGACATGCCGCTAGATAATTCGATTAAGGAAGACATCTTTCATAATGCTACTTTAGAGTGGCTCGATTTACCCAAAGAACGTTTTATTTAGCATGAAGCAGTGTTTTATAGTAATAGCTCTTATTGTCATACCACATTTTTTGCTGGCACAATCTCCTGCTGAAAAAGCCAAAGAGTACCAAATACAGCAAGAGCAATTCAAAAAAGCACAGTTGATGCGCGAGATTGATTCCGGAAAATACTTCCTGGAAATTGGCGAATACGAGCTTGCTGATAAAAAGCTAAAATACGCGCTCGATAACATCAAAAGTGTACCCTCAGAGCTGGCATACTTCTTCGGTAAAAATTCTTACTTCCTTAAAAAATACAAGCAAAGTGTTGACTGGCTTACCAAGTATATTCAGCTAAAAGGAACTAGCGGACAATACTACCAGGATGCAGTGGCTGTGCTGCAAAAAGCCGAAAACAACCTTTTAGCTCAAAAGAAAGTGGAAACAGCCCAAATTGCTGAAGTTCTCTCACAAAACTATGACATTGATTGCGGCCCTAGTGGTAAGGTAATTTGCCCAGTCTGCAAAGGGAGCACTGTAATTATAAAGGCAGGAATTTTCGGTAATTCCTATAAAACTTGTACTTATTGCGATAAACACGGACTACTCAGCTGCGAAAATTATAATAAACTGATTCGCGGGGAGTTAACAGAACAATAAGCACCTTGGCCTACAAAAGGCCAAATTCAGGTAATCTATTCGCCAAAATACCAGTATAGCCGATAAAGTCACACTGCCAGTCGCCCTTGACAATTCGGTTCTTGAGGCCAATTTTCTTATCTTTGTGAGTTGATTTTCAAGTACATAGCTCATGGCACTTCACAACCGAATTGATAAAAGAATTTTGAAAGAAAAGATGCTCAACTCTACCGAAGAACGCATCACTATTTCCTTCTATAAATATTATCAGATTGCGGAGCCCAAAACTTTCAGAGACGATTTATATAAGTTACTTGATCAGCTTGGTGTGATGGGGCGCATTTATGTAGCGCATGAGGGGATCAATGCACAAATCAGTGCACCAAAAAATAACCTTGATCTTTTTAGAGATAAGCTTTACTCTATATCGTTTCTGGATGGTGTTCGCTTAAATGTTGCAGTTGACGACAATGGCAAATCCTTTTTCAAACTGAAAATTCTGGTGA
Organism: Cyclobacteriaceae bacterium; assembly: GCA_022842845.1. Taxonomy (GTDB): domain Bacteria; phylum Bacteroidota; class Bacteroidia; order Cytophagales; family Cyclobacteriaceae; genus Chryseotalea. The sequence goes on along the minus strand of JALHOT010000004.1, from coordinate 86,490 downwards.
GAAAGAAAATTGTTGCTGATGGATTAGATGATGCATCCTTTGATGTTACCAAAACAGGACAGCATGTAAACGCTGCCGATTTTAATAAACTCGCTGAAGATCCCAACACCATCATCATCGACATGCGCAATCATTACGAAAGCGAAGTGGGCCATTTCAAAGGAGCCGTCTTACCTGATGTAGATACATTCCGCGAAGAACTTCAAATTGCCGAAGACCTGCTGAAAGAAAATAAAGATAAAAATCTACTGATGTACTGCACAGGAGGAATCCGCTGTGAAAAAGCCAGTGCTTGGATGCGCCACAAAGGCTTTAACAATGTTTTCCAGCTCAATGGTGGTATTATTGAATACACACGTCAGGTAAAAGATCAAGGACTCGAAAATAAGTTTATAGGCAAGAATTTTGTCTTCGATGAACGCTTAGGCGAGCGCATTTCAGAAGACATCGTAAGTGTTTGTCACCAATGCGGAAAATCCTGCGACACACACACCAATTGCAAAAATGATGGCTGCCATCTGCTTTTCATACAATGTGAAGAATGTGCTGCTCACTTTAATAACTGCTGCTCAGATGAGTGTAAGGAAGTTATTGCTTTGCCGGTTGAAGCACAAAAAGAGTTAAGAAAAGGAATCAATAAAGGCAGACAGGTATTCCGTAAAGGGCGTTCCGAAAAGATTGCTTTTAGAAAAGTCAATCACCAGTCGCCTTCAGTTTTATAAAACACTAAGCCTAAACTATGGCCAGAATAAAATACTATTACGACACTGAAACCTGTAAGTACGAAAGAGTACGGACCAAAAACAGTGATATCATCTTGAATACTTTGGGAATCGTTTCTCTAACGCTTTCGCTGGCTGTGGCCCTGTTGATTCTCTACAGCAATTACTTTGAATCTCCTAAAGAAGTAATGCTCAAAAACCAGGTACAGGAATTAGAGTTCTATTACAACAATCTTAATAAAGACGTTGAACAACTGCGAGAGATACTAAGCAGCATTGAACACAGAGATGACAATATCTACCGGGTTGTGCTGGGAGCAGAACCTATAGATAAAAGCGTCCGCGATGCAGGGGTAGGTGGTGCTGATCGTTATGCTGAAATCAAAGAGAAGAACATCATTCAAAAAGAACTAGTACTGCAACTTCATGAAAAAGTTGACATGCTTAGAAGGAAGTTGTACATCGAATCTAAATCGCAAGACGAGGTTGTAAACCTCGCTGAAAACAAGGAAAAACAATTGGCCTCTGTCCCTGCCATCCAACCGGTAGCCAACAAGCAGCTTATTGCGCTTGCCTCAGGTTTTGGCCTTCGGGTGCACCCCATTTATAAAGTAAAAAAGATGCACACAGGTATTGATTTTGCAGCCTCTATCGGAACACCTATATATGCAACGGCCGATGGAAAAGTTGTGGAGGTAAGTGTTCGCTTCAGTGGTTATGGGAAAATGGTAGAGATTGACCACGGCTTTGGATACAAAACAAGATATGCCCACATGCACGGCTTTGCTGTACGTCAAGGCCAAACAGTTAAACGTGGAGATTTGATCGGTTATGTTGGAAATACAGGTCTTTCAACCGCACCGCACTTACATTACGAAGTTATGCTTAACGGCTTTCATATAAATCCTGTACATTATTTCTTCAACGACCTATCTCCTGAAGAATATGAAAAAATTATAGAATTGGCCTCTGTAGAAAATCAATCACTGGGCATGTAAGTCTCAGATAATGCTACCTTACAAACCCCGGGGCTTTTTGCTTCGGGGTTTTATTTTTAATTTGATTCATCTAATCCTCCCGTATGCTGCTTCCCTTAAGATGGCTGATCATTCCTATAATACTTTTCTCTGTTCATAAAGGCTTTGCGCAAGGTTGTAGCGATGCTGGCTTTTGTACCATGGGGGCCATGAAACCTGATCAGCCCTTCAATAAAAAATTACAGCTGCGCTTGCGCTCAATGGAGTTAAGTTTTTATCGAGGCACAACCTCTGCCACTCCCGTTGTTTATGTCGCTACCGCTGATGTCAGTTTTAGTTTAAATAGTCGTAACTCCTTCCAGATAAAACTTCCCTATCAAACCGTACAAAACGGCACCTTCGATCAAACAGGAGGACTGGGTGACATATCCCTCTGTTTAACCCGCAATATTTTTACTTCAGAAAGATTTGATGTTAACCTATCGATTGGCGCAAAAATCCCAAGTAACGATGCCAATCTCACGGGCACCGGCCGATGGGATGGGAAACCCCTGCCTATGTACTATCAAACCAGCTTAGGCACTTATGATGCCATCTCTGGTATTTCCTTATTAACCAGACATTGGTTGGTTGCCACAGGAATTCAAATTCCCTTGAATGAAAACAATAATCAATTCCTTTGGAATCAATGGACAGAATACCCTGATCAATTGTATTTAGAAAATTATAGTCAGGCAAAAGAATTAAAACGCGGTATTGACGTGATGCTAAGAGTTGAGCGGAATTTCAGATTTTCACAATTCAATTTCTCTGCAGGACTTCTGCCTATTTACAGAATCACAAACGATGAAATAACAGGTCCTACTGGCAACAGGGTTAAACCAGTAGGCGCCAAAGGACTCGCGCTATCCGGTATCGTAACGGCTGGTTATAATCTTAACGTCAAAAACTCAGTGCGACTGTTGCTTGGCCACAAAATTGTACAAAGGGTTCGCAACCCAGACGGCCTGACCAGAGACTTGGTGACAACAATTAGCTACAACTATCGATTTTAAGTTATGCGCATACTTACTTTACTCTTCCTGTTGAGCATCAACTTTATTTCGAATGCCCAGGATATCAGACAGCGGATTGATTCACTTATTCAAAATGATGAAGGTGCTCTGGCCATTAAACTCATTGATCAATATCTTGAAAACGGTAATTACCAAGTATACAGTACTGACCTTCAACTAAAAAAAGCTGAAGCCCTTATTCTATCACAAGAATATGACCAGGCACAAGGTCTTATTAAAACAATGAGGGCTAAAAAATTAAGCATACTTGAGGATGCCGAAATAAAAATAATTGAGGGTTCGCTAGAACTATACCAGGGCAAAAACGATGAGGCACTTGAAATACTTACTTCAGCCGAAAAAATCTTTCGGAAAGAAGGAATAGTCAATACACTCAGCATGGCCAAGTTGCTTAATTACCTTGGCCTAACTTATTACAATAGCGGCAAACTCGCACAGGCAGAGGAACACATTTTAGTAGCCTTGACAATTCGAGAAAAACTTTTGAAAGAGAAGCATCCTCTACTGGCCGCATCGTATAATGACCTTGGATTAGTTTACAGCAAATCAGATCCAGACAAAGCATTAAGCTATTACGAAAAATCACTACCCATTTATCAAGCACTGTATGGTAAAGAGCATGCAAAGATTGCCATTAACAATACTAATACCGGTGTTATTTACAGAAACCTGGAATTATACGGAGATGCCATCAACAATCTTGAAGCATCCCTTAGTATATGGAATAAATTAAGCAGTAAAGCCTCTCCCCGAAAAGCCTTTGTCCTCTATCAACTTGGCTATACCTATCAACAAATGAAAAACAATAAAGAGGCTGAAGTATACTACAAACAAGCTTTAGGTGAATACCTTAAATGTTACGGACAAAAACATCCAGATATAGCCTCAGTGTTAAATGCACTCGGCAACCTCGAGCGCTTAAAAAATAATTACGAAGTTGCGTTGGGGTACTTTCAACAAGCGCTCAACAGTAATCTGAAAAATTACAATAGCACCGACATAAGCGATATCCCCAAGACACAGGACTTTTATAACGGCAACTACCTGCTTTATTCTCTTATGTATAAAGCTCAGACATTTGAGTCTAAACACATGGGTAAAAGTCTAAAATTTTCCGATCTGAAACTGGCCTTGCAACATTTACTTGCATGCGACTCATTGATTGATCTACTGCGCCAGCAAAGCAATAATGAAACAGACAAAATAACCCTGGGTATAGTGGCGAATGAAGTATATGCCGATGGCGTACGTATCACCACGCACATGAGTGAGATTGCCTTTAACAAAAGAAAAGCCTATCGGGAAAAAGCGTTTTTCTTTTCTGAGAAAAGTAAATCCGCAGTATTGCTTGAGGCCATTTCTGAAGTCAATGCCAAATCTTTTGCTGGCATACCTGCCAATCTTTTAGCAGAAGAAGAGAATTTCAAATCCTCTATTACCCTTGTTTCACAAAAGCTGGCACAGAAACCATCAGCTGACGAAGAGAGCTACCTGCGCGAAACGCTCTATGAGCTAAACAGGCAGTATCAAAACTTTACAAGCGATCTTGAAAAGCAATACCCAGATTATTACAATTTGAAATTCAATACCAATTCTCCCTCTATTGAAAATCTGCAGACCCTGATTGATGGCAAAACGGCTATACTCAGTTATTTTATAGATGATAGTAAAGTAAACGATTCGCACAGACTGTACATCTTTACAATCACAAAAAAACAGTTAAGTATTTCAACTCATACCATAAGCAGCGAATTCAATAAGCAGATTACAGGATTTAGAAATGCTCTCTATTTTAATGAACCTAAGACTTTAAAAACAGTCGCCACAAAACTGCACAACACCCTTATTCCATTCTTGCCAAAAAATATTTCCAGCCTTGTTATATTTCCTACAGGCCGTTTAGGGGTTATTCCGTTTGAGGCATTAATTACAAAAAAAGTAAATGATAAAACTTCTCACATACCATACCTTATCGAGGAGTACAGCATACGGTATGAATTTTCAGCAGCTTTAGCCGTGCAAAAGACAATACCCAAAGAAAAAGTGCCGCAAACTATTCTGTTGTGCGCCCCTATAACGTTTAATGAAGTTGACAATCTCATAGCACTGCCCGGTACCGAAAAAGAAGTAAATTCAATTTCAACACTTTTCAATCAAGGCAATACCAAGGCCAGTGTTTTTATCAACGAACTCGCCAGTGAAGAAATGATAAAGTCTGACACTCCCAGGCAATTTGACATAATCCATATGGCTACTCATGGTATTGTGGATGCGGAGCATCCTGAGTTGTCAAAAATTTATTTAAAGAATAATACGAACACAGAAGATGGTTACCTCTATAGCGGAGAAATCTACAATCTTAAATTAAATGCTGCACTGGTTACGCTATCGGCCTGCCAAACAGGATTAGGTAAAATAGCCAAAGGAGAAGGTGTCATTGGCTTATCGCGTGCGCTCATTTACGCAGGAGCTAAAAATATCATGGTAACTTTTTGGAGCGTAGCCGATGAATCAACGGCTGATTTGATGACAAACTTTTATAAGGAAACACTAGAGCAAAAAAGCACATTTGCGCAATCTCTCCGACAAGTTAAGCTCAACATGATTAACTCAAAAGAATATGCAGCACCCTACTATTGGGCTCCATTCGTTTTAATCGGATTCTAAAAACTATAGCCATGAAATTCATAGTCTTTACATTACTACTAATCACTTCGCATTGTTTTGCTCAAACAGACAAAAACGCTATTAATAGTGTATTAGCAAAACAGCAGCAAGATTGGAACAACGGAGATCTGGAGGCTTTTATGCAAGGCTATTGGAAATCCGATAGCTTGAAATTTATCAGTAGCAGGGGTATTAATTATGGTTGGCAAGCAACACTCGATGGCTACAAAAAAGGATATCCTGATCGAGAGGCCATGGGCCAACTCACTTTTACCATTATTAGTATTGAAAAATTATCCGACACAGCAGCTATGGTCATCGGGAAATGGCATTTAAAAAGAAGTAAAGACGAACCACAAGGTCACTTCACTTTACTCTGGAAAAAAGTGGAAGGACGTTGGGTAATTGTAGCCGATCACACAAGCTGATATAATTTCGTACCTTTGCACTGCAAGTCGTTCTATCGCTGTCCCTATGAATCGGGATGGAGGAAAGTCCGGGCAACTAAGAGCACCGTACCCTTTGAAAGGAGGGGATTCCGCTAATACGGAAGCCAGATAGTGCCACAGAAAACAAACTACCCTGATCCGATTATTCGGAATAGGGAAAAGGTGAAAAGGTGGGGTAAGAGCCCACCGTGCTTCACGGTAACGTGAGCAGCATGGCAAACCTTGCGGGTTGTAAGATCAAATAAGTTCCGATTTTGGGTGCTCGAACCAACGCCTTCAACAGCTATCGGAATGGGTAGATCGCTTAGATAAATGATAGAAGTCCTCCGACTAGTCGGAGGAAACAGAACCTGGCTTACAGACTTGCCTTTTTAACATAAAGCCGCTTAACCCAAAAGGTGGAGCGGCTTTTCTCATTTTATTCCTATCATTACGTCTCAATTATTTTACCATGGCCAAAATTCTGATCATCGAAGACGATCAAAAAATTCGGAATAGTCTGAAAGAAATTCTGATCGAAAAAGATCACCAGGTGGATGAAGCCGCAGATGGCGTTGAAGGTTACAAAAAACTGGAAAGCGGTGACTACCAGCTGTGCTTAAGCGATATTAAGATGCCAAAGATGGATGGCATGGAAGTATTGACCAAAGCCATGGCCAATGGCATCCCTACTAACTTTATCATTATATCTGCACACGGCACCATCGATGTGGCTGTTGAAGCAGTGAAGAAGGGGGCTTTTGATTTCCTCTCCAAACCATTTGACTTAAGTCGATTAGAAATAACCGTTCGCAATGCTTTAGAAAGAACCACGCTTGTAGAAGAAACAAAAGTGCTTCGCAAAAAAGTACAAAAGCGCACTGAAATTGTGGGCGAGAGTGCCGCCATCAGGGCCGTAAAAGAAATGATTGAAAAAGTAGCCCCTACTGATGCACGTGTGCTCATCACCGGACCCAACGGCTCAGGCAAAGAACTTGTGGCCCGCCAACTTCACGAACTAAGTAAACGCTCCACTGGCCCTTTAGTGGAAGTAAACTGCGCAGCCATTCCATCAGAACTTATCGAAAGCGAATTGTTCGGACACGAAAAAGGGGCCTTTACTTCCGCCATCAAACAAAGGCTAGGAAAATTTGAGTTAGCAGAAGGTGGAACACTCTTCTTAGATGAAATTGGTGACATGAGCCTTTCTGCTCAGGCTAAAGTATTAAGGGCCTTGCAGGAAAATAAAATAATGCGTGTAGGTGGTGATAAGGAGATACCTGTAAAAGTCAGGGTACTGGCTGCTACCAATAAAGATTTGAAAAAAGAAATTGAAGAAAACCGCTTTCGAGAAGATTTGTATCACAGACTAAGCGTAATTCTTATAAAAGTGCCCGGCCTGAATGACCGAAAGGATGATATACCCCTATTAGTACCTAAGTTCTTGAATGATATTGCTGAAGATTATGGAAGTAAGCCTAAATCGACTGAGAAATCAGCCATTGAAGCTTTAAAGGCACATTCCTGGACTGGAAATATACGGGAACTGAGAAATGTAGTAGAAAGACTAGTAATAATGGGAGGTGATATTATTACAGGCGATGACGTAAAGAAGTATCTATAAATTAGATCTTCTGCACAGTCTTTTTAGTAGCAGGGGCCTTGCTATAAGTAGGGCAAGTGTACTGGCTGCAAGAAGCTAAAAATATAACTGCTGCGATGATAACTACTAATTTCTTCATTTTCGTGGCTTTTAGGGAAGAACAAAAATAAGCGTATGATCCTATAAAACAAATCTAAGGTAAGATAATTCACTTTATCGCTTAAAACGGCTATTCAACTAATAAGTTACAACCTCGAACATCGCTGTTATCAGCTCGGCCAAGTACCTCAAAATCTCCATTTCGATCAATTTTGCCTAAATCTTCAGTTTCGATAAAGGCAATGGAATAAATATTGGCCAAATCGATCACATTAATGGCCCCTGTCTCTCCAATTAGCCCTTTTTGTAAAGGGTCAGTTAGTTCACGAATCAATATTTTCATTGTTTGTGCAGGGTAAAATGTGCCTGCACCCCTGGTATACGCCTGACTTAACAATTCTGTCATACCGTACTCAGAGTAAACTTTATCTACGTGTAATTTTTGTTTCAAAATTGAATGAAGCTCCTCTCGTGTAACCTCCTTTCTTCTTCCTTTCATGCCGCCTGTTTCAAATACCATAACTTTTTGCCAATCAGGATTAAACTGTTCGGCAATATCAAGCAAGGCATATGTAACACCCCACACAATCACTTTCCTATCGTCCTGCTGAAGTACGGCAACATCTTTTACCAATGATTTATAGTTGTGAAGGTAGAAGCCTGAGTAAGGAGAACCTGTTTGTTTAATGAAATGATCAACCATGGCCACCAAAGATGAATTGCCACGCTCTAAATAGGATGGTAGCAATGCAAGCAAATGATATCCTTTCAACGAACCATAAGCCTTTTCAAACGCTTCTTGCGCATGCTTCAAATACTGATCAGGATTGTAAACGGCATGTCGGCTGGTTTGCGTACCTGTTGTGCCACTACTTTCAAAAACAAGGGCCTCTTGCCAATGGCCTGTTTTAATCAAATGATCTTTAAAAAAACGAATGGGCAAGTAAGGAATCTGGCTCACCTCGGTAATTGAAGCAGGGTTAATTTTCAGCGCTTCAATAAACTCCCTGTACAATTGGTTTTCCTTCGCCTGAAAGCGAAACAGGCGCAAGGCAATTTCATCGAAGGTTTGCGCGTTTACTGAAGGTAAAAGCGTTTCAAAACTTTTAAAAGTATCCAAGCGTTCTGTATCTTAACCCATTAATCGTGTGCCGTGAAGTTAGTTTATAAATTTTTAGGTTTTATCATAGTAATGACTGCCTTTAGCAGTTGTTTCGACCCTCCTGTTTTCCCCAATACCCCCGAAATAGAATTTGAGAGTATAGAGTTCAAAGAGTTTGGAGGATTTTCGGACCCTGATTCGTTGATTCTAAAAATAAATTTTAAAGATGGCGATGGCGATTTAGGGATTGGCAAGATCAACACTACCAATGGCGATGTGATCGATAATATTGATGATCCTTTCCATGATTCTAACTTCTATTTATCTAATGGTGGAACCTCTCTGAATGATATTGGATCTGTAACCTTCTATACCGATACTTTTCAAAACGGTATTGCTCAATTTGTTCCATTAAAAGTGCTTAGCCGAAGAAATAAAACTGGTAAGCTGGTTACTTATAGAAATTATGCGAACTACTCAAATCTTCCTGTATTTGATATACGTAAGCTTAACTGCCAGAATTACTCAATCCGCGACATATACATCTACCTGGACAACATTACACCCCCTGGCCAAAGCAATGCTTTTGATTTAAGAAACTACTATGGTTTTAGCGGTGATGGAGATGTGGTAGATGATCGTTACCCTATCAAAGATACTTTAGTCGATGCCTTTAGAAATCGATTCATTCACCTGAAAGACACAGTTTATTTCGCTTTTAATCCAAATCACTATGCCATAGAGGTTGATTTTCTCGTAAAGGAGCCCAACCACCCCAACGCAGATGCATCTGGTTTCAGAGAATTTGACTGGAGGGCAGAATTTTGCACCACCTATGATGGTCGTTTCTCGCAACTAAGCGATACCAATACACCTTTAGAAGGTATCCTATCCTACTCCATGGCTTCCACTGGCTTCAAAAGTGTTTTCAGCGTTAAAACACTCAAGCTTCGTGTTAAAATCAAAGACCGACAACTGAATGTGAGTAACACAATCTTTACACCTGAATTTACTTTGGACAAAATTTAGGGTAGTAAAGAATCTTATTATTAATTGGCTTTTCTAACGGATCCGCCACTGCTTGAATTGGTGTTGGAGTATTCAGGATTTCCACGGTACCGAATGCTGCCGCCACTACTAGCCCTGGCATCTAGCGATTTAACCACCATCGCCTTCACTGAGCCACCACTGCTGGCTTCTGCTTGCACCTTATCCGATGTAAGATTATAAGCATCTATTTCGCCCGCACTGCTGACATCTAACTCCACGCTATTGCTGCTCCCTTCTATGACGATTTCACCAGCACTACTCGCCTGGGCTGTAACAGTCGTTGATTCGGCCGTAAGCTCAATGGTACCAGCGCTAGATGCTTTTAAGCTTAGATCCTTGGCTTTCAAAGCACCCTCATGAAAAATGTTGGCAGCAGAGCTGGCTGCCAGGCTGTTAATGGCTACATAAGTGACATAAACCTTTACTGTCCTGTCCCTGTAAGTTCCTTCTTCTAAATGGATTTTAAGGTAACCGGCAGATACTTCGGTTATTACATTAGAAAGCTTAGTGCCCGATGCCTCCACCCTTACCTCTTCCCTAGCCCCCTTTTTTAGGTAGGCATCAATACCCTCAGAAACCTTTATTCCGCTAAATGCAGAAAGCTTCCTTACTTCAGACTGCTGGGCAACAAGTTGCGTAACAACCAACACTAAACAGGTGGCAAAAAAAATACTTTTCATAAATCCGTTTTTCTTAAAGACAGCAAGCCCAGCCACGGGTTGCACAATAATTTCACTTTTTTATCCTCTATGTACAAAAACCGTGTAAATTTCACTAAATTTCTAAACCTTATTAACAAAATTGCCCCTCAAAACCAACTATACGTTATGACATTCGATAAGAAAGCAGAACTCAACATCCTTATCAACCTTGCCGCCAGCGATAACAAAGTAGAAGAAAAAGAAGCGAAGCTTATCCACACTATTGCCAAAGCCAATGGTATTAGCAAGGAAGAGGTGGATGTAATGATTAAAAACCCAAAACCTATTCACAGTGGCAGTGGTATGACGCAAGAGGAGAAATTCGAGCATCTATACTACCTGATTCAACTCATGAAGATGGACGGACAAGTGTTTAGAAGTGAAATTGTTTTTTGTGAACAAGTGGCTGAAAGACTGGGCTTCAAGAAAGGTGTGGTGTCCGAGTTGTCGGCTCATATCTACAGCGATCCTTCAATCACCAGCGATCGCGACTTACTTTGGAAGAAGGCTACCAAGTTTTTTAAATAATCTCAACTAACTCAAAAAAAAATCCGGTTTTAACCGGATTTTTTTTTGCTATTCCTATTAACAAAAGATAGCTCACAATGGAAAGTTGGCTAACTCATAAGAAAGATTTTGATCAATTACCTTTAAAATAACGAACAGTTTTCCTTTTACGTTTTAAGTTATCTTAGTTAGTAACTTTTTTACAACCAAAATATAAGCGGTAAAGAGACATAGGTTTTTAATGTGAATGATGCTAACTAAAAACCTATGCTATCTCTATTTTTTTTCTGCCTCCCCTATTCTATAGCGGAAACCTGCATATAACATTCTACCAAAAATAGGCCCCCAAACCATCGATGTATCAAAATTATTGTTGCTGTTGAAAGGATCATTGGCACCAACAATAGGGCTATCAAGGGTATAGTTACTGAGATTTTCAACACCTAAGTACACACTCCATGCCTTTTTAAAATCCTTTGTTACCTGACTGCTCATCAAAACATAAGCTGGTGACATAGTCGGCAGCTGATTCTCTGGTGCATTCAATGAAGTATTGGGAATACGCTGCTCACCCAACCACTGCACTGTGTAATCAAACTTCCAGCCATTGCGTGTTTCGTAAGCCAGGTTAGCAAATGCACGATGCTTTGGAATCAGTGGTCGCTGTAATCGGCCATCCAGATAATCGGTTTGCACATCGAGCCAACGATAAGCCAAGCGAAGATCAAATCTTCTAATCAATTCGTAATCAACCTGAAATTGTAAACTGTGTGAAAACGATTTACCTGTTAAACCAAAGAAATTGGCTTGTCGGGCAGAGCGATCCATATCCAGAACAGCCTGATTTTCAAAATCTGTGTAGAAGTAATCAATCACGATATTACCTGCACGATAATCGAGGGTAAAATCCTGTGAAAAATTCAATCCATAATTCCAGGCCATGTCCGGTTTAAAACCGTAAGCATAATCCGTTTGAGATCTTGAAAATATGATTTGTCGGGCTGAGGCCAATACACCAGTATTTTCAGTTAAGAGGTTCGCCAGGCGTATACCTCGGCCTGCCGAAGCCCGCAATGTAGTTGACTCTGTCAGTAAAAAGCGTGTATGTAAACGTGGTGTGAATAAGGTCCCAAATAAATTATGATAATCTACACGCATACCGGCAATCAATTGGATATTCTTATGATTATCATAGTCATATTCAAAGAAAGCACCCGCTACATTTTCAATTCTGCTGAAATCAACTGCCTGTGCAAAATCAGTACTGCCATCTTTATTTTCAATAACGATGAAGGATGCAGGATTACCAGCATCCACAGCAAACTGTTCATCATAATCATCATACAAAAAACTAAGCCCTGTTTTAAACTTATGCGAATTGTTACCAATGATTGATTGATAAATCATATTGGCATAGGCTGAACGCTCCTCCGCCTTATGAATATTAAATCCATAGTAACTATCGTGTTTATGTTGAGTAGCTGAGACTTGCAGACCAACGCTTTTGTATGGCTGCCCTTTAAACTGATGTCCAAGTTTTCCCCACAGCTCATAGCGATCAGTGTTGATCTCAAACCCATAACGATTGGTGCTGAATTTATCTTCCTCGCTAAAATCTGTTTGACCACCCTGTTTGGTATCTCGCAAGGCCTTCACACCAAATTGACCTAACCAACCAGTACCGCTATTGTAAACCCAGCGATTGATAGCATTGACTTGTGACCCTGTTGGGAAATCAAGAAAGCTATCCTTGTTTTGGTCCATCTCAAAAGGTCTCGTGCTTCCATGGATCAGCAAAGTAGTTGCCCACTTCTTAGAAGGGTGTGCTGTTACGTTTGCATTCAGTTCACTTCTGCCCGATTCATTCACGTAACCGTTCAGGTAAAAAGTTTCACTCTCCTCAGGCTTCTTCAATTCAACATTGATTTGTCCGGCAATACTTTCGTAGCCATTCACAACAGAACCCACTCCTTTAGTTACTTGAATAGAATTAATCCAGGTGCCCGGTATAAATTGTATCCCCTGGCTTCCGGCAAGTCCACGCACCCCTGGCATGTTCTCAATCGAAATCATGGTATTCGGCCCTGATAAGCCAAGCATTTGAATTTGTTTGGTTCCTGTAATGGCATCCGTAAATGCCACATCAACAGATGGGTTGGTTTCAAAACTTTCTGAAAGATTACAACAAGCTGCTTTGAACAACTCTTTTTCAGTCATGACTACCGTATTAATAGGTTTTAACTGATCCAAACTGCTACTGGATCGCCAGCCTTGTACGGTCACTTCATCCAGCACCTGATCTGAGCGCAGCACAACTTTTACACTCGTTTGATTAGTGATGGTAAGGGTGTCACTTTTATAACCAACAAAACTAATTACCAAGCGTGAAGCACCTTCAACACGGTCAATCATAAAAACACCATTCTCTCCAGTGTTAGTCCCCTTCGTAGTGCCCAACCAAAACACATTGGCCCCAGGGAGTGCCTGGTCTACACCTTCTGTATTTTTTTCTACCACAAGGCCCATTAATTTTTGCGCCCTTCCCTCCAGGGAAAGAAGCAAAACCATCCCCAATAAAATGGGGATGGATTGTATCCATCGATTCAACATGGAAAACTTCAATTAACGGTGATCTCCATCCTTCATTCCGCTGTGATCATGATCGCGGTACAAACAGCAGAAAGGAAGTTTAGCATATACTTCATCTTTGGCCTTGGCCTTGTCAGTATCGTGGCCAACCTCTGCAATGAAATTATGAATTTGCTGCTCGCTTAATTTGTCAGAATTATAAACAACCGAAAGGTTTTTAGATTTTGTATCCCAGGTAGCAGTTTTAATGCCTGTTCGATCCAAGGCCTTTTCGATGCGGGCCTTACACATACCACAATTACCGTATACTTTAATATCGGCTTTAACTACTTTGCTAGATTGTGCAAAAGCTGCGTTACCGACTACAATTGATAATATAAGAATGATGACGTTTTTCATTTTGATGAAGATTTTAAATGTTGATGTGAAAATTGTGCCAGAAGGCCACCAAGGCAATTAAATAGCCTGAATTCAAGACATCGACTCTTCTTCGTAGAGGGTATAAGCGCAAAGAACCTTGTAAATGGGTTCTTTAGGTGGAGGCAGGAAATCTTTAGTAAAGAAATCGGTAACAATATTTCCAGAAATACAATGCTCCTTAGGCTGTATACTATATAGAGTGGCTATAGGAAAGTAATCCGGATCCGCTAATGACAATGAAAATGACGGGCTTTGATCGTCTTCAATAACTATTATTTCTGATTCATCGTGGCAGCAAGGTTCTTTTTCCAAATTTGAGAGAAAAAGGCTGCAGGCGCATCGCTTGGCCTCGAAAGTAAAGAGTGTAGCGTGACTCTCCCTGCCCATGCAGTAGTGGGTGGTTTTAACCACTCCTACTGACAGGTGCAGGTAAACACATGTGAACGCTATGGCAAAAAGCTTTATCACTGTGTGGAGAGAACCCTAAAATAAGGGGGTAGGTTTCATTTTTCCTAAAGAATTTTAGAAACTTTGTTAAAGCGGAAAAATTGGCTTTTTTCGTGCCAAAATTACATGCTGCAAGATACGTATAAAACGCGGGGTTTACGCAACAAATTAGTGAAAGTGCTTGAAAATAAGGGAATTACAGATTCTCGCGTTTTACAGGCCATCGGGAAAGTACCCCGCCATGTATTTTTTGAAAATGCTTTACTCGAGCATGCTTATCAAGACAAAGCCTTTCCGATTGGAGAGGGCCAAACCATCTCCCAGCCTTATACAGTAGCCTTTCAAAGTGAGAAGTTAGAAATAAAGCCAAAAGACAAGGTTTTGGAAATTGGAACTGGTTCTGGCTATCAAGCCTGCGTTTTATTGGAAATGGGAGCCCAGGTTTATACTATAGAATATAATAAAGTACTGTTCGAAAGAACCAAGAAATTTCTTCCCGAATTGGGATACAACCCCTACTTTTTTCATGGTGATGGCTCTAAAGGCATTCCTGCTAAAGCGCCTTTTGATAAAATAATTGTAACTGCTGGGGCTCCGGTACTTCCCGAAGCGCTTACTGATCAGTTGGCCGAGGGTGGAATCTTAATTATCCCCATTGGTGATCGTGAAAAACAACAAATGGTTCGCATCCGCAAAAAGAACGAAAAACTGATTCGAGAGGACTTTGATTATTTTGCCTTTGTTCCACTGTTAGGTGAGCAGGGCTGGAATAAGTAAAGTGAAGGCTACCATTCAATTTTAAAGTTTGAGTAACCATGACAATGCCTGAAAATTTTTAATGCAATTTTGGGCTTTAAATCTTGTGGAATAAGACACTGAAATAAGGATCTCAATCATTTACTTAAAATGGCGAAAAAGAAAAAGACTCCCAGCGAATCATTCGTTAGCATGACAGAATTAGTATTACCTAATGATACTAATACGCTCAATAACCTAATGGGTGGGCGACTGATGCATTGGATGGATATTGTATCTGCCATTGCCGCACAAAAGCATTCTAATAGAATTGTGGTGACGGCCTCAGTTGACAACATTTCGTTTAAACATCCCATACGATTAGGAAATGTAGTAACTTTAAAAGCAAGGGTAACACGTGCCTTTAACTCTTCTATGGAAGTGCGCATCGATGTAGATGCAGAAGATATTCCTGCCAGTCAAAAAGTAGAAAGCAATAGTGCCTACTTTACCTTCGTAGCAGTCGATCAGAGCGGAAGACCCATTGATGTTCCTGAAATAGAACCAGAAACCGAGCAGGAAAAAGAATACTACAATGGCGCCTTGCGCAGAAGACAACTACGTCTTATTCTGGCCGGTCGTATGAAACCTAGCGAAGCCAATGAATTAAAATCACTCTTCGATATTAAAGAAGTTTAGGCATGAGCAATGCATATGAGTTTTTGTACCAAGAGGATATTTATCAGGCAAGCCAAACAACTCTGATTTTGATCAATCAACCCTGGGCAAGTATGAGCGATGGCGATAAAGTTCTCTTAAATAAAATTCTTAGCTCAGTGAAGGTTTCTATTGACCAGGTTACAATTCTGGAGGCCACCAACGTAAGTCTTGCTGCTTTGCGTCAATACAACCCATCAAAAATAATTGCTTTTGGTACAGTGATTACTGAAAGCGAAGGATTCTATAAAAATCAGCAACTGGGCAATATTACCTTCATTAGTTCTGATGCCTTATACTTACTGGACGATGTCAAGAAAAAGAATCTTTGGGCTGCCCTAAAGCAGATGTTTACCTAGCCGCCCCATTTCTGAATTTTCCATTAATCTGATTATCAACTTTATAAGTCAAACAAAACGTATTTGCGGGTTTTGTCAGTTCTCCTATCTTTGCCACGCTTTAAAAAGACCACCCTGGTCTCGATTGCATCGGGAGGGTGGTTTTTAATGTAAACTGAAAACCTAACGTATCATGGAAAATGTTCTGTACTCTTTGCCTGTTTTCGGGGCGCTGGGTCTTCTCTTCGTAGTATGGAAGAGCGCCTGGATTGCTAAACAGGATGCCGGCACTGACAAAATGAAAAAAATTGCCGGACACATAGCCGAAGGTGCTATGGCCTTTTTAAAAGCTGAGTATAAGATACTCGCCATTTTTGTTGTCTGCGTAGCCGTGCTTTTAGGCTTAACCGCTAGCAGCGAAACCTCTTCACCCTTGGTAGCAGTATCCTTCGTGTTAGGTGCTTTCACTTCTGCCTTAGCCGGTTTTATCGGTATGCGCGTGGCTACCAAGGCCAATGTACGCACTACCAATGCTGCCCGAACTTCATTGGGTAAAGCCCTGGAGGTTGCCTTTACCGGTGGCTCTGTAATGGGTATGGGCGTGGTTGGTCTTGGTGTTTTAGGACTAAGCTCTCTATTCATTATTTACTCTCAGGTATTTGGTATTGACACACAAGCCAACCTGAATCAGGTAATTACGGTGTTAACCGGATTTTCCTTTGGTGCCTCTTCTATTGCCTTATTTGCTCGCGTTGGCGGTGGTATTTATACCAAAGCAGCTGACGTAGGTGCTGACTTAGTAGGTAAAGTTGAAGCCGGTATTCCTGAGGATCACCCTTTAAACCCTGCGACCATTGCTGATAACGTAGGCGATAACGTAGGTGATGTGGCTGGTATGGGTGCTGACTTGTTCGAATCGTATGTAGGTTCTATCGTGGGTACTATGGTATTGGGCGCTGCATTTATGATGCCTGGTTTTGTAGATAGCTTCAATGGACTTTCTGCTGTATTACTTCCTCTTGTGTTGGCAGGTGTAGGTATTGTTATGTCGTTCTTAGGCACTTTCTTCGTTAAAGTAAAAGAAGGTGGCGATCCTCAGGCAGCATTGAACAGAGGTGAATTCATTTCTTCTGCCTTAATGATTGCCGCTTCTTACTTCATCATCACCAAGATGCTTCCTGCTGAGTGGTGGTTCAAAGATCCTTTGTATGCATGGGAAAATCCTGAACTTGGGAATCATTACACAGCCTTGGGTATTTTCTGGGCAACAGTTATTGGTTTGATCGGTGGGCTATTAGTAGGTCTTATTACAGAGTATTATACTGCCATGGGCAAAAAGCCTGTGTTGTCGATTGTTCGTCAATCTTCTACTGGTGCTGCCACCAACATCATCGCTGGTTTAGGCGTGGGTATGATGTCAACAGCACTTCCTATTATTATCATAGCCCTTTCTATCATTGGTGCCTTCCATTTTGGTGGCTTGTATGGTATCGCTATCGCAGCGGTGGGTATGTTGTCAAACCTTGGCATTCAGTTAGCTGTTGATGCTTACGGACCTATTTCTGACAATGCTGGTGGTATTGCTGAAATGTCTGAGCTTCCTAAAGAAGTTCGTCAACGCACGGATAAATTGGATGCTGTCGGTAACACTACTGCCGCTATCGGTAAGGGTTTTGCCATTGCTTCAGCTGCGCTTACTGCCCTTGCATTATTTGGTGCTTTCATGACGACAGCTAACCTTACAACCATTGACGTGTCGAAGGCTAATGTCATGGCTGGTTTGTTCATAGGTGGTATGCTGCCTTTTGTATTCTCTGCTATGGCCATGGGTGCCGTAGGTCGTGCAGCCATGAGTATGATTGAGGAAGTAAGGCGTCAGTTCAATAGCATACCTGCTTTGAAAGCTGCCCTCGAGGTAATGCGCAAGAATGGTGATAAAGAAATGAAAGACTGGTCTGCCGAAGATCAGAAAACTTTCCATGAAGCCGATGGCAAAGCAGAATATGCTAAATGTGTTGATATTTCTACCAAAGCAGCCATCCGCGAAATGGTATTGCCAGGTTTAATGGCCGTGGTTGTTCCTGTTGTTATAGCTTTCTTACCAGGCTTCGGTGTTGAAGCACTGGGTGGTATGCTGGCTGGTGTCACTGTGTCTGGTGTGTTGATGGCGATCTTCCAGTCTAATGCTGGTGGTGCCTGGGACAATGCCAAGAAGAGCTTTGAAGAAGGTGTTGAAATCAACGGTCAGATGTACTACAAGAAGTCAGATCCACACAAGGCTGCTGTGGTAGGTGATACTGTAGGTGATCCTTTCAAAGATACTTCTGGTCCTTCTCTCAACATCTTGTTAAAATTAATGTCAGTGGTTGCCCTGGTAATCGCTCCGCTGATTGCTTTAGATAAAGAACCTAAAACTGCTGAGGTGAAGCCTACTATTGAAGTAGTCAGCGAAACACCGGCTGCAGAAATTGCCGAAGAAGGTAAAGAGACTGTAGAACAGCAATAATTCTATTGGTGTACCTTTTATACAAAAGCCTCGACAAGCAATTGTCGGGGCTTTTGTTATTTTTGATCAACCGAACGAACAAGTATGCGATTACTACTGGCATTTTTATTCTTTTCTGCAGTTGGTTACGCACAAAGTCCTGTTATTAATAAATGGAAAACAATTGATGATCAAACAGGTAAAGAAAAGTCTGTCGTAGAAATATTTGAAAAAGATGGAAAAGTATATGGTAAAATAATCCGGTTATTCCTCGATATAAATGAAGAACAGGATCCAATTTGTTTGGCATGCGATAAAGAGGATGACCGTCACAAAATGAAGATTATGGGCATGGAAATCATACGTGACTTGAAAAAGTCAGACAATGAATATGCGGAAGGCACTATACTCGATCCGGAAAATGGGAATGTTTATAGATGTAAAATATGGGTTGAAAACAATCAATTGAAGGTAAGAGGCTATCTGGGACCCTTCTATCGAACGCAAACCTGGCTGCCCGTTAAGTAGGTTCACAGACAAATACACGCAAAAAGTTACATAACTGGTTACAATTATACTGCCCATGGCATTTAAGTCGACTGAGATGAGCGAAACAGAGGTTTTTGACCGCATTAAGGGCGGTGACGAAAAGGCTCTGGAATATCTCTACAAAAAGTACTACCGCATGATGACCAAAATGGTAATCACCAACAGTGGTACTGAAGAAGAGGCTCGCGACATTTATCAGGAGGCTTTAATCGTATTCTGGCAAAAGTGTACGTCAGGCAACCTGGTCATGACATCCAAGATCAGCACATACATCTACAGCATTTGCCAAAATCTGTGGAGAAAAGAGCTTGATCGAAAGAAGCGTCTCTCACATGAAGAAAAAGATATGCCGGTAGTGCTGGACACTGAATCGGCTGAAAAAGAAAAGATAATTGCGCGTTGTATTGAACAATTAGGAGAAACCTGTAAGAAAGTGTTGATGTATTATTACTTCGATGAACTTTCCATGCAGGAGATTGCCGACAAACTTGGCTTTGCTAATACTGATACCGCCAAAACAAAAAAATATAAGTGTAAACAAAAGCTTGATGAATTAGTGAAATCACAATACAGCGAGCAAGATTTCCTGGATTAATACAATGGCAGCAGAAAGAGATTTTGAATTACTAGACGACTACCTGGCCAATAGAATGCCAGCAGAGGAGCGTGCTGCTTTTGAACAAAAGATACAAGCCGACCCTGCTCTACAGCAAAGCATGGCTATGCAACAAGCCCTGATCACATCGATTCGGCAAGCACGGGCGGCCGAGCTAAAGGGCATGCTCAACAACGTGCCTATCAGCAGTATTCCGGGTAATACAAATGCACTGCTTACCAAAACACTCGTAGGTGTTGGCGTAGCCGCGGTGATCGGTACGGCCATCTATTTATTATCAAATACGCAGCAGGAAGTCAATACTGTAACACCTACACAAGCTGACTCAGCTGAGGCCATCCTTGCACCAGCCCCTACCACCATAACCAATACTCCAGAACAGACTATCGTTGCGGAAGCGTCAACCGTTAAGAAAGAGGTAAGTAAAAGTACCAGCACAAAAAAGAAGGCAAAGAAAACGGTGACCCCAGCACCCATTGCCGATAAAATCAAGGTGTTTGATCCATCCGAAGATTTGCAGAACGGATCAACAGAACCATCTGAGAACGATATCCTAGCCATTGATGATATCAGTACCTCCTTTAAGGCAAGTATCGCTGTTACGGTTGATTCCACCAGTCGCAGACACACTTTTCACTATCAACTGGAAAATGATGCACTCCTTCTGTACGGTCCTTTCGAAAAGAACCTATTTGAAATACTGGAATTCTTCAGCGACAACAAGCGCACAGCTTTCCTGTATTACAAAAAGACCTATTACTACCTGAAAGAGACCGATAAAACCACTGCCCTGGCACCCGTGCAAGATCCGGCCCTGCTCAATAAACTAAGGCAGTACAGAACCAAGAACTAATCAACACATCAAAAGGGCTTAGAGGCCCTTTTTTTTATGCAGAAGGCTTGAGCATGCTTCTAAAAACTATACCTTTGGAAGTCATGAAGTATACTTCGAGCAGAAAGCTGGGCAGTTACCCAACGTTGGGCGTCATCGTAAGCATAACGCTGGCTCTCTTTGTGATAGGCCTATTCGGTCTGCTCATCATCTACTCCATTCAATTAGAGCGAGTAGTAAGGGACAATGTAAAAATGCAGATATACCTCAACAGCAACCTTACTGAGACACAGCGTCTGCAAATAGAGAACAAGATCCTCTCGATGAACTTTGTTAACCAACAAAGTGACAACAAAGGGATCGCCTACATATCGAAAGACGAAGCCGCAAAAAAGTTTATCGGTGAAACGGGAGAAGACTTCACCAAGTTTATTGGTGACAATCCCCTCAAAGATGCTTACCTGCTCTCCATAGATCCAACCTTTCATTCGAAAGCAGAGATAGAAAAAATTAAAAAAGAGTTAGAGAAAATAAATGGTGTATTCCAGGCTTCTTATGTTGAAGGACTGATTGAATCCATCAACCAAAACATCCGTAAGATCGGTTTGATCTTGCTCGGGCTGGCCAGTTTACTCTTGCTCACTGTAATCCTGCTTATCAACAACACCATGCGCATTGCCCTTTTCTCACAGCGCTTTCTTATCCGCTCCATGCAACTGGTAGGTGCCAGGCAAGGATTTATTCAGCGACCTTTCCTGCTCAGGGCTGCAGCTTTGGGTTTAGCAGGCGCTTTCATCGCCATCGTTTTGCTCTTTGCCGTTATTCGTTATGCGCAAACTGAAATAGAAGACCTTACCCTGCTCCACAATCAGGAACAGTTTATGATGCTGGCCGGCAGCATGGCCCTCACCGGGCTTCTCATTGCCGTCATCAGCTCTTACTTCTCTATACGCAAGTACTTACACTTGTCGTTAGATGAATTGTTTTAATCTTATACCTTAAACAGCATACACCGTGGAATCAAAACTTCCTTTCAGCAAAAAGAATTACCAACTGATGATTGCCGGCATCCTTACACTGGTGCTGGGTTTCATCATCATGTCGATTGATTCGGAACCCTTTGGCTTTGGATTCCTGGGCATTACCCTGGGACCAATTGTGGTGATGGCCGGTTTTATCATGGGCATTGTGTCCATCCTATATACGCCTAAAAAGTAGTCTGTACCTTATTGTTTTTTTATCAGTTGTCATGGAGATATTCCACGCCATTGTACTGGCCATTATTGAAGGCCTCACTGAGTTTCTTCCTGTATCTTCTACCGGCCACATGATTATTGGTTCTTCTGTGATGGGCATCGCCTCAGATCCCTTCACCAAAATGTTTACCGTGGCCATACAGTTCGGAGCTATCCTGTCGGTGATTGTTTTGTATTGGAAACGCTTCTTTCAAACCTTCGACTTCTATATCAAACTCTTCCTCGCTTTTTTACCCGCTGCTATCATCGGCTATTTATTCAACGACTACATCGACCAGCTGCTGGAACGCGTGGATATTGTTGCTTACATGCTGATTGTTGGGGGGCTCTTCTTCCTATTCATCGACAAAGTATTTGAGCAAAATGAAGCCAGCGATAAAGCCATCAACCACTTCACGGCTATACGCATTGGCTTCTTCCAGGTTATTGCCATGATCCCTGGAGTTTCGCGCTCGGCTGCAACCATCATTGGCGGCCTCGCCCAGGGACTCAATAAAAAGGCTGCTGCAGAATTCTCCTTCTTCCTGGCGGTGCCAACCATGGCAGCTGCCACTTTGTATAAAATGTATAAGTACTTCGATAGTGGTGCGCGCTTTGGAGGAGAAGAGATCATGCTGCTTGCCATTGGCAATGTGGTGGCCTTTATTGTGGCATTACTTGCTATTCGTGCTTTCATCAGCTTCTTAACACGCAATGGCTTTAAAATATTCGGTTACTATCGTATTATCCTGGGTGTTATCATCCTGATATTGCTATACAGTGGTGTGGAACTTTCTATTGTGTAATGCAAAGCGCTGAACAAGCCGGACAAGTTTTACTCATCAACAAGCCCTTGCGCTGGACATCCTTCGATGCGGTTAAAAAACTGCGCTATAAACTCAAAATAAAAAAGATAGGCCATGCCGGCACCTTAGATCCACTGGCTACCGGCCTGCTTATTATCTGCACCGGTAAAATGACCAAGAAGATCAACGACTTCATGGGCATGGA
Source organism: Cyclobacteriaceae bacterium (assembly GCA_022842845.1). Classification (GTDB taxonomy): domain Bacteria; phylum Bacteroidota; class Bacteroidia; order Cytophagales; family Cyclobacteriaceae; genus Chryseotalea. The sequence continues at coordinate 63,584 of JALHOT010000004.1, read as the reverse complement.
GAAAGAATACACCGGAAGCTTGGTGATTGGTCAGACCACTCCCTCCTTTGATCTGGAGACACCTGTTACTGACCCTGTGGAGATCTCACATATCAGTCCTGAGGCCATACAACAAGCCATACAACAATTTACCGGCATCATTCAGCAAAGTCCTCCGCTTCACTCAGCCATCAAAGTAAATGGTAAACGTGCGTACGAACTGGCCCGAGCCGGTGAGGTAACCGAATTGAAGAAACGCGAAGTAGAAATCAAAATCTTTGAAGTGGTCAACATAGATTTACCGCGCATCGATTTCAGGGTGGTGTGTTCTAAAGGTACCTACATCAGAAGCCTGGCACGCGATGTAGGCGAAGCCCTGGGCGTAGGCGCCTATCTATCCGCTTTGTGTCGTACGCGTATTGGTCCGTATACCCTGGCAGAAGCCCTGAGCCCTGATGAAGTCATGCCTCTGGCTCCTCCACAAGCGCAGGAATAGATACATTTGTGTATGAAGATTTACCATGGCATAGACGACTTCTCTACCCTCCCCTTTGCAGTGGTTACCAGCGGCACTTTCGATGGTGTACACCTGGGACATCAAAAGATACTCAGTCGCTTGCACGAAATAGCCCGCCAGCACAAGGGCGAAACAGTCGTGATTACCTTTTGGCCTCATCCGCGTTTAGTACTACAACCGGAAGATGAAAGCCTCAAACTACTCAATACTTTTGAAGAGAAAGCTGAACGCTTGCGACAACAAGGCGTGCAACACCTGGTGCGCATTCCCTTTACCAAAGAGTTTTCACAGATGAGCTCAGAAGCTTTTATCACCGATATACTCGTCAAACGCATTGGCACCAGAAAACTAGTGATCGGGTATGACCATCACTTTGGTAAAAACAGAGAAGGCAGCTTTGAACAACTCAAGCTCAACGCACCACACTATGGCTTCGAGGTGGAAGAGATATCCAGACAAGACATAGACAATGTAGGCGTTAGTTCTACCAAAATCAGGAAGGCACTCGAGAGCGGAGCTATTGATGTAGCCAATCACTTTCTGGGCAGCGCCTACCAGCTCACCGGACGCGTAGTACCGGGCGATAAACTTGGGCGACTGCTGGGCTTTCCCACAGCCAACATAGAAATGGACAGCAAGTTTAAACTGGTGCCGGCCGATGGCATTTATGCCGTTACGGTCAACTACCAACATACTGTTTATAAAGGCATGCTCTACATTGGCAACCGCCCAACGGTGCATGGCACCAAGCGTAACATAGAAGTGAATATCTTTGATTTTAATAAAGACATTTATGGAGATGCCATTACCGTCTCCTTCCATCACCTTATCCGCAGCGATAGCAAGTTCAGTGACCTGGAAGGTTTGAGCCGGCAACTGGCCCTCGACAAAATAGAAGCGCTTCGTTTATTACAGTAAAACATTACCATCTTACCTATATGATCAATAAAGTTGTAAAAGATGCCAATGAAGCGGTGCGCGATATCGCTGACAATGCCGTGCTCATGCTGGGCGGCTTTGGCCTAAGTGGTATTCCTGAAAATTGTATCAGTGCCCTCCTTGCCAAAGGAGTAAAGGGCCTCACCTGTATTTCAAATAACGCAGGCGTAGATGACTTCGGCATAGGTCTCTTACTTAAAACCCGGCAAGTGAAGAAGATGATCTCCTCCTATGTAGGTGAGAATGCCGAGTTCGAAAGGCAATTGCTCTCCGGTGAATTGGAAGTAGAGCTCACCCCGCAAGGAACCCTGGCAGAACGCATCCGAGCGGGTGGTGCCGGTATCCCTGCCTTCTACACTCCGGCTGGGGTAGGCACCGAGGTAGCACAAGGCAAAGAAACGCGTGAGTTCGATGGCAAGTTGTATTTAATGGAACGCTGGCTGCGCGCTGACTTCTCTATTGTAAAAGCCTGGAAAGGTGACACTGCCGGTAATCTGGTGTATAGAGGTACGGCCCGCAACTTCAACCCAATGATGGCCGCAGCCGGTAAGATTACCATTGCAGAAGTAGAAGAGCTGGTGCCCCTGGGTGAACTTGATCCAAACAACATTCACACGCCAGGTATTTATGTGCAGCGCATCTTCCAGGGTAAAAACTACGAGAAGAGAATTGAGCAAAGGACGATTAGAAAAATTTGATGATTTGGTAATTTGAAAATTTGAAGATGAGAAATGATAAAGACAATCTGATTGTTGATCTGACTTTCAAATTTTCATTGGCAATTATTCAATACTGTGAAGAACTGGAAGCAAATAAAAAATATGTGATTGCCCGACAGCTATTAAAGTCGGGGACATCCATAGGGGCTAATGTGCATGAAGCACAGAATGCAGAAAGCAAGGCTGATTTTATTCATAAGTTTAAGCTGGCTGCAAAAGAAGCAGATGAAACCATGTATTGGTTAGCCTTATGCAAGCAAGCCCCAACCTATCCGGATACCGGTTTACTTCACAGTGATCTTGAATCTATTGGACGCATTCTATCTAAAATCATCAGCTCATCAAAAAATTAGCAAACGAGTCATTGACACAAAACTTATTCAATAAAGAATTTTCAAATCATCAAATCCTCTAATCTTCAAATTAAGTCTATGTTAGATAAAATCGGAATAGCGAAACGTATAGCCCAAGAAGTAAGAGATGGCATGTATATCAATTTAGGTATTGGCATTCCTACGCTGGTGGCTAACTACATCCCCAGCCATCTTAACGTGGTGCTGCAATCTGAAAACGGCTTACTCGGTATCGGCCCCTTCCCTACTGAAGATAAAGTAGATCCAGACCTGATCAATGCTGGTAAACAAACCATTACCATGATGCCTGGTTCAGCACTCTTCAGTTCTGCTGAGAGCTTTGCCATGATACGCGGTGGCCATGTTGACCTCACTATACTCGGGGCCATGGAAGTATCTGAACAGGGTGATATTGCCAACTGGAAAGTACCTGGTAAAATGGTGAAAGGTATGGGTGGTGCTATGGACTTAGTAGCTTCTGCCAAGCACATCATTGTCGCCATGCAACATTGCAGCAAAGATGGTGCCTCTAAACTCTTGAAAGAATGTACCCTGCCTATCACCGGCACCCGCTGCGTGAAGAAGATTGTAAGTGACCTGGCCGTACTGGATGTTTTACCTCAAGGAGGTTTTAAACTGCTGGAACGTGCCCCCGGAGTATCGGTCGATGAAATCAGAAATGCGACTGCCGGTAAACTAATTGTAGAAGGGGAAATAAAAGAGATGATACTTTAAATCCAATTTGGACGAAGACCTCTATTAAGCAAGCCAGTGAGTGGATTCATCAATTACCTAATAATGAATCCACTTTAAGATTTCACCATTATATTGAATGAAATAAATACCAGGAGTAATTTTCTCTTGGAAAGAAATCTCAAGCCGTTCTTCTGTTTTGGCCACCTGCACAGGAATGGCAACCCCCAGACTGGAGTAGACTTGCAGTGACTTTTGTTGAGTATCTGAACAGGATAAGAATAGCCTTGGTTCGCTTGAAGGATTGGGGTAGAGCCTGACTGTATTTAAAGGCTCTTCTACAGCAGTTACCAAAGCAGGGACTTGCTGAATAGCACTGGCAGTTCGTACCTGCAAGTATTCTCGTAGTCCATAATCAACATGGTTATTGTCCATCCCAAGATCGAATGAGTTAAGAAAATCGGTGTGCGTAAAGCCAAATGCTTTTTCAAAATATGGATCTGTTGCTATCGCATCATTTAGCAAAGTCTTGTATGCATCAAGGATTGGGTTTAGATAACTCTCATTGAAATAGTTTTCCAGCAATTCTTTACAATAAAAGAGAAATAGTTGTTTGTATTCAGGCACACCAAGTATGCGGGTTGTAAGCGGACGTGGATCACCGGTGGCGTACCATGTATTTAAGTTTCGCTGGGCCCAATCACGACCCACCCAGTCAATCCCCCAGGTATTATCAGCATCGTAGGGAAAAAACTCAAACAGTTTTGTTTCACCATTATAAAAGAGGTAAAAGTTATTCTTGTTATAACTGTAGCCATCCCAGTGACCGGTTAGCATTTCAACAGCGAGTTGACGCAAATACCTGTCAACCAGAAAAACCTTTTCAATTTCTGATTTAAAGTTAGTAGAAGATGTTCCGTTTAATACCTCCACAAAACGATCGAGTTCAGCCCTGGTATCGCTTTGTTCGTTTAACTCCGACTCAAATACTACTTGATTAAATACCTGACCATTGTCCAGCAGGTTGGCACCATATTCACATTTGTACAGAAAACCCTCTTCATGGCCATGCCGCATATTTAGGAACTCATCATCGATCTGTTCAACATTGAGGTAGGCACCCATATACTCTTCATTCATGTATAGCTTTACATGGTGAGTTCGGGCTGCCGGCACTTCCATCTCTCTATAGAGCTGCAATGTTAGCAGTTCACGTATCAGTGATGGATCATTCACATCTGGTTTAAGGTTAAATTTTTTATATCCATAAAAGCGGGGACCCTGATATTCTCTGAAATCAATCTTGAATCCCTTCTTTTGATGATAGCGTGATGTATTGCCACGGAGGCGAACACCCACTTCAATTGCCAGCAGTGTGTCCATCTGGGTATTCGTCATTTCGAAGGTGGCCGGAAAGTACTCTTCACTTTCTGCATTGGCCGGATCGAGTAAATAAGTTTTGTGTTCGGGAGCCAATACCAATCGTATGGTTGCAATTTCATCAGGTCTGAAAACTTTGTCCGCTCCGGGGTTTATGTTTTGCGAGAAACATGCAAATGCGGCAAGAGTGCAAAACAAAATAATTCTTATTCTCATGCCACTAAGATGATCAAAGTAATTCATTTGTATTAGCAAAATGTAAAGAATCGACTCTTCTTCCCGTTAAAGCTTTGCCGTAAGTACATGAAATCAGTAAACCACTAAAGTATTTATTGCACTTGCCTCGTTGAAAAGCTTTGCTGGCTTTTCTGAATCTAAAAGCTTAGCCCATTGTATAGAGGAAGCCTCCTTACTTACAAAGCAAAGCATGCTTGGTATATAAGAGCACATCAATCCCTGCAAGCTTAGGAAGGCCTATACGCTGCCTGAAAGCTGGCAAGTGTAGTTGACAAGCATGGATTATTAGATTACTGCCTAAAGCCATACCATACTTTACATAAGCAAGGCAAGAAGCAAAGGCAGACTATTAGTATTCTTACCCATACTTAGTTGATATCGTACATAGCTGAGGTAGAAATATTCTACATGCTTATTATTCGTATTTTTAGCTATACTTAATATAGGTGGGATGAAGTCATGCCAGCATAACCTCAACTTTAAATCTTGGGTTACGTTTCGAAAAGACAAGTCATCTTATCAGCTAATAAATGATCATATGAAATGGTGTTTAGCTTTTCTTCTAAGCTTCTTCTTAACAACAGACTTATTAGCCTGTGACTGCCAGCACACGATGAGTGTGAAAGAGGCGTTCGAGCAGGCGAGCATCGTCTTCTATGGTCGTGTTGAGGGAGTGAACGATGAAACCGTGGAAGGCTATACCAACACTATGCATTTTGCTATTGACTCTTTGTATACAAAAAAAGGTGGCTATTTTGTAAATATAAAAGTAAAGGAAGTCTACAAGGGTAAGTTATCAAATGACGTGCCCGTTCACATCAAAGGAAGTTGGGGACTTTGTGATGTTTTCTTTAAGAAGAATATGGAATACATCGTCTTTGGTTATGTGATGCCCGATGGCCAGATTCAAACCAACGTTTGTATGCTTAGCGCAGCGGTAAGGAATAAGCAATCGCTTCGGAAGGTTAAGAGACTATCTATTCAAAACTAAGGATCGATTATCACCCATGTTACCGCAGCAAGGCACCTGACAAAACAGACACATAGAAACTGACAAGGAATACAAGTATGCAAGCTAAACCCGATCACGACAACTTTCTTTCCGATGAGATCGTACTGAAAATGTACAGAGAGCTTCGTAACGCGGATGCGCAGACAAAAATCAATACCCTTATCGACTATGCCGCCAGCGTTAAGGATCAGTTTGATGACGATCGTATTCAATTCGAAATCGACAAGCAGAAAGCCTTGATCTATTATGATGCTAAGGACTACGCCACCGCCCTGCCCTACCTGGAAAAAGTATTGGCCGCTGAAATACCCGGACAACGATCCGAAAGCTGGCATCTGTATTCACTGTTGCAAATTCGTACCAACCGGCACCTGCAAAGGTATAAAGAGGGCCTTGCCTGCTTTCAAAAAGCATTAAAGCAAATGGAAGATGGTGACTCAGCCTTTATGTACCTTGATCTTTTGGTTGACTATGTGAATATCTGTCAGGATGCTGGTATTGACTTCGATGCACTATACTTACCTCTGATCGATCGGGTTGTTAATGAACTGGGCTTCCCTGCTTTTGACCTTGGCCCTTTAGAAAAGATTCTCAAGCTCGAAGAACTCAACAAGCACTGGAACGTAATGCTCGGCCAGCTCTATCTGCAAAAAATAGCTGAACTTGAAAAAATAAAGGGTTATCAGGATTACATCAATACCTGCGAAATCGGCTGGTATAAGGCCTATGCCGAAAAGGTAAAAGCCAGGCTGGAGACTAAGGCTTAGCCTTCCTCCATGCCTATCAACGAAGCTAAGCCATCGCATTCTACCAAAGCTGGTATAAATTGATCCCATTTATACAATTTTTAAGGCATGAAGGTCATTTTATAGGCCCATGGGGCTAAAAAATATATCATTTTCTAAAAAACAGCTTCAATTTTAACCCACCATTAAATAAATAGCTACTTTTGCACGCGAAACCGCTAAAAACACGCTACTTATGGCACATTTACGATTTAAAGCCCTTGATCAGCTTGCGACAAGGCCAAAAGTTCATGTAGAAGTACCCTCCGCTAAGATTTCTGATTTCTTTGGGGAGAATGTATTTACCATCGAAGAAATGAGGGCCACCCTGGCACCTGCTATCTTCAAAAAGGTAAGTCAGGCCATTCGCAATGGCGAGAAAATTGATGAAGCTACCGCAGATTCAGTAGCCTCTGCTGCTAAGAGCTGGGCTATTGGCAAAGGTGCGACTCACTTCACGCACTGGTTCCAACCTTTAACAGGGGGTACTGCCGAGAAACACGACAGCTTCTTTGATGGTACTTCAGGAATAGAAAAATTCAAAGGCAGTGAGTTGGTACAACAGGAGCCTGATGCTTCTTCTTTCCCTAGTGGCGGTATTCGCAGCACTTTCGAAGCACGTGGTTATACAGCCTGGGATCCTTCTTCTCCCATGTTCTTATATGGAAAGACTTTGTGTATCCCTACTATTTTCGTGTCATACACAGGCGAAACCCTCGATACAAAAGCGTCTTTATTAAAAGCCATTAAAATTGTAGATACAGCAGCTACCAAAGTAGCGCAGCTATTCGACAGAGATGTTACTAAAGTAACTGCCTCTTTGGGTATTGAGCAGGAGTACTTTTTGGTAGATGAGTCATTGTTCATGGCACGTCCTGACCTGGTCATGGCCGGTCGCTCTGTGTTTGGACATGCCCCTGCCCGTGGCCAGCAGTTAGAAGATCATTACTTCGGTTCTATCCCTGCCCGCGTCTACGACTTCATGAAGGAGTTTGAAGTAGAAGCCTGGAAGTTGGGTATTCCATTGCGCACGCGCCACAACGAAGTAGCGCCAAGCCAGTTCGAAGTAGCCCCGATGTTCGAAGAAGTAAACGTAGCCAACGACCACAACCAATTGTTGATGGATGTGATGGGCCGCGTTGCTGAGAAACATAACCTGCGCGTACTCTTCCACGAAAAACCATTTGCTGGTGTTAACGGTAGCGGCAAGCACAATAACTGGTCATTGATCACTGATACCGGTGTGAATCTTTTTGCTCCCAGCAGCAGCGCACGTGATAACCTCATGTTCTTAACTTTCTTTGTTACTACGGTAAAGGCTGTACACGAACACGCTGATCTGTTAAGAGCCAGCATTGCTACTGCTGCAAATGATTTTCGCCTTGGTGCGAACGAAGCTCCTCCGGCCATCATGTCAACTTTCTTAGGTTCACAGATGAGTGCTGTGTTGGATGAACTCGAAAGCAAGGGCAATGTAAAAATCGAGAAGGGCGACAACATGTACATGAAGCTTGGTATCGATCATATACCTGAAATCATCTTAGATAATACTGACCGTAACCGTACTTCTCCTTTTGCCTTCACTGGTAATAAGTTCGAGTTCCGTGCAGTAGGTTCAAGCGACAACTGCGCTACAGCCATGACGGCCCTGAATGTAATTGTAGCTGATCAGTTAGAGAAGTTACATGAAGAAGTAACGAAAGACATTGAGAAGGGTACTGAAAAGCGCCTGGCCATTGTCAACGTATTAAGACGTTACATCAAAGAATCAAAAGCCATTCGCTTTGAAGGTGATGGCTACAGCGATGAGTGGGTGAAGGAAGCTGCGAAGCGTGGTCTTTCTAATCACAAAAATATGCCTGCTGCTGTAAAAGCATATTTGAGCAAGAAGTCGATTGAGTTGTTTGAGCGCCACGAAATTTATAGCCACAAGGAAGTAGAAGCTCGCCAGGAGATCAAGTTAGAGTCATACATCAAGCGTGTGCAGATTGAATCACGTGTGATGGGCGACCTGGCGATGAACCACATCATTCCTACTGCCATTGCTTACCAAAGCAAGTTGATCGATAATGCCAATGGCTTGAAAGGCTTGGGCATCGATAACAAAGAAGTGGTAAAAACCATTCAGGAAATAAGCGGACACATTGAAACCATCAAAACCAATGTGCGCAACATGATTGAAGAGCGTAAGCGCATCAATAAGATGTCCGATGCTATGGAAAAAGCAACGGCTTATTGCGAAGATGTGAAGGAAAAATATTTCGATACCATTCGCGAAGCGGTAGATGATTTAGAACTTTTGGTAAATGATGAAGACTGGCCTCTTGTAAAATACAGAGAACTTTTGTTCCTTCGTTAAACCTTAACCTAAACCTATGAAAAGGCGGCCATGAGTAATCAGGCCGCCTTTTCTATTTAGTGGCTTTTCATAGGGAAAAAGCCTATTCCTCCTCTTCAGGTTTCAAAGCTTCTATTCTCCTGCGTTCTGTTACTTGCTTGTTGTATTTATTCAACAAAGTCCTGGAGTCTTCTATAAAAGTTTGCAAGGCCTGTTTAGCAATACCATCTTCTATGGTAGTAATACTATCATTGTCGAAAGAAGGTACGGGTATGATCACATACTTTCTTTGTGCATCGCGGTGCACATACTGCAAGATGTATTGCACCGAATCAACGCTTTTACTTTCTATAGAATCTTGTCTGATTTTAGAAAGATCAATGCGCACCATGGCACCACCATTCTTATAACGATCGCGCTGGCCCGATACAAAATTACCTAAAGAATAGACGACCAACTGTTGTTGTGCTTTATCGAACTCCATGGGTTGCAATACATGCGGATGGGCTCCGATAATTAGTTGGACGCCTTTGCTCCATAAGAATTTCGTATACGCTTTTTGATAGGCACTGGGTTGCGATTGGTATTCATTTCCCCAGTGTACAAAGGCTATGATAAAATCAGGTTGATGTGCTTTAGCCTTCGCAATGTCAATACTCATTTGTGCTGTATCCAAAAGGTTAACGATAGTAGGCTTGGGTACTGCGATGCCATTGGTACCATAGGTATAATTGAGCAAAGCCAGGGTAAAACCATTTTTTTCTAAGAGGAGCGGATAATCATTGAGACGACTCAATTCATCAACGAATGTACCTGTGTGGAACAGTTGAAGACTGTCGAGCATCTCGATGGTACGCTCAATGCCTTTCTTCCCCTTATCGCAAGAATGATTGTTGGCCGTAACGAGCACATCGAAGCCGCTGTCTTTAAGACTTTGTGCGAGTGCATCCGGAGAACTGAAAGCAGGATAGCCTTTATAGGGAGGCCCGGCTAAAGTAAGTTCCAGATTGCCGATAGCAATATCGACAGATTGCAAATAGGGTTTTACATATTGAAAACACGAAGTGTAATCATACAAACCTGTACTGGCATTGTAGGCAGCCGCTATCTGCGAATCGTGCCCCATGATATCTCCGGCAAACAATAAAGACAGGCGAGTGGTATCTTGTGCAGATACCTGCTGCCATCCAACTAACAGACAAACAAAAAGTAGTAAGCTTCTCAAACCTTTAGTATTTTATTTTCAACAATAATAAACACCTGATCATTTACCTTAGGTACTATGCGGGCTAAGCCTGTAAAAGCACCAAAGGCAGGTAGCAGACCTTGCTTCTCTCCGAAATGAAAACAAGGCAGGGTGGCGTACTGCTTGCCACGACCTATCATACGCACACCGGGATGAATATGACCGGCCAGGTTATACAAAGCACCAGCATAGTCCTCTACCGGATGATGGGTAAAGAGATAAGGCCCTATGGTTAATTCCTGATACAAAATGATGCCATGTTTTTGATATTGATGAAGCCCCAAAATATCGTGGTTGCCTAAAACCAATTCAAAACAGACTTCAGGAAAATACCTGATCAGCTGGCCAAACTCTTCCCACACCTCATTATAATGGCTGTGAAAGAGATCGCCTAAAAAGATAATACGCTGTGGCTTGTATTGCTGTATCATCTCAACCAATAGCTCAAAATTTTTATCATCGGCTTTGCTCGGCACTGCCAAACCCGATTTTCTGAAATGGTTGATTTTGCCCAAGTGTACATCAGCCATTAATAGCATACCTTGTGCCTCCCAGTAAATAGCGCGCTGAGGCAATAACCAAAGTATTTCATTGGCTAAAGTAAAAGAAAGGGGTGACCAGCTATGTTTCATGAAACGGCAAGGTAAAAAGGCTTTTCTATACTACCGGAAGCTAATCTCCCAAGTAAATTTTTACCTTGCGCCCAAACGTGCCATTATGAACAGAATACTGACAGTGATACTGGCCAGCCTTGTAGGAATTTCTATTGCTACAGCCCAAAATACTATCAGCCCATCCCCTTATTTCTCCTATGGAAAGGGTTTAGGTATTACTTCACCCGATAGTTTATTCATGTTGAATATCCGATTTCGCATACAGAATCGTTTTGCCTTTACCACCAACAGCGAAGAAGATTTAAACATTTCGGAGGTCGAAGCCCGTGTGCGCAGAATGCGTCTTCGTTTCGATGGTTTCATCTATAATCCGCGTCTTACTTATGTAATTCAGCTTTCCTTTTCAAGAGGTGATATGGACTTTGATGACACCGGCTTTCCAAATGTGGTGCGAGATGCCATTGTGTTGTATGCAGTTAATAAACACTTTTCAATAGGCCTCGGCCAAACGAAGCTACCCGGTAATCGCCAGCGGGTAAACTCCTCCGGTGATTTACAATTACCCGATCGTTCTATTGTCAACTCTACTTTCAATGTGGACAGGGACTTTGGCTTACAACTTCAGTATAACAACCAGTTGGGTTTTATGCATTATGTGTTTAGAGGTGCGCTTACTTCAGGCGAAGGTAGAAACGTAACCAGGTCGGACAGAGGCCTGGCGTATACGGGGCGCCTTGAACTATTACCTTTAGGTACTTTTACAAACGGAGGGGATTACTTTGAAGGGGATCTGGCAAGGGAGGAAAAGCCCAAAATATCTGTTGGGCTTACTTACTCTAATAACGAAAATGCTATAAGAACCGGAGGTCAATTGGGTGTATTTCTACCTCCGGGCGAACAGCGCGACATATCCACCCAAATGGCCGACTTTCTGCTTAAATACAATGGTTGGGCGTTGGCTTCTGAATACTTAAACAGATCTACGATCAACCCTGCTATTTTAATCGACCCCATTAACTTAGAATATACTTTTATCTATAAGGGTTATGGTTTTAATGTGCAAGGCAGCTACCTGACCAAAAAGAACTGGGAATTAGTTGGACGCTTTTCAGAAGTAAAGCCCGATATGGAATTAGCCACTTTAACCCCTTACATCAAACAATACACCCTGGGCACTACCAAGTACGTACGCGGGCATAGGGTGAAGTTGCAAGGGGACATAACCCTGGAAGAAAGAGACTGGCTTACCAATAGCAAACCCGATAGTAAGAACTGGCAGGTACGCTTTCAGGTAGAAGCAGGAATCTGACAACCTCATTCAATATTTAACGTTCTGTTTTTCAAATAGTTAAAATTTAAATGAGTTCCGTCATATTAAAAAGCTTAACATTCGCTTAACATTGTCAAAAGCATTTAAACCTAGATTGCGGCCCAATTCAATTGTATGTTTGAATTAGAGTTATCCTACTCCATCTTATTAGTCGTTTGCCTAATAGCCGCTTGCGGTTTCGAATTTGTCAATGGCTTTCACGACACCGCCAATGCAGTCGCTACTGTTATTTATACCAATTCCCTCAAACCATGGGTGGCTGTAATCTGGTCAGGCATCTGGAATTTTGTGGGCGTTTTATTTGGCGGTATTAGTGTTGCTATGGGTATTGTATACTTGCTGCCGGTGGAGTCACTGGTGGACCAAACCATGGCCCAGAGCATTGCCATGGTCATGGCCCTGCTGATCAGTGCTATTGCCTGGAATTTGATTACCTGGTACTTAGGTATTCCTTGTTCCAGTTCTCATACGCTCATTGCCTCTATCCTGGGCGTTGGTATAGCTTATTCTTTATTACCAGGCGTTGAAGCAGCGGCCGTAAACTGGGGTAAAACCAAAGAAATAGGCATGTCGTTATTAATATCTCCTTTGTTTGGTTTTTCGATGACCATCATCTTGATGTTCCTGATTCGCTCTTTGACGAAAAAGACAAAACATGGCGACAGCCTTTTCAAAGAACCTAAGAAAAATACACCACCACCTCTTTGGATACGCTCTATCCTGATTGCCACCTGCACAGGCGTTAGCTTCTTCCACGGGTCCAACGATGGACAAAAAGGCGTTGGTTTAATCATGCTCATCCTCATTGGCATCGTGCCTAGTTACTTTGCTCTGAGTGATGCCGTATCCCCAGAGTCTTTGAATGGATCTTTTGTTAAAATAGAGCAAGTATTATCCATAATGGACCCTGCTCCACTTTCAGAACCAGATCGCAAAAAATTGCAGGATACGAAAGAAATGCATGCCCGTCTGGTATCTGCTCTAAGTACAAAAGCTTCTGTAGATATTATACCCAAGAGTGAGCGCTTTGCTATTCGCAAAGACGTTATGGTCATGAACAGAAACCTGACTGATTTATTGGATAAAGAAGAATTACGCCTCAGTGATAAGGACAAAAAAACACTTAAAGATGAATTAAAGTCAGTGCGCAGTATTACTGACTTTGCTCCTCAATGGGTGGTGTTGATGGTTTCCTTCTCACTTGGTATTGGTACAATGATTGGTTGGAAGCGTATTGTAAAAACCATTGGTGAAAAGATTGGTAAGGAACACCTTACTTATGCCCAAGGAGCTTCGGCTGAATTGATTGCCGCTACAACCATAGGTTTATCTTCCGGATTAGGTTTACCAGTAAGTACCACACACGTATTATCCTCTGGTATTGCAGGTTCAATGGTAGCCAATAAGGGTATCAAAAATCTGCAGGCAGATACAGTAAGAAATATTCTGATTGCTTGGTTCCTGACTTTGCCGGTAGTGCTGATTATGTCAGGCACATTATTCTTTTTGTTCAGACTGATGCTATAATTTTACACAGGCTTCTTGTATTCTCAGGAAGTCTGTGTCATTCACCAGTCAATCTCTTTTAATCCCTTACTTTTCAAATAAGCATTGGTTTGACTGAAATGCTTATTGCCAAAAAAACCACGATCTGCAGAAAAAGGAGATGGATGTGCAGACATGAGCACCAGGTGTTTGTTGCGGTCAATGATCTCACCCTTTTTTTGTGCATAAGCTCCCCATAATAAAAATACTACATGGCTCTTTTCATCTGAAATGCATTTGATAACGGCATCAGTAAAAGTTTCCCATCCTTTGTTTTGGTGAGAGCCCGCTTCAGACGCACGCACTGTTAAGGTTGCATTTAACAAGAGCACACCTTGTTCTGCCCAGCCCCTTAAATCGCCTGAAGTAGGGATAGGCTTTCCTAAATCATTTTTAATCTCTTTAAAGATATTAACCAGTGATGGGGGTATGCGCATACCCTCTTTTACCGAAAAGCATAAGCCATTCGCCTGACCGGGGCCATGGTAAGGATCTTGCCCAATAATTACTACCCGGGTAGCCTCAAAAGGGCTATGGTCGAAGGCCGAGAAAATCTCTTTCCCTGGAGGATATACCGTATGGCTTTGGTATTCCTGTTTTACAAAATCAATCAGCTTGATAAAATAGGCTTGCTCAAATTCAGCCTGAAGGCGGTTTTTCCAGCTTGATTCAATCTTTACATCCATTTTTGATAGGAAAAAGCCAAAAGTAACCACTAATAAGCAAGAAAAAGGCATTAAAACTGCTGGCTGCTTTGATTTGCTGAAATGAAAAATCTATTACATTTGAATCGATGGTGACGGAAATAACAGAAGGCATAAAAGTAACAGTAGAAACAGAATACCAGCCAGGCTACTCAAGTCCTAGTCAGTATCACTACGTGTTTACGTATCGAATCACCATCGAAAATCAGAGTGACTTTACTATTCAGTTATTACGCAGAAAGTGGTTTATCCACGATGCGGGTTTCACCCCACGCGAAGTAGAGGGCGAAGGCGTAGTAGGCCAGCAGCCTGTTATTGAGCCAGGTCAGAGTCATCAATATGTATCTGGTTGTAATCTTAAATCAGGCATTGGCAAAATGCTTGGCACCTATTTGATGGAGCGTATCGTTGACAGCACAAAAGTAGAAGTGACCATCCCGGAGTTTATTATGGTTGCTCCACTGCGTCTCAATTAAGCAACGGTGGCAAAGCTGTTCCAAGCCAAATCATTTCTTTCATATTGGTTACACTGTGTAGACGAGCATTCGCTACACTCTCCCTTTTTTTACGATTTTTATACCAAGGTAGTAAAGGCTACCCCTCAAATGAACGCCAAGGCAGAAGCGCTCAGAACAAAACTATTACAGAGTTCGCTTAGCATACCTATACAAGATCTTGGAGCTGGCTCGGTTATCAAGGGTGAGCAAAGGCTAGTGAAGGAAATTGCCCGTTATAGTCTAAGCAGCAAAGAATTTTCTGCTCTCTATGCCCGAGTCATTCAATTTTATCAATGCCAGCATGTAATAGAATTAGGCACATCATTGGGCATTAATGCGCTGTACCTGGCAGGTTCCGTACCCAACTTTTGCACTTTCGAAGGCGCACCTGCCTTGGTCAACTTAGCAAGAGATACTTTTAACTTTGCACAAGCAGGTAATATCAAGCTGGTAGAAGGCAATATTGATGAAACGTTACCAGCCTATTGCAGTAGTCACCCAAAAATCGATTTTGCCTTTGTTGATGCCAACCATCAGTATGAAGCGGTTATGAGGTACTTCGCGTTGTTGCTCAAGGCATCGCATGAAAAAACAATTCTGGTATTTGATGACATTTACCTAAATGCCGAAATGGAGAAAGCCTGGAGAGCCATCCAAAACCATTCTTTAGTGTACGCTACGGCCGACCTGTTTAGATGTGGTTTTGTCTTCCTGGATCCGTCACTTAACCGGATTCATAAGGTTTTGAGGTTTTAAATTTGTGGTGTAGTAGGCTAAAGTTCTATATTTCGGTTTAATATCAATCAGCGCAGTCCACAATTCAGAATTTTTATGAGTGAAGCGAAGGTCAACCCTGAAGTACCAAAACGCAATAATAAGAGCGCCATCTTAATTGCTTTCTTGCTGGTCATCATCGTGATACAAGCTATTAAAATATACCTCGATGCGCAGGACAAAGTTGAGCTACGGGCTGAAAATGAAACCACTGAGCAGGAGTTAGCCTCCACCATGCAAAGGCTTACTGAGATTCAAAAAGAACTGGATACAAAGATTGCAGAAATCCAGAAGCTTGGAGGTGATATCACTGAATTACAAAAAGCAAAAGAAGATGTAGAAAAGCAATTGCGTATTAAGACCAAAGCTACTGGCAATCTCATTGCGGAGTTGCGCTCTAAGGTAGAAGGCTATGAAGAATTGCTTAAACTTAAAGATGAAGAAATAGAGAAACTGAAGTCGGTGAACAAGGAGCTGTTAACTGAAAATACTGATTTAAAAACTGAGAAAAATAAACTGGGAGATTCCATTAACAAACTGGAACAAAAAGCTTCTGAACTCCAGTCTAAAGTAGCTATTGCCTCTCAATTAAAGGCTGAGAACTTTAAAATCGTTTCTTTATCAGAGAAAAACAGAGAACGCGAATCACCTTTCAGGGCAAGACAAATAGCTAAGATAAAAGTAGAATTCACGTTGGCCGAAAACAATGTTGCACCGATTGAGGGTAAGAAAATTATGATCCGCATTGTGGATCAAAACGGCCAGGTCTTATTTGATGTTAATAAAGGCTCGGGCACTTTCATATTCAATGGCAAGGAAGAATTCTACACGGCAGCCCAGGAAATTCTATTTGATAACTCCAAACAAAGGCTTTCATTCCTATACGATAAGGGGAGCGATTATGCAGAAGGCAGTTATATATTAGAAGTGTATACAGATGATTATCTTATGGGCAAGGGTGCCTTCGAAGTAAAATAATCATCACCAGTATCGTTGCCTTTGTTGGTAATGATTCTTACTTGACATAAAATCTATGGCTTGGCTGAGTGCTTTACTCTATTATGGCGTACTGATCCCCATTTCGTTATTACCCTATAGGGTACTTTATTTCATTTCAGATAGTCTATACTTTCTAATCTATCGCATGCTTGGCTATCGTAAAAAAGTAGTGCTGAGTAATATTAAAAATTCCTTTCCAGAAAAATCACCCAAAGAACACGAGAAAATTGCTAGTGATTTCTACAGACACTTTTGTGATGTGATTGTTGAAAGTTTCAAAACCTTTACCATCTCAGAAAAACAGGCATTGACAAGAATGAAGTTTGCCAACCCTGAAATTCTAAAACCTTATGTGGAGGCAAAGCGAAGCATTATTCTGGCCGGAGGCCATTATAACAATTGGGAACTCTTTGCAGTGGCCATAGATTCACAAATGGATCATCAGGCCGTAGCCATTTATAAACGACTCAAGAATGCATACATGGATGCGAAAATGCGTTATACGCGGGGCCGGTTTGGACTAAAGATGATCTCCACAAAGATTGTAAAGGAAGAATTCGAAAAAGAAAAACAAAACCTGACGGCCACCGTCTTTGCTACCGATCAATCGCCTGGTGATAAAAGTAAATGCTATTGGACTACCTTTCTTCATCAGGAAACTGGCGTGATCTTTGGCCCTGAGCGCTATGCGAAAGAATATAACTACCCCATTTTATTTGGCAGAATAGAAAAATTGAAACGAGGTCATTACCAATTTGAATTCATACCCATCAGCGATAATCCAAAAGATACCTCTTATGGAGAGATAACCGATAAGTTGACAAGGCAATTGGAGGCAGACATTAAGCGTACACCCCAGTATTGGCTATGGACACACAAGCGATGGAAGCACAAAAGACCAGCTGGTATTCCTCTCCATGCATAAGTTTTTATAAAAAAGCACATTTATCTTTATAATGGCGTAACAAACCATCCTTATATTGCGTTTTTTACAAGAATAAGAAAGTAATACATGTTTAGCACCTTTCGCTATATCCTTACTTGTCTCCTGGTAATCTTACTTTCAGGTACGTCTTCAGCTTTTGTAGTGTTGAAGCAAGCCATCTCTTATACAGAGCAAAACGAAAAAATTGAAAGTGAAAATTTTGTTGATGTAGCAATCCCTTCAATCCGCTCAAAAAAACAAGTATCAAAACCAGCTAATCTCTTCTTACAAAAAACTAAGGCTGGCACCAAATCAGGTCTTGAAATCTCCACTCTTCCACAAGCTATCAAGGAAGAACTCCTGTTCATCAAATACAGGAAATTGATCATATAAAATCTTCATACTCTACGTATTTCTTTTAATAAGTGCTGATTTCATTCAGCTACTTCTAATACCATTATTAATCTAAACACACGTGTATGAAAACCATTTCATATGTGATATTACTTGCTGTAGTACTTTCATCTTGCTCTATCGTAAGACAAGGTGAGGTAGGGATAAAAAGAAGAATGGGTAAACTGGGAAACAAACCTATTAGTCCTGGCCCCGTTGCCTATAACCCTTTTACAACTCGCATCATCAAAGTTCCGACCCGTACGGTTAATGTAGAGATTAACTCGAACCTTCCTTCTAAGGAGGGCTTAAATGTTGGTTCGGTAATTTCCATCTTATATAAAATAGATCCAGCTTATGCACCCTCTGTGGTTGAAAATATAGGTATGAATTACGAGGATGTATTAATCACCAGCGTGTTTCGCTCAGCGGCAGCTGATGTTTGTTCCCGCTTCTTTGCCAAAGATATGCACACGGCACAACGTGCGGTGATTGAACAAGAGATCTCTGCTCAGATGAGATCAATACTTAAAAATCGAGGCTTTGAAATTGAAGCTGTGCTACTTAAAACCATTCAATTACCTGCCGGCTTAGCACGCGCGGTAGAAGAAAAACTGGAAGCTGAACAAGATGCGCAGCGAATGGAGTTTTTACTGCAACGCGAAAAACTGGAAGCACAAAGGAAGCTAGTGGAAGCCCAAGGCATACGCGATGCACAAAAGGTAATTACTGAAGGACTTAATGCACAAATCCTGCAATGGCAAAGCATAGAGGCCTTTAAAGAACTTAGTAAGTCACCTAATACAAAGATAATCATGACAAATGGTAGCACTCCATTTTTAATTGAACCTAATAAATAGCAAGCATATGAAGTGGATTGTATTAGAAGAAAACCCAATGCCCGACAACTACATCGCAATCATGGCAGCTGAAGAAACCAGGGTATTACAATTAGAAAAAAAGCCTTGTTCCATCTTTGATACTTGCGACAAAGCAATGGATCGAGCAAGGGAACTGAGGCAAAAATATAAAGTCCCCAATATCAGACTATTTCACCAGGATGGTATATCAGCATTAGCGTAAATCATGGTTAGTTCACTTTTTTAGGTTTAGGGGTTTAAAGTGGACGGAGGGCATTCAATTGAATGCCCTCTTAATTATCAAGTAAAAAAATAACGATATGGCTTTATCAACATTATGGATTGGATTCAATCTATTCATCCTAATCATGCTCGCACTAGATCTTGGTGTTTTTCATCGAACATCAAAGGAAATCAGTGTAAAAAGTGCTTTGGTGTGGACGGGTGCTTGGATTTTACTTGCCTTTATATTTAATATTTTTGTTCATTACCAATTTGGCCAAGAAAAGGCATTTGAGTTTTTCACAGGCTATCTCATCGAGAAATCACTAAGCGTTGACAACATTTTTGTCATCATTTTAATTTTTTCTTATTTCAATGTACCTGCAGCTTATCAACACAAGGTACTCTTTTGGGGTATCCTCGGAGCGCTCTTACTGCGCGTCACTTTCATTTTTGCTGGCGTTGAGCTCATTCATCGCTTTCACTGGCTGGTTTATATTTTTGGTGCCTTCTTAATTTTTACCGGTATAAAAATCAGTACACAAGGTGAAATAAAACTAGATCCTGAGAAAAATCCGGTAGTCAGGTTCACAAGAAAGTTATTCAGAGTGACCCCTACTTTTGAAAAAGATAACTTCTTCATTAAGAAAGAAGGGCTGCTGTGGGCGACCCCCTTGTTTGTGGTTGTCATTCTTATTGAAGCTACTGACTTGATTTTTGCTGTTGATAGTATTCCCGCCATTCTCGCCATTTCAGATGATACTTTTATTGTTTACACCTCTAATGTCTTTGCTATTCTTGGTTTACGCTCATTGTATTTTGCTCTGGCGGGCATTGAAAAGTATTTTATCTATTTAAAATACGGGCTCTCTGTAATACTTGTATTTGTTGGCATAAAGATGTGTATTGCCGAATGGTATAAAATTCCTATCGAGATTTCGCTTGCATTTATTATTCTTACCTTATCGATGGCGGTATTGGCTTCGATGGCTTTGAGTAACGAAAAAAAGTAATCATATAATTGAAAAGAGCCGTCAGGCTCTTTTCAATTCCACGATGGTTAGCTCCGGAGGCATACCAATACGACCAGGATAACCCAAATAACCGAAGCCTCTGTTTACATATAAATGTTGTTTCCCTTCTGTATACAAACCTGCCCATTGTTTGTAGGCATATTGTGAAGGACTCCATTTAAAGTCACCAATCTCAACCCCAAACTGAAATCCATGGGTATGACCTGAAAACATGAGGTCTATATCCTGATAGTCTTTTCTCACTTGAGCATCCCAGTGACTAGGATCGTGGGATAACAGAAGTTTAACAGCTGCTTCCTCAGCACCCCGGTGGGCTACATCCATTTTTCCATATTTAGCGAAACGACCACCACCCCAGTTTTCAATACCAATAATCGAAATTTTCTCACCACCCAATTCGATCGTTCTATTTTCATTCATCAGCAAATCGAAATTCATTTGCTTATGAGCAGCTATTAAATCACTGAAATTTCTTCGTTTCGCTTCTACAGAAGACCAACTTTTATAATCACCATAATCATGATTACCAGTAACTGAATATACGCCCAGCGGTGCTTTTAGCTTATCAAAAATATTGATGTATTCTTTTACTTCCTCACTTTCGTTGTTCACCAAATCACCGGTAAAGAAAATGGCATCGGGTTTTTCATTCATCAGCATTTCGACTCCGCCTTTTACTGCCGTTTTATTGAAGAAGCTGCCCGAATGTATATCAGAGATATGACCGATTTGCATACCATCAAATGATTTAGGCAAGTTAGGTAAACGCAGGCTTACACGCTTGATTCGATAATCATGTGCGCCTGACAAAATACCGTAGGTCATTGTGCCTAATGGAATGGCGGCAGCAATCAAAGCGGTCTTGGATAAAAACTCAGATCGTGAAATTGACTCACCTGGTATGGCCTTATCTTCCTTCTTAAAGTTCTCTACGATCCATCGGATGCCTCTTTGAAGATCATCAATAAAAAGAAATAAAACTGCAAAGAGCTTTGAAAAGTAAATACCAACAATACCAGTGACAGCCCAATTCCTGAAGCCTGGACCAAAACGATATGGGTCTCCAAAAGTCCACCAAAGTATAATGCTTATTGATAAGATCGTTGGCAGCCAAAAGGCTAATCTGGCTGTTGTCCTCCATACATCGCTTAAATCTTTACTCACATTGATAACAGCCTGGTAAACGTAATAATCGATAAGCAAGAGAAATAAGATCAACAGCGAAAAGGTTATCATACGGGCTATCATAAAGTATGTAGTGTTTAAACGAAGTGGGGGCATGAATGTTCAGCGCCCTGGTGCTAACAAAAAAGGTCGTCCCTGGTAAGGACGACCTCTTTAACATTTTAGTCTACTTGCCTATCAGGCCTTCAACTTATAAATCATCATCAACCTTTTGTTGAGGTCCGAAAATGCGTTCTTTCAAGCGTGTACGAATCAAATACATCACTGGCACCAAAAATAAAGTCAAGAAGGTTCCGAATATCAATCCGAAAATCATAGTCCATGATAATGGGCCCCAGAAGGCAACGTTATCACCACCAAAGAAGATGTGAGGATTGAATTCTGTAAATAAGGTTACAAAGTCAATATTCAAACCAACTGCGAGTGGAATAAGACCCAAGGTTGCCGCCATGGCCGTTAATATAACGGGTGTCATACGCGTTTTAGCCGCTTCAATGATCGCTTCTTTTAACTCCATGCCCTGCGCTATCAACAAATCAGTAAACTCAACTAACAGAATACCATTGCGCACAACGATACCTGCCAGTGCCATTATACCTACACCCGACATCACGATGGAAATCTCCATTTTGAATAAAGAGAAGCCTATCAACACACCAATGATACTGAATATAATTTCAGATAGAATAATCAGTGGCTTGCTTGTCGAGTTAAACTGTATTACCAGGATCATAAATATCAATCCTAAGGCTACCAAACCGGCAACACCTAGGAAGGCGGACGTTTCTTCCTGGTCTTCCTGCTCACCCGTCATTTTAATCCCTACTTCATCAGATTTTGGGAATGACTCCAGGCTCTTTTTAATTTCAGTAACAACCTGATTAGGATTGTAACCACTCAACACGTTAGATGCCAGGGTTACCACGCGCTTTTGATCGATTCTTCTGATACCTGCATAGCTATTTGAATATTCAATCTTAGCAATCGCAGAAAGTGGAACCTGTCTCACGGCACCACGCATACTCATGTCGCGGTAAGTGATGGGTAAATTCATCAGCGTATTTATATCATTGCGCTGATCTTTAGCTATACGCAGCGTAACATCATAGTCATCGTTTTCATCTCTGAACTTCGATACTTCCTTACCGTAAATAGCGGTGCGCAGTGCCATACCAATTTGCCCGGTAGAAATTCCTTCGCGGTTAGCCTTCTCGCGATCAATGCTGATAACGATCTCCGGCTTATCGCTTTGAAAATCTGACTTCAATTCTTCCACTCCGGGAATCTGCAATGAATCGAGGTAGCGCTTCAAGTTGTTCGAAGTAGCTACCAGCACGTCAAAATTATCAGCTGATATTTCAATGTTTACAGGCTTACCAGTTGGCGGTCCGTTGGCTTCCTGGTTCACAGAAACCTCTGCTCCCGGAATGCTCTTTACTTCTTCGCGTACTTTATCCAGGTATTCGCGGGTAGACTGACCATCGCGTTTAGCAAAATCAACAAAGGCAACGGTAACCTTACCCAAATGGGGTTGTGCATTGTTACCAGATGTCTGATCCTCTGCGGCACCTACGGCCACATTGGAAATAATGGATTCAACAATGGGGTTGTCCTTACCATTTCCTTCTCCTACTACATCAGCTACTTTCTTTTCTACAATACGGGTAATAGAATCTGTTACGCGTTGATCTGTCCCAATGGGTAAAGTGATATATGCGTACACAAAATTTGGATCTCCCTGCGGAAAGAAAACTACCGGTGGTTGGCGAATACCTGTAAATACTATAGAAAAAATGAATAGGAAGATAATACCTACAATTACTCCATAGGGCTTCCAACCTTCCAGACACCAGGCAATCATTTTTTTGTAACGCTCTTGTACACGCGGCCAATACTTTGTCTGGAAATTGGAGATTACCTCGTTTAAAACAAAGCGTTGGAGTGTATGCAGTAAGAATAAAAAGATCGTAAGATTACCCAATCCATTGATGCCCATGATGTACCACAATAAAGCGATAGCAATAGAGATAACACCCACAATCTTATAACCTTTTGTGAATTTAGGTTTGTTATGATCGTGTTCGTGAGGTTTCATGAAATCAGCTGCAAAAACCGGATTCATAATGTAAGCCACCACCAATGAAGCCAAGAGCGCTACAATCAGTGTTATCGGCAAGTAGAACATAAAGTTACCAATCACACCAGGCCAGAAAGCCAAAGGCACAAATGGAGCCAACACTACCATTGTACCTGAAAGTACAGGAAGGAACACTTCACCAGCTGCAATTTTAGCTGCTTTGCGAATAGGCACTTTACCATTATCAAAAATTCTATGTGTATTCTCAATTACCACAATAGCATCATCCACCACTATACCTAAAGCAAGCAGGAAAGAGAAGAGCGTCATCAGGTTTAAAGTAAAACCTAGAGAAGGGAAAACTAAGAAAGCCATAAAGGCCGAAATAGGAACCGATAAGGCCACGAAAATGGCATTGGTTGCACCCATAAAAAACATCAGGATGATGGTTACCAGTATAAAGCCAATGATGATGGTATTAATCAAATCATGAAGTGTAAGACGGGTACTGTCCGACTGGTCAGCAGTGATAGTCACCTTCACACCGGGAGGAAGAATATTCTTCTCGAAGTTGGCCACAATTTCATTGATCTGATCAGAGGCGATGATCAAGTTCTCACCACTGCGCTTAATGACGTTGAGGGTGATTACATTTTTATTATCCAAACGGGCAAAGCTCTCTTGTTCTTTGTGTGAATCAATTACTTCGGCAACGTCTTTCAAATAAATTTTACCACCCTGTATAGAACCCACCACCACATTGGCCATTTGTTCTGCCGATTGAAACTCACCATTGATACTCAGGGAACGTTTCATGCCATCGACAGAAAGCTGACCGGCTGATACAATCAGGTTTTCATATTTAATAGCCATCTCAATGTCATCCAGACTTACACCAGCCAAAGATGCCTTGAACATATCTACGTTTACCTGTATCTCACGATCCAAAGCACCGATTACATCTACACGCCTGATTTCGCGAACCCCTTCAATGGCATCCTGCATTTGTTCTGCATAGCGCTTTAAGGTTTGCAGATCATAATCTCCAGAAAGATTGACGTTCATAATTGGCAATTCAGAGATATCAATCTCAATTACCTGAGGATCGTTGGGGAGATCAGTTGGTAGATTGGTTCTTGCACGATCTACGGCATCTTGTACTTCTTGTTTAGCCTTATCAATGGCTACATCTGTTTCAAACTCAACAATTACGTTAGAGAAGTCCTGAACGGAATTACTTTTGATCTTTTTAACACCAGAGATTGACTTTACTTCCTTTTCAATTTCTTTGGTAACTAAGTTTTCAATATCTGTTGGTGCAGCTCCAGGATATATGGTAGCTACATAGATCTGCGGAAATACTACTTCAGGAAAATTTTCCTTCGGCAGACTATTATAGGTAAATATACCGGCAAAGCAGATGATAATTGTGGCAACATAGATGCTCACTTTATTATCAATCGACCAACTGGTAGGTTTAAATTCCTTTGAATTTTGCATAACATATTTTGGTTAAAATAGATGATGGTGTGTTTTTCATGTGCACACTACCTCTCATCGTGTACCTGATTTATTAAGGCTTGATAAACTGTCCATCACTTAAGCCCTGATAACCCACTGTTACCACTTTTTCACCTGCAGCAAGACCTTGAACATGGGCAAGGTTGTTATAAACTCCTAAAACTGTTAAGACACGTTTCTTCGCTACTACATTCTTACCTTCAGCCACTGCTACAAACACTATCTTCTCTCCGTTGAGATCTTGAACAATATTGATAGGCACTACGATAGCACTAGGTTCAGTCTGAAATACAACCTTGATAACAGCAGACATATTTGGTCTTAAGTCAGGATGATAAGGAAGATTCACTTCGATTGGGAAAGTTCTTGAAAGCAAATCGATATTCTTACCGACAAATGATACCTGGGTTTTTAAATCCTTCTTAAGTTCAGGGATAGAAACAACAACCTTGTCACCCACCTTAATGGAGGTCACGTGAGCCTCAGACACTGCAGCAGCCAACTTCAACTCGGAAGTATTAACAATGCGGGCCGCAGGCATACCTGGTGCGATATTTTCGCCCACCTTTACTAGTATCTCATCAATCGTTCCACTAACAGAGGCTTTGATCTTGCTCATTTCATTTTGTTCTTCAAGCGCTGCGATTTGCTTCTCCATGCTCTCCTTATTGGCTTTAGCTTGGAGGAATTGAACTTCGGTACCGATTTTCTGTTGCCACAAATTAAGCTGTCGCTCATAAACAGTTCTTACCAACTCTAATTGAGATTTCATGGATTCAATGCTTTTCAGCAACACAGAATTGTCGATCTGTGCCAAGGTCTGACCTTTTGCTACCGCCTGTCCTTCTTTTACATACACTTGCGTTACCACACCCATGCCCTTAGCACTTAACATGATATTATTCTCCGCTTCAACATGACCCTGGGTTTGAACGTAATAGTCAAACGTGCGGGGTTGTATTTCCAGTACTCCCACTTCTTTAGACCTTACGGCTAAAACAGCAGGGTTTTCAATGGCAATTTCCTTTTCCAGTGCATCAATCTTTTCTTTTAACGATGCTTGCTCTTTCTTAAGCGCTTCCAGTTGGGCTTGCTTGTCACCACTGTCGCAGGCAAGGGCTATTGCGCTGAGTAACACAAAAGCGAATAATTTATTAGTAGTAGATTTCATATAATAGGGTGCGGGGTTTTAATTCTGACCGATTGAATTATTAAGAGTTCCAATTTTTCCATAGGCCTTCATCAGGTCTATGCGTGAGATGAGTGCATCATACAATGCATTGTAATAGTTAATTTGAGCTTCGCGTAAAGAGCCTTCGGCATCTACCACCTCAAGACTTGAGCCAACACCCTCCTGGTATTTGATCTTGGTAACCCTTGCAACCTTATCGGCTAACTTCATGTTGCTCGACTGCGTCTCTAAGCTCTTAAGAGAATTATTGTACATAGTAATGCCACTCTTAATTTCCAAGTCAATACCCTGCTTAAGAGAGGTAAAACCATTTTCAATTTTAAGAGCATTTAATTTTTCCTTTTGAATACGGTAGTGTCTTGAAAGACCACTAAAAACAGGAACGTTCAGAGAAACACCAAAAGCTGTGGCGGGAAACCAGCCGTCTGGTCCTATGATGCCATTATCTTCAATATTGGTATTAGTCTTAAAGAGTCCACCGATGTTAGGTGATTGTGTACTGTACCCCAGATTAGCGAATGCCACTAAACTTGGCATCCCTTCTGCATAGCGATTTTTGATATTCAGCATTTGAAGTTCGCGACTCGTTTCTAAAATCTGATATTCAGTTCTTGATTTGTAATCCCAATCAGAAGATAAAGATTCTACACTATTCTCGAGCTTTACGTTTTCAATACCTGTTGATAAAGCTATCTCTTTCTCCAAAGGGTAATTCATTTGAAACTTCAATAACTCAAGCGAAAGACGCTGAAGATTGATGAATTTATCTCTTTCTGCTAAAAGATTATTAAGCGCAACTTCTGTTCGGTTTACATCAATTTCTTCGGCAAAACCATTTTTAAAAAGCGCTTTGGTAGTAGCCAATAATGAATCTACTCTACCAATGTTCACGTCAAATAGTGTGATGCGTGCCTGATTTATTAAAGCGCCATAGTATGCCTTTGTTACATTCTCAATAGTTTGCTCGCGTGTTTGTTGAGCTTGCTTGCTGGCCAAATCTTTGTAGGCATTGGCTGCCCTTAAGCCAACAAGATAAGAGGCGTTAAATAAAAGCTGTGTAGCCTCTAAACCTACCTGGCCATTGCTTTTCAATTGAAAGAAATTCTGGGCTGACAGAACGTCTCCAGGATTTAGACCGGGAGGTACAGGATCAATTTGAATAAATCCGCCATTAGGATTGTAAGTTGTGAAAAAGCGACTCAGCGTTTGGTTATGTAATACAGTGGCCGACCCGGTTACTTGCGGCAAACCTAAACCACGTGTTTCATTGACCGTGGCCTTTGCTATGCGCTCATCCAAAGCTGCATTTTTAACTTCATTGGAATTTTCGAGCGCATAAGTAATAGCTTGATCAAGTGTAAAACTTGATGAGGCCTGTTGCGCCTGCGAACTATTCGCATACACAAACATGGTTAGTACAAATAGGTATAAATATCTCATATATGAGGGTATTAAGAATTGATTTGTTCGATTGATTTGGTTTTACACTTTTGATAAATTTTTCTGCCCTTATCTGTCACCAGGCCATACACGAAGTGGTCGAAGATCTGTGCCTGTACTTCTGCCAACTTAAATTTTTTACCAGGAAATGCTTCTTCATTAAAAGCGGTCTGAATCAGCTCCACGCGTACTACGGCAAATATTTCAGGGTTGATATCTTCACGGACGTAGCCTTCCTCAATGCCTTGCTTCAAATTTTCAACCACCTCTCGTATCAAATCCTTTTTAAAATTGATCCAAACAGCCCAGGCTTTAGGATGAAACTTCTGAATATCAAAAAGCATAGAAGGATTGACACCTTCCATTTCCTGCTTCATGCAAACAGAAATTTTAGCCAAATGCTCAATGGCATTGGCCGAACTATCTCTCAATGACTTGTAAAGGTTATCTCGGCTTTCGAGGTGCGACTTTGAAACAGCTACCACCAGGTCCTCCTTATCAGCAAAGTGCTGGTACAAGGTTTTCTTTGATACCGATAGGTGACGGGCAATATCATCCATGGAAATGCTCCTCACCCCATAGCGCATAAACAGCTCTTCGCTGCCTTTTAAAATCTTGTCCTTAATATCTAACTCTTCCATCGGGGTGCAAAACTGAGGAAACTTTTGTTATTTTAAAAGTTTCCAACGTTTCCTTAAACGCAAAACCAGCACAATGGTTGAGCTTTTTGAGAATATTTTTTCAGATTTTTGCCTGAAACCGGCTTTCAACCGTTTGAAGTGTCAGATTTTTCGGGTGAACTTTTCTCGTCCCAACGACACCATTTTTCTTTCATTCTTGACTTAAAACGCTCTCGGTCTTCAGGACTCATATTCTCTAACTTATTAAACATGCGGTTCTTCCATTGCCACTTATGCTGACTTCCTCCACCGCCCTTGCCTCCAAAACCAAAAAGTATTTTGGCTAATAACAAAAGACCAAATGTTTCTATCAGTGTTAAGCTAGGTAAGCCAAATATTTTCGGCATCAGCCAGTTCCATAAATACATGGTCACAAAACCAAACAATGCCACCATGAACAATCCAAACACAACCCACAATGCTATCTTAACTACCTTATTCATACATATTCATTTTAAACCAGATCATTTTTTACCGTGCACTGGTATTACAATTCATCATATAATTTTTGCAACCTTTTTCTCAAGGCAATAATCGCATAACGCTTTCTCGATAACAGGGTATTGATGGATACACCGGTTTCTTCGGCTATTTCTCTGAAGCCCTTCTCTTCCATTTCATTCTGGATGAAGATTTCGCGTTGGTCCGCTGGCAATTCATCGAGGGCATCCATGATTGTGTCCCAGATCAGGTCGCGGAAGTAAGCATCTTCCGGAGTATTTCCCAGGTCAGGCAATATCTCCTGCAAAGTTATGGGGGCGTCCTCATCAAGTTTGGCAAGCCCCTCAAAATCGGTCCGCTGGGGCCGGGTACTATCTCTGCGATAACGATCAATAATTTTATTTCGGGCCACCGAGTACAACCAGGAAGTGGCGCGATCAAGAGATTCTATCGTCTGATAACCTGATACAAACTGAAAGAAAACATCCTGAAGTATATCTTCAGCCTCTTCCATTGAAGAAACCCTGCTGCGAATAAAATTCAGCAACTTGCCTCGCTCCTTTAGAAAAGTTTCTTGTTGTGCCTGCATGGTTATGTCCATCGCCAAGGTCATATGCTTTTTAATGAAGTCGCGGCTATGGAAAAAATAGTTTAACAAGATGAGGAAATATTTTCATGGTAAGATCTCAACCCTTAAAAACAGAGTACAAAGCGTATATTGCCACGCTTAACCATGCAGACCGCCCATTTTAAATATCAACAAGCCAGCCTATGTTATCATCAGATTGGCCACGGACCACAACCGCTATTATTTTTTCATGGCTATGGTCAACACGGTAAGGTATTTGAAAGTAATTCAAGGCTGATACAGGAAAAATACACCTGTTACATGTTCGACCTCTTTTTTCATGGTGAAAGTGTATGGGGCTACGGAGAAGAAGTGCTGAGCAAAGAATTTTGGACAGCCATGCTGAAGGCCTTCTTAGCAGCGCATGACATCGAAAAATTTTCATTGGCAGGTTTTAGCATGGGGGGGCGCTTCGTTTTTAATACGATAGAAGCTATGCCTGATCGAGTCGTCCAAATTTTTCTGTTGGCACCCGATGGGGTAAAAACAAATTTTTGGTACAACCTCGCTACGTACCCTATCGCTTTCCGAAAGCTTTTTAAAAGCATGATTTTACATCCTAATTACTTCTTTTCGATTGCCCACTCTATTCATAAACTTGGTTTAGTGGACAAAGGCCTCATACGATTTGCTGAAAGTCAGATGAAAACAGAGGAGATGCGCAGCCGTGTCTATTTTTCATGGGTTGTATTCAGGGCTTTGCAAGTTGATATGCAGAAAGTTGCATCGCTCATTCAACAGCATAGCATTCCGACCCACATGACTTTAGGGAAATATGATAAAGTCATTACCGTGAAAAATATGAACCAGTTACTGAAGTACCTGCCAGAATGCGGGCTTACACTCCTGGAAACTGGCCATAATGGTATCATCCCACAATGGCAGCCCACCATAGATGCCTGAGAGCACCTAAATTACCCTTACAAAATCTAAAAAGTGAAGGCCTTTCTCCTCTAGAAACCTTACTTTTGCAGCTTCTACAAATCCACCGATCATGGTTGCATTTTTCAGGAACACCAACGGCTTAGTTTACGCTGTTGGCACGCCCGCTATTTTACAAAATACTGATATTCAAAAACTTGAATGGTTGTTTAGTGGTGCCCAGCTAAACCCTGCCGACCAAATGGATGGCGAGTTTATTGGACCCCGCAAGGAAATGGTAACGCCATGGAGTACCAATGCGGTAGAAATAACCCAAACCATGGGCATAGCAGGCATTCAAAGAATTGAAGAGTTTTTCCCTGCCCAACTGCATACTGGCTATGACAGAATGTTGCAGCATAAATATAAAGGACTAGACCAGTCTATCTTCACCATACAGCACACGCCAGAGGAGATAAGGCTCGTTGATAACATTGGTGCTTATAGTGAAAAAGAAGGGTTGGCACTCAGCAAAGAGGAGATTGATTACCTTGAAAAGGTTAGTCAGGAGCTTGGTCGTAAACTAACCGACAGTGAAGTATTCGGATTCTCTCAAGTAAATTCAGAGCACTGCCGCCACAAGATTTTCAATGGCACTTTCATCATTGATGGGAAAGAAATGCCAACTACGCTTTTCAAACTCATCAAAAAAACTTCGCAGGAAAATCCGAACTACATTGTTTCTGCCTACAAAGACAATGTGGCTTTTATCAAAGGACCATCGATTGAGCAATTTGCACCGGCCACACCTGATAAACCTGATTTTTATATACAGAAACCCATCAATTCAATCATTTCTCTCAAAGCAGAAACTCACAATTTTCCAACAACAGTAGAGCCTTTTAACGGAGCAGCTACTGGCTCTGGTGGAGAAATTCGCGATCGCCTGGCAGGTGGTAAAGGTTCAATTCCACTCGCTGGTACTGCGGTTTATATTACCTCCTACCCTAGAATGGAGGAAGATCGCCCTTGGGAAAAATCCATCAACCCAAGGAAATGGCTGTATCAAACACCCGAAGAGATTCTTATAAAAGCATCTGATGGTGCTTCTGATTTTGGTAATAAGTTTGGTCAGCCACTCATCAATGGAAGTGTATTAACCTTCGAACATTTTGAAGGAGATAAAAAATTAGGCTTTGATAAAGTAATCATGCTGGCCGGTGGTATTGGCTATGCTAAAGAGCAAGATGCTCAGAAAGAACACCTGCAAGCCGGTGATAAAATTGTTTTGCTAGGTGGTGACAATTACCGGATTGGCATGGGCGGTGGCGCAGTTTCATCGGTGGCAACAGGTGAGTATGGTAATGCCATTGAGCTCAATGCGATTCAACGCTCCAATCCTGAAATGCAGAAGCGTGCGATGAATGCTATACGGTCCATGGCTGAAATGGATAATAATCCTATTGTCTCCATCCACGATCATGGTGCTGGTGGTCATTTCAATTGCTTATCAGAATTATTAGAAGAAACAGGTGGCGCTATTGACACTGAAAAAATTCCGGTTGGCGACCCTACGCTTTCCGAGCGCGAAATACTGAGCAATGAATCGCAAGAGCGCATGGGCCTTGCCCTCAAAGAAAAAGACATTGACCTGCTCAAGCGTGTAGCAGACCGTGAACGCTCTCCTATGTATGTAATTGGCGAGGCTACTGGTGATCAAAACCTCGTTTTTGGTAAAGCCTCTGCCGCGCATAAACCTATCAACTTCAAAGTCCAACATTTACTTGGCTCTTCTCCTAAAACCATTCTAACGGATAACAGTCAGAAGAAGCAATACCAGCCTGTAACGTATGATGTAAACAAGCTGGAGCAATACATTGCACAAGTTATACAATTAGAAGCTGTCGCCTGTAAAGATTGGTTAACCAATAAAGTAGATCGTTCTGTAACAGGACGAGTAGCTACCCAACAAAGCACAGGACAAATTCAATTACCCTTAAACAACGTAGGGGTAATGGCCTTAGACTTTTTTAGTAATAAGGGCATTGCAACAGCCAATGGCCATGCACCAGGGGCTGCCTTGGTCAATGCTACCGCAGGCAGTCAACTGGCCATTGCTGAAGCCTTAACCAACATTGTTTTTGCCCCGCTCACCTATGGATTAAAAGGTGTGTCATTGAGTGCAAACTGGATGTGGCCGGCTAAACAACAAGGCGAGAATGCAAGACTGTATGAAGCTGTGCAGGCCGTTAGTGATTTTGCCATTGCCCTCGGCATCAACATCCCTACCGGAAAGGATTCTTTGTCGATGACTCAGAAATATCCCGATGGTGAAGTGGTGTTATCACCTGGCACCGTCATCATTTCGGCAGTGGCTGAAGTGGATGATATCCGCAAAACTGTATCACCGGCTCTGCAGCCTTCCATAGCCAGTAAATTACTTTACATCGACTTTTCTAAAGACACGAAGAAACTAGGCGGTAGCAGCCTTGCGCAAATAGTGAACAAACTGGGGCAGGAAACACCTGCCATCAAAGATGCAGCATACTTTGCTAAAGCTTTTACAACAGTACAACAGCTGATTCAGCAAAACCTTGTATTGGCAGGTCACGACATTTCTTCCGGAGGACTGATCACCACCCTGTTAGAAATGTGTTTCCCAAGTCCAAACATTGGTATAAGCATTACTAAAAAGCTAGGCGCTGACCTGGTATTGGAACTATTAAGTGAGAACCCTGGACTAGTATTACAAGTTGACAATGCTGAAGCAGAGAAATTTTTAACAGCTAACAACATTTACTTTGAAGTACTCGGAGAAGTAACAAACACGCGCACACTTAGCTTCGATCAGCATCAATTATCCATCGACACATTAAGAGATACCTGGTTCAAAACTTCTTATTTGTTTGATCAGAAACAACGCAAAAAGCAACATGCCCAGCAGCGTTTCGAAAACTACAAGAAGCAGCCGCTCGAGTATATCTTCCCTAAAAATTTTACAGGTCGTTTGGCTGATTTTGGATTGACTAAACAACGCAGTCAATCATCCGGCATCAAAGCAGCCATCATTCGCGAGAAGGGCTCCAATGGTGACCGCGAGATGGCCTACGCCCTGCACCTGGCAGGTTTCGATGTGAAGGATGTACACATGACTGATCTTATAACAGGCAGAGAAGACTTAAGTGACGTGAACATGATCGCTTTTGTTGGCGGTTTCTCCAACTCAGATGTATTAGGTTCTGCGAAGGGCTGGGCAGGTGCATTCCTCTATAACGAAAAAGCAAAGAAAGCCATCGAGCAGTTTTATCAGCGCAAGGATACCTTGAGCCTTGGGGTTTGCAATGGTTGTCAGTTAATGATGGAGCTTGGCCTTGTTTATCCTGAGCTTGGTGACAAGCACCCTCGCATGCATCACAATGGATCAGGCCGTTATGAATCTGCATTCGTTAACATCAGCATACCTGAAAATAATTCAGTGATGTTATCGACCTATGCCGGCACGCGTCTTGGCGTTTGGCTGGCCCATGGCGAAGGAAGATTCCAGTTAAAAGATCAGAAGGATTTTACCATCGCAGCCCGTTACAGCCACGAGCAATATCCTGGTAATCCAAACGACTCCGACTTTGCCACAGCAGCTGTTTGCTCCGCTGATGGCCGTCATTTGGCTATCATGCCGCATATAGAAAGATCTCTCTTTGCATGGAACTGGCCTTACTACCCAGCCAATAAACTGAATCATGAAGTTTCTCCCTGGATGCAAGCCTTTGTGAATGCCCGAAAGTGGGTAGAGGCAACATCAAAAAAGTAAAGAAAAAGTCAACCAAGTTTTCATAGACTCGTTTACAAGAGTCTATGAAAATCATAGGCTTAGTGTTGTTACATGACGCCTTTTAATTACCAATTTACCAACTAAGCGTAGAGCGCTTGTTTTTGCTCAGCAATCTTATCGTTTTCGATGTATTCATCATAGCTCATCATTTTGTCGATGATGCCATTAGGCGTTATCTCAACGATACGCGTTGCTACTGTATTGACAAACTCATGGTCATGAGAAGTAAATAACACAGTGCCTGGAAAATCTTTCAAGGCGTTGTTGAAAGCCTGAATCGATTCAAGGTCAAGGTGATTGGTGGGTTCATCCAGCATTAACACATTGGCTCCTGCCAACATCATGCGCGAAACCATGCATCTTACCTTCTCACCTCCTGATAATACATTGCACTTTTTAAAGACCTCTTCTCCGGAGAAAAGCATTTTACCGAGGAAACCACGGATGTATACTTCATCCTTGTTCTCTTCTTCGGCAAACTGACGTAGCCAATCAATTAAATTATCATCGCTCTTGAAAAACTCTTCGTTGTTAACAGGCAGGTAAGCGGTGGTAATGGTTTGACCAAACTTAAATTCTCCTGTATCAGGCTTTA
Organism: Cyclobacteriaceae bacterium; assembly: GCA_022842845.1. Classification (GTDB taxonomy): domain Bacteria; phylum Bacteroidota; class Bacteroidia; order Cytophagales; family Cyclobacteriaceae; genus Chryseotalea. Next base: position 29,040 of record JALHOT010000004.1, on the reverse strand, counting down.
TTTCATTATTCAGAATTTGAAATAAGGAAGTAATGGCTAAGCTGCTCTTGCTCAAAAAGGCAATCTTATCGCCCTTGTTTACATACAAGTCGAGACCTTTGAAGAGTGTTTCATCATTCTGTGAATAACTCAAATTCTCGATTTGTAAAATCTGATCTCCGGCTGTTCGCTTTTGCTGGAAGATAATAGCTGGATATCTTCTGGTGGATGGCTGGATATCATCCACGTTAATCTTCTCCAACAACTTTCTACGGCTCGTGGCTTGTCTGGATTTAGAAGCATTGGCGCTGAAGCGTCTGATGAATTCCTGTAATTCGGCTTTCTTTTCTTCGGCTTTCTTGTTGGCATTGGCTCTTTGCTGCGAAGCCAACTGGCTTGACTGATACCAGAAAGAGTAATTACCGGTATATAATTTCACTTGCTTATAGTCGATATCGACAATGTGTGTGGATACTGTGTCGAGGAAGTGACGATCGTGCGACACGACAATAACCGTGTTCTTAAACTCCAACAGAAAATCCTCCAACCAGGTAATGGTATTTAAGTCCAAATCGTTGGTTGGTTCATCGAGGATCAGAATATCAGGATTACCAAAAATAGCTTGTGCCAATAACACACGCACTTTTTGATTACCACTCAACTCCTTCACATCCTTATAATGTTCTTCTTCTACAATGCCAAGTCCGCTCAGTAATGCTGCTGCATCTGACTGCGCATTCCAGCCATCCATCTCCGCAAACTCTGCCTCTAATTCAGAGGCCCTCACACCATCTTCCTCCGAAAAATCAGGTTTCTCATAGATGGCATCCTTCTCCTTCATTATTTTCCATAGCTTACTATGGCCCATCATCACAGTATCAATTACAGGCACATTATCGAACTCATAATGGTTTTGGCGCAATACAGCCATACGCTTGCCTGGCTCAATGCTGATGTTGCCACGGGTAGGATCAATATCACCCGCTAAAATTTTTAAAAAGGTGGATTTTCCTGCGCCATTGGCTCCAATAACACCATAGCAATTACCCGCAGTAAATTTGATGTTGACTTCATCAAACAATACCCTTTTACCAAATTGAAGCGAAACGTTATTAGCTGCGATCATGAAATCTTAAAAATTAGGCCGCAAAGGTACTAAAAACCAGAGAGTTGACCATGCTTTTCTAAAAAGTCATCATTAAGTTTATCGGAGATGCGCTTTGCAAACGAAAGCATTGAAAATGGGCATTTAGCAGGAAGAAAAAATCTCTTCAACACTAAATGCCCATAGAATTAAGAACGATGGCAGTTAAATCAAGGTCTTGATTTAAGCAGGAAAAGGTTAAAAGAATTTCTTTAAAAGATTCAACACTTTCTGGCCATTTTCTTCCTTGCCATTGAGCACATTATCAAAAACAGCCTTGTCTTCTGCGCTGATGTCCGTTTTAAAATCTACATCCTTACCCGACATTTGTTTAGAGCCCATATGCCAGCTAGGGAAAGCTCTTTCTTTAATCGGCCCGTATGATATCATCATTACATTACTGTGACGCGTATCTGTTTTAATCTTATCGTAGAGCGCAGTAATTAATTTAGAATCACCTTCTACCAATTGAATGAATTTTGTATCAGAATAGAGCAAAACGCCTGTAATATCAAGAGAGGGATTATTCTTTTTGCATGACTGAAGAATCTTATCAATTTCTTCATGGGTGCAGTTGGGTTTTCTATTACTTACGTATACTAATTGCGATAACATCATAACATTGTTGTCTAAATCACTTTCTTTCCAAATAATAACAAGCATATAGTGAATATGTTTAATCGGCCTATTTAAACTCTATTTTATAATTAAACACCCCTACCCATACCGTTAAACAGAAAAAATAATGTGTTGAAACAAAAAGCATTGATTCCATATTGATCCACCAAGTATTCAACCTATTTGATTTTGCAAAATGATGATTAGCAAAATTTTCATTAACTTCCTTGCTAAATAACAAGCTTATGACACGACTATACCCCCTCGTTCTGCTTATTGTTTTTAGCGCCTGTCTTGGCTACAAAGAATTACCCGTTGAGTACGACTACAGCTACAAAGGCAATTTCAAGAAATACCGAACTTTTGATATGATGACGGCTGTTGGCTCACAGCAAAGTATGACCAACGATATCATTGAGAAATCTATTCTGGCCAGAATGAAATTCCTAGGCTACAAACAAACCGAGAATAAACCCCATCTGCTCATCAGTTTCAAAATGTTTGCCGACAGCTTGTCATTTAATGGCTATATGCAGCCTACCATAGAGGAATGGGCGCGTACTGAGAATGAAAACCTGGATTACGAAAAACAAAAATTCGATCTGAATACAGGCACTCTGTTAATTCAATTTTACGACAGACGCCAAAATCGATCTGTTTGGCAAGGTTATGCCACCACTCAATATGGTTCCATTGACTTTAACAACGACCGGCATCTTAAAAACGCAGTTATTTCAATTTTAGACAAATACCGGTTCTGGGCTGAGGGCTTTATTGAGGGGCAAACCCAAATAGCAGAAAAAGACCTGACCCCCTGATTTCAACGCCCTGAAAATCAAAGAGCTCCAAATTCCTTTAAAAAAGCTGGAAAGGCCTTCTTGTTTTTACAAAATTTCTTCTACTTTTGCAGACCCAAATTTAGGGTAGGTATTGACCTATGGTGTAACGGTAACACAGCAGATTTTGATTCTGCTTTTCCAGGTTCGAATCCTGGTAGGTCAACAAGAAAAAAACCCGCCAACGACTCTCCGAAGCGGGTTTTTTTATTAGTTGTTACTAAGCTTCTGCTTAACTTGGCAGGCCTTAATAACTACAAGCAATAGCAACATGGCAGTAAAAATCTTCAGCGGACGCTCCACCCAATACCTGGCCGAAAAAATCGCGCACTCGTATGGTGAACCTTTAGGCGAGGTTTTATATCAAACCTTTAGCGATGGGGAAATGTCTCCTTTTATTGCAGAGTCTGTTCGCGGTCATGATGTTTTCCTGATTCAGTCTACCTTCCCTCCCGCTGATAACCTCATGGAGCTTTTGTTGATGGTAGATGCGGCCAAACGTGCCAGCGCACACAATGTTAATGTGGTGATTCCGTATTTTGGCTATGCCCGTCAGGACCGCAAAGACAAACCAAGGGTAGCCATTGCCGCTAAAATGATTGCCAACCTGATCTCTGCTGCAGGCGCCACACGCATCATGACTTGTGACTTACACGCAGACCAGATTCAAGGTTTCTTTGATATTCCGGTCGATCATCTGGATGGTGCTTTCATATTTGTGCCCTACCTTAAATCATTGGGTTTAGAAAACAACATCATGTTTGCTTCTCCTGATGTAGGAGGTATCAAGCGTGCCAGAAGCTTTGCTAAGTTTTTTGAAGCAGACCTGGCCGTTTGCGATAAGTATCGCAAAGAAGCTAACAAAATAGAATCCATGCGCCTCATTGGCGAAGTGGAAGGTAAGGACGTAGTATTAGTCGATGACCTGGTAGACACAGCCGGCACCATCTGCAAAGCTGCCTCTTTGTTAAAAGAAAAAGGAGCCCGTTCAGTTCGCGCAGTGTGTACACACCCTGTGTTGAGTGGTAAGGCTTATGAAAATATTGAGAATTCTGTTTTAGAAGAATTGGTCGTAACAGATACGATTCCTTTGAAACAGAAAACCTCTAAGATAAAAGTGCTGACGGTTTCTGATCTCTTTGCGAAAGCGATTCGTAAAATCCATGATCATGAGTCCATCAGTTCACTTTTTATGCGTTTGTAACAATTTTAACTTAAACAATAACAATTATGAAGACCATTGAGATTATAGGGTATCGAAGAGCAAATCTCGGCAAGTCGGAATCAAAAAGAATACGCGAAAACGGTGACGTACCATGCGTATTGTACGGAGGCGACAATCAGATCCACTTCCGTTCACCCATGATTCTTTTCCGTGATTTAGTATACACCAACGAAGCACACTTTGTGCACCTTAACATTGAAGGTGAAGAGTGCAAAGCCATTCTTCAGGAAGTACAGTTTCACCCGGTGAGTGAAATACTATTGCACGCAGATTTTCTGCGCATTACTGACGACAGAAAAATTAAAATGGAGGTTCCTGTGCGTTTAGTCGGCAATGCCCCTGGCGTAGCAAAAGGTGGTACCTTGGTTCGCAAGAGAGCATCTTTGAAGGTATACGGTTTCCCTAAAGATATGCCTGATCATATCGATGTGGATGTTTCAGGTCTTGACTTCCACCACGCTGTGAAAGTAGGTGACATGAGCTTACCAGGTCTTGAATTCCTGGATCCTAAAGCTGCTGCTATTGCCGCAGTTGAAGTAAACCGTGCTGCTAAATTGGCTGCTGACGAAGCTGCTAAAGCTGCCGAAACAGCTGCTGCGGCTCCTGCTGCTAAAGCTGCTCCTGCCGCTGCCGCTAAGGCTGCTCCTGCCAAGAAGGAAGAAGGCAAGAAGTAATCAAGTAGACAATTTTATTTCTAAATCCCTCCTGAGTTATCGGGAGGGATTTTTGTTTTAATAGTTTTTACCTTACCATCACATTAGCCTCCCCGAAGGGCCATCACTATGAAATACTTAATTGCGGGTCTTGGAAATATCGGCCCTGAATATGAACTCACCCGCCACAACATTGGCTTTCTGGTGCTTGAACGCCTCGCAGAACAATTCAAAGTTGATTTCAGCCTGGAAAGACATGCTTACAAAACAGAACTGAAACACAAAGGTCGCACGCTACACTTGATCAAGCCTACTACCTACATGAACCTGAGTGGCAAGGCCATCGCTTACTGGATGCAGGAACTTGCTATTCCAAAAGAAAATCTATTGGTGGTTGTTGATGACCTCGCACTGCCCTTTGGCACTTTGCGCATGCGGCCTAAAGGTAGTGCAGCAGGTCATAACGGATTAAAGAATATCGAGCAATTATGCGGAGGCCAGGAGTATCCCAGACTGCGTTTTGGTATAGGCAATGATTTTGGAAAAGGCCAACAGGTAGATTTTGTGTTGAGCAGATTCAGTGATGCCGAATTTAAAGAACTGCCATTTGTGATGGATCGCGCCAATGAGATGGTGCTCTCGTTCTGCACAGGCGGCATAGCCAATACCATGACCCAGTTCAATCAATAAAATTTCAAATTCAAGATTTGAAATCTCAGAACTAAGACAAGGTTTAGTTAAAAATCAATCTTGAATCTGAAATTTGAAATCCTACATTCTTAACTAACGGCAGAGCCAGGTCTTACTACTTCGTTGGGTTGCAATAAGCGTAGTTTGCCATCACCATCTTCTGCCATTAAAATCATGCCCTGCGATTCTATGCCCATCATTTTACGCGGAGCAAGATTGGCAATAAAAGTAACTTGCTTGCCCACCATTTCTTCAGCAGTGTAATACTTGGCAATACCACTTAAGATAGTGCGCACATCCACACCACTATCTACGGTTAACTTTAACAGTTTATCCGACTTCTCCATTTTCTCTGCAGCCTTAATAGTGCCAATGCGAATATCAAGCTTGGCAAAATCATCGAAGGTAATGGTTGGCTTTAACGGGGGTACAGGATTTTCAGCTACGGGTGTTGACATGGCTGATGGTTTACTCTTTTTTAATTTTTCTACTTGCTGTTCTATCTCAATATCTTCTACATTCTTGAATAAAAGGCTCGCAGCACTCAACACGTGGCCTGGGACCACCGGCTCTACCAATGTTTTTTCTTTCCAAAACTTCACGGCTGCTGCTGTAAGGTCTTGGTTTAGCTGGGCGCTGATATTTTTAGCTGTATCAGGTAAGAAAGGTTCGCAGGCAATAGCAATGTTACCCACCACTGTTAGGGCATAATTCATAATACAGCCAACAGCTTCCATATCTTCCTTGGCTAATTTCCAGGGCTCAGTGTCTGCTAAAAACTTATTACCCACACGTGCCAGATTCATCATGTGAAACTGCGCTTCTCTGAAGCGGAAATCATCCAAGGCAGCTGCCATGTCGATAACTGACTTACTTAAATCTGTGTGGGCCTGATTGTATAAATCAAGAATACGTTTTCGTTTCTCGTTAGTGTTAGGCAACTCATGGGCTGATGGTACTTTACCTTCAAAGAATTTCCAGGTCAGCACCATCACACGGTTTACAAAATTACCGAGAATGGCCACCAGCTCACTGTTTACTTTTTGTTGATAATCTTTCCAGGTAAAATCTGCATCCTTCGTCTCCGGAGAGATCGAGGTCAGCATGTAACGCAACTCATCTCTTCTGCCCGGAAAATCCTGTAAGTATTCATGCAGCCATACGGCATGATTACGGGAAGTAGAAATCTTATCACCTTCCAAATTCAGGAATTCATTGGCAGGCACATTGTCGGGCAGAATAAAACTGCCTTCTGCTTTGAGCATAGCCGGGAAGATGATGCAATGAAATACAATATTGTCTTTGCCGATGAAGTGAATCAGTCTTGTATCCTTATCCTTCCAATACTTCTCCCAATCAGCCCCTTTTAATTCTTTCGTAGCAGATATGTAGCCGATGGGCGCATCGAACCATACATACAATACTTTTCCCTTTCCATCTTCGCGTGGCACGGGTATACCCCACTCTAAGTCGCGGGTTATGGAGCGCGGTTGCAAGCCTTGTTCAATCCATGATCGGCACTGTCCGTAAACATTGGTCTTCCAATCATCCTTGTGACCTTCAAGCAGCCATTCTTTTAACCAACCTTCAAACTTATCTAAAGGAAAATACCAATGCTTGGTTGGCTTTAATACAGGCGTATTGCCCGATACAGTAGAGCGGGGATTGATGAGTTGCCTGGGGCTTAAACTAGTACCACACTTTTCACACTGATCGCCATAAGCATTGGTGTGCCCACAGTTGGGGCAAGTACCTGCGATGTAACGATCGGCCAGGAAGATACCCTCCTGCTCATCAAAATATTGATCAGAAGTTTCCTCTAAAAAGATGTTTTGCGCATCGATGGTTTTGAAGAAAGCCTGTGCTGTTTCGTAATGAATCTTATTGGACGTACGTGAGTAGATATCGAAGGAAATACCAAAATCCTGAAATGCCTTTTTCATCAACTCATGGTACTTATCAACAAAAGCCTTCGGACTCACTCCTTCTTTTTTGGCACCAATCGTTATGGCTACACCATGCTCATCAGAACCACAAACAAAAGCCACGTCTTCACCCTTCAAACGCAAGTAGCGCACGTAGGTATCAGCCGGTAGATAGGCGCCTGCAATATGTCCGATATGAATTGGTCCGTTTGCATAAGGCAAAGCCGCAGTAACGGTATAGCGTTTAAAATCTTTCTTGCTCATGGTGTATAAAGTGCAAAGATCGTAAGATTGAGGCAGTAAAAAAATGAATCTAAAAGGCTTTCAGGGCAAGTCTTTAAGTTCGTCTTTATAAAATAAAAGGCCTTTCATCTTTGCGATGAAAGGCCTTTGACACCGGTACAAGCTTCACTATAATACAGGTACTTTTTGGAAACTGTCTTTGTGTGAAGGTCTTGGACTTAATTGCAAAATCTGGAACATCTCTTTATCCTGCACATAAGCCGGGTTAGGAGTCGTTAAAAGTTTGTCGCCCGCAAAAATGCTATTAGCGCCCGCCATAAAACACAAGGCTTGTTCTTCGAGTGTCATGCGCACACGCCCTGCTGATAAGCGTACCATGGCCTTCGGCATAATGATGCGCGCAGTGGCGATCATCCTGACCATTTCCCATACCGACACCTTCTCCTGATCTTCAAGCGGTGTGCCTTCAACGGGCACCAGTGCATTCACCGGAACCGACTCAGGATGTTCCGGCAAAGTTGCCAGTGTGTGCAACATACCAATGCGGTCACCTTCCTTTTCGCCCATACCAATAATACCACCAGAGCAAACAGAAATTTTTGCTGAGCGGACATTCTCAAGCGTATCCAGGCGATCGCCATAGTTACGTGTGGTGATAATGTCGTTATAAAATTCTTCGCTTGTATCTAAGTTGTGATTATAAGCATACAATCCCGCCTCCTTTAGTTTTAAGGCTTGTTCTGGTGTGAGCATACCCAAAGTGCAACACACCTCCATGCCCATACTGTTAACACCTTTGACCATCTCCAGCACTTTATCAAAGTCGCGATTGTCGCGTACTTCGCGCCAGGCTGCTCCCATGCAAAAGCGTGTGCTGCCTGATTCTTTTGCTTCCAGTGCTTTATTGATTACTTCATCCACCTCCATCAACTTCTGCACTTTTACATCGGTATGATAGCGTGCGGCCTGAGGACAATAAGCACAGTCTTCAGGGCAACCGCCTGTTTTTACTGACAAAAGCGTACACACCTGTACTTCATTGGCTTCATGAAAAGCGCGATGCACAGTAGCTGCCTCATAGATTAAATCCAGCACGGGTTTATTATAGATCGCTTCAATTTCCTGTTTAGTCCAGTTGTTTCGAATGAAAGTCATGAATAGGGGATTAAAATGGGCTTAGTGAATAGATAGTTCGTAAGGAATGCGTGCTTGCATACCGTGCAGTTGTTGTACACGTTGTAATTGCAAGTACATAGGATAATATACACCTAATTCTTCCTTCAAGGCATTTACTTTAGCATTTTCCTCTAGTTGTGACATCAACTCTGCAAAGAATGGTTGCTTGCGCGGATAGTATTTCACTTTGTAATCGTCTTCAATACCAGCAGCCTTAGCCGCCAGTGCAATGGCATCATCAAAATTACCGAGTACATCTACCAGGCCACGTTCTTTTGCTTGCGTCCCTGTCCATACACGACCAGAGGCTACTTTCTTCAATTCCTCTACATCCATGTTTCTGCCGGCTGCCGCCTTGCCCGTGAATACTTCATAGCCTTCTTCTGTCTTGCGTTGCCATACGGCTTTCTCCGCATCAGTAAGTGATCGGCTGATGGTGATCATCTCACCAAACTCACCTGTTTTGATTTGCTCAGTGGTAATGCCCAGCTTGTTAGTCATTAAAGCGCTGGCATCGAATAGAACGCTGAAAATACCGATAGAGCCAGTGATGGTGTGCGGCTGCGCCACGATGGTGTCGCAAGCCATGGCCATGTAATAACCACCTGAGGCAGCATAATCCCCCATAGAAGCAATCACAGGTTTTACCTTGGTCGCCAAAGAAATTTCGCGCCACATTACATCTGATGCCTGAAAGCTTCCGCCAGGAGAATTAACACGGATAACAATGGCTTTTACTTTATCATTCTCGCGGGCTTTGCGTACTTCTTCTGCAAACTTGTCACCACCAATGGTGTTTTCATCGCCCTTGCCTGGCATGATCTCGCCATCACCTACGATCACCGCTACTTCATTCTTAGAAGATTTATACGTTGAATAGGTCTTGCGGTACTTATTCAGTTTCACAAATTTGATATCATCGCTTTCACCAAGCCCTAAGCGGCCTTTAAGTTCTGCATTGAGTTCATCTTCATATAGCAATGAATCTACCAGGCCATACTCGACAGCTTGTTGCGCGTTGCGCACGAGCATTTTATCAGACATCTCTTTCAACTTGGCTTTATCAATGCCACGTGCCGCAGACACTTGCGTTACCATGTAATCGTAAATAGAGTTGATGGTTTCTGTGAGCTGCAGTCTGTTCTCTGCGCTCATTTTATCGAGCATAAAAGGTTCAACAGCACTCTTGAACTCCCCAACACGAAATACTTCAGGCTTAATTTCAAGTTTCTCAAACATTCTTTTAAAGAAAGATACTTCGATGGCCAAACCATTCCATTCCACATCACCAATAGGATGGAGATAAACTTTATCTGAAACTGACGCGAGGTAATAGGCAGGTTCGGACATCATCTCGCTGTAGGTTACTACCCACTTGCCACTACTCTTAAAATCAAGCAAGGATAGACGTATCTCCTCCAGCGTTGCGTAACCTGTCATCGGGTAACTGATGTTGATGTAGATACCCTTTATCTTAGGATCATTCTTCGCCTCACGAATAGCCTCTTTCAGTTCAATCAAACCAACAGAAAGTATTTCGCCCCCAAGCACCGGAATACCTTCAAAGGGATTATCCACTTGTTGCTCCTTAATCTGAGCATCCAGGTTTAAACGCAGTACAGAATTATCGGCCAAGGCTACTTCCTGCTCAGCAGAAAGTGCACCAATGATGCCTATCATCAGGAAAAAGGAAATGATCGAAAAAACAAACAATGCGAGCAGTGTCGCGAAAAAACTCTTCCAAAAACCCATAGTCAGAAAATTTAAGTTTCAAAAATAAGGAATGCCCTTATGGAATAAAAAAGTATGTTTACAGTGCCCATAATTACAGGATGGAAGGAGTTTTTTTACAGACAGGAAGCAATTTAGGTGATCGCATAGCCAACCTGAGTAGCGCTGCGCAACAAATTGAACAAGCCTGTGGTCAAATCCTTCGACAATCATCTGTGTACCAAACCGCTGCCTGGGGCAAAGTGGACCAGCCAGATTTCTTTAACCAGGTAATAGAGATCAATACAGCGCTGTCGCCCGAAGCTTTGTTACATACCGTATTGGCCATTGAACAGCATATGGGCAGAATACGCAAAGAAAAGTGGGGCGAACGTTCCATAGATATCGACATACTCTACTACGGCTACCAGATTGTTGAAGGTGCCACACTCAGCATCCCGCATAAAGGCATTGCCAGCAGGCGTTTTGTATTAAGCCCCTTAAACGAAATAGCACCAGATTTTATTCATCCGGTGCTATTGTTGAGCAACGAGGCTTTGCTGGCTGCTTGTACTGACTCTCTTCCTGTAAAGCGTTTGCCTTAAAGGCTCATCGCTTCTGCTTCTGGAGATATTTTCTTAACAAGTCCTTGCAGCACTTTACCCGGCCCACATTCGATATACGTTTTGGCACCGGCTGCTGTCATATTTTGCACAGACTGTGTCCAACGCACAGGCGCTGTTAATTGAGATACCAGATTTTTTTTGATTGTAGCTACATCACTGGCAGCCTTTGCATCCACATTTTGGTAAACCGGACACAATGGTTTACTAAAATTTGTTGCTTCAATGGCAGCAGCCAATTCTTCGCGCGCAGGTTCCATTAACGGAGAGTGAAACGCCCCCCCTACCTGCAATACCATCGCGCGTTTCGCACCGGCAGCTTTCATTTTTTCGCAGGCTATTTCAATGCCCTTGAGAGAGCCTGAAATCACTAACTGGCCAGGACAGTTATAATTGGCGGCCACCACCACCTCATCGGTAATAGAGGCACAGATTTCTTCTACCTTCACATCATCCAGGCCTAAGATAGCAGCCATAGTAGACGGATTGATTTCGCAGGCACGCTGCATGGCTTGTGCACGCTTGCTTACCAATGTCAAACCATCTTTAAAAGACAAAGTACCATTAGCCACCAGCGATGAGAATTCACCCAATGAATGACCTGCTACCATGTCGGGTGTAAAAGAATCGCTAGAGAGCGCCACCGCTACCGAATGAATGAAAACAGCGGGCTGCGTTACTTTGGTTTGCTTCAATTCATCAGCCGTACCATTGAACATGATTGACTTGATATCAAATCCAAGAATATCGTTGGCTTCATCAAAAAGCTGTTTTGCCTTGGCACTGGATTCGTATAAATCTTTACCCATGCCGGTAAACTGTGCCCCCTGTCCGGGAAAAATGTATGCTTTCATTGTGTTTAGGTTCTGTGTTTGAATTCGGGTGCCAAATTAAGCATCCTTTTTGAAATCACTTAATCCAGAAAGCGCTTCTTCCATTGGGGTGAGGGTATTAGGCAGGCATCGCGTTTGCCAAATAAGCGATAGCGGTTACGGGCAATCAGATCATATAGGGCATCGCGCAAAAAGCGGGGAATAATTTTAAAGCCATAACACAGTGGCCACAAGCGGTTCAGGTGCCTTGCAATTTCCAGGGCTGCATCACTTTTTGTCAAGCATTTATCTGCCTGAATCAGCACGATGCTTTCAACAGCCGTGCCGAGGCCATGCTGCAAACGCAATTGCGTACCAATAGCTGATTGCAGTGAAGCAAACTGAAAGCGCGCATGCCTATCGCGTTTCAGTACAAACTGTACTGAGGCATTGCACAGATTGCAAACACCATCAAATAAGATGATTGCTTGTTGATCTTTTAGCGTATCAGGTGTACCCAACCTTTAATGGTTTGATTGCGTGTATCCGGGTTGATGGTATTGAAGGTGACATCCGCTGCATAGAAATAGATGCCTGAGGCCAGCCGCGATCCATTGTTCTCGCGGCCATCCCAATCAATATAAATCGTTTTATCAATCGAATCTCCTTCTACAGATTCGTAGTAGTATACTTCAACACCCCAGCGGTTATAAACCCTGAAAATTACCTTCTCAACAAAGCGCGCGCAGCGGGTTTTATCAGAAGGCTGGCAGCCTGCAGTTCCCCCCGGACTTTCTTCTCCGCCACTATCGCGATCGCTAAAGGCGCTGAAAACATCATTACAACCATCACCATTGGGCGTAAACACATTCGGTAATTCGTAATAAGGACAATTATCGTTACAAATCGCTTCGCTCAATTCACTTTCATTACCCGAACGATCGATGACTGACACTTTGTAGCAACGCGCAAAAGAATTGAGGTTGGTGTCCACAAATACTGTATCTCTGGTGAAGGTTTGGCCATTAATCAACACAGGCACGAATTCGCCATCAGGGCCGCTGGCAGCATACACTTTATAACCCAACACATCGCCCTCGCACTCTCTGGTAGTTGCGCGGTTCCAGCGAATTTCATTGGAGAAAGTATTGATTCTGCAGGTGGATTGGTCAGCAAAGAACTCTTCGCATGAAAGGACGTTCACCAGCACAGGTTCAGGCACACAAACAGGAGGCTCATCATCAGCAGGCTGAGCACAAACAATTTGTGAGTAATTCGTCAGTGGCTCGGCAATGGCCGGATTTCCATAAGTTCCCCTCGTCATCACCCGGTAACAATACACTTGATCTTTTGACAAAGGAGGATTGCCAGAACCAGGATCGGTGTAGACCAAACCACCCAGCGTTACATTAACCTGTTGCAGCAAGGTAAGGCCCGCTGCTTCTGTAGATCCTTCTCCTCCTCTGTAAATGTCGTGCAAAGGAAAAGCCTGCGATATATTAGACCAAGGGGTAAAGGCTTGCCAGGAAAGATTCAAGAGTTGATCGCCCGACTGTACTTCCAACCTTACCTGACTAGCAGAAGCGGAGGTGTCTACGGGGGCAGGATTTATATTGTTAAGGGTGGCTGCATACAGAACAACATGGTAGCTGTAGGTTTTATCCAGGGTATTAATGCCATTATCAACAGCCGTGGTATCGGAGGTAGTGCCTGCACTGATGGCCACCCAGGGTTTTGTGCCCGTAAAGCCCTCTGAACGCCACACTTTGTATTGATAGGGAGGTGGAAACTGCACCGGATCTATTTGAAACGGCTTGCGCCAGCTAACCCTGATTTGTCCATCATTCTCACCTGTCTTTTCAACGGTAACGTGCGTAATAACCGGGGCATCGGCCAGGATAGGATCAATGCAAATTTCTTCTGACACAAAGCTCTCACCGCCCCTCGGCAAGGGAAAGAGTGCCACCAGGCGATAACAATATTCTGCCCCTACTGATAAACCTTGTCCCTTATTCGTATCCGTATAAGCAGTAGCGGTAGCAGGCACTTCCCCAATCAATTCATAACCAAGAGAAGGCGGTATACCTGTTTCGCAATTGGCCGGTGTAAATGGAAAAGAATCAACCCGCCTCCATACCTGAATCGTAGAAGCATTATCACAGGCATAGTCATCCCAGCGGAGGGTGACATGTCGTTTGGCAAAGTCAACATTGGCCTGATCCCAGACGGGCGGTGGCCCCACTACAGTTACAAACCATGTTTTAAAGGTTACCAGGTTGGGCTGACCACGGTCGGTAATCTTGAAAACAATTTGGTAAGGCTGGTCTTTAACATGATCGCAAACCGTATTCCATTGAAAAGTTAATTCGGCTGGCTTAGGAACTACCGGTTGAAAGACAGCCGGAAATGGAGAAACCGATGCAGGACTGGTAAAAGTCGAACCGAAAATTTCGCTGAAGGCTTCAATCTTCACATTATTGTTGTCTGCATCAATACCAAAAATAGTAACATCCAATAAAGTACCCGCCACCACGCAGGTATCATTGGGTATGATTAAGTCTGGGCGCTCATTGTCGCATTCATCGATGACGATTTGCATGTCGCGTCTTACATAACCAAGCTTCACCCATTCCCCATTGATTTGCCTCCACTCAATAATGTGAAAAGCAATGTTGTATTCGCCCTGAAAACCCGGGGCATCCCAGCTAATGGTACCTGTTATTGGATTGATGGAAAATGTAGGAGGGCCATTTAGATTTTCGTTAGCCGTGTTATAATTGCCAGCATAAAATTCTCTGTTATTAGGATCACGGTATCCGGTTACAGTCGCGTTTCTGTCTCTGAAAGGCACTACCAGCACATAGGAGAGGCTATCGCCATCCGGATCGAAGGCACCGGGGTTGTGTTGAAAAGCCACACCCGTACAGCCCTTATCCACAGGGGCAATCAATAATTTAGGTGTGTTATTACAACCCAGGAATGGATCGATATTAATTTCTGTTTCTATATAAAAGGTTGTCAATACCGAGTTGACCATATTCAAGACCTTATCGTTGCGGTTAGGCTCCTTGTAAGAAATCAGATAACGGCCCGGTCCTCCATAGGTATGTTGTATGGTAAAAGAAGCGACTCCTATGTCCTCCCCTAAGTCGGGTCTGGCAATGCTGGGGGTTTCGGGAATGATGAAACGCGTACCATCGCCAAAGTCGAGCACATCAAGACCCAGCGATTGTTCCCCTCCAAAAACAACAGAAGATTCTGTATCGGTATATACCGTAACCGTGATGGTAAAGGTTAAACTCGCACAATTGTCGCGCACCACGGTTATCTCCCCTGCCCGCAGGTGTGTGGCAAAGGCAGAAAAAGTGGCACAAAGGCTTACAAAAAAAAGGACTGTCCAAAATCGCAACATCGCTTACAATAAATCGCACCTTCAGTGCATGATAAGGGTACAAGATATAAACTAAACGTTTCTAACGAAACTCTTGTTACAAACGTATGGCCATAGGCCATGATTGCAGTCTTCATCAATACTTGCCTGTACTTTGTTAAGGTAAAGTCTGGGAAAAACCGATCGATTGCCTATCTTAGCATAGCCTAACCTAAACAAGCACTTTTTTGACTTCATGAATCAAGAAAAAGAAACCCTGCGCAAGCGCGAATTAGAAGTTCAGCGCCTGATGCGACAAATGAAGTTTGATGAACTTCAAAAAAGCCAGGTCTACCGTAAACTGGAGCATGAGCTGCAGCAGATCAAACAAAACCTTGAAGTCATGACCGAAGACAGACAAGGCAGAAACCCCTAACAAAGTTACCAGGTTCTTGAGCTGGCTTCCTCGGCTCATGACTACCCCCTATGTTTTTCCAGGCAAGACAAACCGGAGCTGATGTATAGTCCCATCACCCCAATGTTTTTGGTGCTATCTTCGCCCAGTTTTTATTTGTCATGAGAATTATCAAAGAAATACCCACCCCCAACTATAAAATCACCTTGTTTGCGTGGAACAACCGCTATATCATTAAAATAGAACAGGGCTTACTAGAACAAACCTTTAAGGTGAATGAATTTGATATAATTGACGAAAATGACATCGAAAAGATGCTTGACGAAACCTTCATCAGACAAGCACTGGAACGCTTTGACGATATGGGGCGCTCACTGGGAGCAGCCCTGAGCAGGGTATAATTCAGGAAGGCCCCAAGCCAATGATAGAATTGTGTTATTTTGCGCACCCAATAGCTGGCAATGGAGATTCAAGAAAAGAAGAATAAGAATAAAGAATATAAGCCCATTCTGGAGGGGATACCGGATTGGCCCGTTTATAAGCTCAGTCAGAATAGGAAAGAGTTCGTTGAAGAAGTAGCGCAAAAAGCTTTTGAAAGGGTCAAAGAACTCCGGACTTCTACCAAACAGCTCATTGAAGAGCTTGAGGCAACCGTATACCGCGAACAGCAGCGCATGAAGCGCAACCGCTGGCGTGTAGACCCGGAAGATGAGCCACAGTTTTGGAGCAAAGTAAAAGAAGACTTACACAGCCTCGCTAACAAGCCTGAGGAAGAGCAAGAACAGCTCGCCAATGAAATATTAAAAAGAATCGTATCGCGCTATGCCGATGAGATCGCTGGCAATTTCAAACCCAGCCGCTACCGCCTGACCCGCGAAGTGATTAAGTTTTGGTTCGCGCGCCTGCTCAATGGGGCAAGGGTAAAAAAGTTTGGTGCCTTTTGGCGCAATCAATACACCCTGCGCGATAAAATACACATAGTAGGCAAGGTAAAACAGTTGCGCAGACTGGCCAGAAAAGGCACTGTAGTCATGGTGCCCACTCACTTTAGTAATCTGGACTCGATTCTGATCGGCTGGGTCATCCATTCTTTAGGTTTACCAGCCTTTATTTATGGTGCAGGCCTGAACCTGTTCAACATGAAGATATTCGCCTACTTCATGAACAGCCTGGGTGCCTACAAGGTAGACCGCAGAAAAAAGAACATGCCCTACCTCGAGACCCTGAAGCTTTATTCCACCTTGGCCTTGCAGAAAGGTGCACACAGCCTCTTCTTTCCGGGAGGTACCCGCTCACGCTCGGGTATGATTGAAAAGCAATTAAAACTAGGCTTGCTCAGTTCGACTGTGGAAGCACAACGCGATGCCTACATGCGCGCCAAGCCGGGAGAAGACGTAAGGAAGATCTTCATTGTGCCCGTAACGCTTAATTATCATTTTGTATTAGAGGCCCCGGATCTGATAGAGGAATACCTGTCGTCTAAGGGCCAGGATCGCTACATACCGGAACAAGACCGCTATGGAAGCTGGCAACTGCTGCAATTCATGTTCAAGTTCTTCACCAAGGGCTCCAGCATTTCTGTATCCATAGGCAAAGGCTTAGATATTATGGGCAACTATGTAGACGATGAAGGCAATAGCATCGATGAACACGGCCGCCCTATTGATACGCGCGATTATTTTATTACCAATGGCCAGCTATCAGTTGACAGACAAAGGGAAGATCAATACACCCGCATGCTGAGTCAAAAGATTGTGAGCGAATACCACCGCATTAACCGTGTATTTGCCAGCCATTTGGTGGCCTTTGTCGCATTCACCATGTGGCAGAAGAAACACCCCAAGCTCGATCTGTTTGGCCTGCTGCGTTTGCCTGAAGAAGACCTGGCCTTGCCCTACGAAGAATTCAGGGATAATTGTAAGCGCGTGCGCAAGCAAATCTATCGCATGAAGATCGAGAACAAAGTAAACATTGCTTCGCACCTGAAAGGAGACATCGATGAAGTAATTAAGCTTGGCTTATACAATGTTGGGATCTTCCATTTAAAAAGACCTTTGTTGCGCAACCGCGATGGTAACATCATTACGCGCGACCTGAATGTTCTGTATTACTACCACAACCGACTTGTAGGCTATGAACTCGATAAATTTATCGGACAATAAGCCTATAGGCGTTATCGGTGCGGGCAACTTTGGCTCTGCCGTGGCCAACCTCCTGGCCAAGCAGCGCCCCGTCTTGCTATATGCCAGGGATGGAGAAGTGGTGAAGCGCATCAACAAAACAAGGGATAACCGTGGGCACATCATCGACAAAAATGTAACAGCCATCAACGATCTGGCACAGATTGCAGATGCCTGTGATGTAATCTTCCCCATCATTCCTTCCAGTCACTTTCGTTCGGTGATCCGCAAGCTGTCACCGCACTTGCATCCTTACCATATTCTTATTCACGGCACCAAAGGTTTTGACATTACCCTGCCCAAGCATAGCAGCATAGAAGAGATTGATAAACTCAATCGCCACCAGGTGAAGACCATGAGCGAAGTGATTCGCGAAGAAAGTGCTGTGGTGCGCGTAGGCTGTCTGGCAGGCCCCAATCTCTCTAAAGAGTTGGCTGCGCAACATCCATCCGCTACCGTTATTGCCAGTCCTTTTAACGAAGTAATCGAACTGGGCATGAAACTGCTCCGCAACGATTACTTTCAGGTATATGGTAACAGTGACTTAACTGGTGTTGAGCTGGCCGGTGTCTTGAAAAACGTGATTGCCATTGCCTCTGGTGCCCTGAGCGGACTGGGCTATGGCGAAAATGCCCGTGGCTTGTTGATTAGCCGCGGTGTCGTTGAAATGATTTACCTGGGCAGGGCCCTGGGTGGCAAACCAAAAGCATTTTTAGGTGTAGCGGGCATAGGCGACTTGGTAACCACCTGCAACAGCTCCCTGAGCCGCAACTTCCAGGTGGGTCATAAATTGGCCCAGGGAAAGACCCTGCAAGATATATTGGCAGAGACCGATGAGGTGGCCGAGGGTATTAATACAGTGCGCATTGCAAAAAAATGTGCGGACTACTATCAGGTAAAAGCCCCCATTACCAATGCACTATACCGCGTTTTATTCGAAAAACTCACAGTTCAGCAAGCCTTACAGTACCTGATGCGCTATCCCCTTAATGTCGACATCGACTTTCTGGATAACTAAGATTTGAGGGTAAGCTTACTTCTTATAATTTAGCAGACTAAACCAACCCCACTTTCCTCTCAACATGGAAATCTTCTTAACCGCAGAGGCCTGGCTGGCCTTGTTAACACTTACCTTTTTTGAGGTAGTGCTTGGCATCGATAACATCATCTTTATTTCCATTGTGTCTAACAGGCTCCCGGTGGAGCAGCGCGCCAAAACCCGCAACATGGGTCTGGCCCTGGCCATGATTGTGCGTGTTGTATTGTTATTGGGTATCACCTGGGTTATCACCTTTACCGAGCCGCTGTTCTTCCTTTCAGATATTTTAGGCAATGGTTTGGTCGATCGTTTCATCGGTCACGATCATCCTTTCAGCGGCCGCGATCTTATCCTCATGTTTGGCGGACTCTTCCTGATCGCCAAGAGTACACGTGAAATGAACCACGAAGTAGAAGGCGATGACGAAGAAGGTGAAATGCAAAACAAAGCCTCTAAGAGCATTACCAATGTTATCATCCAGATTATTCTGCTCGATATTATTTTCTCTTTTGATTCCATCCTCACGGCTGTAGGTCTTACACAACAGGTTTTGATCATGATCATTGCCGTAGTCATCTCTATCGGTATTATGATGGTCTTCTCCGGCCGCATCAGCGATTACATTCACAAGCATCCATCTTTAGAGGTATTGGCCCTGGGCTTCCTGATTCTCATTGGCTTCATGCTCTTCCTGGAAGGTCTTGAATACGAAATCCCCAAAGGCTATATCTATTTCGCAGTGGTTTTCTCACTTCTGATTGAGATGTTCAACATCCGCGTGCGCGGGCGAAGGGAAAGAGCCAAAAAGAAATTAAAAGCTGAAAAAGCCCTGGCGAAAGAAGCCAAAACACATGAATGATCTTGACGCACTTCGCTATCCGATTGGTAAGTTCAGTCCGCAGCCATCGTACACGGCAGCCGAACAACAGCAACTGATAGCCGATATACAGGCCTTGCCAGAACAAGTAGCGAAGGCGGTACAGCACTTCAATGCCGATCAATTCAATACCCCTTATCGCGAGGGCGGCTGGACCGTGCAACAACTCATCCACCATTTGGCAGACAGCCATATGCACTCTTACATCCGCTTTAAGTGGACACTCACCGAAGACAAGCCAACCATTAAAGCCTATGATGAAAAGTTGTGGGCCGAAAGCAGTGATAACCAACTCGATCCTCATTTGTCGATCGCGCTGTTAAAAGGACTGCACGCCAAATGGGTTGCGCTCATGCAGGGTCTTAGTCAGCAGGACTTACAGAAAAGTTTTATCCATCCGCAAAGTCAACGCGAGATCAGCCTGGAACGCATGCTCGGCTTGTACGCCTGGCATGGCAAACACCACCTGGCACACATTGAACGATTAAAAGAAAGGATGAAGTGGGCTTAAGCCAATCATCAGCCATACCGGTGACAGCCATTGCGCACTACCAACGCCCTGCGCTTTTCTTCCATCCGCACATAGAAACCATTTACCCGGCCCTGCTGCGTTCGGTAGTTTTAACACCCTACCAGCGCGAGCGCATCTACACGCCCGATGATGATTTCTTAGACCTGGACTGGTTGAAGCAAGGCGCGCGAAAGTTGATCATCATCTCGCATGGCCTGGAGGGCAATACCCAAAGAGCCTACATCAAAGGCATGGCCAAAATATTTTACCAGCAAGGCTATGACATACTCGCCTGGAACTACCGCGGGTGCAGCGAAGAAATGAACCGCCAGCAACGCTTCTACCATAGCGGTGCCACCGATGATCTGGAGGTGGTGGTACAACATGCACTGGCACAAGGCTACCAACAAGTCAGTTTGATTGGCTTTAGCCTGGGCGGAAACTTAACCTTAAAATATTTAGGCGAAAGTCAGCGCGATGCACGCATCCGCAGTTGTGTGGTATTTTCAGTGCCCATGCATTTACAATCGAGCTGCGAACAAATTGCCTTGCCGGCCAACCAACTTTACGCCAGGCGCTTCTTAAAAACACTGAAAGAAAAAGTGCGCGCCAAAGCTTCCCTGCGCACTGATATAGACACGAGCCCTCTCGACAGTATTAATAGCCTGCAGGCATTTGATGATGCCTATACTTCCGTATTGCACGGCTACCGCAATGCCATCGACTACTATACACAATGCAGCTCTGTTCATTTTGCAGAAAGCATACAAGTGCCTACCCTGATCGTGAATGCGCAGAATGATCCCTTTTTATCAGATGCCTGTTACCCGGTGGAGCGCATGATGCACCACCCGAAGGTACGTTTAGAAATACCTGCGCAAGGAGGACATGTAGGCTTTACAGCTTTTGGTAAAAAGGGCGTATTTTGGAGCGAAGAAAGAGCACTTCATTTTGTAAGGCAACATGATTGAACGTTATACCCTCACCGCCACCCGCGAACAAGTGCAACAACGCTTTGGCGTAGAGGTGCCTGAATTTTACCAGCCGCAATACAACGCAGCGCCTACACACTTACTGCCGGTTATCTTACAGGGATCTGCAGGTGTGTCATTTTTCTATTGGGGCATTCCGCCTGACTGGGCCAAGAACAAGCATGTGAGTGAAAAGCTCATCAACATCAGGGCCGAGAGCCTGCAACAGCGGCCTGCCATGCGCAAGCTCTTGAAGCGTTCGCGTTGCCTGGTACCAGCCGATGGTTTTTATGCCTGGAAAAAAGTAGGCAAGAAAACACAGATACCTCACCGCTTCATCGCGCAGGATAAAAGCACCTTTTCTTTTGCCGGCATCTGGGAAGAGTTTGAAGATAATGAAGGTGTCATGCATCACACCTTCATGCTGATTACCGCCCAGGCCAATTCCCTGGTCAGCGGCATGAGTGAACGCATGCCTGTCATCATGGAAAGTAAACAAGAGCAGGTGTGGATGCACGAAGACAGCAGCGAAGAAAGTTTATTGGCTTTGCTTAAGCCTTATACAGAGGCGAAGATGAGTCTCTACACCGTATCGCCCCGCATTAACGACAGCCACCTGAATGTGCCATCTTTGATTATCGCTACCCCCCCTGCCGATCAGTTCGGTAATCTGACACTCTTTGATTGATGTGGTGATGTGCTGATGAGTTCATGTGCTGATGCGAAAACAGATTTGATAATTTGAGGATTTGATGATTTGAAAATGTGGGGCGATGTGCTGGTGAGTTTATGTGCTGATTAGATGATGTGCTGCTGAAAACAATTTGGAGATTTGAAAATTTGAAAATATACTACCCATAGTACCGCCTTAAAACCAGAAACCCTTGCCAGCTGCACCAACAAGGGTTTCATTCTTCTATCATCATCATTGCTTACTTTTTTGCAAAACGAATTGCTTTCAACTGTGCGTACTCTGTGCTATTGGGTCCGTAGACTGCATAAGCATAGTTCTTTACCGCACGCTGTAAGGCAAAGAGTGATTGCTGCTCTCCATACAATACCTGGTCGCGCAATGCCCTGGCATTGGCCCAGGCCACCTGTGCTGCGCTTACCCTGGCATTGTGCTTTGCCAGCTCTTCCAACTTCTTACCAAGGCCAGCCTTACTCAGCATACTTTCGGTGGCTTTGTATAAAGGCTCTGCCTGTACAGCCAAGACCAGTTTACTAAAGTGATCGGCTTGCCCAACGTAAGAACGCTGTGTCATGGTTCGCTTCGCAATTGCTTCCTCGCTGGTGGCATTCGGCAGTGGCGCACGATCTTTACTCGTATAACCCCTGATCTGACGCACGAAGTAGCGCGCATCATCGAGCGTAGCTGCTGAGGCACCATGATCTGAGAGTGTTCGAAAAATACCAGAGGCCAGAGCCGGCAACTTTTCGGAAGCCTGCAAGCGACTGTTCACTTCGCGATCGAAAGTGGTCTTGGCCAGCTTCACCGCTTCGATTGCCTGCCTTGCTCCATTTAACGCGTTTAACAATGATTCAACCTGGAGGCTTGGACGACCGGGGTTATACTTACCTCCGAACCCGGTGCAGATATCTACTAACCTTGAGTAGCTATCTACTTGCTTTACATGTGTCATACATTTAAGTATTTGTGTATGCTAACGGAGGGTATAGGGTAATGAGTTGCCCATTTCTATCACTATTTTCCAAACTATATTTTTACTTTTCCCTGCAACCGGAAAGGCATTGGCACGTTTAAGCACACTTTTTCTAAACGTTTACAAACGCTTAGTCCATTTCTCGCCCAAGTGCTGCTCATGACGATGAGTGACGAGGCGGATTTGATAATGGGAATGTGCTGATGAGGTGATGTGCTGGTGTGCTGATTAAAAGATGTCGAATTACCCTGATTAAAAAATCTTCTTTGTTACTTTTCGATAGGTCTACCGTTGGGGAAGCGTACTTCTGTATGAAGGTCATAAGGTCAGCAGTTAGGGAAGCTCACTCTTTCTTGAGGATCGCGAGATCCACCCTTGGGCTTGTTAACTTTTTTCTGAGAGGCGGGAGGCCCGCAATTGGGGAAGCTTACTTTTTCCTGAGGTGCGCCAGGTCCATACTTGGGGCTGCTCTATTTTTTCTGGAGGTTACAAGGTCCGCACTTGGGGTTGCCTACTTTTTCTTGAAGGACCCTAGGACCACGGTTAGAGCTGCATACTTTTTCCTGAAGGATGTGAGGTCCACAGTTGGGATGGCTTACTTTTCTCTAAACCATGGGAGGTCCTTAGTTGAGGCGGCTTACTTTTTCCTGAATGTCGGAAAGTACACAGTAAGAGAAACTCACTTTTTTCGGAGGGACATGAGGTCTATAGTTGCGGAGGCTCTCTTTGTATTGGGCAAAGCGCTGTGTGTTTATACAGCAGGTTTAAAAAACAGCAAAGTGTTTAAAGGAAAATGGCTAGACCAATGGCCATGTGCTGAGACTTAACATCCATAACTCAACGACTTTGACTAGTATGGCTAAAAAAATCAAACCATGCAGCTTGAATACTATCCAAAAATAAAATCAATTAATGCACTTGCTTGACCTTCGATCAAAGAATATTAACCAACTGCCATTTTTGCTGAATCTTTCCAGAGGTAAGGGGGCATCGGTTCGTTTAATTCCCACTTGATGCTCATTGGTTTAGTACCGTAATAATCTTGTAAGTTACCTTCACCAAGAAATACAAATCCCATCACATTACCATACTCATCTTCATTTCTTTCGCGAACGAATAACAAAATTTTTCTGCCCTCGCGTTTGTGATTAATATAAGAAAGTCCCTTTCCCTTTTCCGGGCTAGCTGAATTCTGAGACTGCCAATGAAATACTCTCTCACTTAACGCAAAATCTTCATATAACGTAGTCGGTGAGAAAGCCTCCTCAGATTTATTCAGTGTAACAAACAACAATTCAGTATTTAATTCTTTAGAGTAAGCAGCACCCTCTCTAATTTCGCTCTTCTTATTTATGTTATGAAATCTGAATGCTGACAATATCTGATCACGAGTATATCGACTATGTAACATTAATGGCTGTGGATATGGCAGACTAATTTCCTTTTCAAGAAAGTCAATCTTATTAATTAAAATCTCAAGAACCTCAATTATCTCCTCAACAAGAACTTTATTATGACCAATTGACTTAATACTCTCTTCAAGGGTTGATGTGGATGAGGTCTGCCAAATATCATAATGAAGCATTAAGCACATTAACTGCTCTACTTGACTAAGCTCACTAAGGGTTACATTAAAATCCTTCTTTGCCAGAGATAAAATAAAATTAAAATATGAATTTGATCCGGATGAAAACCATTTTTTACTGATTGCTCTATAGATTTCATTCTCATTATCTGTTTGATAGTCCTCAATTTGGTTTGCCAACACACAAAGTCTTTTCCAGCAACCTCTTTTATAAATTAATTGCAACGGCAAATGGTAGAAGGTAGAAAAATTTCTAAGTGTTAAGGGCAATGTTGTCTGATGCTTATAATTACGAATCTTGTTCAGGAGCTGATTTCTATTTAGCAATGTTGCATTTCGAACATTAAGGAGTATATGTTCTTTAGCTTTTTTCTCAAGAATAATTGTACAGCCTAGTGGTAAGTGTGGAAAATCGTCTTCAATTTCCTTCTGAATGGAGGTATTGGTCTTCCCGATTAAAGCTCTGAATTTTCCTTCAAAGTCGTACTCAGGGCGTGCGTTTCCAACAAAATCCAGAACTGTCAAACAATCCTTATCCTCAGAAAGACGTAAGCCACGACCCAGTTGTTGTAGAAAAACAGTTAAGCTTTCAGTTGGTCTTAGAAATAAAACAGTATCAATATTTGGTATGTCTACACCTTCATTAAATATATCTACCACAAATAGGTAATTGATTTCTCTACTAAGAAATCTTCCCCTTAAATCGTCTCTAAGTTCTTTACGAGAGCTTACTAAATAATCAGCTTTAAACCCTGCTAATAAAAATTTCTCTGCCATGAATTGAGCATGTTCTTGCGTAATGCAGAAAGCAAGTGCACGCACATCATGGGGATCATTTAAATACTTGTTGAGATTCAAAACTATTTCTCCAACGCGATTATCATTCTGTGTATAGATTTTAGATAGTTCACTAGGTAAATATCTTCCATTTTGCCAGGTGGTATTCGATAGGTCTACACTGTCGGTTAATCCAAAATATTGAAATGGACAAAGTAATTTTCTATTTAAAGCTTCAGGCAATCTAATTTCAGCTGCTATAGTCCCACAAAAATCATCCAAAATATCTTCTCCATCCATTCTTTCTGGCGTGGCGGTTAATCCAAGTAATACTTCAGGCTTGAACTTCGCGAGGATTGGTCTGTAACTGGAGGCAGCAATATGATGTACTTCATCAACAATAATAAAGTCATAGAATGCCTCAGAGAGAGGCAGCGAACTTAATCTATTATTTAAGGTTTGAACAGAAGCGAATACAAAATCATATTTCGCAGGCTCAAGTCCATCGACCCACAGTTCACCAAAATTATTATCTCTTAGAATCCCTTGAAAGGTAGCTTGGGCCTGTTGTAAAATTTCCTTTCTATGTGCAAGGAATAAAAGTCTAGCAGTCTGATTGCCCCTTTTAAAATTCTTAAAATCAAATGCGGAAATAACGGTTTTTCCTGTCCCAGTAGCTGCTACAATTAAATTTTTAAATCGCCCGTGAACTGTTCTCTCTGTTTCTAATTTCTCAAGAATTTCCTCCTGAAATGGAAATGGTTTGATATCAAAGTAAGCTGCTGAATTGTTGACTTCATGACTTGATTCTTTTCGTAATGCAAGTCTCAGCTTTTCAGTGTGAATTTTATGCTCGAATCTTTCAAATTCTTTGTCTTGCCAGTATGTTTCAAATGTTTTCTGAAACTTATCAATAATATGACCAATCTCTTTGGTTGTTACCTTTATATTCCACTCTAACCCATTTGTAAGGGCAGATCTTGAAATGTTAGATGAACCGATATAACCAGTATGGAAGCCAGTATTTCTGAAAAATAAATATGCTTTTGCATGCAATCTTTCATTATCTGTGTTATATGACACTTTAATTTCTGTATTCTTTAACTTAGATAAGAATTCTACGGCTTTTAAATCTGTAGCCCCCATATAAGAGGTTGTAATCACTTTTAAAATCCCTCCTCTTTCGGTGAAGTCAAAAAGTTCCTTTTCAAATATCCTTATTCCAGTCCACTTAATGAATGAAACCAAAAAATAGACTCTGTCAGAGGAAAGAATTTCTTTTCTTATTTCACTCTCGAGAGAGATACCGGCATTATTTCCAGTGAATAATTCACTTTGCGACAATCGTGTATAAGGAGTTATCTCTTTAAGATGATTTTCGAAGTCAGAAAAATTAGCATCTATTTTTTTGAATATTGCTGAAAGTATTTTTGACTCTGTGGAAATCAAATCCTTTTCAAAGTCTTCGTCCTTTAATTCGGTTCTTAAGAGATGAATGATTTTGTTTGAAAGCTCAATTTGATTTTCCATTCTATTCTCTCCAGCAATCAGATTTAGCGCGAAATGAATAACTTCAGTTAAGTATTGAGATAGAACTCTTGCTGCATCATACTTATCAATTTCAGTTTCTTTTATGTAATAGCTTTCCCTATCTAAGTCATTCAACTTCGATAAAATCATTTTATTGATTAATTGCTCATAAATTCCTTGTTGGATCATAAACTAAATTGTAAAAATTCTTCCAATATCGGGATGTCAGCAGGGGCCCAATCTAAAGCGCGCAATTCACTTTTATCTAACCACTTGTATGATTTATGTTCTGCCAATACAATTTGGCCTGATTTGGAAAATACGATGAACGGTATGAGTCTGATAGAGAATGTTTCGTAATCATAAGCACTAGGTTTAAGGCGTTTAAAAATTTCAATCTTTAAGCTTAATTCTTCTTGGATTTCTCTAATCAAACAATCCTCTGCAGTCTCATTTTCTTCAACCTTACCCCCTGGGAATTCCCACTTTAGGGGAATTCTCATCTTTTCGCTTCTTTGAGTTACTAAGACTTTATTTTCTCTCATAATTATAGCACAAGTAACATCAATCATGAGCTATGTACTTTGGTAAAAAATGCCCGGCCTACCGGGAATATTTTTGCGTGCAGCCTGCATCGGAATCCTTTTAAGAATAGAAATTTTCTTACCAGAATTTCCGGCTTTGTGTCTTTGCCTTTAATTCTGCTCATATTATAACTCCTTGTTTCTTTGTTGTGGACGTCTGCCATTAAATAAATATACTAAAGCACTGAGGGAATTAGGCTATCGGGGGTACAATCTTCTTAAAATACGCAGGATGGACTACGTTTCAGGAAACAGTATAACGCATGAGGCTACTCTTAACAAAAGATTTAAGTCTTCACTTGATCCATATTCACTAAAACCTTTATAAGACATGAATGCCATCAGCGAAATACTTACCCCACTTTGCATTGAATAAAAATTAGACAGAAACTTTACTTAAGGTAAACTTAGCACTACATTTTATACCGTTGGTATTTAGGCTACAGGTAATCCCTTGTTTGTCTGGCTCGAGGGCAAAGTATAAATTACAGCATGAATAAATTATTGATAAGCCTGCTGGCTATGCTACTCTTCTCTTGTAACAAGCAAGCGCCCAATGAAGTATATTCACAAGCAAGTGCAGCGATACCAAAGGAAGAACTCCATACTGACTTCACAGCATTTCTCAACAGTGTTTTCCCCGATTTAAAGGCAGCCATAGCGGCTTCAGAAACGGTAATAAAGTCTCAGGAATTATCTAACAACAGAAGCATCACCATCTTCACCTTCGACACCCCTCAAACAGAAACTTTTGTAATCTGGGAGAAGCAAGGTGATTACTACATCAAACTCTTGAGTATGCATGAGCGCGGGGGTGCCATTCAGTCGGTTATCGAATACGATTTAAACCAAGATAAAAAATCAGACCTCGTGCTTAAGTCTTGTTCTGAAACCTATGGAACCTATACTGATATATTTATCAACAGGTCAACCGAAAAGAAGGTCAAATACGAGCGCCTGATCAAGACAACTGCTATCAATCCTGTTATCCTTGATTTGGATAATAATGATTTACCAGAGATCATCATGGTGAATGGCGCTGACTTACCCTTTCATTTGTCTGAACTCGATTTTGCTGATGACCAAAATCGTTTCATTCATCAGGAGAAAAAACTACTGGCCATCCAACACGAGAAAGCCATTAGCAAGGATCAAGCTATGTGTAACCCCATGGTGGATACACCCCTGCTGGTCAACTACCCTATTAAAATATACAATGTATCAAAATATGGCACCTTAGATGAAGTAACTAAAAACCATACTGAAATACTGGCCCTGCACCTCGAGTCAGTTTTCAACTCTAACTTTTTAAGTAATCTCGATGGGAAGCCTCGTATGGCTGGTCTCTGGAAAGAATACTTATTAACCTATCTGGATACCTATTATGTGTTAAAGACAGATTCTTCTTACCGGGATTATCTGGTTCGCGAGCAGGCCAAATTGAATGAGGACTTTTGAAATATATTACCACAAGCCCTCCCAACCAAAACAGTCCTGGTGCTGTCTAAACAATTCGTAATTCATTATGCGCAGCACACTATATCCGGTACTCCTATGCATGTTCTTGTTCGCCTGCGAGGGTGATTCCTTTGACAATACGGTGAGTTTAAGCCCTGGCACTTATCAGGGGCATTTCATCAGAAGCAATCCTTACAGTAATTACGAGGCGGTGGCCGTTACTTTAACATTCACAGACAATCGCTTTTCCGGCACCAGTGCTGACCCCTGGCGTCCGGCTATCTGCGAAGGCACTTATACAATTTTCGGAAACACCATTGAATTCTTGAATGAGTGCAGGTGGACTGCGGACTTCGACTGGACCCTCATCCTCAATGGAAAATTTACGCTTACCAAGCTGGATGGAGCAATGAAAATGACAAAATCTATTGATGATCAAAACGAT